>JANRIW010000016.1:0-135142 GCA_033764505.1 Gemmatimonadales bacterium
TGGGGTACCGGGAGTTTTCGGGGTTCTCGCGATACGCGAGAAGCGAGAAGCGAGAGGCGATATGCGTGACGCGTGGTGTCACGGTAAGATCTCTCCGCCGCACCACGCTTCTCGCTTCTCGCTTCTCGCTTCTCGTCCTACCCCAGCAACCGCCGCTTCGGACTCACCACCTGCGCGATCAGGATCCCTGCCACCAGCGAGATCGCGACCAGCACCATGCGGAAGGCCCCTTCGACGCCGACGATGACGTCCCTGTCGAGGAGCGAGGTGAGCGAGCGCAGGCCGATGCTGCCGGGGACGAGCATGAGCAGTCCGGGCACGAGGACGATCTGCGAGGAGCGGTTGGTGAGGCGCGCGTACCAGTTGCTGCCCATGCCGGTGAGGAGTGCGCCGACAAAGGCGCCGAGTTCGGGGCCCAGGGTGTCGCCACCGATGCGGGCGCCGACCACCGCGAGGGCGCCGGCGAGGACGATCCACGGCGCGTCGCGCAACTGCGCCTTGAGCAGCACCACGAAGGCCAGTGCCGAGATCACCAGCGAGATCAGCAGCGTCCATTCCGGCAGCTGCGTGATGCGGGTGGAGACGATCTTCCCGAAGATGAGCGCCGAGACCTTGCTGCCGAGCGCGATGCCGAAGGTGATGCCCATCAGCAGGACGATCGCGCCCATGAGGCGCGCCGTCCCCGAGGCGAGGTGCCGCGTGGAGATCTCCGTCATGGCGGTGGTCAGCATGAGGCCCGGGATCAGCACGATCACGCCGGCGAGCGTGGCGATGAAGACGGAGATCGGGAAGCCCGCCGTGGCGATGACCGCGGCGAGCAGCGACGCGGTGAGGGCGGCCACTGGCTCGAAGACGCGGCTGAGGCCGTGCACCCGCGAGATGACGAGCGAGAGCAGGCCGATGACGAGGCCGATACCGAGGCCCGCGGCCATCTCGTGCCAGCCGCCACCGAGGAAGCGTGCCGAGCTTCCCGAGGCGATGGCGAACGCGGCGGTGGTGAGCCAGACGGGGTACGGCGGTGGTGCGAGCTCGATCGCCTCGAGCCGCCGCGATCCCTCGATCGGCGTGAGCTGCCCACTCAGCACTTCGCGGGTCACCTCATCCGTTCGAGCGAGCTTGCCGAGGTTCGATTCGCCCGGCTCCACGCGGATCAGGAAGGTCCGCTGGTCGTCCTGCGGGCCGAACGACGCCATGATGGACGTGGGTGTCGAGAAGAACTGCCCCTCGAGGCCGAGCCGATCGCTCGAAAGTTCGAGTGCCTCCTCCAAACGATGGGCCGCGTAGCCCGAGGTGTGCAGCGACCGGCCGAGGCGGAGGATGAACGAGATCCGCTCGTCGGGTCCGGCGGCCGCTCCCGGCAAGGGAAACCCCTGGGCCGGCGTCCATCCGGTCCAGGCGGTTCGTGTGGTATCCTTCGGTGAGGTCGTCATCAGTCCTTGAATGATAGGCCCCCAACTCCCCGAGGAGCGAATGCGTCCGACGTCCCTGATTGCCGTGGCCCTGCTGCTCGCCGGGTGTGCCGTGAATCCCGTCACGGGAAAGCGCCAGCTTTCCCTCGTGTCCGAGGCCCAGGAAATCGAGATGGGCAAGGGCGAGGTGGTCCGGGCCCGCGAGGAGACCGGCTTCTATCCCGACACCGCGCTGACCGCCTACATCGCCGGCATCGGGATGCGGATGGCCCGCGCCAGTGAGCGACCCGACCTGCCGTGGGAGTTCCACCTGATCGACGACCCGATGGTCAACGCCTTCGCGGCGCCGGGTGGTTTCATCTTCATCACCCGTGGCATCCTGGCCTACATGAACTCCGAGGCGGAACTCGCCGGCGTCATCGGCCACGAGATCGGCCACGTCACGGCCAAGCACACGGTCGCCGCCATCTCCCGCCAGCAGGTCGGCACCATCGGCGTGATCGGTGCAGCGATTCTCACCAAGAACGAACAGGTGGCGCAGCTGGGGAGTGCCGGCCTCGGCGTCCTCTTCCTCAAGTACGGCCGCGATCAGGAGAGCCAGTCCGACGCGCTCGGCCACAAGTACTCGCTGACGCAGGGCTACGACGTGCGCGAGATGCCGAAGACCTTCGCGACGCTGCAGCGGGTGAGCGACGCGAGCGGCAACAGCGGTCGGATTCCCGGCTTCCTCTCGACGCACCCCGATCCGGGTGACCGCGTCGCCGCCACCACGCGCTGGGCCGACACCGTGAGCAATCCCTCCAAGCTCACCATCGGCCGCGATCGCTTCCTCGACCGCCTCGACCGCATGGTGTACGGGCAGGATCCGCGGCAGGGCTACTTCGAGGGGCAGCGCTATCTCCATCCCGAGCTGCGCTTCCAGTTCGACATGCCGGCCGGGTGGCAGGGGATCAACCAGACGCAGCAGATCGTGCTCGTGGAGCCCAACGGCGTGGGGCAGATCCAGCTGAGCCAGGTGCCGCAGACCACGACCGCTGCAGCGATGCAGGCGTGGCAGGCACAGCAGGGCGTGGTGACCGGCGTGGTGGGGAACGCCAACAACATTGCCGGCGGGCAGGGGGTGACCGCGGAGTTCAGCGCGACGGTCGAGAACGGACAGCAGCTGCGCGGCCGGGTGCTCTACTTCAGCTATCGCGGCGCCATCTGGCAGTTCCTCGGCATTGCCACCGCGGCGGCATGGCCGCAGGTGCAAAACGCGGTGAACGGAACGTTCCTCTCGTTCGCCGCGACGCCGACCAACCAGCAATTCCGGCGTGTGCGCGAGCTGCGCGTGATCGCGCTGCCACGGGCGATGACGATGACGGCGCTGGCGGGCGAGAGTGGCGGGGCGGCCACGGCGGCGGAACTCGCGCTGATCAACAGCGCCGAGGAAGGGGTGATGTTGCCGCAGGGCCGGAAGGTGAAGACGATCCGGTTCCGGTAGCGTTCAGCCGACGCGCCGCGTCTTCCCCTTGAGGAAGTCCATCAGGAGGAACTGGCCGAGCGTCATCGGCGACGCGAAGTAGGCCTTGCCGCGGCAGATGCGGGAGACCTGCTTCACGAACTCGACCAGGTACGGATCGCGGGCGAGCATGAAGGTGTTGATCATGATGTTGCTGCGACGGCACGCCGAGACTTCGGCGTACGTCGCCTTCAGGATCGAGGGATCGAGGCCGCCGGAGTTGACGTAAACCCGCCCGTCGGGAAGCGTCATCGCCGACGGCTTTCCGTCGGTGATCATCACGATCTGCTTCATCTCCTGGCGCTGTCCGGCCAGGATGCGCCGCGCCAGTTGCAGGCCAGCCGCGGTGTTGGTGTGATAGGGACCCACCTTCACGCTCGCCAGCGCACCCGGCGGAATCTCCTCGGCGGTGTCGTGGAAGAGCACCACCTTGATCACGTCACCGGGGAACTGGTGACGGATCAGGTGCGTGAGCGCGAGCGCCACCTTCTTGGCGGGCGTGAAGCGGTCCTCGCCGTAGAGCACCATCGAGTGGGAGCAGTCGAGCATCAGCACCGTCGCCGCCGACGAGCGATAGTCGGCCTGGGTGACGTGCAGGTCGGCGTAGTCGAGCTCGAGCGGCATCTTCAGGCCGTGACGCGCGATCGCCGACGTGAGCGTGGCGGCCGCGTCGAGGTTCATCACGTCGCCGAATTCGTAGACCTTGCTGGCGGACTCGCTCTCGACCGAGGTGGCGAGATGTGGCGTCTCGTGCGCACCGATCGCCGAGCGACCGAGTGCGCCGAGGAGGGCGCGCAGGGTGCGATAGCCGAGGAAGTCGGCGCCCTTCTCCTTGAGGTCGAACTTGACGGTGCGCGCGGCGGCGCGCGCCTCGCCCCCGGGGAGCTGGTCGGGCGGGATGGTCTGCCCCGCCTCGTTGCTGAGGTTGAGGTACCCCTCCTCGGCGAGCCGCTGGACGATGCGATCCAGCAGCTTGGCCAGCTCCTCCTGGACCTCCTTGTCCTTCTCGGCGTCCCCGGTGGTGCCGTCCTTCAGGAGCTTGAGCATGTCGGGGGTCAGCTGCCCCGATTCGATCAGCGCCTTGAGGATGGCGTTGCGGAGATCGTCGAGGGAGCGCTCCCCCTCGTCGTCGCCGGGTTCGCCCCACCAGGGCGTGCCGGCAAAGCCCGACTCGAGGAGGAAGTCCCCGAGCTGGTCGAGCAGCGCCTGCAGGTTGACCTGCTCGGCGAGGCCGGCGACGTACTTGGTGTAGGTGGTGTAGCGCATGGAGGAGTATACCCCGGGGGTGATTCGGGGTGCCCCTCACCCATCCTCCCTCCTCCCTTTACCTTGGGCCTATGCCCCTCACCCTCCGCACCCGCCTCGCCGACCTCGGCGCGGTCCTCTTCACGGGACCGTTCCGGGCGGTGCGGCATGAGGACTTCCGGCGCTTCCTGACGGGGCAGGGGATCTCGCTGGTCGGCACCTGGATGCAGTCCATCGCCCAAGGATGGCTGGTCCTTGAACTCACCCGCTCGGCCTTCGCCGTCGGCTTCACCTCCACGCTCGCCACGCTGCCGATCCTCTTCTTCACCCTGTACGGCGGCGTGGTCGCCGACCGGGTGGACAAGCGGCGCTTCATCATGCTGCTGCAGTTCATCATGCTGGTCGAAGCGGCCGTGCTTGCCGCGCTCACCCTCACCAATCAGGTCACCGTCGAGTGGATCTGGGTGCTGGCGCTGATTTTCGGTCTGGCGACGGCGTTCGAAGTGCCCGCGCGCCAGGCGTTCATCGTGGAGCTGGTGCCCCCGGAGGATCTCGTCTCCGCCGCGGCGGTCAACTCCACCACGTACAACCTCGCCCGAGTGGTCGGCCCGGCCATCGCCGGCGTCGTCGTCGCCGTGGCGGGTCCTGGGGCGGCGTTCTCCCTCAACGCCGTGAGCTACGTGGCGGTGCTGATCGGGCTGTCGCGCATCCGCACGCCGCACATCCCCAAGGTGAACGCGGTGCGGCCGTCGGTCTTCACCGGTCTGCGCTTCATCCAGTCGCGCCCCGTCCTTGCCGCGTTGTCATGGCAGATGGTGCTGTTGACGGTGCTCGCCGGGTCGTTCATTCCGATCCTCGCGGTGTACGCGCGCGAAGTCCTTCGCGTCGGCTCGCGCGGCTTCGGGGCCCTGACCGCCGCGGTCGGCCTCGGCGCGGTGCTCGGCGCGGTGATGATTGGCGGCGTCGGGACTCGGCTGGCGCGGCCGCGCGCTGCCGTGATCGGGGCCACGACACTGGGCCTCGCCGTGATTGCGCTCTCGCTGAGTCGCAACGTCTGGCTCTCGCTGGCGCTGCTCAGCGTGGCCGGTGCCGCGATGGCCACGCAGGGCATCGCCACGGCCACCTCGCTGCAACTCGCTGCCCCGAACGACCTGCGCGGTCGGGTCATGGCCGTCTATTCGTTCGTCGTGCTCGGACTCGCCCCCATTGGCGCGTTTCAGGCCGGTTGGGTGGCCGAGCACCTGGGCGCCGCATGGAGCATTGGATTGAGTGGAGGCGCGGCGCTGATCGGCACCGCGTGGTTGTCACGCCGTCTCTGGCACGGCAAGGAGGGTTGATGCTGGTCACCATCTCGCGGGAGTACGGCGCCGGCGGTTCTTCGGTCGCCAAGCGCGTCGCCACCGCCCTCGACTGGAAGCTGGTGGACAACCAGCTGGTGGAGGAGGTCGCCAAGCGCGCCGGCATGACGGCCGACGAGGTCAGCGAAAAACAGGAGCGCGGGCCGACGTTCGTCGAACGACTCGCCCGCGCCCTGACCGTCGCCACGCCGGAAGTGCTCGGCGCGTCCACGGCCGAGCTCCCTGAGCAGGAGGAGGCACGGCTCGTCCATCTCACCGAACAGGTGGTGGCGGAGGCGGCGCACGGCGACGCAGTGCTGGTTGGCCGCGCCGCCGTGGCGGTGGTGGGGATGCGCGCCGACATCATCCACGTGAAGCTGGTCGGTTCAGCCGCCCATCGGGCAACACTCATCGCGGAGCGTCTGGCGATCCCGCTCGACGAGGCGGAGCGTCGGGTCCGCGACGTGGATGCCCACCGCGCGCGCTACCACCGCCAGTACTACGATCGCGACTGGCACGACCCGCACAACTACCATCTCACGATCAATACGGAGTGGATGGGATTTGAGAAGGCCGCCGCGCTGATTGTGGCGGTGGTACAGGGCGAACAGCGAGGGGCGAACAGCGATCTGCGGTAAGGGGTGAGGGGTGAGGGGGGAATGACCCCCTTACCCCTCACCCCTCACCATGTCACGCTGTTCGCCCTTCGCCGTTCGCCGTCCCTACTCCTGCCCCTTCCTCCGCCCCGGCCTGACCCGCTGCCAGCCATGTTCCTCGCTCCGAGCGATCCGCTGGTGCGCGGCGAGTGCCTCGAGCACCAGTTCGCAGGCCGCGACGGCCGTTTCCTGGTCGGCGGGTGAGGCGAGGGCGCTCTCGTACACCACCGGCAGGAGGCCGTCCACCAGGCCAAAGGCGGCGATGCAGGTGGCGGTGGGTTCGTCCACGCCGATCTTGAGTGCACCGCCCTGCTCGAACCAGGCGACGATCGGCTCGACGTCGGCGTCGAAGGCGCGTTCCATGAAGACCATGCCCGCGGCGCGACGAATCAGCTCGCGCGCCACCGCCTCGGCCCCCTGCATCTCGCCCTCGTACTCCAACTCCACCTTGCCGCTGATGGCGGGGATGCCGGCGTAGACGTCGCTCACGCGCGTGACGGTGCGCGCCGCCCCCGTGGTGATGGCGCGACGCTCGGCGTTGCTCACCACGACTTCAAGGAGCGAGATCGGCAGGCGCTGGCTGACGCCCGACCGGCGATCCACGCGCGAATCCTCACGGGCCGTGAACGCCACCTGCTCCACGAGTTCGGCGATGAAGTCGGGGACCGCCACCGACTTGCCGTCGCGAGCGACCCACGCCTCCTGGGCCGTGATCGCCATGCCGAGTTCGACGGCACGCGGATAGTGGGTGCGGATCTCGGAGCCGATCCGGTCCTTCAGCGGCGTGATGATCTTGCCGCGCGCGGTGTAGTCTTCCGGATTGGCGGTGAAGGCCATCACCACGTCGAGCGAGAGACGCACAGGATAGCCTTTGATCTGGACGTCGCCTTCCTGCATGATGTTGAAGAGGCCGACCTGGATCTTGCCGGAGAGGTCGGGAAGTTCGTTGATGGCGAAGAGTCCGCGATTCGCGCGCGGCAGCAACCCGAAGTGCATGGTGATTTCGTCGCCCAGCAAGTGACCACCTCTGGCCGCCTTGATCGGGTCGAGGTCACCGATGATGTCGGCAATGGTCACGTCCGGCGTGGCCAGCTTCTCGACGTAGCGCTGCTCCCTCGGCAGCCAGCCGATGGGCGTTTCGTCGCCCCGTTCGGCGATCAGGTCGCGGGCGTACTTGGAGATCGGGGCGAACGGGTCGTCGTTCACTTCGCTGCCCGCCACCACCGGCACGACCTCGTCGAGGAACTGGACCAGGGCCCGGAGGAGCCGGGTCTTGGCCTGGCCCCGGGTCCCCAGCAGGATGAAATCGTGCCGGGCGAGGAGGGCGTTCACCAGCTGGGGGACGATGGTGTCGTCGTAGCCGACGATCCCGGGGAAAAGCGGGCCGCCACGGGCCAGCGCCGCGAGCAGGTTGGTCCGCAGCTCGTCGCGAACCGAGCGGCCACGGAGCGGCGCCTCGGCCCACGGGCTCCGGTTCAGGGCGCCCAGGGTGGTCGGCAGGGGGGTCATTCATGGCTCCAAGGGAGGGGAAATGGACTACGCCATAGTAGGCCGGGAGGGGGGGAAGGGTCCACGGGTGGCAGCCCCAATCCGCCCTCCGGGAGGGGGCCAAATGGGGGAACCGCCTATCGGGTCGGGAGTTAGCCATCTTGACAGGCTCCGGACGGTCCCTAACTTGTTGCACGGTGCATCGGGGGAAGCGGCCGATACGCGGTACCGGCCTCGGTGACCACTTTCAACTCACAAGGAGAAGCAATGCGGAAGTTCGTGATGGCGGCTGCGGTGGTTGCTCTGGCGGCGTGCGGCAACAAGGCTGCCGAGCAGGCGGCGGCGGACTCGGCTCGCGTGGCCGACAGCGTTCGTGTGGCGGACAGCACGGCGGCGGCTGCGGCTGCTGCGGCTGCCGAGGCGGCTCGCGTCGCCGACAGCGTGCGCGTGGCGGACAGCACGGCGGCGGCTGCCAAGCCGATGTAAGCTGGTCAGTCCCCGATGCACACCCACGGCGCCCCGGGCTCAGTCCCGGGGCGTTGTGCGTTCATCCCGCGCGGAGCGCGTCGCCCCATTCGGGCAACTCGATCACCGTCGCTGCTGCAGCGCCGGCAGTCACCGTCGCTCCGACTTCGACTTCTCGGCGGATCAGTGCCAACGCCGCAACGCGCGCACCGAGTTGTCCGATGGTTCGAATGGTGCCGACCGTTCGTTCACCGTGGACGATCTCGACCCCGCTCGGCACCACACCACTTTCCCAGAGCAGCCCACGCAACACCCGGTTGGCGTGTCCGCGAAAGTGGAGACGCGCCACCGTCTCCTGTCCGGTGTAGCACCCCTTGTCGTAACGGACGCCGGCCAATTCGTCGAAGGCCACCTCCTGTGGCAGCGTCTTCTCGTCGATCTCGCGGCCCAGTGCCGGCCACCCCGCGAGGAGTCGCGCGGCGGCGCTCCACTCCGTCGGCGCGGTCAACCATCCCGCCTCGCGGAGGATTTCTTCCGCCTCTGCCTCGGGCATCTCGGCCATCGCCAGCCCGCGAAACGGCGCCGGACCGCTGGGCACGGCGACCGGGAGACGCGTGGGCAACGCGGCCTCGGCCCCGACCAGCCAGCGGACCATCATGGCCTCCGTGACGTCGCGCACCTTAGCGAGTCGCGGGGGAATGGTGCGCGCGAAGAGCGTGCGTACGGTCTCGCGGGCTTCCGACGGTACGATGACCCAGGCGGCCTCACCGTCGCGGCGCACCCAGGCGTCGGTGATGATCATCCCCTTGGGCGTGAGGAAGGCGCCCCAGATCAGGCCATCGGGTGCCATCTTGGCCACGTCGTTGGTGAGCATGCCCTGCAGGCAGCTGATGGTGCCGGTTCCCTCGAGGCGAAAGACGGCCACATCGACGGCGAGGGCATGATGCCCCTCGCTCAGCGCACGGACCGCTGCGGGATTCAGGATGACGTCGAACGCCACGGCAGCTCCTCGGGAATGCGATGCTCGAAATGCGTCCAGAGCACGTCGGGCGACTCGGCCGAGAGCTCATCGTGGCCGTGTGACGTGGTGAGCATCGCCACGCGCATCCCCGCCGCACGGGCGGCACGCATGCCGGGCAGCGAGTCTTCCACGGCCACGCAATTCACCGCCGGGAGTCCGAGCAGCGTGAGCCCCTTCAGGTATCCCTCGGGGTCGGGCTTGGTGCGTTGCACATCCTCGGCGGAGACGATGCCGTGGAAGCAATCGGCCAATCCGGCCACGTCCAGCACGTGGGTGATCTCGTCGCGCCGTGCGGCGGAGACCACCACCAGGCGCGTCCCCTGCTCGTGCAACGCGCGCACGAAGGGCTGCACACCGGGCACCAGGGTCAGGTCGGCGCTGATGAGTCGGCGATAGATCTCGCCCTTGGCCCCGATCAGCGTGTCGAGCACCCGGGTGTCGAGGGTACGGTTCGCGCGACTCCACGCATGCATGAAGCAGCCGCGATCGTCGAAGCCGAGGTACTCGCGATAGTAGGTGGCCTCGTCGATCGAGAGGCCCCAGTCCTTGAGCACTTCCAGCAGCGCGGCGCAGTGGTGGCGCTCGTCGTCGACGATCACGCCATTGAAATCGAAACAGACGCCTCTCATGCCGCGGACTCCCCTGTGATGCCGGTGACCAGAATGCTCGCGGGATCGTGCCGCTCGCGCAGTCGCTCGATCGGCCCGCCGATCCCCTCGCGATAGGCGCCGAAATGGCCCACCGCGTGGCGCAACGCCCACGGGGCGCGCTCGAGCGTGAGCGGCACCTCGCGGGCCGCGAACCGCGCCCGCATGGCCCGCACGGTCACGGCGTCGGCGTGCCCGCTCCATCGGATGGTGCCAGCAAGTGCCCCCGCGCTCAGCATCCCCTCGCCGAGGTGGGCAATGACCATGTCGATCGCCTCGTCGATGCCCTCCGGGAGGGCGCCGAGACGGAGCGTGACCGGGACCGTCGAGATCCCGCGCGACGAACCGTTCCACAGCAGCATGCGTCGTTCACGCGGCAACTCATGCCAATGCAGGTGGCCGAGCGCGTGGAGTCGGAGTCCCTCCGCCTCGACGGCGTCGCGCTCGCCCACGAGGCGCACGGCGAGCAACCACTCGCCTTCCGACGCGAGGGCGGGTGACAACAGCTCCGCCGCGGCTGCCGCAACGCGGGAGTCCGCGAGCTCACGCGCGGCTGCGGTCAATCGATCGCGCGGCCCCAGGGTGACCCAGGTGGTGTCGGCGTGGGGGAGGGGCTGGAGCCGGAGCGTGGCATCGGTGATCACGCCGAAGCCACCGAAGCCGCCAAGGTGCAGCCGCAGCGCGGCGTCGCCGTCCACGTCCCGCGTGAGCCGGACCACGCGTCCGTCGGCACGCACCACCGTGAGGGCCGAGACCTGATCGCGAATCGGGCCGAAGCCGGCGCGGAGCGGGCCGGCAGTGGCCGTGGCGAGCACCGAACCGATGGTACGGTCCGGGCGGCCGGGCGGATCGAGCGGAAGCCAGCAGCCGTGGGTGAGGAGTTGCTGGCGCAGCGCATCGAGGGGGACGCCGGCCTGCACCGTCGCGCGCATCGCGTCGGGCTCCACGCCAAGGAGCTCATCGAGGCCGCGCGTCGAGACGGTGAGTCCTGCCATCGCCGTGTCGGGCTGCCAGGTGCCGGCGCCCTCGATGGCCACGGACCACGACTCGTCATGGGCGAGGCCGAGGAGCCCCGCCATCGCCTCGCTGGTCGGGGGCGTGGCCACGAGCCGACCGTCCACGTTCAGGTGGACGCTGTCGGCTCCGATGGTCGCGGCAATGCGATCAAGCGGCGGATGACTCACGGCACCCTCCGCGAATCACGGAAGAACGACGACGGCAGGGCGGCGGGGCGGAGCGGCATCCGTCAAAGATAGACGGGGCGGGGTACCCTCAGGCTGCGCGGAATTCCCCCAGATGGCGAACCTCGGGGCAGTCGCGCAGTTTGGCAAAGGCGCGCTCGCGCAACTGACGAATCCGCTCCCGGGTGACGCCCAGGGCGGCGCCGATCTCCTCGAGGGTGCGCGCCTCCTGGTCCGGCTCGAGCCCGTAGTACAGCGAGAGAATGCGGCGCTCACGCGGAGTGAGATAGCGGCGGAAGATCCGGTCGATGAAGTCCTTGCGGAGAATCTCGTCCGTGCGGGTCTCGATCTCCCCGCCCTCACCGAGGGGAAGTCGCTCGCCCAGCGTGGCCGCGCGGGAGTCCCCCGCCTCGACCGGCGCGTCGAGCGAGACCTCGGTCACGAAGAGCCGGCGCGCGTCGCGCACATCATCGATCGGCATCATCAGTGCGGTGGCCATCTCCTCGTCGGTCGGCGTGCGGCCGATCTCCTGCGCGAGCAACCCCTGCGCCTTGGCAAAGCGGACCGCCGCCGTGTTCTGGTTGAGCGGGAAGCGCACCGACCGGGTCTGTTCGGCGAGCGCCTTGAGCACGGCCTGCCGCACCCACCACACGGCGTACGAGATGAACTTGACGCCGCGATCCGGGTCGAACTTGCGGACCGCGCGCAGCAAGCCCTCGTTGCCGATGGCCACCAGGTCGCCGAGCTCGAGCCCGTGGCCTTGGTAGCGCTTCACGAAGGCGATGACGAAGCGAAGGTTGGCGGTGACCAATCGCTCGATCGCGATGTCGTCGCCCTCACGCGCGCGGCGCGCCAGCGCCCGCTCCTCCTGGATGTCCGTGATCATCGGGAGGTCCTTGATGTCGCGCAGGTACTGCTCGAACGACTCGGCAGCAACGAGCGGCATGCGGTGACGCGACGGGGCTGGCGCGGTGCGACGGGCCATGGGAATACCCACTCTGGGAGAGAAGGGCGCAGCGAATTTTTCGGGAGATTGACGGAGGCAACCCGTGCAAGATGGGGCATCCGGGAGGGGTGTCAAGAGCGTGTAAATTTAAACATTGCAACGACTTACAGCACAGTCAGTTGGGCCGTTCCTGCACATCGTCCACAACACATTCATCCACAGGGATGTGCATGAACCGTGGAAGTCGTTGCGGGGGATGGGGCTGGGGGGATGGGCGTTGGGTCGGATTTGTGGATAGAGCGAGAAGCGAGAAGCGAGAAGCGAGAAGCGTGGTGTGGTGGAGCGATCTTCCCCGGACACCACGCTTCTCGCTTCTCGATCATCCCCCTCCGATCAGCGCCCCCAGCAGGCTCACATCCAGCGGATGCGTCCACGCCTCGCCGTTGCGGGCGATCCGCCCCGGTTCGGCCAGCAGCGCCGCGTGCACGCTGCCCCCGCGATTCTTCTTGTCGCCCTGCATGGCGTCGAGAATTGCGGCCCGGGAGAGCTCGCGCGGCGGCACCACCGGAAGTCCGGCGGCACGCAGCCAGGCCGCGGCCCGGTCGGACGTGCCCGGCGCCGTCACGCCCATCGCCTCGCCCAGACGCGTCTCGAGCACCAGGCCAATGGCCACCGCCTCGCCGTGCGGGAGGGCGTAGCCGCTGACCTGCTCGAGCGCGTGGGCGATGGTGTGACCGGCGTTGAGGATCGCCCGCTCGCCGCGCTCGTGCTCGTCCGCCTCGACCACCGCGGCCTTGAGGCGCACGCTTCGCTCGATCAGCGTCGTCAGCACGTCGAGGTCACGGCGTGCCAGCGCCTCCTGCTGCCCCGCGATCCAGCGCCCGTACTCCGCATCCAGAATCAGCGCGTGCTTGACTGCCTCGGCGAGACCCTCGCGATAGTTGCGATCAGGGAGGGTGCGCAACACGGTGGGGTCGCAGCAGACCGCGATTGGGGGATGGAAGGCGCCCACGAGGTTCTTGCCCAGGGGTGTGTCCACGCCGGTCTTGCCGCCGACCGACGCGTCGATCATCGCGAGCGTGGAGGTCGGCACCGCGAGCCAGGGAACGCCGCGCAGATAGGTTGCCGCGACAAAGCCCGCGAGGTCCGAGGTGACGCCCCCACCGAAGGCCACCAGCAGGGCGTCGCGACCGATGCGCCGCGAGAGCAATTCGTCGGTGAGCCGCCCCCACTCCGCTCGATTCTTCTGCGCCTCGCCCGCAGGAAAGGTCAGTTGCCACGCGCCCGGCACCGGCGACGGGAGTGCCGCCGCCACATTGGCGTCGGCAATCACGATCACCTGGCGTGACGGATGTGATGCGTCGAGGAGCGGACGCACCTGACCGAAGGCGCCCGCTCCCACGAGCACGGGGTAGCTCCCCGCGCCATGCCGCACCTTGGTGGTGCTTACCAGGTCACGTCTCCCACGCCGGCACGATGGTTGGCCAGCCGCGCCATCGTGAAGAGCAGGTCGGAGAGCCGATTGAGGTAGATCACGAAGAGCTCGGGGACGTCGTCGGTCAGGCCGAGATGCACCACGCTCCGTTCGGCGCGACGGCAGATGGTGCGCGCCACGTGGAGCGCGGCGGCCTTTGGCGTCCCACCCGGCAGGATGAAGGCGGTGAGCGGCGGGAGCTCCCTGTCCGCGGCGTCCATCGCCGCCTCGAACTCGGTGACGCGCGAGGG
Organism: Gemmatimonadales bacterium; assembly: GCA_033764505.1. Classification (GTDB taxonomy): domain Bacteria; phylum Gemmatimonadota; class Gemmatimonadetes; order Gemmatimonadales; family GWC2-71-9; genus Palsa-1233. The sequence goes on from JANRIW010000016.1 coordinate 13,622, forward strand.
CGCGAGTTCGGCTTTCTCGAGCGCGGCACGCACCCGTTCCGGATCGGGGGTGGCGAGATGGCCGCCGATCGAGAAGAGGTCGCGCTGGATCGTCTCGAGCAGCGCATCGTGGAAGTCGTTGGGCGCCGTGGCGCGAACCACGCCAAGCGCGGAGTTGAGTTCATCCACGTCGCCGTAGGCACAGACGCGAGGATGATCCTTGAGGACTCGGCCACCGCCAAAAAGGCCGGTCTCGCCGGAGTCGCCAGTACGGGTGTAGATCTTGAGGGTCATGGGGGATTATACCCCGATGACACCCAACATTTCCTCCACCGAGACAAACTTCTCCCGGGGACGGCCCGCGGGCGCGCCGCGACCCTGCTCGACGATGTCGAGCCGCTGCCAGGCCGCCCAATCGGTGACTCGCACGCCGCGCGACGCCAGCAACTCGTCGATGCCCTCCGCGCTCCCGGGCACGGGGCGCAGCGCGCCGGCGGCGTGGTCGGCGAGCAACTGCGTCACCGTCTCGGCAGCGCAGGCCTTGTTGGTCCCGATCACCCCCTGAGGTCCCCGCTTGATCCACCCCGCCACATAGAGCCCGGCCAACGGGGCCTGGCTCTCCGGCGCGTCGGTCACCCGGCCCAGATGATTGGGAATCACCCCGCGCCGCTCGTCGAAGGGGAGCCCGGCCATGGGGACGCCACGATAGCCCACCGAACGGAAGACGAGCCCCACGTCGAGGTGGCGCCGCTCGCCGCTTGCCACGGCGCGGACGTCGCCGCGGCCATCGGATTCGAGGCGATTCCGCTCGACCACCATCGCCTCCACCCGCCGCTCACCCTCGAGCGCCACGGGGGAGGTGGCGAAGTGAAAGTGGATCCGCTTCGGCGCGCCCGTCGGCGTGCGCTCGGCCCACTCGCGGAAGACGGCGAGGTTCTTCTCGACGGTGCGGTCCTCGGCGGCCTCGAGCATCGCCAGGCTCGCATCGTCGAGCTCGAGATACTCGGGGGCGATGATCACGTCCACGCCCTCGAGTTCGCCGAGTTCGCGCAGCTCGGGGGTGGTGCAGGCCGCCTGCACCACGCCACGCCGGGCGATCAGGTGAATGTCGCGCACCGCGGACTCGCGCAGTGCGGCAAGGGCGTGGGCCGCGAGATCGGTGGTGGCGAGCACATCGGGCGACTTCGCCAGGATGCGCGTCACGTCCATGGCGACGTTGCCGATGCCGATGACCGCCACGGACGGCTGCGAGAGGTCAAAGGTCAGGTCGGCATAATCGGGGTGGCCGTTGTACCAGCCGACGAGCTCGGTCGCGGCATGGCTCCCGATCAGGTGCTCACCGGGAATGCCGAGCGGCCGATCGGTGCGCGCCCCGACGGTGAGGATCACCGCGTGGTAGTGCGCGCGCAGTTCATCCACCGAGATGTCGTCGCCCACGTCCACGTGCCCGAGGAATCGGAAGCCTGGCTGCGTGGCGATGCGATCGAAGACCTTGGTCACCGACTTGATCTTGGGATGGTCGGGGGCGACGCCGCCGCGGACCAACCCATAGGGCGTCGGGAGGCGATCAAAGAGGTCGATGCGGAGGCCGGGCAGTGCCTTCTGGAGCGCCTCGGCGGCGTAAAAGCCGGAGGGCCCGGCGCCGACGATGGCGACGCGCGGAAGCGGGGAGTCAGACATGGCGGAACGATAATCGGGGAGCCGACCGGCGCTACTTCCCGGACGGCTTCCCGAGTTCGACCACGATGCTGTCGATGGCGGCGATCATCCGCGTCGAGCCCAGGGTGTGATGATTGGCCTGGATCGAGAAGATCAGGACCTGGCCGTCGCTCCGTTCGAGGTAGCCGCTGAGCGCGTTCACGCGGGAGATGCTGCCGGTCTTGGCACGGACCCGGCCCTCGAGGGGTGTGCCCACGAAGCGCCGCCGCAGCGAGCCGGGCGCGCCGCTCTGCGGCAGCGTGCGCGCGAAGAGCTCGTAGCGGGGATGGCGCCGCATGTAGCCGAGCAGCGTGGTAAACGCGCGAGGCGAGACGAGGTTGTTCGCGGCGAGACCGGAGGCGTCCTCGATGGCGATCTGCGTGGAGTCGACCCGCATCGAGTCGATCAGGAAGCGGCGCACCACGCGACGCCCTTCCTCCCACGACCCGCTGCTGCCGAACTGCTTGCCGAGCTGCTTGAGCAGCATCTCGGCGAACCAATTCTGCGAACTGTTGAGGATCGGGAAGACCCAGTCGGCCACGGGGCGCGAACGAATCTCGGCGAGTGCCGGCGCCGACCGTGCGTGGCGATACGCCAGCGAGTCGGTGGTGGAGCGGGTGGTGCCGCGGATCAGGATCCCTTCGGCCACCAGCTCGCGTCGCAGCGCGAGGGCGGTGTAGCGGTTGGGGTCGGCCACGGCGGCGTTCTCGGTGCGCGAGGCGCTGCCGGCGGGGAGGGCGCCGGCGGCAACCCAGCCGCCGCCGTCCTCGCTGCGAAGAATGTCGAAGGTGCTCCGGCTGCCGCGCGGCCCGGTCTCGGCGCGCTGGTCGAGGCGACCGATGCCGACATCGGGGGAGAGGGTAATCCGCGGTGCCACGCCGACGCTGTCGGCGGCAACAATCCGAAAATCCACTGCGTTGTCGTTGAAGCCGAGGCCCGAGACGGGGGCGGCATACCACCAGTTGAGGTCGTAGCTCTCCCAGGTGGGGTGGACCGTGCGGGGTTCGAAGTAGGAGCCGTCGCCGATCAGGTCACCGGCCACCACGCGCACCCCACGCGCCCGCAGCTGCCGGGCAAGGTCCACCAACTTGGCTGCCGGATCGGTGTCGCAGGCGCCGACGGCCGCCTCATCCACGTCGTAGCAGCGGCGCGAGAAGGTCGGGTCGCCGCGACCATACAGGACGAGATCGCCCTGCAGCACCCCATCCACGACTGGCCCCGTGCCGTAGAGCGACGTGGCGACGCGGAAGTCGGGATCGAGGAGGGCGGTCCCGACCGCGGCCACCGCCAGCTTGGTGTTGCTGGCCGGGATGAAGAGGCGATCGGCGTTGCGGCCGTAAAGCAGGTTCCCCTTCAGGTCGGTGACGGCGATGCCCCAGAGATGGCGATCGAGTCCGGGCGCGTCGGCGCGCGCGTCGAGCCGCTTGGTGAGCGACTGCGCGGGCAACGCCGGGGCGGCGGCCAGGAGGGCACACAGGACGACAAGGCGGTCAGGCGCGATCATGGGCGACTCGGGGATCGGCGGCGGCGTAGCAGAGGTCGGTGACGAGGTTCACGATCACGAAGACGAACGACAGGAAAAGTATCCCGCCCTGGATCGCGGGGAGGTCGCGCTTGTCAATCGCGGTGAGGATGTAGCGCCCCACCCCCGGCCACGAGAAGATCGTCTCCGTGAGGATCGACCCGGTGAGGTACGATCCGAAGTCGAGACCGATCACGGTGATGATCGGGAGCGCAGCGTTGCGGAGTGCGTGGCGCAGGATGACGGTGCGGGTCGGCAGCCCCTTGGCGCGCGCGGTGCGGACCAGGTCGCTCGTCAGCACCTCGCGCATCGCCGAGCGGGTCATGCGCGCCAGGAAGGCCACGGAGCGCATTCCCAGCGTGACGGCGGGGAGGACCAGGAAGAGGAGGCCGCCGTATCCCGACGGCGGAAACCAGCGCAGCGTCACCGCGAAGCCGAGGATGAGGAGCAGGCCCACCCAGTAGACCGGAAAGGAGATGCCGAGGTAGGCGCCCAGCGTGGCGAGACGGTCGCCCCATGAGCCTGGCCGCATCGCGCCCCAGATCCCGACCGCGAGGCCGAGGAGCACGGCAATCAGCATCGCCGCGGCGGCCAGCTTGAGCGTGGCGGGAAAGCGCTGGGCCAGTTCGCGCACGATCGGTCGGCGGGTGATGTAGCTGCGGCCGAGGTCGCCCTGCGCGACGCCAGCCACGTAGCGGCCGAAGCGCACCGGCAGGGGGTCATCCAACCGCAGTTCCGCCCGGGCGCGCGCCACCGCCGCGGGGTCGGCACGTTCGCCGACGATCGCCGCGACCGGGTCGCCGGGTGCGAGATAGAGCAGGGCAAACGTCACCGCCAGCACACCGAGCAGCGTCGGCACCAGCAATGCGAGGCGAAGGACGAGGTAGCGGATCACGGCGCCTTCCGCGCGAAGGTCCAGCGTTGCCCCGTGAACACCACCGGATAGCTCCATCCCTCGATTGAGGGCTGACGCGCCCAGAGGTCGGTGGGGAACCAGCAGAAGAGCCAGGGGGCAAGATCAAAGACTTCGGCGTCGATGGCGCGGAGCAGGGCGCCCTTGGCGACCGAGTCGGGGGTGCTGCGCGCCTGCTCCAGCAGGGAGTCGAGGCGCGGCGCCTTCACGAAGGCGTAGTTGCCGCCGGAGCCCGCGTTGCTCGAATGGAAGAGCGGGAAGGTGAAGTTCTCCCCGTCGGGATAGTCGGCCCACCAGTCGGCGAGAAAGAGATCGGCCTCGCCCTTCCGCGCGGCGGCCCGGGCGGTCGAGGCATCGCGCTCGACGATCTCGACGGTGACACCGACCCGCCCCAGGTCGGCCTGGATGGCCTGGGCGATGCGGGCGAACTCGGCGCGCGGCGACCGCCAGAGTTGCAGCGTGAGCCCGTCGGCATGACCGGCCTCGGCGAGGAGCGCGCGGGCCTTCGCCTGGTCAAAGGCGTAGCGGACTCGCGTGCTGTCGTGTCCATCGAGGCCCGGCGGAATGCTGCCGGCGGCGAGGACGCCGCGGCCGTGCATGACGCGGTCGAGGATGGCGGGCATGTTGACGGCATGATTGAGGGCGCGCCGGACGCGCACGTCGGCGAGCGGGCCGCGGGTGGTGTTGATCGCGACGTAGACGGCGCGCATCGCGGCGCGGCGCTGGAGCACGCGATCGGTCGCCGCCTCCCACGCCACTGTTTCGCTGACCGGAATCTCGACCACGGAGAGTCGGCCCGATTCGAACTCGGCGCCCTGGGTGAAGGTCTCGGGGATGATCCGCACGCGGAGCGTGTCGCTCGCCGCCGCGCCGCCCCACCAGTCGTCGTTGCGCGCGAAGACGAGCAGGTCGTCGTGCGACCAGCTCACGAAGCGCCAAGGTCCGCTGCCAATCGGCGCCTCGCCGAAATCCTCTGGCGTCGGCGTGGGCACGATCGCCGCCACGGGCATCGCGAGGAGCTTCGGAAAGATGTTGAGTGGTTCGGTGAGCGTGAACGCGATGGTGGAGTCATCCACCGCGACCAGCCCGACCAGCTCCGCGGCGCCGGAGTCGGCCACCGCCGCCGCGCCGAGGATGGGGAGCAGCGGCCAGATGCGGCCCCCCTCGCTCCGCATCCGGAGGGCGCGATGGAACGAGGCCACGATGGCGGCGCGGTCCACCGGTCGCCCGTCGTGGAAGCGGACGCCGGCGCGGAGCCGGAAGGTCCAGATGCGGCCATCCGGCGAGGGCCACCATGCGGTGGCAAGCCCCGGCACGAGGCCGCCATCGGGGTCAAACTGGGTCAGGTTGTCGAAGAGCAGCGCGACGGCCTCGCCGGTGGGCACGTCGGTGGACAGCGCCGGGTCGAGGGAACGCGGGTCGGCGGTCCAGTAGTAGGTGAGGCCGGGGGGGATGCCGCTGCCGCACGCCACCAGAAGGAGGGCGAGGAGCGGGACGATGGCGCGGGACATCGGGCTCCGATCGGACGGCGAGAAGTTGGCGTAACCCCTTCAACTAACCAGATTTAGGAAATGCGGTCAATGCTGGCTCTCCCCCCTCGATCCGCGCGCCGATTTCGGCGGACGCTGGCGCTGTCATGGCTTCTCGCCACGACCGTGGCCGCGGGGCTGGGCGCGCAGGATACGCGGCTGGTGATCCGCAACCTCTCCTTCAAGGGAAACAAGGGGCTCGACGAGGTGACGCTCGCGGCCGCGATCAGCACCACCAACTCCTCGGCGCTGGCGCGATGGAAGATCGTCCGCGGTCTCGGCCTCGGGGAGAAGCGGCTCTTCAACGAGCAGGAATTCCGTCGCGACGTCGAGCGGCTGCAGGCGTTGTATCGTCGCGCGGGCTATCGCGAGATCGAGGTGGACACCCTCGTGCGCCGCACGCTGCGTGACGTGGACATCACCATCACGATCCGCGAGGGCGAGCCGATGCGGCTCACGTCGCTCGAGATCCTCGGCCTCGACTCGCTGGTGGACCGCGACAAGCTGTTGCGCGACCTGCCCATCGAGGTGGGTGCCGTCTTTTCGCGCTTCACCATTTCGGCCACGCGCGACACGATTCTCTCGCGTCTCTGGGACTTCGGCTACCCGAGCGCCGCCGCCCCGGCACCGAAATTCACCGAGGATGTGGCAGGGCACGTCGGCCAGGCGGTGCTCGACTTCCGTCCCGGTCCGGCGGCCGTGTTCGGCAACGTGCGGGTCTTCCGGGTATCGGGTGGCGACGCAGTGGACTCGTCGTTCATCGCTTCCCTGGTGACGGCGCGTCCCGGCGAGCGCTACCGCTACCAGGAACTCTACCGGTCGCAGCGCAACCTGTATGGCTCGGAGCTCTTCCGCTTCGTGTCGGTCGGCATCGACACGGCGCGGTTCACGCCGGGCGACTCGGTGGTGCCCCTGGCCGTCGGCGTGATCGAGGGGCGCGCCCACCGAGCCCGGGCCTCGATCGGCTTTGCAACCAACGACTGCTTCCGCTTTGGCGCGGGGTGGACCGCGCGGAACTTCCTCGGCACCGGGCGGCTGCTCGACATCACCGGTCGGCTCTCGAAGATCGGCGTCGGCGATCCGCTCGACTTCGGCGCGGCCAACTCGATCTGCTCACCGCTGCGGGACGACTCGGTCGGGTCTCGCCTCGCCAACTACGCGCTGAACGCGTCGTTGCGTCGCACCGGCTTCCTCTCGCCCGACAACACGCTCACGCTGTCGGTGTTCGGCGAGCGGCGGAGCGAGTACAAGGTCTTCCTCCGCGAGGAAATCGGCACCTCCGTGTCGCTCACGCGCGAGACGGCGGCGCGGATCCCGGTGACGCTCTCGTACCGGCTGGCGTACGGCCAGACGGAGGCCAACGCCGCCTCGTTCTGCGCCTTCTTCAACGCCTGCGTCGCGGCCGACATTGCCCAGCTCCAGGAGCGGCGCGTGCTGGCCACGCTCGGGCTGAGTGCCGAGCGCGTCCGGGTCAACAACTTCCTCGATCCGACGCGCGGCTCGATTCTGTCAGTCGAGGCCTTGGTCTCGTCGCGCTACATCGGCTCCTCCCCCCTGCAGCAGTTCACCCGCGTGGTGGGCGACGCGGCCGGCTTCGTGCCGATCACGCGCAGCGTCACCGTGGCGGGGCACGTGCGGGTCGGGGCGATCTTCGCGCCGAAGGTCGGCCTGCGCGCCGGCGGCGTCGAGAACTTCGTGCCGCCGGAGCAGCGCTTCTACGCCGGCGGTCCGAACGATGTCCGCGGGTATGATCGCAACGAGTTGGGGCCGGTGGTCTATGTGGTCCCGGCCGACTCGGTGAGCCCGGAGGGCGACTTCTCCCCGACGGCCGCACGGATTTCGGCCACCGGCGGCAGCCGCATCGCGGTGGCCAACCTCGAATTGCGGTTGCCATCGCCGGTGTTCAGCCAGCGGCTGCGCTTCGCCATGTTCGCCGACGTCGGCGCGCTCTGGGACGCCTCGGGGACCGCGCGCCTTCGCATGACGCCCGGCGCCGGCTTGCGGATCGCCTCGCCGCTTGGCCCGATCCGCTTCGATGTCGGCTACAACAACTACCAACTCGAATCCGGCGCGGTGTACACCACCAACGCCGCCGGTGACCTGGTGCTGTTGCGCGAGAATTTCGTGCAGGACCGGAAGCGTCCGCGCTACACGCTCCACTTCTCGGTGGGGCAGGCGTTCTGATGCGCCGCCTGCGTCGGTGGCTGACCGCGGGCTTCGTCCTGCCGGTGATGGTGCTCGTCTGCGGCGTGCTCGGCAGTGCCGCCGCGGTGCTCTGGTCGCCGCCCGGGCAGCGACTGCTCGCACGGATGCTCACTTCGATGGTGTCGAACCGGGTGGCCGGGCGGGTGGAATTCGGCGGCATCCGGGGCTCGCTCTTCAATCATGTGGTGCTCGAGGACGTCTCGGTGCGCGACTCGCTCGGGGCGGTGGTGCTCACGGCCGAGCGCCTCGAGGCGCGGTACCTGTTGGCCGACCTGCTCGCCGGACGGCTGATCTTCCGCGAGATTCGCGTCGAGCAACCGGTGATCAACCTGATTCGCTTGCGTCGCGGTCGGTGGAATTACGAGGAGGTGTTCCGCACCAAGGCCGGCGGCGGAGGCCCGCCGCCACGGGTCGAGCTGCACGACCTGGTGATGCGCGGCGGCACGATCCGTGTGGCGGTGCCGACGGAACCGAAGCCGCCGAAGCAGCCGATGACGCGGAATGCGGCGGCCCCGGCCCAACCCGAAGTCGAACAGAGCGCGGATGGGCTGGTGCGGATATACCAGCTCGACCGGCTCGACGCGCGCCTGCCGGACATCCGGATTTCCACGCCGACGCGCGACCCGATCCTGCTGCGGATCGCCTCGCTGCGCGGACGCCTCTCGGATCCCGCGATCAGCATCGTCGAACTCCAGGGCGAGATTCTCACGGCTGGCGATTCGCTGCGCTTCCGCTTCGACCGCGGCGTGCTGCCGGGGACGGTGGTCGAGGGCGAAGGCGCCGTGCGCTGGCCGAGCGACACGGTCCTCTTTGACTGGGCGCTGCGTGCCGACACGGTGGATCTCGACGATCTCAGGTTTGTGTCGCCAGACTTTCCGTCGTGGCAGGGCCGTGGGCGCGTGGTCGCGCTCTCCACCAGCGGCACGCGCACCGAGTATCGGCTCGACGACCTGGTGCTCGGCCGCGACGCGGCGCGCGCCATGGGGAAGATGGTCGCCGTGGTGGACGTCCGGCGCGGCCTCGGCTTCCGCGACCTCGACCTCGCCCTGACGGCCGTGCCGCTGGTGATTGCCAAGCCCTACCTCGACACGTTGCCGGTGCTCGGCACCCTCGATGGCCGCCTCCAGGTCGATGGTTTCCTCGACGCGATGCGGGTCGCCGGCGACCTCCGCTTTGCCGACGCCCTCGTGCCCGGGCAACCGGTCTCGACATTCCGGACCGACGGCGTGATCGAGTTCGGCAGCGCGGATGGCGCCACCTTCCGCGACTTCCAACTGCTCGATGCGATGATCCCGCTTGGCACCGTGCGCCGCCTGGTGCCGGCGATGATCCTCCCGGGCAATCTCCATCTGGTCGGCCGCCTCAACGGGCCGTGGCTCAACGCGCGCTTCGACGGACTTGCCGAACACTTCGCCCCCAATCAGGCGGTCTCGCGGCTGCTCGGCATGGTCCGCCTCGACGCGCGCGGCACGGTGCTCGGCGTCACGATGGACGCCAACTTCGATCGGCTCTCGTTCGATGCGCTCCGCACCGGCTATCCGGAACTGACGCCACGCGGCGGCCTCACCGGACGCGTGATCACCAGTGGCAACCTCGAATCGCTGCTGGTGGATGCCGACGTCTCGGGAGATCTCGGGACGATTCGCGCCCTGGGCCGCGTGACGGCGATGGCGCCTCGCTACGGCGGCGATTCGTTGTCGCTGGCCTTCACCCGACTCGACCTCGATGCGCTGCTGGGCCGGGGCGGTTCGACGGCCCTCAACGGCCAGATGTGGGTCACCGGCACCATCGACTCGGCGGTGGCGCCGGTTGGCCGCGTGCAGATGACGCTCGATCGCTCGCGCGTGGGCGGCATCACTTTCGACGACGCCCTGCTCCGGCTGGCGGCGGTGGACGGGATGTTGCGCGTGGACAGCGCCGTCGCGCGATGGCCGGAAGGATTGCTCACGGCCCGGGGCACCATCGGCTGGGCGTCGCCCGATTCGGGCGCGATGCACGTCGAGGGATGGGCCTCCACGCTCCAGCCGTTCGACTCGCTGCTGCGCGCGGCGACCGGGGTGGCGCGCGACACGCTGGCCCCGCGCGCACTCCACGGTGAAGCGCGCCTGACGATGGACCTGCATGGTTCGCTCGACAACACGCGCGTGCTGGCCCGCGTGGACGCCAAGGACGTGGCGCTCGACAGCTGGCGCATCGGGGTCCTCGGGCTCGACCTGCGCGCCGACTCGATGGGCGGCAAGTCGCTCACGCTCGGACTCACCGCCGATTCGATCGGCAGCGGCACCATGCTCGCGCGTGACGTGCTGCTCCGGCTCGATGGTCGCGTCGACTCGCTCGGCTTTGCGGGAAGCGGCACGCTCAACGACCTGCGCGCGAGTGCCGGCGGCAGTTGGGAGGCCGACTCTCTCCAGCAACGGCTCGCCTTCGACTCGCTCGCCTTCGACCTGCCGCGGCAGCAGTGGCAGCTCACCCGGCCCACCGCGATGACCCTTTCCTCGGGACTCGTGGCCTTCGAGGATACGCTCGCGCTCCGGACCCGCGATGGCAGCGGCAGTGTCACCCTGGTGGGCGCCGTGCCGGGTGCCGAGACCGGCGGCCTCACCGCCAGCGCCATCGGCGTGCAGCTGGCCGACATCGTCGGCCTGTTGCAGGGCGACACCGCCGCGATCGCCGGCCTCGGCTCGCTCGACTTCAAGCTCGGCGGCACGCGGAGCGAACCGACGCTGCGTGGCAGCGCTGCGCTGACGGGCCTGGTCTTCGGTTCGACGCGTCCGCCGCTGGTGCGCGCCGCGTTCGACTATGACCAACGGATCCTTCGTTCCAACCTCACCTTCTGGCGGACCGGCGAACCGGTCCTCGACGTCGACGTCGCGCTGCCGTATGACCTCGCGCTCGAGGCGCGCGAGGAGCGGAAGCTGCCCGGGCCGATCGCCATCACGGCGCGTGCCGACTCCGTGGACCTCGGGATCTTCGAGGCCTTCACCCCGAGCCTCCGCAACGGACTCGGCACCATGCAGCTCGACCTGACGGCGAGCGGCACCTGGAGCCAACCGCGCTTCGATGGCAGCGCGGCCATTCGTGGGGGCCAGTTCCGGCTCCCGGCCCTCGGCGTCACCTACGGCCAGATCGAGGGACGTGCCCGCTTCAGTGGCGACTCGCTGCTGCTCGACTCACTCGGGATGCGGAGCGACGGCGGCTCACTCACCGCGACCGGCTCGGTGCGCTTCGAGCAGCTCACCCGTGCGGTACTCGACCTCCGCGTGCAGGCGACCGAATTCCTGGTGATGGACGTGCCCAACTACCTCAAGTTGCGGCCTGACCTGAACGTGACGCTGCGCGGACCGCTGATGCAGCCGGTGCTGCGCGGCACCGGCACGCTCACCGGCAGCGTGCTCTACTTTGCCGACCTGGTCACCAAGGACATCGTCAATCTCGAGGACCCGGCCTATCTCGACCTCGTGGACACGCTGGCGCTGCGCAAGCAGCGGCTCGGCGCCGAGTTCCAGAGCCGCTTCCTCGACTCGCTCCGGATCGAGGACCTGCGATTCCGCCTGGGCCAGGACGTCTGGCTTCGGTCGAGCGAGGCCAACGTGCAACTCGAAGGCTCCGTCACCGTCGAGAAGCTGCGCCAGAACTACCGCCTGGCCGGCACCTTCAATGCGCCGCGCGGCACCTACACGCTGCGCATCCCCTACTTGCCGGCGCGTGACTTCACGGTCGAGAGCGGGACGGTCTCCTATTTCGGATCGCCCGACCTGAACGCGGAGCTCGACCTGCGGGCGCGACACGTGGTGCGGACGGTCAACGGCGACGAGGTCCCGATCGTGGCGCGCATCGAGGGCACCATCCAGGTCCCACGGATGACGCTCTCGAGCCCCGGTCGCAACCTGCCGGAGCGCGACCTGATCGCCTTCCTGATGTTCGGACGCGCGGAGTTTCAGCTCGGCGGCAACCAGGCGGCCCAGGTCAACACGATGGCACGTTCGTTCCTGTCCGGCGCGGTCAGCGGCGAGCTGGAGCGACTGGTCGGCATCGACATGTTCGAGTTCCGCCCCGGGTTCATCGAGAACAACGGGCAGGGCCCGTCGCTCACGCAGTTGCTCGCCGGCTTCCAGTTGTCGCGGCGCTTCTTCGTGACGTTCAACGCCGGCTTCTGCTTCGGCGGATCGAACACCGGGTCCACCTTCTCGCGCAACAACCTGGGCGGCTCGCTCGAGTACCGGCTCTCGCGTGAGTTTCGCCTCCAGGCCTCGGCCGAGCCCGTCGGCACGTGCCAGGCCAATCCGACCATCACCCTGCTGCCGCGGCGCTACCAGTTCGGTGGCGACCTGCTCTGGGAACGGGAATACTGAGTGACGCACGCCATCCTCATTGCCAATCCGAACGCCGCCCGCACGGAAGCGCTCACCGTCCGTCGCATCGAGGACGTCATCAAGGGGGCAGGGTGGACCGTGGAGGTGCTGGCCACGGGCGGCCCCGGTGACGCGCGCCGACTCGCCGAGTACGGCGTGGAGCGCGGCGCCGACGTGGTGGCGGTCTTCGGCGGCGACGGCACCACGATGCAGGCCGCCGCGGCGCTCGTCGGCACCAACACCGCGCTCGGCCTCCTCCCGGGCGGCACCGGCAACCTGCTCGCGGGCAATCTCCGGCTGCCGACCAACCCGGTGAAGGCGGCCGAGGTGATGGTCCGCGGCGTCCCGACGCCGCTCGACCTCGGGCGGACGGACCGACCCGACGGCGTGCACTACTTCGCGGTCGCCTGTGGCGCCGGTGTGGATGCGCGGGTGATGGTCGAGACCTCCTCGGCAATGAAGCACAAATGGGGGATGATGGCGTACGTGGCCACCACGCTCCGGATCATTCGGGAAATTCGCAGCGTGCCCTTCGAGGTGACGGTGGACGGCGTCGAACATCGCTTCGATGCGGCGATGCTGATGGTGGCCAACTGCGGCGAGGTGATCCCGCCGATCATCAAGCTCGGCGCCGGCATCTCGCCCAGCGACGGCCTCCTCGACCTGGTGGTGTTCCAGGCCGATTCCCTCGGTGGATCGGTCCGGGCCGTCTGGGACCTGCTCCGCGACGCCGAGGGGACCTTCGGCGAGGATGTCTTCGTCGGCTACGCCCGCGGCCGGGAGATCTCGGTGCGCACGGTTGGCGAGGTCCAGCCGGTCCAGATGGACGGCGAGGCCGGCGGGGAAACGCCCTTCACGGCCACGGTGGTCCCCGGGGCCATCCGGGTGATGCTGCCAGCGGATTCCCGGCCGGGGTGATATTCTCAATTCGATGATCGATGATCGATCATCGATGATCGATTGTCGACGCTTCGCCGTTCGTCGTTCGCTGTTCCCCGTTCCCCGTTCACCTCTGCACTTGGTGCCCATGCCTGATTCCATCCTCCTGATCGACGATGACGTCCTGCTGCTGCGCAGCATCGGGCGCTTCTTTGAGCAGCATGGCTGGGACGTCTACCGCGAGTTGAGCGGGGAGGCGGGGCTGGCCACGTTCGAGCGATCGCTGCCTGACGTGGTGATGCTCGACCTCAACCTTCCCGGAATGGACGGCCTTGAGGTGCTCGAGCATCTGCGCGGGCGGGAGACGGTGGTCATCCTGCTCACCGGCGACAACGACGTGGCCTCGGCCGTGAAGGCGATCCGCGCTGGTGCCGAGAACTTCCTGGTCAAGCCGGTGGAGTTGGAGCACTTGCTGGTCGTGGCGGAGCGTGGGGCCGAGAAGGGGCGACTGCGCCGGGTGAATCGGACGCTCATTGGGCAGAGCGCGGCCAACGACGGGCTGGAAGGGCTGGGCAGCTCGCCGATGATGCGCGAGGTGGCGCGGCAGATCACCGTCGTGGCGCGAAGCGACCGGACGTCTGTCTTGATCCAGGGCGAGGCCGGGACCGAGAAGCGGCTGATCGCCCGCCTGCTCCACGACGCTTCACCCCGCGCCCAGGAGCCGTTCATCGAGATGGCGACCGGGTCGGCCGACACTGAATGGCTGGAGGTCGAGCTCTTCGGCCGCGAGGGGAACGGTGGCGAGCAGTCCGTCGGCGAGCGCCGTCAGGGGCTGCTTGAGGTCGCCGACGGTGGGACGCTCTGGATTGACGAGGTTACCGAGCTGCCGCTGCCGATCCAGGCCAAGCTGGTGGGTGTCCTGGCCGATCAGGCCTTTCGGCGGGTTGGTGGCACCCGTGAGATTCCGGTGGACGTGCGGATCGTGGCCGGGACGGCGCACGCCCCACAGGCGGCGGTCGCCACCGGGCACCTGCGGGAGGATCTGCTCTACCGCCTGAACGTGATGCCGCTGGTGGTTCCACCGCTTCGGGAGCGGAGCCGGGATGATGTCCTCGGTCTGGTCCGCCGGTGCCTCCGCGAACTCGCCCCCACATCGCCCGGTTCGCCCACGCGGCTTTCCGACGATGCGCTGGAGCGACTGCTCGGCCACTCGTGGCCCGGCAACGGGCAGGAGTTGCGCAACGTGCTCGAACGTGCCCTCTTGCTGGCACGCGGATCGGGGCAGATCGGGGTGGAACACCTCCCCGGCGAGTTCCGCGCCAAGTCCGGTCTCTTCGACCGTCGTCACACGCCGCTGACCATGGATGAGGTCGAACGGATGCACATAGACCGCACCCTCAAGCATCACGAAGGCAACCGCACCCGGGCGGCGGCCGAACTCGGCATCTCCCGCGCCACGCTGATCGCCAAGATCAAGCGGTACGCGATCCCGCACTGATGGCCACGATGACGGAGCGGCCGCCCCTGCGTGAGCGCGATGCGATGCTCTGTCGAGCCTGCGGTCGCGAGGAACGTGCGTCCGAGGGGTATCCCTGCGAGGGATGCGGCACCTTCATCTGCCTCGTCTGCACCATTCGCGGGGTGACCCACTGCCGCGAATGCGTCGCCAAGGCCAAGGACGCGTGAACGCACTGCTGGCCACCGCCGCCGTGATCCCCGTCCTGGCGACGCCGTCGCTCGCCGCCGAGCAGGTGACGCAACTCGTGCTGGGCGAGGGCGCCGAGGTCCGCGACCATCGCGGCGCGATGCTGCAGATCCGCACCATCCTCGATCAGTATGACGGCTGGGTGCACGAGGGCTATGTCCGTCGGCTCCACCTCGGCGACGTCGAGGCGTGGCTCTCGACGGCGGCATGGTCCGAGGGTGCCCTGTTGCGCGATGGCACCGGCACCGCCATCCGCGCGCCGCATCGCGCGCGGGTCCTCCTCGAGGGGAGCTCGCGCGTGCGCCTCCCCGACGGCGATGTGGGCGAGATCCTCGGTGGCTCGATCCGTCCCTACCACGACGTCATCCTCGCGGGGCTCGCCGAATCGCCGGCCACGTGGGCGTGGCGCGAGTTTGCCGGAGCGCCGTACCTGTGGGGTGGCGTGACCGCGTCCGGGATCGATTGCTCGGGGTTGGTGCAGACCACCTTCCTCGCGCGCGGCGTGCCGTTGCCGCGTGACGCACGGCAACAAGTGGAGTCGGGGCAGGTGATCGAGCTCGCTGCGCGCCGCGAGGGTGACCTCCTCTTCTTCCGCGGCGCCGACAGCGATCGGATCACGCACGTGGCCCTGCAGGCGACTGGTGACGAGATCGTCCACAGCACGGTGGACACCGGCCGGGTCACGCGCGAGCCGATGATCGCGGGATCGCGTGCGGCCCCCCTGCTCGAGCGGCTCGTTGCCGTGCGCCGCCTCACCTGATGCGGCGGCTGGTCCTCTTCGACATCGACGGGACGCTGCTGGTGAGCGCCTCCTCCGGCCGCGACGCCATCCAGGCGGCGTTCGCCGAGGAGTTTGATGATCTCTCCTTCTTCGAGTCGGTGCGCTTCGACGGCAAGACCGATCCGCAGATCGTCCGCGAGCTGTACGAGGCAGCGGGGCATCCGAGCCGCGCCACGCCGGAGCGAACCACCGAGCTCCTCGATCGGTACCTCGCCCATCTCGAGCGCACGGTGGCCACGCCGGCCGACCGCGTGCGTCCGCTCCCCGGCATCGTGCCGTTGCTCGACGCGCTCACCGAGCGTCCCAACGTGGTGCTGGGCCTGCTCACCGGCAACGTGGTGCGTGGCGCGACGCTCAAGCTCGGTGCGGCGGGGCTCCCGCTCGATCGCTTCGTGGTGGGCGCCTACGGCTCCGACAGCGCGCATCGGCCCGACCTGCCGCCGATCGCGGCGCAACGTGCCGAAGCGTACTTCGGCCGAGTGCCGACCGGGCAGGAGGTCGTGATCCTCGGGGACACGCCGGCTGACGTGACCTGCGGCGCGTCCATCGGCGCGCGGGCGATTGCGGTCGCCACGGGGTCGTACTCGCGCGAGGTGCTGCATGCGGCGGGTGCCCACGCCTCCTTCGACACCTTTGTCGACACCAACGCCGTGCTCGACGCGATCTTCGGATGACGGTCCCGCTCTCGGTGGACCTCGGTCACCTTGCGCGCCCGGTCAGCGAAACCGCCCCCTACGAATCGGTGCGGTTGGCGTTGCTCGATCGCCTCATCGTGGCGGGGGCCGCGGGGCCACTGGGTCACGCCGCCTGGGAGGCGGCCTTTGCCGAAGCGGTCGGGGCGTTGCAGCAGGATGTCCTCGCCATGGCCACGGAATCGGTCCACGCGGCCGCGCGACGGTCGCGCCTGCCGGCAGGGCGCCTGCGCGCGGCACTGCCGGATGACGCGACGGCGGAGTCGCTTGAAGGGCGGCTGCTCGCCTGCGGCATGCCGCTGGAGCGACTCGCCGACCTGGCCACCGACCTGCCCGGACGGCGGGCGAGGGGCGCGGCGCTCGAAGGCGCATGGGATGCGGCCGTGGCGCTGGCCCTCTCCGAGTCGAGGCGGTGGCAGCGGCACGCCACGGAGCTTGCGGCGTGGCGGCGCCCGCTCCGGCCGCTGCTGCTCTCCCTCGGCGCCGGGACACTGCTCCTGGCGCTGATGGCCGCGTGGCTTGGCGGTCAGCTGGCGGCGCCCGGCTGGTTCATGCCGCTGCACCGCGCATTCTGGTCGTTGCCATGGCCATAGTCGGGATCGGCCTCGACGTGGTGGAACTGCCCCGGGCACGGCACCTCCTGGCCCGCCACGGCACCCGGATTCTGGATCGGACCCTCACCGATGACGAGCGCGCCTACCTCGCGACCCTGGGTGACCCGGCTCCGGCCTTTGCGGCTCGGCTGGCGGCCAAGGAGGCGGTCTACAAGGCCCTCCAGGTGCTCCCAGACGCACGCGCCGTGGGGTGGCGGGAGATCGCAGTGCGTCGGCTCCCCGATGGCCGCCCAGAGGCTGTTCTGACCGGCCGCGCGGCTCAGGTGGTGGCGCCGCACCAGATCCGGGTGCACCTGACGCTGAGTCATAGCCGCGACGTGGCGGCGGCGGTGGCGATTCTCGAAGGATGAACGGTGACCCGTGACCAGTGACCAGTGACCAGTACCTCCTGGTGACCGGTCACAGGTTACTGGTCACCTCTCAACACCGTTCACCGTTCACCGTCCCTCCTCTTCCCATTCCGATCAATTCACTCTACTTTTTCCCGTCTCTTTCAAAGCGTTTGAGAATGAATCTCATCTATGCGGCCATCCTCTTCGCCCTTCCGGGCGCGCCTCCTGCCGACACCGCCGTGGTGGCGCGTCGAGTGGCCGCGTCCGCGCAGCTTGCTGCGCAGGAATATCGGATCGGCGTGGTGGATGGCCGAGTGGTGGCCGAGGCGGAAGTCGAGGAGGCTCGCCTTTTCCTGACCGAGGCGATCCGGACGGCGAAGTCGCTCCCCGCGCGGGTGTCGGCGCAGACCGTCACCGGGCTGCAAGTCGCGCTCGCCATGGTGCAGCGGACCACCACGCCCGACTCGGTGGACCTTGCCGTCCGCAATCTGACCGAGGCGCTCGCCGCCGGCCTCGGGGTGGTGCTTGAGGAGCTCCCGGACCGCGCTCCGTCACTCAGCCGCGGCAAGGCGATCTACCAGCGGGAGTGTGCCTCCTGTCACGGCGACCTCGGCCGCGCCGATGGGCCAGCCGGCAAGGCGTTGCTGCCGCCGCCGTCGAATCTTGCGGACCATGCTGCACTCGCCGACGTCACGCCGCTCACGTTCTACCAGCGCGTCACCATCGGCGTCGCCGGGACGGCGATGCCGGCGTACGAGAGTCGTCTCTCGCTCGAGGATCGCTGGGCCGTGGCCTCGTACGCGTCGACGCTGCGACAGACGGCACCGGCTGGCGACGTTCCCGCCGATCTTCGGCACTATCCCACCGTGGCCAAGCTCAACGACGTCGAGCTGCTCGCCGCCTTGGGTCCAGGCGCGACGCGCGCCCAGGTCGCCGCGGTGCGGCAGTACGAGTCCACGGAAGACGAGGCCGCGCTGGTGGCCGCGGCATTTGCCGCCGTGCGCCAGAAGGTCGGCGAGTCCGTCACGCTTGCCGGCACCGGCCAGAACGAGGGGGCCGTCTCCGCGGCGTTCGACGCGTACCTCGCCTTCGAGAAGGTCGAGCGCGAGGTGCGCGTGAAGGATGCCGCGCTCGCCACCAAGCTCGAGGCCTCCTTCGCGACCTTGCGCACCCGCGTGGCCGGTGGCGCCACCCTCGCCGAGCTCGAGGTGGTCCAACGCGGCCTCGCCGCCGAGCTGGAGCAGGCCGAGCGGGTCGTGGGCGACAAGCTCTCGCCGTACAACCTCTTTCTGCAGTCGTTGATGATCATGCTGCGCGAGGGGATCGAGGCGATCCTCATCATCGGGGCGCTGATGGCGTTCCTGGTGCGCGTCGGGGCCGGGCACCGTCGTCGCGACATTCACATCGGCGTCGGCGCCGCGGTCGCGCTCTCGCTCCTGACGGCGGTGCTGCTCGAGACGGTCTTCCAGCTTTCGCCGGCCAACCAGGAAGTGCTCGAAGGCTTCACGATGGTCACCGCCGTCGTGGTGCTCTTCTACGTCTCCTACTGGCTGCTGTCAAAGATGGAAGTGCAGAAGTGGACGGCGTTCGTGAAGGACCGCGTGCAGGAGGCCGTCTCGGGCGGTTCGGTCTTCGCGCTCGCGTCGGCCGCGTTCCTCGCCGTGTACCGCGAGGGCTTCGAGACGGTGCTCTTCTACAAGGCGCTCTTCGTGTCGGGCGGCGGTGCCGGCGGCACCTTCGCGCCGGTGGTGTCAGGCATCGCGGTCGGTGCGGTGATCCTCGGCGTCATCTACGTCGCCATCAATCGCTACGGCATCAAGCTGCCGCTGCGTCCGTTCTTCGCGGTGACGTCGGCGTTCCTCTACTACACGGCGTTCGTGTTCGCCGGGAAGGCCATTGCGGAGTTGCAGGCGGGCGGAATGGTGCCCACCACCATCCTCCTCGACTGGCCGCGCCTCCCGGCGCTCGGGATCTACCCGACCGTCGAGTCGATGCTTGCCCAGGGCGTGCTCGTGGCGCTCGCACTCGGCGCGCTCGGCTGGATCTTCCTGGTGCAGCGCCCGCGCGACGCACGTCGGTTCGCGGCCGAGGCCGCCGCCGTGGCGGCGATCGACAGCTCCGATCCGATGCGCAGCAGCGTCGCCGACGGCCCGGGCGTCGAGAAGGCCGTGCTGCGCTCGCTCGAGCGGATGGAAGGAGATCTTGCCGCGATCCGGTCGGAGGTGGAGCGGTTGAAGCAGACGGTGGTGGATTCAGCGGTGGAGAAGTCGTAGGAGACAGTCGTTAGGTGTTGGTCATTAGTCGTTGGAGAGCCCACGTCGTTGGTCACAGCTCACAGGAGCACGCTTCTAACGACTAACGCCCAACGACTAACGACCCCCAAACAAGAACCGCCCGGCCAATTGGCCGGGCGGTTCTGTTTGGGAGGTCCCAGAGCGCCCCCTGAGTTTACGAAGACGAACAGATGTGTTCGCTTCACCCTTCTTCGCCCTGGGACTTTCTCGAGCGGCGTTCAGTACATCGCAACGCCATCGTGGGTACACGTTACGTGTTGCGTGAATCGCTGTCAAGAGCGCATAAAACCTAGACTTTTGCTCCCTTTTCCAACCAAATTCCGGGTGCGAGAGTCCCCTTTCCGCTCAGCGAGGCGATCACCGCGCCACCAATGACAATCAGCGCGATCGAGGTCAATTGTGCGATGGTGAGCGCACCGAAGAAGCGGTCGTCCTTGGCGCGGAGAATTTCCACGAGGAAGCGTTCGATACCTGCGAACACCAGGTACGCACCGAAGAGCCATCCTGTGCCACGCGGCGACAGCCGCCACCGCCAGAGCACCGCGAAGGCGATCAGCATGAGGCCGACCTCGTAGAGCTGCGTCGGATGCACCGAGAGGATGGTCCCCGGCGTCACGCTGTCGGGGATGACCGCGCCGAAATTTCGGAGCGCCGCCGCGGTGGTCGCGGGCGCTCCCTCGGGAAATGCGACCGCCCACGGCAGGGTGGAGGGGCGGCCGTAGTCGTCACCGACCACATAGCAGCCCACGCGCCCGACGGCGTAGCCTGCGGCCAGTGCCGGCGCCATCAGGTGCATGGTCCAGCGGATCGGGACCTTGCGCCACCAACCCATGAAGATCACGCCCAGGGTGCCGCCCACGAAGCCGCCGTACCAGACCAGGCCGGAGCGGTCGAAGAGGGCGCCGGGGCCGTAGAGCGCCACATACCAGAGCTTGGCGCCCACGATGCCGCCGATCACGGCGCCCATCACCATGTCACCGGCGTAGTCGGACGCGAAGCCGAGCCGCTTCCCCTCGGTGTCGGCGATCCACGCCGCCGTGAGGAAGGCGAGCATCATCAGCAGGCCGAAGCCGGTGACCTCGATGGAGCCGATGTTGAACTGCAGCGGATAGGCGTTGATCACGGCTGGACTCCGACGGGGGCAACGAGCCCTGGCAGGGGAAAGGTGTCGCGGGCTTCGAGGTCGTAGCCGTGGCGCTCGCCCTCGACCAGGCGCCACGCGCCAGCCGCGCCGATCATCGCGGCGTTGTCGGTGTTGAGCCGTGGCGAGGCCACCGAGACATGCGCGATGCCGTCGGTGGCGTGGCGCAGCGCGTTGGCCAGGGTACGGTTGCACGCCACCCCGCCTCCGAGCACGATCAACTCACGCCCGAACTCCTTGGCCGCAGCCACCGTCTTGGCCACCATCACCGCAATCGCCGCATCCTGGAAGCCGCGCGCAATGTGCGGCCGATCGGCATCGAGGTCGCTGCTCTGCTGTACCGCACGAAGCACCGCCGTCTTGAGGCCGCTGAAGGAGAAGGCGAAGCGATCGGCGTGGGCCACGCCCTTGAGGAGCGGCCTCGGGAAGGTGAAGCGCGTCGGGTCGCCGGTGGCGGCGAGCTTCTCGATCGCGGCGCCCGCGGGGTACTCGAGACCGAGCAGCGCGCCGACCTTGTCGAACGCCTCGCCGGCGGCATCATCGCGCGTCTCGCCGATCAGGTGGTACTCGCCCCAGGCGGGCACGTCCAGCAGCATGGTGTGTCCGCCGCTCACCAGCAGGGCGGTGAAGGGCGGGGCCGCCAGCGGATCTTCGAGGGTCGGCGCGAAGAGGTGGCCTTCGAGGTGATGCACGCCGACGAGCGGCAGTCCCTCGCGCCATGCGACCGTCTTGGCCCAGGTCACGCCGACGAGCAAGGCACCGAGCAGCCCCGGACCGGAAGTGACGGCGATGCCATCGATGTCGGCCAGCGTGATGCCGGCCTCGGCGAGCGCCTGATCCACCACGGGGCCGATGACGGCGAGATGCGCGCGCGAGGCCAGTTCCGGCACCACGCCGCCGAAGATGCGATGCACGTCCTGCGAGAGGATCGAGAGCCCCGCCAGCGTGGTGACACCACCCTCGCGTTGCACCACGGCGGCCGAGGTTTCGTCGCAGGAGGTCTCGAGGGCGAGGACGCGCACGCTACTCGCCGTCGCCCAGCAGGGCCTCGATGCGCTCGCGGAGGGCCGGCGAGTTCCAATCTTCGGCACCGAGCGCCACCCAGCGGACCTTCCCGTCGCGGTCAATCAGCACGCTGTGCGGGACGCCGAGCGCCTGGTAGACCTGCTGGCTGTTGTTGCTGCGGTCCTGGAGCATGTCGAAGGTCAGGCCGAGTTCGGCGGCGAAGTCGCGCACCGGTTGGCTGTCCCCTTCGTCCAGGGAAATGGCCGCAATGCGGAAGCCGCGATCCTTCAGCGCGACGTACGCCGCCTCCATCGAGGGCATCTCCTTGCGGCACGGCCCGCACCAGGTGGCCCAGAGGTTCACCAGGACCACCTTGCCGGCGTAGTGCGTGCGCAGCCCGATCGAGTCCTGTTCCACCACGCGCTGCACGCGGAACTCGGGTGCTCGGTCGCCGATCTGCGCGCCATCAACCGGTGCGGCAAACTTGGTGAGTGCCCACGCGCCGATGGCGAGTCCCGCCGCCACCATCAGGACGTAGCGCCACTGCCTCGCCGTGGAGGTGCTCACTGGCTGCCCGCGGGTGCGGGCACCGCCAGCAACTGCCGGATGATCCGTTGGTTCGCCGCCGACGCCCACGGATGGTCGGCATAGACGATCCGCTGGATGCGGCCCTCGCGATCGAGCAGGAAGGACTCGGGCACGCCCGTGGTCTGGTACGTCTGCTCGATCTTGCGCTCCCGATCGTGGAGCACGTCGAACGCCACGTTGAAGCCATCCATGAACGCCTTCACTTTCTCCGGCGCGTCGGTGTCCACCGAGACCGCCGCCAGCCGGAATCCCTCCGGGGCGAGCGCGCGGTAGAGTGAGTCAAGCGCAGGAATTTCCTTCTTGCACGGCTCGCACCAGGTGGCCCAGATGTTCACCAGCGTCACCGAGCCGCGATACTCCTCGCGCAACGAAACGAGCTTGCCGGAACTCAGGTTGGTGGCCTGAAAGTCCGGCGCCTCGACACCGACCTCGATATGGCTCGGCCCGAACTTGACCGCGACGATCGTCCCACCGACGAGGACCGCGACGATGCCGAGCACCAGCATCCACTGACGTGACATGCGTTATGCCTCCGCGGCGGCGCGGTGCAGTGCGCGCACCGCCTCGCCGATATCCGGTTGTCCAAAGACGGCGGTGCCGGCCACGAGCGTGTCGGCGCCGGCGCGGTGTGCGGCGCCGATGGTCTGCGTCGTGATGCCGCCATCGACTTCCAGCACGACCTCCTGGCGACCGTGGCGATCGAGCAGCTCGCGCACGCGGCGAATCTTGGTGGTCGAGGCAGGGAGATATCCCTGTCCACCGAAGCCAGGGTTCACCGACATGATGAGGACGAGGTCGAGGTCGTCGATCACTTCCTCGAGCCACGACACCGGCGTCGAGGGATTGAGCACCAGCCCGGCCTTCATCCCGCGCTCACGCGCGGCGGCAAGGTGCCGCTGCACGTGCACGGTGGCCTCGGGATGGAACGCGAACACCGCCGCGCCGAGGTCGGCGTATTCGGCGAGGTACTGCTCCGGGCGTTCGACCATCAGGTGCACGTCGATCGGCAGCGAGCTGATCTTGCGGAGCGCGCGAATCATCGGCGCACCAAAGGTGAGGTTGGGCACGAAGTGGCCATCCATCACGTCCACGTGCAACCATTCGGCGCCACCGGCCTCGGCCTGTTGCACCTGCTCGCGCAGGCGTCCCAGGTCGCAGCTCAACACGCTCGGGGCAATGCGTACCGTCACTGCTTCACTCCGCTGACGGACAGCGTCACCCGCTGTCCCATGGTGGCCAACGCTCCGGCCGATGGTGATTGTCCGACCACGACGCCGGGCACGCTGCGACTCGACACCGTGTCCAGCCCCGCGAGCCCGAGGCCGGCCGCGCGCAACACCTCCTCGGCCAGCGTGACGTCAAACCCCTCGAGGTCCGGCACCACGATCGGCGGGGCGCCGCGGCTGAGCGCCAGTCGGACCACGGCCCCCTCCGGCAGCAGGGTGCCGGGGGCCGGCGACTGCCACGCGACCGTGCCACTGGGCGCCTCGGCGTCGTAGGTCGGCGCCAACTCTCGACTGCGGAAGGCGAGTGCGCCCAGGCGGGCGGTCACTTCCCCGGGGTCGAGGCCCCGCAGTGCCGGGACTTCGTGGTGATCCGGCACGAACCGCGTCGGATAGAGCACGCAGGTCGAGAAATATCCGGCTGTCCCTGCCACCAACACCACGGCCGCAAGGCCGAGGGGTCGGCGCCACGCCGGCGCGATCACGCCACCCGCACCAGTCGCGCCGCGAAGGCACCATCCATCCCGTGCTGGTGTGGCAGGAGGCAGAGGTCGCCCGCCGCCGAGAGCAATTCGGCCGGAAACCCTGCCGGCGGGCGGCGCACAAACTCCGGATGCCGCGCAAGAAATGCGTCCACCTGCATCTCGTCTTCCTCCGGCTCGAGGGAGCACGTGGCGTAAGTTAGCACCCCTCCCGCGGCCACCCGATCGGCCGCCGCGTCGAGCAACTGCGCCTGTTCGGCGGCCAGTCGCGAGAGTGCCGCCTCCCGGACCCTGAGCCGGGCGTCGGGGTGCCGGGCGAAGGTCCCGGTGCCGAGACAGGGGGCATCGAGGAGGTAGGCCATCACCGGGCGGACCGGGGGATGAAGGGCGTCGGCCATGATCACGTGTTCGTGCCCGAGCCCGGCGCGGAGCAGGTTTTCGCGCAGTCGCGGCACGCGCCGCCGACCAAGATCGGCGGCGATGACTCGCGCCGCGCGCCGGGTGAGTCCGAGCGTCTTGCCACCAGGGGCCGCACACGCATCGAAGATCACGGCGCCGTCGCCGAAGGCGCAGAAGCGCACCACCAGGGCCTGAGCTGGGTCCTGCACAAAGAAGTCGCCGCTCTCATAGCCCGGCAGCAGCGTCGGACGGGTGGCCTCGACCACCAGCCCGGCGTCGTACGGTGCCGGAAAGGCCGGGATCCCGACCTCGGCGAAGAGCCGGGCGAGGTCGCCGAGGCTCACGCGCGCCGGCTGCACCACCAGGGGCGGGTGACTGTTGTTCCACTCAAGCAGCCCTTCGGTGTCGTCGGCTCCAAAGCGCGCTATCCACCGGGCCACCAACCAGGCCGGGTGCGACCAGGCCTCGGAGAGCCGCGTGACATCGTCCTGCACCGGATCGGTCGTCACCTCGCGTCCCACCGCCGCAACCTTGCGGAGGATGGCGTTCACGAAGCCGCGGAGTCGGTCGCCCGCGACCTCGCCCGCGAGGTCCACCGACGTCGCGACGGCGGCATGTGGCGGCACGCGGTCGAGGTGCCGCAACTGGTAGGCACCGAGGCGCAGCACCTCGAGGCTCGCCGCGTCCACCGAATTCAGGCCGCGCTTGATGAAGGTGGCCAGCAGCGCGTCGAGCGTCGCGGCCTGGCGCAACACGCCGGCGGCAAGCTCGTGGGCGAGGCGGCGGTCCACTTCGGGGAGCGTGCCGAGGCCGCGCGTGAGGGCGGTGTCAAATGGCACGCCGCGCCGCACCGCAGCAAGAATGCCGAGTGCCGCGCGGCGAGGAGCGAGTCCGCGGTCGGTCAGTCGAGCATCCCGCTGGTGGGCGACGAGGGAATGGCCACCTCACGGCGCGGCATGCGCCCGGCGAGGTAGGCAGCTCGGCCAGCTTCCGTGGCCAGACGCATCGCGTGCGACATGCCGACGGGATCGGTTGCTTCGGCGAGCGCGGTGTTCATCAGGATGCCATCGACACCCTGCTCCATCACCAGGCAGGCGTCCGACGCCGTGCCCACACCGGCGTCCACGATCACCGGGACCGAGAGCCGCGTCTTGATGGTGCGAATGAAATACGGATTGAGCAGCCCGAGTCCCGAGCCGATCGGCGAGGCGAGCGGCATCACGGCCACGGCCCCGGCCTCTTCGAGTCGGAGTGCGGTGATGAGGTCGTCGTTGGTGTAGGCGAGGACCTTGAAGCCCTCCTTGGCCAGCACCTTGGTCGCCTCGAGCAACCCCGCGGTGTCGGGCAGCAGCGTCGCCTGATCGCCGATCACCTCGAGCTTCACGAAATCGTTGAAGCCCGCCTCGCGGCCGAGGCGCGCGTAGCGGATCGCTTCGTCGGCGCTGTAACAGCCGGCGGTGTTCGACAGCAGGAAGTAGTGCTTCGGGTCGAGGTGGTGGAGAATCCCCTCCTCGGCGTTGCGGTCGAGATTCACGCGACGCACGGCGACCGTCACGACCTCGGCGCCGGAAGCCGCGATCGCCTCCACCATCTCCTGGTTGTTGCGGTACTTCCCGGTCCCCACCATCAGGCGGGAACGGAAGGTCACGCCGGCAATCTCAAGCATTCAGCCGCCTCCGACAAAATGAACGATCTCCACCTGGTCCCCCTCGGCGAGCCTCGTGCTCGCGAGCGCCGGACGGCGGATGATGACACGATTGTGCTCGACCACCACCGCACGCGCATCAAGCCCGAGCTCGGCGAGGAGTTCCTCGACGGTCGTGGACTTGAGGATGTCGCGGCGATCGCCGTTGATGACCAGCTCCATGCGTGCTCCGGACTCTGTTTCGCGGTGAACGGTGAACGGTGAACGGTGAACGAAGAGCAGTGCCCGTCTCACCCCTCACCCAGCGCGGCCATCGGCCGCGCCCCGTTCACCGTTCACCGTTCACCGTTCACCGTTCACCAACTCCACCGCTGCCCGATACGAATCAGCGGCGTCCCACACAGCTCCGATCGCCGCCACGCCCCACGCTCCTGCCTCCCGAGCCTGCTGCGCGCGCTCCACCGTGACGCCACCAATGGCGAACACTGGGTATCCCAACCTCGCGGCGGCCTCGATCAGGCCGAGCCCAGCGCCCGGTCGGCCGGGGTGGGATGCACTCGGCCAGATGGTGCCGACCACGAGCGCATCAGTCCCTGCATCGATTGCGGCCTGTGCCGCCTCGACGTCGTGCACCGAGCAGAGATGAAAATAGCCGCTCGGAGCGGTGAGCTGTCGCATCTCGGCCAACGGCAGGTCGGCCTCGCGGGCGATCACCCCGTGTGCGCCGGCGGCAAGGGCGACGTCGGCGCGCCCGGAAACCAGCACAGAGGCCATCGGCGGCGCCGCCAGCGCCACGAAGCGGGCGGCCAGGGCCGTCAGGGCATCCCCGGAGCCCCCTGGGAGCCTTGCCACCAGCCCCACCACCGGCCCCGCCGCGGCGATGGCGCCGGCGCGGATTCCGAGGTCCTCTCGGGCCGCGATGCGGGAATCGCAGAACGCGAGCAGACGGGGAAGGGGCCTCACTCGAAGCGCAGGCCGTGAGCGGGATCGAGCCCGTTGGCCCAGGTGCGGGCGGCCATGCGCGGCTTCCCTGCGGGTTGGACGTCCGCGAGCAGCAACAGCCCTTCGGCGCAGGAAACGGCGGGGCCGTCCGGCAGGAGGTGCAGGGTGCCCGGGGTGGTACCACCGTCGATTGGCACCGACGGGAGGACACTCGACGGCCGGGAGCCGAAGAGCTTGACGCTCTGGCCCTCCAGCGTGGTCCACGCACCGGGTGTCGGATCCATGGCGCGGATCTGGTTGGCCACCGCTTCGGCAGGTGCGTTCCACGCGATGCGCGCAGCGGTACGGTCCACCTTGGGCGCATGGGTGACGCCCACCTCGGCTTGCGGGGACGGAGCCTCCCCGGCGGCAATGCGCGGCAGCGCCTCGACCAGCGCCTCGGCGCCAAGCGACGCGAGTCGTGTGAAGAGCGTGCCGGTGGTGTCGTTGGGGAGAATCGGCGTGCGGCGCACGTGCCAGACGGCGCCGGTGTCGAGGCCCTGCTCGAGCCGCATGATGGCCACGCCGGTTTCGGCATCACCACTCAACACCGCCCAATGAATCGGGGCGGCGCCACGCCACCGCGGCAGCAGCGAGGCGTGCACGTTCACGAGACCGAGGCGCGGAATGGCGAGCAGTTCGGGGCGGAGCAGGTGACCGTAGGCCACCACGACGCCGAGGTCGGCGTTGAGGGCACGGAGCTGGTGGTAGAAGTCGTCGCCGCGGGGACGGTCGGGCTGCAGCACCGGAATGCCGGCCGCGGTGGCCGTCACCTTGACCGGTGGCGGAACCGTCTGGGTGTGGTGGCGGGGATGCGGTCGATCGGGTTGGGTCACCACGGCCACGACTTCATGGCCGGCGGCGAGCAGGGCCTCGAGGCTCGGGACGGCGAACTGCGGCGTCCCGAAGAAGATGATCCGCATCAGCCCGCCTTTTCCGACTCCTCGGGGCGTGGGGTGCGGGTGAGCTCGCCCCCGTTGTCCTTCTTCCACCGCTTCACGAGCATCTGTCGCTTGAGCGGCGAGAGGTGATCGATGAAGAGGATGCCGTCGAGGTGGTCGATCTCGTGCTGGATCGCACGGGCCACCAGACCACCCACCTCGAGCCGGAAGGGCTCGCCCTTCTCGTTGAGCGCCTCGAGCACCACGCGCTCGGGCCGCGTCACCTCGGCGAAGACATCGGGGATCGAGAGGCAGCCTTCTTCCTTGCTCTCCTTGCCCGACGACTCGACGATGCGCGGATTGATCATCGCGAAGGTGTGTCCCTCGGCGTCGATGATGGCCACGCGCTGCGTGCTCCCCACCTGGTTGGCAGCGAGGCCGACGCCGCAGGCCACGTTCATCGTCTCGAACATGTCATCGATGAAGGCGCGCAACGCGTCATCCACGACGGCGATGTCCGCGGCGCGCTCGCGCAGCACCGGGGAGCCGAGGAGGTGGATGTCGAGGACGGCCATTACGCGCCCGTGCCCGGGGCGGTCTGCGTGCCGACCCGCACCACGCGCGCCCGCTCGATGACCAGCGTCGACGTGCCGCTCTCGATGGTGAGCTGCTGGTCGCGGATCTCCTTCACCTTGCCGATGATCCCGCCGGCGGTGGTGATCTCGTCGCCCTTCTTGATGCCGGCGAGCATCTCCTCGGCGCGCTTCCGCGCGGCCGACTGCGGCCGGATGATCAGGAAGTAGAAGACCGCCCCGATGAGGGCGAACTGGATCAGGAGCATGTTGAGGCCGCTGCCACCGGTCATGATGTCTCGCCCTTTGCGAAGTACCGCAGCCGCCACTCGGCAGCCCAGGTGTCAAACGTTCCGTCGAGGATCCGCGCCCGGGCCGTCTCGGCGGTCCGGATGAGGAAGCGGATGTTGTGGATCGATACCAGCCGCTGGCCCAGCTGTTCCTCGGCCACGAACAGGTGCCGCAGGTACGACCGCGAGAAGCGCGTGCAGGCGGCGCAATCGCAATCGGGATCCAGCGGGCCCTCGTCGAGCCGGAGGGTGGCGCCGCGGACATTCACCTTGCCGTCGGCCGTCCATGCCGAGCCATGCCGCCCGTTCCGAGTGGCCGCGACGCAGTCGAAGAGATCCACCCCGCGCGCGATTCCCTCGATCAGGTCGTCGGGAAATCCCACTCCCATAAGATAACGGGGGCGATCGGCCGGCAGGTGCGGATGCAGGTCCTCGAGGACCTTGTGCATCGCCGGCTTGGGTTCGCCCACGGAGAGTCCGCCCACGGCGATCCCGGTCCAGGGCTCGCGATCGAGGATTCCCATCAGCGAGGCGTGGCGCAGTTCCGGATGGGTACCGCCCTGCACGATCGGCCAGAGCGTCTGGCGGGCCGGGTCGTCGGCCGAGAGCTCCGCGTGGCGCTGCTTGCAGCGGTCGAGCCAGCGGAGGGTCCGCTGCATCGCATCACGGGCATCGTCGAGGGTGGACTGCCCCGGGAGCAGGTGATCGAAGGCCATGATCACGTCGGCGCCGAGCGCCCACTGGATCTCCATCGACTTCTCGGGCGAGATGAAGCGCTTGGAGCCGTCCACGTGCGAGACGAACTCCACCCCGGACTCATCGAGCTTGCGGAGGGCGCTGAGCGAGAACACCTGGAAGCCGCCCGAGTCGGTGAGCATCGGCTTGGGCCAGGACGCAAAGCGATGCAGTCCGCCCATGGCCGCGATGACATCCTCGCCCGGCCGCAAATGGAGGTGATAGGTGTTGCCGAGAATGATCTGCGCGCCGGCCTTCTCGACGTCGTCGGGATGGAGGCCGCGCACGGCGCCGTGGGTGCCCACCGGCATGAAGCACGGCGTCTGCACGGTGCCATGCGGCAGCGTGAGCGTGCCGGCGCGGGCCGCACCGGCGGTGCCGTCGAGCGAGAATTCGAACACTCAGCCCAGCCCGGCGAGGATGCGTTCGACCTGGCGACGATGCCGCAGGTCGTGACCGGCCACCATGCGGCGCAGGGTGTCGAAGGTCTCCGGGCCGCGCTCGGAGTGGATGCCGGTGCGCGCGAGGTCGGCGTCGCTGACGCGGGTCCAGACCGGGAGGTTCCAGGCGCGCAGCGTCCCGAAGGCGAGCATCGCCTCGGTCGGGTCGGCATTCGCGCCCTCAAAGCGTTCCATCCAGGCGCCCTCGTCGAAGCCGTGCAGCGGCGCGTTCTCCTGGGTGAGGAGGATGCGGGCGCGCCACCCCATCGCGATCTCGACATCGGCGAGGTGCGCCAGCACCTGCGTCAGCGACCACTTGCCGGGTGCCTCGGGGGTGCGGAGCACGTCGAGCTCCAGCCCGCCGAGCCGGTCGAGGAGCCACGACGGCGTCTCGGCGAGCACGGTGAGCGGGTCGAGGTCGCCGAGGATGCGCATGGTGTCCGCGACGTAGGCGGGCGTGGTCGGCGAGGGGTGGCTCGGAGTCGTCATCGAGAATCTCCCACGACGCACATGGCGTCGCCGTAGCTGTAAAAGCGGTAGCCGTCGGCCACCGCGTGTCGGTAGGCGGCCATGGTCGCCTGGTATCCCGCGAAGGCCGCGACAAGCATCAGCAGCGTGGAGCGGGGAAGGTGAAAGTTGGTGATCAACCGATCCACCACGCGGAAGGTGTAGCCCGGCGTGATCATGATGCTCGTCTCGGCGGAGCCGGCGGCCACGGTGCCGTCGTCGCGGGCGGCACTCTCGAGTGCACGCACGACGGTGGTGCCAACGGCCCACACGCGTCCGCCACGCGCGCGACAGGCGCCGATCGCCTCGGCGGTTGCCGCCGGAATCTCGAAGCGCTCGCTGTGCATGGCGTGCGCCGAGATCTCCTCGGCTTCGACCGGCTTGAAGGTGCCGGGTCCCACCTCGAGGTCGAGCTCCGCCACCTCGACGCCGCGGGCGCGCAGGCAGTCGAGCAGGGCGGGGGTGAAGTGCAGCCCTGCGGTGGGTGCGGCCACGCTCCCCTCCCGCGCGGCATACACGGTCTGGTAGCGCGCCTCGTCCTCGCTCGTCGGGTCGCGCGTGATGTAGGGCGGCAGCGGGAGGCGACCGTACTTGGCGATCGCGTCCTCGGCGCGGAGTCCCACGAAGCGCACCCGGCGAAAGGCGTCGGGCGTCTCCTCGATGGTCTCGATGGCGGCGTCATCCCCAAGGCGGATCTGCTTGCCAGGGCGCATCGCGCTCCCCGGCTTCCCCATCGCAATCCACGTGTCGTCGGGCGCGGGATGGATCAGCAGCACCTCGGCGGTGCCGATCCCCGAGGGGCGCGTCCCGAGGAAGCGCGCATGGCGCACCTTGGTGGAGTTGAGGACGAGGAGGTCGCCGGGGGGGATCAGCGCGAGGAGATCGGCGAATTGGGCGTCCGCCAACGCCGCCCCCCGATCCACCACCAGCAGCCGCGACGCGCCGCGCTCGGCGCTGGGATGCTGGGCGATCTGCGCGGCGGGAAGGTCGAAGTCGAAGTCGGCGGTGGTCCAGCCGCGCTCAGCCATCGAGGAGCGAGGGCTGGGCATCGCCCGGGCGGGCGGGCGGCTTGAGGCCGAGTCGGCGATACGCGTTGGCGGTGGCGACGCGACCGCGCGGTGTCCGCTCGAGGAAACCCTGCTGCAGCAGATACGGCTCGTACACCTCTTCCACCGTGGCCGTGTCTTCGCCGACCGAGGCGGCGATGGTCGCGAGCCCGACCGGGCCACCGTCGAATTTCTCGATGATGGTCGCGAGGATGCGCGCATCCATGTCGTCGAGGCCGAACTCGTCCACGTTGAGTCGCGCCAGCGCGTCGGCGGCGACCGTCGCGGTGATCCGGCCGTCCGCGCGCACCTCGGCATAGTCACGCACGCGGCGCAGCAGGCGATTGGCGACACGCGGGGTGCCGCGCGAACGCCGCGCGATCTCCGCGGCGCCGGTGGCGTCCATGGTCACGCCGAGCACGCCGGCCGAGCGCGTCACGATGGTGGTGAGGTCGTCGACGCCGTAGAAGTGCAACCGCTCGACCAAGCCGAAGCGCGCGCGCATCGGCGGCGTGAGCAGCCCGAAGCGCGTGGTGGCACCCACCAGGGTGAACTTCTCGATGCTCATCGGCAGCGTCTGACCGTGCGGGCCATCGCTCAGCCGGACATCCACGCGGAAGTCCTCCATCGCGGGATAGAGGAACTCCTCGAGTTGCGGGCGCAGCCGATGAATCTCGTCGATGAAGAGGATGTCGCCCGGCCCCAGCCCGGTGAGCAAGCCGACGAGGTCGCCCGGCTTCTCGAGCACCGGCCCCGAGGTGGTGCGACACTGCACCCCCATCTCGCGCGCCATCAACATGGCGAGCGTGGTCTTGCCGAGTCCGGGCGGACCGAAGAAGAGCACGTGGTCGAGCGCCTCGCCGCGCTTGCGGGCCGCGTCAATCGCGATCTGCAGCGAGGTGCGCACCTGCGGCTGCCCGACGAAATCGTCCAGTCGCGACGGACGCAACGCCTGCTCCGCACTCCCCTCATCGGGGAGTGCGGCGGGCGTGGTCACCTCGACGCGATCGGTCACGACGTCACTCGGCCTTGGCGTTCCAGCGGACCGGCGTGGCGCCGCGTCCGATGACGTGCTTGAGGCGGCAGTGCATGCAGCGATCGCGGCCGTCGTTGGCGCGCGGCGGGAGTTGCTTGCGATTGGTCGTGCCGCACTTGGTGCACAGCCATTCGGCGGTCTGGGTCGGGCGCGCGGTATCCCACATCAGGTCACTTCCGGGTGAGGTCGGTGAGGGCACGTCGCACCAGCGCGGCGGTTTCGAGCGTTCCACCTTCGGCGGCGCCGCGGACGGCGGCATCGGCTTGCGCCGCGGGATACCCCAGCGCCACCAGGGCGCGGACGGCATCGGCCGCGGGCGATGCCACGGGGGCGGCGGCCGGGAGATCGTCGAGGCGGTCGCCAAGCTCGAGGACGATCCGCTCCGCCTTCTTGCGCCCGATCCCGGTGACGCTCGCCAGCACGGCGAGGTCCTTGTCGCGGATGGCACGCACCGCGCGTTCGGCGCCGAGGGTGGAGAGGATGGCGAGCGCGAGACGCGCCCCGACACCGGCCGCGCCCATCAGTCGGCGGAAGACGGCGCGCTCGATGGCGCCGTCGAAGCCGAAGAGCATCCAGGCATCTTCGCGGACCACCAGCTCGGTGAGCAGATGCACCGGCGCACCTTCCGCCGGCAACCGCTCGAAGGTGCCAAGCGGCACCTCGACCAGGTAGCCGACGCCGCCCGGGGTCTCGACCACGACCCCCGAAGGCTCTCTCACCGCGAGGGTGCCGCGCACCGAGGCAATCACTGCACTCCTCCGGCCAGTCGTGCGCGCGGCACGAGTCGCATCAGGTGCGTCAGCGCGATCGCCACGCCATCGGCGGCGTCGGCTGGCTTGGGCGCCTCGACCAGGCGCAGCAATCGGGTCACCATGTCGGCCACCTGTGCCTTGCTTGCCGCACCCGTGCCGGTGGTGGCGCGCTTCACTTCGGCGGGTGAAATCTCGGCGACCGCGAGCCCGGCCTGTGCGGCAGCCAGCAGCACCACACCGCGGCCGTGCCCAAGAATCAGCGCACTGCGCGCATTCTTGCCATGGAAGATCCCCTCGACCGCCAACGCATCGGGGCGGTGCCGCTCGATCAGCGCGGACACCGCCTCGAAGATGGTGGCCAATCGGGCCGGGAGCGCTTCGGTGGCCTTGGTGCGCACCACCCCGCACTCGATCAGGCGCGTGGCCCCGCCAGGCCCGCCGGACACCACGCCGTAGCCGAGGGTCGCAGTGCCCGGGTCAATGCCGAGCACGGTCAGCGACCGGGCCGGGGTCAGGCCCCGGCCTCCTCGAGGTCGAGGGCATCGATGTCGAGGTTGGTGAAGACCTTCGAGACGTCGTCGAGCTCCTCGAGCAGGTCGATGAGCTTGAGCACCTTCTGCGCCTCGGTCGCATCGAGCTTGACGAGGTTCTTCGGCACCATCGCGATCTCCGACGACTCCGGCGTGTACCGCTTGGCCGCGAGCGCCTCGATCACCGCGTGGAAGTCGTGCGGGTCGGTGCTGACCACGTAGTACTCGCCGTCCGACTCGAAGTCGCTGGCGCCGGCCTCGAGGGCGTCTTCCATCGCCTTCTCTTCGGGAGCCGCCGCCATGGGGATCAGGATCTGCCCCTTCTTCTCGAACATCCACGACACCGAGTTGCTGGTGCCGAGGTTGCCGCTGTTGCGGGAGAAGGCGTGGCGAATGTCGGCGACGGTCCGGTTCGGGTTGTCGGTCGAGCCCTCGATCAGGATGGCGGTGCCGCCGGCGCCGTATCCCTCGTAGGTGACTTCCTCGTACGACACGCCCTCGAGTTCGCCCGTCCCCTTCTTGACGGCACGCTCGATGTTGTCGCCCGGCATGTTCGCGGCCTTGGCATCGTCGATCGCCTTCCGCAGGCGCGCGTTGCTGTCGGGATCACCACCGCCGGCCTTCGCGGCCACGGTGATTTCACGGATCAGCTTGGTCCAGGACGAGGCGCGCCGGGAATCGGTGATCGCCTTCTTTCGCTTGATTGTTTTCCATTTGCTGTGTCCAGCCATCGGGCATTCCTCCTGATAGTCCGGGAGAATAGCCGACGGCGGTGCGGGCGGCAACGCGCCGCCCCGCTTGCCCTCCCCCCGCGCCGGCGCTAGGGTTCCGCCATGCGCACACTTACCGCCATTGCCCTGCTGCTGATCTTGGCGCCGCTCGCCGCGTGCCAGTCGGCCAAGCCCGCTGAAACACCCGTCAAGAAGGCCGGCTTCGAGGTCCTCCCGAACCTGCCGCTGCCGCCGGGCGGGGCGCCCCTCACCACCCAGTCCTCGGCCGACGCCATGCAGGTGATCGCCACGACCGAGTCCCCGGTGGACAGCGTGGTGGCCTACTACCGCGACCTGCTGGCCAAGCCGCCATACCGTCTCATCAACGAAACGATGGCCGACAGCATCACCTCGTTCTATGTGGAGCAGGAGGGACCCTCCCTCTGGATCACGGTCCAGCGGAACGGTCCGGCGGGGTCGTTGGTGGTGATCGCCGGTGCGGCGGCCGACACCTCGGCGGCTGGTCGCGCCGCGGCCAAGGCCGCGAATCCCGGCGCCGCCCAGCCGACGGGCAAGAAGCCGAGCTAGTCCTCGCCGAGGTCCTCGAAGCGGAGCCAGCGGGGGGTGAAGTAGAGATCCACGGTCCCCCCGCTTCCGTGACGGTCCTTGAGGATCTGCACCTCCGCCGCGCCGGCCACGCCGAGATCCGCGGTGTAGAGCTCCTCCCGGTACAACCCGAGTATCACATCGGCATGCTGCCTGATCGCGCCCGAGGCGGTGAAGTCACCGACCAGTGGGCGCCGATCTGCGCGCGATGCCGGAGCATCGCCGGCGTGGACCACGAGCAGGACCGCGGCGTGCCGCGCGATCGCGAGGCGCTTGAGCGAGGCGATCCGCGCCGCGGCAGCCTCGGCGCCGTGAAGCCCATCCACCTCGAGTCCCTCGAGGCAGTCCACCACCAGCAAGTCCCAGCCGTCCTGCACCTGCGTCAGGTCGATGGGCCATCCCTCCACCGGCTGCGCGCGAAAACCGATCGGGAGGTCGCGCAGCCGGAGTGCCACCTCCGCGATCTCGACGCGGCGCCGGTCGTCGAGGCCGTCACCGGCCAGCTCGTCGAGCGTGGCCCGGGCCGAAAGGGCGAGCGCCCGTTCGGCCAGACGCGTCGCGCTCATCTCGGTGCTCAGCATCGCGACGGCGTGCCCTTGCTGTGCCACGCGCACCGCGATACCCAGCGCGAGACTGCTGCAGCCGCTGCCGCTGTCGCCCCCGAGGACCACCAGGTCCTCGCGCCGGAGGCCGCCGCCGAGAATCAGGTCAAGCGCAGGAAAGCCGGTCGGAAGGCGTTGGTTCATCGGCGGGCCACCTCGTGAAGGATCTCGCGGAGCCGGGCAAAGTGGTGCTCGGCATCGTGGTGCTGGACGATGGTCTCGCGGGCGGTACGTCCCATCAAGTGGCGCTCCGAGGGCAAGAGGTTCCGGAAGCGCTGGACTCCCTCAACCAGCGCGGGGACGGAGTCGGTGGCCGAGACGCGGATCCCGTTGACGCCGTCCTCGATCACATCCGGGACCAACCCCACCGGCGTTGCGATCACCGGCGTACCACACGCCATCGCCTCGAGCATGGTGTAGGGGCCGCCCTCGAAGCGGCTGGCGATGAGCAGTGCGTCCAGCGAGGAATAGAGCCCGGCGAGCTCGTCTGCAGGCACCGGTGGAACGAGTCGCAACCACGGGGTCGCGCCATGGGTCTCGGCGAGGACGGCAATCCGTTCACGCGCCGCGGGTTCGACCGGAAAGATCACGTCGGCCAACGGCGCGCTTTCGCCGATCTGGCGGATGGCCTCAAAGGCGAGGTCAAGGCCCTTCATCTCCACGTCGGCCCGACCGACCAGGCCGAGGCGAAGGCCTGACGGTGTGGCAGGGAAGAGCGGCGTCACGGGCTGGAAGCGTTGCAGGTCCACACCCAACGGCACGATTTCGTCCGCGACGCCGCCGTAGAATTGCCGGAGCTTCTGCTGGGTGGAGGCGCTGTTGGTGAGCACGCGGGCCGCGAGGCGGTTGCGGAGACGCATGCGGCCAAACGCGACGCGCCAATGCAACCCCAGCGAGGGCCGCCAGCCATCCCAGGCCACTGGTGGCGGATAGACCCCGGGCCGTGGTGGCGCATCATGCTCGAACACGACCAATGGCGCGGTCATCGCGAGGGCCAACTCCATCGAGAAGTTGGCGCTCCCCGGTCCGCCCTTGCCGACATAGACGACATCGGGTGTGGTGGCCTTGATGGCCCGGCGCAGCGCCTGGAGGCGCGGGCGCGCAGGGACACCGGCCGCGGGGCCGAGATAGGAGGTCGGCGCGTGCGTGGGGAGGCCGGTCGGCCCGGAGGCAGGCCAGGCGGGGACCATGGCCGCGACGACCTGCACGTGATCACCCGCCAAGGCGAGGAAGTCGGCCAACCCCGAGGTGTGCACCCCGGTGCCACCGTACTGATTCTCGGTGAAGATGGTGATGCGGATGGGTGGCACGGTCACACACTCCTCGCACCACGGGATGCCTGCAGCGCGACAAGCGCCTGTGCCACTGCCTCGGCGGCTTCGGCGCCGAGCGCGTCGCGCGCCGGAGCCACCAACTGCGTCAGCGCCACGCGGGCCGCTGCCGGCGTGGCCTCTTCGAGGTGGCCCAGCGCTGCCGTGAGACCGCGGGCGAGGGGACGAGGCACCGTCAGCGGCGCGAGTCGCTGCGCCAGCAACGCGACGCGGCGTCGGTCGGCCTTGTCGCCGATTCCTGTGGAGACGAGCCCGAGATCCAGCGCCACACGAACCATCAGCCAGAGTGCGAACGCCCCCTCGCGCTTCGGGCCCCGCTCGAGCCGTTGCTGCAACTCCAGCAGGGCCATCAGCGGAGGCGCCCATTCGCTCATCGCGGCAGTGCCACCAGCGCCTGTTCGACGGCGTCCGGGAGGATCTCGACGAGGCAGCGATGATGCTGCAATGGGCAGACCGGTCCGCCGTGCGGCGAACAGGGACGGCAGGGAAGGTCGCGCTGCAGCACGGTGGCGCGAGCGCGATAGGGGAAGAAGCCGAATGCCTCGACCCCCGGGCCGTACAACGCCACGACCGGCGTGCCGACGGCAGTGGCGAGGTGGGTCACGCCGGTGTCGCCGCCGACCATGGCGCGTGCCCGCTTGAGCAGCGCGGCCGTGCCAGAGAGTGAAAAACGTCCCGCCGCACTCGCCGCGGAGGGGCCACCGGCTTCGGCGATGAGGGCGGCGGTGTCACGATCGCCGGGTCCGCCGAGCACCACGAGGTCGCAGGTGCCCCGGAGCCGACGCGCCAAGGCGGCCCAGTGCTCCACCGGCCAGCGCTTGGTCGCGTGGGCCGCGCCCGGCGCGAGGGCGATCAGCGTTCGCGACTGCCCGATCTGGTGCTCGGCGAGGAATCGCTCCGCCTCGCGCTGCGCCTCGGCCGTCACGAAGAACTCGGCCGGCCCGCCATCGGGGACCACGTCGAGCCCCGCGGCCGCGGCGAAGTAGCGCTCGGCCACGTGGCCCAGCGCGCCACCATGCTTGCCACCGCTCCGGATCAACATCGCCCGACGGATCCGGTGCTTGGAGTAGCTGGTCCATGAGCCTCCCACCAGGCGGCGCAGCGCCAGGGATCGCAGGGAACCGTGCAGGTCGAGGCGATGGGTCCACGGGACCGCGCGCAATTGGGCCGCGAGTTCGGTCAACGGGCTCCCCTTCCGCCAGGTGACCAGCTCCGTCAGCCGGGGATTGTGGCGCAGGGTCTCGGCCATGTCCTCACGCACCACCATGGTGATCCGGGCGGTCGGGTGCTTGGTCCGGAGCGCCCGAATCAGCGGCGTGGTCAGCAGGAGGTCGCCAATGGACGAGAAGCGAACCAGGAGGATCTGGGGGGCGGGCATGGAGGAATGGTAAACCACTTACCTTCCCTGCATGGCCCGACCGCGCAGCATCCTGTGGGTGGACGACGAGATCGAGACCCTTGACTCCCAGGTGCTCTTCCTGGAGCAGCAGGGGTTCACCGTGGAGCGCGTCGCCAATGGCGACGACGCCTTGGTGCTGCTGCGCCGACAGCCCTATGGCGTGGTCCTCCTCGACGAGCAGATGCCCGGCCTGCGCGGCCTGGAGTTGGTGCCGATGCTCCGTGCCATCGACAGCTCGATGCCGGTGGTGATGGTGACCAAGTCGGAGGAGCCCGAGACGCTGCGTGACGCCATCGGGGCCGAGATTGCCGACTACCTGACCAAGCCGGTCTCGCCGCGGCAGGTGTTGTCCGTGATCACCCGGCTGCTCGAGGGCGACCGCATTCGCCAGCAGCGCCTTTCCCGCGACTTCGTGACCCGCTTTCGGGAGCTCGAGGGGCGCCGTGGCGAGGCGTTGGCGTGGCGCGAGTGGGTCGAGTTCGTCGCCGAACTGGCCGAGTGGGAAGTGAAGCTCGGTCGCGTGGATGAGCCGGGGCTGCAGGAGGCGCTGCGCAACCTGCAGGCAAGCGTTCGGATGGACTTCGCCCGCTTCATCGCCGCGAACTATCCCGGATGGCTCGCCAAGCGCGGCGCCGACCGACCGCCCCTCTCGGTGGACGTGGTCTCCGAATTTCTCCGGCCGACGCTCGACGTGCATGGCCGCGTGATGCTGGTGGTGGTGGACTGCCTGCGGCTCGACCAGTGGGCGATGATCCGCCCGATCATCGAGCGCTACTTCGACGTCGAAGTGGATCACTACTTCTCGATCGTCCCCACCGCGACGCCGTACAGCCGCAATGCGATCTTCTCCGGGCTGTATCCGTCGGAGTTCTTCGCGCGCCACCCCGCCTGGTGGGACGAGCGCGAGGAGACCTCGCTCAACGCCCACGAGTCGGAACTCCTGGTCGAGCAGCTGCGCGAGCTCACCGGCCGCGACATTCCGGTGCACTACGAGAAGATCTTCTCCACTGCCGACGGCGAGGCGATGCTGCGCCGCCTCTCGGGGCATCTGGCGCGCGATGGCGTGACGGCGCTGGTGTTCAACTTCATCGACATGCTCACGCACGGCCGCACCGAAAACGAGGCGCTCTTCGAGGTGGCGCGCGACACCACCGCGCTCCGGTCGTTGACGCGCACCTGGTTCGAGCGCTCGCCACTGGTCGAGGCGCTCAAGGAGGCGGAACGCCGCGGCGTCCCGGTGATCCTCACCACCGACCACGGCTCGATCCACTGTCACACGCCCGCCACGGTCTTCGCGCGCCGCGATGCCTCGGCCAACCTCCGCTTCAAGTTCGGTGAGGACATTCGTGTCGAGGATCCCGAGGCGGCGATCGTCGTCAACGACCTCGCGGCGTGGGGGATTCCCGACCGACATGCGGGCGCGCGACTCATCCTCGCGACGGGCGATCGCTTCTTCGTCTATCCGACCAAGCTGCGCGAATACCAGGCTCGCTATCGCGGCGCCTTCCTCCATGGCGGCGTTTCACCCGAGGAAGTGATCCTCCCGGTGGCGCTCCTGCTGCCGAGGCGCAGCTGACGGGCGCCGGCATCCGGACGCGCCTCTTCGGCGTGCTGCGCCCCCACCGGGGGCGGTTCCTGGTCGGCATGGCGGCCGCGCTGGTCGGCGGCCTCTTTGACGCGGCAACGCTGGTCATCCTGCAACCGCTCTTCAACTCGATCTTCGGCGCCGGCGATTCGCTGCTTCCTGGCGACACGCGCCTGCAACGCCTGCTCGATGGCGCCTTGCAGCCGCTGGTCAGCGACGCGACGCCGGAACTGATTCGCACCCGGCTGGTGGTGCTCTTCCTCCTCGCGCTGCTGCTCAAGAACATCGCGAACTACGTCTCCGCCTATCTCTCGGTGCAGGTGCAGGAGTCGGTGGTCCGCGACCTCCGCACGCGACTCTTCGCGCACCTGCTCCGACTCGACCTCGGGGTCTTCCAGCGCACCCGTGGCGGGCAGCTTACCACCGGGCTCATCAACGACGCCGACCAGGTCAAGCTCGTGGTGGTCGCGGCACTCGCCGCCTTCTTCCAGAACGCCGTCATGATCGTCGGCATGCTCGCGGTGATGTTCGGCACGTCGGTCCGGCTCACGCTCATGGTGCTGGTGCTCGCACCGATCCTCGTGATCGGGGTGCAAGCGCTCCTCGGCCGCCTCAAGCGCCACGCCCGCACCTTCGCGCACGAGCGCGGCGAGCTGACCGCCACCATCAGCGAGCGCCTCGGCGCCATGAAGCTGATTCGCGCCTTCTCGGCCGAGGCGAGCGAGGCAGCCGCCTTCGGGCGTCAGACCGAGCGCTATCGCAAGGGCTACATCCGCACGCAGCGCTTCGCGTTGCTGACCTCGCCGGTGAGCGAGCTCTTCGGCGGCGCGATGATTCTCCTCATCCTCTGGGCGGCGAGCCACGCGGAGCTGTCGGGGGTGGCCCTCGAGGCCGGCAGCACGCTGGTCTTTCTCGGTGCGGCGCTCCGGGTGATGTCGCCGATCAAGGCGATCACCAACTTTCCGGCCCAGCTGGCGACGGCCGAGGCGAGTGCCGAGCGCGTCTTCGCAATCCTCGATCTCCCCGCCACCGAGCTCGATCCCCCGGGGATGGCGCCGGCGGTGTTCGAGCAGGACCTGGTCTTTGACCACGTCACCTTCGGCTACGATCCCGCCAAGCCGGTGCTCCGGGATGTCTCGTTCCGCGTGGCCAAGGGCGAGGTGGTCGCGCTGGTCGGGCCCAGCGGGGCCGGGAAGACCACGCTGCTCGAGCTGGTCCCGCGCTTCCACGATCCGCAGGGCGGCGGGCTGCGCATGGACGGCGTCCCGCTGCCGCAGCTGACCCGGGCGTCGCTGCGGGCGTTGATCGCGGTCGTGAGTCAGGATACTGTCCTGCTGCACGACACCGTGCGCGCCAACATCGCCTACGGGCAGCCGGACGCATCCGATCAGGCCATCGAAGCGGCCGCGCGCGCCGCCAATGCCCACGAGTTCATTGTCGGCCTGCCCGACCGATACCAGACGGTGTTGGGGGAGCGCGGTACGCGGCTCTCCGGGGGGCAGCGGCAACGGATTGCGATCGCGCGGGCCCTGCTGCGCGATGCACCGATCCTGATTCTCGACGAGGCGACCTCGGCGCTCGACACCGAGTCGGAACGGCTGGTGCAGGAAGCGATCGAGCGGCTGATGGGGGGGCGCACCGTGCTGGTGATTGCCCACCGCCTCGCCACGGTGCGCGGCGCCGACCGGATCGTGGTGCTCGACGAAGGACGGGTGGTGGAGTCCGGGCCGCACGCCCAGCTTCACGCGCAGGGCGGTCTCTACCGGCGCCTGCATGACCTCCAGTTTTCTGCGGCCGAGGTGGCATCGTGAGCAACGAGCGCGGCGTCCTGCTGCTCGCCGATTTCGATGACGGACCCAACGCCCATGCGGCGCA
This sequence comes from Gemmatimonadales bacterium, assembly GCA_033764505.1. Lineage (GTDB taxonomy): Bacteria > Gemmatimonadota > Gemmatimonadetes > Gemmatimonadales > GWC2-71-9 > Palsa-1233. The sequence goes on from JANRIW010000016.1 coordinate 55,478, forward strand.
GCGCCGGCGTGCGTTGGAGCGACTCGGCCTGCGCGTCGCCACCTTCGATCTCTCGGCCAAGCCCTCGCTGCTCGAGCGGCTGCGGGCCGGCGACCTCCCGCGACGCCTGGAGCGCGCCATTCAGGAGGCGGCGCCCGACCTGATCCTCGCCTTTGGCTCGCCGCTCCTCGACGAGCCGCTGGTGGACCGCCTGCGCGCGCAATCGCGCGCGCGCTGGGTCACCTGGCTCCCCGACGACCTGCGCACCGCGCACACCGCCGCCGCGCTGGCGCGCCCCTACGACCAGATCTACGCCATCGGCACCGACGTCGCCGCCGACATCGCCGATCGGCTCGGTCGCACCGTGGACGTGCTTGCGGTGGGGGCCGATCCGTCGGTGTACCGCCCGATCCGCACCAAGGACCAGTATCGGGCCAATGTGGTCTTTGCGGGGGCGGCCACGCCGAGGCGCGAGCGACTGCTGAGCGAGGTGGCCGAGTTCGGCCTGGCCATCTGGGGTCCCGGGTGGCGGCAGACCTCGCTGCGTGACTATTGCCGCGGCGAGGCGGCGAGCACCGAGGAGTATGTGAACGCCTACGGCGGCGCCACCGTGGCGATCAACATCCATCACGTGTTGGTGGAGGGCGATCCGCACGAGGCGGCGTGCAACCAGCGTCTCTTCGAACTCGCCGCGATGGGGGCGGCGCAGGTGGTGGACGAGCGCGGCGACTTGCCGCGCTACTTCCGCGGCGGCGATGAAGTGCTTCCCTTCCACGACGCCGCGGAGCTGCGCGAGCACGTGCGCGAATTGGTCGAGAATCCTGCCGAGGCGGAGCGGCTGGGGCAGGCGGCGCGGGCGCGCCTGCTGCGCGACCACACCTACATGCACCGCCTGCGGCACCTGCTCCTCGATCAGCCGAGGCCGATGCTCCCCGCGTAGACCGATTCGTAGCGGGCCGCCATGGTGTGCAGCGTGAAGCGGTCGAGCACATGCTGCCGGATGGTGGCGGGGTCGAGTCGGTCGAGCGTCGGACGCAGCGCCGCGAGTTCGTCCACCGAATCGCCCATGGCGCCGGTCTCGGCCGTGATCACTTCGGGCAGCGCCCCGCGATGCGTCCCCAGCACCGGCGTGCCGCTCACCATCGCCTCGATGGTGGTGAGGCCGAACGGCTCGTCCCATTGCGCCGGCACCCACAGGCACGCCGACTCGGCCAACAGTGCCGTCTTCTCCTCGCCTCCCACCTCGCCGACGAACTTGAGCCCGGGCCTGATGGACGGCCGCCATCCCCCCGCCACCACCAGCGACCGCCCTGCCAGCCGCGATCCGCGCACCGCCCAGTCCCATCCCTTGACGGTGTGCAGGCGCCCGAGGAAGAGGTCGTGCGGCTTCTTGGTGGGCGAGAAGCGGTACTCGTCGGGGTTGAGGCCGTTGTGGACCCACTCCGTCAGGCCGTGACGCGCCGCGTGGTCGGCGGAGAGGGCGATGCCGCCCGGCGGCAGCACCTCGCCGTCGCGCGCGTTGCCGTGGAGCGTCCACCGCACCGGCAGGTCCGGCACCGGTTGGAGGGGGAAGTGGCAGTGGAGCAGGTCGACGCCCGGCGGGAGCAGCGGACGGGGGTCGAAGCTCCGCTCACGCCCCTTGGGCAGCGCCACCTCGATCACCCGGCCGTGTGGCGAGGTCGAGCCTGGGCGGGCCAGGATGGTGACGGTGTGACCGCGCTCGGCGAGTCCCTGGGCCAGCCAGGCGACCACGCGCTCAGTCCCGCCATACTTGCGGACCGGGATGCGGCCGTCGGTGAGCAGGGCGATGTGCATGCGGCGGATATATTCCTCCCGACGTTGAACTGCTCCCACGAGGCTTGATGCCAGACCCGGCCGTCAGCGGCTTCTCGATCATCCGCAACGCCACCCGCCTCGACTTCCCGCTCGAGGCGAGCGTGCGCTCGGTCCTGCCCGGCGTGGACGAGTTCGTCCTCGCGGTCGGCGCGTCGGAGGATGATACTCGGGAGCGGGCCGAGCGGCTTGCCTCTGCCGAGCCGAAGGTGCGGCTCCTCGACACCGTGTGGGACACCTCGCAGGGCGCCCTCGTCCTTTCGAACCAGACCAATCTCGCGATGGACGCGTGCCGGGGGCGCTGGGGCATCTACATCCAGGCCGACGAGGTCCTCGGCGACGGCGGGGCCGAGGCGCTGCGCGCCCAACTGCTCGCCGCCGACGCCACGCCGCGGGTCGAGGGGCTCGTGGTGGCGTACCGACACTTCTACGGCGGACTCGACACCATCGGCGTCAGCCGCGGCTGGTATCGGCGCGAGGTGCGCGCCGTGCGGCTCGGCGTGGGCGTGCACTCGCATGGTGACGCGCAGGGATTTCGTGTCGGTGCCGAGAACCGGCGCGTGCGCTGCCGCCAGAGCGGCGTGACGATGTTCCACTACGGCTGGGCCCGCCCCACCTGGGCGCTGCAGGCCAAGCGGAAGCTCGACCATGAGATCTATCCGACCGAGCGACGCAAGGACCCGGAGCGCCCGCTGCTGCCATGGTTCCCCGGGTTGCGTCGCTACGACGGACCGCATCCAACGCCCGTGGCGGAATGGATCGCGGCGCGTCGCGACACCACGTCGTACATCGAGCCGCCGCGCTACGATCGCGAGGCGCTTCGGCTTTCGATCTCACTCGGCCTTGAGCGGCTGACGGGTTGGCGGCCGTTCGAGTACCGCAACTACACGCTGGTGCGCTGATGCGCGTCCCCGTCACCATCGTGGTCCCCGTGCGGAACGAGGGCGCGCGCATCGAGGCATTCCTCGCGGCGCATGAGTGGGCGGCCGAGCGGGTCGTGGTGGACAACGGCTCCACCGACGACACCGTGGCCCGCGCCGAGGCCGCCGGGGCGCGCGTGCTGCACGCGCCGGGGGTCACCATCGGCGAGGCGCGCAACGCCGGCATTGCGGCAGCGGCGCACGAGTGGGTGCTCTCGCTCGACACCGACGAAGTGGCCGAAGCCGCGCTGGCCGAGGAGCTTCGCGCGGTGATCGCCGCGCCGTCGCACGAGGCCTACCGCATTCGCCGCCGCAATCGCTACCTCGGGCGCGAGCAGACGCGCGGGACGTGGGGGCGCGACTGGGTGGTGCGGCTGGCACGTCGGGCGCATCGCTACGACATGGCGCAGGTGCACGAGCAATTGGTTGCCCCCGCGCCGCATGGCGAGTTGCGCGCCGCGCTGTGGCATGAGCCGTACCGGGACCTCTCGCACCATCTCGCCAAGATGGACCAGTACGCGCGCTGGGGCGCCGAGGCGCTCTACGCCCGCGGCCGACGGGCCGGGCCGCTCGACCTCACCGTCCGCCCGCTCTGGCGCTTCTGCAAGGCGTACTTCCTCACCGGCCATTGCCTCGACGGCCGCTTCGGCCTGGTGACGTCGCTGCTCGGCGCACAGACCGCCTTCCTCAAGTACGCCCATCTCTGGGCCCTCGAGCGCGAGCGCAGCGCACGCCCGGGGCAGTGACCCGCATGGCCTCCGTGGCGTTGCTGCTGACGGCGCCCCGGTGGCGCGGATCGGCCACGTCGTTTGCCAAGATTGCGCGCGGCCTGCTCGATGCCGGGCACTCGGTGCGGCTCTTCACCGGCGCAGAAGTGGTGGCGCAGGGGTTCCGCGCGCTGGGCCTCGATGCGATCGCGCTCGACGTGCCGAACTCCAGCGTGGGCAGCGCGCTGCGACTTCGGCGCGCGCTCTCGGCGGATGTAGTGATTGCCGACGCGCCCAGGGACGTGCGCCTTGCCTCGCTCGCCACCCTTGGGCGCCCCACGCGACTCTATTGGCGCGTCAACCTGCCCAACCGGCCGGTGCCGAGTGATGTGCTGGCACGCGCGCTCTTCCGACGGCTCGACGGGATCGTGTGCCAGAGCGAATGGGCCGCTGCACTGGTGAGCACTGGCGCGCCGTGGCTGGCCGATGTCCCGCGGCACCGGATTGCCAACGGCTACGACGTCGAGCGACTCACGCCATCGACGGAGCGCGCGGAGCGCTTTCGCGCGGCACACGGCCTCGCGCGCGACACGCCGCTGGTACTCACGGTCGGGGCCCTCTCCCCGGAAAAGGGACTCCCCTCGGCGATTGCGGCGGGCACGCTGGTGCACGCGGCGCACCCCACGCTGCTCCATTGCCTCGTGGGCGACGGACAGGACGAGGCCGCACTCCGCGCGACGGCGCCGCCGCACGTCCGCTTTCTCGGTGCCCTCGATGCCGACGCCACCGCCGACGCGATGCGCGCCGCCGACGTGGTGCTCCTCCCTTCGGCGCGCGAGATCTTTCCCAATGTGGTGGCCGAGGCGATGGCGCTCGGCCGCGCGGTGGTGACGGTGAACGCGGGCGGCGCGCCAGAGATCGCCGGTGATGCTGCGATGCTCGTCGAGCCCGCAAATGACGAGGCGATGGCCGCGGCCATCACGGAGCTGCTCGACCACCCCGCGCGGAGTGCGGCGCTCGGGGAAAAGGCACGACGACGGATCGTGGAGCACTTTGCGTTGCGGCAAATGGAGGAGGGGTACCTGCGGCTGGTGAACAGCGAACAGCGAACGGCGAACAGCGAACGGCGAACAGCGAACGGCGATGATGGATGATCGATGGTCGATGGTCGATGATAGATGATCGATGATCGATGATCGATGGTGGATGACGGATGATCGATGATCGAGACACGGGCTCGGCGTGGGGTGTTCTTCGCAGCGGCTCCAAGGGCGGCGAGCCCTCACCCTCGGTCGGAGTGCCGATCGCGGCGCCCCCGGCGTGCAGTACAGGGGGCGACGCGGCGAGCCGCTTTGGAGCCGCGAGAACGGACACCCCAGGTCGAGCCCGCAGCTCCTGAGGTGTCCGGCTCATTCACAATGACGTAGGTCCTTCGACTGCGCCCCGCCGCCCTACGGGGGCGGGGCTTCGCTCAGGATGACAAACGTATGAAACGTGACGCTTCGGCCTGCTAGAACCGAATCGCCGCCACGGCCGAGATCGTCTTGCTCTTCACGTCGGGCTCGAGGCTGACGTTGCCCGAGGTGGCCTTGTAGATGTTGGTCAGGCCGAGGTCGCCGCGCAGGCCGATCGAGAACTTGCCGAACTCGAGGCCCACTTCGCCGATGCCGCTGATCTCGGTCGACTTGAGCGCAATGCCGCCCTCGTCGGTCTCGAGGTCATCGCAGTTGGTGCTGGCGCTGACGCCGCCACCCGATGCCGAGAGACGGCAGCCCATCTTGATGCCGAACGCCGGGCCGACGCCGATGTAGAAGCGACCGGTCTGGCCCACCGGCATGCCGATGCGGGCAACGACCGGGATCTGCAGGTAATCGAAGGTGGTCTTCGCTTCGATGCCTTCGAACTCGTCGGCCGCGAAGCCCTTCCGGGTGAAGAGCAGCCCCGGCTGGATGGCAAACTCGCCGGCGGGGACGTTCAGGAAGCCGCCGATGAGGAAGGTGGTGGTGTTCTTCGAGCCATCGACCAGGTCACCGGTGACGTTGGCGAGGGAGCCGCCGACCATGGCGCCATAGCCGATCTGGGCCTGAGCCGAGGTGAGGGGGGCCAGCGCCAGAAGGGCCGCGGCAGCGAGCGAGAGGGGCAGATGACGACGCATCAGAATGCTCCAAAGTGTGAGTGTGCCGAGCGGGGACGACCGAGTCCCCGATTGGAACACCGCCAGACGGAGGGAGGCCCGTGGAGGTTTCACGGTGCAACGCCAACGCCCGTGCTATCTTCAGGCTTCCCTCTCCAACGACTCGTGCCGCAACCCACGCAACCCCACGACCTCCTCCTCGCCTACGACTTTCCGCCCTTGGGCGGCGGGATCGCGCGTTGGATGGCGGAACTGGCGCACGGCTATCCAGCCGGCGCCCTCGTGGTCTCCAGCGGGACGATGCCAGGGGCCGAGGCGAGTGACGCCTCATTCCCCAACTTGGTGGATCGGGTGGGCGTGCCGGCTGGGCGGCTCAAGACGGCCCCCGGGCTGATGCGCTGGGCCCATCGCGCGACGCGCCTGGCGCGCGCCCCCGGGGCGCGTTTCGCGTGGGTCGGGAATCTCCGTCCCGCCGCCTTTCCGGCGAAGTGGGCCTGGGAGCGCGCCGGGTTGCCCTACGGGATTCTCGTGCACGGTGGAGACATTCTGGCTCTCGCGCCCAAGCTGGCGCGCTCGCGCCTCAAGCGGGAGATCTACCGCCCCATCCTGGCCGATGCCGCCGTCTTTGTGGCCAACTCGCATTGGACCGCCGAGCGCTGTCGTGCATTGCTCACCTCGCTCGACCTTCCGCACGAGGGGCGCGTGCGCGTGGTGCCGCTCGGCACCGATCCCGCGCGCTGGCACCCCGATGCGGAGGCCGGCCGACGCTTCAGGGCGGCGCGGTCGCTGCCCGATGGTCGCTACCTGCTGACCGTGGCTCGCCTGGTGCCGCACAAGGGGATCGACACGGCGCTCCGCGTGCTGGCCACCCTCGCGCCGCAACACCCAGACCTCCAGTACCTCGCGGTGGGGCAGGGCGGCCATGAAGCCTCGCTGCGCCAACTCGCCGCGAGCCTCGGCGTGGCCGACCGCTTTCACCTCTGCACCGACGTGACCGACGCCGAGCTTCCCGCCGCGTATGCCGCGGCCGACATCTACCTCGGCCTCTCCCGCGAGGCCGGGCTCGATGTCGAGGGCTTCGGGATTGCGCTGCTCGAGGCGGCGGCGACCGCGTTGCCGGTGGTGGCCGGACGGAGCGGCGGGATTGCCGATGCGGTGGCCGAGGGGGAGACGGGTGTCCTGGTCGATCCGCTCGACCCGCAGCAGGCGGTGGATGCGGTGCGTCACCTGCTCGGTGATCCTGCGCTGGCACGGCGACTTGGCGAGGCCGGACGCGCGCGGGTCCTGCAGTACTTCACGTGGGCGCGCGTGGTGGACGAGTTGCGCCAGGTGGCCGCCGAGTTGGGGCGGTCGTGAGCGGCACACCGACCGCGCAATTGTTGCGTGAGCGCTTTCAGCGCGACCCGCTCTTCAAGTTCGGCGTGGTGCTGGTGGCGGTGGTGCTCGCGGCCGCCGCGCTGGCACCATGGATCGCGCCGCACGATCCCTACCTCGGCGACCTCGCCAACGATTCGCTCGCGCCACCGGGAGGGCGCTTCCTCTTTGGTGCCGATGCCCAGGGCCGTGACGTGCTCTCGCGCGTGCTCTACGGAGCGAGGATCTCGTTGATGGTCGGCGTGATATCCCAAGTCGTGGCCGTGAGTCTCGGCCTCACGCTCGGGCTGCTCGCGGGGTACTACCGGCGCTGGGTGGATCTCCTCATCATGCGACTCGCCGACATCACGCTCGCGTTCCCCTCCCTGCTGCTGCTGATTGCGGTGGCTGCCGCCGTGAAGCCCTCGCTGCCCGTGATCTTTCTGGTGATCGGTGCCGTGGGTTGGGCGGGGATGGCGCGGCTGGTGCGCGGCCAGGTGCTGCTGCTCGGACGCAGCGACTTCGTGACGGCCGCACGCGCGCTCGGTGCCGGCGACCGCTGGATCCTGTGGCGCCACCTCGCGCCCAACGTGCGCGCACCCGTGATCATCTCCGCGACGCTCGGCATCGCCGGGGCGATCATGGCCGAGGCGGCGCTCTCCTTTGTGGGTCTTGGTGCGCAGCCACCAACGCCGAGTTGGGGCGCAATGGTGGCCGAGGGGCGGGACCTGATCCGCGTGGCGCCGTGGGTGTCGGTCGCGCCGGGACTCGCGGTGGGCGTGGCCGTGCTGGGGTTCAATCTGGTTGGCGATGGACTGCGCGAGGCGCTGGATCCGACAATGAGGAGGGGTGGGTGAGCCGTTTCGAGGAGCTGCGTCGCACCGAGTTCGCTGCGCTCGATGGTCAGGGGATCTACCTCAACAGTGCCTCCATCGGACCGATGCCGGCACGGAGTGTGGCACTGCTGGCCGCGTGCAACCGCGACCGGGCACGGCCAGGGCTCTGGCCCGTCGAACGGCTCAATACCATCCTCTCCGAGTCACGCTGGTTGGCAGCCCGGTTGATCAACGCGGCGGAAGACGAGATCGCGCTCATGCCGAATACCACCACCGGGCTCAACGTGGCGGCGCGGGCGCTGCCACTCGGGGCGGGTGACGTGGTGCTGACCTTCGACGGTGAGTTTCCGTCGAACATCTATCCCTGGCTTGCGCGTGGCGGTGAAGGGATCGTGCTGGAGCGCATTCCGCGCACGGCGGAGGGATGGCCCGACGAGGCGCGGCTGCACGAGCGCCTTGCCGATCCGGCGGTCAAGGCGGTGGCGGTCTCGCTGACCCAGTTCGCGAACGGCTACACCGTGGATCTGGCGGCCCTTTCGCGCGCGACGCGGGCGATGGGGAAGTGGCTGGTGGTCGATGCGATCCAGGCCGTGGGGCACGTCCCGGTGGACGTGCAGGCCACACCGGTGGACTTCCTGGCCTGCGGTGCGCAGAAGTGGCTGCTCTCGCCCTGGGGCACCGGCTTCCTGTATGTCCGGCGCGAGTTGATCACGCGCTTTCCGCCGACCTTTGCAGGATGGGCTGCATTCAAGGGCACGGACGACTACTCGCGGCTCACCGCGTACGACCCCGAACCGTGGCCTGACGCCCGCCGGTTCGAGATCATCACGCTGCCGGTGCAGGATTTCGCCGCGATGAACGCGTCGGTGTCGTTGCTGCTTGATGTGGGGATTCGTGCGATCGCCGAGCAGGTGCAGGCGTTGCATCGGCCCCTGCTCGCATGGGCCGAGCGGAGCGGGGCCACCGTCACCTCACCGGTGGGGGCGCGCAGCTCCGCGATCCTCTGCCTCAAGCCGCGCGGCGATGTGGCAGCGGCCTATCAGCGCCTGCAGTCGCATGGTGTGATGTGTTCGCTGCGCGAGGGGGCGCTGCGGCTCAGTCCGCACCTCTTCACCCTGCCGAGCGAGGTGGCATCCGTCGCGGCCGTGCTCGAGGGCTGAGGGCATGCCCCCGCGTTGCTGCGGCGGATTCAGTCGCCGCGGAACGCGAAGGCATTGTAGGCCGTCCCGACGAGGCGCCCGATGGCGTAGCCGAGGACGAACGCGTACACAAAGCCGATGAAGGCCCCGGGCCAGCTGACGCGATAGCCCGGGAGATACACCGCGAGGAGTCCGAGGTGCTCGCCCACGTTCACGCCGCCCTTCATCACCAGGACGGCGGTTGCCAGGAACAACCCGGTGCCGAGCATCATGCCGAAGGAGGTGCCCCACGCCTGGGCGTTCAGCTTGAGGATCGCTCGTCGGACGTCGCGCGCTTCATCCGGGGTCAGCTCTGGCATCGTGGGATTCTCCGGGGTGGTCGGGCGGTCAAATGTGATCCATGAAATCGCGTGTCTGGTCCAGTTCCGCGCGCGCGGTCAGCACGAGGAGCTTGAACGCCAGCAGGGCATTGCGGAGGAAGGCGAAGAACCATCCCATGACGAAGCCCGTGAAGCCGGCCCATGCCGCGCCAACCACGGCACCGCCCCAGGTCACGTCATATCCATAGAAATAATTGGCCAGCAGCTCCAGCTGCAGCTCGGGCGGGCGTCCGCGCAGCAGCGGCACGGCGGTGAGCAGGAAGCAACACGCCGCGGCGGTCATGCCGATGGCCAGGCCCATCGCCGCCTTGTGGGCCGGCGCAAAGGCGAGCGCGATCGGGTCGTCGGGATAGGCCGAGTGCGAGCTCATCGCAACGCTCCTGAGAGACGAGGGTCGGCGGCGGCCGCCGGAGTCCGCACACGACAGGAACGAGAGCCCGTGACCATGGCGGTGCTGACACCGGGAAAACTACACCCGGCGGAGCAGTCGACGTACGCGTTCCACCGCCGATCGGTGCCATGAACCGCACGCGGTCGCCCCGGCCCGCTCGCGAGGTCGTTCGCGTTCATCCGCGTTCCCCGGCAGGGGGTCGCGCGGCCACCAGGTGCTGCACGATTCCCGTGACCGCCGCGAGCGCGTTGCTGGCGTAGTACGCCAGGTGCAACGGGACCACCTGGATGGCAAAGCCGAGGCCGCGCTGTCTGGCGAACCATCGGTAGGTGTCGGCGTTGGCCGCCGCCAACACCAGCCAGAACATGGTGCTCGCCCATGCGAGCGCGGGTTCCCGAAGGAGCAGGCCCGCAAGGATGGCGACTACGCCCAGTCCCGCGAGCCCGACTCGCAGTTGCTCCGCCCGACCGGTGTTGAGCGTCGGTGCGGTCCGCCCGCGCCGCTCCATCAGCAACCGCATCCAGGGCACCCCTCGATCGCGGAAGTCGGTGCGGAACATGGGCCAGAGATTCCATCGCTTGAGGTGCGTGCCTTGAATCGAGGGGTCCAGGCGGATGCGGCCGCCGCGATCGCGCAGGCGGTAGCCGAGCTCGATGTCCTCGATCTGGGGGCGGGGAAAGCGCGCCGTGTCGAATCCCCCGACGGCCTCGAACGCGTCCCGACGGATGGCCCCGCATCCCGCCCAGAAGGTCTCCGCATCACCGGCGCCACGAAGGTGGACGTAGCGATGCAGCAGGTTGCGGTACTCGCTGAGGAGTCCGCGCGCCTCCGGGGCATCATCGTAACTCCCGAAGACACCGACCAGTCCCGGGTCCCCCGTGACCACATCGGCGAAGCGCTCGAGGGTGGTGGGGTGCACGCGCACGTCCGCGTCGACGAAGATCAGCCACGCACCGCGGGCACGTGCGGCGGCCGCATTGCGGGCCCCGCCAGGGCCAAGCGGGGCGCCGTCCAGCCGGATCACGGTGTCGGCCCACTGGGCGGCGACGATGGCCGTTTCGTCCGTGCTCGCGTCGTCCACGACCAGCAACTCCCACCGCGCGCGCGGCAGCGTGCTCCGGCGCAGCGCGGCGAGCGTGTCCGGCAGCAGGCGTGCGGCCTGGTGTGCGGGCACGATCACCGAAAAGTCCGGAGCTGGGCGGTCGTCGGCGGTCATCATCCCCACATCCGTCGCGCCCGACGCAAGGTGTGGCGCCACGCCACCGCTCGTCGGAAACGTGGCGTGCCCCAGTCGCGGAACGGTGCGCGTCCACGGAAATACCAGGCGTCGAGCCGTGGCACGTCGAGCGGGTCCGTCGTGGAGCTGACCGGGCGATACGTGGTCGAGCAGCCGATGCGGTAGTGGCGGCCGACCGCCGCGCGCACGCGAGGATCCGTGTCGCCGTACGGGTAGGCAAAGGTGCGCGGCCGCGTTCCGACGCGCTGGGCGATCGTGGCAGCGGAACCGGCCAGTTCGTCTTCGAGTTCGGCATCCCCGCACTGCGTCAGCCTGGGATGATGCACGGTGTGCGACCCGATGCTCCACCCCGCCTCGGCAAGCGCCCCGATCGCATCCCAGTCGAGTACCGTCGCCGTCGGGACCTCCTCGCTCGTCTGGCCACCCCAGCGATTGTCGCCGCCCACATGCTGGCTGACCACAAAGACCGTCGCCGCGAGGCCGTGCTCGGCCAGCCGTGGGGCCGCCTCGGTGGCGACGGAGGCCAGGGCGTCGTCGAAGGTGAGGGCCACCGCGTCGGTCGCGTCCGGGAGCGTCAGCAATTCCTCCACCGATACGACTTGCACTGCGCCGGATGCAGCCCAGGCGACGTGGGCGGCGAAATCGTCCGGCGTCACCGAGATGACCGAGCCCGTGCGGTCGATCGAGTGGTAGGTGAGGATCGCACGCATCAGGCCGCCTCGGCCTGGGCCTCGGCGACCGGCGCCTCGAGACGTTGCTCCTCATGGTATTCGAAGTCGGTGTTGACGGCCCAGATGTCGTGCTCGGCGCCCTGCATGTTCCATACGGCCATCATGGCCGTGAGCATCGAGTGGTCCTGATTGTTGTACTTGTGCATCCCGTTGCGGCCGACGGTGTGGAGGTTCGGGATCGGGTCGATCCAGCCCCGCACGTTGTCGAGGTGCTCACGATACTCCGCGTCGTAGATCGGGTACGCCTTCGGCATCCGGATCACCGTGCCGTCGCGCACCAGCCCGGCGGGCGCCAGGCCAAGCTGTTCGAACTCGCGCGTTGCCAGGGCAATCAGCTCCGCATCGCTCGATTCCCAGAGCCCGTCGCCCTGGAAGCAGAAGTACTCCATGCCGAGGCAGGTGCGCCCCGGCTCCGGCACCATCGCGGCACTCCAGTTGTTGAAGTTCTGGATGCGCCCGACCTGGACGCCCGGCGTGTGGATGTAAATCCAGTTGTCGGGGAAGAGCCGCTCCGTCTCGAGGATCAGTGCCACCACCAGGAAGTCGCGATAGCGGAGGCCTTCCGCCGCCGCCCGCACGGGGGCCGGCACCGGTGGTGCCATGGCGCGCACGAGCGATCGGACATCGGTGGTCGAGATGACGTGGTCGGCGGGGAAGTGTCGTTCACCCTCGGCGGTGTTGACGCGCACGCCGGTGACATGCCCGTTCGCGCACTCGATGGTGGTCACGAAGTGCTCCATCAACACGCGGCTTCCCATCTCGCGCAGTCGGTCGCGGCACGCCTCCCACATCTGGCCGGGGCCGAGACGAGGATAGCGGAATTCGTTGATCAGGCTCTTGATCGCGGTGCTGCGACGCTGCAGGGAGGTGGCGTTGAGGATGGCGCGCGCGAGCGAGAGCCCCTGGATTCGCTGGGCGGCCCACTCCGCACGGATCTCGGTGCAGGGGATGCCCCACACCTTCTCGGTGTAGGTCTTGAAAAAGATCTCGTACAGCCGCTTCCCGAAGCGATTGCTGACCCACTGCTCGAAGTTCTCCTCGACGGGCGAGGGGCGGATGCGCGCATGCAGGTAGCTCAGCATGATGCGCACGGCGTTGATCAGCCCGAGGCCGCTGAGCGCATTGAACGCCTTGAGCGGGTAGTCGAAGTACTTGCCGTCGTAGTGGATGCGCGACATGCGCGGCACGCTGATGAAGTCGTCGCCGAGGATCTCCTCCCACAGGGCCTGCACCGGCTCGATCTTGGTGAAGAAGCGGTGCCCGCCGATGTCGAAGCGGAAGCCGCGGTATTGCGCCGTCCGCGAGATCCCGCCGACCATCGTGTCGCCCTCGAGGACGGTGACGACGTGTCCGGCCTTGGCGAGGAGGTAGGCGGCGGTCAGGCCGGCTGGCCCCGCGCCAATGACAACGACGCGGTCGCCCCGGCGAAGGGGAGTGACGGTACGAGTCGTTGATGCGGCAATTCCCATCAGTGGACCTTCCTGGTCGGGTCACCTGCGCCGTGCCAGAGCGGGCAAGGAGCAAGGCACGTGCCCACCTCTCCTTGTCGGTTCTGCCCTGCTGCTGTGCACGGTACGAGTCAGGGTGACTCCAGCGAATCGCCGAGTATTGCCGTCCTGATGGGGTCCCGGACTATCAGGACGGGGTCGGGTCCTCGTGTGGTACTGTTGCGTCAACGCAACACCAACCGGGCGGTATCGGTCGATGGATGGGGCCGTTCCGCGGTGTTGTTCGCGAAAGCCAGCGGCAGCTGAGCTGATCGATCAATCTAAGGGATGGTCTGGAGGGAGTCGGATCGGTCTTCTACGTAGCGCCCCAGGGCGTCACACGCGTTGGCATCCGGGGCCGGCGCTGGCCGCACCTCGAACAGCAGTGTCCCCGCTGGGTACCGCTTCAGCAGGACCAGGGAACGGCACACGTCGCGCAGCCGACCCTCGCCGAGTCGTCGCTCGAGACGGTACAGCTTCGAGAGGAGGATGTGCGTGGTTGGCCCCCGCGGGGCGACCAGCCCCTCGAACGCACTGCGCTCGAAGAGATCGATCGGCACGGTGAGTCGATCGGTGGACAAATGGACGAACGCCGGCCGTACGGCCGCGATGACGGCTGTCTTCGGGAGGCTGTCCCTGATGTACTGCACCGCCGAGGCGTAGCTGCGATACTGGACCTCATAGCACGCCGGGTCCACGAAGGGCGGCGAGTCGCGGCAGCCTTGTTCGCGCACCGCAGCCTGCGCGCGGTGGATCAGCCCGAGGCTGGCCAGGGCCAGGCCGATGCCCACAGCCACCCGGTGTGGTCGACGCACCCCCGCTGCTGCGGCGAGGCCGCTCCACCCCAGCAGCATGGCGGCAGCGACCCATGGGATGAGCGGCGTGAACAGTCGCCGAATGGGCCAGGAGAAGACCAGGAGAATTGCGACGGAGCCGAGGAGGAAGAGGCCCAGCGCAGGCCACCGCTTTCGCACCTGCCACGCGCCGATCACTGCCGGGACCGCGAGGAAGAGGCCGACCAGCAGGTTGTCGAGGGGCTGATCGGGAAGATCAGGGATGCTGAACTGCGCGTTGGCGAGATGCAGGAAGTACGGTTTGGCATTGCCGAGCAGATGCTCCAGCAGGAGTGCCGCCGATTCGGGCTCAACGCCGGCGGCCAGATCGGTGGCATAACTGTGCCCAATCGTCTGCGCTGCCGCCCAGCGGGTATAGCCGAACCACGCCGCCACCACCGCCAGCGTCATCGTTCCGCCGGCAATCAGCGCCGACCACCGCCGGCGCAGGAGCATCGCGCCGAACACGGCGGGAAGGAGCGCGAGGCCGGCGCTCCGAGTCAGGAAGGCAGCGAGGGCCGCCGCGAGCGCCAGCCAGGTTACCGCTCCTGACGTACTCCGCTCGCTGTCCTTGAGGGACCACCAGAGCGCGCAGGCGGCCAAGGCCAGGAAGGGAATTTCTGAACGGAGTTCCGCCACCAGCACGAACAACGGGGCATTGAACATGACCAGGGCGGCGACCGTGACGCCAAGCCACGGCGTGGCCAGGCGCCGGACCCCATCGGCAACGAGCAGCGCCGTGAGTGCCACCAGCAGGAGGTTGCCGGCGAGTGCCGCATCGAGGCTCGGGCCCGCGAGGGCGCGCACGAGGAGCAGCCAGAGCGGCATTCCCGGGGGGTATTGCGCGTGCGGCGGAGCGCCTACGAGGAAACTGTCGCGGTACTGCCCGGTCGCGATTTCGTAGGAAAGCGTCAGGTAGGTCGTGTCGTCGCCGTACACCGTGAGTGCGGCGTCCCGACTCAACCAGCCAAGCCACATGCCCACCATCAGCACCACGCCCAGGGCGACGACGCTTGGGCGCGGCCACCCCTCGGGGGTGGAGGCAGCCTCGGCGGTTTGGGGTGGCGCTGGGATCATGGGCGGCTCTGGTGGGGGCGGACGGGCTGAATCTGGGAGTATCCGCAAGTTTGGCGCCGTCTCCCGGGTTCCGCCACTTGAGGCAACGAGTGGTAGAACGCCATTCGGGCTCGGCGCGAGCCGACCAACTCTCTGACGGCGGGGGTCTCAAGTCGCTGGGTTCCCAAGGTTGAAAAGCCCGCCCCAGTCGCCGATCCTTCGATCAGGTTGCAGTGTGTGCCATCCCGGCGGGGTTCGGGCGTCCCCGGCCCGAAAGGTGCTTTTCTCCTCACTATTCGACCCGGTGGTTGGTCGCTCGCTCTCCTGCTTCATGCTGAAGGTGTCCCGATGCGTCATCTCTCGTCCCTGCTGCTCCTGGCACTGTTCGGTTGTGCAACAGACCTTGTCACGCCGAACGCGCCCGTCCTCGCCCAGAGTCTGCGACTCACGCCGGATTCGACCGCCGTCGATACCGCGGCGACGCTCCAGTTCGTGACGGCCGTCGTCTGGTCGGACGCATCCCAACGCCCCGCCACGGTGAGCTGGTCCGCGAGCGGCGGCGAGATTTCCGACGCGGGGCTCTTCCGCGCCGGACCAATGCCGGGGACGTTTCAGGTCATCGCCAGTTGTTCCTGCGGCGTGTCGGACACGGCCACGGTCACCGTGCGCGTCGCGTCCACCGAGCCCGGGCCCGGGCCTGCCCCGAGTCCCGCCAGATTGACCGTCGCCGTTGCCGGCCTTCCGGCCGGGACGCCGGCTCCGATCGTGGTCAACGGTCCGAATGGCTTCTCGCGTCCGGCCCCCGCGAACGCGGTGCTCGATTCATTGGCGCCGGGGAGCTACGAAGTGCGTGCCAGTGGCGCGACGATCTTGCCCTTCGCATACCTCCCAGTGGTCGCCGTGCAGACCATCGCGGTGTCGGCCGGCGGCACCGCGACCGTCTCGGTCGAGTATCGCCAAGGCGACCTGGCCGGGATGCGGCCCCACCCGCGCGTCTGGATGACGCCGGAGCGGATTCGGCATCTCGAGACGCAGGCGGCGGCCAACAGCATCCGCTGGAGTCGCGTCAAGGCGGCCGCCGACGGACAGCTGGGCCGCGGCACGAGCTACGACGTGGTGGACCTCGACAAGGTGCCCGACCTCTGCCTCGTCTACCTGGCCACGCGCGATGCGCGCTATGCCACTCGCGCCGGCGTGATCCTCACCGGCTATGCCGTCGAGGCCAACAACCTGATCGGTGACTCGGGATACGGCATCCGCTTCAATGTCCCGCTGGTGACGATGGGCCTCGATTGGTGCTATGACGGACTCACGGTGGCGCAGCGGCAGCAGGCGGCGACGTGGTTGATGAACCGCGCCGATTGGACCTGGCCGGAAACCAACCCGGCGCGCACCGGGGGCTATGGCACCAACCAGGTGGACAACAACTACTTCTGGGGCTTCATGATGACCGGCCCCGCCGCCCTCGCCGCCGCCGGCGACGACCTCGGCACCGGCACCATCAGCGGCTCGGATCGTCCGACCTACCATCGTCAGGTGGCACTGGCGCGCTGGAACAGCCAGGCCGTGCCCTTCTTCCAGGGTGGCGGTGTCGGCGGGGCATGGGCCGAGGGGACGAACTACGAGAGCAGCTGGCGCGTGGGCAGCTTTGCCGATGGCTTCATGACGGCGGGCCTGCCGGTCTCGACGCCATTCCTTGAGGCCAGCCTCCGGTGGCGCCTGCACTCGACCATGCCCAATGGGCAGCACAAGGTGCCGTTCGGCGACCAGCCGCGCGTGAGCGACGCGTCGCTCTTCACCTACGATCGCCTCGCGGCGCTCTACAACATCGCGCCATCGAATGCGGGCGGGACGCTGAAGTCTCAGGTCTATCACTGGCTCGACCGGATCGGGCAGGTCCCGACCACCGAGTTCAACGCCACGGCACCGCTCGCCGACGAGCTCCTGCGCTACGACCCCGCCGAAGTGGCCGCGGCCGACCTCTCCTCGTTGCCCAAGCACTATCACGCCACCGGGGCAGGCTTCTTCGTCTACCGCACCAGCTGGACCGATCCGAACGCGACGGTGATGGCCTTCGAGTCAGGACCGACGAGTGACCACGGCGCGCGCAACGCCAACGGCTTGATGATCTGGAAGGGCGGGTTCTGGATCACCGCGACGTCCAACATCTACTCGCGCTCGGGCATCGAAGGCGCGACCAGCAACTACAACAACCTCACCATCGGTGGCGTGGGGCAGCAGTTGTATGGTGGCAACGGCGGCACCATCACGATGGCGCCGCAGGTGTCGGAGGATCTGGTGGCGATCCGCGGCCAGGCCAAGAATGGCTACGGCTACCAGAATCAGTGGGTCAACACGCGCTCGGTCACCGATTACCTGCGGACGGTCGCCTACCTGCCGCAGGAGGATGCCTTCGTCATTGTCGATCGCGCCACCATCAACAACGGGGCGCTGGCAAAGGTCTGGCGCTGGCACGTGAAGGATCAACCGCAGATCAGCGGCAACACGTTCCGCCTGCAGAATCCCAGCGCCAGCGCGCGCTGCTACGGGACCGTGCTGTCCCCCGGCGACGTGGTACTCGGCACCGACAGCTACGTGCTCGGCAACGGCGCCGGCGTGACCAGCCATGCCGTGACCGTCTCGATGGCGGGACGCGCCACCGACGTGGTGGTGACCGTGCTGCAGTGCACCAATGCCGGCTCGCCACCGCCAGCACCGACGGCGACCGTCACGGCGACGGAAGCGACGGTGACCATCGGTGGGCGTCGGGTGGTGGTGGCGTTGTCGGAGACCGAGGCGGTGCGGTTGCAGTAGCCGCACCATCGGTTGTCACCAGCGGTCGATCAGGTCGAGGCGCTCGGGTCGGACACCGGAGCCTCGACCGTGTCGCGTTCCGGCCGAAGGAGGCGAACCCAGTCATTGGCGTGGGCCGTGGCGGCCAGCCAGCAGAGGAAGCCGCCGCCGGACACCAGCACGGTGACCAGCGGCCGGAAATCGCCGAGCCAGAGGAGGAGCGGCATCGGCGCTGCCCAGAGCACCGCGCGCAGCAACTGGCGGAGTCGCTGCTTCTCCCAGAGGATCGCAAAGGGGCCAAGACTCGCACGCACGTTGATCACGTTCACCGTGAGCGCGCCAAGCAGTCGAGCCAGCGGGGCGCCGGCCACCCCGAGCGCCCAGGGCAGCACTGCCATCATGGCCGCGGTGACCATCTGGCCACGCTGGGCCGTGGCGGCCACGAACTCGATCCGCCGATAGGCGATGAATCCCTCGTTCAACATCGCGTTGACGGCATTGATCGGCAGCGCGAACAGCGCCACCGCGAGGGCGATCCCACCCGGCGCATACGCGGCCCCGAAGACCACCGTCACGGCCGCGGTTGTGCCCATCATGGCCATGATGCTGCCGACCAGCAACGCCGTCAGCAGGGGATGCATGATGCGGGCAAGCATCTCGCCGATCCGATTGGCATCACCGCGCAGCCGCATCAGGGTGGGCAGCGCGGCCGTCGTGACGCTGTCGATCACCGCCGCGAGGCGGTCGGCAAGCGAGATGCTCGCGGCGAAGATGCCGGCAATCTTTTCTCCGAAGAGCCAGCCGATCAGCGGCGTCTCGATCCGGCCGATCGCCTGGCCCGTGAGTGCGACCTTGAAGAAGCCGAACGAGCGGGACGTGAGCACCCGCCACTGCTTCGGCCGCCAGCGGAATCGGAGTGGGCCGTAGAACTCCCGGGCACGGCGTGACAGCATCGTCACGTTGACCAGCGGTCCGACCAGATAGGAGGCCGCGAGCATCTCGCCCGTCGGCATCACGGCCACTGCCACGACCGACGCGATCGTCAGCAGGACCCCGCTCCAGAACGTGGAGGCGCTGGTGGCACGCGCCTGGTCACGCGCCATCAACCCGTCGGTGAAGACCCCCACCATGGCCGTCGGAATGATCCCCAACGAACTGACGAGCAGCACCGGCGGCAGTCGGGAGTCGGACGAAAGCGCGGCGAGGGTCGCCGCGAGGCCCCACGCCATGACGGTGGCGATGGTGGACGTGATCAGCCGGAGCGAGAAGAGGTCGTGGAAGCCGTGTCGTGCCCCCCGCCCACTCCGGGCCAGGTTGCGGACGGCGAGCGAGCGAAGCCCAAGATCGGTGATGCTCAGCATGAGCCCGGTGAGCGCGAGGGCGATGCTGAACTGGCCGAAGCCTGCCGGGCCGACCCGCCGGGTGATGAAGCCCGTGCTGAAGAGTGCCACGACGTTGAGCAGGATGGGGATCACGCCGAGCCACGTGGCGTTTTTCCAGATCATCCCGACGTCGGCGCTGTCCTGCGGCCGTGCGTTGTTCACGCCACCTGCCTGGCAGGGTGGCGGTGCTCAACGCGGCGGCGTGGGGGGCGCCCGACGGACGGCGACATGCGACTCCTGACGGTGGCGATGGATCCGGGCCGAGATTGGGCGAATTGGTGCGCAAGCCTCGCGCCGCCGGGTGGGGACGATATCATTGTCGGGCCGAATCGGCCATCCTTCAGCCGCCTCGGTGGAGGGCATGGAGCTTGCTCATCGCCGATTGATGCGTAGCGTGCCTCACCGTGGGTCCGTTTCTCGACTTCTGGAGCCCTGAATGCCCGAGCTGGTGCCGCAGTGAGTGATTCCCCCCAGAACGGTCCGATTCTCGTCGTGATCGGCACCCGCCCCGAAGCCGTGAAGCTCGCTCCGGTCGTGCAGGAATTGCGGCGACGCGGCACTCGGGAGGTGGTGGTCTGTCACTCCGGCCAGCACCAGGACCTGTTTGCCGATGCCATCGGAAGCTTCGGCCTCGCGGCGGATGTCGCGCTCGACACCATGGCGGCAGGGCAATCGCTTCCGGCACTGCATGGTCGCTTGTTCACGGCCTTCGGCGAGCTGCTGGAGCGTGTCCGGCCCGGAACCATGCTCGTCCAGGGTGACACCGCCACTGTCGCGGTGGCTGGGTGGGCGGCCTTCCTGAGCCGGGTGGAAGTGGCCCATGTCGAGGCGGGTCTTCGCTCGGGCGACAAGTGGCAGCCATTCCCGGAAGAAGTGAACCGACGGATCACCAGCGTGGTGGCGGACTGGCACTTCGCCCCGACGCCTGGGGCCGTGGACAACCTCCTCCGCGAGCATCTCCCGGCGTCGCACGTGGTGCTCACCGGCAACACGGTGGTGGACGCGCTCCTCTACCTCGAGCAGCAGCTCGCCGGGGCACCGCCGCCGCTGGGACTCGACCCCGCTCGCCCGATCATGTTGGTGACCGCGCATCGCCGGGAGAATTTCGGCCCCGGCTTGCTCGACATCTGCGCGGCGGTCCGTCGGATCGCCGTCGCGCACCCGGCGTTGCAGATCGTGGTGCCGGTCCACCCGAATCCTGACGTCGGGGCCACGGTGCACCGCGAACTGGGCGGCCTCCCCTCGGTCCAGCTCACCGCGCCGCTCAGCTATCGCGACTTTGTCGGCGTGATGGTCCACGCCACGCTGGCGCTCTCCGACTCCGGCGGGGTGCAGGAGGAGGGGCCGTGCATCGGGCTGCCCGTATTGGTGATGCGCGAGGTGACGGAGCGTCCCGAGGGCGTCGCTGCGGGCGCCGCGCGCCTGGTCGGCACCGATCAGACGCGCATCGTGCACGAGGTGGAGCGGCTGTTGACCGATCCCGCGGCGTACGCCAGCATGGCGGTCCGACGTACCGTCTACGGGGACGGTCTCGCCAGCGCGCGGATTGCCGACATCCTCCTCGAGGGGCGCCTGATGCGCCCTGCCTTCGTCCCCGGCGTGGCATGACCGCACGGCCCCGCCGCATCGTGGTGGTAAGCTGGCACTTCCCGCCCTCCTCCGAGGTGGCGGGGAAGGTGGTGTGGCGACTCGCGCGTCGGCTGGCCACGGCTGGTGCCGACGTGCGGGTGGTGGTGCCGCCGACGGCCGAGTTTCTCTCCCTTGATGAGCGCTACGCCCGCGACGTACCGCGAGGATTGCGCCGGGTCGAGGTGGCGGCCTGGCCCAATTGGTACGCCGGGCTGCTTCGGGGGCGCAATCGGCTGCGAACCTTGCTCCGGGGCCGCGTCGCCGCCGCACCCCAGACCACTCCGGCGCCGAGCGCCAGGGGTGGGGTCGCCCCGGTTCCGCCGTCGGGCATCATCCGCTTCCTCATCGCCCTGTCGCGTTTGCCGGATGAGGCGGGCCGCTGGATCGTCCCGGCCGCCGCCGCGTTGCGTCGCACCCTGCGCGACGAACCCGCCGACCTCGTGATCACGGTGGCCCCGGTGTTCTCGGCCCACCTGGTCGCGCTCCGCGCCGGACTGCCGACCGCGACGACGAAGTGGTTCGCCTGGTCGCACGACCCGATGGTCGGCAATCCGTTCATCTCCGCGTCGAGTGGCGCGTGGACTCGGCGGATCGAACGGTGGGATTCGGCAGTGGCGCATCGCGCGACTCGGATGCTGGTCACCACGGACGCCCTCCGAGAGGACTTTCAGCGCCGCTATCCCGACGTCGCGGCGCCTGCACTGCTTCCGTGCGGGTATGAGCCGGATGAGATCCCGTCGCTCGCCCCGCCGCCGGCCGGCGGCCCCTTGGTACTCGCCCATGTCGGGACGCTCTACGGCCATCGCTCGCCGTTGCCGATCCTCGAAGCGGTGGCACGGCTGCGCGCGAGTGGACGGTTGCGCGAGGACGCCCTCCGGCTGCGCTTCGTCGGCAGTCAGGAGAATCAGGCCGAGGAATCACTGGCGCATGCGATCGCGCGACTCGGCCTCGAGGCGATGGTGTCCCACTCGGCCGCGGTCCCCCAGGCCGATGCGCTCAGGGTGATCGCAGAGTCTTCGGCAGGGCTGCTCCTCGCGGAACGGCAGCCGCTGCAGATTCCGGCCAAGACGTTCGAGTACATCGGCCAGGGTCGCGCCGTCTTTGCGCTCACCGATGGCGCCACCGCGTCGCTGGTGCGCGAGGCCGGCATCGGAGTCGCCACCGATCGCGCGGGGCTGGAGCAGGCGCTCCTCGACTTTGTTGCCGCGTGGGAACGCGACGGCCTCGCGGGCTATCGTGAGGGGCTCGAGGCAGCGCGGCACCGCTACGCGGCCGCGGCGCTCGCCGACGGGGTGCTTGCCCTGATCACCGAGGAGCCGCGCTGATGGCCACGTCGCTTCGGGTGTCGGTGGTGATCCCGGCCTACAATGCGGCAGCGTTCATTGACGACGCCTTGGCCGGCGTCGTCGCGCAGACGCGCCCGGCCCACGAGGTCATCGTGGTGGACGACGGTTCCACCGACGAGACCAGCGCTCGGGTGCGGGCATGGGAAGGCCGCACCGGCTCCACGCGACTGATCCTGCTCGGCGGCCCCAACCGTGGCCTCAGCACCAGCCGGAATCGCGGCATCCTCACGGCCTCCGGCGAGCTCGTGGCGCTGCTCGACAGTGACGACTACTTCCTGCCGCGTCACCTCGAGCTGCTGGTGCCGGCGTTCGAGCGTGCGCCAGACGTGGTGCTCGCGTTCAGCGACATGATGCGCTTCGCGCACGGCGGCGAAGACCGCGGGAGCGTGCTTGGCGCGTTGCGCGAGGAGCTCGCACCGATCTCGACGCCCCTGGGCGACGATGGGATGCAGCTGGCGGGCACGGCGCTCCGGCGACTCTACCTGATGCGCGCGGCGATTGCCCCGAGTGTCTGCATCGTCTCCCGCGAGGCGGTCGCGGGGTCGGGGCTCTTCGACACCACGCTCCCCTACGGCGAGGACCTCGACTTCCTCTGGCGGCTGCTCGGTGCGGGACGCGGGGCATGGCTCAATCAGGTCACCGGCCGCAAGCGCGATCACGGCAGCAACGCCTCTGCCCCTGCGCGCGCCGAGTGGTCGGAGCGGCACCTGCTCCGCACCATCGCGCAATTGCTGCGCTTCGGGGTCGGGCACACGCCGGACGAGGTGGCGGCCCTTGAGCGCCACCTGACACTCACCCTCGGCGAGACCGGCTGGATCGCGTCCGGGAAGGGATGGCAGGCGTATCGGGCCTGGCGTGCCGAAGTCCTGGAATGGACCGGGCGTGCCGCACCGCGTCCCCATCGGCATCTGCTCCGCCTGCTGCGCCGCTCGCTCGCGGGCAATTGATCAGGCGCGTCGCCGCCCGCGTCACGGCGTGACCACACCCACCATTCGCACCACCTCGAAGTCGCCCACCTTGACCTGCTTGAGCGTGTTGTTGACGGCATCGTTCCAGCGAGCATCCGCCGTGCCGGAGAGGAAGAAGTCGCTGCCGTTGTCGGCCACGATCATGCCGTAGGTCTTCAGTGCGCGGAGGATCACCTGCGCCGCTGGCGGGAAGGCGGAGATGTCGTAGCTCGCCTTGAGTCGGACCCGCATCCCCATGGGTGGCCGGAGCGGATCGGTGCTGCTCGAGGCCCAGTGGCGCGCTGGTGGCAGGTAGGCGCGGCGCGTCCGAGAGACCGTGAAGCGCAGGGCGTGGCGGATCTCGCCGAGTTCATGGACCTCGTCATAACGCACCAGCCCGGGGAGGATCGGCAGACCAGCGGCATCCGCCGACGTCCAGCCGGCCGGCCGCAGGGTGCCGTTGGTCAGGTCGAAGATCGCTCCCGATCCCGCGGTCCACGCCCCCGGCCCCCCGTTGACGAAGAAGAGCTCGTAGAGCTTGAACTCGTCCTGGGTGACCATCAGCAGGTGGCGATCCCCGCCCGGCTCGAGGGGCGGGTTCGCGGGAATCGGGTAGGGCCCCACATCGCTCTCGCCCGCGTACTGAAACGTGACCGCGCTGCGAGCCGTCGCGTCGGCGACCACCACGTAGGGGATTCCGAACGGTCCGCCGTTCCAGTTGGCGCCGAAGTCCGGGTGCAGGTTCCGACCGACCCCGATGGCCGCGAGGATCGCCCCGGAATTCGGGTCCACCTGCGCGGTATCGACGGGCTGATTCCATGGATCGCTTGCCGGAAAGAGCCGCAGGCCGTGGAAGGACCCGTTGAGGCCCAGGTCCGGCCGAACGATGGGCGGCGGCGGCGGCGGTGGCGGTGGCGGCGGTGGTGGAGGCGGTGGTGGCGGTGGTGGCGGTGGCGGCGGGGGCGTCACGATCAGCGAGTCGAACAGCTGCAACGGCGACCCGAGTGCCCCCGGAATGGTGATGGTGATGGTGTCCACCCAGGTCCCTGGACCTGGCAGCGCACCGGTGCGCTGCCAGCGCAGAAACGCGCTGCCACTTCCGGTCGGGCTGCCGAGCGTGGTCCACGGCCGTCGTGCCGCCGCGCCCCAGGTCGCCGTCTCGGCGCCGGTCCCCGCAAGCCCCAGCAGCACCGAGTCGCCCGGCGCCACGGCGCCGGCGATGACGTCGATGCGTCGCGACGTCGGCGTGATCGTGGCGGAGAGCGGAACCGGTGCGGCCGTGACGATTACCGAGTCCAGGACCACCGCGTCCAGGTTCGTCCCCTCGAGCCGCACGACGATGGTGTCGACCCAGACGCCGGGGGAGAGCCCCGCCGCCTGCCGTGTCCACCGCAGGAGGCCGGAGCCCGCGCCCCCAGGGGCGTCGACCACCGTGCGATTCGTGCGCGCGACCGCGACCCAGGTGGCACGGTCGGAGCCATCGCCCGCGATCGTGATCGCGACCGCTGCCGGAGCAGCCTGCTGGCCGGCCTGCACGGTCGTGCGTTGTGCGGCCGGGCTCACCGCCAGGGTCAGTGGCACGGGCGCCGGTGGAGGAACGACCGGGGGAGGGGGAACGATCGGGAGCGTCGTCCCGTCGGCATCCCCCTCCGCACACGACGCGGCGATGAGCACCCACCCCATCGCCGCGATCGTCAGTCCCCGGGACTTCCCCATGCGTCACTCCTTCGCGGTCAGCGCCGCCCAGCTGCGTTTGCCCTTGCGGAGCAGGACCACGCCCCCCGCGAGCAGGTCCGCCCCGGTGACGACGCGCGCGGCGTCAGCCACCACACCGTTCACCGAGAAGCCGCCGCCATCGAGGCCGCGACGCGCCTCACCCTTCGACGCTGCCAGCCCGCACTGGACCAGCGCATCCACGATCGGCATCCCGGCAGCGATGACCGCCGCGGGCACCATCACGATCGGCACCGCGGACGCCACCATCGCCAGCGTCTCGGCATCAGCCTCGACGAGGTCGCCACCGCCGAAGAGGATGGCCGCCGCGGATGTCACGCGTGCCACACTGTCGGTGCCGTGAATCCGGGCCGTCACGTCGTCGGCCAGTCGCCGCTGCGCGATCCGCTTGCCAGGGTCCGGCAGATGTCGAGCCATCACCTCGGCGATCTCGTCGAGCGACAGGAACGTGAAGAAACGCAGCAACCGCTCGACGTCGGCGTCCTCGACCTGGAGCCAGAACTGGTGGAAGGCATACGGCGAGGTCTTGGCAGGGTCGAGCCAGACGTTGCCCGCCTCACTCTTGCCGAACTTGGCTCCGCTTGCCGTGGTGAGCAGCGGCAGGGTGAGGCCGTGCAGCTTCTGGCCGTCGCGCCGAGCGCCGAGCTCGATCCCGGCGGTGATGTTGCCCCATTGATCACTGCCACCCATCTGCAGCTCGCACCCCTCGCTCCGCGCGAGGTGGGCAAAGTCGTAGGCCTGGACCAGCATGTACGTGAACTCGGTGAACGAGATGCCGGTCTCGAGCCGACTCTTCACGGTATCCTTCTGCAGCATGTAGCTGATGGTGAAGTGCTTTCCCGCATCGCGAAGGAACTCGAGCAAGCCGAGTGGCCGCAGCCAGTCGGCATTGTTGCGCATCCGCGCGTCGCTGGGGCCCTCTCCGAAGGTCAGGAACTGGGAGAGCTGGCTGCGGATGGCGGCGGCGTTGCTGGCCGCCTGTTCCTCAGAGAGCATCGGCCGTTCGCTGCGCTTCCCTGAGGGATCGCCCACCAGGCCGGTGCCGCCGCCCACGAGCACCACGGGGCGACCGCCGAGGCGTTGCAGCCAGGCGAGGGCCATGACTGGCACCAGATTGCCGACATGCAGCGAGTCGGCGGTAGGGTCGAAGCCCACGTAGGCGGCAATCGGCCCGGTGGCCAGGCGTGGTCCGAGGTCGGGGGTGGCGTCGTGCACCATCCCGCGGGCGGTCAGCGTGTCGAGAAGGGAGGTCATCGGGGGAATTACCATCCCCCGGGCGTGCGGAGCAAGGTCCTACGGGGTGCCGTCGGTCGGGGCGAGCGGCGGGACCATGTGGGCGTTGGCGAGGGAGATCGTCAGCCGCCGCTTTCCCGTGCTGGTGGTGGGGATCGCCTCCACTTCGACGATCTCGACGCGGAGGGTTGGCCCCGACTTGGCGTGCACCTTGGCGGTGAGCTTCTGCCGCCGCTCGTCGGTCCAGGGCGCGGGCACCACCAGCCGGAACTGGACGCAGTCGGGAGCGGTCTGCACCACCTGCCACTGTTTCACGTCCGGCCAGTCGAGCATGACCACCACGAAGTACTCCCCAGGGACATGGCGACCATCCGGGGTCTGGATCAGGTCGAGAATGCGCCCGTCGATCGACGAGAGCAGCGGCAGGCCCCGTCCGCAGCCGCACGGCTGCTCGGCATACGTGGCACGATCGCCATTGAGGTAGCGGACCATCGGCATGCCGAAGTTGTGGAAGTCGGTGATCGCCACGTCACCGGCCTCGCCGTGCGCGGGCGCCCCGTCGGACCCGAGGGTCTCGAACGCCAGGTGATCGGCGTTCACGTGGAGGCCCTGATGATGGTCGCATTCGGCCGCCATCAACATCACCTCGCGGGACCCGTAGGTGTTGAACACCGGGCAGCCGAAGGCCGATTCGATCTCGCGCCGCTCGGGTTCGAAGAGTGCCTCCGCCCCGGTGATCACCCCTCGGACGCCCTGCAGCCGTCGTCCGCTCTCGCGCATCCGCCGGGCCACCAGCACGAGCGGAGTCACATAGCCCACGATTGCGCGGGGCCGATAGCGGGCAATGGCATCGATGTGCGCGTCGATGCTGGACTCGCTCATCGTGAAGGCGTCGAAGTAGTGGCGATTGAAGGCCCGGTGATAGAGCCGTTCCTTGAGGCTCGGCTTGGCACCGATGGCCCAGAGGTACGCGGCACGAACGCCGAGGCCTGCGCCGCCCCAGCCATAGCCGCGCCACATGACGGCGGTCCGACGGGCGTAGACCTCCATCGTGTATTCAAACCGGAACGGATCGCCCGTTGAGCCGCCGGTGGTCTTGGAGATGGTCCGACCCCGCCAGGGGACGGCGATCATGTCGGCGTAGTGCTGCGTGATGAGCTGCTTGGTGAGGACGGGAAAGGCGGCGAGTTCGTCGACGTGCTGGAGCGGGCCGGGGCGGCAGCCGGCTGCGCGCCAATGCTCCTGGAGGAAGGGCACCTGCGCCCAGCAGTGGGCCAGCAGGGCGTTGAGCTTGCGCAGCTGCAGGGCCTGCAATTCGGCGGGCGGGAGCCATTGGCTCTTGGCGTATTCGGCCACATGCCCGGCCGTGCCCCGCCGGCGGACGAGAGTCTCGTACGCCGGGAAGAGAACCTTCCGTAACAGCACTTCGTTCAGACTGCCTCTCCCGGCGGGGGTGGGAATCCCAGCCACTAGAATAGGGACTCCCGACCGCCGTCGCCAGCGGTTGCCGCTCGGGACACGCCGGCGCCGCAGCGTCGCGCCACCCTACCCGACCCGGATACCTTCCACCCCATGGCCAAATCCCCCGGTCCCGTTCTCCGCTGGTGGCGCAAGGCGTCCCTCCGCCGTCGTGCCGTCGTGGTCGTGCTCGCGATGGGCGCCTTTGGTGCCGCCGCGCTGGTCGGCGCCTGGACCCGCGCCTGCGCCAACGACGCCTGCCCCGACATCAACACGCTCGAGCAGTACGACGCTGACCAGACCTCCAAGCTCTATGCCGCCGACGGGCGGCTGATCACCGAGCTGGGCACCCAGCGGCGCACCGTCGTCTCGCTGCAGCAGATGGCGCCGACCATCCCCCAGGCCTTCCTCGCCGTCGAGGACAAGCGCTTCTACGAGCACAACGGCATCGACTGGGTCCGCTTTCTCGGCGCCATCAAGGCCAACATCCTCAAGCTCGGAATGTCCGAGGGGTTCTCGACCATCACCATGCAGCTGGTCGGCAACATCTTCCCCGAGGACATCAACCGTCGCGAGCGGCGCGGCGTGGCCGGCGTGGTGCGGAAGATCCGCGAGGCCAAGCTCGCCCTCGCCATCGAGCGGAAGTACCCCAAGGAGAAGATCCTCGAGCTCTACCTGAACCAGATCGACCTCGGCTCACGCTCCTGGGGCGTGCAGGCCGCGTCGCAGCGCTACTTCGGCAAGTCGGCCTCCGAGGTGAACGTCGCGGAGGCCGCCATGCTGGCCGCGTTGCCCAAGGCGCCCACCAGCTACAACCCGCGCCGCTTCCCGCGGGCCGCGGTCGGGCGCCGCAACACCATCATCGAGCTGCTGCACCAGGACGGCAAGCTCAGCAGCGAAGAGGCCGAGAGCTGGAAGGCGTATCCGCTTGCCCTCTCCGCGCGACCGGACAACAGCATCTTCGCCGAGTATTTCGTGGACTACGTGCGGCAGCAGCTGCTGGCACGTTTTGGTGACGATCTCTACACCAAGGGCTACCAGATCTTCACCTCGCTTGATCTCAACGCCCAGATGGCCGCGGAGCAGGCGCTCGAGACCCAGCTGGAGCGGATCGAGGCGGACCAGTTCGGCAAGTTCCCCCACGAGAGCTACCGCGAGTTCCACGACAAGCGGGGGACCGACGTCAGCGAGCTGCGCCGCACCCCCTACTTGCAGGGCGGGGCGCTGGTGCTCGAGGCCGAGACCGGCCACATCATGGCCATGGTCGGCGGTCGCGACTTCAACGATTCGAAGTTCAATCGGATCGTGCAGGGCGAGCGCCAGCCGGGTTCGACCTTCAAGCCGATCGTCTATGCCGCCGCGCTCGAGGCGGGGATGACGCTTGACGACACGGAGACCGACACCCCCGTCTCGGTGGCGATTCCGGACCAGCCAAACTGGGAGCCGAAGAACTACGACAACAAGTTCACCAACGAGACGATGACCTTCCGCCAGGCGATCTGGCAGTCCACCAACACGATCGCGGTGAAGGTCGGTCTCAAGGTCGGGGTGAACGCGGTGTACGACGCGGCGCGTCGCTTCGGGATCACCGGCCGCGTGGCACGGGTCCCCGCGATGATGCTCGGTTCGGCCGACGTGCGGCCGATCGAGATGATCGCCGCCTACTCCACCTTCGCCAACCTGGGGGAGCGGGTCACGCCGATCGCGATCCTCCGCGTCGAGGACCGCAACGGCAAGATCGTCTATCAGGAGAAGCCGAAGCGGACGCGCGTCCTCGACGAGGGCACCGCGTTCACGCTCACGACCGCACTCCGTGGCGTGGTGACCAACGGCACCGGCAACGCGTCGGTCTATCGTGCCGGCTTCACCATTCCCTCGGGCGGCAAGACCGGCACGACCAACGACTATCGCGACGTCTGGTACATCGGCTTCACCAAGGACGTGGTTGCCGGCGTCTGGATCGGCTTCGACGCACCGCAGTGGATCATGCCCGGTGCGCAGGGTGGCAAGCTCGCCGCGCCGGCGTGGACGCAGATGATGCTCGACATCTACCAGCGGCGGAAAACGCCCGGCGACTGGAGCGCGCCAGAAGTGCGCACGGTCACGATGGAGATCGATCGGACCACCGGTCTGCGAGCCACCCCCTTCTGCCCCGATGACGTGCGCGAGGTGCGCACCTACCCGCAGGGTCAGGAACCAAAGGACTTCTGCCCTACGCACTCCCCGTTCCGTCCGGGCGGAGGCGGCACGCACTGATGCGGCGTTTCACCGCGCCGTGGCTCGTTCCGGTGGAGGGCGCCCCGATCCCGAATGGCGCCCTCCTCGTTGGAGACGATGGGCGCATTCTCGCCATTGGTCCGGACGAGGCCGTTCCTCTCCCCGAGCGCGCCGAGCCGATTGCGCTTGCCGATGCCGCCCTTCTGCCAGGGTTGGTGAACAGCCACACCCACCTCGAGCTGACCGGCTTCGCCGGCATGGTCGAGGAGGACGACTTCTGGCAGTGGATCCTCCACGTGATCCGGATCAAGGCCGCGCGGCAGGAGGAGGAGTTTTTCCTGCAGGCCTGCGCCGGCATTCGCGCCGGGTGGGCGGCAGGGGTCACCACGGTCTGCGACACCGGCTCGACCGGCCAGGTGATCGCCGCGCTGCGGCACCTCGGCGCCAGCGGGGTGGCACACCACGAGGTGTTCGGCGCCCACCCTGACGAGTGCGCCGGCGCGATGAAGGCCTTCTCCCGCGACCTCGAGCGCCTCGCCCATCATGCCACCGGACGCGTCCACCTCGGCGTCTCGCCGCACGCACCCTACACGGTGAGCGGACCGCTGTATCGGGCGGCGTGCGATCTTGCCCGCGCGCATGGCGTGCCGATCGCGGTGCACACCGCCGAGCCCGAAGCCGAGTCCGCGCTGCTGGCCGACTTCACCGGGATCTTTGCCGATGCCTTCACGGCTCGCGGGGTGCCGCGCCCGACGCTCGCGCCGATCTCGCCGGTCGCGTGGATGGATGGCCACGGTGTCTGGTCCGATCGGACACTCTGCATTCACGCCATCCACGTGGACGATGCCGATGCCGACATCCTCCAGCGGCACGGCAGCGCCGTCGCCACCTGCCCACGCTCCAACATGCGCCATCATCGGGCCGAGCCGCCGCTCGGCCGCTATGCCGAGCGCAAGCTTCGTCTCGGCATCGGCACCGACTCCGAGGTGAGCGTGGCGCCGCTCGACCTGCTGGCGGAGGCACGCGAGGCGCGCCGGCTCGCCGGATGGACGGCGCGGGAGGCGGTGCGGGCGCTCACGCTGGGCGGTGCGGAGGCGATCGACGTGGCGGCGGACACGGGGTCGCTGGTGGTGGGGAAGTGGGCCGATCTGGTGGCCGTGCAGGTGCCGCCTGGGACGGGTGTTGAGGAGGCGGTGCTGGCGAGCGCGCCATCGGGGGTGCTGGGGACGTGGCTGGGGGGACGCACCGTCTTCGGGGGTGGCGCGGCACGCCCTTGAACTCCCCGGCGGAACTGGGTATCCGTACGTGTCGCCGACCGGAGCCACCGTGGTGCGCTGCCTCGCTCTCAACGCCTCATTCGAACCGCTCACGATGGTGCCCACCCGTCGGGCGCTGCGACTTGTCATCGAAGGCAAGGCTGAAATCGTCGAGGCCGACGGCGACGAGCTGATACGAAGTGCGCGGCTGCAGATGCCGCGCCCCGCCATCATCCGGCTCGTCCGCTTTGTGCACGTCCCCCGCCGCTTCCGTCGCCAGGTCACCAACACCTTCCTCTTTGCCCGCGACCACTACACGTGCCAGTACTGTGCGCGCACCCAGCACCAGCTGCGGACGCGCGAGTGCCTCACGCGCGACCACGTGGTGCCGCAGTCGCGCGGCGGGACCAATGCCTGGGACAACGTGGTGACCGCGTGCAGCAGCTGCAACACCAAGAAGGGGAGCCACCTCCCTGCGGAAATCGGGATGGTGCCGCTCCACACGCCAATGGAGCCGCACTTTGTTCATCTCTCGTGGGCCATCCGTCGGCTCACGGCCAAGCAGATGAAGTACATCGGGCTCTTCTACGGCGACGCCGCGCTCGCGGCCATCCTGCCGCGCTAGCACGTCAGGCGCGCTGGGGCAGCCTCGGCGACCCGAGGCCCCCGAGCATCGCCCCCAGCGCCACGAGCCGCCCCGTCACTCCGCCCATTGCCTCGCCATGCTCCCGGATCTCGCGGCGCATGACCCCTCGCCAGGCACCATGGCCATGGAATCCGTCAATCCGTCGGCGATGATGGTGGATAGTGCTGATCAGGCGCCGGATGTTGCGCGCATGCTGGGAGGAGAGGTTGCCGTGCGCAAAGCGCCGGAAGCGCATCAGCGGCTCGGCCACGAAGCAATACGGGCCCACCTCGCTGGTGAGGCGGAGTTCCAGGTCCCAATCCTCGATGATCGAACGATCGAGGGACCATCCCCCGACCGCCGCCAGCGCCGACGCACGGACCATCAGGCACGACGGCAGCGCGTGCCCGCCGAGGGCGCTCTCCGCCCCGCTCAACCGCGCCGGCTTCACGAGAAAGCTCCGCTCGCGGCCGTCGTCGTGGAACATCACGGTGCCGGTGTGGCTGGCGGGGCACTCGGGCGCGGCGCGCATCGCCGCGACCTGACGCTCGAGCTTGGTCGGAGCCCAGAGATCATCGGCATCGAGGTACGCGAGCAGTTCCCCCCGTGCCTCCGAACTGGCGCGCTGCCGGGCGGCACCCGGCCCGCTGTTGACCGGCATGCGGATCAGCCGGACCTCGGCGGGGAGCGTGGCCGCATCCAGCGCATCAGCAGCGGGGGAAGCGTCGTCGACCACGAGGATCTCGTCGGCCGGCCGCGTCTGCGCGAGCACGCTTGCCAGCGCCTCACCGAAGAACTCGGCGTTGCGGTAGTAGGTGATGATGGCGGTCACGCGCTCAGCCGCGCCGCTCACTCGCGCCCGCCGATTGTGAAGCGGCTCGTCTCGCCCACGACGCTCTCCTTCGGGAGCGCCATCCGGAGCAGTGCCGCCCCGATCCCGCCGCCCCCCCCGCCGCTGTTCCCCTGCAGGTAGCGCTCGAACTCTCGGAACTCGTCGGCGCTCAGCGTCGAAATGCCGAGCTTGACCGAATACCAGAAGGTGCCGTCACGATTGGGTCCTACGCCCGAGATCGGCAACGGCATCTCGACGCGCAACCGCAGGTCATTGAGCGACGCGAATCGCTCCACGATCGGTTCACGTCCCACGATGATCGTGGTGAGGGTGTAGACGTCGAGCACCGCCTGCCGGGTGATCACGAACGCCCACTTGCGACTGTTCAAGTTTTCGGCGAACCAGAAGTTGCGCGGGCTCCAGAGGTCGAGCTGGTAGTTGAGGCGGATCGGATAGGAGGCGGCGATCGCCTCGCGCCACTGCGGGTCGTCGAAGAGGTTGATGGTGCGGACCCGTGGCCGGTTGGTCCCCGTCTCGAGGGTCACCTCGACGCGCACGCTCTGCGCCGACGCCGCCGAAGCAGCGCCGAGCAGGAGCAGGGCGAGGGCGAGGAACCGGCGCACGGGCGCGGTCAGAACCGTCGCGTGACGCGAAGTCCGAAGCGGATGGGCTCGGGGTCGGCGAGGGCCTTGGCGACGTAGACGCCGAAGGTGCCGACGTCGAGCCCGACGCCGATGTCCGAGCGCCACTCCGCGATCGACTGGATTCGGTTGCTGGGCACCCGTCCCGCCCCCGCGCCCGCCAACCACGCCGAGCCGGCGTCGCCGAAGATCACCAGGTCGGGCCGCTGCAGCCCGATGGTGGTGTTGCCGATGCGGCTGCTCAGGTCGAGCCCGAGCGTGCGCCGGTACTCGACCTGCAGCGCCAGCTGCCGGTCGCAGAGCGCGGGCAGCGCCGGATCGGGACGACGGCGGCGATCACAGTTCACGAAGCGGAAGCCGTAGCCCGCGAGCGGATCGGTGCCGTTCATGGCCCGGCGACGCTGGATGGTGAGGCGATTGCCCGCGAGCCATCCACCTCCGGTGAGGCGGACATGCAGGCTCTGCTCCGGGCCGAGTCGCTGGTAGCGGCGCAGGTCGAGGTCCATCTCGAGCGCGTCGTAGTTGCTCGTCGGCATCGCGGTGCGAATTTCCTGCGGGAGCGTTGCCGGGGTCAGTTCGTCGCTGGTGACGTAACGCACGTCGCTGCGCAGGTACCAGCCGCTGGTGGGGCGGCGGCGGTCGTCACGGGTGTCGACGGTGGCACTCGCCGAGAAGGTCAGGTACTTGCCATCGTCCACCAGCGGATTGGGGCGCCACGCCTCGTTGCCGCGCAGCAGGGAGAACGCGTCCACGGCACTCACCGTGCGCTCGCGACTCTGGTCCACGCCGGCGGAGAGCTGCAGCGTCGGCCGCAGCGTCAGGTCGGCAAAGACGCCGAAGGTCCGGCTCGCGTACCAGTCGCGCCAGTCGCGGCGCAGCAGGAACGCGCCAAGGCCGGACTCGATGGTCTGGTACGGCTGGTCGGCGACCGGGGCGATCACCGAACCGCCGCGGAGCCCGATGGTCATCGGATACTTGCCTCCGCGCACGGCGGCGAGGCGTCCGCGCCAACCGAGGGTGCGTCGGCTCTCGGTCGGATCGGAGGCGGTGCGCACGATGCCGACGAGGTCGAGGACCACGCGGCTCTGTTCGTCGCGATGCCACACGATCGACGGCCCGAACTCGAGCGGAAACCCCTCGACGCGATTGTAGCTGCCCGGGTCGGCCCGAAGCGTCGTCTCGAAGTTGCGCCAGGTGAAGGTGCGCGAGGCAGAGGTGAAGTCGGTCAGCGAGCGCCGCGGCGCCTGGCGGATCAGGCGTCCATCCGGCGTGAGCGTGAGCGGCGCCGTCTCGGGATACTCGACCTGGGCCCCGCCTACCGTGCCGCCTCCGTCCACGAGGATGCGACCGCCGAGCACCGTCACGCTGCCCGTGACCACGCCGCTGCCGGTGATGCGCACGTCACCATTGATCACGAGGAGATCGCCCTCGACGCGTCCGTCGATGCGCAGCTGCCCGCGGTGGAGCGCCTGCGTGCCGCGCCAGACGTTGCCGAGCGGCAACTCGACGTTGCCGCTCACGCGCGTGGTACTCGGGTCGTTGTAATGCGCCATGGCACGCACCAGGACCGAGTCGGGGATCTCGCGACGGCGACGACTGCTGTCTGCCGCCGGTCGGGAGAAGTCGATGCCGACCGGATCCTGCGCCGCGAGCGGCGGCGCGAGCATCAAGGTCGCCAGCAGCACCAGGCGAGTGGGCGTCATCCGTCGTTCCCTCCGCGAATGCCGAGACGGCGCATCCGACGATACAGGTTCCCTCGGTCCGTCTTCAGCAGTCGCGCGGCCTCGGCAATGTTGCCGCTGCCGGAGGTGAGCGCCGCGCTGATCAGGTCACGTTCGAAATCGTCGAGTCGGTCGGTGAGCCCGCGTCCATCCTCGACCAGTCGAGGCGCGGGTTCGAGAGCACCGGGCGTCGCGGTCGGTGCGGTGATCCGCAACACGCGCGGCACCATCTCGGCCGTCACGTCGTCCCCACCGATGATCGAGAGGCGCTCGACGATGTTGGCGAGCTCGCGCACGTTGCCGGGCCAGCTATGGGCCGCCAGCGCCGCGATCACGTCGGGGGCAAAGCGGGGCGGTCGTCGCGGGCGGAGACGCGCCGCCAGGTGCGTCACCAGCGCGCCGAGGTCGCCAAGCCGTTGCCGGAGCGGCGGCAACTCGATCGGAAAGACGTTGAGCCGGAAGTAGAGGTCCTCGCGGAAGCCGCCGGTGGCGACGGCCTCCTCCAGGCGTCGATTCGTTGCCGCCACCACCCGAATGTCCACCTGCTGGCTGCGCTCGGCGCCGATCCGCTGGATCTCGCCGCTCTCAAGCACGCGCAGCAGCTTGGCCTGCGCGTCGAGTTGCAGGTCGCCGACTTCGTCGAGGAAGAGCGTGCCGCCGTCGGCGAGTTCGAAGCGACCGATGCGACGATCGGTGGCGCCGGTGAAGGCGCCGCGTTCGTGGCCGAACATCTCGCTCTCGACCAGGTCGCGCGGGATGGCCGCGCAATTCACGGAAATGAACGGACCGCGCGCCCGGGGGGAGTGACGATGAATGGCGTTGGCCACCAGCTCCTTGCCGGTGCCTGATTCGCCGAGCACCAGCACGCGTGCCTCCGTGGGAGCCACCTGCAGGATCAACTCGCGGACGTGGGCAATCTCCGGGGAGTCGCCCACCAGCGTGGGCTGCGGCCCGAGGGCGGCGCGCAGCGCGCGGTTTTCCGCCTGCGTCCGCATCAGCGCCTCGGCCGAGCGGACCGCGACCAGCAGGGACTCGGGGGCCAGCGGCTTTTCGAGGAACTGGAAGGCGCCCATCTGCACCGCGCGCACGGCATCCGAAAGCTGCGCCTTGCCGCTCATCATGATCACCGGAATGTCGGCGTCGGTCGTGCGGATCTGTTCGAGCGTGGCGAGCCCGTCGGGGCCCGGCGGCATCATCAGGTCGAGCAGGATCAGGTCCGGTTTGACCTCCGGAAGCGCGAGGAGGCCCGCGTTGCCGTTCGGCGCGTCGGAGACCTCGAACCCTTCCGACTTGAGCAGCGCACCGACCATGCGCCGGATGTTGGTCTCGTCGTCGATGATCAGGACGCGTGTCGTCATGCCGGGAACCGAATGAGGAAGGTGGCGCCCTCGCGATCGGTCTCGGCGAGGGCAATGGTGCCGCCGTGCTGTTCGATGGTCTGGCGAACGATGGCGAGCCCCAGGCCGGTGCCGTCGCCCTTGTCGGTGAAGTAGGGCTGGAAGATCAGGTCGCGTTTCTCCGGGGGCACGCCGTGGCCGCTGTCGTGGAGCCGCACTTCGATCTGGCCGTCATCGCGCCGCAGGGAGACGGTCACCTTGCCCTGACCGCCACACGCCTCGACGGCGTTGCGGAGCAGGTTGAGAAAGGCGCGTCGCAACGGGTCGTAGTAGCCCTCGATCGGGCCGACGTCCCCAGTGGTCTCGAGCTGGCGATCCATCGAGGCCGGCAACGCGCTGCGCATCAGGTCGTCGAGCAGTTCGTGCAGGTCCACCGGCGCCGAGATGCCCTCAGGCAGCCGACCGAGTTCGGAGAACTCGCGCGCCATCGCCTCGAGGCGGGCCGACTCGGCGGCGATCACCTCGAGGGACTCCCGCATCTCCGGCGGGGCGGTGCGGGTCAGTTGCGAGACCGCCAGTCGGATCGGGGTGAGCGGGTTCTTCATCTCGTGCGCGACTCGGCGCGCCACCTCGCCGAAGGCGCGCAGTCGCTCGGCCTCGAGTTCGGCCACGCGCGCCTGCTCGAGTCCCTGGGCCAGGTCGCGGAGGGCGCCACGGAGGAGGGCGAATTCGGGGATCCCACCCTGGGCGCGATCGGCAGGAAGGGCCTCGCGCCGCCGGATCCGGCCGGTCCACTCCACGATCTCGTCGAGGGGGCCGGCGAGCTGACGGGAGAGAACGCGCACGAAGCCGGCGGCGATAGCCAGCAGCGCGAGGGCCACCACCGTGAGCGCGCCGGCGAGCCACGCGGGGAGGAGGCTGCCCAGCCCCTGCGCCATGTTGGTCTGCGTCACCAGCGTGTTGACGGCGCTCAGGTGCTGGTCAATCGCCAGGCGCACCTCGCCCGGCACCCCAATCCCGTTGAGCGCGCTGTTCATGACCTTGGCGGTGGCGCCCACCGTGGCGACGGCGGCCCCGCCAAAGGAGTTGGAGAAGGTACCGAGCACCACGACGAGCCCACCGGTCAGCACCGCGACCGGGAGGACGCTCACCACGAGCAGGGCGAGGAAGAGGCGGGCGCGGAAGGAGAGGCGGGACACGGTGTGTCATAATGTACACGGAGAACATCCGTGAACGGTGAACGGTGAACGGTGAACGGGAGCGACCTGTGACCAGTGACCCGTGACTGAGGGGCCCCCGGGCACTGGTTACTCGTTACTGGTTACTGGTTACTGGTCACTCGCTTCCGTCACCGTTCCCCCTCGATTCCGTGGCCCACAACCTGCAATACCTCGTCCCGTCGTCGAGCAGGCCTAGTAAAATCAACAACTTACGCGATTGTTGTTGTCGCGCTCCACGCACAGGTGTTGCGCTGGAGCAACAGTAAGAGAGCATCGGCCCGATCGACAAACTGTGACAGTCTGAATTCTGGTTGGACCACGCTTGCCCCAAGGAACTGATCATCATGAAGCGTTCTCTCTTTGCGTTGGCGGCGCTTGCTCTTGCCGCGATGCCCTCGCCGGCCAAGGCCGACGACATCCGGACCATGTGCCAGTATGCCGGCACCTCCGATGAGACCTGCACCCGCGCGAAGTTCTCGCTGTCGGGCGCGAATCTTCAGGTCTACCTGTTCAACGGCGTCGGTGCGGCTGCCAAGAACGTCATGTCGAGCATCCAGGGCCTCGGGGTCTACAACCTCGCAGCGTATGGTGGCACTTGGGGCCTTGCCTCCGTGGTCTACCAGAACTCGGGTGCGGCCACCACCGTCACCGGTGATTGGGCCTTCGCGACCGGCTTCCCCAGCCTCGATGTGACGCTGCTGGCCGGGGCGGGCGCCTCGGGCAACGGCGGCGTCACGACCTGCGCCGGCCCCACGGGCGGCAGCGGCACCAACTACGCCACCTGCGACGGCTGGGCCAACCCGACCTTCACGGGCAATGAGGATTGGGTCCTCTTCACGTTCAGCCACACCGGTGGCACCGCCCTCGACCAGTCGGCGCTGTTGACCCTCGAGTGGGGCTGGCGTTCGCAGCGGGTCGGCCCGAATGGGAACTCGGGCCAGTGCTCGAGCTCGCCGTTCATCACCGTGCCGGGCAAGGGCAAGGGTGCCGCCCCGGTTCAGGTCGCCAACGGCGATTACTGCGCCGAGGTGGACATTCCGGGCGGCCCGAACGAGACGGTTGTGCCCGAGCCGGCCACGATGACGTTGCTCGCCACCGGCCTCGCCGGGATGGTCGCCGCGCGCCGCCGCCGCAAGAACGTCTAAGCAGCACAGTCTCCATTGTTTGAACGGCCGACCCCCCGGGGTCGGCCGTTTTCTTGTCGGTGGCACCGCTCCTGCACTCCCGGGGAGGGTTGGTCGGGCCCGTCAGGTCCGATCCCACCCCCCTCTCGACTCGGGATGGTCATGTTCCTGTCCATGCGATCACTTCGTCAAATCCGCGCCGGCACTGGCCTGGCGTGCGCCATGGCGGCCTTTTCCGCCGCCCCGGTCGCCGCCCAATCGCTCACGTCCGGTAGCGTCCGAGCCGTGGTGCTCGACGACCGAGGCGCCCCGATTCGGGGCGCGCTGGTCACCCTGGAACGGGGGGGTGTCGCGTTCCGCACCCTCGAAACGGATCGCGCGGGACGAGTCGCCTTCGATCCACTCGCTCCGGAGAGCTACGACCTGCTCACCGAGCAGCTCGGTTATCAGCCGGTGCGAGTGCGCCGTTTGGCGGTGGTCCCCGGCAACAGCACGGAGCTCACGGTTCGGCTCACCCGCCGCCCGCCCCCCATTGCCGGGGTCGAGGAGCAGGTCGCCGACGTCACGCTCCGCGGAACAGGCGGCGCGGCGCCGATTGGGGTGGAGCAGCTCCGCCTCCTCGACCGCCGCCGCTCGGTCACCGACCTGAGCCGCGACCTGACCGCCGTGGACATTCCCCGCGACGGGCGCGAAGGGCTCG
This sequence comes from Gemmatimonadales bacterium, assembly GCA_033764505.1. Taxonomy (GTDB): domain Bacteria; phylum Gemmatimonadota; class Gemmatimonadetes; order Gemmatimonadales; family GWC2-71-9; genus Palsa-1233. The sequence goes on from JANRIW010000016.1 coordinate 94,689, forward strand.
CGTCGTCGGCCAATGGCCTCGCCGGTGGTTCGGTCCGGCTGTTCGTTGACGGCCTCGAGGAGATCCTCCTCCGTCATCCCGGCCGGCCCGGCGATCCCGCCTCGGCACCGCTCTTCGGACGCGACGGCATCGCGACCGCGTCGTTGATGACCTTCGGGCAGGACGGCGAGTGGCGTGGCACCCCGGGGGCCTTCCTCTCGGCCCAAACCGCGCGCGGCGGAAGCCGCTTCCAGTTCACCCCGTGGGCCACCTTCAGCGGCGCCTCGCTCGGTGGACGGGCGCTCGACAATCCCGCCGATTCGTCGGCCTCCTCCTTCCAGGTCGGGGCATCGGCCAGCGGGCCACTGAAGGGCGACACGGCATCGTGGTTCCTCCGCTTCGATTACCAGAAGCTGCGCACCCCGACCGCCGCGCCGTTCGAGCGTGCCGAGGCCGCTGCCGAGTTCACCACCGCGGCGGGAAATCGCGTGGGCGAGATCGCCCGATGGCTCTCGCCGACCGTCCGCAGCTGGGACGGCTTCTCGGGACAGGGTCGAGTCGACTGGCGCTTTGGTCGTCGTACCGACCTGACGGTTCGTGGCGGGATGGCCTCATGGTCGGAAGACAATCCGATTCCCGGCATTGAGGGAACGAGCGGGGCGGGGGACCGGCTCGACGCGAGCGACGTCTCCGTCGGTGCGACCCTCACGGCACAGGGCAATGACTGGCTGAGTGAGACTCGGCTTGGGCTTCGCAGCAGCACCCGCGACTGGACCGGGACCGGGGCGCCGCTTTCGACACTGCTCACCTCGGGGGCGAGTGTCGGGAGCGCGTTCACGAGCGGTGGCGTCTTCGACGAGTCGGCGTTCGAGCTGGTGCAGGCCGTGACCTACCGCAGTGGTGCCCACACGCTCAAGGCAGGCCTCTCCGCGCAGAAGCGGACCGTCACCTACAGCTGGATTCCGGGTGCCTACGGACGGTATCACTTCGGCCTGCTCGACCCGGCCGGAGGCGGCAGTGGCAGCTACCAGCAGGCCGTGGGCGGCTCGGAGTCCCCCGACATCGGCGTGACCGAGACGGGCATCTTTCTCCAGGACAGTTGGCGCCTGTCGTCCGCGCTGGAGCTCTTCGGTGGCGTGCGCTATGAATCGCAGTCGCTACCCTCCGACCTGCTCATTGCCAACGAGTCGTGGGGTCTCGCCTCCGGGATCACGACGGCGCTGGTCCCGAAGGAGGACAAGGCCGATCGTATCGCGCCGCGCGTCGGGCTCACGTATGACCTCGGTGGGCGTGGTCGCACCGTCGTCCGCGCCAACGTTGGTCGGCTTCCGGGCCGATACGACCTCGCAGCGCTCGCCGAGGCGGCGCAGTGGAATGGCGAGATCGTGATGCACCGGAGCGCCGGCGCCTTGGCGTGGCCCCAGCCCGGGGCGCTCGCGGGTGCGACAGTGGTCGGGCCGTCGCTCGCGTTCTTCGGCGACAAGGTCCGCAAGCCGCGCTCCTTCACCGGCGAGCTCTCGCTGACGCAGCAGCTCGGTCGCGGCACGCAGCTCACTATTGTCGGTGGCTACCGTCATGGCGACTTCCTGCTGCGTCGCGAAGACGTGAACCTTCCCGTGGCACCACTCGCCACCGCCGTCGATGGCCGTCCGATCTACGGCACCTTGGCGCAGTACGGGGCACTCGTGACGCCCGCGATCGGCAGCAACCGTCGCTTCGTCGGCTTCGATGCCGGGTACGCCTTCACCTCGACCGGCTACAGCGACAGCTACGATGCCACGGTCCGGCTTGACCGGCAGTTGTCGCGCGGTGTCGCCGTCGCGGCGGCATATACGTGGTCGCGCACGGAGGACAACCTCGTTGGGCAGTTGAGCGCCGATCCTGCCGATCGACTCTCGCCGTTCCCGGCTGACCGCGGTGCGGACGCGTGGGATGCTGGACGCTCCGATCTCGACATTCCGCATCGGGCCTCGGCCACCGTCACGGTGCGTCCGGGCAACGATGGTCCGCTCACGGCGATGGCACGCGTGCGCTATCGCAGCGGGCTTCCGTTCACGCCCGGCTACCGCGGTGGCGTGGACGTGAATGGTGATGGGTCGGGGGGCAATGATCCGGTCGGTCTCACGGGCGCGCCGAGTGGCCTGGCGGCAGCGCTCTCGTCAGCCGGTTGCGAGGCGGCATCGTCCGGCGTCGCGACGCGCAACAGCTGTCGCGAGGACGCGGTCTCGTCACTCGACCTCTCGCTCTCGTTCGCCCTGCCGACCGGCGGTCGGCGGATGACGCTCACGCTCGACGCCTTCAACGTGGTCGCGACGGCGACGGGCCTGGTGGATCGGGCGGCGCTGCTCATCGACCCGACCGGCACCCTCACCACCAATGCTGCGGGGCGCACCGTCCTGCCGGTGGTGGTCAACGACAACTTCGGCAACCTGCTGAATCGCCGAGGCGAGCCGCGCACCCTGCGCATCGGCCTGCGGATGGAGAACTGATGATGCGCCACGCCATGCTCCGACTCGCCGCGCTCACGGCGTTGATCGCCGGCTGCGACAACGCGGGCGAAGACCTCACCCTGCCGCCCCTCCGCGACGGTGGCATCGCCGTCGGGCTCTATCTCGACCGTGACGGCAACGGCAGCTTCACTCCGCTCGACACCGTCTTCAGCGGCGTGCGCGTCGCACTGTTGGCGGCGGGCGGCGTGGACACCATTCAAGTGGTCACCAGCGATGCCAGTGGTACGGCGCTCTTCACGCCGGTGCCGATCGGCAGCTACCGCGTGGTGGTGGATCGCGCCGCGCTTGGCGACTCGATCGGCACGGTCGTGGGCGACAGCGGCACGATTCGCCTGCTGGCACGGAACGACTCACTCAACGGCAGTCGACTGGTGCGCCTGAGCTATGACGAGGTCACGATCGCCGAAGCGCGGGCGTTGCCGGCCGGGCGTCGCGTGCTGCTGCGCGGCATCGTGCTCTCGCCGCTCCAGGCCTTCCGTGATGCCTCGATGTACCTGCGCGACGGCACCGGGACGCTCCGCATCACCGCGGCGACTCACCGTCCCGGACGGACCGGCAACAATATTGGCGATTCGGTCGCCGTGCTCGGCACCACCGGCAGCGCGCTCGGTCAGCCGGTGCTGGTGGGCGGACTGGTCAGCTCCCTGGGGCAGGGCACCGTCCTGACGCCGGAGGCCGTCACGGTGGCGGAGCTGCGGACAGCGCGCGGTGGCCTGCTCGACGCAGCCTTCGTGCTGGTGACCGGCGCCAAGATCACCGACACCACCACGGTGGCGCCGGACTTCCGCGTCGGCTTCCTCGATGCCGCGGATTCGGCGAGCCGCGCGACGGCGCTCATGGACTCGGTGCTGCAGGTGCCGAAGCCCGCCTTCGTCGAGGGACGCACCATCACGGTCCGCGGGGTGCTGGTGCCCCGCGGCGACGGGACGTGGTGGATCAAGCCGCGATTCGGTTCGGATATTACGATCAGCAACTGAGCAGCGAACAGCGAATGGCGAACGGCGAACGGCGATGATGGATGAACGGGGGCTTCAGCCGCGGAAGCCTGCCCTGAGCGTAGGGAAGGGTCAGGCCGCGGACTCGGGACGATGCCCCCAGCCGCGCATGTCAATGCGCGGCGCCGGCGCAGCCGGCGTGTAGTGAACGCGGGCTCGACCTGGGGTGTCCGTTCTCGCGGTCTCTAAGCGGTTCGCCGCGTCGCCCCCTGTACTGCACGCCGGGGGCGCCGCAATCGGCACTCCGTCCCAGGGTGAGGGCGCACCGCCCCGAGCCCGCTGCGAAGAACACCCCAGTGTCGAGTCCGCCCAGATCCCGATCGATCATCCATCATCGCCGTTCGCCGTTCGCTGTTCGCCGTCCCCCCATCCCCACCACCACGCACCCGACCACCACCGCCACCTCCAGCCACTGCACCGGTAGCCCGCTGACCAGCGAGGCACAGATGTAGCCCGTCACGCCCATTCCGCCCCACACCATCGCCTCGCCACGCGAGAGCCACCGCAGGCACCATCCAAAGGGCAGCAACCAGAGCGCCAGCCAGGCGGCGGTCCACCAGGCGGCGGTGCTGCCGATCGCCACGGCAAAGGGGTGGACGAACACCCAACCGAGCCCCACTGAGAGCGGCAAGCTCCGGGTAGCCACGTTGCTCCCCGCGCGAGTGCTTCCGCTCCGCAATTCGACGCGATCGTGCTGCCATTGCCAATCCATGGCCCACGGCACATCGGTCGGCAGCTGCATGGCGTGCTCGAAACGCCACGTCGGCGTGCGGACCCGCCAGCGCGATGCGCGCACTCGACTGCTCACCAACAGGTTCTCCCCCCGCTGCGCCACGCTCAGTTGCAGCCGACCCCGCCGATCCACGACGCGAAGGATCGAGACAGGCCTTGTCGGGGTGGTGCTGTCCGACCGCATGAGCAGCATGGAGAGCGTGAATCCTCGGGCGAGCACTGGGCGGCTGATGAGTGGATCATCGGGGATCTCGATGTCGCTGATGGTCGCCAGTCCAAGCGCGCCGGGAAACGGGTCATGACCGCTCCACACCCTCGTGCGCTGGCCCACCCACGGGCCGTCGCTCGATCCTTCCGGCTCGAGTCCCCACGCGGTCAGGAGCCAGATCGCGGATGCCACCAGCAGCAGGGCGGCAGCGAGGGCACGCGCCCGCCTCGGCGACGGAGCGCGGAGCCGGTCGCGAGTGACCCAGAGCCACCACCCAAGGAGTCCGCCGATGGTATTGGCGATGACGTCGCCGAGGGATGCGTCGCGTCCGGCAAGCACGGTGGCCTGAGTCGCCTCGATCGCCAGTGTCACGCCCCCGGCCACCAGCGCGGTGTGCCACCAGCGGAGACCGAGTGCTCGGAGTCCCATCCCGAACGGTACGAAGAGGAGGAGGTTGAGCAGCACATCGGTGACCCCCGCCTCACCGCAGACCACGCAGCTCCACGCCGTCTCGGCCGCGCGGTCGAGTTGGGAGGGTTCTGCGCGCAACGTGGTCAGGAGAATCAGCGCCAGGGCGAGAGCGGTCGCGAGACGTGCCAGAGACAGGATCACGAGCGTCCTTCCGAGTTTACTGTAAAGAACTGAAACAGTAAGCGCACATATTTTGAGCACTGCGAGTTGGTGTGCTTTCTGTAAAGCGTTATTTGATAATGGTTTAAAGAAACATCAACGCGCGAAGGCTCTTGGCATTGCAATTGCCAGATATTTCAACAGCAACACCGTCGGTCCGATACTGATTTTCGACGCTGCTCAGAGCACACTCGGGGAAACTCGGGGTCGCAGAGCCAGGGAGCTACCGCCGCCACGGATCGTGGTGGCCAGGCCAGCCCAGCCGCCAGCGAGATCGCCACCGCCCCCGTTTGGGGGAGCCCCGATTCGGGGTGGACTAACCAGGGCACTCGCCATGACGTACACCTTCAAGCTTGCTCGTCGGATGGCCAACAACCACCCCGGTCGTCGTGCCGTCGCCGCGCTCGCCGTGCTCGTGCTCGCCGCCTGCGGCGGCGCCAGCCCCACCGGCCCCAGCACGCCGACTCCTCCCGTCCTGGCCACCGCTGGTGTGCTCACGATGGAGCTCGCCACCCCCAATGCCAATGATGGCGCCGTGCAGTTTGCCGTCAGTGGTCCCGCGATCGACAGCATCCGCCCCATCGGCTACGACGGCACCACTGCCGCCCTGGCCGGCCAGGCGCAGACGATCCTGACCGGGTCGCTCACCAGCGGCGCGGTGGCGCGCGTCTACGTCCGGGACATCGCCCGGGCCAACGAGTATCGGGCCTGGGTGGTTGCCGCCGCAGCTCGTGGCAGCTATCAGCTGCAGGACGTCGGCAGCTATCGGGCGGTGCTGGTCCGCTAGCGCGGCGAGAGGGTCAGCTCGGCCAGGAGGGGGAGGTGATCCGACCCCACATCCTGGCCGATCCGTGCCCATCGTGTTGCGAAGTCGTCGGTGGTGAGGATGTGGTCAATGCGGATGCCCCACCGCCGCGTCTGCTTGGTGTTGCCGAAGCCGACCCCACTCCGCGAGAAGCTGTTGCGCAGGTCGCTCCAGTGGCGCCGATAGATGGCGCTCTCGATCGGCAGGTTGAAGTCCCCCGCGACGATGGTCGGGAAGTCTCCCCCACTGAAGATCCACTCGCGCGCCACGCGCGACTCGCGCTCGCGCTGCGCGGTGTTCTGACGCGTGATGTTGCCAAGGGTGGGGATGGAGGAGAGGTCGGGGAAGTGATCGAGCGCGTCGCGCGGTGTCTCCAGGTGGACCAACCCTACTCGGACCGCACCTGCCGGGGTGTTCAACGTTGCCCGAGCGATCGCTCCTGAACCATTCTCCTTCCAGAAGTCCATCGGGTCGCGTTCCTCCCAACTCAGCACGGCATGGCGACTCGCCAGGCAGAGTGACGAGCTGCTTCGGTGTGCGTGCCACCCACCCATCGCTTCGATCGCCTCGAGCAGGCGTCCGCTGCACTCCGCCACCACCACCACATCGGGCCGTGCCTGCTCGATGGCCGCGACGATCGTCTCGGCCTTGGGGCCGCCGCTGCTCCCGGCGCCGGCGTTGAGTTCCATGATGCGCAACACCGCGGTGCCGCCGGGCTCGAACCGGCCGAGGCCGAGGCGGACATCAAGCAGCCCGATCAGGAAGACGCACATCATCAACGCACCAGCGAGCAGGGCGGTGCGACGCGCGAGTCGCAGGGCCGGGAGCAGCCCGATGAAGAGCACGCCCGCGACCCAGCGAGGTCCGAAGAGGAACGGCAACGACCACCAGACGCGGTCGCCGAGCAGCGAGACGGTCGCCCACGCGGCGACCATCGCTGCGGCGCTTCCCCAGGCCGCGACACGCGCCAGCCGTGTCCACCGGTGGTCAGTCATGGCGTCGGAAGGGCCAGTACAGTGCTCCACACAGGAAGCCGCTCCCCCAGGCGAGATGCACCGTCAGGAAGACGATCGGCAACGCCGGGAGCAGGCGCCATCCGGCCTTGGCGGCGGTGGCCATGCTGGCGAGGAGGTTGGCCCCGAGATAGAGCCCGATGTGCGTCGCGCCGAGGGGACCGAGCAGCGCGACGGTGATCGGAGTGGCCAATAGCGAGAGCACAAAGGCCGGTGCCACCAATTGGCGCCAGCGGAGCGACGTGGGATGCGCCAACAGGGTGCGGACCTTCCAGAAGCCATATCGGGTGTACTGCCGCGCGAGCTTGGGGATCGAGGCGCGCACAAAGTAGGTGGAGCGAATTGTTGGCGAGAGATAGATCCGTCCGCCTGCTGCACGCAGGCGGACATTCATCTCGTAGTCTTCGTTGACGGCCCAGTCTTCGCGCATGCCGCCGAGGCGTCGCAGTGTCTCGGTTCGCCAGGCGCCGAGGTAGACCGTGTCGGTCCACCGCGGGGTGGTGGCATTGCGATACGCCGCGTCGCCGGCGGCGAACTTCGACGAGACGGCGGCGGCGATCGCCCGGGCGAGCCCCGTGGTGCCGGTGGCGCGCTGCACCCCGCCGACATTCTCCGCCCCGGTTTCCTCGAGGAGCCGAACCGATTCGGCGATGTAGTCATCGGCGTACAGCGAATGCGCGTCCATGCGGACGAGGTAGCGACCGCGGGCAGCCGCGAGGCCGAGGTTGAACGCGGGGGCCTGGAGGCGCTTCGGGTTGGCGAGGCGCCGCAACCGCGGGTCGCGCGCTGCCATGGCATCCACGATGGTTGGTGACCGATCGTCGCTCGCGCCATCGAGTACCAGCAGCTCGAAAGAACCTTGGGGGAGCCGATTGGCGAGCACCGAGGCGAGGCACGCCTCGATCCCGGCTTCCTCGTTCCGCATCGGGATGACGACAGTGACGAGCGGAGTCTCAGCGGAGTGGTCGGCCACGGTCTCAGGGGTGAGGGGAGGATGAGCAACGGGCCCCGAACCGGAGTTCGGGGCCCGCTGGAAAGCTATCCTGCCGTGGGGCGCAGGACTACTTCTTGTTGTTCCGGCGGCGGCGATTCGCGGCGGCCATCCCGGCGAGGCCGGTGGCGAGCAGCGTCATGGTCGCCGGCTCCGGCACGATCTCGAGGCCACCACCCGGCTGGTTGTACAGGAACTCCTGGCCGCCCGGACGGGTCACGTCGGTGATCACGGCCCAGGTCGAGAAGCCGAGGCCGTTGACGACCTGCGCATTGGCGAGGTTGAACAGCGCGGTGGCACCAGCGCTCCACGAGATGTCGAGCGTCGGGTCCGTCAGCTTCCAGATGGCGAACTGGAAATCCTGCGCGTTGCCGCCGAAGGTCACGAACTGGTCGGCGAGGAACGCCGAGCGCCAATAACGGTCATAGGCATCGACGACGCCGTTCTGCCCGAGGCGAGTGTTGGCCTGGATCACGCCAAAGTTGTTCGAGCCCGCAATCGCGGTGGCCCACGCGTCGTACTGCGTGCCCGGGGCGGGGGCGGCATTCGCCTGGTCGATGCAGAAGATGGCGAAGGGGGTGCCGACCGCCGGAGGCGTCAGCACGTCGCCACCCGGGTAGTCGATGACCCACTGGCCCTGGCGGATGAGCGTCCCACCGCTGTTGTACTGGAACAGGCCGTCCTGCGCGACCGCGGGAGCGGCGAACAGTGCGACGGCGGCAAGTGCTCCGAAAAGACTACGCTTCATGATGGAGTGCTCCACTGGAGTTTCGGTGCGGCGCGACGGGATGGCCACGCGACTGGTTCAGTCTGACGCCCCGCTTATCGCACCCCTCGTGCCACCACATTCAGGACCCGCCGACCCGCCACGGGACGCTCGGTCGTGATCGTGCAAGTCTCACTTCTACAACATGTTACGCGATTGCCGTGGTCACCCAGCGCTGGCGGCGCGATGGAGTGCGCTGGAGCGCCTTCACCCGAAGTGTGACCTTCGTTCAGCACCCTTGTTGCACGGCCGCAACAGGTGTCGCTCGCAAGGTGGAGTTGCTGCGCGGCACCGGTCGTCCGGTCGCATTGCGGTGCCCGAGGGGGCGAGTCACGTATGCTGTTCAAGAAGTTGACGATTTGAGCATCCCATGGCATTCAAGTGAGACAAGGAGTTCCGGCTACAGTTGGCAACGTTATTGCTCGATAATCAGGCAGTTGCAAGATGGACTGTGCTGCTCAGAGCAAACCGGCCGAAAGGCCGCGACGCAGAGTACCGGGGCTACGACGCCAGCGCGTCTTGCCAGCCGGGCCGCCAGCGCGGAACCAAGGCCTCGATCCCCACCCGCCATGGTGGGCACCTGGGCCACCTGTACGGATCTCCGCCGGAGTAGAGGGTACCATGAAGCTCATCGCCACCGCCTTTCGTTGCTCGGCCCTGCTCCTGGCCGTTCTCGCCACCTCGGTCCAAGGGCAGGGGGGAACGCGGCGCGTGATTGTCACGCTGCGTTCCACCTCGGGTGAGGCCGCCCTTCGGGCTCCCGGGGCTCCGCCAGTCACCGGGACCGAATTGGCCCAGATCGCGTCCCGACTCGACCGCGACCTCCCCTCGTTCCGGGAGCGCGGCCGGGCGCCGTTCGCCGGGATCCTGGTCGCCGAGGTCAGCGCGGCCGAGGCGACGCAGCTTGAAGCGGACCCGAATGTCGCCCACGTCGAGGAGGACCAGCTCTGGGCGCCGGCCGACGGCGTGCCGAGTCTGGCGGATGGCAACCGATGGGCGGCGCTCCGTCCTGACGGTGTCGCCATGGCCGATGAGATTCCCTGGGGCGTGGCTCGCGTGACCGCCCCGGAGGTCTGGGCCGGCGGCAACAGCGGCGGCGGCGTGAAGGTGGCGGTCATGGATTCCGGCATCGACATCAACCATTCCGACTTGCAGGTGGTCGGCGGCTACAACGCCGTCACTCGCACCGCGAGCGGCTACAACGACGATCTCTCCATCTGCAATGGTCACGGCACTCACATTGCCGGCACCATTGCGGCGAAGGCGAACGGCACCGGCGTGGTCGGCATCGCCCCGGCCGCCCAGCTCTACTCGATCAAGGTCTTCGAGAACATCGGTGGCTCGTGCCTGGCGTACACGTCCAGCCAGATCGTCGGCCTCAACTGGGCGGTGACGCAGGGCATCCGCCTGGTGAACGTCTCGATCGGCAGCACGTCGGAGTCGTACAGCTACGAGAACGCGATGCAGACCGCCGCGGCGCAGGGGACCTATGTGGTCGCGGCCGCCGGCAACAGTGGTGGTTCGATGAGTTACCCCGGCTTCTCGACGCACGTGATCGGCGTCGGGGCGCTCGACAGCGGCAACAACCGGGCGTCGTTCTCGAGCTTCGGTCCGGCGCTCGACTTCGCGGCGCCCGGCGTCGGCATCAACAGCACCATGCCCGGAGGCGGCTACGGCGGGAAGAGCGGCACCTCGATGGCCACGCCGCATGTGGTCGGCGTCGCCGCGCTCATCCTCGCCGCGCAGCCCGGGCTCTCCCTCGACGGCCTCCGGCAGAAGTTGCAGGACGGCGCGCTCGATCTCGGGAGTGCCGGCTACGACGAATACACCGGTGGCGGATTGGTGCGCGCCCAGAACTCTCTCGGTGGCGGGAGCCCGCCGCCGCCGGTGCCACTCACGCTGGCCGTGAGCCCGGCATCGCGCAGTGTCAGCGCGCAGGTCGGGGCGGCCGTGGCCGGCAGCAACGCCACCGTCACGCTCGCCGGCGACAACAGCAGCAGCACGGCATGGACCGCCGCGAAGCGGAAGAGCTGGACCACGCTCACCACGGGTAGCGGCACCGGCAGCGGCACGGTGGCCTGGAGCCGCAGCACGTCGGGCCTCGCCGCCGGCACGTATGTGGACACCATCACCGTCTCGGCCGCCGGCGTCGCCTCGCGCACCGTGATCGACTCGCTGGTCATCACCGCCGCCCCGGTGCCGCTCACGCTGGCCGTGAGCCCGGCGTCGCGCAGCGTGACGGCGCAGGTGGGCACCGCAGTCGGCGGCAGCAACGCCACCGTCACGCTCGCCGGCGACAACAGCAGCACCACGGCGTGGACCGCCGCCAAGCGGAAGAGCTGGACCACGCTCACCACGGGGAGCGGCACCGGCAGTGGCACGGTGGCCTGGAGCCGCAGCACGTCGGGCCTCGCCGCCGGCACGTATGTGGACACCATCACGGTCAGCGTGGCCGGGGTCACGCCGCGGATCGTCATCGACTCGCTCGTCGTCACGGCCGCCCCGGTGCCGCTCACGCTGGCCGTGAGCCCGGCATCACGCAGCGTGACGGCGCAGGTGGGCACCGCAGTCGGCGGGAGCAACGCCACCGTCACGCTCGCCGGCGACAACAGCAGCACCACGGCGTGGACCGCTGCGAAGCGGAAGAGCTGGACCACGCTCACCACGGGGAGCGGCACCGGCAGCGGCACGGTGGCCTGGAGCCGCAGCAGTGCCGGACTCTCGGCCGGTACCTACGTGGACACCATCACCGTCAGCGTGGCCGGTGTCACGCCGCGGATCGTCATCGACTCGCTCGTCGTCACGGCCGCCCCGGTGCCGCTCACGCTGGCCGTGAGCCCCGCATCGCGTAGCGTGACGGCGGAGCGGGGCAGCGGAGTCGGCGGCAGCAACGCCGCGGTCCCGCTCAGCGGCGACAACAGCAGCACCACGGCGTGGACCGCCGCCAAGCGGCAGAGCTGGACCACGCTCACCACGGGCAGTGGCACGGGCAGTGGCACGCTGGCCTGGAGCCGCAGCACGTCGGGCCTCGCCGCCGGCACCTATGTGGACACCATCACCGTCTCGGCCGCCGGCGTCGCCTCGCGCACCGTGATCGACTCGCTGGTCGTCACCGCCGCACCGGTGCCGCTCACCATGGCCCTCAGCCCCGCGTCGCGCAGCGTCACCGCGCAGGTCAACACGGCCGTCGCCGGGAGCTTTGCCAGCATCACGTTGACCGGCGACAACGCCAACACCGCCACGTGGAGCGCCACCAAGCGGCAGAGCTGGACCACGCTCACCAACGGCAGCGGCACGGCGACCGGGACGGTCAGCTGGAGCCGCAGCACCGCAGGCCTCGCGGCCGGCACCTATGTGGACACCATCACCGTCACCGTGGTCGGCCTCACGCCGCGCACCGTGATCGATTCCATGGTCATCACCGCAGCCCCCGTGCCGCTCACGCTGGCCGTCAGTCCGGCCTCGCGGAACGTCAGTGCGCAAGTCAATACCGCAGCGCCCACCGGCACGGCGAGTGTCGCGCTCGCCGGCGACGGAGCGTCCACCACGGCGTGGATCGCGGCGAAGCGGAAGAGCTGGACTACGCTCACCACCGGCAGCGGCACGGGGAGCGGCACGCTGGGCTGGAGCCGCAGCACCACGGGCCTCGTGGCCGGCACGTATGTCGACACGATCACCGTCTCGGCGGTCGGCGTCGCGCCACAGACCCTGATTGACTCGCTGGTGGTCACCGCCGCGCCGGTGGCGCTCGCGCTCTCGGTGAGCCCCGCCTCGCGGAGCGTGACGACGCAGGTCAACGGCACCGTGCCGGACGCCGCCGCAAGCGTCTGGCTGACTGGCGACGGAGCATCCGCCGCCGCGTGGAGTGCGTCGAAGCGGAAGAGCTGGACCACGCTCACCACGGGCAGCGGCACGGGAAGCGGTACGGTGGCCTGGAGCCGCAGCACCGCAGGCCTCGCCGCCGGCACGTACGTGGACACCATCACCGTCTCCGCGAGCGGGACCGCGTCGCGGACCGTGGTCGACTCGCTGATCATCACCAACGCACCGATCCCGACGACGCTCGCGGTGAGCCCGGCGAGCCGCAAGGTCACGATCGAGGCTGGCGCCACGGCCGCGTCGGGCAGTGGCAGCGTGACGCTCGCCGGCGACGCGGCCACCAGCACCAGCTGGACGGCCTCGAAGCGGAAGGCCTGGACCACCCTCACCAGTGCGAGTGGAACGGGCAGCGGCAGCATCTCCTGGAACCGCAACACCAGTACGCTGGCCGCCGGCACTTACGTGGACACCATCACCGTCACCGCGGGCAGCCTGACAGGGCGGATCGTGGACAGCATCGTCGTGACGCCGGCGACGACCTCCCCGATCGCCGTCAAGCCGAAGGGGAAGCGCGCGCGCTACCTGACGCAGGCGGGTTCGGCTTCCTCGGTCGACATTTCGCGGGACTCGGCGTTGGTCGAGGGCACGGTCGTAGCCGGCGAGAGCTCGACCTGGATCGCCTCGGCCACCGGCAGCCGCATCGTCGTCGAGACGCCCACCGGGCAGATCAATCAATACGTGCGCTGGGAGCGTCGCCCTGTCGGGACCGGGCCGGCCGTCTACATCGACACCATCCGCGTCCAGCTGACGCGGGCCCTCGACCTCGAGGCGATCTTCGTCGACACGCTTGAAGTGGTGGCGGTGCAGTTGCCTGAGGTGGGGATCGCCGTCGAGGAGTTGGTGCGGGGTGGGCGGTTGAGCGAGGACCAGCGGCTGCTGTTCGATCGCGATGGCAATCGCAACGGCATCTTCGATCTCGGCGACTTCCTCGCCTGGGTGGATCGGGCGAGCATCCGGCTCTCGCCTGCCCAGATGGCCCAGCTGCAATCGGTGCCGCTGGTCAGGCCGCGGGAGCAGCCGGAGCGATAGCCGAGGTCGACTACTTCCGCGTCACGAGTCGACGCACCCAGCCGCCCGTCGCCACTTCATCAAGGCGACGGGCGGCTTGGCGCAGGTGGTACCGGCGCAGCAGGCGGGAGAGCTCCCGGGCGAGGGCTGGATCCGACGCGCGCACGGCCGGCGTGAGGAGCTCTTCCCAGTCGATCAGGTCGCCGTCGTGCTCCACCTCGATCGACCGGAGACGCGTCGGATCGCGAAGGACGGGGAGGGCGGGGCTCTCCAAACCCACGGCACGGAGGCCGGCGGCGGTCTGCAGGCACTTGTGACAGGTCCCGCAATTGTACGCGGTCCCCTGGAAGCAGACGCGCAGCGCGGCGAGCAGGTCCGGGGCCGAACGGAGCGCCGAGATCTTCTCGACCCGCAGCGCCTCGCATCCGTGGTGAGCGATGGACGTGCCCGCGCTGCTCCAGCGCGGATCGGTGATCGGATGACTCCCGTAGGGGCGGAGCTTCTCCCAGGCATTGCTGCTGGCAATCCAGTATTCGGCTGCGCCCAGCGCATGGGGCACGCTTGCCAGACTGCCGCCGATGAATTGCGACCACTTGCCCCCGGTCGCCTTCCCGATCCACTTGGCGTTGGTCTGCACCGTGTGCAATGGCAGGCCGCGCGCGGCCATCGTCGTCGCGAGGGCGGCGTCCACGTCGCGCATCAAGGCCGGGTTGGCTTCCTGATACTCGATGCCATCCACCAGGACCACGCCGTCTAGACGATCGAGCAGCTTGAGGACGGTGTAGCTGCTGTCGACGCCGCCGGAGTAGCCGGTGAAGTGCCCCGCGGTCGCCTGCCGCACCGATCGCGTCGCTTCCACGTCGATCGGCCGGAGCCCCGGGAACCATCGTGCGAAGATGACCTGCAGCTCGGCCAGGGCATCGTGAAAGGTCGGGTCGAGTGGCAGCTGCTCAGGCAGGACCAGGGAGCGGCCGGTCGTCATCGCGCTGACCAGCAGTGCGCAGACAAACGGCTCGCCGCGGAGGGCAATGCTTGCGCGGTCCGGCATGGTCCAGAAGAGTCGCTGCTCGTCGATGCTGGCACTGAGGGTGATCCGCTCACCCGCCCGATCGAGGCGCGGGTCGGTCACCAGGAGCGCGGCGCTGTTCATCGAGCGGCCTCGATGGCCTGGAAGGTGTCCCATGCCGTGGCGTGGGCAAGCCGCCAGCCCCGCTGTCGGCAGGCTGCTCGCACGTGGTTGATGTGCGCAGCGATGTGCCCGCCGAGCAGCGGGCGCGCATTCTTTTCGGCGGCGCCATGGGTGAAGAGCTTCAAGATCACCGCATTGCCCACCCGTGGTGCGGCGTCGAGCCAGCGGTGCGCGCGGTCGGCACTCGGCGGGGCGTAGCCGGCGAGTTCGCCGACTTCGAGCGACGGAACGATGCGCCATCTGGGATGCGGCCGGATGGTCAGTGGTCCCTGCACGCACAGCAACCCGTCTGTCGGCGGCACCGCGCCCACCGTGACGAGCGGACCTCGGTCATGCGACCTGGCGTGCAGCGGATCATCGACCGCCCAGTAGACCGCGTTGACCAGGGACGTCTGGCAGGGATCCGGTGCCGCCGGCATGGTGAAGTCCGCGTAGCAGTTCAATTCGCGCAGCAGCGTCAGCTCGTTGTTGATGCCGCACCAGCGCCCATCGGGCCGCGAGTTGTCGAGGGCCCAGTTGCCGTGGATGAAACCGAAGCCGGGGCGCCCCTCCCAATCGTGCAGCAGGCCGTGCTCGTTCCGCAAAGCGGCAACGAACTGCGACATCTTCGCGACGAACGCATCGGCGGTGTCGTCGTCGTGGTGGATGTGGACCTCGACGTCGCCGAGGCCACGGCGCACCAGACCCGCCAGCGATTCCAGCAGGGCGGGCTGGTACTCCTCCTGCGGGTAGAAGAAGCTCCACTGTGCCGGTCGGCCGTCGTCGTCCGGATGCGCCTCGGCGATGCGCGGCCACGCATCCACCCACGCCGCCACGCGGCTCGCGGCGACGGCATCGCTCGGTCGGGCCCAGTACGGCTCGTAGTGGTCGGCGAACATCAGGTGCACGGTCACCGGGCGCGTGGCATCGAAGCGGTGCGCGGCGTTGCGTCGGCGCGACTCCCACCATCCCGGCAACCAGCGTTGCGCCTCGCGCGGCAGCCTCACGAGGCCGCTCCCACCGCGTGGCCGGCCTGCACCTGCGCCAACTCGGCCCGCAGGGCGCCCACGGCCTCGCGCCGATCGGGGATGTGGCTGGCATCGGCACGTCGCGTGAACGGCGGGTGGCCCAGGGCCTCGCGCAAGGCGCTCCCGAGGGCCGGAATGTCGCCGGCGGGGACCACGCGCGAATTCGGCTCCAGCAATCCGGCAATGCCCCCCACGTCACTCGCCACGAACGGAGTGCCGCACGCGAGCCCTTCGACCAGCACGTTGGGCACGCCTTCCGAGCGCGACGGGAGCACCACGAGGTCTGCCGCACGGTACCACTCGGGCAACGCCGCATTCGGCACGCTGCCGACAAAGCGCACGCGGTCGGGCAACGCGGCGGCCGCGAGTTCGAGCATGGCGCGCTGCTCACCGTCGCCGGCGAGGACGAGCAGCGGCGGAGGGACATCCCCATCGGCGGCCACGCCATGCCAGGCGGCGAGCAGAAGATCGAGTCCCTTCACGGGGACCATGCGCCCCACCCAGAGCGCGATCGGCCGATCGATCGGCAAGCCGAGTCGCTCTCGCGCGGCCGTCCCATTGCCGGGAGCAAAGCGCTCACGGTCGACCCCTCGAGCAAACACCCCGACGCGCTCCGACGGAATGCCCAGTCCAACCACTCGCTCTCGCAGGGGCAGCCCGACGGTGAGCACGCGGTCCGCCGCGAGCAGCGTGTCCACGATCACCTTGCGACGGCGCCGGTTGTCAGTCAGCAATTG
Source organism: Gemmatimonadales bacterium (assembly GCA_033764505.1). Taxonomy (GTDB): domain Bacteria; phylum Gemmatimonadota; class Gemmatimonadetes; order Gemmatimonadales; family GWC2-71-9; genus Palsa-1233. The sequence goes on from JANRIW010000016.1 coordinate 111,138, forward strand.
GATGTCCGAACCGCCCACCAGCAGCACGCCGGGCACGCCGAGGCGCCGTGCCACCTCGAGGGCGACGGTGCCGTCGGGATGGGTCCAATAGCCGAGGACCAGGTCGGGCTTCCACTCGTCAGTCATCGCGTCGGCGGCCGGGAGCACGAAGCGACGCATCCAGCGGTGGTGCGACGCGTGGCCGAGCTTCGGCGGATAGAACCAGACCGGATGCGCGGTTTCCTCGCTCGCCTCGTCGGTCGGTCGGCGACGCAGGCGATCGGTCCAGGGCACCGGGGCGATGACCCGGACATCATCGCCGGCGAGGTGCAACCCGGTGACCAGCGCCGCGTTGAAGGTGCCCTTGGTCGGTGCGTACGGCGTCGGGTAGACCGACGTCACCAGGAGGATGCGCATGGCGTCAGCGCGGCGTCGCGCCGTCGTCGGACGCGACCGCGAACTGTCGCCGCCGACGTACGCCAGTGGCCGCCGACGTGGCGGGCTGCGCCGGCTCGGCGGGCGTCGGGGTCGTGTCGAACGGCGAGCCGAGCAGCGTGGCGCCCGCCATGCCGAGAGCCATGTACATCATCGGGTAGTAGGCATTCGAGAGGAACGTCCCGGTGACCAGGACGCCGGCGAGCACCGCGAGCATGTGTCCCGCCTGGACCTCATAGATGCCTGCGTTGGCCACGGTGTGGCGGGCGGCCACGGCAACCTTGCGCATCTGGCGCAGGCCGTTGACCAGCACCACACAGAGCGTCGCGAAGGTCACCAGCCCCGCCACGCCGAGCTCCATGCCGTACTGCACCCAGGAGGAGTGGGCGGCGCGCTCCGGTCCGTTCAGGATGCCGAAGTAGGTGGGGAAATTCGCGATCCCGTAGCCCCAGGGGCGCTTGAGCATCCAGATCATCCCCTGACGCCAATAGAAGATCCGGCCCTCGTTGGTCATGTTGTAGTCGTCGGCACCGAAATCGGAGAACCGGTCGCCCGCGCCGCTCTTGATGGCCATGTAGGCGAAGGCCGCCATGCCGGCACCGACCAGCAGGAATGTGAGGAAGCGTCGCCAACCTCGTGCGCCTGCGCCAACCACGACGGTGGCGGCCGCCATCATGCCGAGCATCGACCCTCGGGATTGGGTCGGCACGATCGCCATGACCATCACGGCCGCGGCGCCGGTCCAGATGACGCGTCGAGTGAAGGAGCCGACCGAAAGCCAGAGCGCGAGCGGGAATGCGGTGGCGAGGATGGCCCCGAAGTCGTTGGAGTCGAGGCCGACGCCGACAATGGCGAGTCGGCGAAGTTCCGGTCGGGCGGCCAGCACCTCGGGGTTGATCGGCTCGCCATCCTCGTCGAGGATCACGGCGTTCGGGTCGTAGGTGCGGAGCACGTTGGCCGAGACCGCGGTCACGGAGAGCACGAAGACCGTGGCCGCAATCCGGAGCGCGCGCGGGTCGCGGAGAAAGACCAGGCACGTGAGGAAGATCACGAACGAGATGACGTAACGCTGCTGGAAGAAGGTCAGCGACCCGCTGGGCCAGATCCCGATCGGCGCGGTGATGAGCACCAATCCCAGGATGATGGTCATCAGGCGGAGCGGCTTGGACCGTTCCCAGATGATCTGCCAGGCCTCCGGTGGCGTGGCCAGGCCGAGCATCGCGAGGAAGATCAGCATCATCCCCATCGGCCCCTTGGGGATCTCGAGCTGCTCGAACACTTCGGGGAGGCGCACGACCGCGTAGCCGAGGTAGATCCCCACCAGCGGTGCGAGGGCGAGCTCGCCGCGCGTCGCCGTCGTCAGCATGAAGCCGAGCGGACCGCGCCGCTTCGGCGGCTCGCTGGTGGCGGCACGAATGGTGGAGATCAGGTCGGCAGAGGTCGGATCGGAGGCGGGCATCGTGGTCATCCCTGCTCCGGTCCGTTGGCGGCCAGCGCGTTCACCACCACCTGCAGCTTGCCGGTCGCGGTCAGCGCGATCTCGGGCACCTGCTGGATGTCCAGCGTGAGCGACGGGGCGACGGCGGCGAGCTCGGTGCGGAGCCACGCTGCGTCTTCGTCACGCCACGCCGGGGCGACGACGCGCAGCCGGATCACTCGTTCGTTGTCCTGGATCACCTGGAAACGCTGCACGGCGGGAATCTCCTTGAGCAAATGCGGGAAGAACTCACCCGGGAGACGTCCACCCTCCGGAGTCTGCAACACATCGAGTCGGCGGCCGGTGACGGCGGCGAGCAAGGGCAGCCCGCGACCGCAGGGACACGGCCCCGTCGCGGCGACGGCACGATCGCCGTTGGCATAGCGAACAAAGGGCATGCCACGGTTGGTGAGGTCGGTGACGATCACGTTGCCCTCGACACCCGGTGCCACCGGCTCGCCGGCGTCGTCGAGCAACTCGACGAGGTGGTGCTCCATCGTGAGGTGGAGTCCGGCGTGGGCCGGGCACTCGGCGCCCATCAGCATGAACTCGCGCGATCCGTAGGTCTCGAACACCGGCGCGCGGAACACCCGCTCGATCAGGGTGCGCTGGAAATCGTGGAGTTTCTCGGCCCCGATCACGATGCTCCGGGGACGGTAGGGCGCCAGTCCGCGCGCCTCGAACATCCGGGCGAGCGTGTAGATCGCGTTGGTGTAGGCCACGATCGCATCCGGTCGCGTGCGAGCGAGCGAGCGATGCAGTCGTTCGATTTCCGATTCCGCGATGTCGAAGCAGCTCTCGGTGGTGCGACGATACAGCGCATCGTAGAGCCTGACCTTGCGCTGCCGCCAGGCCCCGCTCGAATGCGCCGGCACCCCCCAGAGGTACCACTGTCGAGTCCCCGGTGCCGCGCCCGCCCAGCCATAGCCGCGATGCCACGCGGCCATCCGGCGTTCGTTGCTCTCATTGTCGAGGTCGAACTGCAGTGGCACGCCACTCGACCCGCCGGTCGCCTTGGCGATGAGGGGGAGACCCGCCGTGCTGCGCATGGCCATCCGATTGGCGCGAACCGTCTCGCGGTCGATCACCGGCCAGCGCTGGAAATCGCCCGGTGCGCGCACGGCGCCGGCATCAAGGCCCAGCGACTCCCACTGTGCGCCGTACCACGGCGAGGTGGTGGCGGCATGACGGAGGAGCGCCTGCAGTCGCTCGAACTGGAGCGCTTCCAGTCGATCGCGCGACCACCACTGACTCGCCTCGAGTTCCCGCCAGAAGCGGAAGACCGGACGACGCTGGAAGCCGGTCTCGTAGGCGCGGATGGCCGTCCGCCAGAGCGGGATGTCGGGGCGCCACGTCATGCGGGCACCGCGGCGGCAAGGCCGTGTCGGGCGAGCAGCCGCTGGTACAAGGCCTCGTAGGCGCCAGCGGTCCGGTCGAGCGAGAAATCCCGCTCGACGCGGGCGCGCCCGGCCTGGCCCAGCGTGGCGGCACGAGTCGGGTCGGCGAGGAGCGCGGCCATCGCCTCGGCGAGCGCGGCGGGATCGCCGGGCGGCACGAGCAAGCCGGTCTCGCCGGGCACCACGACTTCGCGATTGCCGCCGACATCGGTCGCGACCACCGGCAAGGAGGCCGCCATCGCCTCGAGCAGCGTGAGGGCGATTCCTTCGCTCACCGAGGAGAGGACGAAGAGGTCGGCGTCGGCGAGGAAGGGCCGCACGTTGTCGGTGAATCCGTGGAAGATCACCTGGTCGCGAAGTCCGAGTGCATCGGTCAGCTGCTCCAGTGCCTCGCGCTCCTCGCCATCGCCCACCAAGTGCAGTCGAACCTCCGGATGAGCGTCGGCGAGGAGGCGCACGGCGCGGAGCAGCGTGCGCTGATCCTTCACGTGGTTCAGTCGAGCGACATGCACGATGCGCCATCCGGACGTGCGCGTGCGCGTCACCTCGGGGCCGATCGCGATGCCGTTCCGGATCACCTCGATGCGGTCACTGGGCACGCCATCCGTCGTGCGCGCCACCTCGGCGGAGTCGGCCGACACTGGGACGACGACGTCCGTCAGGCGACCGGCCAAGCGCTCGAGGAACCGGCTCCGGGCCGTGCGCAGCACGTTCCGGCCGTGCTTGGTGTGCACCACGATCGGCACGCCCCCCGCCGCCGCCGCGATCGCGCCATACTGGTGGGGCGTCGGATTGTGCGTGTGCAGGATCGCGGGCCGATGCTGACGGAAATAGCGTCGCATCGCCGAGAGGGAGGCCAGCCCGCCGGCGCCGCTCGGCACGTCGAGGACGTCCACGGCGACGCCCAGCGCCTCGAAGCGCGTCACCAACTCCCCACCGCCCCGAAAGCAGAGCACTCGCGGCGTGAACCGGGTGCGATCCATCCGCTCGACGAGCGACAGCACCACCATTTCCTGGCCGCCGATCGCGACCGAGAAGATGCAATGCACCACCGTCCACGGCGGGCCCGAGGGAGTCATGCTGCCAACCGGGCGCGGAAGCCGGCGTACGAGGCGTGGCGCGAGAGTCCCGTCGCGTGTCCCACCGCATTCATGAGCGAGAGGGCCACGTCACCAGCGGTGCGGACCCGGTCAAACGGCGGATCGTAGAAGCCTCGCTGAGCCTCCACGCCAAAGCCGTGTCGCGCCAGGACCGGAGGGAACTCGGACAGCATCGTTCCCCCCCACCCCGTGCGCAGCCCTCGACGGCCGAGGAGCCGCCGCCCGACCATCCACATCGAGTCGGGGTTCGGGATCATGATCACGAGGTGGCCGCCCGGTCGCAGCACTCGGCGACACTCGGCGAGGTAGGCGTCGGGATCGGCGACAAAGTGGAGCACCACCGTGGAGACCACCACGTCGACGCTCTGGTCGGCCAGGTCGAGGCCGTCCGGGCGACAGGTGGCAAACGGAATCGGGGCATACTCCGCGGCCGCGAAGGCAACGCGGGCCGGGTCCACGTCCACGCCCACGATGCTGCGAAACTGCGGGGCGAGGCGCGCCGTGAGGTCGCCCCAGCCGCAGCCATAGTCCAGGGCGTCACCCGTGAGTCCGCTGGCGAGGGCCAGCACGGTATCGGCTCGCCGAGCCTGATGGCGATCCATCCGGGCGCCGCGGCGAAAGTGGGCCGGGGGAGTGGCAGGGGACGTCACGCGTGACACGATCGCTCAGCGGGCCCCCGCCGACTCGGCGGGCGACGGCGGGAGCGCATCGAAGGCGCGCGTCGACCGGTCGGTCGGGTCGGGGCGCAACGCCGCGGGGATCGCAGGGCGGAAGAGCTTTACCAGGATGCGCGAGAGCAGGTCCGCCGGCTTGTGCGGTAGAAAACAGAAGCGTGCCACCGAGAAGACTCGGCGTCGAAACGCCCAGTTCTTGAGGAACTGCTCGTTGTAGAAGCGCCAGCCCCAGCGCTCATGAAAGAGCGCGTGGCTCCGGTCAATCCGCTTGTCGGCCCAGCGGAAGAAAAAGAAGCGCAGGTCTTCGATGGTCGGGCGCGAGTGGATGTTGTCGAACACCACCTCGGCGCGCGGCTCGCACCAGATCGGAATGCCCAACCGATGGAGCTGGATGCCGATGTCCACGTGCTCACGCACCACCATGGCCGGGTAATCCAGCTGCCGAAGCACCGCGGTCTCGGCGAAGAAGGTGTGCAGCTCGAAGAAATCGATCCGCCAGGGGCCGGCCGGCAGTTCCTCGCGCGAGGCCCGACGGAACGGCTTGTAATCGAAGACGTACTCGGTGCCGTCCACGGTGACCTTGCGCAGCTCGGCATGAGACACGTGCACGCGCATCACCAGGCGACGCGCGTCGATGTCGAGCCCCTCGCGCTCCCAGGTCAGTGGGAGGATCACGCGCATCCCCTCGTCGCGGGCGCCGCGCAGGAGTGTGGCCATCCAGCCCGGCGTGACGAAGGTGTCGTTGTCGACCCAGCAGGTGTACGGGGAGTCGATGCGCGGCAAGGCGGCGCGAAACGCCTCCATCGGAATGGTCCGGCCGCACGGCACCAGCTCCCACGACCGTCCACTGCAGCGTGCGGTGAGCGCGGCAACCGTGGCGGGCGAGTATCCGAAGTCGAGCACCATGAGGTGGAACGACTCCGGGGTATGCTCGAGAATCGATTCGACGCACGGGACGACGCTGCTGAAGCGGTCCCGGGGCACGACCACGATGGTGACTTCTGTACTCACGACAACCTCCAAACCAGGCGAACCATGGGCGTGTGAAAACGTCGGAGGAGCAAGTTGCAGGCCACCCCGACCGCCGTGGAACCCCCGCCGGATGGCCCCTGTTACGCGAGCACCGCCCGATAGATCTCCACGTGACGGCGCGCCGATTCCAGTGCATCGAACCGTTCCCGAGCGAGGGCAAGTGCCCCCTCGGCAAGGCGGGACCGCATGGCGTCGTCCCCCAGGACGGTGGCGATGGCCCCGCCGAGGGCGTCCGCGTCACCTGGTGGGACGAGGCTCCCGGCGCGGCCGTCGGCGACGACCTCAGGCACTCCCCCCACGGCGGCCGCCACGACCGGAATGCCGCAGGCCATCGCCTGGATGGTCACCAGCCCGAAGGCCTCCTGCCTGGGGGCGTGCACCAGGAGGTCTGCGCCCTGGAGCCAGGCGGGCACGTCGGGCCGAAACCCCAGGAAGGTGACTCGGTCGCCCAGAAGCGCCTCGCCCGCTCCCCTGAGGAGCCGCTCCTGCTCCGGGGTGCCGGCACCGAGGACTGCCAGGTGGACCGGTCGGCCGTCCAATTGACGGAGGGCGACCGCCATCCCCTCAAGGAGCTGGTCGAGCCCCTTCTCGGGGCCGAAGTGGCCGATGGCCACCGCCACCAGAGTCTCCGGTGGGCACCCGAGCGTTGCCCGTACCCAAGCTCGTTGCGACGGGTCCGGGTGGAAGCGCCCCAGATCCACACCATGGGGGATCACCGCGACCTTCTCGGGAGGCATCGGGGAGTGGTCGAGGAAATACTGCCGCCGCTCCTCGGACGCCGTGATCACCTTCGCCACGGCAGGCAGGGTGATCCGATTCCGGAGCCGGTTCCGCCACCCCTCCGTGTCCAGTCCGAGACTGCGGTGGAAAGTCATCACAATGCGTAGGTTCGGCAAGACATATCGTAGCGCTGACGCAACAGCTTGGCTCCCGGCGTCGTGTACGTGGAGCACTTCGACCCGCTGATCGCGGCACAGGCGCCACAGGTCGCCGATCGCCTTGCGGCCGATACGTGGGCCGGCCTCGAGGCCGGCATGGAAGTCGACGAGCTCGTGAAGGGACGCCACCTGGTCGGGGGAGTCGCGCAATCCGACCAGTCCGCAGGTGACCCCCAGCGCCCGGAGGTTGCGGATCAGGGTGAGGATCGCGTCGCGGCGTCCGCCGCGGTCGGTGGTCAGGGTCAGGTGGAGGCAGCGCATGGTCGACCGCTCATCGTGCAAGAAGTGGGGCACTCGGCCCGTGACTTGCCTAGGAGAGGTGCGTCTGTACACCATTGGCTGCCGCCCCACCCGACTCCGGGCGGCGACCTGCCTTCCCAATCTCGCCCCGAGGCCGCTGCATGCAGTCGTCGACCCCGATGCTCTCCCTTCGCGCCCACACCGTGATTTCCGCCGCGTTGGCGGTTCTCGTGGTGGTGACCCTCTCGCCGCTCGCCGACGTGCTCGTCCCCGCCTTGCCGGTGGCCACGGGCGAGGTCCGGTGGCGCTTCCAGGTCTTCGGGACGGTGCTCGCGGCGCTGCCGCAGCTTGCCTTCCTTCTGGCGGCGATCACGGCCGTGGGGATCTTCGGGGGGCGCCGCGTGGCGGTCCGGGGCGCGGCGATCGCGGCCTTGGTCCTGGCCCTCGTCGCCGGCCTCCTGCTCGTGCCGTTCGCCCTCGATTTCCTCGACATGCGTCGGCTGGTGCCGGTTGATCGGAAGAACAACTTCGACATGGCCGCGATGAAGACGGGCGCCTTCGGCGGGCTCTTCACGCTGGCGCTGGCCTATCTCGGCTGGAAGGGGATGCAGGGCAGCGTCAAGGAGAAGACGACGGAGCGGAAGCAGGGGCAGGGGCTGGTCGTCGGCCAGGAATAGCCGGCCGCTCGATCAACGGACGGGCAGGCTCACGGGGAGGCGTCGGAAGACGCCTCCCCGTCGTGCGTCTTGAGGATGCGCGCGGGGACGCCTCCCACCGTGACACCGGACGGGACGTCGCGCACCACGACCGCGTTGGCGCCAACCCGGACATCACTCCCGATGGTCACGGCGCCGACAATCTTGGCCCCCGCGCCGAGGAAGACGCGGTCGCCGAGCACCGGCGACTGCGCCTTCTCCGCGCCGATGGTCACCTGGTGCTCGACGTAGACGCGGCTCCCGCCGCGCACCGCCCCGTTGATCACGACGCCCTGCGAATGAATCAGGACAAAGCCGGGCCCGAAGGTCGCACCGCGGCCGATGATGCACTGGCCGAAGACCGCGTTGACCTTGTTCCAGAACATCGTGAGCGGCGCGAGGTGGTGCCGATGTGACCACGCCATCAGCCGGTAGCACGCCATCGCGAAGGTGCCGTCGGTGACGAGCGCCTTGAGCAGCGTGCGCGGGCGCGTATCGCCGTAGCACCACTCCGCCTTGCAGCGCAGATCCTCCAGAAAGATCATCGCGTCGCTCCTGCGGTCACGGTGGTGAGGAGGGTGGCGAGCTGGCCCGCCAGCGCTCGGCGTTCGAAACGCGCGCCGGCCGACTCCGGCGGGGCGGCCGGCGGCCCGTCGACCAGCAGGGCGCGCAGCCAGCCCGCAATCCCGGCCACGTCCGACGGAAGGTAGTGCCCGCCCCCCTGGGCGTCACGCACCAGGGTCGCGATCTCGCCATCGGGCATCACCGCCAGCATCGGACGCTGCACGGCGAGGTACTCAAACACCTTGGCGGGCGCCACGCGTTCCGCGCCCGGCACGTCGCTCAACAGGAGCAGCAGCGCATCAGCCGACTGCATCGTGGCGATGGCGACGGAGTGATCACAGTACGGGACGTCGGCCAGCGCGACACCGAGCGATGGCAGCGGCGCCAGCAGCGCCTGTTGTTCGGGCGTCTTGCGACCAACCACCACCAGCTCGAGTCGGGACAGGAGCGTGGGCGCGTCGCTCGCCAGTTGCCGAATGGCCGCGATCACGGGTGCGACCGACGTCAGGTTCCAGAGCGTGCCGGTGTAGACCAGGCGGACCCGGGCCGGGTCGCGCGGTACCGCTGGCGCCACCTGCGAGGCGGCTTCGAGGTCATGCGCATCCCAGCCGTTGTAGATGCACCGTGCCACGGCCGTCGACCCGGCCTCGTGCGCGCGCTCGGCGAGTCGCGCCGTGCTGGCCTCGGTGGTCGCGACGATGGCGCGACTCCGGCGCAGCACCGCGCGCTGCATCCGCTGCTGCACCCCCATCACCAGCTTGCCTTGCGCGGCGTTCTCCCAGTAGGTGCTGCTGATGTCCCACTCGTCGCGGAAGTCGCTGAGCAGCGGCAGGCCGCTCCACGCGGCGAGGCGCGCACCAACCAGCAGGTTGGTGTAACTCGGCGCCGTGGCGAGGATGGCGTCGTGCGGCAGCCGGCGCAGCAGGGCGCGACCCTCGCGCATGGCGTCGGGATACCAGAGGATCTGCGGGTCGGGTTGCAGGAGCGTGCTCGCCACGCGACGGAGCAGCGATGGCCTGCCCGGCACCGGCGATGCCGGCGTGCTGATCCCGGTGGCCTGCTTCGCGGCGTACGACGGCTCGAGCGTGCGCGCCTTCGCGACGACGAGGTCGGCCGGCAGGTCGTCGAGCAAGGAGTGGTCGAGCAACGGGACCGATGGATTCGCGGCTTGCAGCACCGAGACGTCCCAGCCGAACTCGGGGAGGTAGCGCGCAAACTTGGCCGGGCGCTGCACGCCGGCTCCGCCGACCGGCGGGAAGTGATACGACACCAGCAGGACGCGTCGGCGACTCACGAGCCGGTCATTCCTGGTGCGGCGATGCCGCGTCCCACCGCACCGGTGGGCAGCCAGGCGCCGAGCGGCACCGTGGCGAGCTCGAGCTGCCGGAGCCGCGCCGCGAGGACCGGGACCGCCGCCAGGCAATGTGGCTGCACGTCGTGCAGCAGGATCACATCGCCGCCGGTGAAGTCGGAGTCCCGGGCCCACGCGACTAGCGGCTCGGCACTGGTCATGGCGTAATCCTTCGGGTCGACCGACCAGAGCACGACGCGAAAGCCGCGCGCGAGGAGCCTGACCAGCTTCTCGGTGGAGAGCTGGCCCTTGGGGGGACGCATGATCGACGGCAGGACTCCAGCAGCCTGCCAGAAGACATCGTTGGCGATCTCGAGCTCGGCGAGCAGCGTCTCGGCGCTCGTGGTCGCTGGCTCGGAGTGCGTGTAGGAGTGATGGCCGATGGCGTGACCTTCGGCGACCATGCGGGCCAGCAGGGCAGGGTGCCGCTCGGCCTCGCGCCCGATCACGAAGAAGGTGGCTCGCAATTCATGGATGGCGAGGAGGTCGAGCAGGCGAGGAGTGATCTCGGGATGCGGCCCATCGTCGAACGTGAGCGCGACGGCCTGACTCGAGGCCGGGCCGCGCACCAGGAATCGACGGCGCGGGAGTGCCAGTTGGAGTGCGCGGCGAACGCCCTGTCGCACGGCGCTCATCGCCGGTGGCCCGCCGGACTCAGAGGACGGGGACGATGCGGTTGACGTCGGCCACCAGCGGGTACGCCGCTTCCAACGCCACCTTGTCGGCGCCCGCCACGTCATCGCCCTCGACCTGCACGAAGATGCGCACCAGCGCCTCCTCGGTGCGGCCATGCAGCGCCGCGTCGCGGAGCAGTTCGTACTTGACGGCGAACTCGTTGTGCGCGACGCGCCCGCGGCCCTGGTACCAGTAGTACACCACGGCGGACTTGCCGTCCTTCACCAGGCGATAGCGATTCACCGTCACCGGACCGGTGCTGGTCTCGATCTGCACCGGCTCCGAGTCCACCGGCTCCCAGCCGCCGCCGGGGAGGCAGTTCTTGGGCGAGTGAATGCTCTTCCCCTGGCGCTGCTCGTCGTAGTAGGAGACGAAGAGCGTGTAGTAGGGGCGCTTCTCCGGCTGGTAGCCGCGGAGAATGAACGCCGTCATCCCGGCCACGCGCTTCTCGTCGTCGGAGATCGGGATGTCGGTGCCGGTGGCGCCAAGCGAGGTGACCGCGACGCTTTCGATCGGCGCGGCCAGCGGGGTGGTGCCGGCCCGCCGCGCGAGCAGGGTGCCGTTCAGGAGGCAGCCGACTGCGAGGAGTCCGCCGGGAATCCACCGTTGCCATTCACGCATGTGCCACGCTCCCGCGCCGGGTCAGGCGTCGTTCCACGAAGGCGATCGCCGCGCCAATCACGCCGATGATCGCGAAGGAGAAGACAAAGAGCGCCCATCCCTCGCTGGTGTGCATGAAGCCGCGACCGAGCGCCGGGTCCACCATGTACATCAGGAAGGCCGTCAGGAAGATGCGCACCGAGTTCACTGCCACCGCGATCGGAATCGAGAGGAGCAGCAACACGACGCGTCCGGTGACCGTGCGCAGGTACATCCCGCCGATCATCACGCCGAGCGCCAGCAGCGCCGTCAGCGAGCGGAGTCCGCTGCACGCCTCGGCCACGAAGAGCCTGAAGGTCTCGCCAGGGTTCTGGCCGGCGATGACGATCACGTTGCCGTTGGCCCGGACCGGGATGTCGCGCATCTCGATCAGCATGGTGCCGTACTTCGACGCGCGGAACTGCAGTGGGATCGCGAGCTTGTTGGTGATCAGCGCCGGGAGCGGAATCGAGAGCAGCAGCAGGGCGGCAGGCAGCCACCAATGCCGCAGCTGCTTCCAACCAAAGGCAAAGACCACCAGGCCCATCATGGCGAGCCAGATGGAGAAGCGCTGGGTGAAGAATTCCGCGGCGAGCGAGCCAAGTGCACGGAGGAGGATCGCGCCGAGGATGATGGCGGTGCCCCAGCGCGGCGACGGCGCGGCATCGGCCCGGAGTCCGGCCTTCCACGCCAACCAGAGCGAGACGGGGGCGAGCAGCAGCCCGTGGCCGGCATCGGGGTCGTTCCACCAATCGCGCGCGAGCCCGGCGGCGGGATCGGCAAAGAGCACCACGAACGCGATCGCGGCGAGCAGCCAGGGGAGGGCACGCTGGACCGTCCACTGGCCCGACACCGCCGTTTGCAGCGGCCGCGTCTCCACGAGGTCGACGGTTGGCGCTACCATCCGCCCTTCCGGAACAGCATGACCGGAATGGTCTTGATCATGATCATCAGGTCCTGCCAGACGCTGCGCGTCGCGATGTACTCCAGGTCATGCTCCACCTTCTTCCGGACGTCATCCACCGACGTGTCGTATTGCAGGTGCACCTGCGCGTGGCCGGTGATGCCCGGACGCACGCGCTGCCGGTGATGGTAGTTCGGAATCTGCTGGCGCAACTCGCTGAAGAGCTGCGGCCGCTCGGGCCGCGGACCGACCAGGTTCATGTCGCCCTTGATCACGTTGACCAGCTGGGGCAGCTCGTCGAGGCGGCAGCTCCGCAGGAATCCGCCGACGGCCGTGACACGCTGATCGTTGGCCTTGGCCCAGACCGCCTGCCCGTGCTGCTCGGCGTCCACCGTCATCGTCCGGAACTTCCAGATCGTGAACGGGCGGCCGCCGATGTCCTCGCGGCGCCGCGAGTCATGCTGGCGCGGGCGTAGGGCGCGGGCGTCGAGCCCGACCCGGGTCTGGCTGTAGAAGATCGGGCCGCGCGACGTGAGGCGGATGGCCAGGCCGATCAGCAGCCACAGCGGCAGCGTTACGATCAAGGCCAGCGTTGCGACCACGACATTGAGCGCGCGGATCAACCGCTCATCGCGCCAGAGCGAAGTCTCCGCCAGCGTGGTGCTGGCGTCGAGATCGTCGGTGCTCTGGTCGAGACGCGGGTCGTCCACGTGAGTCATCGGTGAAGAGAGGGCTGGAGGCATGACAATTAGAAGATCTGAACGCCGAGCCAGATGACGGAGGTGAGGCCGCCAAGCGTGGCGAGCACCCGGGCCAGGGTCCCGCCGGTCGGCTTCGCAGCCACCTGAATCACGTCACCCGCCTGCAGGTTGAGCTGGTCGATCGTGGTGGCCGTGTTCACGGACTGGCGAAACTCCGGGCCGTCAACCACGACTTTCTCGCCGCGCAAGATCTGCGACTTCTCCCAGCGCACGTTGTTGGCGGGGCCGCCTGCCAATTGCTGGATCACGTCGCTCAGCAGGAACGTGGCGGGCGCGTTCACGAACCCGGGCTTGCCGACGGCGCCGAAAATCGAGAGGCGGATGGTGGGAATCACACGCACGGTCGGATCGCGGACCAGCTTCTTGAGCTGCGTGGTCAGGTGCGCCTCGAGCTCCGAGCGGAGGATGCCGGCCACCGAGATCTCGGTGCTCCCCGGCAAGGCGATGGTCCGCGTCGGCGACACCATGTAGGTCCCCGAGAAGGTCGAGACCTCGGCCACGGTCAGGACGATCAAGTCACCCACCCGCAAGTCGCCCTCCGCCAGCCGCTCCCGGATGGCATCGGCTTCCGCCTGCTTCGCGGCGCGCATCGCCGAGCTGTAGCCTCCCGCTGCCAGGAAGCCGTCGATCTCCTGCAGTACGGCCGTCAACTCGGCCCGGGAGACCATGGCGCGGTCGGCGCTGACGACCACCGGCGTGGTGGGGTTCTGCGCCGCGCCGGGTGACGCCAGCGAGGCGAACAGCAAGCCGGCAGTGAGCAGGACTCGAGCGGTGATCCGGTTGCGCACGTTGCGCTCCATTGAGAGTGGGGAGGTCGGGGCGCATTCGCCTCGGCCCTGTCCACCATGAGATCGAGAGAGGGAGGATAGCCGCCTCCCAGGTCGAAAACCTTCAGAGCAAGTTCCCGGCCAACGCATTCGCTGTCAGGTGGATTCAGGCTCGGTCCCACCACCGTTCGGGGCGAGGGCAAGTCAACCCAATGGAGACGTCGGCGGCGCTCCGGCAAAGACATTGCAGAGGAGAGGACTCCATCGGGAGCCGTGAGTCCGACGTAAACCGCGAGTTCACGCCCAAGTCATTGTTGTACAGTCGCTTAGCAGTGTGTTGCCCGTTTCGGGCGACTCCCCAGAGCGCCGACCAATCGTGACGTTCCGTCGTGCAGTTGTTGCGCAATCGCAACACTTTGCCCTTGAACGTTGATCTCTACCCGGACGAGTGCCGTGACCCCTGATCCAAATCCGGTTGCGAAGAACTCGCCAGTCGTGCTGATCGCCAATGACCAGGAATGGACGGCCCGCGCCGTCGAGAGCATCCTGATGGCCAGCGGCTACCGGACCCATCGCGCCCACACCGCCAGCGAGACGCTCGCCATGGCGGAGCGGCTCGATCCCGATGTGGTGATCCTCGACCAGCAGCTCCCCGACTTCTCCGGGACCGAAGTCTGCCGCCGTCTCCGCGCCGATCCCGCCTTCGGGGCCGCGCTTCCGATCATGATCACCACGGCCGGCCCCTCGGGCCGCCAGCAGCGGGTGGCGGCCTACGAGGCCGGGGCGTGGGAGTTCTACGGGCAGCCGCTCGACGCCGAAGCGCTCCTCAACAAGCTGACGGTCTATTGCGCCTCCTACCAGGAGGTGCGCCGGCTCCGTCAGGAGACGCTGGTCGACCAGGAGAGTGGACTCTACTCGCGGCCTGGCCTGACCCGACGCGCGACCGAGCTCCTGGGAGAGGCCCGCCGCAGCCAGCGCGACGTCAGTTGCGTGGTGTGGGACATCCCGCAGCGCCTCGATCCGATTCAGGTCGCCAACATCGGGCAGGGGCTCCGCCGGCAGGGTCGCGCCGCCGACGCCTTCGGCCGCCTCGATACCAATCGCTTCGCCGTGGTTGCCCCTGGGGCGTCCTCGGCCGGTGTGGAGCGCCTCGTCGAGCGCTTCCGCGGCATCTTCCGCGAGTCGCTCGCCGACCGCGACATCGAGGTCAACACCACCGTCATCACCCGCGGCCACGACACCCTGCCCGAGAACGGCTGGGCGTTGCTGGAGGCGGTGAGTCCGGCGATGGCGGCGTAGGGGGTCCTAGGTCGCGGGTCGTAGGTCATAGGTCATAGGTCATAGGTCGTGAAGGCCGGCACCCCATTGAGGATGCCGGCCTTCACTGTTTGCGACTTATGACCTACGACTTACGACCTACGACTCAGTTGGTCGTCGCCGGCAACTTCCCCACATCCTCCCCTTCATCCGTCGCGCCGTAGCCGTAGCTGTACGAGTAGTACTTGTACTCCGAGGCACCGCTGCGGACGTCGTTGAGCACCGCACCGATCAGGCGGATCGGGAGCTGGTCCACGATCTGGAGCTTCGCCTCGGCGAGGTCGCGCTCGGTCGCGCCGGAGCGCATCACCAGGATCATGTTGCCGGTCAGCGTGCCGAGCACGAACGGGTCAATGCCCGCGCCGAGTGGCGGCGAGTCCACGATCACCACGTCGAAGCGCTCGCGCATGGCGGCCACGAGGTCGCGCATGGTCACGCCGCCGAGGAGTTCGGGGCCGTTGCGCTTGCGGCTGCCCGCGGTGATCAGCGTCAGCATCGGATGCGACGTCTTCCGCAGCAGGTTCTCCATCGGCAGCTCGCCGGTGAGGTGGTCGAGCAATCCCGGCCGGCGTTCCTGCCCGAAGGTGCGATGCAGCTCGCCACGGCGCGTGTCGCCATCGATCAGCAAGGTGCGATAGCCCGACTCGGCGAAGGAGAGCGCCAGGTTGGAAGCCACCAGCGACTTGCCGTCACCCGGCGACGGCGAGGAGATGGTCAGGACGCCGCGGCCCTCGCCCATGCTGTGCGAGAGGTTGAGGCGGATGGTCCGGAACGCCTCGATGACCTGGGCCGCTTCCTCGGCCGAGGGCGTCTCGCCCTTGGCGCGCCGGATCTCCGGCACCACGCCGAGGATGGTGAGGCCGAGCCCGCTGGTGATCTGGTCGGCGTAGCGCACGCGCTTGTCGGTCAGGTCGAGGAAGAAGGCGAGGCCGAGGCCGGCACCCAATCCCATGATCAGGCCGAGCATGATGATCACCGGCTTGCGGTTCTTGCTCGGGAGCAGCGGCGGCACCGCCGGGTCGTAGATCGAGAGGTCGCCGATGGCGCTCGCCTCGCGGAGGCGGGCATTCTCCGACCGGTCGGTCAGCGACTTGTAGGTGGTCTGGGCGATGTCCACTTCCCGCTTGAGGCGGTTCTCCTCGATGGTCCGGCTCGGGATGCCCTGCAGCTCGGTGCGCGCGGTGGACACCTCGCGATTGAGTCGGGCGAGGTCGTTGTCCAGGCGGCGAATGACAGCTTGGGCGTAGGTCGGAATGGTCTGCGCCCGCAGTTCGCCGATGCGGCGAATCAGCTCCGGCAGGTTGTAGACCGGGCCGCCGGTGACGCCGCAGGCGCGGCAGTCATCGGAATAGCCCTGCGCGCGTGCGGCGCGCAGTTGGGTCTCGGCCGCCACCAGATCGCCGAGCACCTGTTTCAACTCCGTCGAGCTGGCGACCGACGGAATGGCGAGGAAGAGGTCCACGGCGATCTCGCCGCTCTGCGCCCGGGCCAGCGCTTCCTGCAGGTCGCGCTTGTCGCGGGTCAGCCGATCCACCTGCTCCCGCTTGGCGAGGAAGGCGCTGTAGCCCGAGGGGGTGGTCGCCTGCAGGCCCGGGGCGACCGGCAGTTCTTCCCGCGGCAGAATGACGGCGCCGGTCTGGAACTGCAGCAGCGCCTGCTCGGCATTCCGGAGGCGGTTGTAGGCGTCCTGGAGCTGCGTGTCCACCACCCCGGCCTCGGCCGTGAGGTTGACGCGCTTCATGACGGCGGCGCGAGTTTCGTACTCCTGCAGCAGCGAATTGAGCGTGGCCGCCGTCTTCTCGGACTCCTGGCCCACGAGGGTCAGCAGGACGAATCGGGCGCCACGGAAATCGATGTTGATGTCGAGGCGGCCGTCGATGTCGTCGGCGGCCTCGCGCTCGGTCACTGCATCGAAGGCGAAGGTCTTGCCGTGCCACCGTCGTTCGATGATCGGCACCCAGCGGAAGCCGAACTCGCGTCCGACACTGTCGCCGACCACCCCCTTCACCTTGCGGGAGGTATTCAGCTGGGTCAACTCCCAGTTGCGGCCGTCGTCGCTGACCTTGAACTCGTAGTTGCCGGGGAGGTAGCCCGGCCCAATGTCGAAGGTCTTGAGCAGCGCCGCGTCCGGTCCGCTGGGTCCGTGCGGCAGCGGCGGACCGCCAAGACGCTTGGGGCCGATGAGGTAGAGGCGGTGCATCCTGGCGACCGGCTCGAGCGACTTGTACGACCGCATGAACTTCTTCCACTGGTCGCCACCCAGGACGGCGCCGGCCGCGATCGGACCGTTGTCGCCCACCGGCATGGCGAGGAGCATCGAGGCGCGGACCACGAAGCTCTCGGGCCGCATCCGGGACACCAACCACCCGCCACCCAGGCCGAGCAGGGCCAGGAGGAGGACCAGCCACTTGAAGCGCCGGAGCGTGGAGAGATACCGCGTGATGGGGCTCGTCCGCGGCCCCCCGCTACTACCGGAGAAGGGAGCGGCGGCGCCCAGGGCACCACCGCCGGCCGGGTAGGCCGGCAGGTTGCCGGAGAGGGGGGTCAGCTGAGTGGTCATGTCGCCCAAAGGATTGAGGGTCCAGCGCATCGCGTGATGCTGTCGCCGTTGGACCCTTGCAACTGCCATACCGCGTTGCCGACGCGACTGGTGACCAAATGCGGCAGTGTTGTTGCGTGAATGCAACAACCTGGTGGTGCGTTGACGAAACAGGTGCTACGTTCGAGCAACGATATAGGGTGTATGTGTCCCCCCAACGATGGACCGGTACCACAGTCGCGGCACGCTTTTCGCCCACGCTGGTGGGGAGTGTATCCCACGATTGTTTCCAGGAGTAAGCCATGACTGCTGTCACCGGGGCCGGCCTCGGTCCCCCGGAAAACAGCGGAAGCCGCGATCTGCTTGCGCTTCCTGCCGACGTGAAGGCCTCGATTCGGATCCTCATCGTGGACGATGAGCGGACCCTGCGCGAGAGCTGCGCCTCGGTCCTTCGGGGCGAGGGCTACACGGTCACGCTCGCGGGACGCGGCGAGGAGGCCATGGAACTGGTCCGGCGCCGGCCCTTCGACATGGTGCTGGTGGATCTCTTCATGTCCCAGGTCTCCGGACTCGAGATCCTGAATGCCACCCTCGAGACCAATCGCGACACCCTGGTCGTGGTGATGACCGGCAATCCCACGGTCTCCAGCAGCATCGAAGCGCTTCGCATGGGGGCCTGGGACTATCTCCCCAAGCCGTTCTCGGCGACGCACCTGCAGGTCCTGATCGGTCGCGCCTCGCACGCCATCCTCAAGGGTCGCGAGGCCGCCGACCTCCGGCAGCAGGTCATGCGGCAGCACTCGCATTCCGACTCGCTGACCCTGATCGGCATTTCGCCCTCGTTCCGCAAGGCGGTCGAGCTGGCGCGCAAGGTGGCCCCGACCGACGCCTCGGTCTTCATCAGTGGCGAGAGCGGCACCGGCAAGGAAGTCATCGCGCAGTTCATCCATCAGCACTCGCGTCGCGCCAAGCGGACGCTGGTGCCGATCAACTGCGCCGCCCTTCCCGAACCGCTGCTCGAGTCCGAGATGTTCGGCCACAAGAAGGGCGCCTTCACCGGCGCCGATCGTGACAAGCCCGGCCTCCTCGAGACCGCCGACGGTGGCACGCTTTTCCTCGACGAGCTCACCGAGATGTCGCTGCCGCTGCAGGCCAAGCTGTTGCGCGTCATTCAGGATGGCATCGTGCGCCGCGTCGGCGCCGAGACCGCCGGCGATCCGGTGGACGTCCGCTTCATCTCCGCCACGAACCGCGATCCCCAGGATGCGGTGGAGCGGGGCATCCTGCGCGGCGACCTCTTCTACCGCCTGCGCGTGGTGCCGATCGTCCTGCCGCCGCTCCGGACCCGGCCCGAGGACATTCCGCTCCTCGCCAATCACTTCCTGGGCGTCTTCTGGCACCGCCATCGGCAGATGCCCGATCGTGCGCCGCGCCTCAGTGATGCAGCGATCGAGTTCCTGCGCACCCGGGCCTGGCGCGGCAATGTGCGCGAACTGCAGAACGTGATCGAGCATGTCGCCGTCATGGTGGAACCCGATCAACAGATCGAGCCGGGCGACATCCCGATGTACGAGGATGCGGAGGCGACGCAGGAGCGGATGCCGATGGCGCAGCTCGACGGCCCGTTCCACGAGGTCAAGGACAAGGTGATCGCGCAGTTCGAGCGCGACTACCTGTCACGGCTCGTCAGTCGCGCGGCGGGCAACATGTCCAAGGCCGCGCGCCAGGCCAACGTGGATCGCACCACGCTCTATCGCCTGATGGAGAAGCACGGACTGCAGCGCGATGACCGCGGCGAATAACCTCCCGCTCTCGGCCGACGCGCGGCGCTGGCTCGACGAGGCCGCCGACGCGCTGGTGGAGGAGTGGCGCGGGTTCGCGGTGGATGCGATCTCGCAAGCCGAGGCGGCGGCGGCGGTGGCCGGAGTGGTCGCGCAGATTGTCGCGGCCTCCGAGGGGCACGATCCGTCGCCCGAGCCGTCGTCGCCGCTCGACCGGCGGGTGGTGGCGCTGTTGCGCCGCCACCTGCTGGAACACGACGAGGGCGTGCCGCCCGGGGGATTGCGCCCGGTGCTGCGCGCCCTCGAGCGCGTCGCCGCCGGCATGGAGCCACGCTGGACCGAGCGATTCCAGGAACGGATGACGGGACCCAACGGCCTCGATCTCGTGGTCGAAGTGGCGCACGACCTG
The DNA here is from genome assembly GCA_033764505.1 of Gemmatimonadales bacterium. GTDB lineage: Bacteria > Gemmatimonadota > Gemmatimonadetes > Gemmatimonadales > GWC2-71-9 > Palsa-1233. The sequence goes on from JANRIW010000016.1 coordinate 130,812, forward strand.
CGCTCGCCGCTCACCTCGATCCTCTTCCTCGCCGAGACGATGCTTCGCGGCCGGAGCGGACCGCTCACGCCCCTGCTCGAACGCCAACTCGGCCTCGTCTATTCCGCGGCGTTCGGGCTCAACGCGGTGGCGAGTGACGTGATCGAACTGGTGCGCGGCGGCGACCGCCTGGTCGGTCGCGACCCGCAGCCCTTTGCGGTGAGTGACGTGCTGGAATCGGTGCGCGACATCGTGCGGCCGATCGCCGAGGAGAAGGGACTCGAACTGCGCTTCACCGGCCCGATGCGCGATCGACGGATCGGGCATCCCGGCGCCCTCAACCGCGTGCTCCTGAACCTCACCACCAATGCCCTGAAGTTCTCCTCCGACGGGCATGTCGAAGTGGCGCTGACCGATCTGGAGGGCGACGCCCTCGAGGTGGTGGTGCGCGACACGGGTCGCGGCATTCCCGACGCGGCGATGGCCACGCTCTTCGAGCCGTTCCGGCGTCGGCAGCAGCCGGGGGACTACGCCTTCTCGGGCTCCGGGCTCGGGCTCTCGATCTGTCGCAAGCTGGTCGAGGCGATGGGATCGAACCTCGAGGTGAGTGCGGTGGCCGGGGAAGGGACCTGCTTCCGCTTCACGCTGTCGCTACCAGACGCCGATCCGGCCATGCTGATCGGCTGACGCCCTGCCGCTCCTCGCCTGGGGCTCGTACATTGCGAGCGTTCCCAAACCTGTCGAGAGCGGCCCGTGACCCAGCATCAGCTTGCCCCGCGCTTCCGTGCGCGAGCCGCCAGCCATCCCGACCGCCCCTTCCTCATCGAAGGGGCTCGCACTCTCACGTGGGCCGAAGTGGCCGACCAGGTGGATGCCCTTGCGCGCGCGCTGCGCGGCGAAGGGCTCGCCGTCGGCGACCGCATCGGGATCGACCTCCCCAACGGCATCGAGTGGGTGGTGACCGTGCTCGCGGCCGCGCAGGCCGGGCTCACGGTGGTGCCGCTCGATCCGGGCATGGGTTACCACGAGTTGCAGTACCAGATGCGGCATGCCGAGGTCGCGGCGGTGGTGATCCCCGAGAGCGCCACGCCGATTGATTACCTCGAGCTCTTCGACGAATTGCTCCCCGAATTGCCGTCACTCCACCTGGTGGTCTACGCCGGTCAGGGGACGCGCTGGTTCGACGATCGGGCCGTCCCCTTTGCCGAGATGCTTGCACGCGGCGAGCGCCAGGCGGCCGCGGGGGAGGCTGATCGCGCGGATGCCCCGCTCGCGCTGGTGTACACCTCCGGCACCATGGGAAAGCCCAAGGGCGTCCTCCTGCCGCACGGCGCCATGCTCGCCTCGGCCGACGGGACGGCGGCTGCGCTTGGCCTGGGCGAGGACGACCGCATCCTCCTGTCGCTGCCGCTCTTTCACGTCTTCGGCTTGTCGGTGCTGCTCACGGCGGTGAGTGCTGGGGCCACGGTGGTGCTCCTCGGACACTTCGATGCCGAATCGGCGCTGCGAGTCATCGCACGCACCGGCGTGACGCACCTGCCCGGCGTGCCGACCATGTTCGAGTTGCTGATGCGCGATCCCACCTTTGCGGCGACCGATCTCTCGTCGTTGCGTGGCGGCGTGGTGGCGGGGAGCACCGTGGCGCCCGGGTTGGTGGATCGCATTCGTCGCTGGTGCGAGGTCGAGATCGCCTACGGCCTCACCGAAGCCGGGCCGACCGTCTCCGCCACGCGCCGTGGCGATCCGCTCGAGAAGCGGCGCACGACCGTCGGCCGTCCCCTCGATGGCGTCGAGGTGCGCGTGGTGGACGTACGGAGCGGCGTGCTGCACGGCGCCGAGGCGGTTGGTGAATTGGTGGTGCAGGGCCCGACGGTGATGACGGGCTATCATCGCATGCCGAACGAAACGGCGCGGACCTTCACGCCCGAGGGTTACCTCCTCACCGGCGACCTGGCCCACCTCGATGAGGACGGCTACATCAGCATCGTCGCCCGGCGGAAGGAAGTGATCGTGCGGGCCGGCCAGACGGTCACGCCGCGCGAGATCGAGGACGTGCTGCGCACGCACCCCGGCGTGGACGAGGCCTGCGTCGTCGGCGTCCCCCACGACGTGCTGGGCGAGCTGATCTGCGCCTGCGTGGTCCTCACCGAGGGCGCCGTCGTCACCGGCCCCGACCTGCGCCGCTTCTGCCAGGACCTCCTCTCGGCCACCAAGGTCCCCGACCTGGTGCGCTTCTTCGATTCCTTCCCGATGACCGCGAGCGGCAAGGTGAAGCGGCAGGAGATGGCGAGGGTGGTTGGGATGTAGGGCGAGAAGCGAGAGGCGAGAAGCGAGAGGCGAGAAGCGAGAAGCGAGGCCCAGCGGAGGGATCGTACCGCCGGATCACGCTTCTCGCTTCTCGCTTCTCGATTTCAGCGCCATCCCTTCCCATTGGACCCCGTCCCCCCCTACGTTTCAGGGTCCGACGCGCAGGCGCCATTGGGGCGCCGCACGGACCGCACGCCGTCTCGATCGTTGCCTGCCCCGACCCCACAATGTCCGCCATCCGGCGTGACGAGGCCGGGAGGACAAGACCGGGGACGGCCACACATACAGGACCGTCGTGACTTCTCTTCCCGCCTTTCGGGCCGGCCGGCACATGGCCGTGCCCGCCCTGCATGCGCCGAACGCCGCGCTGCTGATCGACTTCGACAACGTGACCCTTGGCGTCCGCTCGGACCTCACCAAGGAACTCCGCACCCTCCTCAACTCCGACATCATCAAGGGCAAGGTCGCGGTGCAACGCGCCTATGCCGACTGGCGTCGCTACCCGCAGTACATCGTGCCGCTGTCGGAATCGTCGATCGACCTGATCTTCGCCCCGGCCTTCGGCACCAACAAGAAGAACGCCACCGACATCCGCCTCGCGGTGGATGCCATCGAGCTCGTCTTCACCCGGCCCGAAATCGGCACCTTCATCCTGCTCTCGGGCGACAGCGACTTCTCGTCGCTGGTGCTGAAGCTGAAGGAGTACGGCAAGTACGTCATCGGCGTCGGGATCCGCGAGTCGGCCTCCGACATCCTGATCCAGAACTGCGACGAGTACTTCTCGTACTCGGACCTCGCCGGCCTCACCAAGGAGAGCGACGCCCCGTCAACGCAGCGCGATCCGTGGGAGCTGGTGGTCGAAGCGGTGGCGAAGATGGTGGCGCAAGGCGATGTCATGCGCTCCGATCGCCTCAAGCAGGTGATGCAGCAGATCGACCCGAACTTCGACGAGAGCAACGCCGGCTTCAACCGCTTCTCGAAGTTCGTCACCGAGGCGGGATCGCGCGGCCTCATCCAGGTGATCAAGCAGGAGAATGGCCAGTTCGACGTGGCACCCGCCAAGGGTGGCGCGCCGGTGGTCAAGGATGCCAAGAGTGGTCGTCCGTCGCGCGATGGGGGTCGTCGCGGGGCACCGGCGAGCAGTGCGGCGGCCGCAGCACCCGCCGTGCGCGCACCCGAGGCAACGTCGGCCGTCGAGCCGAAGGGCGAGGACCGCGCGGGTCGTCGTCGCGGCCGCGGACGCGGGCGTGGACGCGGCAAGGGCGAGGAGGGCAGCGCGCCAGTCGTGACGACGGCCGCGCCGAGTGGCCCGACGCCGATCTCCTTCGTCGAGCCGAGTGGCATGACGCTCGCCGAGGCCTTCCATCTCCTCAATCGCGCGCTCGGCGAGTTGCCGACGCCGGCCGGTCACGAGGTGCTGCGGGCGCGCATGGCGGCGCTGCACGGCACCGAGGATGTCCTGCTCGAGGTGCCGCGGTTCTTCAAGCTGCTGCGTCAGGCCAATGACGCCGAGATCGCCGACGTGCGTCTCCTCGGCGAAGACCAGTACGAGGTCACGCCGCACCGCACCGAGATGGGGATGCAGCGCCGCGCGACACCGGAGGCCACCACCACCACGGCGGCCGATGGCACCATCACCACCACCCCGGCCGCGGCGATCCGCTTCCGCGGCGGCGTTCGCGCGGCGACCGGTGCGTCGTCGGTGCCGATGGTGGGCGTGATCAACCTCTCGCCGGTCGGCGTGGTCACCCTCGATGCCCCGGCGGTGACGCCGAGTGTCGACACCACGGCGAAGCCCGCCAAGTCGACCGCGGCCGCGAAGCCGGCCAAGCCGGCCAAGCCCGCGGCGAAGGCCAAGGCGACTCCGGCTCCGAAGGCCGCCAAGGTTGCCAAGCCCGCGGCGAAGCCGGTCGCGAAGCCGGCCGTCAAGGCCAAGGCGGCGGTCAAGAAGGCGGCGCCGAAGAAGAAGTAAGGCCGAGAAGCGAGAAGCGAGAAGCGAGAAGCGAGAAGCGGGGCCCGGCGGAGAGATCTTCCCGCCGGGCCCC
>JANRIW010000033.1:0-140016 GCA_033764505.1 Gemmatimonadales bacterium
TGCTGGTGGGCATGGGGGGGCGCTCGGGCCCGGCGGCGCGGCGGGGGCCGGCGCTCCGGGCGGGGGGGGCGCCGCCGCCCCCCCCCCCCCCCCGCGCGCCCCCCCCCCCCCCCCCCCCCCCCCCCCCCCCCCCCCCCCCCCCCCCCCCCCCCCACCCCTCACCCCTCACCGCGGCCTCACGGCCCCGGCTGAATTCCGTTCACGAAGTTCCGCACCATCCTGAAGCCCATCGTCGTCAGCACCGACTCCGGATGGAATTGCACCCCCTCCACCGGATGGCTGCGGTGCCGGATCCCCATCACTTCGCCATCGTCGGCGCGCGCCGTGAGCATCAGCTCAGGTGGCAACGTTGCCTCGACCACCGCGAGCGAGTGATAGCGCGTCGCGTCGAGCGGCGAGGGCAAATCGGCGAAGACCCCGAGTCCATCGTGCGTGATGGGCGACGTGCGGCCGTGACGCGGATGTGCGGCGCGCGCCACCGTGGCGCCGTAGGCGGTGGCGATCACCTGATGACCGAGACAGACGCCGAGGATTGGTGTGGTGGGGCCGAGGGCGCGGACCACCTCGAGCGCGAGAGCGCACGCTTCGGGCGTGCCCGGGCCGGGAGAGAGGATGATGCGGCTCGGCGCCATCGCGCGGATCACGTCGAGCGTGACACCGTGCGTGCGCAGCACCGCTGGTGCCTCGCCCAGTTCCTCGACGTAGCGCGCCAGCGTGAAGACAAAGGAGTCGTCGTGATCGAGAAGGAGGATCATCCGCCCTCCTCGAGCGCCGCGATGAGGGCGGCGGCCTTGTCGAGCGTCTCCTGATACTCGGCCTCGGGCTCCGAGAGCGCGGTGATGCCGCCGCCGGCATGCAACGAGGCCACGCCGCGCGCCACCGTGATGGTCCGGATGGCGATCGAGAGCTGCATGCTTCCGTCGCGACCAAGCCACCCGATGGCCCCGCAATACGGGCCGCGCGTGACCGGCTCGAGTTCCGCGATCAGCGCCATCGCCCGCAGCTTGGGTGCACCGGTGATGGAGCCGCCGGGGAAGGTGGCCGCCAGCAGGTCGAGGGCATCGCGCCCCGGGCGCAGCGTGCCGGTCACCGTCGACACCAGGTGATGCACCGTCGGGTGCGATTCGAGGACGCAGAGCGCCGGTACTTCGACCGTGCCGGGGGCACAGACCCGCGCCAGATCGTTCCGCAGCAAGTCCACGATCATCACATTCTCGGCCCGGTCCTTCTCGCTCGCGAGCAACTCGGCGGCGAGGTCGGCGTCCTGTTCGGCATCTTGGCCCCGCGGCCGCGTACCCTTGATCGGCCGCGTCTCGACCACGCCCGTCGACGCATCGAGCGAGAGGAAGCGCTCCGGCGAGGCGCTCACCAGTTGCACATCCCCTTGGTCCACGTAGGCGGCGAGGGACGCCGCCGTCCGCTCCCGAACACGCCGATAGAGGCCGCGCGCGCTCCCCGAGAACGGCGCGGTGAAGCGCTGTGCCAGGTTGGCCTGGAAGATCTCGCCGGACAACACATGCTCCACCACCGCCGCGACCGCGGCGCGGTAGCCGTCGGCCGTGAAGTCGGCGGAGACCGTGGTCGGCGCACAGCTCGCGTCGGTTGCCAACGCAGGCGCGGCCTCGAGCACCGCCATCACCTCGGCCGCGCGCGCCACGGCGCGCTCACGGCTGCAGTCGCCCGACACATTCACTCCACTGCTCACGAGCCACGCCTGTCCCTGGGCGTGGTCCCATGCAATCACCCAGTCACAGAGGGCCAGCGCGCAGTCGGGGAGCGCGGTTGGGTCGAACGCGGCGCGCGGCATCCGGTCGAAGGCCGCGCCGAGTTCGTAGCCGAACCAGCCGATCCAGCCGCCCTGAAATGGAGGCAGTGACGGATCCATCGGTGCATCGGCACGCACGAAGCGGCGAAGGTGTTCGCTGAGCATCGGCCAATCGGAGGCACTGCCACGCAACGTGGCAACGGGGGCGGCCGAGAAGTACGAGTAGCGCCCGAGGTCGTGCTGGCCGGCCGCGCCCTCGAGCAGGACGGGATGGGGCCAATGCACGAACCGCTCGAGAAGCTCGAGCGGTTCGGGGAAGGATTCGAGCGGGAGAACCAGCGGGATCGCCGGCGCCATGGTCACTCCTTGATCCATCCGTCGCGTTGCCCTTCGAGACCGGGGAACTCACCGGCTGGCTTCCAGCGCACCGTCGCCTCGATCCGCTCGGCCATCTGGAAATCCTTCTCGGTGATGCCGCCGGCGGAGTGGGTCTGCAACTGCACCACCACCGAGCCCCAGTGCACCTCGAGGTCGGGATGGTGATTGCCGGCTTCGGCCACGAAGGCGATCGCATTGACCACCAGCATGGTGCTGCGCCAGCCGTCGGTGCGGTACTCGCGACGGAGCCAGCCGTCGGCGGTGGTCCACCCCGGGATGCCAGCCAGGCGGGCCGACAGCTCGGCCCCTTCGAACAGCGGCTCGTTGCTCTTCATCGGCTCAATCCAGCGTGGTGGAATAGGTGGCCGACTGACCGAACGACTCCTCGACCTCGATCTCGAGGAAGGTCAGCTTGGCCCCTTCCTTGGCGAGGTCGTCGCGCACGTTGATCGCGACCCATTCCGCAATCATCTCGGCGGTGGTGTTGGCGATCGGCAGCATGGCGCAGTCCTTGGTCGGGAACTGGTAGGTCTGCTCCCCGAAGTACTCGACGAAGGTCATCCCACCGTCGGTCCGGAAGGCGAGCTTCGGATTGTTGGTCGGCAGCAGGACGCGGTGGTCCATGATGTCGACGTATCGGCGCACGATCCGCTTGAGAATCGCGAAGTCGACGACGAAGAGGCACTCGTCGTCGATCGGTCCCTCGACCGAGACCGCGATCCGATAGTTGTGCCCGTGCAGCGACTCGCAGGTGTGCCCGCGAAAGGTGATGAAGTGCGCCGACGAGAAGACCAGGTAGTCCTTGCTGACGGTAACGCGAAAGGTGCCCACAGCTTGCTCCGAAACGATTGCCGCGCGGACGAGTGGTGCCGCCGCGGCACCAAGTTACCACGTCGCGCCCCGACTCACCATCGGACAACTGTCCATGATATGGGACAGTGCCGTTCGCTTGCACACGAGCTAACTCCTTGATGGGCAAGGGATTCGGGTGTGGCATGGGGCTGGCGTTTGGGTGAACGGTCAACGGTGAACGGTGAACGGGGGACGCACGCCCTGCGAGTCGGTCATCAATTGGTGGGTCGGGGCCCCCGTTCACCGTTCACCGTTCACCGTTTACCCCCCTGTCCGGAGGTTCCGATGCGCACCGCTTCGTTGGTCTTCGCCGCCTTCACCCTCGCCGCTGCCCCGTTGACCGCCCAGGTTCGGGCCAGCGTGCTCCTCGACATCCCGATTCTCGGCGGCGGCCAGCGCGATCGCGGCCCGGTGATCATCGATCGCCGCGATGACTACCGCTACGACGATCGCTACGATGACCGCTATGGGCCCAGGTACGTGGTGGTGCGCGACTACAACGCGCGCAACTATGGGCAGTGGAAGAAGGAGTTCCGCAACTGGCGTCCGGTGACGCTCTACGTGATCGGGGGACGCTACTACGAGCGGCCGATGCGCGGTGCCCGGCCGATCTCGGTCTACCACTACCGCAACCAGTACTTCTTCGAGCCGCGGGATCGCGACTTCTACCGGATGCGGGACGGCCGCTATGATGACCGGCGCTACGACGACCGCCGCGACAACGATCGGCGTGACGACCGCTACGACGACCGGGACGACCGCCGCGACAATCGCGACAACCGTCCCGGTGGACGAACCGACGAGCGGTATGACAATCGGGCCCGCCGCCCCAACTGAGCGGCGGGGTTCCCGGCCCTAGTGGGCGATGTGCTCGCCGGTGACCTCGGCGGCGGGCAGTTGCCCGGTGAGTCGCAGCGAGACATTCCAGAGCCGCGCGCCGACCACGGCGTCATGCGAAAGCAGCGATGACGTGGCGGCGCGCGAGCGCTTGAAGTACTTCCCGGTCACGCCTTCCACCTCTGGTGAGGCGGCGAGGTAGAGCAGGGTGGTCGCCCCCTCCTCGGGGGTGATCATGAAACGGGTCGCGATCGGCCACGCCCACCGCAGCCACCACCGATCAAATCCTGATTCGAGCAGCGCCGACTTCACCAGCCCGGGATGGCAGCTGTTGACCGTGACGCCGTGCCCCTCGAGCCGGTGCGCCAGGTCGTAGCCGAACATCACGTTGGCGAGCTTGGAGCGGGAGTAGGCGGTGAGGCCGTTGTAGGCCTTGGCGCTCTCCCAGTCCTCGGGGTCGGTCACCCGCTGGTGCGCTTCCGACGCCACGACGATCACCCGCGCCGGTGCACTGGCCTCCAGCAACGGCAACAGGCCGGTGGTGAGCAGGAACGGGGCGAGATGGTTGACCGCGAAGGTCGCCTCGATGCCGTCCGGCGTCTTGGTCCGCATCGCGTGGTACGAGCCGGCGTTGTTGATGAGCACGTCGAGCCGCGGCGTGGCGGCCTTCACGTCCTCGACCAGCTGACGGACTGCTGCCTGGGTCGAGAAGTCCGCCACCAGCAGGGAGACCTTCTGGTTCCCGGTGGCCGCGATGATCTCCCGGCGGGCGGCTTCGCCTGCTTCGCGCTGGCGACTGGTGATGATCACCGTGGCGCCGAGGCGCGCGAGCCCCTCGGCGGTGGCTCGACCGATGCCGCGATTCGCGCCCGTGATCAGGCAGACCTTCCCTTCCATCACCCCTCCCGGCAGTTGGCAACCCGGCCCCGGATCGGGCCGACCCCAATTATAGCGGAGCGGGCGATTAACTTGCCCCTGTGGACCTCAAGCGCGACCACTTCCTCCCGCCCGACCCCGATGCCTACCGCAAGGCCGAGCATCCCCGCGGCCGCGTCATCGTCATCGCGCCGACTCGCGCCTCCTGCGAGACGATCGAGCTGGCGCTTCACACCCATATCGAGACGCTCCTCCAGCGCCAGCATGGTGCCGAGTTGCGGGCCTGGGCCGCCGCTGGCAAGGGCTTCGGCATCGTGGCCGGGACCGGGACCGGGAAGACCCTCTCGGTTCGCCTGATCGCCGAGGCGATCCTCGAACAGCCGCTGCGGATCGGGGTGGTGAATCGCGAGCGCGAGGCCACCCCCGAGACGCCCTCCTGGAACGTGATCGTGGTCACCACCGGCATCGCCCGGCGCTGGCTCACCGACGAGTTCGTCTCGCCGCGCGACACCATCGTGGTGGACGAGATCCACCAGACCTCGGCCGAACTGGAGCTCTGCCTCGCGCTCGGGAAGCGCACCGGCTGCCGCTTCATCTGGCTCTCGGCCACCGTCGATCCGACGTTCTACCGCGAATACCTCAACAGCGACGAGCTCCTCGAGACTTCGGCCTTCGACCCGAAGCTGCGCGCCACCGTGACCGTGGAGCCCAAGCAGCCGGCCGAGTTCCTCGACGACAACACCATCCGTCGCTTCGTGCGCGAGCAACGCGGGGTCGCCGTCTTCCTCCCGACGCGTGCCGAAGTCGAGCGGCTCGGCGAGGGCCTGGCCGCGCGCTTCCCCAAGCTGAACGCGGCGTTCTATCACGGTGGCGAGCCGATCCGCATCATCCGTCCCTTCCTCGAGGGCGAGGTGAAGAAGCCCTACCTCCTCGCCATGACGGCGGCGGGGCAGTCGGCGCTCAACCTCCCCGGCCTCGACACGGTGATCATCTACGATGCGCGCTACGGCAACGTGGTGGACCGTGGCCGCAACGTGTTGCATCGCCTCTATCTCGGCGCCAACGAGATCCTGCAGATGGCGGGGCGGGTGCACGGCCGCGTCGCGAACGGGCAGGTGACCATTCTCTCCGACCGGATCCTCGACTTCGCGACGCTCAAGCCCGCGCCGCCCGAGTTCCAGTTGGCCGGCGACGCCGAGCGCGTGGCGATCACCTGCGCGGCCATCGGCGTGGATGCCTCGGGGCTCGACCTGCCGGTGCCGCTCGATCAGACCGCCTACCGCGAGGCGATGGCCCGGCTCACGTCGCGCGGGTTGATCGAGCATGGGCGGCTCACGCGCTACGGGCGCGACGTCGAGGCGCTGCCAGTCGAGCGGCCGTGGGCGGAGTTGCTGGTGCACGCCGACGAATCCCTGCTGCCGCTGGTTGCAGGGGCGAGCGGCATCGATTCGCTGCATCGGATGACCCGCGAGGAGCGCGACCTGCACGGCGCGCTGGTGGCCGGAAGCGATCACCTCACGGCCTACAATCTCCTCGCCGAGGCCGTGAACAAGTGCAGCACCATTGGCGAGGTGCACGGCCTGCGGCGACACGTCTTCGACGAGAAGTCGCTGGGCGAATGGGCCGAGAAGCGGGGCGTGCTCCAGAAGGCGATCGAAGACGGGGCACTCGCGATGGCGTCGGTCTATCGCGCCCTCGATCTCGAGTTGCCCACCACCATTCCGCATGCCGATCGCGACCGGCGCAACGCGTTCATCGACCTGCTCGCGCGGATCGCCCCGTTCGACCTGATGCTCGACGAGCGCACGGTGGATGGGCAGGAAGCGCGGATCTCGAAGACGTCGGTCGCGGGAAGCTGGGGCGCGGTGGCCGGCACGCTGCGCTACTTCGCCGACCGCTTTGGCACGGCCCGCGCGAGCATCGAGGGAACCACCATCCCCTTCGACCTGGTGCGTCGGTATGCCAGCCACGGACCGCCGACGGTGGTGCTCGCGGGACATCGCCAGCGGCAGGGCCTCGCCCTGGCGCGCACCCTCAGCTACTTCGGCTTCGAGCTCGAGCACACCGTCACGCACCTCGAGGGCGAGCTGCCCGAGGGCCTGCTCGATGAAGCGCGCAGGCTGCTCACCGATTCGCTCCTCGACGGCACGGCAGAGCACCCCGATCGCGGGCGCATCGTGCGCGCCGGGCGCGATCTCGACGAGTATTGGCGCCGGAGCGGTGGCACGCTCGCCGGGGTGGACCCGACCACCATCCACGCGCTGATTCGTGCGCAGCTCGGCGACGTGACCTCATGGTCGCAGTTCCTCGAGACGCGGCTGCACCTGGATGTCGAGGCGATGATTCCGGAGGAGGCGCGTGCCCATCTGGATGCGTTGCCGACCTCGGTGCGGATCCACGGCGACGCCTCGCCGATCGGCTACGAAGTGCGCAACGGCCTGCCGATCGCGCGGCTCTATCTGCGCGAGGGCCAGGCGCGTCGCCTCCGTCCCGACGAGATTCCCACGCTCGACCGTCCGGTGGTCTTCGCGGTCAAGCGAGGCGATGAGCTGCTGCAGGCCGAGGAGCTGCTGGGGTTGCAGCAACTGCTCGAGCGTCCCTCGCTGCGCCGCGACGACTCGCCGGGCCGTCGTGGTGGCGGACGCGGTCCTGCCGATCGCGAGCGCAATGCACGCGGACGTGGTGCGCAGGGAGCGGGTCGCGGCCGCAACTCGCCGGGGGGCGATGGGCGCCGCGGACCGGGGGGGGGTGGTCGCGGTGGGAAGGGCGGCGGGAAGGGCGGTCCGAAGGGCGGTCCGAAGGGCGGTGGCAAGGGCGGTCGTGGCGGGGGGAAGCGCCGGTGACCGCTGGTGTCGTGATCGCGCTGGTGATGGTGCAGGTGCTCTTCGCGTCGCTCGCCATCACCGGAAAGTTCGTGTTGCCGTTCGTGCCGGCGCTCGCGCTGGTGGCGTTTCGGCTGGCCGGCGGTGCGGTGGTGTTCGAGGTGGTCCGCCGTCGGCAGGCGCCGGTCGTCATTCCCCGTGTCGATCGCTGGCGATTGATTGCCCTGGGCCTGCTCGGGCTCGCCATCAACCAGGCCCTTTTCCTCTACGGCCTCCGTCACAGCACCGCCATCAACGCCACCATCCTCGTGGCGACCATCCCCGTCCTGACCGCAATGATCGGTGTGGTCACCGGTCGCGAACGCCCGACGCTGCTGAAGCTCGTCGGCATGGCCACGGCCATTGTCGGCACCGTGTGGCTCATCGGACCGGATCGCCTCGCCTTCGATCGCGCCACGGCGCTCGGAAATCTGTCGATCGAGCTGGGGATGGTCGCCTACGCCCTCTACCTGGTCTATTCACGCGATCTCGTTCGACGACACGGCTCGATCCCGTCGGTGGCGCTGATCTTCTCCTCGGCGGCGATCGGCTTCCTGCCGATCGGGGCCTGGGCGCTCTGGCAACTCGATTGGGCGGCGGTGCCGGTCGCCGCGTGGTGGTGGACCGCCTGGATCGTGATCGGGCCGACGGTGGGAACCTATTTCCTCAATCTCTGGGCGCTGAAGCGCACCTCGTCCAACGTGGTGGCGGGATTCATCTACCTGCAACCGTTGCTCACCGCCGCGGTGGCACCGATGGTGCTCGCCAACGAGGCGCTGACGACGCGAGCCATCGGTGCAGGGTTGGCAATCTTCGCGGGACTGGCCTGCATCCTCCGGGCGGAGCAGCAGGCCCTGGAAGCCTCGGCGGCGGGCGTCGCCAGCTAGCGACCGGCGGTTCTCGGCCGACCGCGCCCGGCACGGGCCAGGCGCTCGAGCTGTTCGCCAAGACGATCGACCGCATCGCGATGCGCCGAGAGCGCGTTCGCGAGCGTCGTGCGTTCGGTCACCAGCGCGTCGAAGGTCGCGGTGAGATGCGAGTCGCGCGCGGAACGGCGCTGGGCCACGGCGTTGGCTTCCTCGACTGCCGGCCACAGCGCGCGAGCCGAGCTCTCGAGGGCGCCTGCGAGCACCACGATCTGCCGCACCGCCTCTTCGCTCGCCTCGGCCTCGCGGATCGCCTCGGTGAGGCCGGCGCGAAGCTGCTCGAGTTGCTCGTGCAGCAGCACGCGGTCCGCGGTCAACGCTGTCGTCTCGCCGGCGATCGTGGCGGAAGCCTCCCCAGTGGCATCTGCAAGGCGCCGAATTTCCTCGGCGAGCACGGCGAAGGTGCGCCCCGCGACTCCGGCGCGGCTGGCCTCAAGGGCCGCCGTGTTGGCCAGCAGGTTGGTCCGGAAGGCCACGCCGTCCACGGTGTCGTTGCCCGCCGCGATCGCCTCGCTGTGCCGCTCGACGCGCATCAATTCGCTGCCGAGCGCGGTGACCCCGTCCATGGCACGCGCGATTGCGTCGGTCGCCGCGCGGGTGTGCGCCCGTGCCTCGGCAGCCGCCCGCTCCAGGCCCTCACTGCCGCTCCCGATGGTGCGACTGCCCTCGCCGAGCTGGGCCAGCACTTCGCTCGCGTCCACCGGCAGCGGGACACCGCGCCCGTCGTCGCGCACCAACTCGGGGAGCAGCCCGGTGGCGTGGGCGAGTCCGCGCGACACGTTGCCGGCGTCCGTGGCAAACTCAGCGAATTGCGCCGCACGCTCCGCCTCACGTCGGCGTACCCGGATCACCGACGAGATCGGGCCGAGGAATGCCATCAGCCAATCCCGCTCCCGCCGCCCGAATGCCCCGGGGAATCGCCCCTCGAGATACACCTCGCCAAGGGGGTCCCCGCTCCGTCCGATCGGGGCCACCACGGCCCGCCGCTCCTCGAAGGTTTCCGCCTCCGGTACGAAGGGACCCTCCGGGCGTGTGCGTCGGGGCGTCCCGACCGTCACCTCCACGGATGGCGTCCCAAGTCGAATCACCACGGCCTCGGCCTCGAAGGTGTCTCGCAGGGTCTCGGCCAGTCCACGCAGTCCGGCCTGGAGGTCCATCTCGTCCAGAAGCCGTTGGGCGAGTGGATAGGCGATGAGGTCGCGCTTCTGGGGATTGACCATCGGCATAGCCAGGACCCCGATCACGCCGAAGGCCGCCACGAGGGGCAGGGTGAGGAACGGGGCCTCGGCCGGGATGCCCAGGGCGGCCGCCAGCGACGGAACCAGCGAGAAGAGCACCGCGGGTACCAACCCGAGCAGGACGGCGGCGAGACCCGAGAGCACGGCCCGTCGCTGGCTGGCCCGGCGGTTCGGCGAGGCGATGGAGAGCAGCAGAGCGCCAGCCGCGATGGTGGCCCCCATCGGCTCGAAGGTCTGGCGGAGGAAGAAGCCGTCCACCACCCGGAGCAGCGGGGCTTCGCCGAAGATCAGGCCACCGGTCGTGGCAATGAACATCGCCACATGCAGGGCGTACCAGCCGGTCACGACGCCAAGCCAGCTGCGGGCTTGATCGTACCAGGCCAGGGAGAGGGCGAAATGGACCACCACCGGCGTGAGCATGTAGCGCCAGGGACCGGTCAGCAGGAAGAGCCCGACCGGGGTGGTGGGGTTGAGGACCTGATCGATCGTCTGCAATGCCGTCAGCGCGGCGGTGGCCGCGGCCAAGGCCAGGAACGGCTGGGTCGCCGGCGCATCGGGGGTTCTGGCGGAGGCCACCAGTCCGGCCATGACGATCAGGATCCCGATCAGGCCGAGGACAGCCAGGAGTGCCGGGTCGGGGGCAGTGGCGACAAACTTGGGGCCGATGGCCAGCCCGATCGCGATGGTGGCCACGGAGGCCACCAGAGGCCAGCCGCCCCGAGGGGTGGACCGTGAGACGGCGGTAGGCAGATGGGCATCGGTCATGGATAGCTGAACAATATGCCGGATTCGAGCGGAGAGGGGAAACCTCTCCACGTCACCAACTGAAACCTTGAGGCGCCTTCGGGCGTATCTTCCCATTATGACTCAGCCGATGACGACCCCATCGCTTCCGTCGGTCTTCTCGCCGCTCGCGAAGGCGCTCCTCGATTCATTCAACGAGGGCGTGATCGTGTTCGACAAGGAAGGGCGCATCCTCTACCTGAACGCCTCGGGCCGCGACTCCCTCGCCGAGGCCGGTCTCGACCCCACCAGCGAGAAGGACGACCTCCTTCCCGAACTGGCCGGGCTCGGTGGGCGGCTCGCTCCCATCCGTGTCGGTTCGCTTGAGCTGGGCGAGGCGATCTTCCTCCCCCGCCGCGAAGGACCGACCACGCTGGCCGAGCGCGAGAAGGACGCAATTGTCCGGTCGCTGGAATCGCACAGCTGGCGTCTGGCCGAGACGGCCAAGACCCTCGGCATCTCCCGCACCACCCTCTGGCGCCGCTTGCGTGCCTACGGCCTCCACCGGGATGGGCGCACCAAGTGGGAACAGCCTTCGTAACGCTGCTGGTCACCTCGCTGGTTGCGGGGCAGGCCACCGATACCATCACGTACGCCGACCGAGCCACCAGTGAATTGGTGGCTCGTGCCGTTGCGCGGCACGCGCAGCAGGACACCACCGTGCGCGACTACCAGGCGCGGCTCCGCTATCGCGTGTCGTTCGGCATCGGCCAGCGACGCTGGGCCGAGGTGCCCACCGCCGCGGTCGAGGAACAGGATGCCACCGTCTCCTGGGCGCTCCCCAACGATCTGCGCGTGGATATCCTCGGACGGCGCGAGGCGTCGCGCCTCGACGGGGTGAACCTCACCTCGTCGTTCTCACGCCCCTGGTTCGTGCCGCGGACGCTTTCCGACTCCATCCGGGTGCTCGGTGGTGATGCCCCGTCGCGCGCGGCGCCACATCCGCTCGCGCGTGGCGCCGATCAGATCTATCGGTATGCGGCAGGCGAGTCGATCACCATCGGCATGCAGGGACGCACGCTCACCATCCGCGCCATCACCATCACGCCGCGCGCCAACGCGGCCGTGGCCGTGGCCGGCCGGCTCTGGGTCGACACCGAGAGCGGCGACGTGGTGCGCTTCACCTTCCGCTTTGTCGGACGCGAGTTGTGGACACTGCCCGATGGCGACACGCCCTCCGACAGTGCCGAGGCGCGTCGGGCTGGCCAACTGGTGCAACAGATCGTGCAGTTCGACGCCGACCTGGAGTACGCACTGCAGGAGAACCGGTACTGGCTGCCGCGTCGCCAGGTGCTCTCGGGACGCGTCACGGTGCCGCTGGGTGGCGGACTCACGGTGCCGTTCGAGGCGACCACCACGTTCGACGACTACAGCGTGAACACCGGCAAGCCGATCGTCTTCACCGCACCGTTCCGCGATTCGACGGAACGTCGCACGCGTGCCGAGCGCCTCGCCGCGCGCGATACCCTGCGCGCCGAGCGGCGCAACAACACCGTGCCCGATTCGCTGCTGCCGCGCGATCGCACCGGCTACCTCGCGCGAGGCGGCCGCTATCAGGTGCATCGGCCGCCGGTCGACTCGATGCGGCAATACGCCGACTGGAGCGATTCGCTCGTGCTCGAGCAGGATCCGGTCGATCGCGCCCGCCTGCGCGAAGCGATGGCGGACGTGGCGACGATCGTCGAGGACCTTCCCCCGGAACTGAGCGGCAAGCCGGGATTCGGCGTGGCGTGGGAGCGATTCCCCGAGTTCGTGCGATTCAACCGCGTGCAAGGGATGACCTTGTCGTACGGACTGCGATTCCGTACGCCGTGGTCGTTCACCACGCTGTACACCACGGCGCGCTACGGGATTGCCGATTCGCGCGTGATGGGGAGCGCCACGCTGGTGCGCGATGCACCGAGCGGGCGCTTCACGCTGACGGGTGGTCGCGACCTCGCCGATCTCGATCCGTGGGCACGCGGACTCACCTTCGGCAACTCGTTGCGCGGCCTGCTGGTGGGGCGTGATGACGGCGCCTATCTGCTCGCCAACGGCGCGCGCCTGCAGCACGAACGCAGCGTCGGTCTCGGCCAGGAGCTGCTCCTCGCCGCGTACGCCGCCGACCAGCATGGCGTGGCCACCGAGGCGCGCGCCGGGCTGCCGCGACTCTTCAGCGGCGACTGGCGCTTCCCGGCCAACCCCTCGGTGCGCGAAGGCATCGCCGCCGGTGGCCAGCTGCGCTACACGGTGCAGCGCTACGGCGGCAGCGCGGGCGTGAACGTCGAGGGCATCACGGTGGATGGCGAGGCCGCGGGCCGGGTGACCGTGGACGTGCGCCAGATGCTCCTCGATGGCCGTGTGACGATGCGCCTCAAGGGTGGCGTGGCGGCCGGCGCCGCCGTGGTGCCGCAGATGGGACTCTGGGCGGGTGGTGTGAACACCGTGCGCGGCTACGACTTCGGCGTGGCATCGGGTGACCTCCTCTGGGCGGCGCAGGTGGACCTGATGCGCCGGGGACGTGGCGCCATCAAGACCGTGCTCTTCGCCGATGCAGGGCAGGCCGGCAGCCGCGCCGCGTTCGGCGACGCACCGCTGCTGGCCGGCGCCGGCGCGGGGATCTCGGTGCTCGGCGGCCTCATCCGCGCCGAGTTGAGTCATCCGCTCACCGAGCGGAACGGTCGCGGCCTCCGCTTCGACCTGGTCTTCGGGGGCATCCGATGAATCGTGGTCGCGTGGTGGCGGTGGTGTTGTTGCTGGCCGCCGTGGGCGGCACCGGCTGGTGGCTGCGGACGCGCTCCACAGGTGTCCCGCTTGGTGGCGTCGCAGCCAACAGCGTCACCCTGGGCTGGAAGGGGGCGCTGGAGGGGACGGCCACGCTCCCCGCCACCGTCAACTGGTGTCCCGGGAGCCGCGTTGCGATCATCGAGGCGCTCTCCAACGACACCGGCTTCATCCTGGTGATCCACGCCGCCGACAGCCTCGCCAAGGGGACGCTGAGTGTCCTGCCGGCGGAGTTCATCACGTCGCCGGGAAGTCCGCGCCCGGTGGCGGCCAGCGGCCTCCGGTGGCCCGCCGACACCGCCACGCTCGCGGGATATCGCGGCCAGACGGGGTTGCTCGAGCTCGTGCCCACGGCCGGCACCATCTCGGGCACCTTCACCATCCGGATGCAGCCACCAATGTCCCAGGACACCATCTCCCTCACCGGCGCCTTCCGGAACCTCCCGGTGGAGTCGCGTGCGGTGGGGTGCCCGTGACGAGAGGCGAGAAGCGAGAAGCGAGAAGCGTGGCTAGGCGTTGAGCTCTATCCGCCGGGCCTCGCTTCTCGCTTCTCGCTTCTCGCCTGTATCTTCCCCCCCATGGAATCCAACTACTTCCGCCGCGGCTTCGGCCTCAAGGGCGAGATCGAGGCGCAGCGTTCGGCGGACTATGCCAGCGGCATTGTCGAGACCATTCGGGCCAACGGCAACCGCTTGGAGGTCGGCCCGCTGACCTTCCGCCTGGCACAGGAATTCGGCTTCTGCTACGGTGTGGATCGGGCGGTGGACTACGCCTACGAGACGCGCCGCAAGTTCCCCGATCGGCGGCTCTTCCTCGTGGGCGAGATCATCCACAACCCGCATGTCAACGAGAAGCTCGCGGCGATGGGGATCATCTTTCTCCGCCACGATCCGGGCGCCGACTTCGACTTCTCCGCGATCACCCCCGAGGACGTGGTCATCATCCCCGCCTTCGGCGTGACGATGAAGGACTTCCAGCGCCTCCGCGCCATCGGCTGCGTGCTGGTGGACACCACCTGCGGCTCGGTGTTGAACGTCTGGAAGCGGGTGGACAGCTATGCCCGCGACGGCTTCACCGCCGTGATCCACGGCAAGCACTACCACGAAGAAACCCAGGCCACCGCGTCGCAGGCGACCAAGCACCCGGGCGGCAAGTACCTCGTGGTGTTCAACATGGACGAAGCGCGGATGGTCTGCGACGTGATCGAAGGGAAGGGCGATGCGGCCTCGCTGGCCGAGCGTTTCGGCAAGGCCTGTTCGCCCGGGTTCGACTTCACCGCGGACCTGCAGCGGATCGGGGTCGCCAACCAGACCACCATGCTCTCGGGCGAGTCGCTGGCGATCGCAGGCGAGTTCCGGAAGTCGCTGATCGTGGCCTACGGCGAGGCGGCCGTGGCCGATCACTTCCGCTCCTTCGATACCATCTGTTCGGCAACGCAGGAGCGGCAGGATGCCGTGGTGCAGCTGCTCGAGGAACCGCTCGACCTCATGCTGGTGGTGGGCGGCTACAACTCGTCAAATACCTGCGCGCTGGCCGCCCTGGCCGAGAGCCGTGGCGTGCGGACCTACCATATCGAGGATGCCGAGGGTGTCGACCCGGAACACGGGACGCTGCGGCACCAGCCCGTCCGGACCAAGCACGAGGTCCTCGTCCATGACTGGCTGGGCGACGCCAAGATCATCGGAATCACCGCGGGTGCCTCCACGCCCAACAACAAGATCGGCGAGACGGTGGCGCGGGTGGGGGCGATGATCGGGGTGGATGTCGGGTAGCGAACGGCGAACGGCGAACGGCGAATGGTGAGGGGTGAGGGGTAAGGGGGCTGTTCCCCCGCACCCCTCTTCAGTTGCCCGGCAGTCGCCGTTCGCCGTTCGCCGCTCGCTGTTCGCCATCTTGACAATAAACCAGTCACACGACTGCTTTATGTATGCCAAAGTCGCCTGTGACCTCCCCGCTTCACGACCCGATCTCCGCGATTCTGGGGACCAGGGGCAAGGTGGCGGTGTTGCGGGTGGTGTCGCAGGCGCCGAGCCTCCTGTCGCAGCGGGAGGTCGCTCGGCGGACTGGGATGGCGCTTCGGACGGTGGAGCTGGCGCTCGACGATCTGCTGGCGACCGGGATCGTCGAACGGGTGGAGGGGGGACGTGAGCGGCTGGTGCGGGTGCGGACCGGACACCGTCTTGCGCCGGCCGTCCTCGGGGTGCTCCGTGCCGGGGACGATCATTGGCCAGCGCTTCGGGGCGAGTTGCGGGCTGCGGCCGCGTCGAGTCGCGACGCCGGCCTGCTTGCCGTGGCGGTGATCGGTCGTGCGGCGCGTCGGGAGGAGCGGCTGGGTGATCCTGTGGATCTGTTGATCCTCGCCGAGACGGTTCCGATGGCCGAACGGTGGGTGGATCGGTTTGCGGGGCTGGGTCAGGGGCTCGAGGCTCGATTCGGCGTATCGTTGCGGCCGATCGGTTATGACCTCGCGGGGGCCAAGGCGATGTGGGCGGTGCGTACATTGGCGGCGGAGCGATCGGTTCTCGAATCTGAGCTGATTCACGGCCGGCCAATAATTGAGCTGGTCGGCTAGCGAGCCGCTTCAAGGTGGGGACGATTCGGTCGGCGGCGAAGGGATCGGTGACGTCGCGGATAATGTTAGCGATGTACACATTGCGGCCACGCCAGCCCAAAGTGTACATTGTGCACATATGCCTAACTCATTCAGCGGCAACGCCAAGCCGCGCGACCGCTACCATCACGGCGACCTCCGCGCGGGACTGATCAGGGTGGGCATCACCCAGTTGGAGGCGTCCGGACCCGAGAGCCTCTCCCTGCGGGGCCTGGCTCGCCTGCTGGCCGTCTCGGCGTCGGCACCCTACCGCCACTTTCCCAACCGAGCCCTCCTCCTCGAGGCGATCGCGGTCGAGGGGTACCACCGCCTCACCGACCTGCTGACCCGACCAGAACTGCAGGTCGGCGACGGAGCCCAGCGGATCCTCGCCTTCGCCCTCGAGCACCCCGGGTGGTGGCAGCTGATGGTCGGTGCCTCGGCCGATGCCGGGAGTGACCTCGAGGGGGCCCGTGGGGAATTCCTGGGCGAGCTGGTCGGACTGGTCGAACGCCAGTCGGGAACCGCCGACCCGGAAGAGGCGATTCGGCTCGCGGTGGCGGTGTGGGCCGCAGTCCTCGGACTCGCGCAGCTGAGGGCCGGGGGCGGGATGGCGCTGCTCGATGACGCCCTCTATCCGGCAGCGAACGACCTCGCGGATGCGCTGGTCAGCGGCCGGCGGCTGGGAGGAGCTGGCGGGCGACGGCGGTGATGGTGAGCGGGGCACACCCTTCGGCGCGATTGTTCACGATCAGGTAGGCCGGAATGCGAAGTTCGAGCGCCGCCTTGGCGAGCGCCGCCAGGTCGCCTCGGAGTTCCGGATTCTCGTCCTGCACGTGATCGTAGGGCGCAAAGGCATCCACGGCGGCGGAATAGGTTCGCCCTTGCCGCAGGAGGGCCCGAGCCACCAGGAAGTCACCCGTGATGGCATCGGCCATCTGCAACTGCTCCCCGATGCTCGGCATCCGGGTCCAGCTGTTGAACAGGTGCGCCACCCCATGCGTCCGCAGCACCGCGAAGTACTCCGGGCTGAGGTACTCCTGGTTCCGGAGTTCCACCGCATAGGGAACGCCTCGCGGCAGCTTCCCGAAGAAGGCGTCGAGCCGGGCCGCAAACTCCGCCGCGCCGAGTTTGGCACTCCGCGCGATGGTCTGGAACTCGAAGACGAATGGCCCGATGTGTCCCGCGAAGTGCTCCTGCATTGGCGCCAGGACTTCGCCGAGAAAGAGGTCGGCGTTGAGCCAGTCGGGATTGAGCTGGCCGAAATGCACCCGCTCCTTCGGATTGGCAAAGGTGTGCGCCGTGATCCGGTCCCACACCTTGCTCACGCACTGGAATCCCTCAGGCAACGCGGCGGCGTAGCTGGCGAGGGTTCGCTCGGAGGGTGGCGTGTAGAAGAAGGAATCGATGCCGACGGTGCGGAAGAGCGGCCAGCGAGCATACTCGGCCAGCATCTTCGCCCCCGCACCGGTCGCGGGATACGGCTTCTGGTAGATCAGCCCCGTCCACCCCGGATAGGTCCACGACGAACAACCGAAGCGGATCAGCGGCGAGAGCCGATCCGCGAGTGCGGCA
This sequence comes from Gemmatimonadales bacterium, assembly GCA_033764505.1. Lineage (GTDB taxonomy): Bacteria > Gemmatimonadota > Gemmatimonadetes > Gemmatimonadales > GWC2-71-9 > Palsa-1233. The sequence continues at coordinate 17,445 of JANRIW010000033.1, forward strand.
ACTTCGGAGGGGAGGGGCCACGACGGGTGCATGCGGAAAGGTAGTGCGAGGGGAACGGTGACCAGTGACCAGTGACCAGTGAACACCAATCCCCTGGTCACCGGTCACGGGTTACTGGTTACCCCTCACCCCTCACCCCTCACCCCTCACCATCTGTTCACTGCTTCACAAAGTTGAAATCCAACTGCAGCTGAATCGGATCGTCCACACGTGCCACGACCGGGACGCGGGGCACGGCGATCCCGAACTCGGAGAAGGTGAACTTGGTGGTCGCGGTGCCCGTCATCCCGGTGGGGGTGGCGGTGGCGGTCACGGTCCAGGTGGTCGGCTTGGTCACGCCCTTGAGGGTCAGGTCGCCCACGAGGGTGAAGCTCAGCGCACCGCTGGTCGGCAGCTTGGCCGGGAGCCCCGTGATCTGGGTGATCACGAAGTCTGCCGTGGGATACTTGGCCGTCTCGAGGGTGTTGCGCTGCACGTAGCCGTCGCGGCGATCGCGGTCGGTCTTCAGGCCCGTCAGGTCGATGGTGATCTTCGACTCGGCCGCGACCACCTTGCCGGCCTTGTCCAGGGAGATCCCCCCCGTGACGGCGGCGGTCTTCCCGACCACGTCGTTCTCGATGGTGTTCGCGGCCAGGAGCTCGCGCACCTGGTAGCGCGCCTCGGTGCCGGTCGGATTCAGGAGGTAGCGGCTCTGGGCCGAGACTGGGGCGGCCACAAGGCCGATAAGCAGAAGGGCGGGGGCAAACCGGGTCATCGTGTATGGGGCTCCAATGAGGGTGCTTTGCAGGTGACGTATTGGTACGGCGCGCGGGCACGGGGGGTTGGGGAAGAGGGTGAACGGTGAACGGTGAACGGTGAACGGGGCGCGGCCGATGGCCGCGCTTGGTGAGGAGTGAGGGGGGATAGCGGTGCACCCCTCACCCCTCACCCCTCACCCCTCACCATTCACCCCGTTCACCGTTCACCGTTCACCGTTCACCGCAGTTCCCATCCGCGCCACCATCCGTTCCAGTCGCTCCAGCTGCTGCACCGTCACCGTCACGGCGCCGAACGATTCCTCGACCACGCCGCGGAAGATGAACGGTCCCTGGTCGAAGAGGACGTGGGCCCGTTCACGATAGACGTCGGGAAAGAGCACGCCCTCGACCAGGCCGTGGCCGTCATCGAAGGTGACGAATTGCATCGGCTCGTGCGCAGCGGTGTGCACCGGTTTCCCGGTGGTGTACATCCCCGCCATCAGGACGCGCTTGCCGACGTGCTGGTGCAGATCCGTGCTCTTGACCAGGCGGAAGCGTCGCAGCGTCTCGGCGTGGAGCGTCATCGGGTGCGCATCGAGACAGAAGCCGAGCAGGGCCCACGCGTCGCGGCGCTTGCGCTCGACGTCGTAGTCGCGGAGTGCCGGCACCGGCGGTGGCGCCGTGAGGAGTCCTCCAGCCGCGGCCGTCAGGCCGCGGGGTGCCTCGGTGTCGACGCACCACAACAGTTGCGGCCGAGTGAACGCGCCGGCGATGCCATCGAGCGCCCCGACCTTGACCAGCAGGCGGAGGTCGTCGGGACGAAGCGCGGTGCGTGCGCGCAGATCTTCCAGCGAGGCGAAGGGACCATCCGCGGCGCGAGTGGCGAGCAAGCGATCGGCGCCTTCCTGCGAGAGGCCCTTCACGAACATGAGGCCCACGCGCATGGCGCTGCCGTGTCCGGTGCAGCGCCACTCGCTCGCATTCACGCACGGCGGGAGGATGGTCACCCCCATCCGGCGCGCCTCGGCGACATAGGCGAAGCTGCGGTAGAAGCCACCCTCGTTGGAGAGCACCGCCGCGATGAACTCGGCCGGATGGTTGGCGCGGAGGTAGGCGCTCTGCTGCGCCACCTGGATGTAGGAACAGGAGTGCCCCTTGCAGAACGAGTAACCGGCAAAGGAGAGAATCATGGTCCAGACCTTGGTGATGCTCGCCTCGTCGCGGCCGCGCGCCTGCGCCCCGCGCACGAACTCCTCGAAGTAGGCCGCGAGGTGCTTCTCGGGACGCTTCTTGGACAGCGCCTTGCGCAGTCCGTCGGCGGCAGACCAGTCGAGCCCGGCAAAGGCGTGCGCCACGTTGACCACGTCCTCCTGGAACACCATCACCCCGAAGGTCTCGGCGAGGGTGTCGCGCAGCGAGGCGTGGAGTGGCTCGTACTCCTGCCCGTGCAGTCGCTCCAGATATTGCTGGATGAAGCGGTTGGCCGCCGGGCGGATGATGCTGGTGTTGAGCACCAGCAACTCGAACGACTCGGCCTGGCTCTTGAGGTTGAGGATGCGGCTGGCGGGCGACTCGGTGTAGAAGACGCCGAGCGTGTCGCCGGTGCGGAAGAGCGCGCGGGTGGCGGGGTCGTCACCGGCCTGCTGCGTGGAGTAGTCGAGCTGCACTCCGGTGTTGGTGCGCACCATCGCGATCGCGTCGCGGATCACGGCGAGCGAGCGGTTGCCGAGCAGGTCGATCTTCACCAGGCCGGCGTCTTCGGCGCCGTCCTTCTCGAACTGGATCACCGGCACCACCAGGTCGGGGGCATCGGCGAGCCGCTTGGCGGCCGGCTCGAGCGGCACCACGTCGGTGAGCGCGCCCGGGACGATCACCACGCCGCCCGGATGGAGCGAGAGGTGACGCGGCGTGCCGATGATCCCCTCGGCGAGCGTGGCAATGCGGTCCCATCCCTGCGGCAGTCGCAGGCCGCGGAAGTTGGGATGCGAGGCAAAGAGCTCACCCGCGCTCTCGCCGCTTCCGAAGTGCGGCACGCGACGCGTGACGTCGCGGATCTCGGCCGCGGGACGCCCGAGCACCTTGGCCACTTCGCGCAACGCTCCGGCAAGACGGAGACAGTTGTGATTGGCCACCATCGCGGCGCGTGGGCGCGGATGCTTGCGAAAGACCCACGCGAGGATCCGGTCGCGCTCGTCCCAGGGAAAGTCGAGGTCGATGTCGGGCGGGTCGCGGCGCGCGGGATTGAGGAAACGCTCGAAGAGCAGCCCCGCCCCGAGGGGTTCGACGTGGGTGATGCCGAGGCAGTACGAGACGATCGAGTTGGCGACGGAGCCGCGGCCGCAGTGCGTCGGGGCGTGCAGGATGATGTCGCGGACGACGAGGAAATAGTCGGCGAAGCCCTTCATCGCGATGATACCGAGCTCGTGCTCCAGCCGATCACGGGTGACCGGCGCGATGGTGCCATAGCGACGGAGCGCGCCCTCGTAGGCGAGCGAGCGCAGCTGCTGCAGGGCGTCGTCGGCCTCGGCGTGGCGCGGCGCAATGGTGCGGCCGATCGGGATGCGATACTGGCAGCGCTCGGCGATCACCGCTGCCGCAGCGAAAGCCTCGGGGACATCGGGGAAGTGTCGTTCGAGATCGGCGGCGGGGCGGAGCCACGAGCCGCGATCAGCGGGCGGCGAACGGCGAACGGTGAGTGGCGAGCCGTGCATCCCTCCCATGGACTGCGGCTCGCTGTTCGCCGTTCGCTGTTCGCCATCACCCGAGAGCGTGTCGTTGTCGTGGATGGCCCGGATGAGCCGATGCCGGTTCCAGTCCTCGGCGTGCGCCATCACGACGCCGCCGGTGACGACGGCGGGGACGCCGAGGCGGCGGGCCGCGGCAAGCACCGCGTGACGATGGGGGCCGGGGCGGAGTTCGGCACAGAGGCCGGCGGGGCCGGAGAGCTTCACCAGGCGCTCGAGCAGCGCCACGTCCTGGGTGATGACCGTGAGCCCCGCGCGGTCCACCGCGAGCTGTGCCGAGAGGGCGAGATCGGGCTCCCAGTGCACCGCGCTCACGGCGCGTCCGAGGGTGCCCCAGCCGCGCGCGTCTTCGGCGAGGATGACGGCGTCCTGTCCGTTGGCCACGAGGTGGGCGCCGAGGATCGGGCGGATCCCGTTGGCCTCGCAGGCCTTCTGGAATTCGACGGCGCCATAGACGCCGTTGGTGTCGGTCAGCGCGAGGGTGCGATAGCCGCGCCGTGCGGCCGCCTCGACCAGGACCTCGGGCGAGGAGGCACCGATGCCGAAGGAGAACCAGGAGTGGACGTGGAGGTGGGTGAACATGGGGACACGAGAAGCGAGAAGCGAGAAGCGAGAAGCGAGTGATATGGCCTAGTGGGGCGATCCTCCCGCCTGGTCACGCTTCTCGCTTCTCGCTTCTCGCTTCTCGAGCAACTGCCTCCCCACGGGACAGTCCCCAACGTGCGCCCCCGGCAGTCGCCCGATGCTCATCAGGAACTCGCCGACGATTTCGCCGCCCATGAACTTGAACTCGCGCTTCATCACCTTGACCCACGCCTCCTTGGGGAGCGTGCCCTGGGCGTCGAGCCATGCGCTGAAGGAGCCGTGTTCGGCGATGAGGGCCACCACGCGCTGGGCATTGTGAATCGCGGCGTCGACCTTGAGCCGGTTGCGGATGATCCGTGCGTCGGCGAGGAGGCGGGCGCGATCGGCCTCACCGTATCCGGCGACCACGTGCGGATCGAAGCCGTCATAGGCCAGGCGGAACCCGTCGCGCTTCTTCAGGATGGTTTCCCACGACAGCCCCGCCTGGTTGATCTCGAGGATCATCCGCTCGAAGAGCCCCGCGTCGTCGTGAAGCGGGAAGCCATATTCGGTGTCGTGGTAGGGGCCGTGGATCGGGTGGCCAGGGGCGATGGTGCAGTAGGACATAGTGCATCCGGGGGTATTCGATGATCGATGATCGATCATCGATCATCGATGGTCGATGGTCGATGGACTTGACCCGAATATACACCGAAACTAGGATTCAGCCAGATGCCCTCCATCGCCTTCCTCCGCGCCATCAACGTTGGCGGCCGTCAGGTCGCCATGGCGCCATTGCGGGCGCTGTTCGAGTCGCTCGGCTGTACGGATGTGTCGACCTACATCGCCAGCGGCAATGTCCTGTTCAGCGCTCGGGGGCGGGGTGCGGCCCTCGAGGCCAGGATCGAGGCGGCCCTCGCCGAGGCATTCGGCTTCGCGGTGGAGACCTTTGTGCGGACCGACGCCGAGTTGCGCGCCGTGCTCGATGCCGTCCCCTTCACGCCGGAGGAGGTGGCCGCAGCGCATGCGCTGATGATTGCCTTCCTCAAGGCGCCCGTATCGGCGGACGTGGCGGCGGCGGTGGCCGCACTGAGCACCCCCAACCAGCGTTTCCGGGTGATCGGTCGCGAGTTGTACTGGCTGCGGGTCACGCGCGAGGGTGAGCCGAAGGTGGAGCGCGCGGTGGACAAGCTGCTGAAGCCGATGACTGGCCGCAACGTGCGCACCATCGAGGCGCTGGTCGCTTAACCGATCGCCAGTTCCGGCGTCTTTGTGGCATGCCCATACCTGACCATGCCCTCGCGGCGATCGTGCGCCTCCCGGTTGTCGCCCTCGTCCTGACCCTCCTGGCGTGCGGCGGCGAGAGTCCGACCGCAACCGTGCCGGTCGTCCCGACCACGCCGGGAACCACGCCAACTGGCGGCATCGTCACCGCGCTGGTCATCACGCCGACCCAGCTGCCGAACTACGCCAATCCGACGCTGCCGGCGCACTATGCTGGTCTGATCGGCAGCCCCACCGACAATGGGCGCAATGCGCCGATCACCGATGCCGGGGCGACACTCGGGCGAGTGCTCTTCTACGAGCGCCAGTTGAGCGTGAACGGCACGGTCTCCTGCGCCTCGTGCCATGCGCAGGCGAGTGCGTTCGCCGACGAGGCGCGGTTCTCGGCAGGCTTTGAGGGCGGGGTCACCACCACCCACTCGATGCGGCTCGCCAACGCCCGCTTCTATGCGCCCGGTTCCTTCTTCTGGGACCGGCGCGCGCCGACGCTCGAGGCGCAGACCATCGAGCCGATCCAGCATCCGGTGGAGATGGGCTTCGACGCGGCGCACGGTGGACTGGCGGCCGCCGTCGCGCGGCTGCAGGGACTGGCCTATCAGCGCGAGCTGTTCGCGCTCGCCTACGGGGACTCGACCGTCACCGCGGATCGGATGCAGGGCGCCCTCGCGCAGTACGTCCGCAGCATCCTCTCGACGTCGAGCCGTTGGGACGTCGGCTATGCGCAGGTCTTCAACCCCGGTCTTCCCGATCGCGGCGTGAACACGGCAATCCCGACGTTCACCGCACAGGAGAATCGCGGGCGCCAGCTCTTCTTCACACCGCCACCGCAAGGCGGGGCGGGATGCGCTGCGTGTCACGTGGCACCGACCTTCGCCCTCGCCGGCAACTCGCTCGGCAACGGCCTCGACGCCGGCGAGACGCGCGTCTTCAAGTCCCCGTCGCTCAAGAGCGTGGGCGTCCCCGGGCGCTTCATGCACGACGGTCGCTTCAGCACGCTCGATCAGGTGGTGGGGCACTACAACAACGGCGTGCAGGATGGTCCGGCACTCGATCCGCGGCTGCGCGGCCCCGGAGGGGCGCCGCTGCGCCTGAACCTCAATGCCGGCGATCGAGCGGCCCTGGTGGCCTTCCTGCTGACGCTGACCGACACGCAGCTGGCGGCGGATCCGAAATTCAGTGATCCGTTTCGGCGGTGAGGCGATAGGTCATCGGTCGTAAGTCGTAGGTCGTAGGTCATGAGTCTGCCCGTTCACCGTTCACCCCTCACTCCTCACCATTCACGTTTGCCTCGCGTCGGCATACACTTGACCCATGTCGACTCGAGTTCGCACCGCCGCCGTTGAGGATCTTGCCGAGATTCTCCGCATCGTGAACCTCGCCTATCGCGTCGAGGACTTCTTCATCGACGGGGATCGGATCACGCCGGCGGACCTGCGCGAACGCTTTGACCGCCCGGAGGCAGAATTCCTGGTCGTGGATGGAGCCACACCCGGGCCCCTGGCGGCTGCGGTTCATTTCGAGAGCCGAGCCGATCATGGCTGGTTCGGATTGTTGGCGGTCGATCCCGTGGCCCAGGGTGCGGGCCATGCGCGCGCCTTGATTCACGCCATGGAGGCTCGCTGCCGGGAGCGGGGGTTGGAGCGGTTGGTGATCGAGGTGGTCGACCTGCGTGAGGAGCTGCCGGCCTTCTATGCCCGATTGGGGTTCGTGGACGTGGCCAGGAAGCCGTTTCTTGACGTACACAAGCTGAAGCGGCCGGCGGAGTTGGTGGTGATGCAGAAATGGGTGGGGGGTCGTAAGTCGTAAGTCGTAGGTCGTAAGTCGGCCAATGGGCACTGGTCACTGGTCACCCCCCCATTCGTCCCCGTTCACCGTTCACCGTTCACCGTTCACAGTTGACCGTCCCCCCTCACCCCTCACCCCTCACCGTTGCACCATGAAACCGCCCCCTGCCGGCCCCCGTAGTCCCCGCCATGACCCGGTTGCCCCTGAACCTCCGCTACCTGCTGCAGTTCGCGGCGCTCTCCTTCCTCTGTCTGGGGGCGCACGAGCTGGTCCACCATGTCATGGTGCGGGCGACCTGCGGCGGCTGGGGGACGATGACGTTCTGGCAATTCCAGCGGCCCGTGGGGTGCGCCGGCGGCGTCTCGCTGCTCGCCACCCTCGCCGGGCCGCTGCTGACCTGGCTGCTCATCTGGGGTGGCCGGGCCATGGTCCACCACGGTGAGGCGCGCGCCGGCGTGACGCTGATCCTGGCCAACCTGCCGCTGGCTCGGGTGGTGACGGTCCTGATGCAGGGGGGCGACGAGATGGTGCTCGCCCGTGCCCTCGCTCCGGGCAATGCCCTCTGGCTTCCGATGCTGGCGTTGACCCTGCTGCTCTTCTGGTCGCCGGTGCGCGTGGCCTATCGGGCGCTGCAGCACAGCAATCGCCTGACGGTCCTCGTGGCGTTCCTGGTGCTGCCCCTCTTCTGGGACATGCTGCTCAAGCGGGTCTGGCTGAGCGCGATCCTCGAGCAGCATCCGGCGGCCGTGGCAGGCGTGCCGCTGGTGTTCCTGATGGCGGCGGGTGTGGCGCTCTTGCTGCTGGTGTTGCTTCGGCGACCGACCCAGGCCACGGTCCCACCCCTCGCCCGTGCCATGATCTCGCAGGAGACCTTTGCGATTTCGGGAGCGTGGAAGGTCAAGTAAGGCGGTACCTTTCTCCCCATGCAGGTTCTCCTCCTCCCCGACCTGACACTCGCCGACCGCCCGGACCCGACGCCGGGCGAGCGGGAGGTGCTGGTGGCGGTACGCGCCGTGGGGCTCAATCGCGCCGACCTGCTGCAGCGCGTCGGCCGCTATCCCGCACCCAGTGGTTGGCCCGCGGACATTCCGGGCCTCGAATTCGCCGGCACCGTGGTCGCCCGCGGACCCGGCGCCGCGCGCTTCGGTCTGGGTGATCGCGTGATGGGGCTGGTCGGTGGCGGCGCGATGTCGGAGTTGCTCGCCGTGCACGAGGAAGAAGTGCTCGCGGTGCCCGATCGCTGCACCGACGCCGAGGCGGCGGCGATCCCCGAGGCGTTTCTGACGGCGTGGGATGCGCTGGTGCTGCGCGGACGCGTCGAGCGCGGCGACCGCGTGCTGATCCATGCCGTCGGCAGTGGCGTCGGCACCGCCGCCGTGCAATTCGGGGCGATCTTCGGCCTGACGATGCTCGGCACCTCCCGCACGGCCGAGAAGCTCGAACGCTGCCGAGCCCTCGGCCTGCACCGTGGCATTCTCGCTGGCGACCCCGAGTGGCCTGCCGCCGTCGGCGAGCCGGTTCAGGTGATCATCGACACGCTCGGCGCGAGTGCCCTCGCCGCCAACCTCGACCTGCTGGCGCCACTCGGTCGGCTGGTGGTGCTCGGGACCATGACCGGTGCCACTGCGCCGATCGATCTCGGCGTGGTGCTGCGGAAGCGACTCACCATTGTCGGCACCGCGATGCGCAGTCGAGGTTCGGTGGAGCGTCGCGCCCTCCTGGCCCGCTTCAGTGCCGATGTCTTGCCATACCTCGCCAGCGGCGAATTGCAGCCGCTGGTCGATTCGCTGGTGCCGATGGCCGAGGCGGCACGCGGCTACGACTTGTTGACCAGCAATGCGACGTTCGGCAAGGTGGTGCTGACGTGGCCCACCTGAGCGTCCCACAGACAACTTCCATTCTTCACGACGGAGCAGCGCCATGACATGGCACGGACTGCGGCGGACAGTGCTCGGCACGGTGTTCCTGGTCGGCTGCGCGTCGGGTGCACCCGAGACGACGCCGGTTCCCGACGGCGCACCGGCCGCCGTCACCGCGGGGTCGGCTGAACTCACCGGGACGCGCTGGCTGCTCACGCGGCTCGGCACGCGCACCATGATCACGGTGCCCGGCGATCGTGCCCCGCACCTGCTCTTCAACGGCAGTGATCGTCGCGTGGCCGGGTCGGGTGGCTGCAACCGCATCATGGGCCCGTACATGGTGGACGGCACCATGATGCGTCTCGGCCCGATTGCCGGCACCATGATGGCGTGCCAGCAGCCGATCATGGAGCAGGAGCAGGCCTTCCTGAAGGCCCTCGAGGCCACCGAGAGCTACCGCATCGTCAACGGCCAGCTCGAACTGCGCGGCACCGATCGTCAGTTGCTGGCGAGATTCAGCAAGGGGGAGTAAGTCGTAAGTCGTAAGTCATAGGTCGTAGGTCATATCATCTTGCCACCCGGAGTTTTCCGATGCTTGCCCCAGGCCTCGTTGCGCAGCTGGAGTCTGCCCACAAGTTCTTCAACACCACCACGTCGATCTTCGTGGAGGCCGATGGCGGCTACTCGCCGACCGCCGAGATGTACTCGGTGGCCGGGCAGCTCGCGCACGTCGCTGATACGCTCGATTGGTTTCTCGAAGGGGCGCTGGGGAAGGGATGGGACATGGACTTCGAGGCGGCGATCGAACGGGCCAAGGTGACGCGCACGCTGAGCGAGGCGCGTGCGATGCTCGACCGCGCCTTCTCCCGCGCCATCGCCGTGGTCGGCGCGGCCTCGGACGCCACGCTGCTCGAGGCCATTCCCAATGATCCGATTCTCGACGGGGCGCCGCGCATGGCCGTGGTGAACGCGATCGTGGATCACACGGCGCATCATCGGGGCTCGCTGGCGGTGTACGCGCGGCTGTTGGGGAAGGTGCCGCCGATGCCGTATGCATGAAGAGGCGTTGGTCGTTGGTCGTTAGGCGTTAGAGGTCATAAGTCATAAGTCATAAGTCGTAAGTCATAGGGCGCCCCCTCACCCCTCACCCCGCGCGGCCATCGGCCGCGCCCCTGGTCACGGGTTACTGGTCACGGGTCCCGTTCACCGTTCACCGTTCACCGTTCACCGTTCACCGTTCACCGTTCACCGTTCACCGTCTTCATCCGATCCACCGCCTGCTGCAACGCCATCGCCTTCGGCGACACGTTGAACTCGGTGGCGGGCCACAGTTCCAGTTGCCCGCCGCCGTCGTGCAATCCGTCGGCGGTGAGGACCAGGCTGCGCACCGCCACGCGCCGCACCAGGGCAGCGTCGAGGGCGCGACAGGCGGCGCGCCAGAGTTCGGCGTCGAGCGGCGAGGCCCCGACCGCGACGGCGCGCTCGGCAGTGGTGTCGTCGGCGTGACGCACGGTGACCACCAGGCGCCCCGCCATCAGGCGGCGCGCGCGCAGGCGACGGCCGATCTCCTCGGCGAGCGGGCGCAGCATGGCGGCGAGTACCTCGCGGTCGTTGGTGTCGGTGCTCAACTCGTGGGTGAGCCGCAGCGCGGCCTGCACCTCGGGGGGCAGCACCGGCCGCGGATCGATGCCGTGCGCGTGACGATGCAGCACGCCACCCGCGGCACCGAAGGCCACGCGGAGCGGTGTCTCGCCGATGGCGGCGACCTCGCCGATCCGGTCGAGGTGATAGTCGTCGAGGCGGCGACGCACCGACTCGGGCACCTCGGGGAGGAGCGCCACCGGTTCGGGGGCGAGGAAGGCCGCCTCGTACCCGGGGGCCACCGCCCAGATGTCGGCCCCCGCCTCGCGCTTGACCACCGTGGCGGCACTCTCGCTCACCAGCTTGTTGATGGCGACCCCGACGGCGAGCGGCAGGGAGAGTCGCTCCCGCACGCTGCGTTCGAGCCGCCTGGCCACCGCGGTGGCCGGACCGAAGAGCCGCTCGGTGCCAGTCAGGTCGAGATAGGCATGCCCCCATCCGCGCGGCTCGATCACCGGCGCCACCTCGGCGAGGATGGCGTGCAGCGCCCGATGGGCACTGGCGTAGCGCGCCGGGTCGGGGGGGCGGACCACCAGGTCGGGACAGATTCGCCGAGCCAGTGCCACCGCCATCCCTCGCACCACCCCCGCCAACCGCGCCTCGGCGCTCACCGCCAGCAAGACCGCCCGATCCGCCGCCAGCGGCGCGATCGCCACCGGGCGGCGTCGCAGCTGCGGATCCTGGAGCACCTCGAGGGTGGTGCAGAAGGCCGGGGGGTCGATGAAGAGGATGGTGCGCATGAAACCGAATATACACCGAAGATACTGGTCGTAGGTCGTAGGTCATAAGTCGTAGGTCAGGTGCCCGGCAGTCGTGGCTGGGACGGTTATTCTCAGGACTTACGACTTACGACTTACGACTTACGACCCAGAGATTCCAACCATCCTCGCCCACCTCCTCGCCTCCGTCTACTACCGCTTCCGCCTCGCCGGCGGGACCGTCCCTCGTCAGGGGCCGGTGTTGCTGGTGGCCAATCATCCCAACTCGCTGCTCGATCCGGTGATCGTGCAGGCGGCGGCGCAGCGTTCGGTGCGCTTCCTCGCGAAGGCGCCGCTCTGGGACGACCCGAAGACGGCGTGGCTGGTGAAGCTCGGCAAGGCGATCCCGGTGCATCGGGCCAGCGACGACCCGACCAAGCTGGCGCGCAACGCGGCGATGTTCGACGCGGTCCACGCCGCACTCGCGCGGGGCGATGCGGTGGGGCTCTTCCCCGAGGGGATCTCCCACAGTGCGCCGTCGCTGACGCCGCTCAAGACCGGCGCGGCGCGGATTGCCCTCGGCGCCGCGCCATTGGTGGGGGGTGAGTTCCCGATCATTCCGGTGGGGCTGGTGTTCCGCGAGAAGGATGTCTTCCGCTCGGAGGCACTGGCGGTGGTGGGCGCGCCACTGGAGTGGGCCGATCTGGCGGCACGCGGACTCGACGATCCCGCGGCAGTGCGCGAGCTGACCGAGCGCATTGATGCCGCGATTCGGCGCAACACGGTGAACCTGGCGCAGTGGGAAGACCAGCCGCTGGTGGAGTGCGCCATGAAGGTGTGGGAAGCCGAGCAGCGCGCCGAGCCCGATCCGGCGGCGCGCGTGGCGCGGCTGGGCGAGGCGACGCGCATTCTCGCCGCCGTGCGCGAGCACCCTGATGCCGAGACCACGGCGCTGATGCGCGAGGTGACGACGCACCAGCGGCGATTGGCGCGGCTCCGTCTCCGTCCGTCCGACCTCGTGGCCGACGTCGGCCTGGCCCGCAGTGGCCGCTGGGCCACGCGACGCCTGATGCTGGCGATGCCGCTGGGCGTGATCGCCGCGGTGGTCGGGTGGCTGCTCTTCGTGATTCCGTATCGGCTCACCGGCACGGTGGTCGATCGCTTCACGCTCGAGCGCGACACGCGCTCCAGCTGGAAGCTGCTGCTCGGCGGGGCGATCTATCTGGTGTGGGTCGTCGGCCTGGCGGTGGGGGCCGGCCTCTGGCGTGGCTGGCCCACAGGACTCGCGGTGCTGCTCGCGGTGCCGACGGTGGGACTCGCCGGCCTGCTGGTGCGCGAGCGGTGGCGTGGCGCGTGGTCCGACCTGCGACGCTGGGTCCTGCTTCGCTCTGGTCGTAGATTGGTGGATACCCTCCGCACATCCCAGCAACATCTCGGTCAGCGCCTCGACCGACTCTTCGAGCAGCATGCCCTGCGAGGTCCGGAATGACGGCAGTCGATGTGCCGGTGGCGAACGACCGCGACGTGCCCAAGGTGATCTGGTCCTGGGCCTTCTACGACTGGGCCAACAGCGCCTTCACGACGCTGGTGGTGACGTTCATCTACGCCACCTACTTCACGCAGGCGATGGCGCCGGATCCGCTGACGGGCACCGGCTGGTGGTCGCGTGCCGTGGCCACGAGCGCGGTCCTCATCGCGCTGCTCTCGCCAGTGCTCGGCGCCATGGCCGATCGCGGAGGCACGCGCAAGCGCTTCCTCGCGATCAGCACCATCACCTGCGTGCTGGCCACGACGCTGCTCGCCTTTGTCGCACCGGGCGGCGGACGCGAGGCGTTTCTCGCGCTCGCCTGCTTCGTGGTGGCCAATGTGGCGTTCGAGATGAGCGTGATGTTCTGCAATGCCTTCCTGCCGGCGATTGCCTCGTCGGAAAAGATCGGCCGCATTTCGGGGTACGGGTGGGGGCTCGGCTACGTCGGCGGGTTGCTCTGCATGGCGATCGCCCTGGTTGGCTTTGTCCAGCCCGAGGTGCCGTGGTTCGGGTTGTCGAAGGAAGCCGGATGGAATGTCCGCGCCACCAACCTGCTGGTGGCGGGATGGTTCCTGGCGTTCTCGATTCCCTTCTTCCTGAATGTGCCCGAGAAGGCCGTGCCGGGCGGCAGCACTGACGTGCGTGGCGCCTTTCGCGCGCTCGCGCAGACGGTGCGGGACATCCGCCGCTATCGCGACATCGTGCGCTTCCTGATCGCGCACCTGATCTACAACGACGGCCTCGTCACCGTCTTTGCCTTCGGCGCGATCTACGCTGCCGGCACCTTCGGCATGACCATCGCCGACGTGATCCTCTTCGGCGTGGTGCTCAACGTGGCCTCCGGGCTCGGCGCCATCGGCTTCGGCTTCGTGGACGACAAGATCGGCGGCAAGAACGCCGTCCTCGTCTCGCTGGTCGGCCTGATCGCCGCGGCCGCGATCGCGGTGTGGGCGCCCACGCGCGACTGGTTCTGGGTGGCCGGCGTACTCATCGGCATCTTCGTCGGGCCGAACCAGAGCTCGTCGCGCTCGCTGTTGGGGCGCTTCGTGCCGGAGCGGCACCAGACGGAGTTCTTCGGCCTCTACGCCTTTTCGGGGAAGGCCGCGGCCTTCCTCGGGCCGCTGTTGCTGGGTGCCGCCACCACCGCCTTTGCCTCGCAGCGCGCCGGCATGGCCACGGTGATCGTCTTCTTCGTGATCGGTGGCGCAGTGATGCTCACGGTGGACGAGCGGCGGGGGATTGCCGCGGCCCAGGCCGAGTGACGCGGTCAACGTCCGGGTACCGCGGATCGTACCATTGAATAGACCCCTGTAGTCGATTCCTCATTCTCATCGGAGCACTCGCGTGTCCATTGCACGTTGGTCGGCGCCTTCCCTCGCGCTCCTGTTGATCCCCGCCGCGCTCACCGCGCAGGCCAAGGTCAACCAGTACGGTTACCCCGAGAAGCACGATCCCAAGCCGACAACGGCCGCGATCACGCCGGCCGATCTCATGACCCGGCTCTACATCTTTGCCGATGACTCGATGATGGGACGCCAGTCGGGTCGGGCCGGCAACATGATGGGCACCAACTACATCGCCGCCGAGTTGAAGCGGCTCGGCATCAAGCCGGGCGGCGAGAATGGTGGCTACTTCCAGACCCTCCCCTACATCCAGCGGAAGTTCACCGACCAGTCGGTGCTGATGGCGGGCGGCACCACCTTCCGGATCAACAACGATTTCGTGCCGGTGCCGGGACCGCGCGCTCCGCAGCCGATCGAGAACGTCGCGGTCATCTACGGCGGCGTCGCCGGCGACACGACGCAGCAGATCTCCGCAGCGCAGGCGGCCGGCAAGGTGGTGATCCTCTCGGCCGCCCGTCCCGTCGCGGCGGCGCCAATTGGCGGCGGTCGTGGTGGCTTCCCGGGCGGCGGCGGCAATGCGCGCTTCGCCGGCGCGGTGGCGGTGATCACGGCCGACCTCGATCCGCTCACGCCGTCGGCGCGCGCCGCGATCAACGATCCGATTGCGTCCATCTCCACGGCAGACATGCCGGTGTCGGTCACTCCGGGTGACGTGATCGTCACCAACAACAAGGGTGGCGTCGGTGTGGTGCGCGGCGACAAGGTGGTCGGTGGCATGCTGCCGGCCGGGATGTCGCCCGCGTCGATCAAGGTGTGGAATGACTCCGTGGCTCGCGCCGATTCGATCGCGCGCGCCGGTCGGGCCGGTGCGGGTGGCGCGGCGGCAGGTCGTGGTGCGGCGGGTGGGCGTGGCGGCGCGGCGCCGGCAGCCAACACGGCGGCTCCGCAGGCCACCATTCGCACCACCATCGCGACGGCCGAGAAGCTCCTCGGCGGGAAGATCCTCGCCGGCCTGCCGCTTGGCACCATGGGTGGCACGCTGACCGCCAAGCTCGATTACGTCGAGCGGAAGACCGACTACGGCCGCAACGTGGTCGGCATCGTGCCTGGCTCGGATGCCAAGCTCCGTGGCCAGTACGTCGCGATCGGCGCGCACAACGACCACGTCGGGTTCCGTCAGGGTGGGGTGGATCACGATTCGCTTCGCGCCGCGGCGCAGATCCGTCTCCGCGCGCAGATGTCGAGCGGCGACCTGCTGCCGCTCACGGCCGAGCAGGCATCGACGCTGCCCAAGGTCAACGTCGACTCGCTGCGCAAGATCCGCCCGGCCCGCGTGGACTCGATCAGCAACGGCGCCGACGATGACGGCTCGGGCTCGATGGCGCTGCTGGAGATCGCCGAGGCCGTGCAGCTGATGAAGACCAAGCCGAAGCGCTCGATGGTGTTTGTGTGGCACACGGCCGAAGAGTCGGGGATGCACGGGTCGCGGAACTTCTCGTCGAACCCGACGGTGCCTGTTGACTCGATCGTCGCCCACATCAACATCGACATGATCGGTCGCGGCCGGGCCGAGGACGTGATCGGTGGTGGCGACAAGTACACCGGCATCCTGGGTGCCTACCGGCTCTCCAAGGAGTTCGGCGACCTGGTGTACAACACCAACAAGAAGAGCCCCAACAGCCTGATCCTCGACGACCGCTTCGACGATCCGACGCTGGGCACCATGGTGAATGGTGTCACCAAGTGGCCCGGCTACAACAACCTCTACGGCCGCAGCGACCACACCCGCTACGCCGAGAAGTGCATCCCGATCGTCTTCTTCTTCACCGGCCTGCACGGCGACTATCACCAGGTCACCGACGAGCCGCAGTACATCGACTATCCGCACTATGCCCGGATTGCGAATTTCATTCGTGACGTGGCGGTGGAGGCGGGGAATGTGCAGAAGCGGCCGGCGTTGGATGGGATCTGTACGAGGCGTTAGTCGTTGGTCGTTAGATGCGATGTCGTAGGTCGTAGGTCGTAAGTCGTAAGTCGTGAAAGGTGAGACGTGGCCCGAGCCCGGGAAACGTCTCACTTTTTACGTTTTCCCCCTCACCCCTCACCCCTCACCCCTAACGACCAACGACTAACGACCAACGACTAACGACTAACGACTCACTCAAACAATCCCAGTTGCCCCGTCCCCCGTGGCGTCCGCAGTTCCTCCTCACGCCGCATCCCTTCGCGCGGGTCATAGCCCAGCTGGTCCATCAATGCCGCGAGCCGCTGGGTGAGGGCGTCGGCATAGGCCTTGGTCACGCCGCGTCGGTCGCCGTAATGCTCGCGGTAGCGGCGCGCGAGGATGGGGCGGTGCTTGAGCAGCCACGGGAAGAGGGTGTGTCGGGTGGCGGGCCCAAGCCGGAGCGGTCCGCCGCCGGCCCAGCGTGCCCCCGCCTCGCGCGCAGCGGCGAGCAACGTCTGCAGCGTGAGGGTGTCGTCGGTGAGCCCAGGGAGGATCGGGGCAATCAGCAGTCCGACCGGCACACCGGCGCTGGCCAGGGCGCGGAGTGCGTCGAGTCGGACCTTGGGCGTGGGCGTGCGGGGCTCGAGCTGACGCAGCAAGCCAGCGTCGAGGGCCGCGAGGGAGATGTGCACCGAGACTCGGTGCCGTGTCGCGAGCTCGGCGAGCAGCGCGGCATCGCGTGCGATGAGTGCCGACTTGGTGATGATGGCGAGATGCAGCCCGCGGTGCTCGCCAAAGACCTCGAGCATCGAACGGGTCAGCCGAAAACGTCGCTCGGCCGGTTGATACGGATCGGTGGCCGAGCCGATGACAATGGGCAGGCCGTCGAGTCGCTCCGGGGAGAGGTCGCGTCGGAGCAAGGCGACAGCCTCTTCCTTCACCAGGATGCGCCGCTCGAACGCCTCCGCCGAGGGGAGCCGCGCGGCCTCGCGCGCCTCCGGCAATGCCGCGCGCTGGTTGGCCGCCCGATCGACGGTCCAGCGGTGCGTCTCACGGGCATAGCAATAGGCGCAACCGAACTCGCAGCCGACATACGGATTGAGCGACCAGAAGCGCATACCGGTGGCCGCGGGCGGATTGAGAATGCCGCGCGCGGTGAGGGCGAGGTACCGCGTCGTGGCGCCACGGGTGGCAATGATCGTGAAATGTTGGGGCATGGTTGATAAGGGTCGTAAGTCGTAGGTCGTAGGTCATAGGTCAAAACGATTGGGCACAACTCGAAGCGCCGAAACCACGACTTACGACTTATGACTTACGACCTACGACCTCTCAGACACACCGACTCCACCCGCACGCCACGCACGTCTGACACCTCGCGCTCCGCGCCACCGGGCCGGCGCATTCGGGGCATCGGGGGTGGGCATCCTTGGGCGCCTCGGCGGAGGGCGCCGGCTGGTACTTGGTGGGGGCGAGCGGCCCCCGGACTGCGGCCAGGAGGGGGAAGGAGATCAGCATGGCGGCCTCGATTCGGCGTTTGTTCGGTATGATTACCGAATATACGCCGAAAGTCGTGTCGGTCAATATGGTGCTGGGCTGAACCAGGCTGAGCCCACCTCAGCGCTGTCGTTTGCCCCCTCACCCCTCACCCCTCACTTTCCCCCGTTCACCGTTCACCGTTCACCGTTCACCTTCCATCGGACGGACCACATGGCCTCGATCGCATACCTCGGCACTGGACTCCTCGGCGCCGGTTTCGTGGAAGCGGCCCTCGGGCGGGGCGATCAGGTGACGGTTTGGAATCGGACGGCCAGCAAGGCGCAGGCGCTTGCAGCGTTCGGTGCGCGTGTGGCGGCGACGCCCGCCGAGGCCGTGCGGGGGGCGGAGCGGGTGCACCTCGTTCTTCCCGACGACGCGGTGGTCGAGGCGATCATCGCCGAGTTGCGGCCAGGGCTCTCGCCGGAGGCGATCATCGTGGATCACACCACCACGTTGCCGGCGCTGACGGCCGAACGCGCCCAGCGGCTCAACGCCGAGGGGGTGCGCTACCTCCATTGTCCGGTGTTCATCGGTCCGGCGGCGGCGCGCCAGGGGCAGGGGACCATCATGGTGTCAGGGCCGAGGGCGTTGTTCGACATCGTCGAACCAGCCCTCGCGAAGCAGGCGGTGCGGGTGGACTACTTCGGCGAGCGCCCCGACCTGGCCGCAGTCTACAAGCTCTGCGGCAATGCACTCATCCTCGGGATCACCGCGCTGATGGCCGACACCTTTTCGGTGGCACGCGGGGGTGACGTGGCCCCCACTGACGTGCTCACCAAACTGCTCGAGTATTTCAATCCGGCCAACATCGTCACGGGACGCGGCAAGTCGATGGCCGCAGGCAACTATGCCCCCGGCTTCGAACTAACGATGGCGCTCAAGGATGTCCGATTGATGCTGGCGACGGCAGGCGATGCGCCGCTTTCCTCGTTGCCGGGGATCGCGGCGCGCATGGAGACGCTGATTGCCGAGGGCCATGGACACGACGACCTCGCCGCGCTCGGCCGCGACGCCATCATCCCCCGGACATCGCCCCCACGATGAGGTAGGGTTCGCGCCCCGAGGTGACGCCCTCGGGGAGGGGCGTGTCGGGCGGCTCGTGCGAGAGATCCCGCTCACAGGCGTGAAAGCGGATGAAGGGGCGGCGGCGCTGCGTGGCGTGGTCGCGGATCGTGCCGCGCAACATCGGATACATCGCCTCGACCGCATCGAGCACGGCGCGGTGTGTCACGGGCGCGGCCAGCTCGAAGTGCAACTCGGGGCCGGTGCGCGCCAGGGCCTGCAGTGGCGAGGGAAGAATCACCCGGATCATGGCAGCGTCTGCACCTCGACCGAGAGGACCGCCGGCAGGTCGCGGACAATCGGCTCCCAATGATCGCCACCGTCGAACGAGCCGTACACCTGCCCACCGGTGGTTCCGAAGTAGATCCCGCAGTCGTCGAGCGAGTCCACCGCCATCGCATCGCGCAGCACGTTGACGTAGCAATCCTGCTGCGGCAGTCCCTTGGTCAATGCCTCCCACTCATGCCCGCCGGTGCGACTGCGATAGACGCGCAGCTTGCCATCCAGCGGGAAATGCTCCGCGTCACTCTTGATCGGCACCACGTATACCGTCTCGGGTTCGTGGGCGTGGACGTCGATCGGGAATCCGAAGTCGGTGGGGAGGTTGCCGCTGATCTTGTGCCAGTTCTCGCCGGCGTCGTCGCTGCGCATCACGTCCCAGTGCTTCTGCATGAAGAGGGTGTCGGGACGGGATGGGTGCATCGCGATGCGGTGCACGCAGTGCCCCACCTCGGCCGTCGGATCGGGGATGTACTTGGAGTTGAGGCCGCGGTTGATCGGCTTCCAGGTGGTGCCGCCATCATCGGTGCGGAATGCGCCGGCCGCGGAGATCGCGATGAAGAGGCGCTCTGGATTGGTCGGGTGAATCAGGATGGTGTGCAGCCCCATGCCACCGGCACCCGGCGCCCAATGCGACCCGGAGCCGTGGCCGCGCAATCCGGCCAGCTCGTGCCAACTCGCCCCACCGTCGGTGGAGCGGAACATCGCCGCATCCTCGACACCGGCATACACCGTGTCCGGCTCGGTCAGTGACGGCTCGAGGTGCCACACGCGCTTGAACTCCCACGGGTGCGCCGTCCCGTCGTACCACTGGTGCGTGCCGGGCACGCCCTCATACGCAAACTCGTTCCCCACCGGGGCCCAGGTGACGCCGCCGTCGTCGGAGCGCTGGATCAGCTGGCCGAACCAGCCGCTGCTCTGCGACGCGTAGATCCGGTCGGGATTGAGCGGTGAGCCCTTGAGGTGATAGAGCTCCCACCCCGGGAAGTGCGGCTGCGACACCTCCCACCGCTTGCGAGTCCCGTCGGAATTGAGGATGAAGGCACCCTTCTTGGTGCCGACCAGCACGCGGACACGAGACATGGGGGAGACTCGGGGAGGAGGGGGAGGGGTGAACGGTGAACGGTGAACGGGGGTGACCCGTAACCCGTGACCCGTGAGACGTGAAAGGTGTCGCGAGAATTGGGATCGCGGAATGGGTGAGGGGTGAGGGGGTCGGGTGTGTCTGCCGGACCCTCGAGATACGACCTACGACCTACGACCTACGACTTACGACCTACGACCTAACAACTAACGACTAACAACTAACACCTCTGCCACGTTCCAAACGTTTCACCCCGAAACTTCTCCCTCACCCCCTCCGTTGGGTTCCCTGTCGCCTTCCCCCGAGTCCAGTCATGACCAGGCAAGCGTTGGTGCAGTGGCTTCGCGACCGGTATGCCGCGATCCGCCCTCGGTTGACGGCACGCCGGATTGGCGGGACGGTTGCCGTCGCCATGATGGTCGGCACGGCCGGCATTGCGATCGAGGCAGCGATTCGCGCGCACCTCGGACCGGCCGAGGCGCGCCTGCCGACGGCGTTGTACGCCCGCCCCGTGCCGTGGGGTGCGGAGGGCGAGGCGGCGGAATCGCCAACTCCCATTGCCCTGCTCACGGCGTCGGCCCTCGAGTCGCGACGACCGGTCACCCTCGACGATGTGCCCGAGTCGCTCGTGCAAGCGGTGCTCGCCATCGAGGATCAGCGCTTCTATCAGCACGAAGGCTTCGACGTACGTCGCATCGGTGGCGCCTTCGTGGCGAACGTGAAGGCCGGCGGCATCGCGCAGGGTGGCAGTACCATCACCCAGCAGCTCGCCAAGAACCTCTTCCTCTCGGCCGACCGGACGCCACTGCGCAAGTTGCGCGAGGTGGCGTTTGCCACGGCGCTCGAACTGCGACACGACAAGGCCACGATCCTCGAGGCGTACCTCAACGAGATCTACCTCGGTCAGGAGAACGGTCGCGCGATTCACGGCGTGGGTGCCGCGGCGCGTGCCTGGTTCGGCAAGGACGTCTCGCGGTTGTCGCTGCCCGAGTCGGCACTCCTCGCCGGAATGATCCACGCACCGAACCGTCACACGCCCACGCGACACCCGGACGCTGCGCGTGCCCGGCGCAACCTCGTGCTGCAGTTGATGGCAGAGCAGGGGCGGATCACCGCCTCCAGCGCACGCAAGGCGCAGGGGAGCAGGATCAGCACGCGCAATGCGTCGCCCGCCATCGCGGTGGACGCGCGTCACTTCCGCGATGCGGCGGTGGATGCGATGCCACGCTCGCTTCCCAAGCGCGGTGCCGCAGTCTACACCACGCTCGACGCGCGTCTGCAGCAGGCCGCCCAGCGCGCGGTGCGGCGTGGGCTCGCCCGCCTCCCCCAGCGTGGCACCGAGGCCGCATTGGTGGCCATCGATCCGCGCACCGGTGAGGTGCTCGCCATGATCGGCGGGCGTGACTATTCGAGTTCGCAGTTCAACCGCGCCACCGAGGCCAAGCGTCAGCCGGGGAGCGCCTTCAAGCCGATCGTGGCACTCGCCGCGCTGGGACGGAGCGAAGGCGACGCGCCGGCCTTCACGCTCGCCTCGGTGGTGGACGACGCGCCGCTTTCGCTCAAGACGTCGCGCGGCATGTGGCAGCCAAGCAACTACGATGGAGAATTTCGCGGGCCGGTGACGGTGCGGCAGGCGCTGGAGGAGTCGCTCAATGTTCCGTTCGTGCGGATCGGGATGGCGGTCGGACCGTCACGCATCGCCGCGACGGCCAAGCGGCTCGGCATCACCTCACCCATGCCGGCCGTGCCGAGCCTGGCCCTCGGCAGCGCCGAAGTGAGCCTGCTGGAGCTGGTGCGCGCGTACGGTGTGCTTGCCAATGGCGGCTCGCTGGCACGCACCCAGATGGTGCTCGCCAATGCCACCACCGATGCCGCGTCGAGTGCGCCTGACGTCACCTCGGTGGTCGATCCGGCCACGGCCTGGCTGGTGACCTCGGCGCTGCAGGGCGTGGTCGATCATGGCACCGGGGCCGGGTTGCAGGAGCGGATCGGCTACAGCGGGATGGCCGGCAAGACGGGGACGTCGAGCGACTGGCGCGACGCCTGGTTCGTGGCCTATTCGCCGACGCTGGTGGTGGGGGTGTGGGTGGGGCACGACGATGGCCGTTCGCTCCGCGCCACTGGTTCCGCGGCGGCGCTGCCGATCGTGGCGGACTTCCTTGCCGAGGCGCTCGAGCAGGGCGAGGCGGGCGAGTTCGAGGTGCCTGCCGGCATCACCGAGGGGCGTGCCGGCCTCGCCCCGGGTGAATGGAGCGACGGCTGCGGCACGACCGAGTACTTCCTCGAGGGCACCGAGCCGGCGCACCAGGACTGCTACGAGATCGAGTTCCCCGACATGGGGGAACTCAACGAGATCGGCAGCGCATTGCAGCGTCGAGCGGAACGGTTGTTCGAGGCGCTGATCGCACGGGGCATCGAGCAGCGCCGGGGACGTCGGTAACAGCGAACGGCGAACAGCGCCGCGGGCTAGTTCCGTGACGTGAAGGCCTGTTGCAGTGCCTTCTTGCCGCCCACCACCGGCAGCGTGATGGTGGTCTGGCCGAGGTCCACGGTGAGCTCGGTGCCGGGCTGCGGCCAGAGGGTGAAGTCGCGATCGCTCGAGAAGATCATCAGTCCGATCTGCTTCCCGGCAGGGATGACCTGGTCGTCGGGCTGCAGGTCGAAGGTCAGGTCCACGAACTGCCCCGGCATCAGCGGCATCCCCCGATCAAACGACTGATAGTCGCCACCCTTCTTGAGTGAGGCGTGGTTCTGCGGGTCGGCCCAGCCGCGGCTGATGACGGCCATGGCGTTGTTGGCGGGCTCGGTCCACGGCAGCGCCACCAGCCACACCGACAGGTTCGCGGCCTGCTTGCTGCTCGCGAGGCGAATGCGGATCTGCGCCTTTCCGGACAGGTGCACCGGTGCGCTCAGGACAGGCGTGGCGTACAGCAGCCGATTCGGCGAGTCCGTGGCCTTGGCGAGCGCCGCGCCGTTGAACTCGACGTTGTCCACCAGCGTCTCGCGCCCTGCGCCGCGGCCGCCCAGGGTGAGGGCACCCGCGGTGCGTCCACCCGCGCCGAGCGCGAGCACCACCGGCTTGGCATCAGGATTCGGATAGTCGGCGTACGGCGTCGGCGACTGCATCGGCGCGCCCTCGCGCACGATGAAGGCCTTCGGGTCGCGCTCGACGCCGTTCTCGACGTCGAAGAGGTAGCGCGTGAACCAGCGGTTCATCAGCGGCATCGGCGGATTGCCGCCATGGCCACCCTGATGGTAGAACTGCTGCAGCGGCACCTTGTTCTTCTTGATGATCTCGCTGATGCGGAGTGAATGTTCCGGCACCACGTTCCAGTCGTTGAAGGCGTGGGCCATCAGCGTCGCCGCGCGAATGCCGCCCGCCTTGCGCGCGAGATCGCGCTCGGCCCAGAAGGTGTTGTAGTCGCCCGTGGTGCGGTCGCGCCCGGTGGCCATCTGTCCGTCACGATAGGTGGCGTTGCAGTAGGCGCGCTTGGCCGGGTCGCCGCTGTGGATGAAGTCGTAGAGGAAGTCGATGTCCTCGCCGAGCCAACCGCCCGGGTGCCGCACCAGGCCGTGCGAGCGATAGTAGTGCCAGTACGAGGTGTTGGGCGCCACGGGGATGATCGCCGCCAGCCCCTCGACGCCGGTGGTCGCCGCCGCCACGGGAATGGTGCCGTTGTAGGAGGTGCCGATCATGCCGACCTTGCCGGTGGCCCAGGTGGCGCGCACTTCGTCGGTGCCGGTGGGCGTGGTGTATCCCTTGGCGCGACCGTTGAGCCAATCGATCACCGCCTTGGGTGCCAGTTCCTCCGGCGATCCACCAACGGTCGGACAGCCCTGCGAGAGTCCGGTACCGGGGGCCTCGGAGTGCACCACCGCGAAACCGCGCGGCACCCACATGTCGACCAGCGAATTGGAGATTCGGTTCTTGGTCGCACGGAAGGTGATCTCGGGTTGCGAGGTCCGCTTGGGCGGCGTCTCGCCAACTTCCTGCTTGACGTCCCAGAGGAACTGCCGCGGCCCGGAGGTGCCCGAGAAATACGGCGACGACTCATAAACCACTGGCACCTTGAGGCCTTCGGTGTCGGTCTGCCGCTGCCGCGTCACGTCCACGAACATCCGGTCGCGCTTCCCGTCACCATCGGAGTCGAACTCCGTCTCGACCCAGAGGGTCTGACGGATCCACTGCGTCGAGTCGGCGAAGCCGGCCACCACCTGGGCCTGACCGCCGACAAAGACCGGGACCGTCTTGCCGGCCTGTTGGGCAGTGGCGTTCGAGGCGAGGGCGAGCGTGAGGGCGCCGAGCAGGGCAGCGCAACGGAGAGCGGGGCGAGGGACCATGGCGTCACCTGGCGAAACGTGGGTCGGGAATGGGGCGTAGGGCGGGAGATCCAACGCAAGTAAGATAGAGACGATCCCGCCGATGTCACCCGCTGCCACCTGAGGCCAACGATGTGGGAACAGCTGATCTGGGGCGCACTGACCCTCCTCATCACGGTCGGGACGGGCGGGGCGATCGTTCTTACCGACCGGCGCAGGCGTCGTGAGGCGCAAGAGCTGGAGCTGCTGGGGGATGTGGCGGAGCGCATCGAGGCCATGGACGATGTCGAGGACCGGCTTGCCAGCCTCGATGCACGGTTGGCCGACACCGAGCGGCGACTTTCGCCAGGGAATGCACCGTGAGCACGCGATCGGTTGTACTCGCCGCTGTCATCGGGCTCTCCCTCACCGCCTGCGGCGATGGTGGCCCCACCAGCACAGCGGTGTACTCCGGCGGTGATTCCTACGAATCGGTGATGGTGGGCTCGACCAAACGCTGGTACCGCCTCCACATCCCCACTCGCACCACGCCCGGTCCGCTCGCGCCGCTGGTGGTGGCCTTTCACGGCTATGGGCAGAGCGCCGAGGGACTCGAGTTGCAGAGCGGACTCGATGCCGCGGCCGACGCCGCCGGCGTCATCGTGGCCTATCCCGAGGCGTACTACGGCACCTGGGACGTGAACGGCGAGCTCGAGGAGCTCTTCCAGGTGTACGACGTGGACTTTGCCCGCGCGCTGGTGGCGCAGGTGCGCGCCAACCACGTGGTGGACCGCCGCAAGGTGGTGGCGGTCGGGATGTCGAACGGGGCCGTCTTCGTCCATCGCCTCGCCTGCCTCGCCGCCGACGACTTCGCCGGGTTTGTCAGCGTCGCCGGCGCGATGCTCCGCAACGTGGCCGCGGCGTGCCAACCGCTGAATCCGATGAGCGTCCTTCACATCCTCGGCAGCAGCGACAGCTACTTCCCGCCCGCAGGCGGCAGCGCCGTCTTTCCAGCCGACAGTGGTGTCGCGTTCTGGGCAGGAAGGGCCGGATGCGGCAGTGGGCGTCGCAGCGGCACGCTCCCCGACACCGCGCACGATGGCCTGCCGATCGCCACCACCACGTGGACCGGCTGTCCCAGCGGCGTCTCGGTCGGGATGGTGCGCATCAGCGGTGGCGGCCACGCGTGGCCAGGCGCGACGATTCCGCCGAACGAGGAATCGTTCGGCCGGATGTCGCGCTCCTACAATGCGTCACGCGCGGTGATGGACTTCGCGCGCGCCGTGGTGCGGAAGTAGCGGCTAGCGCCCGCCAGCGAGGTCGCGCCGCACTGTCAACTTCTTGCCCTTGATTGTGCTGGCCCGGAGCGCACTGATCACGTCCATGATCCGCTCCTCGGGCACTTCCACCAGCGAGAAGCGATCGGTGATCTCGATCGCACCGATCTCGGCCGCTGGCATCTTCGCCTCGTTCACGATCGCGCCCACCAGGTCGGCCGGTCGCAGGTTCTGCTTCCGTCCGGCGCCGATGTAGATCCGCGACATGCCCACCGTGCGCTTCGACTTCTCGCGCGGCATCCCCTTCGGGGCCGGCGGCGGCGTCAGGTCCATCGCCTGGTCTTCCTTGGCGCCGGCTCCCGGTCCACGCTCGTGCGCGAGCTGGATGGCCGCCATCGCGATCTCCATCAGGTCGTGCGTCTCGCTCAGACTCTCCACCACGATCCGGTACGGCTCGCTCTCGGCGGCGGTGATCGCCTCGGCGATGGCGGCCGCGGTGATCCCGATCCGCTTGGCCTGCACATCAAGGAAGGTCGGCAGCTGCGCCATCGTCACGCGCTGCTTGGTGGACGCTTCGATGTTGCGGAGCAGGCGATGCTCGCGCGGCTCCACCAGCGTGATCGCCACGCCCTCGCGCCCGGCGCGGCCGGTGCGACCGATCCGGTGCACATACGCGGCCGGCGACTCCGGCACGTTGAAGTTCACCACGTGCGAGAGCTGGTCGATGTCGAGGCCGCGCGCGGCCACGTCCGTGGCCACCAGCAGATCAACATTGCCAGCCCGCGTCCGCTTCATGACGCGGTCGCGCGCCTCCTGCGTCATCCCGCCGTGCAATGCCTCGGCGCGATAGCCATGACCGCCCAGCGTCTCGTGCAGCGAGTCCACTTCGGTGCGCGTGCGGCAGAACACCAGGGCCAGCGTCGGTGCCTCGAGATCGAGAATCCGGCCGAGCGCCGCAATCTTGTGCGGCCGAGCGACGAGATAGGCCGTCTGGCGAACCTTCGGAGCCTCACCGGCCACCGGCTCGGCGCGCGCGACGTTCACCCGCAACGGATTGTTCAGGTGCCGCTCGGCGATCTTGGCGATGCGCGGCGGCAAGGTGGCCGAGAAGAGCGCGGTCTGCCGCACGGCGGGCGCGGCATCGAGGATCGCCTCGAGTTCGTCGGCGAAGCCCATGTCGAGCATCTCGTCGGCTTCGTCGAGCACCACGGCGGCGAGGCCGCTCAGGTCGAGCGTCCCGCGGCGGATATGGTCGAGGGCGCGACCGGGCGTGGCCGCGACCACGTGCACGCCGCGACGGAGGATGCGGATCTGGCTGTCGAAGGCCTGCCCGCCGTAGATCGGCACCACCGAGGTGCCCAGCGCCTTGCCGTAGCGATGGAACGCCTCGGCCACCTGCATCGCGAGCTCGCGCGTCGGGACGAGCACCAGCAGGGCAGGGCGGAGGGAGACCGGCGGGGTGGAGGCGAGGCGCATCAGCAGGGGCAGCGCGAACGCGGCCGTCTTGCCGGTGCCGGTCGCGGCCTGACCGAGCAGGTCGCGGCCAGCGAGCAGGGCCGGGATGGCTTCGGCCTGGATGGGGGTCGGTTCTTCATAGCCGAGCGTCGTCAACGCCTCGACGAGCGGGGCCGAGAGGCCGAGGTCCTTGAAAGTCGTCATCCCCAAAGATAGTCCGCGGGACCGCCGATGCGGCGGGTGGACGTCGCGGCGTCGCCGCGGCATTCTTCGCGGAGCGAGGGCGATGTCACCATGCACGCTTGCCAGGGGGCCTGCCATGATGGGAGGGCGCACGTGGGAGAGCTGGATCGCGCAGTACGCCGAGAGCCACCAGCATCCGGTGAATCGGTTCTGTCATACCCTGGGAATCCCGCTGATCGCCCTGTCCATCCCGATCGCGCTCGTGGCGCCCTTTGTCCCGGGGCTCTGGCCGGTGCCGCTGACGATGTTTGTGGTGGGCTGGCTCTTCCAGTTCGTGGGCCACGCCTTCGAGGGGAAGCCACCCGAGTTCTTCCAGGATCGCCGCTTCCTGTTGGTCGGGCTTCGGTGGTGGTTCGCCAAGGTGCGGGGGCGCGCCTGAGCATCCTCCGACTCCTGCTGCCCGCGCTCTTGCTGGCGTCCCCGCTCGCGGCACAGGTCACGTCGCTACCCCCCCTGGAGCCGTCGGTGCGCGCGCCCGCGCGTGGTGCCGATCGTTTGGCGCTCCGTGGGCTGGGTGCGCCCTTGCCGGAGCCGATCGCGGCCGTGCTGGGACTCCGCGAGGATTCGCTCCGGGCCACGCCGCGCGGCGTGCTCTACGACGACCTGCGGGTCGGACTCGGTGACTCGGTGCGCGCCGGCGACAGCGTGGCGGTGCACTTCGTCGGCTACCTCGCCAACGGAACGGCGGTCACCAAGTCGCGCGACGAGCCCTTTCGCGTGCGCCTCGGGGCGGGCCGCGTGATCGAGGGGTGGGAGGACGCCCTCCCGGGCATGCGGGTGGGGGGGACCCGACAGCTGGTGATCCCGGCCGCGCTGGCCTATGGCGCCAAGGGGAGCGCCGGGATTCCGCCCAATGCCACGCTGGTCTTCGACGTGATGCTGGTGGAACGGCGTCCGTGAGTGGTGCCGTTGGTCTCGATGGCTGTCGCGGTGGCTGGGTGATGGCGCGTCGCGATGCCTCGGGAAGGGTGGAGTGCGTGGTGCTCGAGCGACTCGACGACCTGGCGCACCAGCTGCCGATTCCCGAGCTGGTCGGGATCGACATTCCGCTCGGCCTTCCGGAACATGGTGCGCGCGACTGCGACATCGAGGCACGTCGTCGCCTCGGTCCGCGCGGGAGCTCGGTCTTCCCGGCACCGGTGCGGGCGGTGTTGCAGGCCGCGGATTATGCCGAGGCGAATGCGTGCCACCGCGCCACCGACGGGCGCGGCCTCAGCAAGCAGGCGTGGAACCTGATGCCGAAGATCCGCGAGGCCGATGCCCTGGCCCATCGATCGCGCGAATGGCGCGCGCGGATGCACGAGGTGCATCCCGAGCTCTCCTTCACCATGCTGGCTGGTGGCGTGCCGATGCCGGCCGCGAAGCGCACGGCGGAAGGGCAGCGCCAGCGGCGCGAAGCGTTGACTGCGGCGTTCGGTGATCGCGTGGTGGATGAGGCCCTGGAAAGTCGCGACCGCCGTGCGGCCCAGGCAGACGACATGCTGGATGCGCTCGCGGTGTTGTGGAGCGCGGAGCGACTGATGCGGGGCGAGGCGGAGGTCCTGGGGGACCCTGCCACGCGGGATGCGACAGGGTTGCTGATGCGAATCGCGGGGTAGCGGCTACTCCGGCTCGACCATCGCGTGGATGGTGATGAGCTCCAGCACGCGGAGCGAGCGGCGCATGGTTGGCAACTGCAGGGTGACTTCCTCGCCGACCTCGCGGTCCTTGAGGGCGCGCCCGAGCGGCGAGGCGAGCGAGATGTGCCCGGCGTCGATGTCCATCATCTCGGCCAGTACGAGGGTGTACTCTTCCACTTCGCCGCTGCCGATGTCCTCGACCTTCACCTTGGAGCCGAGGCCGACCTTGTTCAAGGGGGCCTCGGTATCGGCCAGCTGCGAGAGCTGGTTCAGGCGCTGGTGAAGCTGGCCGAGGCGGGCCTGGACAAACTGCTGGCGCTCGAGGGCCGACTTGTATTCGGAGTTCTCGCGCAGGTCACCCATCTCGACCGCCGTGGCGATCGCCTGGGGCAGGGTCACGGCCAACTCATGGCTGAGCTCCTGGATTTCCTTGCCGAGCTTCTCCCGCATCTCACGAATCATGGGTACTTCCCGTCGGACAGTAGAACAGGCGGCCCACCCAGCGTTGGCGCCGGGTGGACCGTGGAGATGGAGTTCAAGATAGCCCCCACCCGGGGAAAGAGTAAGAACAGGGAGCGATCCATGGGGTACAGAAGAGCAATGCGCTGCCTCCCCTTGTTGCTGATCGTGGCAGCCTGCGCCACCACTGCACCGCAGGCCACCCAGCCGAACGCCGCCGCCCAGGCGGTCGCCTCCGACTCGGTCGCGCGTCGTCGGCTGGCCGACCTGGCGGTCGTCGCGCCGGGGATCCGGCGCGAGGTCCGCTATTCCACGGCAAACAACTTCACTGGCGCACCATTGCCAGGGTACGGACGTCCCGTCGTCCTGTTGCGTCGCGAGGCGGCGGAGGCGTTGGCCCGGGTGCAGGCGCGACTTGCTGCCCAGGGCCTCGGCCTCAAGGTCTGGGATGGCTACCGGCCGGTCCGGGCGACCGAGGCGATGGTGGCCTGGTGCGAGCGGGTGGGGCGGACCGACCTGCTCGACAACGGCTACATCGCCCGGCGATCCCGGCACAATCAGGGCGTCGCGGTGGACCTGACCATCGTGGAATTGGCCTCCGGACGTGAATTCGATATGGGAACCGCATTTGACGACTTCTCCGACCGCTCCCATACCGCCTACGCCACGGGGGAGGTCGCGACGCGTCGCCGTCTCCTGGTGGAGGCGATGGAGGCCGAGGGATTCGTCAATTATGTGAGCGAATGGTGGCACTTCAGTTTCGCCGTGCCCGACGCGGTGCCGTTCGATCTTCCGCTCGAGCGCTGGTAGCGTGGTGTTTTCTTGATTCCCCGGGTGGATGCCGCTATTCTGCCCCCGCTGTGAAACGGCCTTCCGGCCGATTTTCACAAACGCATGACCCGAAGCCAGGATGCTCCATTGATCCGAGACCTGCGCACCTTCTCGCGGCGCCCTCTTCCGCTCCTGCTGCTTGCCGCGGCGGCCGTCACCCTGACCGGGTGCTTCGACCACAGCCTCTATCCCCAGTCCACGTTGTCGCCCAAGGGCGATTACGCCGAGATGGTGGATGGCCTCTTCCGGACCACGGTCTGGTATGCGACGGTGGTGTTCATCCTCGTCGAGGCCGGCCTGCTGTGGGCGATCTACAAGTTCCGCGGCAAGCCTGACGATCCGGAGCCGAAGCAGGTCCACGGCAGCACCACGGTGGAGATCATCTGGACGATCATCCCCGCGCTGGTGCTGGCGGTGGTGGCCGTGCCGACGGTGAAGACGATCTTCGACACCGCCAAGGTCCCGACCGCGTCGCCGGACGGCTCGCAGCCGCTCAAGGTGGAGGTGATCGGGCACCAGTGGTGGTGGGAGTTCCGCTACCCGGAGCTCGGCATCACCACGGCCAACCAGCTCCATGTCCCGATCGGGCGCACGGTGGACCTGCGGATGAAGACGGTGGACGTGCTCCACTCCTTCTGGATCCCGCAGTTCGCCGGCAAGCGCGACGTCTTCCCGAATCGCGAGACGCGGCTCTGGTTCACGGCCAAGGCGACGGGTGAGTATCCGGGGGCGTGCGCCGAGTTCTGCGGCATCCAGCATGGCCGGATGGACTTCTATGTGATGGTGAACACGCCGGAGGAGTTCACGGCGTGGGTGGCGCAGCGTCAGGCCGATTCGACGCTCGCGCCGACCGGCCTGCCCAAGGCGCCGGCGCCGGCCGCGACCGATTCGGTGGGCGTGGCGACGGCGCCGGTGGCGGCTGACACGGCGGCGCCGGTGGTGCTCGCGGCGGCGGACCCGAAGGTGGCCGAGGGCCAGGCGCTCTTCTCGGCCAAGGGCTGCATCGGCTGCCACTCGCTCAATTCGGTTGGCACCCCGAAGGGGATGCTCGGTCCGAACCTGGCGGGCATCGGCACCCGGAAGATGATCGCCGGCGGCTGGCTCCCGAACAGCGACGAGAACCTGCATCGCTGGATCAAGACGCCCCAGGCCGTCAAGGAAGGGGTGCTGATGCAGGTTCCCGAGATGACCGACGCGGAGGTCGACGCGCTCGTCGCGTACCTCCGGACCAAGCAGTAGATCCGGAGGCACTGAACCGACATGGCAACCACCGCACTCGAGCACACCCACGTGGCCAAGCGCAGTACGCTGGTGGAGTGGCTCACGACTGTTGACCACAAGAAGATCGGCATCCTGTACGGGGCGTCGGCCTTCCTGTTCTTCCTCATCGGCGGCATCGAGGCGCTGATCATCCGCGCCCAGCTGGCCCGCCCCGACTCCACGCTGGTGTCGCCGGAGTTCTACAACCAGCTGTTCACGATGCACGGCACCACGATGATCTTCCTCGGGGTGATGCCGCTCAGCGCGATGTTCTTCAACTTCTTCATCCCGCTGCTGATCGGCGCGCGTGACGTCGCCTTCCCGCGACTCAACGCGATGTCGCTCTGGGTGTTCATGCTCGGCGGGCTGTTCATGAACGCGTCGTTCCTGCTGAACGCCGCCCCGAACGGCGGCTGGTTCGGCTACGCGCCGCTCTCGTCCCGGCAGTACTCGCCGGGGCTGAACATGGACTTCTGGGTCATCGGCCTGCAGATCCTCGGCATCGCCTCGCTGGCGGCCGGCGTGAACTTCTTCACCACCATCCTGAACATGCGCGCCCGCGGCATGACGCTGATGCGGATGCCGATGTTCGTCTGGACCACGCTGATCACCCAGATCCTGGTGCTGCTGTCGTTCCCGGTGATCACGGTCGCGCTGATCATGCTGATGGCCGACCGGACGTATGGCTCGTCGTTCTTCTCGATCGGCGGCGGCGGCGACCCGATGCTCTGGCAGCACCTCTTCTGGGTGTTCGGTCACCCCGAGGTGTACATCCTGATCCTGCCGGCGTTCGGCATCATCTCGGAAATCCTGCCGGTGTTCTCGCGCAAGCCGCTCTTCGGCTACAGCGCGATGGTCTTCTCGAGCGCGTTCATCGCCTTCCTCGGCTTCGGCGTGTGGTCGCACCACATGTTCTCGACCGGGATGGGGCCGCTCGCGGACACCTTC
Source organism: Gemmatimonadales bacterium (assembly GCA_033764505.1). Classification (GTDB taxonomy): domain Bacteria; phylum Gemmatimonadota; class Gemmatimonadetes; order Gemmatimonadales; family GWC2-71-9; genus Palsa-1233. Next base: position 49,925 of record JANRIW010000033.1, read on the forward strand.
TTCTCGCTGGCGACGATGCTGATCGCGATCCCGACCGGCGTGAAGATCTTCAACTGGATCGGCACGCTCTGGGGCGGCTCGCTGCAGTTCAAGACCCCGATGCTCTTCGCACTCGGCTTCATCGCGATGTTCATCATCGGCGGTCTCTCCGGCGTGATGCACTCGGTGGCGCCGGCCGACCTGCAGCAGACCGACACCTACTTCGTCGTGGCGCACTTCCACTACGTGCTCTTCGGCGGGTCGATCTTCGCACTGACCGCCGGCGCCTACTACTGGTGGCCGAAGATGTTCGGCACCATGCTGAGCGAGACGATCGGCAAGTGGCACTTCTGGCTGATGCTCGCGGGCTTCAACCTGACCTTCTTCCCGATGCACTTCGCCGGGTTGCTGGGCATGCCGCGCCGCATCTACGCCTACCCGGCCGGCCTCGGCTTCGAGATGTTCAACGTGATGGCCACCGCGGGCGCCTTCCTGCTGGCGTTCTCGATCCTGGTCTTCATGTACAACATGTGGGTCTCGGCGCGCCGCGGCGTGCCCGCGCCGGCCGACCCGTGGGGCGGCGCCACGCTGGAGTGGACCATCCCGTCGCCGCCGCAGGAATGGAACTTCACCGACGAGCCGGTGGTCGCCGAGCGTGACCCGGTCTGGGGGATGAAGCGGGCGGCGGGCGTGCGCACGCTGCCGGAGCCGACGCGGTCGAGCGGCCAGGGGATCCACCTGCCCGGCCCGTCGTGGTGGCCGCTGGTCGTCTCGGTCGGCATCCTGATCTTCTTCATCGGCTTCATGGTCAAGAAGAGCTGGGCGTTCCCGTTCGGGCCGATCACCATCGCCGGCTTCCTGCTCACCGCCATTGGCATCTTCAAGTGGGCGTACGAAGCCCCTGATGCCAACGCCCCCAAGCACTGAGGACGTGTCCACCATGAGCAGCGCCACGCTTGCGCACGACGAGGCCCACGAGGGGCACCACACGTCGTTGCCGATCGACAACCGGAAGCTGGCCATCTGGACCTTCATCGGGTCGGAATGCCTCTTCTTCGCCACGCTGATCTCGACCTTCCTGATCTACAAGGACAACCACCCCAAGGGGCCGGGTCCGAAGGAGATCTTCGAGGTCGGGCTGGTCACGGCGGGCACCGCCGTCCTCCTCTTCTCGTCGTTCTTCGTCGTCATGGCGCTGAACGGGGCGCAGGAAGGGAACCGGAAGAAGATGCTCGGCTGGCTGGCCGCCACCATTTTCTGCGGCCTCTTCTTCCTCGGCATGCAGGTCTACGAGTTCAACCATTTCTACCACGAGGGGCTGGGCTACACCACCAACCTCTTCGGGACGTCGTTCTACACGCTGACCGGCTTCCACGGCACCCACGTGGCGATCGGCACGCTGTGGCTGATCACGGTCTTCAAGGACGCCGTCAAGGGCAACCTGCCGCCGGCCAAGGCGCTCAACCTCGAGCTGGCCGCGCTGTACTGGCACTTCGTTGACGTGGTGTGGATCATCATCTTCCCGGTGGTCTATCTCATGAGCCTGAGGAGCTGAGCGATATGGCATCGCACGCTGCGGACGCCCATGGCGGCCATGCCCCGACCAGCTCGGGGAAGTACATCCAGATCGCGGTCATCCTCTTCACGCTGACGGCGCTCGAGGTCCTGCTCTACGAACTCTGCTACGGCAGCCTCAAGGGGGCCGGGATGGCCACGGCGCTCTCGCCCTGGTTCGTCGAACTGCTGCTCGGCCTCTCGGCGCTCAAGTTCTGGTTCGTCGCGATGTTCTACATGCACCTGAAGCAGGACATCAAGATCCTGTCGTGGGTGTTCGCCTTCTCGCTGGTGATCGCGGTGGTGGTGATCGTCGCGCTGTTCATCCTCTTCGCGTACACGCGGGGGCTGTTCTGGGCGGGGGTGCCGTGGTAGAACCTCGATGATCGATCATCGATCATCGATCATCGATTTTTGGGGACGGGGGCTCAGACGAGCTCCCGTTTTTTTCGACTTGGCGAGCGATTGTTGTGCGGTCGCGGCAATGTGGCAATTGCGCAACAACCACAATTATCGTTTCGTGGGATGTGGTGGCCAAGCAACAATCCGTTGCGTCAATCGAAGGGATGACCGGTCGGTCGCAGGGACGAGATGCGGTGCAAGTTGTTGTCGTAAAACATCTTGTGGTCATGTGGTCCGGTGGCACGCAGGGTGCAATGAGCGGTGGCGTGGCATACTTCACCCATTCCACCCTCTCTGTTGCGGCAGGAGCCTTCATGCGGTTTCCCATGCTTTCCTTGGCGACGGCGGTCGCCTTCGCCTCGCCGGTCTCGGCGCAGGTGATCATCAAGGACAACTCAAACCCTGTGGTCGTCAGTGGGATCACTGAGTACCAGACCGACTTCAACATGGTCGGCGGGATGAAGGTCTCCTGGTCGCTGACGGGTGGTGACTACACGGGCACGTGGGGCAGTCTCAACGGCGTCAGCGCCAACGGCGTCAATGCGCCGAGCACGGCCTGGGGCATCTGGACCAACGACTTCAAGCTCTGGGGCACCGGCTCCACCGACACCTTCGGTGACAACGTGTGGAATCTCTGGGCCCGCAATCTTGAGTCCTTCACGCTTGAGGCCATTTTCGGCAACGGCGCGTTCGACGTGGTCTCGACCCACCCGACCAACAGCACCGAGAACAGCGCCACCGGCAAGGCGTTCAACTGGGACGGGAGCGGTCCGGACAGCCGGGTGACCTACTCGAACCCGATCGCGGTCGCGCCGGGCGCCTTCGTGGGCGACCTGTACGGCACCCTGACGGTCGAGTTCGGCGACACCAAGTGTCTGGTGGGTTCGGAGCAGAACAACGGCACCTGCAAGGTGACCACCTACTCCTGCCCGACCAACTGGGTGCTCGTGAATGGCGATGAGTGCCGTTCGACGACGCCGGAGTGCAACTCAAGCGGATACACGTATCACGCGGCGAGTGGGAAGTGCAAGCGGCCGGGACGTTCGGATCAGTGGCCGACCTACGATCAGAACGACGCCACCAGGACCTACACCTACGTCTCCCAGCAGTGGGTGCCCGAGACCTTCGGCACGACGTCGGATTGCAAGAACAACTCGAGCCCGACGGTCAACCAGTCGGGTGGCGACAACACCAAGTGCTGGGAGCGGTTCGACCAGGACATGGACAACACCTTCCTCGACGATCCGGGCACGAGCCAGGAAGTCGTGCCGGAGCCGGCCACGATGACGCTTCTCGCCACCGGCCTCGCCGGGATGGCTGCGAGCCGCCGCCGGAAGCAGGCCGCGAAGTAAGCCTTCGCTGCTGACGGAGACTCAAGAGGCCGACTCGAAATGAGTCGGCCTCTTTTGTCGTTGTGCGCCCTCGTGCACCCGCCGGCCTCTCAGCGGCCTGCGCCTTCTCGGAGGAGGGTACACCCCTCGTGCACCAGAATCCGAATCAAGGCATGGCGCTTCACCCCGAGATGCGAAGGATCTCCGTGAGCAGCTCACCAGACTCTGCCTCGAGCGTATCGCCCTGCGTGTTGGCGCCGGGGACTTCCCGCGCCCACGCCACGTAGCCGCCCCCCACCCGCCGATATACCGCCGTCAGTTCCATCAGCATCTCCGCTCCGGAGTTGGCAGGAACCGTAAGCTACATCGACCGTGAGGTCGTGTCGAAACCGATGGCAGGGTGATCATTCCTACGCGGCGTGGCAGCCGCTGGCGAGTGAGAACTCCCGATTGTCACAGGGTGGTGGTAGACTGCGAGGTCCCCCTTCCGGAGTGCGCGTGTGATTTCTAGGTGCATTCCTCCCCGTCCGCGCCTTCCTGTTGCCTGTCTCCCTGGCGCCGTGGCGCTCGTGTTGATGAGTGCGCTCGGCTGCAGTAGCGACGAGTCCGCAGCTCCCGCCGCGACAGTCAGCGATTCCTCGGGCATACGCACGGTGCATCTGGGCACAGTCGCGGACTCAGCGATTCCACGCTGGTCGAGTGAGCCGCTCTTCGATACCTCGAACGATCCAGGCGCGTTCCTGCTCGACGCGGGATGGGTCGGTGCGCGCTTTGGTCCGGATTCCGGCCTGCTGATCGCCAATGTCAATGAGTTGCGCTACCTCGCTCCGGGTGCATCGTTCGCGACATTTCTCGCCGGGCGTGGCGAGGGGCCAGGCGATTTCCGATCGATCAGCTTTCTCGGGGTTGCGGAGGATGGGAGGCCATTTGTCGTCGAACGAATGGGCCAGCGTCTGAACCTGATCCAATGGAACGGGGGGAGCAGGAGCACTGCCGCCGCCGCAGCGAAGATGCGCGACGACTGGGTGCTTCCTATCACCGTGTTACGTGGGGATCGTTACCTCGTAGTTCCGTTTCAGTGGCGGCCGAACAGCGGCGGTGCCGGTGGTTACCTCGTGGGTACGCAGCTGCGCGACTCCGTACCTCTCGTGGTTCAGGACTGGAACGGCGCGGCGGCGGCCGACACGCTCGGGCTTTGGCCTGGCGTGGAGCGCGCCTCCGGCTTCGCGGTGCCCTTTGCACGGGCCACGCTCTATGCTGGTCGGGGGGCGACGACGGTGCTGGGCGTCACGGATTCGATCGATCTGCGCCTGTTCATCGGTCGTGACATGCAGCTCAGGCTGATAGGCCCCTACCGGCGTCGCGAGCCGACGGCGGCAGACCGCGCGGCGTGGGACAGCCTCGTCGCGGCGGAGATCGATCCGGCGCTGCCGCCGTTCCTCGCCGCGCTGCCGGATTTCACGGCGCAGCTGCCCGAAGTCGGTGGGTTTGCAGTGGACGATGCGGCGAATATCTGGGTGGGAGACTATGCGGTCCCGGGGCAGGAATGGCGGAGATGGCGTGTGTTCGCTCGGGATGGCGAACTGCTCGGTGCGCTCGACCTTCCAGTGGTGCAAGCCACCTATTTCCCGTCGCGCACGGAGCTCCTCGATATCGTCGGCGACCGCATTGCCCTGCTGCGTGAAGCACCAGACGGCGCGCTCTACATCGAGGTGCGGAGGGTGCGGCGGTAAGTCGCTCGCTCCACGACGGGGCGCTGGGGAGATGGGTCAGTGGCGCCTGCCAGGCTCCTCCGGTCAAACCGCGAGTGGTCTTCCGGAGCTCCTACCGCTTGGTGAAGATCGGCAAAACTGCACAGTCTCCCGATCTGACTATGGCGGCACTACGCTTCGAAATCCCCTGACGGAGTGTTGCGGTGGCCCGAATCGTCACCCAGTCGACCCCGGCTCGATTCATGAGGGCGCGCCCTCAGCGCGGCTCACTACCCCATGGGAAACATGCGAAGAACTTTCACGAGCCTTGGCCCCGCCGCCACAATGCTGCTAGCAATTCTCAGCAGCGTACCGGCCTGCCAGAAGGACGCATCGCAATCGGTTGGCGACACCCGCCCTCCATCCAACACACCGGGCCCGACGATCGTGGTGGGCGACTCCGTGTCCCTCGTGGAATCAGGCGACGGGATGCTCGGTGCATATGCCTCCATGCTGACGCGCGACAGCTCCGGCAAACTGTACGTCAGCGATATGACGAGCAAGAGGGTGGTTGCTTTCGGCCCGGACGGAAGAGTCCTGAAAACGTTCGGACGAAGTGGGGAGGGGCCTGGGGAGTTCCGGCTACCTGGCGCGCTCCACGTCTTTGGTGACACGTTGCTGATGGTCCATGACCCCGTCCGCGAGCGCTTCCTGCAATTTGACCTCCGATCCGGGGATTTGATTTCAGAGCGGCATGCCACCACCGATCTGATCGCCCCCGGCTGGGCGATAGTCGGCGACTCCATATTCGCCGGTGTGGTGGGGTCCGAGGGCATCGTGTCAAGTTGGAGTGCGGATGAAGCAGATCTCCGCCCAGTTGTACCGTTGCCTGCGGAACTTCGCGGACAACAGGGCATCATGATGCGATACGGTGTTCCTCGTATCGCGGTCGTCGATTCGAACGTGCTCGTGCTAATCCCGGGGCGAGCTGGACTTCATTTCTACTCGACGGCCGGGGAGGCGCGTGGTCGACTTCTCATACCGGCTTCTCGTCGGCGCGGGGAACCGCTCGACTTGGTTGCGCGCCAGATAGCACGGTCAAGAGAATCGCCGGGAGAAATCGTCGCCTCTTTGCCGGCAGGCGTGCACAAACTCACCTCTGGGCTTGTCCTCGTGGCGATGCAGGACATGGAATTGATCGCCGGCGTGGGGAGAAATGCAAAATACGGCGATTTCGCCACCTATGTCTCGCTGATCGACTTGAGCCGTATGGTCGCTTGCGTTGACGGGAAGCTCCCAATCAGTAGCGACGTTCCCCTGATACCAATCTTTCGAGGGGACACGATGTTCCTCCTCGGTCGAGTTGCAACTCCTGATCTTGCAGTACGTAGTCAGTTGTACTCTTTCACCATCGATGATGCGGGGTGCACATGGCTGCCGATTGGATGGGCTTCATCGCCCTGAACCGCGCTCTCCTCCGGGTGACAGCGTTGTGTCTAACCGCGGCAGTCGCCGTGTACTCCTCGGCCCCTGCGCAGGGGGCGGCGGCCCGAAACGCTGTCACGGTCGCTGACTCCTTCTTGTCCGTCGTGGACGCACGATTGATGCCCTCCGGAGGGCTTGTCGTGGTGTCTGGGCGCCCTGCGAGCATTGCGTTCTACAGCGCGGCCGGCCGCCGTACCGCCACGGTGTCGCCGCAGTCAGTTCCGGCCTGGCGCGGGCAAGTCGAGATCGTGGCGGCAGGGAAGGACGAGGTGACGCTCTTTGATGGCGGAGACGGCCACATGATCAAGCTCCGCTCGACCGGCGAGGTGATCTCATCCACGCCCGCGTCGCGCGAAGCTGCCGAGGGGGGAAGGCTGTCCATGCTCAATCGGACAGTTGCGCGAAGTGCCTCACTCGCTGGCGCATGCGCCCGCCGAGTGGTCAGCGGACTTCCGAGTGTGGAAGCGCCCAATCTCCGCTTTGCCACGGAAGATGCCTCCGGAAGAATCTGGGTGGTCTCTACAGGAAACCCCAAGGCAGCGGTGTATGCCTCTGATGGCAAGTTGCTCGGATCCCCCGAATTGCCGGCAGGCGCCGATGTCCTCGACGCGCATGAGACACGCGTGCTTATCGGAGAGCGCGTACGGCAGCACTATCGCCTGCGCGTGGTCTCTGTCTCGATTCCGGTAGTCGGTGTATCCAAGACGCCGTGTACCGAGCCGAAGGCATCCGCCATTTCGCGAACTGCGGAGCTCGCACTCAAGAGCACGCTGCGGTCTGCGATGATGGAAGCCGACGGGGTCAAAGCCAAGACGGATTCCTTTCCGGGGACGATGTCACCACCCCGGGCCGGCACCACCCTGAAAGTGCTTCGGCACAGCTCAACGGGTTGGGTCGCGGCCTCGCTTGAGACGACATCGACAGCGTTCTGTGTTGTTGCCTTGGGGTATCTCACTCCCGTTGGTTGGGTGGATGGAGCGATCAGCTGTGGTCCGTGACAGCCCTTTGCAGGATATCCCAGCCATACTGTCGCGATGAAGGCAACGACTCCGTAGACAAAGTCATATGGGCACTGTCCGCGGCCTCATGGCCGCGGCTGAACTCGGGGACGGCGATCGGGAACCAAGGCCTGTTACCTCCCCCCGCTCAGGTGCGGGGCAGTGCTACAGCGCCCCCCCCACCCCCGCCACCGTCGTCGTGACCCACCCCGCCTCGCTCGCCAACAGATCGGCCTCCTCCGCCATTCCCTCGAAGCGGTGCAGATCAAACGGCGTCGGTCCCAGCGCGGCGTACTCCGGAAAGTCACCCTGGATCGGGCAGACGTTCTCGAGCACATCGCCACTGCGGCTCGCCATCGCGAGTCCCGTCATCCGGCAGGTGGCGGGGCGAGAGTCGTAGATGAGGCAGCCACCCTCCTCGCCCAGCGCGGGGCAGGGGAGGTCCCGCAGCGCGTCGGCCAGCGCGTCGAACGCCTCTTCGCTCAAGGCATCCACGTCCCACGGCGGCCCCCACCCCTCCACCAACTCACGATAGCGCGCAAGCTGCACGTCGGCGCGCGTGGCCACGCCAGCGCGCACCTCGCCCGGCAACGCAGCAAGCCCCTTCGCCACCAACGCCGCATCAGCCGGCGAAATGTCGAAGGGGCCGTGGCAGCACGCCGTGCAGCCGGTGCGGCAGGGCACGACGCCAGGGCCCGCGGCGGCAACGCCCCGGGCAAACCAGCGATCGAGTGATTGGAGGAGGGTGCGGTACGGCGTGACGGCAGTCATCGGCACCCCCGGGCGAAGGTCAGCTAGAGCGCCATGCCGCCAGAGCGAGCAACGCCCACCCCAGCATGAACGCGACACCACCGAGCGGCGTCACGGCACCCAACCAGCGGTGGCCGGTGGCCACCATCAGGTAGAGCGAACCCGAGAAGAGCAGGATCCCCACCAGGAAGCTCCACGCCGCACCTCCGGCGCCCGGCGCCTCCTGCCCCAGATAGTACGCCACCGCCAGCAATCCCAGCGCATGATACATCTGGTAGCGGACCGCGGTCTCGAAGACCTCGAGCATCCGCGCATCGACGCGCGCCCTGAGCGCATGCGCGCCGAAGGCGCCAAGTCCGACGGCAAGACCGGCGAGCGATGCACCGAGCGTGGCGGCGAGGCGTCCGTTCAACCCGGATCGTCCGCGTCAGGCGTGAGCTGCGGCATGCCCATGGCATGGTAGCCATTGTCCACGTAGATCACCGTGCCGGTGATCCCCGTCCCCAGCGGCGACGCCAGGAAGGCGGCGACGTGCCCCACGTCCTCGGCATCGAGGTCGCGCACGATCGCCGAGTTCTCCCGGTAGTAGCGCAACATGGTGCGGATGTAGCCGATCGCGGTGGCCGCGCGCGAGGCGTACGGGCCGGCCGAGATGGTGTTGACCCGCACGCCGTGGCGGCGCCCCGCTTCGAACGCGAGCGTCCGCGTGTCGGACTCGAGCGCTGCCTTGGCCGTGGACATCCCGCCGCCATACCCCGGCACCACGCGCTGCCCCGCGAGGTAGCTGAGCGAGACGAACGAGCCACCGGGCCGCATCAGGGGCCCAAGTTCCCGCACCATGGCGACGTGGCTGTACGCCGAGATCGAGATGGCATCGAGGTAGCCGCGCCGCGACGTGTCCATCAGCTGCTTCCGCACCTCGGGACCATTGGCGAGCGAGTGCACGATGATGTCGAGCGACTGCTCACCGAAGTCCTTCCGGAGCGACGCCACCAACCCGGCGATGGTGAAGTCGCCGCGATCGCGGTAGCGCTTGCTCTCCTTCACCTCGGCCGGGACATCATCCATCGTGTCGTAGGCCGCGTCGAGCGGGTAGATCCGCTCGAAGGTCATCTGGCTGCCGTCCCGAAGCGTCAGCGACTCGGCAATCTTGCCGCGCTCCAGCAGGGTCTCGAAGATCCCCATCGCGGGGGGCCAGGTGCCGATGCAGACGGTGGCGCCGGCCTCGGCCATGGCCTTGGCAATGGCAAAGCCGAAGCCGCCATCATCGGCAACTCCGGCAACGAAGGCACGTTTGCCACGGAGATCGATCGGAAGCATCTGGTGGAGGACTCCAGTTGAGTTAACCCCAAGATAATGGCCCAAGGGGGGTAGGTGAACGGTAAACGGTGAACGGTGAACAGGGGTTCCGCCCCGTTCACCGTTCACCGTTTACCGTTTACCGTTCACCTCGGCGGCATGGCCGCCGGACGGCTACTTCCGCGGCTCCAGGATCTCCTTGATCCGCGCTGCCGCGTCGGCGTAGTGCGCCCGGGTGAGCGCGTCACCCCGGCCCGAGGCCGCCACCAGCTGATTCCGGACGGTGGCCAGCTCGATCCGGGCCAGCGCCTGGAGGTCGGACTGGTTCACCGGCGTCGGCGGGGTGCCCGTGAAGCCGGGCGGCAACGCCACCGGCGGCGGCGGGTTCATGATGGCCCCGAGGCGGTCGATCCAGACCCGCTGCAGGGTGCGGCGGTAGGCATCGGGATTCCGGCCCGTGGAGAGCTCGGTCCAGACGCCGTTCCGGACATCGGCCATCAGCTCGGCCGGCGTGTAGGTGCCGGTCCCCAGCGCCTCCAGTTCGGCGAGGCGGGTCAGGCGAGATGCCTGCAGCAGGCCACTCATCGTGCCCGTCATGTAACCCTTGATCCGGTCGGTCGAGCCCAGCACCCCGATGCGATCCAGGACCGGGTTGTCGATCATCCAGGTCGGCGTCATCAGGGCCTGTTCGGTGAGGAACTTCACCGCCTCGCGCTGCTTCGCCTCGCTGATCGGCGTGTAGAGCCCGCCGGTCTGGTCCATGTTCTTGCGGGTGTAGTCCACGCCGCCGACGATGGTCAGGACGTGGCCCATGTAGCGCTGCCACTGCGAACCGACCTGGCCGTACATCTCGCGCAACTGGCTGTAGTCGGCGCCCTTCTCGTAGCTCCACTCCAGCAGCTTCGGCATGATCCGCTTGAGGTTGGCAATGCCGTAGCGGCTCGCCTTCACGCCGTCGTCGCCGAGGTCCTCGGTCTGCGAGCCCGGGTCGGTGCCCGACGGATCGCCGAAGCGGTACATCGGGTCGTTCTCGTGCTGCTTGATCCACTGGTCGAGCGTCGGCTTCTCGTCATCCGACGTCTTGGCGCCGATGATCGGGCGGTAGCCCCAGCTGATCGAGTACTTGTCGTAGACGCCGACCTTCGGGTTCATCGCCACGTTGCCGTCACCCGGCTGCGCGACGTAGTTGAAGCGGGCGTAGTCCATGATGGACGGGGCGGTGGCGTACTTGGCCGTGAAGGTCGGCGAGCGGAGCGAGTCCACCGGATACGACGACGACGCCTTCATGTTGTGCGGCAGGCCGAGCGTGTGGCCGACCTCGTGCGACGAGACGAAGCGGATCAACTCGCCCATCACCTTGTCGTCGAAGTCCACCATGCGGGCGTTCGGGTTGATCGCCGCGGTCTGGATCAGGTACCAGTTGCGCAGCAGGTTCATGACGTTGTGATACCACTGGATGTGCGACTCGAGGATCTCGCCGCTGCGCGGATCCGGGACGTGCGGACCGGAGGCGTTCTCGATGTCCGACGCGAGGTAGCGGATCACGGCGTAGCGCGCGTCATCCACGGAGAACTCGGGGTCTTCCTGCGGGGTCGGGGCGCGCTTGCCCACGATCGCGTTCTTGAAGCCCGCCGCCTCGAAGGCCGCGTTCCAGTCGTTCACGCCGGCGATGAGGTACGGCACCCACTTCTCGGGGGTGGCCGGGTCGATGTAGTAGACGATCTGCTTGACCGGCTCCACCAGCTCGCCGCGGAGGAACGCCGCGGTGTCCTTCGGCTCCAGGCGCCAGCGCGAGATGAAGCGGCGGCGGATGACGCGGTCCTCCTCGCGGCCGTAGTCGGTCTGCTGCACGCCGAAGTAGGAGACGCGGTCATCGGCGAGACGGCCCATCATCGGCTTCTCGGGGAGGAGCAGCATCGAGTGGTTCATCAGCACGGTGATCGCGCCACCCGAGGCGTTCGACGGCGCGGCGCCGGCGTCATACGTCAGCACGACGCGGGTCTCGATGTTCTTCGGGAAGGAACGGATCCCTTCCATGAAGGTCCGCGCCGGATCGAGGCGACGGATCTGGTACTGCGTCTTCATGAAGGACGGCAGCCCCAGCATGGTGACGTCGGTGGTGTAGAGCGACGTGACATCGATGACCGCCGTGGAGTCGGCGCCGTAGGCGGCGACGTCGAAGCCGAAGATGATCGGCTCGAGGTTCGAGTTGCGCACGGCGAGCGCGATCGGCTTGGTGCTGTCCGCGATGGTGCTGAACGACACCTGGCGGAGATAGATCTTGTCGCCGTTGCGGACCCAGCGCACCACGTTGGTGCCGTTCATGCCGCCGCCGTACCCGAGGCCGGCCGCCGTCTGCGCGATGCGCGAGACGACGATGAATTCGCGGCCGAGCATCGGACGCGGAATCTCGTAGAACCACTTGTCGCCGACCTGGTGGACCGTGAAGGCGCCGGTGTCGCTCTTGGCCTTCGCGGTGATCACGTCCTTGTAGGCCTTCGGCCCGGTGCGGGCGGCAGCGGGGCCGCCGGCGGGCCGGGCGGTGGAGTCACCCGGGGCAGCGCCGGCGGGCCGGGCAGCCGGCGCGGGACTCGCGGCGGGCGGAGTCTTGGAGCAGCCGGTCGCCAGGACGGCGACTGCACCAAGGATGGCAACGGATGGACGAATGCGCATCACGGACGGTTCTCTCCTGCTGGGGTAAATCGCGCCCTATTCGGCACGCAAGACCTCGAGCGGCGGGCGCTCGAGTACATCGAGGGAGTTCCACAAGCCGACCAGCGTGGTCAGCGCCACCAGGCCCGCCGCCAGGCCGAGCATCGGCACGAGCGGCAGGGTAAAGCGTGATTCGAAGACAAAGCGCGAGAGCGCCCAGCCGGCGCCGCCGGCCAGCACCGCCGCCACCAGCGCCGCGCCGAGACCGAGCGCCGCATACTCGACACTGAGAATGCGCAGCACCTGACCCCGCGTCGCGCCGAGCGTTCGGAGCAGCGTCCCCTCGCGCACGCGCTGCCACCGTGAGGTGGCGATCGCGCCGACCAGCACCACGGTGCCCGTGGCCAGCGAGAAGAGCGCCATGAAACGGATCGCGAGGATGATGCGGTCCACCACCGACTCGAGTGCCCGCTGGACTTCACCAAGATCCACGGACGTCACGTTGGCCGCCCGCTCGGCGAGCTGACGCTGGATCCGACCGCGCGCCTCCGGGGTCGGCACGCGCGTGAGGGTCACCAGCGAATGCGGGGCACGCTCCAGCGCGCCGGGCGCGAAGACCACAAAGAAGTTCGGCTCGAAGCGGGCCCAGTTCACCTGTCGAAGTGACGTCACGATGCTGTGGACCGCAACCCCCTGCACGTCCCAGACGATCCGGTCGTCGAGGTGCACCCCCAGCTCGGCGGCGAGGTCCTGCTCGACCGAGATCTCGACCGCATCGGCATCCGACGTGCCGCGGGCCGTGCCGCCGGCCGGGAACCACTTCCCGACCACCACCTGCTCGGCCGGCCCAACCGCGGAACGATACGTGGAGCGGTACTCCCGGCGGAATGCCCAGCCACCGCCACCACCGCGGCGCCCGCCCGGACCGCCACCCTGCGCCTCGGCGGCCGGTGCGCTGTCGCGCGGCGGCCGACCGGCAGCACTGCTGTCCGTCGCCGTGCTGTCGACCACGGCACTGTCCCCTTCCTCCGGCTCCTCGCGGGCGAGAAGGGCGCTCACCGGCTGGCCCTTCACCATGGTGATCCGCATCGGCACGATCGGCTCGAAGGTGGCCGCAGGGAGGCCCTCGCTCGCGAGCGCCTCGGTGACCGCCGTCCGCTGATCGGGCTGGATGTCGAACATCACCAGGTTGGGCCGCCCCGATTCGCCACCACTGTCGAGCTTGAGGTCGCGCAGCAGGTTGTGCTGCGCCGTGAAGAGGGTGGTGAGCAGGAAGGCGCCGAAGCCGAGCGCAAGCACCACGGTCACCGTCTGGTTGGCCGGGCGATGCAGGTTGGCGAGCCCCTGTCGCCAGAGGTAGGGCCAGCTCGCGGGGGTGAAGCGACGCGCCAACGCCATGAGCCCAAGCGACGAGAGCCAGAGGACCACCAACGCGGCGCCAACGGCCCCCGCGAACCAGGCGCCCTGCTTGAGCGAGCCGACCTGCACGGCGGCGAGGCCAACGACGCTGCCCACCATCGCGAGCGCGGCGAGGAGTCGGAGGATGTCCCAGCGCGGCCGCACCGCCACCACGCTGCGACGCAGCGTCGCGAGCGGCGAGATCTCGCGGATGCCGAGCAACGGCATCAGCGCAAAGACGGCGGCGGTCCAGACGCCGAGGCTCATGCCGATCGCGATGGCGCGAGGCGACGGCATCACCCGGACGTTGACCGGGAGGAAGTCGGCGAGCACCAGCGGGAGCGCCTGCTGCAGTGCCACGCCGAGCAGCGCACCGATCGCGGAGCCGAGGAGTCCCATCCCGATGGCCTGCATCAGGTACACCGCGAAGATCTGTCCTGACGTGGCCCCGAGGCAGCGCAGCACGGCGATGCTGTCGAGTCGCTGGCGGATGAAGACATGCACGGCACTCGCCACACCGAGGCCGCCGAGCAGGAGGGCGGCGAGTGCCACGAGGCCGAGATAGTTGCCGAGGCGCGTGAGGGCGTTGGTGAGATTGTCGCGGTCGTCGGCGACGGTGCGGACGCGCACGCGCTCACCGCGCAATTCCGGGCGTGCGGCGGTCGCGACGGCCTGCGCGTCGCGCCCCGGGGCGAGCTGCACGAAGGCCTCGTGCTCCACGCGCGCGCCGAAGCCGAGCAGCTTGGTCGCCGGGAGGCGCGTGGTCGCGATGAAGACGCGCGCGCCGAACGCCATCTGCAGTCCGACATCGCCGGGGACGTTGACCACCGTGCCGATGATCGGGAAGCGGCCTTCGCCGACCGAGAGCGTGTCACCGATCTTGGCGTCGATTGCGGGGAGGAGCGACGGGTCGACCAGCGCGCCGCCATCCTGCAGTCCCGCCCACGTACCCGCGGGTGCGGTCTCGATGCTGCCGTAGAAGGGCCATCCCGGGTCGACCGTGCGCAGCTGGACCAGCCGCGCGTTGCCGCTGCTCGGCAGGTAGGCCATCGCGGCGAGGTTGACGGAACGCGCCACCTTGGTGCCGGGGAGCGATTGCAGCGAGTCGAGCCACTTGGTGGCCTTGGGGATCTCGCTCAACGGCTTGCGCCCGGAGAACGCGAGGTCGGCGCCGAGGAGCGCCTGCGCCTGCTCCCCCACCGAGACGGTGAGGTTGTCGGTGAAGGAGTTGATGGCAACCAGGGCACCGACACCGGCGGTGACCGACGCAGTGAGCAGCAGCAGGCGACGACGAGCCGCGCGCGCCTCGCGCAAGGCGAGACGCAACACGAAGGCAGCGGAAGTCATCGCGTGGTGTCCGAGACGACGGCGCCGTCGGCGAGGCGGATGGTGCGACGCGCCAGTGCGGCGAGCTCGAGGTCGTGCGTCACCAGCACCAACGTGGTTCCGAATTCGGCATTGAGCGCGGTCATCAACTCGACCACCGTGGCACCGTTGGCGGCGTCGAGATTGCCGGTCGGCTCATCGGCGAAGAGGATCTTCGGTCGGGTGGAGAAGGCACGCGCCACCGCCACGCGCTGCTGCTCGCCACCGGAGAGCTGGCTGGGATAGTGGTGACCACGTGCGCCGAGCCCGACACGCGCGAGCAGGGCATCGGCGCGGGCACCGGCATCATCGGCCCCGGCGAGTTCGAGCGGAACCTGCACGTTCTCGCGCGCGGTGAGGGTCGGGATCAGCTGGAACGACTGAAAGATGAAGCCGACCTTCTCGCGGCGAAGGCGGGCGCGGTCGTCTTCGCCGAGCGAGCCGAGGTCGGCGCCGTCGAGGAGGACCCGGCCGCGGGTGGGGCGGTCGAGGCCCGCGAGCAGGCCGAGCAGGGTGGTCTTGCCGCTGCCCGAGGGACCGACAATGGCGAGGAAGTCGCCATCATCAAGATGGAAGTTGATATCCTTGAGGACCGCCAGGGAGCCATCGCCCGAGGGGTATTCGTGGCCAAGGGCTTCACAGGTGAGCATGCACAACTCCCACGGGGGCAGGATCTGGTGACAACGAGAGGCTTTCAGGCATGGTACCGGCTCTGCTGGCTGGCAGGTTCCCTCGCCGCCTGTGGCGGGGACCCCGGCGAGCGCGCCGAGTCCACAACCCCGAAGAATAGCGATGTCGGGACCTCCACGGCCGCCGCGCCGCCCGCGATGGAGGTGGGCACCATCCTGCTGGTCGGGACGTCGCTGACCGCCGGGCTCGGGCTCGATCCCGCCGACGCCTGGTCGAGCGGGATCCAGGCGCGAATCGACTCCGCCGGCCTGCCGTTCCGGGTGGTCAACGCCGGCGTCAGCGGCGAGACCTCGGCGGGCGCCCTCCGGCGCACCGACTGGCTCTTCGGGCAGGGACCGATTGCCGTGCTGATCGTCGAGACCGGCGCCAACGACGGCCTGCGCGGCCTCCCGGTGGACACGCTTCGCGCCAACCTCGACGCGATCCTGACCAAGGCCGAGGCGTTGTCGCCGAAGCCGGTCCTGATGGTGGCCGCGATGGAGGCGCCCCCCAATCTGGGGCGTCAGTATGCCGACCGATTCCGGGCGGTCTTCCCGGAGGTGGCCGCCGCGCATGGCGCGGTGCTGCTCCCGTTCCTTCTCGATGGAGTGGCGGGGGTCGAGTCGCTCAATCAGGCCGATGGCATCCACCCGAGTGCCGCCGGAGCCCGCCGCGTGGCGGACAATGTGTGGCGGGTGCTGGGGCCGGTCTTGGCCGATTTGAAGCGGGCGCCGTAGGGCGAGGCAAGCCTCGCCCGTACGAAGGAAGGCCTGGCCCGCCAAGCCGATTATTCGTGGCGAATGGCGTCGATCGGCGAGAGGCGGGCGGCCCGGAGCGCCGGGTAGATCCCGAAGACCAGCCCGACGATCACCGCCGATGACGCGCTCACGATGATGGGCGCCACGGTGAAGGCGGCGCGCACCGGCGCGTCACTCATCGAGCCGATGATCGCGGCCACCCCAAACGCGCCGCCCACGCCGAGCAGCAGGCCGATCAGGCTCCCCGCGCCGGTGATCACCACGGACTCCGCCAGGAATTGCGCGATGATGTCGCGGCGCTGCGCGCCAACGGCGCGGCGGACACCGATCTCGCGCGTGCGCTCGACCACCGCGGCGAGCAGGACGTTCATGATGCCGATCCCGCCGACGAGGAGCGAGATGCCGGTGATCGAGCCCATGAGGAGCTTGGCGATCAGCATCCCCTTCCGCACTTCGGCGAGAATGTCCTGCCGATTGCTCACTTCAAGTCCTTCGGGGCTGATGCGCTTGGCCCACGCCCTGGCCGCGTCCACCGCTTTCGGCATGCTGTCGAGGTTCGACACCGCGCCGGCGATCATCGCCGGACGCTGCATGGCAGCTGGGACGGCGAGGCCATAGGCCGCGAGGGGGACCACCACGCCGAGGAACTTCTGTTCCTTGCCGGGCTCTCCGGAGACCCCCACCACGGTGAACGGCGTTCCGCCGAGCAGCAGGGTGCGCCCGACCGCTCCCGAGCCATCGGTCATCAATGCGGCGAGGTCTGGGGAGATCACCGCCAGCGCGCTGTCGCTGGAGGCCTCGGCGGGGGTCAGGAGGCGTCCCGCGACCAGGAGCGAGTCGGGGGCCTGCGTCGCCGTCCCCGAGCTGGCACTCACCAGGGCCCCACGCAGCGAATCACCCCGGAGTCCGCCGACGATGGTGCCGCCGTTGCGCTGGAGCGTCAGCTTGGTGCCGGTGGGCAGCTCCCCCTGAAGGGCGGCCATCATCGCGGCATCGAGGTGCACCGTGTCGGCGCGCGGCAGCCAGACGCCGTCGAGGCGGCGGCCGGTCTCGGCGGTGAGGGTGAACTGCTGCAGGTCGGTCTGTCGGGCGATCTGCTCACGCGCGTAGGCCTCCACCCCGTCACCCAGCGCGATCACGGCAACTAGCGCCGCAGTGCCGATGATGACGCCCAGGGTCGAGAGGACGGTGCGGAGAGGGTTGTTCGCGAGCGAACGGACACCAATGGATGCGGCGTGAATGAGCATGGGAGAGGTACGCAGGGCGGCGGGGTCTAGTTTCAGGGAGAAACATGAAGGGTTGGGCCTGGGATGGCCGATGATCGATCATCGATGATCGATCCGTTACCCTTCACCGCATGAGCTTCTTCGATACGAATCATCAACGGGCTGCCTGGCTCGTCGCCATCCTCGGCGTCGGCATCTTCATCGCCCTCGTCCCCTACGCGTCAGGCCTCCTCGGCGCACCAATCCTCTTCGTGGTCTTCGGTGGACTGCACCAGTGGCTGGTGCCCCGAGTGCGCAGCCGGACGCTGGCCAGCAGCATCGTGATCGTGGTGGCGATCGTGATGATCGTGATCCCGCTGATCTGGATGGTCTCGTTGCTGGTCGGGCAGGCGCAGGGTGCGGTCGAGGGCGTGATCAATTCGCCGGTGCTCGACCGCATCTCGACGCTCACGGTGGCGGGGTACCCGGTCGGTCCCGAGCTCAAGGCGGCGGGTGCCAAGGCAGTCTCCTTCCTCGGCGGTGGCGCGATCTCCTTCCTCGGCACCGCCACGCGGCTGACGCTGAACCTGCTCTTCACCTTCTTCGGCCTCTACTACCTGTTGATGGATCCCAAGGGCGCATGGCGCGGGTTGCGCCCGTACATCCCGTTCTCGGATGAAAACGTCGCCATCCTCCAGGAACGCTTCGTCGCGGTGACCAAGAGCACGATCATCGGCACCGGCTTCTCCTCGCTGGCGCAGGGCATCTTGATCGCCATCGCCTTTCAGGTCACCGGGCTCGGCAACGCCGTCTTCTGGGGCGTGGTGACGGTGGTCTTTTCGATCCTGCCGGTGGTCGGTGGCGGCCTGGTGTGGGGCCCCGGCGCCATCGTCCTGTACATGGGGGGGCACACCGCGATGGCCATCGGCCTCGCGATCTTCGGCGCGGTGATTGTCGGCAACGTCGACAACCTGATCCGTCCGATGATCTCGAGTCGCTACGCGCAGATCCATCCGCTCATCACCCTGGTTGGGGCGATTGCCGGTGTCAGCTACATCGGTCTGCTCGGCCTGCTGGTCGGGCCGCTGGCGCTGTCGTACTTCTTCGAGCTGCTGACGATGTATCGGCGGGAGTATCTGCGGCCGGGGGTGGTGGAGGGGTGAGGGTGAAGGGTCGTAGGTCGTAGGTCGTAGGCAACACAAAGGGGCCCGGGGAAAATCCCCGGGCCCCTTTGTATTGCCTTCGACCTGCTTAGTTGCCGCCCTTGATCTCAACTCGGCGGTTCTTCGCACGGCCGGCCGCGTCCTTGTTGTCCGCGATCGGCTCTTCCTCACCGCGCCACTTGACCGCGATCCGGTCGGCGGCGACGCCCTGCGACACGAGGTACTTCTTGACGGTCTCGGCACGCGCCTGCGACAGCTTCATGTTGTAGGCGTTGGTCGAGATCCAGTCGGTGTGGCCGACGACGTCGACATTGACCTCAGGGTGCTCCTTGAGGGTCGTGGCGACGACATTCAGCGTGTCCATGCCGCCCTGCGTCAGGTCCGAGCGATCGAACTTGAAGTGGACCATCTGCATGGCGAACGCGTAGGCCGGCTTGGCCGGCGGCGGCGGCGGCGGCGCGGGGGCCGGTGCCGGGGTCGGACGCGGCGCGGGGGCCGGCGCGCGGACGGTGACGTTCGCGGTGGACATGAGCTTGCCCTTGCGGCTGTAGGCCATGACCTGCGCGGTGCCCTCGCCAGCGGCGGTGTAGCGGCCGGTCAGCGAATCGACCGAGCCCGGGCCGCTGAGGCGATAGACCACGGCGTCCGGCTTGCCGCAGTAGGTCGCGTCGGCGGTGAACTGCTGCGAACCGCCCGGCTGCAACGTGGCGCTCATCGGGGTGATGCCGATCATGTCCTTGGAATGATCGCAACCACCGTTGCCGAAGAGGATCGAGGCACCGGCCTGGTGACCCAGGTAGGTGTTCGAGTTGTCACCGAAGCCGCTCGGGATGTAGTCGGCGAGGGTCTCGAGGCGGAGGTGGAACCAGTTGGTCGGCTTGATGCGCAGACCAACCAGGCCGCCGACGCCGAGGTAGTTCTCCTCGATGCCCTTGGTGAGCATGGTGTAGCTCGGGCCAGCGCCGAGCATCAGCGAGAACGCGCCGCTGATCGGTGCGTTATACACCAGGTGCGCATTGATCGGCGTGTAGCGCAACGGGCGCGAGATCGCACCGATCGTCGACGGGACATTCGCCTGGTTGCCGCGGAGGTCGGTCGGGTTGATGGAGCCGACGAACTCGAGGGCGAGGTTGTTGGCGACGAAGAAGCCGATGCGGCCACCACCACCAATACGATTGTCATCGGGACCACGGGTCAGGTAGGCGTTCGTGTAATCGGTGTACCGGCCGAAGCCGCCGATTTCGAACGTTCCCTTCTCCTGGGCCGCGAGGGGGGCCACCGCGATCATCGCGGCAACCGTAGCAAACCCTGCGAAACGCATCTGCATCCTCCTGGTTAGCAAACTGCAACGGGGTGAAATCCACCCTGAAAACTTCGTAACTCCTGACGAAACAACGGTGTACGCCCTTCTAGTACGAAAACATCCGTTCCACGTTGGCGCAAGAGTGAGGCCGCCTAATCCCTCTCGGGCGAAGGGTGGAGAACCGGGGCCTGGCAACGTCTCAGGGGGTGAGTTGACCCCGCAGAATCACGTGGAATCCGGCAACCTGCCCCACGAGTCGCGCACTCCGAAGGGAGGTGACGTTACTTTGTGTCTCCCCAACACCGTTTCCTGGGCTACCGATGCCGTTTGCTCGACTCTTTCGACGTGTTTTTCCCCTCGTTCTGGTCGCTGGAGCCCTCGCGGCCCCCCCTGCGGCCGCCCAATGGCGGGTCGAGGCGTGGTTCGGCGACGCCTGGAACGCCCGGAGCCCGCTGACCTTCAAGCAGGCCGGCGAACCCGACATCAAGGTCACGCCCGACTGGAGCACCCGACCGTGGCGCCCCACCTGGTACTACTCGGCCCGGGTGGCCAAGTGGTCCGGCGACCGCGGCTGGGCATTCCACTACATCCACCACAAGCTCTATCTCGACAACCCGCCTCCCGAGGTCATCCGCTTCCGGATCACCAATGGGGTCAACATCCTGCTGGCGGAGCGACTCTGGCGGACGAAGGGCTGGGAGTTGGGAGTGGGCGTGGGACCGGCGCTGACCGTGCCGTTCAGCACGGTGCGCGGCCGCAGCTACGGCAAGTCCGATGGCATCTGGGGATCGCGCTACGACCTTGGCGGCGCGACGCTGCAGGGCGGGGTGGCGCGGCGGATGAAGCTGCTGCCCTACACCTATGGATCGCTGACCGCGAAGGTGACCGCGACGACCATCAGCGCCAAGATCGCCGATGGCCGGGCCACGACCATGAATTACGCCCTCCACCTGCAGTACGGCCTCTCGCTCCAGTCGAAGCCGTAACATCCGACTGGACGGGAGTGTCCGAACCAATGGACACCATAGCGGCCGCGGGAGCCGCAGGGTGCATCGCAAACGTAATTCCTGCAATGACTTGGCCGTCTCCTGCGAGGCGGCCTTTTCTTTGCGATCCCCTCGGGCATCCCTCAAACGGAGCTCGCCCGATGACCCTCATCCCCCTCCTTGGGGCGCTGGCCGTGAGCCTGGGCCCCTCAGTCAGCCCACCCGCGTTCAGTCCACTCCCGGTTGTGGCGCAGGCCGTGGATTCGACCGCCATCCTGATGACCCGGGCCCGCGCCTTGGCGCGTCTTGGCCATGCCGCCGAGGCGATGGCCACCTACTATGCCGCAGCGCTCCGAGCGGACGGCCCCGATGACTGGGCGCTCTTCCGTCGGGACCTCGCCCTCGTCGCCGCGCCGCGCGAGTTGACGCTCTGGGACGAGGCGGCGCCCGCGGCTCGTCCCGCGATGGTGCTGGCCTTCTGGCGTGACCGGGACAGCAGCGCGGGATTGGATGAGGGAGCGCGGTTCGCGGAGCACGTGCGGCGGCTCGATGTCGCGCTGGCCGAGTATCGCGTCGCCCCGAAGAACGGCCGACCGCCCATCATCCGCGCCTCGGCCACGATGAGCGCCGATCTCTACGATCGCAATGCGGGGGTCGGCTCGCCGATCCGCGATTACATCCCCACGCAGGGCGAGCTCGACGACCGGGGCGTCATCTTTGTTCGTCACGGCGAGCCGGATGCCAGGCGCTTCGGTGCCGGTACCTCGATCGAGAGCTGGATCTACCTGCGCGACAGTGGCGCGCTGGTGGTCTACTTCACCGAGGCGCTCTTTGATGGCTCGTCTGGCAACACCGTGCTCGTGGCTGCCCCACCCGTCTCGGCCTACGCCTCGGTCTGCGATTTCGACCGTGCGGCCTGTACCATGGCGTCGCGTTTGACGCAGGCGCCGGTCGAGCAGCGCGAGCGGCTTCGCCAGCGCACGCTCGCTGCGATCCGCGAGTTGACCACCACCGACGGGGTGCGCACGCCGTAGCCCCCTCGGCGTGCTGCAACCCGGACCCCCGCGGCGGCGTACCATCCGGTGTGCCGCCGCGGTGGGTTTCGCGGCCCCTGTTCGAGCGTCCTTCTGCTGCCCCTCGAGGTCACCATCCGGTATCGCGTCACTACTCAGGTTGTCGCCCTGGCCCTGCTGTCCGTCGCGCCGGTGCGCGCCCAGGATCCGACCGACCGTCCGCTGATCGATTCACTCTTTGCCGCGATGGCCCGCGCCAAGGTGGTGACCGATGTCCCCGACGTGTCGCGCTGCGGAACCGCGGGCGGTTCCTTCGGCCGGCTCTGCGAGGGGCTGTTGCTGACGCGTCGTGCCGAACTCGGAGAGCGCACCGACGATGCGAACCGCGCCGAGGGGTTGTTGAGTCGGACCGTCGCGGAAAAGCCCAACTGGCCGATCGCGTGGTACGGCCTCGGGATCGCCCGGCTCGAGTTGGCGCGCTTCAAGGTGCTGGCACGCGAGGGGCCGAGGCAGCCGGTTGGTGTCAGCTGGGTCGCCGGTTCGCGCGCGGCGCTCACTCGCGCGCTGGAGCTCGACTCGACGCTGATCGGTGCCGGCGAGGCCCTGGCACGCGCCCCGATGCCGCGTGAGGGGGTCTCGCGAGTGGGCGACGGACTCGCGCTGCTCAAGCGGCTGCGGAGTTCGCTCCCGCTCTCGCCTGCCGCCAGATTGGCGCTCGGTCGGCTGGAGCGCGAGGCCGGCAACGCCGACACGGCGGCTGTGCTCCTCGGCGAGGCCATGGCACGCGGTGCCGATAGCGGCGTGACCATGGCGGAGATGGCGCGCGTGCTGCACAAGGCGGGTCGCCCGGTCGAGGGACGCGGGCTGCTCTTCGCGGGTGCCGAACGCACCACATCGCCCGAGGCGAAGCGGCGCTATCGCGAGGAGCTGTCGTGGGTCGCGATGCCGGCGGAGATTGCCGCGTGGGACAGCACGCCGGTGCCGCAGCGACGCGCGTGGCTCGAGGCGTTCTGGGCCGGTCGTGACGTGCGCGAGGGGCGTGAGCCGGGCGAACGCCTGATCGAGCACTACCAGCGGCTCGAGTTCGCGATGAACAACTTCCAGATCACCGTGCCGCAGGTCGGGCGTCAGAAGACGCGCAGCGTCGCGGTGGCCACCGACATCAGCTGGATCTCGCCACCCAACACGGTCAGCAGCGACGCGGCGGCACCGTCGGAGTCGGAGGCACTCTCCGCCGACAACCTCGCGGCCAACGACGCGATGTCGGCCACCGTCGACATCAATGTGCCGTTCCGGATCTTCCAGGTGACGCAGGACCTGATCGACGACCGCGGCATCATCTGGATTCGCCACGGCAAGCCGGACATCAAGTCGCAGACGACCGGCGGGGTCGCCGTCGAGGGGTGGCTCTACAAGCGTCCGGGCGAGGAGCCGCTGGTGCTCTTCTTCGGCGAGGCGGATTTCGACGGGACGGCTGGGGCGAGCGTGTTGATCCCCACACCGGCCGGCTCGAGCGCGGAGGCGATCAACCAGCTGTGCGGGGCCGGGCTCGGGCTCTGCGATCGGTTGATGGCCGACGGCATGGGGGCGGGACGCGGGGCACAGTTCAGCGGGCAACAGCGGCAGCGTGCCGGCAACGAGGTGCGCGCCTCGCCCAACCTGATTCGCGCCGAGCGCAACGCCGGGATCGAGCAGATCACGCGCGCGGTGACGAGCGACGCGTTCCCGCGGAGCTTCGAGGCGCCGCTCGACCCGATCACGCAGATCTACGGGCTCGACCGCGCCTCCGGCGGGGCACCGCGCCTGGTGGTGGCGTTTGCCCTTCCCGGCGACAAGCTGGCCTACACCTCGCCGCCGGAAGCGGGAGGGCGGGCCATCTACCCGGTGCGCGTGCGCCTGCTCAGCATCGACCAGTCCAGCGGTCAGCGCTATGAACTCGACTCGTTGCGCCAGTTCGCGGCTGCCGCGCCGCTCAAGCCGGGGCAGTACCTGACCGGCGTGGCCGAGTTGCGGGTGCCGCCTGGCCGCTACACGACCACGCTGGTGCTCACGCAGGAGGGCGGTCGGGGCGCGCTGGCTCGGCTCGCCGCGGTGGCCGCGCCGGGCTCGACGGGGCTGCAGGTGAGTGACGTGGTGCTGGGCCGCGAGGGGAGCGGCATCTGGTGGAACTCCGGGACCAGTCGCGTGCCGATGAATCCGCTCAATGCCTACGCCAAGGGCGCCGAGGCCGAGTTGTACTACCAGCTCGGCGGCCTGAAGGAGGGGGAGAGCTACGCCACGCGTTTCGAGTTCATCCCGGTGGGCGGCAAGGACGACAAGCCCAAGCTCTCGCTCGGGTTCTCGGCGGTGGCCGATGGGCCGCGCGCCGAGGTGATGCGGACGGTGGGCCTCGAGAACCTCGACCCGGGTTCCTACCGGCTTCGGGTGACGGTCCGCGGAGCGGGCGAGGAGAGCTCGGCGACCGCCTGGCTGGTGATCGCGAAGAAGTAGCGGGGGGTCGCCCCTTGCGAGGGGCGGGACCTTTCTGCATATTTATCGGGAGTATGTACTTCACGCACAAGCCAGTCGCGGCGCGGGTTTGCTGACGACTGGCTTTGTTGTTCATGACGGCGAAGAAGTCCGGTTCACCAACCGCTTTCCGGTGACGCCACGAATCGCCGTCACCGTCCGCTCCCCATCTTCCATTGCCCGCGTGTTGTGCTTAAACGCGACCTCGGCAACATAACGGTGCAAGTGCCTCGGGCTCACCGCGTGGTGGGTCCCGTACATCTGGCGCTTCAACCGCGAGAAGAACGACTCCACGGAATTGGAGTGCGTGTTGCCCCGGGCGTATTCGTGTGCGCTGTGCTTGACCGTCTGGTGGTCGGCAAATGGCTTGCCGACGCCGACGTACAACAAGCTCTCGTCCGTCATGAGGACCGCGCTCCGGTCGACGTTCGCCAACAACATCTCCCGGACGTTCTTCGCGGTCACGGTCGGCATGACCGAGGCCCGGACCTCACCTGACCGCTGGACCACGGCCACAACCGGCACCTTCTTGCCCGACCGGCGCGGCAACCGCACCGCCCCTGAGGCGTCCAACTCCGCGATGGCGACCCGGCGATCGGCCCTGGAGCGCTGGCGCGGGGAGCCGCCCACATACGTCTCGTCCGCCTCGACGGTCCCGGTGAGCTTCGGCGCGTCGGAATCGGTCGTCATAGCCAACCGGATACGGTGCATGAGGAACAGGGCCGACTTATAGCTCAGGCCCGTCTGGCGCTTAATCTGGAGCGCCGAGACCCCCTTCTTGGACGCACACGCCGCCCAGAAGGCATAGCACCAATGCCGGAGGGGGATCTTGCTGTCCCCGAAGATCGTCCCGACCCGCACGGTGAACTGCTTCTTACACGCCGTGCAACGCCACAGGTACCGGGCGCCCCGGGTGCCATCCTTGGCCATGATCTGCTTGGCCTCGTCCACCACGCCACAATGCGGGCAGACCGGAGCGCCGCCCCACCGCTGTTGCTCGATGAAGGCAACGGCGGCGTCCTCGCTGGCACAGGCGGTTGGGAGGTCCGCGACCAGGGGGCTCTTGTCCTTGGCGATCTTCGGCGCGTTTGGCATACATCATTGTACATGACGCACGAATTGTCGTCAAGGGCCGTGTAACGCTAAATCGCCGTCCGCTGTCGGTCTGTCCCAGAGCGCTGCCCACTCTTCCGCCTCCGCGCGAAATCTACGCCTGGCTTCGCTCTCAGTTAAACCGTTGACAGCTATGCATATAGCGCTGTCTTGCGGCGACGACGCCAGCCAGCCACCACAAAGCCGCTCGGTGACCACCGGCTCGATTGAAGCAAACGTTGACGGGACCGACATTATACCTCCAATGCCTTGTATGTGAACGGTCCCCTAATCTACTAGCCAAGTAGCATTCTGTAAAGTGTTGCGAAACAACAACTTAGCTATACAGCATTCCGGACGGAACGCGGGGCTTGCGCGGATCGGTACCGCCCCGTACAATTGTCGGGGACGGGAACACGCCCATAATGGGGGTTACGATGCCGATTCGTTCTGGTAGTGAAGGGCCCTACGCTCCGCCCGCCGCGGTCCTCGGGATCATCCGGGGATTCCGCAACCGCGGACTCTCGACGCCGTTCACTACCGACGTGCTCATCCGCGCCGGAGTGAGCGACTCCCTCGCTCCGCGCACAATGAAGTCCTTGAAGGTGCTGGAGTTGATTGACGAGGATGGGAACCCGACCGAGGCGTTTGAAGGGCTTCGTCGGGCCACGAGCGACGAATACCGGCCTCGCCTCTCGGCACTACTGAAGGGGGTGTACCAGGAGGTGTTCAATTTCGCCGATCCAGCCACCGATACCGCCGAGCGCGTCGCCGACGCCTTCCGGGCGTTTAACCCCATCGGGCAGCGAAACCGCATGGTCTCACTCTTCCTTGGGCTCTGCGAGGAGGCGGGGATTCCGGTTCCCGAGACGAGACGCGTCTCGGTGACGACGCCTTCGAAACCGAAGGCGACGGCCAAGCCGCCGAAACAGGGTAATCCGGTTGCGGCGCTCAATGCCCCGAGTTTCCGGGCCGACAAGGCGAACCTCCGCAATACCTCTGAGGAGACCCTTCACCCGGCGATCGGCGGGATGCTGGCGAGTTTGCCAGGAAAAGACGCCGGCTGGACTCAGGCGCAGAGGGACAAGTGGATGACGCTTTTCGAGGGGGTGCTGGACTTCGCGATACCCGTCAGGGAGTCGGCGCCAGCTGCCGAACCGAGCATGAGGGAGATGCTGGAAGGGTGAGGCAACCGATGGGACCGGGCTAGCCCCCGGCCCATCGGGACAGAAAGAGCGGCCCCGGCATCGTAGGCCGGTTCAGCTCGAACTGTCGGCGAGAGGGTGGAGGCACGGTATCGCCACCCCTCGCTCCTCTGCAACAACGCTCGGGACACTACATCCCGGGCGGCACACGTGGCGGAATGGTAAACGCGGTAGCTTTGGAAGCTACTGGCTGGGAGGCCCTGCGGGTTCGATTCCCGCCGTGTGCATCTGACTCGAACCCGTTGTTAAATTAGAGGCTTAGACCCATGTCAGCAAGAAAGCCCAAGAATTCACCCAGAAAGCCAGGGCCAGAGGCGGAGTCCCTCGTGATCAAGGGGGATTGGACGAAGGCAATCGAAAAAGCGTTGCAGAAGCCCCCAACCGACAAGCCAGCACAACCGAACCGAGGAAGCGGCACATGACAGCAGACGGCGCCAAGACGTTCGGGAGTAAGACGTTCTCGTTTCGAGTCAACTGGTTCGTCCTTATCCTGGTCGTGGCGGCGGCGCTCATCGCCGCCTTCATACTCAAGCCAGAGTGGCGCCCGGTGTTGCTCTTCGTCGCGCCGGTGCTAGGTGGATCGGCGGCCCTGCTCGCCGCGTACAATGCAATCGACGCGCGTCTCGCCGGGGCCGAACAGGCCAAGAAGGCGGTTTCTCTCCAGTTTTTACATTGCTGGTTGAACCCTTCGTTCAGCCAGCCAAGGAAACACGGATACGAGATTTTGGCTTTCCTAAAGGCCAATCACAACGTGGTCGACCAAAAGAAGTGGTTGGAGGAAGACCCCAGCCGGTTGGCTAGTCTGTTTGATATCCTCAACGTTTTCGAAACCATGAGTTCGTGCATCCAAGAGGACTTAGCAGACGCCAAGTTGCTAGAGCGATCGTTTCGTTCCTTGGTACGTGAATACTGGCACGCTTCGAGCGCTTTTGTAAAAGCAAGAAGAGACGAGCGGAACAACGCTCGCCTCCTCAGGGAAGTGGAATGGCTCTTTAATCAGTGGAAGGACTAAAGGGCCGGATCGTCGATATCTCGAAAATTTGCCACCGTTTGCTCCCATGAGAAGTGGTCCAACATCTGCTTAACGCCCCGCGCGGTGTGAAAGTTTCCGCAAGTTTACTGACGACACTAGAGGGTTCCCTTGCACTGAAGCAAGAACCCTGCCGGGTGCGTACACTGAGTCAAGTGTTTCATTGGGATTGCTAAAGCTAGCCCTAATCGGCGGAATAATCAAACCCCAATGGTTGTCCGATACACAACGGCCGTCCTGTTGCCGAACTCAACGTAACTGACACAACCTAACCAAGATCGCCCGTCCGAGGGGACCGCGATACCGCCTGCACCTATCCTTCCGATGCTGGCTGGAACTAGCATTTCGCAATATCTACCTGGGGCCAATTTTAGGTCTGGCAGCTCGTTACCGGCTGCTCGTATGCAATTTCACCGAAATATGCACCGGCCGATTTCCCACCCCTCCAAAACCCCTCGCCATCCTCACCTCAGCCAACCCCACAACCCGCGTCGGCTCTAGCCGTCGTCCCGTTACAAACCTGCCCCTTGTGCGTGAAGTACATACTCCCGATATTTATGCACTATGCAGAAACCGACATTGGCCCTTGCCTTCTCCGGCGGCCTCGACACCTCCTACTGCGTCCCCCGGCTTGCTGAGCGGGGGTTCTCGGTCCAGACCGTCTTCGTCAACACCGGCGGCACCACGCCGGAGCAGTGTGCCGCCATCCGCGCCCAGGCGATGGCGTGCGGTGCGGTGGCGCACCACGAGGTCGATGCCCGCGCCCTGGTCTTCGACCGCTTCGTGCGGGTGCTGATCCAGGCGAACGTCCTGCGCGGCGGGGTCTATCCCCTGTCGGTGGCGGCGGAGCGGACGCAGCAGGCGATCTCGGTGGTTGAAGTGGCCCGCCAGATCGGTGCGGTCGCGGTGGCCCACGGCTCCACTGGTGCCGGCAACGACCAGATCCGATTCGACATCGCGCTGCGGGTGCTCGCGCCCGAGCTGCAGATCGTCACGCCGATTCGCGAGGAGTCGCTGTCGCGGGAGGCGTCCATCGCCTACCTCGAGGCGCGCGGGCTGCCGGTGCCGCCCAAGTCGGGCGCCTTCTCGATCAATCGGGGTCTCTGGGGCACCACCTGGGGTGGTGGCTGGACCCACGACACCTGGGCCTCGCCGCCCGATGAACTGCTCGATCCTCCCGCCGGCGCCCCCGCACCGGCCGACCATGTCATCGGTTGGGAGCGTGGCGTGCCCGTTTCCCTCGATGGCGCCGCGATGTCAGGGCACTCGATCGTCGACACGCTCAGCAATCGGGCCGCCGAGTACGGCATCGGTCACGGCATTCACGTGGGTGAGACCGCGCTCGGCATCAAGGGGCGGATCGGCTTCGAGGCCGGCAGCGCGCTCATCCTGATCAGCGCCCACCGCGAGCTCGAGAAGCTGGTCCTCACCAAGTGGCAGTCGTTCTGGAAGGACCAGCTGGGGACCTTCTACGGCGATCGCCTGCACGAAGGCCATTACTTCGATCCGACGCTGCGCGACATCGAAGCCATGGTGCGGTCGTCGCAGCAGAAGGTCACCGGCGAGACGCGGGTTCGCCTCGCCCCAGGGCGCTTCCTGGTGACCGGTGCGCGCTCGCCGTGGTCGATGATGGACCGGGCCGTGGCGACGTATGGCGAGGAGAACGTGCTGTGGACAGGCGACGAGGCGAAGGCCTTTGCACGTGTCGGGGCGATTCCCGAGTTGCTGGCGATGCGGGCGGATGCACGTGCCCGCGGGGAGGGGTGAGATGGTGGTGACCACGCGGGTCCGGCTCGACCGGATCGCCTCGTCCACGCGCAACGCCGCGCTGACGACCGAAGTCATCCTCGGCGACGAGATCGTCGCGGCCGAAGGCTACGTGCTGGCGGTGCGCATCCTCACCGACAAGAGCAGCTACAACGTGGTCGAAGACCTCGGTGGCCGGATGGTGTCGCTCCGCTCCGGCGACGTGCTCGCCGGGACGCTCGGCGTGCGTCGCGCGCTGCGCGGCTATGCGGGCGAGGTGCCGAAGACGATCTCCGTCGGCGACACGATCGAGGTGCTCAACCTCGGCGGCATCCTTGGACGCTGCACCTCCGCCAATCCCGAAATCGGTCCGCCGTTCCAGGCCGAGGTGCTCGGTGCGGTGCTGGCGTTCCCCGAGCTTGGCGACCGGATCGGACGCCCGGCGCACATCCGCGATCGGGCGGTGCCCCCGGCCGAGACGCTGTCGTGCGACATCCCGGTGGTCTTCATCGCCGGCACCTGCATGAACGCCGGCAAGACCGTGGCGGCGACGGAGCTCGTGCGCGGTCTCGCGCGTGGCGGCCTTCGCGTCGCGGCGACCAAGCTGACCGGCGTGTCGCTGATGCGCGATGCGCTCTCGATGCAGGATGCCGGCGCGGTTGCGGCGCTCACGTTCAACGATGCCGGCGCGGCGAGCACGCACGCCGGCATGACGGTGCCGATCGCCCGCGGTCTCTTCAATCGGCTCGCCGATCCGCGCGGTCCGCGCCCCGACGTGATCGTGGCCGAGCTCGGCGACGGCATCCTCGGCGAGTACGGCGTGCAGGACATCCTGCGTGCCAAGGACCTGATGCACCTCGGCGCGGCCTACGTGATGGCGGCGCCCGATCCGGTCGGCTGCTGGGGCGCGCGCGAGATCATGCGCGACGAGTTCAACCTGCCGATCACCGCCATCACCGGCCCGGCGACCGACAACGCCGTCGGCCGTGACTACATCTCCGCGTCGCTCGGCCTCCCCGCGTTCAACGCGCGTCGCGACCCCGAGGGGTTGGTGGCCGCGGTGCGCGTGGCGCTCGAGCAGTGGCACGCGATGCATGGGGCCCTCGCGTGAAGGTGGCCGTGCTTGGTGCCGCCGGCTACGTCGGCGGCGAGTTGCTGCGGCTCATCCTGCAGCATCCCGAGGTCACCGAGGTGGTGGCCACGTCGCGCTCGCAGGCGGGGAAGCCGATTGCCGACCTGCATCCGGCGCTCGCGCTGCTCACCGATGCGCGATTCGCGGCGCACGATCCGGGGGCGGTCGCGCGCGGGAAGGACGTGGTGTTCCTCGCGCTGGAGCATGGCGACTCGACCAAGTTCATGGGCGAGATCATCGACGCCGGGCCGGGGCTGATCGTGGACCTCGCCGCCGATTTCCGGATCCAGGACGGTGCGCTGCATGCACGTCACTACGGGGCGCATGCGGCGCCCGCGCTGGTGCATCACTTCCGCTACGGCCTCGCCGACGTGCTCGGCAGCTCGCTGCGCGGCGCCCGCGCCATCGCGGCGCCGGGCTGCTTTGCCACGGCAGCACAGCTGTCGCTGTACGCCATTGCCGACCTGCCCCTCGCGGCGGCGCCGGTGATCTTCGCGGTGACCGGCTCCAGCGGCGGTGGGCAGGGGCTCAAGCCCACGGCGCATCACCCGACGCGCGCCCACAACCTGTTTGCCTACGGCGCGATGTCGCATCGGCACGAGGGCGAGATCCTCGAGCAGTGGCGCGGCTGGCGCGGTGATGCCACGGCGCACGCGCGGTTGGTGCCGCACTCGGGGCCGTTCGTGCGGGGGATCTACGCGACCCTGCACGCGTCGCTCGGAGCGGCGACGCCCGACATCGCGGCGCATGTCCGGGCGCGGTTTGCGGGGCGGCCGTTCGTGCGCGTGAGCGACGCGCCGCCCGAACTGACGCACGCGGTGGGGACCAACCTCGCCATCCTCCACGCCGTGGCCTCGCCGGACGGCCGCGAGGTGCAGGTGATGTGCGCGATCGACAACCTCATCAAGGGCGCCGGTGGGCAGGCCATCCAGGCGATGAATCTGGCCCTCGGCCTCGACGAGCGGGCCGGCTTGCTGGCCCCGGGACCCTTCCCATGCTGAACCGCACCGACGGACCGGCGCTGTTGCCGGTGTATGCCACCTTCCCGCTGCGCGCTGTGTCCGGCCATGGTTCGTGGCTGGTCGATGAGCAGGGGCACGAGTGGCTCGACGCCTATGGCGGCCACGCGGTGGCCACCTGCGGGCATTCGCATCCCGACGTGGTGGCCGCGATTGCCGACCAGGCGGCACGGCTGATCTTCTACTCCACGGCCGTTCCGCATGCCGGCCGCGAGAAGCTGGCCGAGACGCTCGCGCGACTCTCGCCGGGTGAGCTCGGCAAGGTCTTCTTCTGCAATTCCGGCGCGGAGGCCAACGAGAATCTCCTCGGGTTGGCCCGCCGGAAGACGGGACGCACCACCATCGTGACGATGCTCGGCGGCTGGCACGGTCGGACCGCGGCGACGCTCGCCTGCACCGATGGTGCGCGCTACGAGGCCGGCGCGAAGCGGGCCGGCGTGCCGCTCTCGCGCAAGGTGCCGTTCAACGACCTCGCGGCCCTCGAGGCGGCGATGGACGACACGGTGGCCGCGGTGCTGCTCGAGCCGGTGCAGGGATTCAGCGGGGCGCGCACCGCGACGCTCGAGTTTCTCGAGGGGGCGCGTGCACTGTGCGACCGCTTCGGCGCCAAGCTCCTCTTCGACGAGGTGCAGTGCGGCACCGGCCGACTCGGCACCTTCACCGCGGCCGAGAGCTTCGGGGTGATGCCCGATGCGCTCTCGATGGCCAAGGGCCTCGCCGCCGGGTTGCCGATCGGGGCGGTGGTGGCGCATCCCTCGCTCGTGGACGACATCGCCATCGGCGACCTCGGTTCGACCTTCGGTGGTGGGCCGGTCCCGTGCGCGGCCGCGCTGGCAAACATTGGCGTGATCGAGCGCGAAGGCCTGCTCGAGAACGTCCGCAAGGTGAGCGCCCAGTTGCGCGCCGGCGCCGAGTCGCTGCCGCACGTGGTGGCGGTGCACGGCCGCGGCTTCCTGCTCGGCCTCGAGCTCGACGTTCCGGCCGCCGAGGTGCAGCGCGCGCTCTGGGAGCGGCGCATCCTCACGGGTACCGCGACCGACCCGAAGACGTTGCGACTCCTCCCCCCGCTCTCCTTCAGCGGCGACGAAGCGGCGCTGCTGCTCGCCGGGTTGCGCGAGGTGCTGGCATGACCAAGCGCGACTTCCTCGCCATGGAGGAGTGGGAGCCCGAGGCCATTGATGCGCTCCTCGACCTGGCCGGGCGCTGCAAGCGCGGCGAGATCAGCGAGGGGCTGACCAAGAAGGTGCTCGCGATGGTCTTCATGGATCCGTCGCTCAGGACGCGTTCGTCGATGGAGACGGCGATGTTCCTCCACGGCGGCCATGCCCTCGCGCTCGAGCCGGGGAAGGGCAGCTGGGCGCTGGAGACGGAGCTCGACGTGGTGATGGACGGGACCACGGTGGAGCACATCATCGAAGCGGCCCGCGTCCTGTCGCGGTACGCCGACGCGCTCGCGGTGCGCTCGTTCCCCAAGGGGAACGACTGGGCCACCGAGCGGCTCGATCCGACGATCCGCAACTTCGCGCGCTTTGCCGACAAGCCGGTGATCAACCTCGAGTCGGCGCGGCGTCATCCCTGCCAGGGCCTCGCCGACGCGATGACGATGCGCGAGCACCTCGGGGAGACCGTGGGCAAGCGCTTCGTGCTGATGTGGGCGTGGCACCCGAAGGCGTTGCCGACGGCGGTGCCGGCCAGCGCGGCCATCGCAGCCGCCCACCTCGGGATGGAGGTGACGATCGTCCGTCCCGAGGGCTATGATCTCGATCCGGACGACTACACCGCGATCCGCTCGCTGGCCGGTCGACGCGGTGGCTCGCTCAAGGTCACCGACGAGCTCGACGGCGCCCTCGAGGGCGCCCACGTGGTCTATCCGAAGTCGTGGGGATCGCTGGCCCACTTCGGCCGTCCCGACGACGAGCGTGCCGGCCGCGAGGGAAAGCGCGACTGGCGCCTGACCCAGGCGCGGATGCGCGCCACGGCCCAGGGCAAGGGGATCGCGATGCACTGCCTGCCCGTGCGCCGCAACGTGGAAGTGGATGGTGAGGTCCTCGACGGACCGAACAGTGCGGTGATCGACCAGGCAGAGAACCGGCTGCATGCGCAGCGGGCGTTGTTGCTGGAAGTGATGGGTGGGAAGTCGTAGGTCGTAGGTCGTAAGTCGTAGGTCGTAAGTCGAATAGCGAGAGCGGGTGGGGTCGGACCTATGACCTACGACCTATGACTTATGACTTATGGCCCTCACGTTGATCTTTATGAATGCACGGAGCTCCAAATGACCATCGACACTTCCCAGGGCATTGCCGGCCTCAAGGGCGCCCTGCGGTACGTCCGCGCCTACCGCGACCACGTCTTCGTGGTGAAGCTTGGCGGCGACGTCCTCTCCGATCCGCACAACCTCGACACGGTGGCGGGGCAGCTGGCACTGCTCTCCTCGCTCTCGATCCGTCTCGTGGTGGTGCATGGTGGCGGGACGCAGGCGAGCGCCCTCGCGCGCCGTCTCGGCCAGGAGCCGCAGATGGTGGCGGGCCGTCGGGTGACCGATGACGCGGCGCTCGAGGTGACCAAGATGGTCTACCGCGGGCTGCTCAACACCGACCTCGTCGCCGCGCTGCGTCGGCACGGCGTGCAGGCCACCGGCCTGTCCGGCGTGGATGCCGACCTGATCACGGCGCATCGGCGGTTGCCGCTCCGCGTGGTGGACGATGCCGGGGTCGAGCGCACGGTGGACTACGGCCATGTCGGCGACATCGACAAGGTCGATCCGCGCGTGCTCGAGACCCTGATGAATGCGCGTTTCGTCCCGGTGGTCTCGTCGCTCGCGGGCGACGCCGAGGGGAACGTGTACAACGTCAACGCCGACACCGTGGCGGAATCGCTCGCGATCGCGCTGAAGGCGCAGAAGCTGATCTTCATGACCGGTGCGCCGGGCGTGCTGCGCGACCGGAACGATCCCTCGACGCTGGTGGCCTTTGCCGATCCGGACGACCTCGCCGAGCTGATGGCGAGCGGCGCCCTGGCCGGCGGGATGCGGCCCAAGGTCGAGGCCTGCATTCGCGCCGCGACCGGTGGCGTGGAGCGGACGCACATCATTGATGGCCGGGCGCCGGATGCCCTCCTGCTCGAGGCATTCACCGGCTCGGGTTGCGGCACCATGATCGTGGGACGAAAGGAGAAGGCGACCTACCTTGGCGTCGACCTGGCCGACTGAGATCACCACGCTCCGCGAGCTGGTGGCCATTCCCTCGATCAGCGGGAATGAGCTGCCGGCCGCGGAGTACGTGGAGCAGGTGGCCCGGGGACTCGGGCTCGACGTGGTGCGCGACGACACCTCCGTCCGCGTCAGCGTGGGCGATGAGTCTGCCGGGCCGACGCTCGCCCTCGCGTCGCACCTCGACGTGGTGCCGCCGGGCGAGGGATGGACCCGCGATCCCTTCACGCCCGTGATCGAGGGTGACCTGCTGTACGGCCGCGGCTCGGGCGATGCCAAGGCATCCGTGGTGGCGATGCTGCACGCGCTGGGTGACGTGGCCGCGGCGCGCCGCGCGTGGCGGGGCCGTGC
Organism: Gemmatimonadales bacterium; assembly: GCA_033764505.1. Taxonomy (GTDB): domain Bacteria; phylum Gemmatimonadota; class Gemmatimonadetes; order Gemmatimonadales; family GWC2-71-9; genus Palsa-1233. The sequence continues at coordinate 85,217 of JANRIW010000033.1, forward strand.
CCTCGCGATCTTTGCCTACGGCGAGGAGACCCGCAACGCCACGATGCCGATGGCGGTGGAGCGCGCGGGGCGACTCGACGCCGCCATCGTCGGCGAGCCGACCAACCTCGAGTTCGCCGTCGCGCAGCGCGGGCTGATGATGGTGGATCTGGTGGCCCACGGCGACCAGCGCCATGCCGGCTATGCCGCCACCGAGGGCTTCACCAACGCGATCAGCGTGCTCGCGCGCAACATTGCGCGGCTCGACGGGATCGCCGATGCGCGGGTGCATCCCGTGCTCGGCGTGACGACCGTGACCCCGACGATGCTGCAGGGCGGGGTCTCCCGCAACGTGACGCCACCGACCGCACGGGCGGTGCTGGACATCCGCTCGACGCCAGACTGGACGCACGACGAACTGGCGGCGCTGCTGATGGAGCGGCTCGACTGCGAGGTGGTCGTCACCTCCACGCGGCTGGTGCCGTGCGAGACCCCGGCCGGCTCGCCGCTCCTGGCGGCTGCGCAGCGTGCCCATCCCGCGGGTGCCAGCTACGGTTCGCCGACCTGTTCCGACTGGTGCTTCCTCCGGCACCTCGACGCCATCAAGGTCGGTCCCGGCACCTCGCGCCGGTCGCACACGCCGGATGAATCGGTCAACCTCTCGGAAGTGATCGCTGCGCGGGGCTTCTACGCCCGGGTGATCGAGGAGTACTTCGCATGAGCCGCACCGATACGCTCTGGTCGCCCGGCAGCGCGCCGGATGCGCAGATGCTGGCCTACACCGTGGCCGATGACCGCGAGGTGGATGGTCGGCTGCTGCGGTGGGACGTGATCGGCTCGCTCGGACACGTCGCGTCGCTCGCCGCAGGGAAGATCATCACGCCGCGCGAGCACGCCGCGATGCGTCGTGCCCTGCTGGCGGCGCTGCGCGCGGTGGAAGCGGGCGAGCTCACCATCCGGCCCGAGCACGAGGATGGCCACAGCGCCGTCGAGCTCTGGCTCACCCGGCGCCACGGCGACATCGGCGAGCGGCTGCACGCCGGGCGCTCGCGCAACGACCAGGTCGCCACCAACCTGCGGCTCTACCTCAAGGACGAGGTGCTGACGCTGCACGCGCGGATGACCGGGCTCGCCGAGGCGTTGCTCGCATTCGCCGCCGAACATCGTCGCGTTCTCTGGCCGGGGTACACGCACCAACGCATCGCGATGCCGTCGTCGGCTGGGCTGTGGGCAGCGGCCTACGCCGAGGGGTTGCTCGACGCGGCCGATGCGGTGCTCGGCTTCTGGGCGCGGCTCGATCGATCGCCCCTCGGCAGCGCGGCCGGCTATGGTGTGCCGCTGCCCCTGGTGCGCGAGGTGTCGGCCAAGGCGCTCGGCTTTGCCGGGGTGGAACAGGTGGTGACCTCGGTGCAGGGGAGTCGGGGCGTGCTGGAGGCGGCGGCACTGTTCTGGTGCGGCGAGGCGGCCCACCATGCCGCGAAGCTCTCGGCCGACGTGATCCTCTTCTCCGCCGACGAATTCGGCTGGCTGGTGCTCCCCAACGAGCTCTCGACCGGCTCCTCGATCATGCCGCAGAAGCGGAATCCCGACCTCTTTGAACTGACGCGCGCTCGTGCGGCGGCGCTTGAGGGCGATCTCGCCACGATCATGGCGCTCAAAGGGCGTCTGCCCGGCGGCTATCACCGGGACTTCCAGTTCCTCAAGTCCCCGTTGATGCGCGGCCTGGATCGCACCCATGAAATGCTGGCCATGCTCACGACGGCCGTGCCGCGACTCGGGGTGAACGCGGCGCGCGGGCGTGCAGCACTGACGGGCGAAGTACTGTCCACCGACGAGGTGATGCGTCGCGTGCGGGCGGGGATGCCGTTCCGACGCGCCTACCGCGAGGTCGCGGCCGAGGTGAAGCGCGGCCAGCAGATGCCAGCCGTTCCGACGGACGCCTTGATTGCGGCCCGGCGCAGCACCGGCGGCATCGGCAACCTCCCGCTGATGGCGCTGCGCGCCCGGCTCCGTGCGGCACGCCGTTGGCAGGCCACCGAGCGTCGGCGATTCGATCGCGCCATCGCCCGACTCACCACGCGGGGGTCGCGATGAGCCTCGAGCGTCGCAAGCGTCACCTGAAAATCCTCGAGCTGGTCGCGACGCGGCCGATCCGCACGCAGGACGAGCTGGCCGACGCACTCTCGCAGGAGGGATGGGAGGTCACCCAGAGCTCGGTGTCACGTGACATTGGCACGCTGGGACTCGTGAAGGTCGAGGGGATCTACCAGCGTGCCTCGGCGACGCGGCTGCGCGAGATCGCCGATCCGAACGAGCGCCGGCTGGCCGAATCGTTGTTGGCGGTGGACCCGGCCGGCGACGCGCTGCTGGTGCTGCACACCCCTCCGGGCGAGGCGCAGCGGGTCGGCAGTGCGCTCGATCTCCTCGCCTGGCCCGAAGTGGTGGGCACCATCGCGGGCGACGACACCATTTTCGTTGCCACGCGCCATGTGACCGCGCAGGGCACCATCCAGCGGCGACTTGCCGCGCTCATGGAAGGACGGCACTGAGCCACCCTTGACGCGACCACCGTGGCCGGGGCGAGATTGCCACGCATCCCCCCTCACCAACGGACCGCTCCCGATGCCCTTCGGCCGCCCGATTGCGCTCACCGCACTCCTGCCCCCGACCGGGGCCTGAGATGCGACGCGCATGGGCGGCCGTCGTCGTCCTGGCGGCGTGCACCGGGAAGGCTCCGGATCACGAGTGGCCCCATGTCCTCGGTGATCATGCCGGGACGCGATGGTCCCCAGCAAGGCAGATCGATACCGCCACGGTGGGTGGCCTGACGCAGGCGTGGGAGTGGCGTGTGCTCAGGGCCGATGATGCGGGCCGAGCGGCATTGCTTGCGGACCGCGGCGGTTCCTTCCAGGCCACGGCCGTCATGCGCGACGGCCGACTCTTCCTCAGCACGCCGCTCACCGAAGCCGTGGCCCTCGATGCAGCCACCGGTGCGGAACTGTGGCGGTTCGATCCCGGCATCGCTTCGCTTGGCTCCTCGACCAACGCCCGGGCTGGCCTGGTGCATCGTGGGGTCGCAGTCTGGGGTGAACCGCGCGCGGAGCGGGTCTTCCTCGCGGCGCGCGGCACGCTGTGGGCGCTCGATGCCGGCACGGGGAAACCCGTGGCTGGCTTCGGCAAGGGAGGCGGGGTTGACCTGGTCGCGGGGCTGCGGCGTCCAGCCGATCGACGGCATGTGGAGCAGACCACGCCGCCGACACTCTGGCGCGACGTGGTGATCGTGGGCAGTGCCATTGGCGATGCGCTGGTGTACGAGGGCGATCCACCGGGCGACGTGCAGGCGTTCGACGCGACGACGGGCACCCGACTCTGGTCGTGGAGCCCGGTGCCGACGCGCGACGATCCGCTGCGCAGCACATGGGGCGAACGCGCCGAGGCGATCACCGGACATGCGAATGTGTGGTCCTTCATGACGGTGGATACCGCACGCGGTTGGGTCTTCCTCCCTGTGAGCTCGCCGAGCAACGACTGGTATGGTGGTGGCCGGCCCGGCGACAACAAGTGGGCCGAATCGGTGGTCTGCCTCGACGCCCGCACGGGGAAGCTGATTTGGGCGAGACAACTCGTCCATCATGGCTTGTGGGACTACGACCCTGCGGCACCGCCGCTGCTGGTGAATGCGACCATCGAGGGTCGTCCGCGCGAGCTCGTGGTGCAGGCAGGGAAGACCGGCTTCGTGTATGTGCTCGATCGGTTGACCGGCGAGCCGATCTGGCCGACGGAGGAACGCGCGGTTCCGGCGAGTGATGTTCCCGGTGAGGTCGCAGCCACGACGCAGCCGTACCCGACGCGCCCGGCACCGGTGTCGCCGCAGGGATTCACGCGCGCCGATGTGGTGAACTTCACGCCGGAGCTTCGCGATTCGGTGTTGGCGCGGATTGCCGGTTGGCGCGAGGGCCCGCTCTTCACGCCGCCGTCGCGCGAGGGGACCGTGGTGCTGCCGGGCTGGCTCGGCGGCGTGGGATGGGGCGGAACGTCCGTGGATCTCGCGCGCGGACTCCTGTTGGTGAAGTCCACCACGAGGCCATCGCTTGCTCGCCTGGTGCCGCGGGCGGCCGACGGAGCCGGGGCATGGATGCTCGACACCACCGCGAGTCCATCGGCTCCCCTGCTTTTGACCTTCTCGCTCCTGAGACCGGATGGTGGCCGCTTTCCACCGTTGAGGCTGCCCATCATCAAGCCACCCTACGGCACGCTCACCGCCATCGCACTCGCCACGGGTGAACAACGGTGGCAGGTGGCCGTGGGGGACACCCCCGAGGTGCGCGAGCACCCCGCGCTGCAGGCGCTCGGCTTGCCCGCCCTCGGCGTCGCCGGACCGGTTGGTGGCGTCACCACAGGAGGCGGGCTGACCTTTCTCACGGGGGGTGGCAGTGCGCTCGTCGCGGTGGAGACGGCCACGGGTCGCCTCCGCTGGTCGGCTCCACTCGGTGCGACCGGCTGGGCCAACCCGATGACGTACCAGTGGCAGGGCAGACAATTCGTGGTCCAGGCCGTGGGGACCGGGATTTCGTCGCGGCTGGTCGCCTTCGCGCTTCCGCAGGAGAATGGCCAGTGAGTCGATCGGACCTGTGCCCCGTGTGGGTCGTCCTGCTGCTTCTGTCGGCCTGTCGTGATCCGCAGGCCGCCAATCAGCGGATTGCCGATTCCATCGTGTCGTCGCTTGGTGACAGCGTGATCGACGCCCGCGCCGTGGGGGGCTGGCGCGCCGCCGACTCGGTGCCGCATCGTCGCCTCGAGGGCGCAACGGCCACGATCGGCCAGCGTGCGTACCTCATTGGCGGCTTCGGTGGTCCGGAGCTCGATGGCATCCTCGATGTCGATGTCTTCGATCACGGCACCGGGCAGTGGACCCAAGCCGCAGCGCTTCCCGAAGCCGTCACGCACATGCAGGCGGCGGTGGTGGGCGACACGGCGATCTGGATTGCTGGTGGGTTCGTGGGGCGCCATCCGGCACCGCCCACCGACGCCGTGTGGCGCTACGACGTCGCGACGAATCGTTGGATTCCCGGACCCACGTTGCCTGCGGCGCGCGGCGGTGGTGCTCTCCTCGCGCTTGGCGACACCCTCTACTTCGTTGGCGGTTGGGCCGAGGACCGGGTGATTGAGCGGCGTGAGGTGTGGCGCCTGCTCCCCCGTGCCGCGACGTGGCAAGCGCGTGCCCCGATTCCCGAGGGCCGTGGCCACGTCAGCGCGGTCGGCACGGCGGGGAAGCTCTTCCTCCTCGGTGGCCAGCAGAGCCACGACCTCTCGCCCGTGGATCTGCAGACGGCGTGGTCGTACCATCCCGCGGCCGACCGATGGACACAACTCGCAGACGCCCCCACCACACGGTCCCACGCCGAACCGGCCGTTGTGCGCTGGGGTGACTGGATTCTTGTGCCTGGCGGCGGCGACATCGGCACCGGGCGCCGCTACATCGCCGACATGCTCGGTTATGACATGCGCCGCGATCGCTGGCGTCGGCTGCAGGATCTCCCGACCAAGTTGCGTGGTGCGCACGCGTGGCTCGACGGCGATACGCTGCAGATCACCGGTGGGGCGGAGGTGAACAATGCGCCCTCCAACTGGATTCGATGGCAGCGCGCGCTGCGTGGGGAGTGGATGCTGCTCCCCGGTGACGGTCCGAGGGTGAACCCTGCCTTCGTCGCCGTCGTGGGCGACAATCTGCTCCTCTTCGGCAGCGATCAGCGTCCCACCTACCGGTACGACCTCCGCAGCGGCGAGTGGGGGCGCGACGGCGACTTGCCCTTCCGGCCGCGACAAGGGGACATCCAGGCGGTGGCCAGCGAAGGACACGTCCTGCAGTTGCTCGGCGGGGCGTCAGTCAGCGGCACGGGGCCGTTGCTGCAGGCGTTCGACGGGGTGCGGTCGCGCTGGACTCCGGGAGTGGCCATTCCGAGTGGCGTGACCACTCCCGCGCTGGTGATCGCCCGGGGCGTGACGTGGCTGGTGCGCGCCGCGCGCGGTCAGGCCGACAGCGGAGCCGTCTTCCGGCTGGGTGGCGATGGCCAGTGGGACTCGGTCGCCACGCTGCCGGTGCCGCGATTCCGCCCGGCGATTGCCACCGACGGAGAACAACTCTGCCTCTTCGGTGGTGCCGTCCCAGGGGAGCGGCGCTGGTCGAACGACGCGCAGTGTCTTGATCTGGCGAAGCTGAGTTGGCGGACGAGCGCCGCGGGGCAACTCGCGCCGATACCGGTATGGGGGGGGAATCGACCCGACGGCGCGGTCTTCGTCGGCGGTCGCTTCTGGGTCTATGGCGCGCCCCAGCCTCAGGGCTACGACCCGGTCGGGAACTCGTGGGCAGTGGGGGCCACCGCGCCGTTCAGCGGGATGTCAGTCGCCGATGGCGACCGCGTGTTGCGGTACGTTCCCGAGACCGGGCGGGTCTGGATGCTGTGGCCGTGAGGTGCGCGCGGTGCTACACCTTGAGCAGCGTGAGCAGCTCCGCCGGCGTGTCGCAGTAGAAATCGGGAGCCGATGCCTCGAGGTGCGCCCGATCGAAGGGGCCCCAGGTCACGCCCACAGTGCCCACACCCGCGGCACGTCCACTGAAGACATCGTGGTGCGAATCGCCGACGAAGAGACAGCCATCCGCCGCGACCTCCAGCAGCCGCAGGGCGCGCTCGACCGGCTCGGGGTGCGGCTTCGGGTGGACCACGTCGTCGGCGCCGACAATCACCTCGATCGCATCGGCGAGTCCCACCAGCGTCAGGCCCCGCTCCGCCCCATAACGATTCTTGCTGGTGACCAATCCGGTGCGGAACCCCGCCGCCCGGATCTGGCGGACCATCTGGACCACACCCGGATACGCCGTCACGCGCTGATCGTGGTGCGCCAGGTTGTACTCGCGGTAGGTGGCAATCCACTGATCCATCGTGGCGGGGTCGTCGGTCATCGCGCCGAAGATGCTTCGCAACGGCCGCCCCATCCCGGCAAGGATTTCCTCGCGCGTCGTCGGCGGGAGCCCGTGGGTGGAGTGCACGTGGAGATAGCTGTCGACAATGAGGTCCACGGAGTCGATCAGCGTGCCGTCGAGATCGAAGAGGACGGTGTGGCAAGTTGGCATCCGGTCAACGTAGCGGCTGGGGCGCCGAACGGAAGAGGAGCACGCCGACGGCGCCCACCATCACGGGTTGCATCGGTGGCACCGGCGGGGCGTCGTGCCGCAGCAGGGCCGCGTCGCCCGCGATGGCAAGTTGCTCGAGCCGGAGACGATCGCCGAGCGTCGGTGGCGAGGTGCACCACCGGAGCAGTCGGTCGAGGCGCGCCAGGGCGTCGGCATCGCGGCGCCACGCCGCGGCGCGCGCCAGCCTGTGAATGCGTGCCACCAGTCGCGGCGGCCCCCAGCTGATCGGGGCAAGCAGTTCGCGCAGGGCCCATCGCGTGGCCGATTCCACGATCGCCCCGATCTCGTCTTCTTCCCCAGCGGTCGGCCCGCAACACCCGACGAGCGCGGGAAACACGGGACCGGCAGGCAGGACCTGCCAGCTGCCGGCATCACCGCGCCACACCGCCACTGCACCACGCCGCTCGCCACCGCTCTCGGCCACGGAGAGCAACACCAGCTCCCCGGCCGGCACGTTGTCGGCCACCGGCAACACGAGCCAAGGCACCGCACGACAGGGAGGCTGGGACTCCTCGACCGAGGATGGCACCATGGCATCGAGCCACCGTTGACTCAGCGAGCGCTTGCCGGCAACGCGCACCACGCGGGCGAGCGCTTCCTCGAGCGCCTGGCCTGGCGTGCGCATCACGATGCGGACGGTGGCATGCTCCTGCCCCAGACGGAGAAGTCTTCCCTCACGCTGCGCCACGCGCATCGCGGTCCATGGCAGGTCCACGTGCACCAGCCGCCCCGCCGATTGCAGATCGAGGCCCTCGGCGGCCACGTCGGTGGCGACCAGGAGATTGGGCACGCGCTGGCGGAAGGACCACTGCGCCCGAGCCGGACCGAACGCCGCCAGGACGGCCTCGCGCGGCAGGCGATGCGGTCCGATGCCGGCCGCGTCGCCCGTGATCCATGCCGTGCCCTCGCCGAGCGCCGTGCGGAGCAGGGTCGCCGTGGCGCGATGGCGGGTGAAGCAGACGCTCGGTACGCCGTCGGCCACCTCGGTGCGGATGCGCTCCAGCCATCCCTGGTCGGAGGGCATGAAGGTCGCCAACACGTCGTCCACGACCGGCAGTTCCTCGAGACCAAGCGTGGTGGTCACCGGCCCGGTGCCGATCATCTCCCAGAGCACGGTCTGCTCGAATGCCGGCCCCGCAAAGCGGCGGAGCAGGTCGCGATCACTCGTGCCTGCCTCGCGCGCCTGCCGGAGCATCGCACGGTATCGGTGCAAGGCGTCCCGCAACGCGGCATCACTGGATGCGGCCGCGTCGAGCAGCACGGAGGCAAGCAGTCGGGCCCAGCTGCTCCGGTGTCGCCGCGTGAGCCGCTGCACGATGGCGACTGCCCGCTCGCCGCGCGCCTCCTCGGTGGCGGTGACGAGGAGCGGGATGCTGCTCGTCTGCTGCCACGCCGCCTCACATGCGCTCCGAATCACCACCCGGCGCAGCGCCAAGGGCGGCAACGCCGCCTCGACCAGCCGTCCGAGCATCGGCAGCCCGTCGAAGCGGAGTGCATCCTCGGGCAGGATGAGTCGCAGCAGGGTCACCAGATCGTCGAGGCGATTGACGATCGGCGTCGCGGAGAGGAGGAGTACCCGTCGACCGCGGAGCCAGGGGGCGAGCGTGCGCGTGCGAATGGTTGCCGCCTCGCGAAGCCGGTGTGCCTCGTCGAGGATCACCAGTGAGCTCGACACGGGCGGCAGCTGCCCACGAGAGAGCCGTTCGTGCGACCACCAGTGCATGGCCACGCCGGCACGGGTCGCGGCCGCTTGCCATTGTGACCGGAGAATCGCCGGTCCGATGACGAGCACGGGCGCCGGCTCGATGGCGGCCACGCCAAGCGCGATCCACGTCTTGCCCGAGCCGACCGGTTCGGCGAGGAGGGCACCACGATACAGGCCCAGCGCGGACATGGTGCGATGCCAGGCATCGCGCTGTGCGGGAAGCAGGAACGCGGGCGGTGTGCGCCGGCTTCCCACGGGCGCCACCGCGCGGTCCCACGCCTGCGACAGGTCTGCCGCCGTCCCGGGATAGCATGGTGCGGCCGTCGTCGCGAGCGGTCGCGTCACGCCCCGCAGCGACTCAGCGACGACGCGCGGCCAGCGGGGCGAGGGCATCGCGATCACGGGCATCGAGCGCGAGCGCCTCGGCGACGATCGTGTCGAGCGTCTCCGGTTCTGCCGCGACGCGGCTCAGGTCTGGGTGCGCCAGGATGCTCTCGACCCACGGCACGGCGCCCACCGCACGCGCACCGAAGCGTGCCGCACCGCCTGCGGCAGGTTCCGCCGAAAGGCGAGCCAGTGCGCGAATCCAGCTGCTGTTGAGCCATGCCGTGAGCGCGCCGGCGTGATGCGCATCTCGTGTGGCGATCACGTAGCAGCTGTTGAGTGGCACGGCCGTGGCCTCGGGCAGGGAGGCGGCCTCGAGACGTCGTGCGAGATCGCCCCAGATCACCCGGTGCGGCGACGTCGCGGCCCGCACACGGAAGAGTTGCCACCATGGTCCCGTGACGAGGTCGGCGCGACGCTGCAGCTGCGCGGCGTACTGGGCGAGATGCCTCGCCACCGGCGGAGGCAGTCGTGCCCAGGGCTCGCCCTGCGCATCGGCCGGCCAGAGGAGTCGTTGGCGCGGCTGCACCACGAACGCCCGCACGTCGCGCCCGCGCACTGCATCACGGCACCATGCGTCGAGCGACTCCGGCGGATCGAGAAAGGCGTCGTTCGCTCCGGTCTTGACGCCCAGCTGCAGGGTGAAGTGATCGAGCAGCCGCGGGAAGGACGCGCGCAGTCGCTGGGCCACGGCGTGGGCATCCGGGGTTGTGAGCAGCCACGGCCCGTGGGTGGCCCATGCCTGCTGCGGGTGATGGTCGCTGCCGTGGAGCAGGCCGACGCGGACGACGTGCTGCGGCGGCGGGGAGCCCCGCGAGGCGACGAGCGCCAGCGGATACGTCGTGGCATCGAAGCCGGCGCGCGGGTCGTCGGCGAGGTCGGCCACCACGTGCAGCGTGGTCTGCTGCGCCAGGGCCGCGCGCGCCACCGTGGCGTAGCCGGCGGTGGCCACCTTCGCGGGGAGGAGCAGCGCGAGCGTCCCGCGTGGTGCAAGCAGGTCGAGGCTGCGCTCGACGAACGCGACCGAGAGATCCGGCAGGTGGCGGAAGCCCTGACCCCCACCATGCCGCCACCACCGATAGCGCGCCGCCAGCGCCGCGCGGTTGTCGCGCGGCAACTGCTCGGCGCGCACCCACGGCGGATTGCCGACCACGAGATCGAATCCACCCCGTCCGCCGAGCACCGGGGCGAACGCGGTGGCGAGCGCGAACGGTGCGGCCGAGGTGCCGGTGGCCAGCCGCCGCAGCTCACGCCGGACGCCGCGATGCGCATCGTGCAATTGCACCAGCCGCGCACGCTCCTCGGCCCGCAACGGCGTGACATCGCCGAAGAGGGTCGGCGCGCGCTGTGCAAAGACCAGATCGCGGATGGCGCGATCGAGCATCGCCTCGCGCTCGGCCAGTGCATCCCGGAACGCGCCATCCTCGGCGCGCTGCAGGGCGCGCAGCCGGTCACGCTTGTCGGCGCCATGTGCGCGCGCCACCCGGGCCTGCGCGAGGCGCAGGCGTCGCACCAGGGTGGTGCCGAGCGGTGCGAGCTCGGGATCGCGCAGCGCATCACCGGCACGAATGGTGGCGTGCAGATTGGGCAGCGGACGCACCCGTTCGATCGGCGCACCGCGCATGGTCCGCAACACCTCGAGCCAGAGGCGGAGTTCGCTCAGCCGCACCGCCGCGGGATTGCGATCCACGCCGAACAAGCGACGGGTGACGAGGTGCTCGACGCGCCGCCGGTCGCGAGCTCCCGGACCGTGCAGCAATCCGAGGGCACCGACCAGGAAGGCCCCCGAGCCCACCGCGGGGTCGAGCACGCTGGTGTCGAGCAACGCCGCGTGCAATGCGGCGTCGGGCGCGTGCAGTTGCTCCGCCACCTCCGCTTCGGGACGCGCGAGCCGTCGTGCCAGGTGCGCGGCGAGTCCCTCGCGCAGCACGGCATCGACGAGTGCCGGAGGCGTGAAGAAGGTGCCATCGCGCTTTCGCTCCTCGGGCGCCATCACGCCCTCGAAGACGCGACCGAGCATCTCGGGCGTCACCCGGCCATCGAGTTCGTCGTGGGCCAGCGTCACTTCGGTTCGCTGGACCAACTGCTCGATGGCGTCGCGCCAGAACGGGGTGGGCAGGTGGAGGGCGTGCCGTCGCTCCAGCTGGTGCGGTTCGAAGAGTCCGCCGTTCAGAAAGGGGACGCGCCCGAAGCTGCGCGCCAGGCGACTGCGCGTTGCCGTCGGACGGTTGAGGGTGCCGAAGAAAAGCGGGGCAAGGAGGTGCCGCTGTGGGTCCCGGCGCTGCGCGAGGCATGCGTCGAAGCGCGTCGCCAGAAAGGCGGGGTCGCCATCAAGCCACCCCTCGCTCTCGACAAAGCGCAGGAAGAGCAGGCGGGTAAGCTGCAACAACGACCAGGCATGGCGGGTCGCGATCGGGACGCGGCTTGGCAGCGCGCCAATGGCCGATTCGAGCAGTGTGCGCAGCGCGGCAAAGGTGACGCGGCCTGCCGCGTCCACATCGAGCGCCTGGGCGCACGCGATCCCCGCAGCGAGCGCTGAGCCGTGCTCGTGGTGCACCAGGCGGGCGAGGCGCCGAAGCGGGAGGGCGGTGTCATCGCCAGGCGCCATGGCAGCGAGGGCGATCGGTTCCACCGTGGCGGTGATGAGCCGAGTGGTGCCGTCCGCGGTGTCGGCAAGGAGAAGCCCGATGGCGCCGCGGCGAGCCAGCAGGTGCGCGGTGCGGCGCGTGGTGACCGCATCGCCCACGCTGCTCCAGCAGGGGAGGCCGGCGAATCGCCCCACCTTCAGCAGTTCCCCGTGCGCAGCGGGAACGGGCAGGAGGCAGGCATCACCGCCGAGGCGGTGGATCAGCGTGGCGTGGCGGGTGGCGGCAAGGTTGGCGTGCATCGGGCGAGAATGCCCGGTGGGATGGGCGCGGCGCGGCGCGAACTGATGCAGCGCAGGACCCCCAAACGCCGACCGCCGCCACGAGGAGCGTGGCGGCGGTCGGGTCCAGCGGAAGGGCGTGGGTCAGCGAATCGGATCGACCGTGATCTTGGCGGTGCCTTTGATGTTCACCGCCGCCGTGCCCATCGTCATGACCATGTCGTTGATGGTGTCGCTCGTCAGGCTCACCAGCGGCCCGCCCTTGGCCCGCGTGATCAGGCGCTGCTTGCCCGACGTGGAGCCGGTCATCTTCCCCATCGGCGAGTCCACGTCCATGGTGCCCACGATCGCCGCCTCGAGGACGAGGCCGCCATTCTCCATGCTCGCGACCTTCCAGTTGGTGATGTTGTTGCCGCTCGTCTTGCCCTGCGCGGTGGTGGTGTCAATCCGCGTCGTGTCGGTCCAGAGGTCGCCGACCTTGGCGGTCGGGCGCGGATTGGTGAAGAGCACCGTGATGGCGCCCATCAGGTTCACCACCGGCAACGACATCGCCGACGGGCTCGGGTCGCCGACGATCTTCCCGTCCTTCACGAAGAAGTGGAAGAAGACGCCCTTCGGCACGGTGGTCATCTCGGGGCCGAGCATCGCCATCGCCTCGCCGCCGTCCATGCCGGCCGAGTCGACGGTGATATGGGCCACCTGGCCGCCGGCGCTGTCGGTCAGCGTCAGCGTGATCAGGCCGGTGGTGGTCACCTCAACCGTCTGACTGCCCTGGCCGAGGGCCGAGGCATCGACTTCCTGGATGGACTTGGTCACCACCCGGTAGCGGAAGGAATCCGCCGGGGCGATGGCAGTCGGTGGAGCAGCCACAAGGGTCAGCAAGAGCGCAAGCATCAATTCCTCGGCGTCAGGGAGACTGCAAACGTCCGGAAGGGTACCCCGGAGGGGGGAGAAGGTGCCACCTGCGTGGTCACTGCGGCTCCCCCACCGCATAGGTTCGGCCGCGCCATTCGACGCGGCGACTCCCGCGCCAGATCGAGCGCAGGGTGATCCCGGCCGCCATCACGACTCCGAGCGGATACCCCAGCGCGTACCACGCCGGGATCTGCATGCCGAAGGAGATCATGGCCCAGAACAAGAGGGAGACGATCACGGCGAGCGTGGCCGCACTGGTGGCGACGCCAGCGGCGAGTGCCACCAACGGCACCAGCCAGAAGAGCAGCGCGAGCAGCAGGCTCCACGGGGCGAGTGCGCGGAGCAGCGGCCGATTGCCGGCCGATTGCCGCGCGCCGAGGTAGAGGTTCTTCGACCATCCCTCGATCATCTCGCGGAGCGAGCGGTACATGCGCGTCGAGATGAGCGAGTGGCCGAACATCAGCTGGACGCGCTTGCCGCCCCGCAGGAAGGCCTGCGCCAACGCGAGATCCTCGACGACCTCACCGCGCACCGCGGCGTGTCCGCCGATGGCGTCGTAGGTGTCGCGCCGCACCAGGATGAACTGTCCGTTGGCGACGAGTTCGTGCGGCTTCGTGGCGCTGTTCACGCGCGAGGGCGGATAGCGAAAGCCGAGGGGCACCCAGATCTGCGGCATCACGATGCGCTCCCAGAACGAGAGGCAATCCTGCTGCGTGATGAGCGTGAGCAGGTCGGGGCGATCATGCTCCATCGCCCCGAGCGCGTGGCCAAGGAGGGCGGGGGCGTGCTCGGTGTCGGCGTCGGTGAAGAGGAGGTAGCGACCGGTGGCCGCCTCGGCGCCCTGGTGGCACGCCCACGGTTTGCCGAGCCAGCCCGCGGGCAACTCCGCACCCCGGACCAGGCGCAGGCGCGAATCGGTCGCGACGAGCGCCTCGACCTGCGTGGCGGTGTCGTCGGTCGAGCGGTCGTCCACCACGATCAACTCGAACGGCGTGTACGGCGATGCGAGGATCGAGCGCACCACCGTGGCGATCGTCGCCGACTCGTTGCGTGCGGGAATGATGACCGACGCGGGAATGCCGTCGACCGGCGGGGCGTCGGCGACGTCCGGCTTGCGCCGCGCCAACGGTGCAATGCCCGCAAAGGGAAGTGCCCAGAGGAGTCCGGGCAACCACGACGTGATCACGGGACGGACTAGCGGCGCGAGGTGATGGCCGCGAGCTGCTGCTCCAGTCCCTCGAGCTGCCGCACGCTGTCTTCGGCGCTGGTTTCGGTGAGCGGCTGCGTCTGCCGGTCGGTCATCAGCAGCGACGCGACCAGCGCGTCCGTGTAACCCACCACGGCCTGGGCAATGCAGCGGTCGATGATGCCGTTGAGGCGCAGGAAGACGGCCACCGCACGGCGGGGCCGCATCACCGCGATGAGCGCGCCGATGTGCTTGATCAGCAGGAGCCGGAGATGCTGGAGTTCCTCGACCACTTCGCCGGCGGCGAGCCCCCGGGCCGCGGCCATGCGGCCGTAGTGCTCGGAGACCTGCTGCCACACCTGCTTGGCTTCGCGGCGCAGGGGGCCTAGCATTTCAATCAGCGTGTCGAGGACCAACCGGGCCTGGCGCTCAACCACGGGCCGCGGAATGCTGCTGGACCCCGGTCGTTCGCTGAGCCAGTCGGCCCATTCGGGGATCATCGCGTCGCGGGCATCGGAGATCGCCTTCGCGGCGGCCAGCTGGGTCGGATGGGACGAACGCAGGCGTCGTCTCCTGAAAGAGTCCCACAATCGTAATCGGAGCCGGAATGCAACAGAAGCCGATCCTGCCGCCACGGCTCTCCCCCGGGGCGAAGGTGGCCCTTGTCGCCCCCTCGGGGCCGCTGCTGGAACGGGACGACCGCGTGCGCGCCGAGGCGCTCTGCCGGGCGCTCGGATGGGTCCCGCACGTGTTGCCCCACGCCGAGCGGGCCCACGGCTACCTCGCCGGGACCGACGCGGAACGCCTCGCCGACCTGAACGCTGCGCTCGCCGGACCGGAGTACGATGCCGTCTGGTGCCTGCGCGGCGGCGATGGCATGAACCGCATCGTGGCGGACGTGGATTTTGCCGGTTTCGCGCGTGCACCCAAGCCGGTGATCGGCTTCTCCGACATCACCATCCTTCTGCTGGCGCTCTGGCGTGAAACGGGGGTCGTGGGCTTCCACGGTCCGGTCGCCCGCGAGCCGATGCCGGCCTTCGCGCAACGCGCCTTCGAGCGCGTGCTGACGCGGGCCGAACCAGCTGGCCTGCTCGAGTCGGTGACGCCACCCGCCGACGTGCTCCTCCCCCAGGAGGGCCGCGTGATGGCCCTCGCGAGCGGCCGCGGCCGTGGCCCGCTGCTCGGCGGCAACCTCACGCTGCTGCAATCGCTGCTCGGCACGCGCTTCATGCCCGAGCTCCGCGGCGCCATCCTGTTCCTCGAAGACATCAACGAGGACCTCTATCGCATCGACCGGATGCTGGCCCACCTTCGCCTCGCGGGCGCGCTCGATGGACTGGCCGGCGTCGCGATCGGACAGTTCACCGATTGCCGACGCGCCACGCCCGATGGCGGGCTCGGTCTCGACCGTGTGCTGCACACGTACTTCGGCGGACTCGGCGTGCCGGTGGTGATGGGGCTCCCCATCGGACACATCGCCGCGCAGTGGACCGTTCCCGTGGGCGTGCGGGGCGAGCTCGATGCCGACGCGGGAACGCTCGCGCTGCTCGACGCCGCGGTGCGTTGATGGCAACGCCCACGCTCACGCACCACGCGCTCGACGGCGCCCTCGGCGAGATCCTGGTCGACGTGCGATCGGCGTCGCGCGGCACGGCACAGCCGGCGGTGCTCCTGCTGCACGGCTTCAAGGGATTCAAGGACTACGCCTTCCTCCCGGTGTACGCCGATCGACTGGCCCGCGCGGGCTTCGTTGCCGTCACCGTCTCGGTGAGCGGCGCGGGCGTGGACGCGGCGGGTGACTTCACGCGCATCGAGCGCTTCGCGTCGAACACGTACTCCAAGGAACTCGACGACCTCGGCGTCGTGGTGCGCGCACTGCAACAGGGGCAGCTCGACGTGGCGGCGCCGAGTTCCCTCGGCGTGGTGGGGCACTCGCGTGGTGGCGGGATGGCGCTGCTGCTGACGCACGAGACCCCGGCCATCGCGGCAGCGGTGACGTGGGCCGGCATCGGCAAGGTCCGCCGGCACAGCGACGCGGAGCTCGAAGCGTGGCAGCGACTCGGCACGATCAAGATCCTGCATCAACGCCTCCGGATTCACTTGCCCCTCCACTACGACGTGGTGGCGGATTGCCTGGCGCATGAGCATGGCCGACTCGACATCCCCGAGGCAGTGCGCACGCTCGGCAGGCCGTGGATGCAGGTGCATGGCACCGCCGACGGCACCGTGACCATCGCAGAGGCACAGCACCTCGCCGAGCACGCCGGCGACGCACTCACCGAGCGACTGGTACTCGAGGGTGCCGATCACACCTTCGGCACCAAGCATCCGTGGGGCGGTGCGACCGCCGAGATGGAGGCGGTGTTCAACGCCACCACGCGCTTCCTCAGCAGGCACCTCGGCTAGCGATGCGGCTCGAGCGCCTCGTGGCCGAGTTGGCCGCGACCCCGCCGCGTCGGGCCGAAATGCCGGAGCGACCGCACGCCGCCGTCGCGCTGCTGCTGGCGCCCGATCCCGATCGGATCCTCCTCATTCGCCGCGCCGAGCGCGAGGGTGATCCGTGGTCGGGGCAGCTGGCGCTTCCGGGTGGGCGACGCGAGGCGCACGATGGTGACCTCCTCGACACCGCGATCCGCGAGACGAGAGAAGAGACCGGCGTCCTGCTCGACCGAGCCTGGCAGCGTCTCGAGCTCGACGACCTGGCACCGACCACGCCGGTCCTGCCGCCGATCGTGGTGCGCCCCTACCTCTTCCTGCTCGAAACCGCGCTGGACGCCGCCCTCAGTCGCGAGGTGGCCCACGCCGCGTGGGTCGCGCTCGCCGACCTCGCCGCCCCCGGGGTCTACCGGGAGGTCGACATCTCGGTGCGCGGTGCCCCGCGGCGCGTGAGCGGCTATCACCTCGATCAGGGGCTGCTGTGGGGGATGACGGAACGGATCGTGACGCCGGTGGTGCGGGCGTGGGCGAGAGGGTGAACGGTGAACGGGAGCGAATGCCCTCAGCCGCGGCCGTCAGGCCGCGGTCAGGCGTGAGGGGCGCTCCCCGCGGCAACCGTTCACGCGATCTGAGCATCCAACGACCGGTCCCCTTCTGCTCTGGAGTCGCTCGTGCGCGCCATTCGCTCGCTTTCTCTGCTTCTGCTCTCGGCCATCGCGTGCGGCGGTGAACCCCCTGGCGCGACGGCCGATCCTGCCGGACTGGTGACGGTCTTCGATTCCGCGGCCGATACCCTCTCGGCGAGGACGAGTGGCGATGTGCCCCCGGCTGCGGTTCGGACACTGGTTCAGGAGATGGCGATCGCCCCGGGCCTCGATGACACCACGCTCTTCACCGACGTGCGCGAGCTCAAGGTCGATGGTCGCGGCCGGATGTGGGTCTTCGATCCGGGGCCGAAGTCGATCCTCCTCTTTTCGCCGGACGGCATGCTCCTCCGCCGCATCGGACGCAGCGGTGCGGGACCCGGTGAGTTCGCCAGCACCAGCGGCATGGCGGTCCTCGGCGATACCGGCATCGCCATTTGGGACTCGCAGAACTCGCGGATCACCTTCCTCGACAGCGCCGGGAGCTACCGCACATCGTGGCCGACGCCGGGCGGCTTCAACACCTTCGCAGGGCTGATCACCGACCGCAGCGGCGCCCTCTTCATGAAGCGTCCGGTGACCGCCCCACGAGAGGGGGAGATCCTCGGCCGCATGGGACTCGTGCGACTCAGGGAGGGTGGCGGCTTCGCCGATTCGAGCGCGGCCCCCGACCTGGTGGTGCCGCGGGAGAGTTACGTGGCGAGCAACAAGGGGAGCACGTCGTCTACCGGCTCGAACCACGCGCCAGGATACCATTGGGCGTGGCATCCGGATGGCTATTTCCTTGCTGCGGATGGCGGCAAGTTCGAGATCACCGTGGCGCGTCCGAACGCCAAGCCGCTGGTGATTCGCCGGACAGCCACGCCGGTCCCGGTCGGGGAAGAGGAGCGGGAGATCGAGAAGGCCGGGATCACGTACAACCTCCGCCAGGTCGACCCGAGCTGGAGCTGGCGCGGCCCGGCGCTGCCGGCCACCAAGGCGCCGATGTCCGGACTCTTCGTGGCGCGCGATGGACGGATCTGGGTGCGTGTCGCCGCACCGTCGGTGGAGATCCCTGCCGCCGAACTGACGCCTCCCAGGGACTCGCTTGCCCCGGTGACCAAGCACTACACGCCGATCGTCTACGAAGTCTTCGAGCCGAACGGCCGCTTCCTCGGGCGGGTCGACCTCCCCCGGCGGGCCCGCCTCGCCGAGGCCGCGGGCGACCAGGTGTGGGCGATCGTGCCGGATGCGGACGACGTGCCGGCCGTGACACGGTTCAGGGTGGTGCCGGGGTTCAAGTAGGCGGAGATTGGACGGTGAACGGTGAACGGTGAACGGTGAACGGTGAACGGTGAACGGTGAACGGTGAACGGGGGAGTGGTGGTGACCCGTGACCCGTGACCCGTGACCCTCGTTACCGGTTACCGGTTACTGGTCACGCGTCCCGTTCACCGTTCCCCGTTCACCGTTCCCCGTTCACGATTGTCCTCCCCCTTGACGCCCATCCGCCCATCCCATAAAGTTAGGCATGACTAAATTGAATCCTCGTGACCTCACAATTTCCGGTGAGGACTACCTCAAGGCGATCTACCACCTCTCGGAAGACGGCGCCCCGGCCACGACCACCGGCATCGCCGAGGCGTTGGCCCTCACGGCCCCCTCGGTCTCGGGGATGGTCAAGCGGCTGGCCGACGCCGGCTTGCTGGAGCACCTCCCCTACAAGGGGGTGACCCTCACCAGTGCCGGTCGGCAGGCGGCGCTGCAGATGCTCCGGCGCCATCGGTTGATCGAGGCCTACCTGGTGCGCTTTCTGGGCTATGGCTGGGACACGGTGCACGACGAGGCCGAGCGTCTCGAGCACGCCGTCTCCGACGACCTGGTGAACCGGATGGCCGACGCCCTCGGCAACCCCACCGTCGACCCGCATGGCGATCCGATCCCGACGGCCGATGGTCGCCTGGTGGAGGTGGCCTCGATGCCATTGCCGGAGGTGCCGGTCGGGACCACGGTGGTGATTGCGCGGGTCGATTCCGGTTCGGCCGAGCGGCTGCGCTGGTTGGCCGAGGCGGGGCTGGTGCCGGGCGCGACGGTGACCGTGGTGGCCCAGCAGCCGTTCAGCGGTCCGATCACGCTGCAGCTCGGTGCGGACGACCGAATTGTTGGGCATGAACTCGCGGCCCATCTCCTCTGCGCGGCGCCAGCGGCGTCGAACCTCTCGTGAGCGCCCGACCCGAGCGCATCGAGGCGGCCACCGGCTCCGGGTGGCGCTACGAGCGCACTGCGCACTCACTGCCCGAGTCCTTCGGCACCGTGATCGTCCCTGAGGGTGCGCCATGGTGGCGCAAGGCGCTCGCGTTCGCCGGGCCGGGTTACATGGTGGCGGTCGGATACGTCGATCCGGGCAACTGGGCCACCGACCTCGCCGGTGGCGCGCGCTTCGGCTATGCGCTGCTGTCGGTCATCCTGATTTCGAACTTGATGGCGATGCTGCTGCAGCGGTTCGCGGTCAAGCTCGGCATTGTCACCGGTCGCGACCTGGCCCAGGCGTGTCGGGATCACTTCTCGCGCCCCGTGTCGTTCATGCTCTGGGTGCTCTGCGAGATCGCCATCGCGGCGTGCGACCTCGCCGAGGTGATCGGTGCGGCGATCGCACTCAACCTGCTCTTCGGCATCCCGCTCCTCTACGGCGTCATGCTGACCGCGCTCGACGTGCTGCTGATCCTGATGCTGCAGTACAAGGGCTTCCGCTATCTCGAGGCGTTCGTGATCGCGCTCGTGGCGACGATCGGGGCCTGCTTCGCGGTGGAGATGGTCCTCTCCCGGCCGGAGTTCGCCGCGGTGGTGGCGGGGCTGGTGCCGACCACGGAGATCATCACCAATCCGGCGATGCTCTACATCGCCATGGGTATCCTCGGCGCCACGG
Organism: Gemmatimonadales bacterium; assembly: GCA_033764505.1. Lineage (GTDB taxonomy): Bacteria > Gemmatimonadota > Gemmatimonadetes > Gemmatimonadales > GWC2-71-9 > Palsa-1233. The sequence goes on from JANRIW010000033.1 coordinate 105,429, forward strand.
TGATGCCGCACAATCTCTATCTCCACTCCGCGATCGTGCAGACGCGCAAGATCGGCACCGATGAGTCGGCCAAGCGCACCGCGATCCGCTGGGCCTCGGTCGATTCCACGGTGGCCCTCGCGCTGGCGTTCCTGATCAATGGGGCGATCCTCGTGCTGTCGGCCGCGGCGTTCCACGGCACGCCCAACGAGGGTGTCGCCGACATCGGCGATGCCCACGCGCTGCTCGCGCCGGTGCTGGGGACCTCCCTCGCCGCGACGCTCTTCGCGGTGGCGCTGCTCGCGGCCGGGCAGAGCTCCACCATCACCGGCACGCTTGCCGGCCAGATCGTGATGGAGGGCTTCCTCGACATCCGGCTGCCGGCGTGGCTGCGCCGCCTGATCACGCGACTGATTGCCATCATCCCCGCCGTCATCGTGACCGCGATGTACGGCGAACAGGGAGTGGGTGCACTGCTGATCCTGTCGCAGGTGATCCTGTCGATGCAGCTCTCGTTCGCCGTGGTTCCGCTGGTCTGGTTCACCTCCCAGCGCGCGAAGATGGGCGTCTTCACGAATCGCCCGCTCACGATGGCGCTGGGGTGGACGGTCGCCGTGCTGATCGCGGGGTTGAACGTCTGGTTGCTGGTCGGGACGTGGCGGGAGTGGATGGCATGAGGACGCCACTGGTGGTGCTGTGGGCACTGCTCGGCGGTGCGCCGCTTGCCGCCCAGGCTCGCGGCCCGATCGAGACCGATCGTCCCGACTTCACCGAGTCGAGCGCCACGGTGCCCAAGGGGCGCTATCAGCTCGAGGCCGGCTACACCGTCCAGCGAGCTGCCGGCCGCGGCTCCTCCCACTCACTTCCCGAGACGTTGCTGCGCATCGGCGTCGGATCGCGGGTCGAGGTGCGCGTGGCCCAGAACGCGATGGTGTCCGATGGGGTCTCGACCTTCGACGATGTCATGGTCGGCACCAAGGTGGCCCTCGGTGGACAGCGAGGTGGCCGGCCGGAGCTCGCGCTGCTGGTGCAAACCACGCTGCCGACCGGTGGGGCGCGGGTCAGTGCAAACGTGGTGCAGCCGAGTGCCGCGCTCCTCGCCGGCTGGGAGCTCGGCGGACCGTGGTCGGCGGGTGGGAGCCTCATCGCGGGGCGGGAGCGGGACGACCACCTCGAGCTCGCCGGTTCGTTGGTGATCGGCCGGGAGTTGAGTGCCGCGTGGCGGAGCTACGCCGAGTGGTTCACCATCCAGCCGGTGAACGGCAACGCCGGCGAACGTGGCGAGTCGTACCTGAATGGTGGCGTCACCCGGCTCCTGTCGCCCACGCTGCAGCTCGATGCGCGGGTCGGCGTGGGGGTGGGCGGCGGTGCCGACCGCTTCTTCCTCGGGGTGGGGCTTTCGGTCGGCTGGTGACGCGCGCCTGAACTCTGGCGGGGCTTTCGGGTACCTTGCCTCGATGTCACGCCTGCTGCTCTGCCTGCTTTGCTGCCTCCCTGTCGCCTCCCTCTCGGCGCAGCAGCTGGAGATTGCCATCGAGCGGCGCCTCGCCGAGGCGAGCGGACTCGGTGTCGGCGACACCCTCTCGCTCTCCACGCCGAACGACGCGGCGCGGAAGCCCGCCGTCGTGGCCGCGATCATCGAACCGCGCGCCGATCCCGCGACGATCCTCCGCAAGGAGTATCGCGTCCGCTTCCACCTCGCCGACCTCGCGGCGTTGCTCGGCGAGCCCAACCGGATTGATCGCGCGGGCCTGCTGCTCCAACCAGGTGTCGATCCGTCGCTCGCCGCCGAGCGGCTTGGACGCACGGCATTCGGTTACACGCTCCACGAGACCGCGGCCCTCGCGAACACGTCGTCCACCACCTTCCTCGTGGTGTCGCGCTTCCATCGCGCCATCGCGATCATCTCGGTGCTGGCCTCGGCGATCTTCCTGCTCTGCCTGATGCTGCTCAAGGTCGAGGCGCGGCGGCAGGATGTGGCGATGCTGCGCTTCATCGGGATCTCGCGACGCACTGTCTTCGTGGCCCTCGTGCTTGAAGCGGCCGTCGTGGCGGCCGTCGGTGGGGTGCTCGGCATCGGCATCGCCGCCGTGGCCAGCGCAGCAGTCAACGCGTTCTATCGAGAGACCTTCGCCACCACGCTGGTCTTCTCGCTCCTGACCTGGCAGACGATCGCCCAGGCGGCGCTCCTTGGCCTGGTGCTCGGACTCGGTGCCGGCGCCCTCGCGGCATGGCGACTCGTCCGACTCCCGCCGCTCACGCTGTGGGGGCGCGCCGGATGACCTGGTCGTGGGCGCTCCGCGACTTGCTGCGCCATCCGGTGCGCAGTGCCCTCTCGCTCCTCGGCGTGGCGGTCGCGGCGGCGCTGCTGCTCGACATGGTGATGCTCAGCGGCGGGATCGAGCGCTCCTTCGGCCAGCTGCTGCGGAGCCGTGGCTACCAGCTGCGCGTGAGTCCCCTCGGCACCTTGCCGTTCGACACCGAGGCCACCATGGGGGGCGTCACGGCGCTCAGCGCGGCGCTCCGTCGCGACGCTGCCGTGATGGAGGTCGCGCCGATCCTTGGCACCACCCTCCAGGGTGAGCACGGCGGCGTGGCGCTCGCACTGGTGGCCTACGGCGTCGAGCCGGCCGCCCAGGGGATCTACACGCTCGAGCGCGGCAACGACCTGACGCCGGGTGATCGCACCGGTGTGTTGCTGGGCGAGCCGGCGCTGCTTCGCCTCGGGGCCGACGTCGGCGACACCATCGTGCTGCGCGGACGACTCGATCCGCAGCTGGCCGATGCGTCGTCGGAAGTGGCCCTGGTGGTGCGCGGCATCGTGCGCTTCCTCTACGACGCACGCGACCAACCCTCCATTGCGACGCCGTTGGCCGTGGCGCAGCGACTGGCCGGGGCCGAGGCGACCGACCGGGCGTCGGTGTTGATGGTGCGCGTGACCGATGATGCGACCATGGGCGCCACCGCCGCCCGGCTCCGTGCCGCGCACCCGGAGGTGGCGGTCAACAGCATCGACGACCTCGTGGCCCAGTTTCGGTTGCGACTCACGTACTTCCGCCAGCTGTCACTCATCCTGGGCAGCATCGCGCTCGTGGTCACCGTGCTCCTGGTCGGGACGCTGCTCGCGATCACCGTGAACGAGCGCAGCGGGGAGATCGCCACGCTGCGGGCCATCGGCGTGGCGCGCGAGCGCATCGTGTCGCAGGTGCTGGTGCAGGGGCTCTTGCTCACCGTCGCCGGTGGTGCGCTGGGCCTCCTGCTCGGCCTCGGCACTGCGCGCTGGCTCGATGCCATCCTCACCTCGTTCCCCGGACTCCCCGCCGCCATCTCGTTCTTTGTTGCCGAACCGAAGCCGATCGCCACGGCGGCGGCGACCCTGCTGCTCACCGGGTTGCTCGCGGGCGTGCCGTCGGCATGGCGCGCCGCTTCGGCCCCGATTGCCAGTGCCCTCCGGAGTGACGCCCCATGACCACGGTCCTCGAAGCCCGCGACCTCGAAAGGCGCCACCCACTCGAGGGGCGCGAAGTGAGCGCCCTGCGCGGTGTCTCGCTCACGGTGAAGGCGGGTGAATACGTCGCCATTGTCGGCCCCTCGGGCAGCGGCAAGTCCACGCTCCTCACCCTGCTCGGCGGCCTCGACCTGCCGACGGCGGGGTCGGTGCAGATCCTCGGCACCGCACTCGAAGGGTTGCCCGATCGTGCGTTGACGCGGCTGCGGCTCGAACGGATCGGCTTCGTGTTCCAGCGCTTCCACCTGTTGCCGGTGCTCACCGCGCGGGAGAACGTCGAGCTGCCGATGGCCGAGATGGGCGTCCCACCTGCGGCGCGCCGCGCGCGTGCGCTGGAGTTGCTCGAGTACGTGGGCCTGGCCGAGCGTGCCGGGCACCGTCCGACCCAGCTCTCCGGCGGCGAGATGCAGCGCGTGGCGATTGCGCGTGCGCTCGCGAATCGGCCGGCGCTGCTGTTGGCCGACGAGCCGACGGGGGAGCTCGACGTGGCCACCTCGCGCGAGATCCTCGCCCTCTTCCGCCGATTGCACGCGGACGGCACCACGCTGGTGGTGGTGACCCACGACGAACGGGTCACTGCCGAGGCGAGCCGGGTGATTCGCATGCTCGACGGCCGGATCGCCGACTGATGCGCTGGACGCTCGCCATCCGCCACCTGCTCGTGCGCCCCGGGCGCGCGCTGGTGCTGCTGGTGGGCTACGCCATCGGTGTCGCGGTGATGATCGTGCTCCTCTCCGTCGGCACCGCGATGCTGGAGCAATCGCGCGACGTGGCACTCGTCGGCGGCGGCGATCTCACCGTGCTCCCCGAGGGGATCGACCTCGAGGCGCTGCGCACCGGCGGGATGACCGGACTCTTCTTCGGCATCGATCGGGCGCGCTTCGTCACGCGCCAATTGCTCGGCGGACCGCGTCATGCCGACGTGGTGCGGACGGTGGCCCCCGTCCTCGAGCAGAAGTGGGTGCTCCTGCACGTGGGCGACACCACCTGGAGCGTGCGGGCCGGTGGCGAACTCCCCGATGCCATGCGCGAGCTCGGCAGTGCGGCCGCCGTGGTCGAAGGGCGGTGGGAGAACGGGCCGCAGGACCGCGACTGGCGCACCCCATCGGCGCAGGCATTCTATGACGAGATCGATCGCTTCCATCGTCCGACAATGGGCGACTCGACCTGGGGTGAATGGCACTACGTCAACCTGGTGGTGAGCGACCAGGAGTGGTGGTACATCACCTTTCTTGTGGGCGGCGACATGACCACGGAGCGCTGGGGCGGCCAGTTGCTGGTCACGCGCCGCCGGCCCGATGGCGTGCACGAACGCTACGTGGAGAACATCGCGCGCGAGGCCGTCACGCTGGACACGGCACGGGCGGACCTCGCGCTCGGTCCGAGCAGCGTGACACAACGCGACGGGGTCTACCAGGTGGTGGGCGCGGTCGGGGCGGCACGCTTCCGCTTCACCCTCACGCCCGACCGACACCGCTACTTCCCACCGGTGGAGCTGCGCGCCGGTGAGTTTCGATCAGGCTATGTCGTGCCCGCAGTGACCGCATCGGCCAGCGGAGAGCTGTGCGTGGCGGGTGCGTGCTCCACGCTCGCCTCCATCCCGGCATACCACGACCACAACTGGGGGAGCTGGCGCGATGTCACCTGGGAGTGGGGCACCGCGCGCGGGGCGAACCATGCGCTGCTCTATGGCGGAGTTCGCCAGGGGTCGGCGCCCTCCGCCCGCGGGAGCGCGCCGTTCTTCCTGGCCCTCTTCGACACGCTTGGCGTGCAACAGGTCTATCGCTTCCGCGAGGTGGCCAGCTTCGGCCAGCGGCGCATCCCCGGCGAGCTCAACGCCACGGCCCCAGACTCGCTGCGACTCGTCGCGACGCGCTTTGCCGACACCCTCGATCTCCGCATTCGCGTCGTGGACGTGCACGCGACACGGCCACCCACCGGGGGTGGCCGCTTGTTCCTGCAGATGCGGGGGGCGTGGACGCTGCGTGGGACGGCGGCAGGCGCGGCGATCGCCGACAGCGGGCGCGGCTTCTTCGAGAAGTGGGTGGAAGCGCCCTAGACCTTCATCTGCGCGGCGTGGCGCTCGCCATGCGTCGCGGCGAGCAGCAACCACTGGCCGATGTCGAGTGGTCCGAGCAGCGGGTGCGAGGCGTGATGCGCATCAAACGCCACGTCGAGACTCCGGGCGAGGTCCATCGTCGAGGTCCGTCGCTCGCGGAAGAGTTGCAGCGCATCCCCGAGGGTCTCGAAGCGCCCCTTGGGTTCGACCATCTCGGGGGCGGTGAGTGGCCGAGTCACCGTCCCGGCGCCGGCGATCACGGCGTCCATCTTCCGCGTCCGCTGTTCCGAGGGATCCACGCCGCACGCGGCGGCAACCGACTTGTGGACACCCCGTTCCACCACCACCAGATGCTCCAGGTGTTCCAGTGGCGACCATCGGTCCGGGGCGGGACGGGTCTTGGCGCGGGCGTCGTCCAACTGGCTGACGATCCGCTCGATGTGGCGCAGGTTGGCCTCGAGCGCACTCACGATCGCCTCACGATCCATCGGGTCCACGGTCTTGCTCCAGTGCTGGGGTTTCTGGAATCTACTTTCGTCCGGCGCGTGTAGTATTGAAGGATGACCGACGAATCGAACGCCGCCCCAATCACGACCCGCGACCTGGGTCGGCTGCTGACCGACGCGCTCGCCAAGGGGTGGTCCAAGGGCCGGGTGGATGACATCATGGCCGTCTTCCAGGACGAGGCGGTCTTTGTCGAGACGCCCTTCTCCACTCCCCTGCGCGGCCTCCCCGAAATCCGCCGCTGGATGAGCGACATCCCCTACGCCCAGTCCGAGACGACCTTCCAGACCGGCGAGATCTTCGTGGCGGGGCCCTGGTTCTCCACGGAGTTCACCCTGCGCTTCCGGCGCCGCAAGACCGGGCAGTGGGTGGACGCGCGTGGGGCGCTGTTCGCCGAGACCGATGGGGCGCTGATCACCGAATTGCGGATGTACTGGCACCGCTGGAACGGCGGTCGGGAGACCTCGCTGCCCTGAACCTCGTCCCTTGGATGGGCACTGCTGTCCATGGAATCGGACACATTTGCCGGGAACGGAATCGCAAGTCGTTGTGCTGCAACAGGATGACGATGGCACGGAACTGGTAACGTTCAGCAACGTCTGGCTTTATCGGTCTCGTCGTCTGTCCGGAGGTTTTCAGATGTTCGCGCTCCTCGCCGCTGTCACGCTCGCTGGTCTCTCGGGTGTCCCGGTCGCCTCCTCAATCAATGGGCCGGTCGCCGAGTCGCCCCAGCTTCGCATCACCATCAATGGCAACGGCGACTATCGGCCGGGCGAGCGGGTGCGGGTACAGGTCGAGTCGGCCGAAGATGGTTATCTGATTGTGTTCCGGGTCGATGGCGATGGTCGGATTCGGGTCGTCTTTCCGCTCGATCCCGATCTCGATCCGTTCGTCCGCGGCGGCAAGCGCTATGAGCTCCGCGGGCGTGGCGAGCGCGAGACCTTCCTCGCGGACGACCGGAGCGGCAACGGCATGCTCTACGCCGCCCTCTCGCGTGACCCCCTCAACACGGGACGCTTCGCCTCCGGCGATCACTGGGACTATGGCACGCTTCGGCTGAGCGAGTGGGATGCCGACGCCGAGGCTGAGTTGACGCAGGTGGTGAAGGAGATGGCCGGGAGCGGTCGCTTCACGTATGACGTGCTGAGCTATCGCGTCCATGGCGACGTCTACATCTCGGGTGGCGCGGGGATCGTGGCGCCGTCGAACTATGGCTATCGCGACCCGTTCTATGATCCGTACTGGTCGTGCCTCGCTTGCGGGTACGGCATTGCTCGCCCCGGTGTGAACATCCGCATCGGCAGCGGCTTTGGGTGGTACGACCCGTGGGACCCCTGGTTCTATGACCCCTGGGGCTATCGCTACGGTTACCGCTCGGGTTGGTACGATCCCTGGGGCTGGAACTATCCGGGCCAGAACTGGCCGATCACGGTGATCAACCTGCCGCGCCCGCAGATTCCCAACACGGCCTACGGCTATCGTGCCCGGCCGCGCACGGCCCCGGTGGCCGGCTCGCTTGCCCCTGATCTTGGTCGGGCGATGCGGCCCCAGCCCACGTCCGACGCTGGACGGGCTCCGAACGACGGGCGCTCGCGCAGCCGACCGGTGGAGCCGACGCGCACCACGCGTCCTGCCGAGCCCCAGCGCTCGGAGCGCGGCAGTCAGCCGCCGAGCACCCCTCCGTCGGGGCGTCAGGGGAGTGGCACGCAGTCGAGTCCGCCGCCGGCCTCGAGTGGTGGCAGCACCGGCCAGGGGACCAGGGCTCGGCCTCGGCCGGCCGAGCAGGCGATCGCGCCGAGTCAGGTCGCGGCGCCGCAGATGGAGCGTCGGGGTGACGGGCCGCCTGCGGTCGTGCCGGTCGTCGTGCCGGTCGTCGTGCCGCCGCGGAGAGACGCTGAGCCACAGCGGGCGTACGTATCGCCGGGGGACCCGCTGAGTCCGGAGCGCACGCGGTCGCGGCGTGACGATCGGGGTGGTCGCGACGAGCCGCAGCGTGCCGAGCCGAGCCGGAGCCAGCCCGTGTATCGGGAGCCGCCGCGGAACGAGCCACAGCGCAGCGAGCCCCGTCGGGCCGAGCCGATGCGGCAGGAGCCGCAGCGCAGTGAGCCGCGTCGGGCGGAACCGGTTCGGCAGGAGCCGCAGCGGTCGGCACCGCCCTCGTCTCCGCCGCCTCGGAGCGAGCCAGTGATTCGCTCGGCGCCTCCATCGTCTCCGCCTCCGTCGGCACCGCCGGCCTCAAGCGGTCGGGCGCGTCGGCCCTAGCGGCGCAGGACCCCCAATGCACTGAACCTCGGGCTGCCGTGATGGCGAGAGGTTCTCTGTATTGGCCCACTCAAGGGGCGGTGGAATCAGCCCTGTCGGCGCGCGTAGTCGAGACCCCACTCCATCAGCTCGGCGCTCCGGAGGCCCACCGCCATCGCCGCGTCCACGGCTGCCTGCTCGTCCATGCCCTGATCGAGGATGAAATACGGGATCAGGGCGCCGCCGACGCGATTGGCGCTGGCGCAGTGGAGAATGGTCGGCTCGTTGGCGTGCGCCCGGACTGCGGCGAGGACCTTCTCCATCACCTGGTCGCTGAGCGCACCAGACACCACCGGGACATTGATGTAGCTGATGCCCAGGGCGGTCAGGGTGGCCGCTTCGTCGAAGGGGCGCGGCTCCATCGGGTCGCGGAGGTCGATGACGACCTTCACGCCGGCATCACGCGCGGCGGCGAACTGTTCGGCGGTCGGCTGACCGGCCGTGGCAAGCCAGGGGAGGGGAAGGGCGCCATTTGGGCTGCCCTTGATGGCGTCGAGCAGGGACATCGGTATGCTCCGTCCAGGGGACCAGACTGGTGAACCGACAATATACCTGCCCCCAAGCCTCGCCCTCCGCCACGCCGGGGCGGCTAGATTTCGGCATGTCCGCCATTACCGTGGCCTTGGCCCAATTCCGTCCCGCAAAGGGCACCCCGGCTCCGAACCTCGACCGGATCGAGGCCCTTTTTGCGACGCTCGCCACGTCGCCCGATCCGCCGACGGTGCTGGTGCTCCCCGAGACCATCCTCACCGGCTATTTCCTCGAGGGTGGCGTCCACGAGCACGCCCTCACGGCCCAGGCGCTCTTCGAGGAGTTGGCCACGCGCCACGCGCGCTCCGGCGCGCCCCCGCTTGAAGTCTGCCTCGGCTTCTACGAGCGCGGGACCGATCGCCTCCACAACGCCGCCATGTGGGCCGCCCTCGGTGGCGACGACGCCGGCATCCGGCACGTCCACCGCAAGGTCTTCCTGCCGACCTACGGCGTGTTCGACGAGGAACGCTTCGTCGATGCCGGCCACAACGTGCAGGCCTTCGACACCCGCTTCGGCCGGGCAGCGATGCTGGTGTGCGAGGATGCCTGGCATTCGATCGCACCGACCATCGCCGCGGTGGATGGCGCCCAGTTTCTCGCCGTGGTGGCGGCCAGTCCGGCGCGCGGTCTGGCTCCCGATCCGGTCCATCCCGGTGTCCCGGGCTCCATGGGGCGCTGGGAGCGGCTGGCGCGCGACATCGCCGGCGAGCACGGGATCTACGTGGCGTTGGCGCAGCTGGTCGGCTTCGAGGGCGGGAAGGCGTTTCCCGGCGGGTCGTTGATCGCCGGCCCCGGTGGCGAGGTGGTCGCGCGCGCACCGCTGTTCGAGGATGCCACCATTCAGGCCACGCTCTCGATCGACGAGTTGTTGCGCGTGCGGTCGGGGTCGCCGCTGCTTGCCGACCTCGAGGCGCGGCTGCCCTACCTGGTGGAGTCGCTCGACCGGGCGCGGCAGTCGGCGATCGCGCGGCGCGAAGGCGCCGGTCGGATTGTCCCGCCGGTACCCCCGGTGCACGAAGTGCCTCGCACCTCGGAGTCGCTCCCGACGGTGGCGCAGCCGGTGCTCGAGATCGACCCGGTGCTCACGCGTCGCTGGCTGGTCGAGTTCCTGCGCGATGAGGTGCAGCGACGTCGCGGCTTTCAGCGCGTGGTCCTGGGCCTTTCGGGTGGCGTCGATTCCGCGCTGGTGGCGTATCTCGCCGCCGAAGCCTTCGGACCCGAGCAGGTGATCGCCGTGCGGATGCCCTACAAGCATTCGAGTTCCGATTCACTCGATCACGCCCGCCTCGTGGTCGAGGCACTCGGCATCGAGGAGCGCACGGTGGACATCACGGCGGCCGTGGATGGGTATGCAGCTGCGTGCGGCATCGCGCCCACCCCGGCGCGCCTCGGCAACGTGATGGCGCGCACCCGCATGCTCACGCTGTTCGATCTCTCGGCCGCGCTCGGCGCGCTGCCGCTCGGCACCGGCAACAAGAGCGAGCGTCTGCTCGGCTACTTCACCTGGCACGCCGACGACGCACCGCCGGTGAACCCGCTCGGCGACCTCTTCAAGAGCCAGGTCTGGGCGCTGGCCCGACACCTCGGCGTCCCGGAAGAAATCGTCGGCAAGCCCGCGTCGGCCGACCTCATTGTGGGCCAGACCGATGAAGCCGACTTCGGCATCAGCTATCAACGCGCCGATGGCATTCTCGACCTGCTGCTCCACGGGCACCATCAGGAGACCATCCTCTCGGCCGGCTACACCGCCGACGAGGTGAAGCTGGTCCGCCAGCGACTCGATGCCACGCACTGGAAGCGGAAGCTGCCGAGCGTCGCGATGGTGAGCCAGACGGCGATTGGGGAGTACTACTTGCGGCCGGTGGATTACTGAGAAGGTCATAAGTCATAGGTCGTAGGTCGTAGGTCCTGCAGCTCGAGGACCCACGCGCGACGGCTGACTTACGACTTACGACCTACGACTTACGACCCGAAGGACCGCCCTGTGACGAATCCCGACTTCCGGCCCATGTCCCACTCGCGTGGCGAAATCTCCACGCTCGTGATGCCGCACATGGCGAACATCCTGGGTGACCTCTTCGGTGGCAACCTGATGGCCATGGTGGACCAGGCGGCGGCGATCGCGGCGATCCGGCATGCCGGCGGCGCGGCGGTGACGGCGTCCATTCACCGCGTGGACTTCCGCGAACGGATTCCGATGGGGTCGCTGGTGACCTGTCGCGCCACGGTGGACTTTGTCGGGAATTCCTCGATGGACATCACCGTCGAGGTGACGGCCGAGAAGCCGAGCACGGGGGAACGCCGCCTGACCCACACGGCGCGCGTCGTGTTCGTCGCGATCGACGACTACGGCCGCCCGCGGCGGGTGCCGCGACTCGTCGCCGAGACGGACGAGGAGCGGGAACGGTATGCGGCGGCCGAGCAGTACCGGAAGGATCACGGCAACCGGTGAGGGCGCGTCGTGCGGTGGTGGTGTTGAGTGGCGGTGGCGCCAAGGGTGCGGCGCACATCGGCGCGGCGCGTGCGCTGCGCGAGCAGGGCGTCGAGGTGGTCCGCTGGATCGGCACCTCGATGGGCGCGGTGATCGCGACGGCGCTCGCATCGGGGACCGATCCGGACATCCTGCTGTCGCGCTTCCTCGCGGTCCGTCGGCGCGACGTGCTCGCCACCGACCGCGTCGCCTTGCTGCGCGGCATCTGGGCCAAGGCGTTGCTCAAGCCCGAGCCGTTCCGCCGAGCCATCGGTGAGTTCCTCCCCGTGCAGCGCTTCGACCAGCTGGTCACGCCCTGCGCCATCACGGCGGTGGATGTGCAGCGCGGCCATGAAGTGGTGTTCGGCACGGGCGGGATTGACGCGCCGCTGCTCGACGCCGTGGTGGCATCCTGCGCGCTCCCGCCCTGGTTCCCACCGGCGATGGTGCTTGGTCGCGGCTACTACGATGGCGGCCTCCATGCCGTGGTGCCCCTGCACCTCGCCGCCGAGATCGACTGTGACCTGGTGATCGTGATCCACACCGGCCCCGGCTTCGATGAGCAGGGTGAGGTGGTGGCGGTGCCGCCGCCGTTCGTGGCGGCGACCGACACGGCCATTGGCTGGCTCATGGCACGCAACACCGAGCTCTCGCGCGCGCAGTGGCTGTCGGCGCCGGGGCGCGCGCCGCTCACGTGGATTCGTCCGATCTCGGACCGGGGTGCGACCTTCGCGATGGAGCGGATCCCGCAATACGCCGATGCCGGGTATCAGGCGACCCTCAAGGCGCTGGCAACGACGTGAACGTGCTTCCAACTTCAACACGCATTCAGGTGGATCGAGCATGAGCGGCTTCTGGCGGGTGGCGCACTACGTCTCGTTCGTGATGTGGATCGGCGGCGGCATGGGGGTGATGGTGGCCGGCGCGGTGATGAAGAAGCTCGACCGCTCGCTCTGGGGCGGCGTCGCCGACGTGCAGGCGGGCCTCTATCGCTGGCTGCTCGGCCCGGGGTCGATCGTTGCCGTCGCGTCCGGACTGATCCTCACCCTCCGGATGTACAACGGGATGGCCGGAAGCAACATCAGCCACTGGATGGGGATGATGCAGCTCTTCGGGATCCTCGGCGGACTGGTGACGCTCCTCGGCGCGATGCCGGCGGCCGGCAAGCTCTCGCGCCTGGAGCCGCTCGGCGAGACGGCGGCGGCGTTCGATGCGGCGCGGCGCCGCATGGTGATCAACGGCATGATCGGCGGAACGCTCTCCTTTCTCGCGCTGGTGGCCGGCGCGATGTACCGCATCGGGTGAGTCTCTCCCGGCGCGACCTGCTCGCCCTGGCGGCGGCGGTCCCGGCGTATGCCGGGCTCGCGTCGGCGCGCGTGCCCGCGCGCGCGAGTCGCCCGTTGCCTCACGACCCGTCGCCGGACGACGAGGCCGCGTGGGAGCGGATCGCGCAGGAGTTCGTCATTGAAGGGGTGCATCTCAACACCGGCACTGTTGGTGCCTCGCCGTTGCCGGTGCTCGAGGCCACCATCCACCACCTCCGTGCCTTCGAGCGGATGATCGGCCAGGAGGCCGTGGATGGCCCGGCGCTGCACGCCGAATTGGAGGCGTTCCTCGGCGCATGGCCCGGCTCGGTGGCGGTGGTGCGCAACACCACGGAGGCGATGAGTGCGGTGGCGGCGGGCATCGACCTGAAGCCCGGCGACGAGGTGATCTCCACCACGCACGAGCACGTTGGTGGTCGCTGTTGCTGGGAACTGCTCGCCGCACGACGCGGGGTGGTGTATCGCACCTTCGTGCCGCCACTCAATCCAACGAGCGATGCCGAGCTGGCCGCGGCGTGGATGGCGCAGGTTACGCCGCGCACCAAGGTATTTTCCATCTCGCACGTGCTCTTCACGACCGGCATGCTGCAGCCGGTGAGGGCGTTGGTGCGGATGGCGCGCGAACGCGGCATCATCACGGTGATTGATGGTGCCCATCCGCCGGGATTGCTCGAGTTGAACCTGCGCGACCTCGATGCGGACTTCTATGCCTCGTCGCCGCACAAGTGGCTGCTCGCGCCGAAGGGCACCGGCCTGCTGGTGGTGCGCCCCGACCGGATGGCCACGACGTGGCCGCTGATCGGGTCGGGCGACTGGGCAGCGACCGACATCCGTCGCTTCGAGCATGTCGGTACCAGCAACGAGTCGCTGCTGGCCGGGCTTCGTGCGGCAGTGGCGTTTCAGCAGTCCATCGGGCGGGCCGCGATCGAGCAGCGGACGCGCGCCCTGGCCACGCAACTGCACGGATTGCTGGCCAAGGTGCCTGGCGTGGAGATCACGTCGCCGACGCGGCCGGAGTTCCGGAGTGCGATGGTGGCGTTCCGGATGGCGGGAACCACTGCGACGGCGCTGCAGGGCTATCTCGGCGGGCACCGCATTCGCACACGCCGCATCGCCGAAGGTGGACTCGAGTATCTCCGCCTCAGCACGCACATCTACGTGTTGCCGCGCGACCTCGAACGGACGGTGTCCTTGCTGCGAGACGCACCGCGCGGCTGATCGGCACCGGTGCGGCAGGCGCTCCGCACCGGACACTCGCCGCACCGCGCGATGCGGGCGGTGCAGATCAGGGCGCCGAGCTCCATCAGCGCCTGATTGGTGGCCCAGGCAGACGGGCCACGGCGAGGGACCAGCGCCTTGGCGGTGTCCCAGAGCTGGCGTTCACCGGCCGCGCCACGGGGCAGATCGGGGTGGAAGACGCGGCGGAGGACCCGGGCCACGTTGGTGTCCACCGCGGGCTCCGCGGCCTCCCAGGCAAAGGACGCGACCGCACCGGCGGTGTAGCGACCGACGCCTGGCAGCGCACGCAGTTCGGATGTGGTCTGTGGCAGGCGGCCGTCGTGGTGCGTCACCACCGTGCGAGCCAGCGTGTGGAGGTTGGTCGCGCGCCGATAGTAGCCCAGACCGGCCCACGCCTCACGGACGCGCGCGGGGCGCGCGGCGGCCAGATGGTGCATGGTGGGGAAGCGTTCGAGGAAGCGGTGCCAGTAGCCCTCGACCCGGGAAACCTGGGTCTGCTGCAGCATCACCTCGGAGATCAGCACCTGGTAGGGATCGCGGGTGCGACGCCAGGGCAGGTCTCGGCCGTGCGCACGGAACCACGCCACCAGGCGGCGCTTGAAGCGAAGGCGCTGGGTTCGCGCATCGGGGATGGACTTGGGGCTCACGGCGGGGCAAGATAAGGGGAATGATGACCGACCAGCAGACGGACACCCGGCGATGAGCGCCATCACGGCACAACTGCAGCACCGGACCGGCCGTGCCGTCCTCGACGCGCTCGCGGCGGTCGGTCGCTTTGCCCAGCTCGTGGCCGAGATGGGGCGCGGACTCGCCGAGTGGCGGATCTGGCTTCCGCGGATGCGCGACGAGTGCTGGAGCATCGGCGTGGGCTCGCTCTTCATCGTGCTGCTGATCTCCTCCTTTGCCGGCGCGGTCACCGCCCTGCAGGCCGGGTACCAGTTCACCGGCAACATCCCGATCTACGTCGTCGGCTCGCTGGTCACGGAGTCGATCGTCCTGGAGCTCGGCCCGGTCCTGGTGGGACTGGTCCTCGCCGGGCGCATCGGCGCCCGCTACGCCGCCGAGCTCGGCACCATGCGGGTCACCGAACAGATTGATGCGCTCGAGTCGCTGGGGCGCGCGCCGTCGTCGCACCTGCTCGTGCCGCGCGTGATGGCGTGCCTGCTCATGATCCCGATGCTGGTGATCATCGCCGACGTGGTCGGTGTCGCGGCCGGCTGGCTGGCGGCCAAGCAGGCGCTGCCGATCTCCGACCAGGACTTCGCCTACGGCGCCCGGGTGTACTGGCGGCCGTTCGACGCCTACTACTCGATCATCAAGGCCTTCTTCTTCGCCGGAGCAATCGGCTTGATCTCGTGCTATCGCGGCTTCACGACCAAGCAGGGCGCCGAGGGCGTCGGTCGGGCCACCACGGGTGCGGTGGTCACCATCTCGGTGGTGATCCTGCTGCTCGACACGCTCCTCGCCAAGCTGTTGCTCAACTAGATGATCGAGATCAAGCAGCTGGCCAAGCGCTTCGGCGCCCAGGTGATCCTCGACGGCGTGGACCTGACGGTGCAGGAAGGGGAGACGATGGCGCTGCTCGGCCCGTCCGGGACCGGCAAGAGCGTCCTCCTCAAGCACATCATCGGGCTGATCCGTCCCGATGCGGGCGAGGTGATCGTCGACGGCCAGAACGTGGCGACGCTCGGACGCAAGGAACTGTCGGCGCTCCGCGGCACCATCGGCTACGTCTTCCAGAACGGCGCGCTCTTCGACTCGATGAACGTCTACGAGAACATCCGCCTCGGCCTCACCAAGCCCGAGGAGTTCGGCAACAAGGAGATCGCCGAGGCGCGGGTGGCCGAGTGCCTGCGGCTGGTGAACCTGGTGCCCGAGACGCTCAAGAAGATGCCGGCGGAACTGTCGGGCGGCATGAAGAAGCGGGTCGGCATTGCCCGCGCCATCGCCGGGCGGCCGAAGTACCTGCTGTACGACGAGCCGACGTCGGGGCTCGACCCGGTGAACTCCGACATCATCGACGCGCTGATCAAGCGCCTCGACACGGAGTTGGGTGTCACCTCCATCATGGTGACGCACGATGTGCGCGGCGCCTTCCGCACCGCCGACCGCATCGCCCTGCTCACGGCGGGGAAGGTCGTGGCGGTGGGTACGCCGGCGGAATTCCGCGAATCGAAGGTCCCCGAAGTGCGCGCGTTCCTGGAGCGCGACTTCGACAACGAGCCACTCTGACGATGAGCAACTGATGCACTCCTATCACAAGGAAGCGACGGTCGGGGCGCTGGTGCTGGTGGCGCTCGCCGCCTTCGTCGGCGGCACCCTCTGGCTGCGCGGCAAGTCGATCGGCAAGCCCGAGCTGAACGTGGTCTTCGCCGACATCGGCAACCTCAAGGAAGGGGCGCCGGTCCGCATCTCCGGGGCGCCGGTGGGGCGCGTCGAGGAGATCGTCTTCGAGGGGGTCGGCAAGGTGCGCGTCGGCGTCATCTTCTCGCAGGACATCACGCCGGCGGAGACGGCGCGCGCGTCGATCGGTTCGATCGGCATGCTCGGCGACGCCGTGATCAACCTCGATCCTGGGCAGGGGGCACCCCTCCCGAAGGGCGCCACCATCGTCGGGACCACCGAGGTCGGACTCTTCGACAAGGGCGCCGAGCTCGCCGACCAGGCCTCGCTCGCGATGACGTCGCTCAACAAGATGCTCGACACGGCGCTGGTGATCGAGCTGAAGCAGACGCTCGCCTCGAGCCAGCGCCTGCTCAATTACTACGCCGACTCCAAGCAGGGGCCGACGGCCGAGCTGGGTGCCACCATGCGCGCGCTGCGGACCACCTCGGCACGGCTCGACTCCACGCTGGTCGGGATCGACGCACCGGCGCTGCAGGCCCGCCTCGACACCACCATGCGGTCGGCCGGGAACCTCTCCGATCGGCTCGCAGCCACCTCGGCCCGGGTGGACTCGATGCTGGCCCGGATCGAGCGCGGCGAGGGGACCCTCGGCAAGCTGGCCAGCGACACGCTGCTCTACGGCGACCTGCGTCGGACCATGAAGGCCACGGCCGAGCTGGTCGACGAGATCAAGAAGAACCCGGGGAAGCTGGGGATCACCGTCCGGGTCTTCTAGGGAACCTCGCCCGGGGCGGTGGCGTATCCGAGGTTAGACTTTGGGGCGGCCCATCCGGTCGCCCCGTTCGTTGTGCGCCATTTTCCGGGAGTTCCCGTGTCCGACTTGCAGCAGCACATCCGAGGGATGCTCCTCGCCCTGGGCGAGGACCCTGATCGTGACGGCCTCCAGAAGACGCCGGAGCGGGTCGAGAAGGCGATGCGCTTCCTGACGCAGGGCTACCAGCAGAGCGCCGCCAAGGTGATCGGCGATGCCCTCTTCGAGGAAACGCACCACAACATGGTGCTGGTGCGCGACATCGAGTTCTACTCGATGTGCGAGCATCACATGCTGCCGTTCTTCGGCAAGGCGCACGTGGCCTACATCCCCGATGGCCGGATCGTCGGGTTGTCGAAGATGGCCCGGGTGGTGGATGTGTTTGCCCGCCGGCTGCAGGTGCAGGAGCGGATGACCGACCAGATCGCCGACGCGCTGGTGGACGAGCTCCATCCGCGCGGGGTGGGTGTGGTGCTCGAGGCGCAGCACTTCTGCATGATGATGCGCGGGGTCGAGAAGCAGGGGAGCAGCACCATCACCTCGGCGATGCGCGGCGCGTTCCTCGACCACGCCAGCACGCGCGAGGAGTTCCTCCGCCTGGTGCACAACCGCTCGCGATGATCCAGGTCACCTTCCTCGGCACCAGCGCGGCGGTCCCGACCGTCGAGCGCAACGTGGCGGCGCTGATGGTCCAGCGCGCCGGGGAATCGCTGCTGTTCGACTGCGGCGAGGGCACGCAGCGGCAGATGATGCGCTACGGCACCGGCTTCCTGGTGAACGACGTCTTCCTGTCGCACTACCATGCCGACCATACCCTCGGTCTTCCGGGGCTGTTGCGCGGCATGACGATGCAGGCCCGCACCGAGCCGCTGCGCATCTACGGGCCGCGGAGCGCCGAGGCGCAGATCGGGCCGCTGGTGGCGCTGGGGATGGATCGGCTGAAGTTTCCCGTCGAGATCATCGAGCTGAAGGCGGGCGATCTGCTCGCGCGCGGCGGCTACGACCTGGTGGTGGGTGCCGCCGCCCATCGCGGCGAGTGCCTGGCCTATGCGCTGGTCGAGCACGAGCGGCTCGGGCGCTTCGATCCGGAGCATGCGCGCGCCCTGGGCATCCCGGAAGGGCCGCTCTGGGGCAAGCTGCACAAGGGCGAGGCGGTGCCGGACGCGACGGGGCGGATGGTCTCGTCGTCGGAACTGGTCGGTCCGCCGCGCCGTGGGCTCAAGGTGGTCTACACCGGCGACACCGTGCCGTGCGACAGCATCCGGACCCTGGCGCAGGGCGCCGACCTGCTGATCCACGAGGCCACCTTTGGCGAGGACGAGCGCGAGCGCGCCCTCGAGACGCGCCACAGCACGGCGCGCGACGCGGCCATGGTGGCGCGCGACGCCGGGGTGAAGCAACTCTGCCTCACGCACATCTCCGCACGCTACAGCCGCGAGGCACCCGAGCTGATCGCCGCCGCGCGCGCGGTGTTTCCGGCGACGAAGGTGGCGAAGGATGGGATGGTGGTGGAGGTGGGGTACGAGGAAGAGGGGTGAACGGTGAACGGTGAACGGGAACAGCAAGGGCAATCGGTGACCGTGAATCCTCCAGCACAATCCGGGGTACGACCCCCGTTCACCGTTCACCGTTCACCGTTCACCCCTCACGCTTCTTCCCGCATGCTCCTAACGTACCGCTCGACATCAAACTTCCCTGCGGCCGCCTTGAGTGACATGTAGCGCACCGTGCCGAGGACGGGGCGACGGTAGAAGGGTCGGTCGAACTTGCCGAAGCACCAGAGGATCCCGCCGTAGCTGTTCGGGTCGCGGCCATCGAGCGAGTACTTGTTGTTGAGATGCTCCAGCAGGTGGAGCGCGCGCTCGGGGCTCTCGGTCCAGCCGATGATGCTCTTCCCCCACAACATCCGCATGTAATTGTGCATCCAGCCGTCGCGCAGGTAGGAACGCTGGGCGGCGTTCCAGAGCGCGTTGTCGGTCTGGGCCTGCTCGAGCTGCTCGTCGGAGTACACCGTGCGCGGGTCGTCGCTGTGGTCGGCGAGTTCCTTCTGCGCCCACTCGGGGACGGCGGCCAGCGTGCGATGCCTCGGCTCGAAACGACAGAGATTGAAGGCGAGCTCGCGCCAGGTGAGGGTCTCGTCGAGGAACTTGTCGTACTGCTCCGACGGGCCCTGCGCCTTGGCGGCGAGGAGCACCTCGTGCGGAGAGATGTGCCCGAAGTGCAGCCAGGGCGACATCTTCGAGGTGGCGTCCACGTTCGGATCGTTGCGCTCGAGGTAGCGCGGGAGCCCATGCTCCGCGAACCAGTCGAGTCGCGTGCGGGCGGCGGCGCTGCCGCCGGTCCAGCCTCGCGCCGGCGCCACGGTGTGATCAATCGCGCACGCCGCCACGAGCTCCGGAATCCGCTCACGGGTGACCTGCGTCGGCTCGAACGGGAGCGACACCTCGCGGGTGATGCGCGGCGTGCTGTTCGGCACGGGCTGGAGCCAGTTGTCGAGCTCCTTCATCAGGACGGGCCGGATGTGCCGCGCGCCACTGAAGGCCTTGTCGAGTGACTGGGCGGGGACCACGGTCGCCGAGTCCACGGCGATCACCGGCGCGTCCACGGCCTCGCGCAGCAGCTTGAGCTGCCGCGGCATGATGAAGGTCGGAAACCAGTCGGTCACCACCAGCGCCGCCCGGCTGGCCAGCGCCTTCAGGTTGGTGTGGTGGTCCACGCCCTCGCCCTGCACGCGCTGGTCGAGGAAGTGCGCGAACTGGATCCCCTTCCGGGCAAAGCCCGCCGCCATGTCCACCACACCTTCGAGCATGAAGGTGTGAAAGCGATCACTCGCCCAGGGGTAATCCGGCCGCAACGAGAAGTAGGCCAGCACCGGCACCCCGAGCGCGTCCGCCTGCTCGATCGCATACTCCAGCGCAAAGTTGTCGTGCGCGCGCTGGGTCACCTGGATCCAGTAGAGCACGAACTCGCCGCCCGGACGCGGGACGAGGCGGTGCGTGCCGGAGGGGAGCCAGAGGCGAGTGTCTGCGAGTGAGGCGGAGGATGGCATAGGTGAACGGTGAACGGTGAACGGTGAACGGTCAATACGGGAGTATACCCCAATGTCCTCTACTTGATTCCCCTTTGAGATGGCGCCCGCGTCGCGGTGCTTTTCCCGTTCACCGTTTACCGTTCACCGTTCACCCCTTTCACCCCTGATCATGCCTCACCACCCACCCCATCCGATCCGGCACCAGCCCGGCCACGAATCGCTCCCGCTCCTCGCGCATCGCGGCGAGTTCGGCGGGCGGGACCCGCTCGAGCGCCTTCAGGACGAGGGCCATGCGCTGGCCGACGTCGAGGGTGCCCTGGCGGATGTCATCGAGGAATGACCAGTAGAGGTAGTTGAAGGGGCAGGCGGTGGGCCCGGTGCGCAGGGTCGGGTCGTAGCGGCAGCCACCGCAGTGGTCGCTCATCCGGTTGATGTAACTCGCCGAACTCACGTAGGGCTTGCTGGCCATGAGCCCGCCGTCGCCGAAGGTCCCCATGCCGACCACGTTGGGGAGTTCGACCCACTCCATCGCATCGGCAAAGGCGGCCCAGAACCAGTCGCTGAGCGCGCCAGGATTCACGCCGGTGAGCACCGCGAAGTTGCAAAGGATCATCAGGCGCGGGATGTGGTGCACAAAGGCGTGCTGCTGCACCAGCGAGACGGTGTCGCGGAGGCAGGCGAGGTCGGTCTGCTCCGGTTCCCAGTAGAGCTGCGGCAGCGGCCGTGTGAAGCCGAAGTAGTTGACGCGGCGATAGTCGGGCATCTTGAGCCAGTAGATGCCGTTGACATACTCGCGCCAACCGATGACCTGCCGGATGAACCCCTCGGCCGACTGCAGCGGCACCTCGCCGCGCCGCCACGCCGCCTCGGCGGCACGTGCCATCTCGAGCGGATGCAGCAGGCCGATGTTCATCGCCACCGACAGCTGCGAGTGATAGAGCGTCGGCTCGCCGTGCAGCATGGCATCCTCGTACGGACCGAAGTCGGCGAGGCGATGCAGCAGGAAGTCGTCGAGTGCCTCGAGCGCCTGCGCCCGAGTCACCGGAAAGCCGAAGCCCTCCGCGCTTCCCCACTGCGGTGCCTGACGACCCTCGACGTACTGCAACACCTCGGCGGTGATGGCGTCGGGCGGGAAACTCAGCGGTGGCGCCGGCAGGCCGCGCTTGAGCAGCGCCTTGGCGCTCTTCTGGTTGTCGGCATCGAGGTTCCACTGCCCGCCAGCGGGCGTGCCATCCGGCTCCATCAGGAGTCCGAAGCGCTTCCGCTGCAGCCGATAGAAGTCCTCCATCCGCAGCAGCTTCCGACCGTTGGCCCAGGCCGCAAACTCCTCGCGCGACACGAGGAAGCGTCGGTCGGCAACAATCGTCACCCGCGGATCTTCGCCGGCCAAGGCGCCGATCGATTGTGCGATCCCCCACTCGGCCGGCTGCTGCACCACCACCTGGTCGTCCGGGTGCTCGCGCAACCAGTCGCGAATCCCCTCGGCGTAACTCGTCCCCATCCGCCGGTGCACCTCGTGCCCCGCCTCCCGCAACTCCTGCTCGAAGTGACGCGAGGCGGAGAGGACGAGGATGAGCTTTTTCCGATGGAAGGGGAGGGCGGTGCCTTTCGACGGAGAATCGAGAAAGAGAATGCGACCCTCCCCGACTGCCGGAAGCATCGCGGTGGCCGAGGAGAGATCCCAAGGGAGGATGAGATGAGTGATCATGGTGAACGGTGAACGGTGAACGGTGAACAAAGGGCCGTTGCTCAGTCGCGTTTCTTGGGGACTCTTCGCAGGCGGATGACGCCGTGTCTTTCGTGTACCCCGACGAGCTTCGGAGGATGCGAGATCATCAGTCGCTCGATGCGTGGCAGTATGCGCGAGACTTGAGTCAGGACGTGTATCGACTTTCGACGAGGATCTGGAGCCCGCCCCTTGGCACCGCCCTGGACCAGCTCAGGCGTGCCTCGCTCTCGATCCGCCTCAACCTGGTCGAGGGTTACTCCTGGAGACCCGGTCGGAGGTGGCAGCACCACCTTCGAATCGCGTTGGGGTCGGCGATGGAGACCACCGAGTGCTTGCGATTCCTGCGCGAGATCGGGGCCGTTTCTCCCGAGGCAGGGGCGGAGCTGATCACCCGGGCCCGCCGAGTCGAGCGGTTGGTTTGGGGGCTCCTCCAGCGGGAAACGCGCGGAACTTGACCCCCGTTCACCGTTCACCGTTCACCGTTCACCTCATTTCACCCTTGCTCCGACCCCCCCGCCTCCCATATCTTGTCGGCCCCAACAGGGGGCTGTAGCTCAGCTGGGAGAGCGCTGCATTCGCATTGCAGAGGTCAGGGGTTCGAGCCCCCTCAGCTCCACTTGCCCGTTCCGGGTTTCCGGTTCGGGCATTCTTTTTGCGCCTCTGCCGGGCATGTCTTCGCATCTCCTGGCCCTGACCAGCACTGCCTCCGCCCTGCATCGCCCGTCCACAGCCCACTGGACGGCGTCTGTGGCTGCGCCGGCGCCCGCTGTCTCCCTTCCGGAGGCGTCCCCGGACGTCCTGGTCGGGGGGCAGGCGGGTGCCACCTCCCCACTCATTATTCCCAATTCGCGCGCGGTGAAGGGGACGAGTGCCAAGGAATTGCGCGAGGATACCGTGGTCGAGGGCGTTCGGTTGTCCGAGGTGGTCGGGGCGCTCTCCTTCGCCCTCGACATCACCGAGGGGCAGCCGATGGGGCATGCGGTCCGCACCACCCTCATCGGGATGCGACTCGCCGATCATCTCGGCGTCTCCGACAGCCAGCGTTCTGCCCTCTTCTACACCCTGCTCCTCAAGGACCTCGGCTGCTCGTCCAATGCCGCCCGGTTGTCGTCGCTCTTCGGGGCCGACGACCGCCTGGTCAAGCACGCCTACAAGCTGACCGACTGGACCTCCGCCACCGACACCGCCAAGTACGTGTTCAAGCACAGCGTGCCGGGGCACTCCAAGGTGGCCAAGGCGTGGCGGACGTTGATGATCGGCCTCCGGAAGGAGGAGAGCGAGGCGGAGATCATCCAGACGCGGTGCGAGCGCGGGGCGGACATTGCCCGGATGCTGCATCTCCCCAACGGGGTCGCCGAGGCGATTCGGGCGCTCGACGAGCACTGGGACGGTGAAGGGAAGCCATTCGGGTTGAGCGGTTCGGGGATTCCGATGCTCTCGCGGATTGCCGGGCTGGCGCAGACGGTCGAGGTCTTTGCGAGTGCCTTCGACGTGCGCACCGCCTACGAGATGGCGCACGCGCGTCGCGGCCGGTGGTTCGACCCGGTGCTGGTGGACTGCCTCGATGCGTTCCAGATGGACGCCGAGTTCTGGGGCTCGCTGCGGCATGCCGACACGCTCGCTGCCCTGCACGCCAAGGAGCCGGAGGACCAGATCATCCGGCTCGACGACGCGCGGCTCGACAGCGTGGCCGAGGCGTTTGCGCGGGTCATTGACGCCAAGAGCCCGTTCACGGCGACGCACTCGCAGAACGTGGCGACGATCGCCGTCACCACCGGCGCCGCGATGGGGCTCGAGGCCAACGAATTGCGCACGCTCAAGCGCGCTGCGCTGTTGCACGACATCGGCAAGCTCGGCGTGAGCAACATCATTCTCGACAAGCCGTCGTCACTCGATGCGGTGGAGTACGAGACGATGCGGCAGCACACGCGCTTCACGCTCGAGATCCTCAAGCGGGTGAGTCGCTTCCGGCAGTTCGCGGCCACAGCGGCGGCGCACCACGAGCGGCTCGACGGCAGCGGCTATCACCTGGGACTGAAGGGCGACGAGATCGGCAAGCTGGCGCGGATCATCGCCGTGGCCGACGTGACCGAGGCGCTCTCGGCCAATCGTCCCTATCGCGGCGGGATGCCGGCGGCGCAGGTGACCGGGATTCTCGATTCGCTGGTGGCCAAGCAGCACCTCGACGGGTCGGCGACCGAGGCCCTCAAGGGGTGGTTCACTGGCCTGCCGGGGGCGCTGCCTCAGGAGATCATCCAGGCCGCCTAGACGGGTTCGGCTCGCCTCTGGCCTCCCGGCCGGCATGGCCCCACCTTGCATGCTCCCCCGCCTTTGCTGGAGCACGCCCCATGAAGACACATCGTGTTGCCTCCCTTGTCTTGTTCCTACTGATCACCGCCTGCGCCAAGCCAGCCGACGAAGGCAATGCCGCAGCCGATGCCGTGCCGGCTGCCGGAGAGGAGCCGGTGGAGCGGGCTGCGCCGGTGGACTTTGGTCGCCCGGAATTGGAAGGGTACGAGCGGGGCATCGTGGAGGAGACCGAGCGGGTGGTGGAGGCGGAGGGCGCGCTGGCGGCGGCGACCACTCCCGAGGGGCGGGCCAAGGCGGCGCAGGCGCAGTGGGAGGACGCCACCATCCCCGAGGGCGCGGAGGAAGCGGGAATCCCGGAAGCGCGGTATCGGGAGGTTCGCGCGGCGATCCACCGTGCCTTCGAGACGATGGACTATCAGGGGAAGATCGACGGCCCGATGGAGCTGGACACCGCGTTGGCGACCCCGGAGATGAAGGCGCGGCTGACCGAGGACCCCTTCGGGCACCTGACGCCGACGGCGGCGGCCGGGCTCAAGGGGCGGCTGGACCGGCTGGTGCCGCTCTGGATCAAGTATGTCCGGCTGACGGTCGCGTCGTATTGACTGGTCACGGTGCCGCGCGGGGCGGGGTGCCGGGAATTGCGCCTCCGCCCCGGGTTGGCTAATTTCGCCACTCCAGAACGGTGCCCCTTGGTGTAACTGGCAACACGTCTGACTCTGGATCAGAAGAGTCCTGGTTCGATCCCAGGAGGGGCAATACCGAAGCCGGTTTCCGCAGTGCGGGGGCCGGCTTTTCTGATCGTCGCCTGCGCATGCCCCCCTCACCTACCGGAGACACCGTGCGCATTCGCGCGGCGATCATCGCTGTCTCGCTCCTCATTGGTGCGGTCCCCCACCCCGCGCTCGCGCAACGCGCCGATACCACCCTCTACCGGCCGCGTGCTGGCGGTGCCTGGCGCACGCCGCGCGTCGCTGCCGAGCTGCTCGTGCTCCGTGGGAGCGAAGAGGGACAGGAATTCGGTGAGCTCCTGGACGTGCTCGCGCTATCCGATGGGCGGGTCGCCGTCTTCGATCGCCGCGGGGTGAGTGGCCCCGAACTGCTGCTCTTCGATTCGGCGGGAATGCGCCTCCGACGACTCGGGCGCGAAGGTGCTGGGCCGGGAGAGTATGGCGCCCGGCTCAATATCGGCGGGCTCGCCGAGGGTCCGGGGGGCGAGATCTGGCTGTTCGACCCGACCGCGCAGCGAATCCTTCGGTGGGCCCGCGACGGCGCCGTGTTACCGGCCGTGGTGCCAACGGCGCCGATCGGTCCCGTAATGAACGGGCCCCTCTACGCGGGGCCGGAGGGGACGCTCTGGGTACCGGCCCAAGTACGCCCCGACGCGATGGACGCCTCGGCGCACGGCTACCTCCGGCTGGATCCGTCGGGGGCGGTGCGCGACACGCTTCGCATGCCGGCGATTCCCGGTGAAACGACGTCGCGCTTGGTCTACCAACCGCAGTGGCTCTTCCACCCGCTGCAGGACGGCGGCGTGGTAAGTGCGCGGACCGATGCGGCATCACTGTTCGTGCGTGTGGGGTCGAGCGGGCGGCTGCTCCGCGTGGAGTTGCCGCTCCGGGGGACTCCCTTCCTCCCGGCGGAGCGCGCCGAGCTGCAGGCGCTGCTGGACCATCAGGCCAGGGAAACCAGTCAACCGGCGGCACGCCTCCCCGCCGCGAAGCCGGTCGTCGCCGCGATCCAGCTCGATGCGACCGGCGGTGTCATCTGGCTTCGCCGTCCCGCCGAGGGGCGCCGCATCCCGCCGGAGGAGCGACTCTCGCTCGGCGCGGGAATCCCGATGCTGACCTTCGCCGAACCGATGGCCTTCAGCGCGGTCGGCCGCGATGGCAACTATCTGGGCGAACTGCGCTTCGAGCGGCCGCGGATCGGGCGCGTATCGTTCGCGGCCGAGGCCGCGTGGGGGATCGCGCATGCGGTGAGCGGCGAGACGCTGCTGGTGAAGTGGCGGGTGCCGGGGAGGTAGGGGGTGCGCGTTGCAACTTCTCTCGGCTGCGTGACCATCCTCCTCGCCGCCTGCCACTCGGCCCCTCCGGTCGTCTCACCGGCCGCGAGTACCCCACCGACACTGGTGATCGGCAGCTTCACCGACGACTACGGCACGCGCCACGTGGTCTCCGATTCCCTCTGGCAGCACGGCAGCCGCAACCGTTATCGCGTTGTCGAATGGAACGCCGCTGGGCAGTACCTGATTGCCCAGAACGACTCGAGCAATTCGGCCGAGCAGGGGAGATGGAGCCGGATTGATTGGATGCCGCTGGAGGGGATGCCGCCCTACACGTGGGGCTTCTGCCTGACCGCCTGGGACGCCCCGAGCCGCGCGGCCGCCGAGGCGACGCCGGCGGCCAATCGGGCCGCGCCGAGGACGGGGTGTGGAGGGTATCCGTTTTCGAGGATGAAAAACACAGGTGAACGGTGAACGGTGAACGGTGAACGGGGCGGGGCCGATGGCCCCGCTGGGTGAGGGGTGAGGGGGGACGGATGAAACGAATGGTCCCGATGGTCCGTCACGATCAAGGTCCTTCGACTGCGCGCCGGCTGCGCCGTCGCTCCGCTCAGGATGACACAGCCCCCTTTGTTCACCGTTCACCGTTCACCGCCCCTCACCCCTCACCCCTCACCAGCAGAGCCCCCATGCGCCTCCCCCTCACCGCCGCGCTCCTGATCCTCCCGTCCATCGGGGCATCATCCCAGTCGCTGGTCATCACCAACAAGAACGAGAGCACCGCCTCGATCATCACGTTGAGTGATGGCAAGACAGTGGCGACGCTACCAACGGGGAATGCGCCGCACGAGGTCGCGGTGTCGCGCGATGGCAAGTGGGCCGTGGCCACCGACTACGGCGCGGCGGGTCCTGGCGGCACCACGCTCACGTTGATTGATGTGGCAGGGCGGCGG
This sequence comes from Gemmatimonadales bacterium, assembly GCA_033764505.1. Classification (GTDB taxonomy): domain Bacteria; phylum Gemmatimonadota; class Gemmatimonadetes; order Gemmatimonadales; family GWC2-71-9; genus Palsa-1233. The sequence goes on from JANRIW010000033.1 coordinate 132,527, forward strand.
GTCGCGAAGACCATCACCTTCGGTGGTCATGTGCGGCCGCATGGCGCGGCGTTTCTGCCTGACAATCGCACCGTGGTGGTGACGGCCGAGCGCGGTGGGGCACTGGTGCTGGTGGACGTCGAGAGTGGCGCGGTCACCTCCGAGGAGGCGACCGGCCAGATGATGGGCCACATGGTCTCGCTCTCGCCCGACAGCAAGACTGCCTACGTGGCGAACATTCAGCCGGGTACGCTCTCGATCGTGGACCTCGCCGGCAATGCGCCGGCGGTGACGGTGAAGGTCGGCACCATGACCGAGGCGATCGCCACCGCCCCCGACGGCAAGACCGTCTGGCTCGGCAGCAACAATACCGGCAAGGTGTACGTGGTGGACGTGGCCAAGCAGGCCGTGATCGATTCGGTGCAGACCTCCGGCTTCCCGTACCGGATCGGCTTCACGCCCGACAACCGCACCGCGATCGTCACCAACCCGATGAGCAACGAGGTCTGGTTCATCAACGCCGCGACCCGCGCCAAGGAGGCGAAGATTGACGTCGTCGCCCCCGGCGGCGGCAACGCAGGGCCGTTCGGGCTGATCGTCTCCCCCAAGGGCGACCGCGCCTGGATCACCATGAACGGTGTCGGGCAGGTGGCCGAGGTGGACCTGCGGACGGCCACGCTGACCCGGTGGATGCCGACCGGCGCCGGCCCCGACGGGATTGGGTACGTCCCCTGAAACGCACTCGCCGGTTGCCTTGATGCTCCCGACGCCGCGAACTTCCCCCTGAGTTCGCGGTTCCCCCCACGGAGCAAGAGCGCATGGATCCCAAGGTGATCGAGGCGGCCCGGGCCGCCTTTCCCACGACCGGCCCGACCATCACCCTCGGCGCTGTCCTCCATGAGGGCGCCTGCCACCCCGAGCCGCTGGTCACCATCCCGCTGGCGATGATGAATCGCCACGGGCTAATCGCCGGCGCGACCGGCACCGGCAAGACCAAGACGCTGCAGTTGGTGGCCGAGCAGCTGTCGGCCGCCGGTGTGCCGGTCTTCCTGGCCGACATCAAGGGCGACGTCTCGGGGATCGCGGCACCGGGGGAGTCGAACGCGCGCATCGTCCAGCGCGCCACCGACACCGGTTACAACTGGCAGGCGAGCGGCTTCCCCGTCGAGTTCCTCTCGCTCACCGGAAAGCACGGCGCCCAGCTCCGCGCGACGGTGTCGTCGTTCGGACCGCTCCTCCTGGGGAAGGTCCTCGGCCTCAACGAGACGCAGACCTCGGTGCTGACGCTGGTCTTCAAGTACTGCGACGACAAGGGTCTCCTCCTCCTCGACTTCAGCGATCTCCGCAGCGTGCTGCAGTACCTCACCGGCGACGGCGCAGCCGAACTCGCCGAGTATGGCGGCATGTCGAAGCAGACGGTGGGCGTGTTGTTGCGCGAGATGGTGGAGCTCGAGCATCAGGGTGCGGAGGCGTTCTTTGGCGAGCCCGAGTTCGACCTCAACGACCTGCTGCAGGTGGAGCGGGATGGGCGCGGGTTGATCTCGGTGCTCGAACTGCAGGACGTGCAGCAGAAGCCGGCGCTCTTCTCGACCTTCATGATGTGGATGCTGGCGCGGCTCTACGCCACGCTTCCCGAAGTGGGCGATCTCGACAAGCCGAAGCTGGTCTTCTTCTTCGACGAAGCGCACCTGCTCTTCGATGGCGCGAGCAAGGCGTTCGCCGAGCAGGTCGAGCAGGTGGTGCGGCTGGTTCGCTCGAAGGGGGTCGGCATCTTCTTCGTCACGCAGTCGCCGAAGGACGTGCCTGCCGACATTCTCAGCCAGCTCGGCAACCGCGTCCAGCATGCGCTGCGGGCGTTCACCCCCGACGACGAGAAGGCGCTGCGCTCAGCGGCGCGCACCTTCCCGAAGACGCCCTTCTACGACGTGCAGGAGATCCTCACCACGCTCGGCACCGGTGAGGCGCTGATCACCACGCTGACCGCCAAGGGCGCGCCCACGCCGCCCTTCGCGACGCGGCTGATTCCTCCGGCCGCGCAGATGAGTCCGCTTGCGCCCGACACGATGGCCGCTCGACTCGCCGGGTCGAAGCAGGTGCGCATCTACGCCACGGCCGTGGACCGGGAGAGCGCGCGGGAGATGCTCGCCGAGCGGGCGGCCGACGCCGCCAAGGAAGCGGCTGAGGAAGCGGCCAATGCGCCGATCCCGGTGCCGACCCGCACTGGACGCACGCCGAAGGCCCCGCCGACGATGGCGGAGCAGGTCCTGAAGTCGCCACTCACCCGCACCGTGGTCGGGACGATCACGCGGACGTTGATGGGGGCACTCTTCGGGGCCCCGCGGAGACGTCGGTAGGCGAGAAGCGAGAAGCGCGGTGGGGTGGACCATTGGCGTCCACCCGACGATTTTCCCCTGTCCGTTCTGTGCTGCCCCCGCATTCCACAAATCCAGTCTCTTCGAGGTCCGCAGTGCGCCTGCTTCAGCCGTTGGCCTGTCGTGCGCTCGTCATGCTCGCTCTCCTCACCCCCCTGGCGTCGGTTGGCGCCCAGGGTGGCGGTCGCCGCCCCGCCGGGGCACGTCCGGCGGCCGCGGCAGCTGACACGACGGCAGCTGGTCGTGGTCGCGGTGGTGCCGTGGCCGATACCACCGCCGGTGGTCGGGGCCGCGGCGGCGCCGGCGCCGACACCACGGCCGGTGGGCGTGGGGGGCCGATCGCCTCGGCGCTGAGCACGGTGCTGCGGCCTCGCCTGATCGGGCCGGCGTTTGCCGGCGGCCGCATCTCGACCATCGCGGTGCACCCCAAGAACCACGCCCTCTGGTACATCGGGGCGGCCTCGGGTGGCCTCTGGAAGACGGAGAATGGCGGCGCGACCTTCTCGCCGATCTTCGATCGCTACGGCTCCTATTCCATCGGCGCGGTGACGCTCGACCCGAAGGATCCCGACGTGATCTGGGTCGGCACCGGCGAGAGCCGCTCGCAGCGCAGCGTGGCCTATGGCGATGGCATCTATCGCTCCGACGACGGCGGCCGGAGCTTCCGGAAGACTGGGCTGGAGAAGTCGGAACACATCGGCCGTATCCTCGTGGACCCGCGCAACTCCGACGTGGTGTACGTCGCCGCGCAGGGGCCGCTCTGGTCCGACGGTGGTGATCGCGGGCTCTACAAGACCACCGACGGCGGGAAGACGTGGACCTCGCTCATCACGGTGAGCGAGCGCACGGGCGTGACCGACGTGGTGATGGATCCGCGCAATCCCGACATCCTCGTCGCAGCCACGTGGCAGCGGCGGCGGCACTTCTGGACGCTGATCAACGGCGGCCCGGAAAGCGGCATCCAGCGCTCGCTCGATGGTGGCAAGACCTGGCGCAAGGTGACCGGCATCCCGAGCGGCAGCCTCGGCAAGATCGGCCTCGCCGTCTCGCCGGTGGATCCGAACGTGGTGTACGCCACGGTGGAAGCGGCCGAGGGCGGGAGCGGCATCTTCCGCTCGCAGGACGGCGGCGCGACCTGGTCGCGGCGGAGTCCCTACACGGCGCAGCCGATGTATTACGGCGTGCTGGTGGCCGACCCGCACAAGGTGGATCGCGTCTACTCGATGGACGTCTCGATGCAGGTCTCCGACGACGGCGGTGCCACCTGGCGCGGCGTCGGCGAGAAGTCGAAGCACGTGGACAACCACGCGCTCTGGATCGATCCGACCAACGGCGACCACCTGATCAACGGCAACGACGGCGGCCTCTATCAGTCGTGGGACGGCGGCGAGAACTGGATCTTCTTCCCGAACCTCCCGCTGGCGCAGATGTACGACATCGACGTCGACAACTCGACGCCGTTCCGCGTCTGTGGCGGCACGCAGGACAACAACTCCTTCTGTGGCGCCTCGGAGACGCGGAGCAGCCACGGCGTGCTCAGCTCCGACTGGTTCGTGACCAATGGCGGCGACGGCTTTGTCTCGCGGATCGATCCGAAGGATCCGAACACCATCTACGCCGAGAGCCAGAACGGCGGCATGGTGCGCTACGACGTGCGCACCGGCGAGGCGGTCTCCATCCGGCCGCGCGAACTGCGTGGCGAGGCGCCGTCGCGCTGGAACTGGGACACGCCGTTGATCATCTCGCCGCACAGCTACACGCGGATCTACACCGCCTCGCAGCGGCTCTATCGCAGCAACGACCGCGGCGACAGCTGGACGCCGATCTCGCCCGACCTCACCCGGCAGGTCAATCGCGACGCGTTGCCGGTCATGGGGAAGGTCTGGGGGCCGGAAGCGGTGGCCAAGCACCAGAGCACCGCCTTCTACAGCAACCTCTCGGCGATCGCCGAGTCGCACAAGCGCGAGGGACTGCTCTACGTGGGCAGCGACGACGGCCTGATCCAGGTTTCCGAGGATGGCGGCGCCAACTGGCGCAAGGTGGATTCGATCGCCGGCGTTCCGAGCAATGGCTACGTCCAGCGGTTGATCGCCTCGGTACACGATGCCAACACCGCGTTCGCGGCGATCGACAATCACCAGAACGGCGACTACAACCCGTATCTGCTGCGCACCACCGACGCCGGGAAGAGCTGGACCTCGATTGCCGGCGACCTGCCCAAGCGCGGCTCGGTGTACGCCATCGCGGAAGATCACGTGAACCCGAAGATCCTCTTCGCCGGCACGACCTTCGGCGCGTACGTCACGCTCGATGGCGGCACGCGCTGGATGAAGATTCCCGGGCTCCCGACCATCATGGTGCGTGACATCGCCATTCAGCGGCGCGACAACGCGCTGGTGCTCGGCACCTTCGGCCGCTCGATCTACGTGGTGGACGACTACTCGCTGCTGCGTTCGCTGACCACCGAGACGCTGGCCAAGGCGGTGCACGTCTTCCCGGTGGCGGACGTGGTGTCGCTGGTGCGTCGCGGCCAGTACGGCGGCGGTGGCAAGGCCTCACAGGGCGAGACGTTCTTCACGGCGCCCAACCCGGAGACGGGCGCGAGCGTGGTCTACACGCTGAAGGAGCAGGTCTGGAAGTCGCTCAAGGACAAGCGCATCGAGGCGCAGCGGGCGGCGGAGCGCGACAACAAGCCGATCGTCTATCCGACGCCGGCCGACTTCCTCGCCGAAGCGGCGGAGGAGCCGATCACCATGGCGGCGCAGATCACCGATGCCCAAGGCCGCGTCTGGCGCCTGGCCAACATCGGCGGCAACCGCGGCGTGCAGCGGTGGACTTGGGACCTCCGCGGTTCGCTCGAGACGCCGTCTGATCCGGCACCAACGCCGGGTGCCGGGGCGGCGGCCGGTGGTGGCGCAGGGGGCGGTGGCGGGCGCGGTGCAGGTGGTGGCGGTGGCGGCGGCGGTGGTGGTGGTGGTGGTGGCGCTACGGGACTCGCCGTGGTGCCGCCGGGCAAGTACACCGTGGTCATCGGCAAGCGGGAGAAGGGTGTCTTCACGCCGTCGTCCACGCCGGTGAGCTTCTCGGTGCTGCACGATCCGGCCGCGACCACCACGATCGCTGACCGTGAGGCCAACGTCGCGTTCCGCTCCCAGGTGGCGAAGTTGTCGCAGGAGATCTCGCAGGCGGCCGACGCGGCCACCACGGCGCGCACCAAGCTCGCGGCGATCATCCGCGTGCTCGACCAGATGCCGGCGGCGCAGGCACCGCTCCGCACCAAGGCACGGGCGCTCGACACGCAGCTCCTCGCCATCCTGCGCGAGATCAACGGCGACGAGATCAACTCGGCGCGCGGCGAGCAGGTGCCGGTTTCGATCCGCACCCACGTCGGTGCCGCCTCGCCCGGTGGTCTCCTCGCGCCGCCCTCGGGCAGCAATCGCGAGCAGTATCGGATTGCCAGCGAGGCGTTTGCTGCCGAGTGGGCCAAGCTCAAGCCGATCCTGGTGACGGAGATGCCGGCGCTCGATGCGGAACTGGATCGGATCGGGGCGCCGGCGACGCCGGGGCGGTTGCCGAGGTAGGTCGTAGGACAGAAGTCGTAAGTCGCAGGTCGTAAGTCGTAAGTCGTGTGAGGCTGTCATCCCGAGCGAAGTCGAGGGACCTCTGTCCCTCTTGAGGTCCTTCGACTGCGCGGTCCTGCGGACCGCTTCGCTCAGGATGACAGCCTGCGGGGACTTACGACCTGGGACTTACGACTTATGACCAAGACATCAACAACTCAACCCCACACGGAGCCCCACCCCATGCCCTTCTCCCGCCGCGACTTCCTCTCCACCCTCGGCGTCGGTGCGGCCGTGTCGGCAACGGGGGCGCCGCTGCACGCGGCGGTGACGCCGGCGGAGCACCTGGTGCCGCTGAATGCCGACTGGGATGTCTCGTGGACCGACCGCGTGAATGGCAAGTTCCGCGCGGTCTTCGACTCGCCGGAGATCCACGACGGCTCGGCGATGTATCGCGCCATCTTCTGGCGTGACCAGTACAAGGAAGTGTATGGCACGCCACCGGAAGAGATGTCGGCCGTGCTGGTGATCCGGCACGCGGCGATCGCGATGGTGATGAACGACGCCTTCTGGGCGCAGCATCAGCTGGGCAAGGCGGAGAAGATCAAGGATCCGACGACCAAGAAGTGGACCACGGTGAATCCGTTCCGCGCGGCGGCGGCGGACACACCGCCGCAGTGGGCCAAGTACTCGCTCGAGGCGTTCCTGAAGAGCGGCGGCATCGTCCTTGGCTGCAACCTGGCGTTCGGTCAGATGGTGGGGATGGTGGGAGAGAAGGAAAAGCTGAAGGGCGAGGCGGCGCGCGCCCGCGCGCTCGAATTCCTGATTCCCGGGGTGATCCTGCAGCCGTCGGGGGTGTTCGCGGCGATGCGCGCGCAGCAGGCGGGGTGTCACTACATGCTGGCCAGCTGAGCGCGCGACGCGACCGGATGCGAAACGGCCCCCTGCACCGAGGTGCAGGGGGCCGTCCGGTGTCGTGGCTCAAGAGCCCCGACGGTTGGCCTTAGCGGCCGAGCTTCACGACGTTCTCTGCCGCCGGGCCCTTCTGGCCCTGCACGATGTCGAACTCGACGCGCTCGCCTTCGGCGAGCGACTTGAAGCCCTGGGCCTGGATGGCCGAGTGATGGACGAAGCAATCCTTTTCGCCATTCTCGGGGGTGATGAACCCGAAGCCCTTCGCGTCGTTGAACCACTTCACGGTGCCGGTGACACGCATTGCCCTACTCCTGGATAGTGTAATCGGAGTCCGGGCTATGCCGTGCTGACCGACTACAGGTTCGCGATCATCCCCTCGCGGCGGGGTCGGTCTCCGGAAAGAGCGGCACTCGCCGTCCGATCCGTGTGGCCCGGGGTCATTCGACCCCGCGAGACCTGCCCATTCCCATCGGGAACGGAGGCCAACACGAGAAATGAACTGCCCGGGGGCGATTTGCGCAATAGGGGGGGTGGAACCCGGTGAGGGGTGAGGGGTGGTGGGGTGGGGGGGGGGAGGCGGGAGGGGCGCGGGCGCCCCCCCCGCGGGGGGGGGGGGGGGGGGGGGGCGGGTGGGGCAGGCAGGGGCGGCGCGGGGCCACACCGC
>JANRIW010000020.1:0-179285 GCA_033764505.1 Gemmatimonadales bacterium
TTTAACGTGTTTCCCCGTGGGCCTTCAGCGTTTAGGGGGGCCCCGGGGTTTTTCCCCCCCCCCCCCCCCCCCCCCCCCGATACCCGCCTCTCGCTTCTCCTGTCTATCTCGTGCAGCTCGCGCTCTTGTCCTGCTTGTCGGCCGGCAGTAGCTGGAGCCGCTCGGGGCGATTCGCGATGGTGCGCGAGATCTCGTGCACGAAGCGGCCGACGCGGGCGCCGTGTTCGTAATCGATGTACTGCGGCTCGTCGGTCGGCTGGTGGTAGTCCACGGCGTAGCCGAGCGAGAAGTAGGTGACCGGGATCTGCTTGTTGAAGTAGCTCACCTGGTCGGAGCGGCAGAAGCGGTTGAGCGCGTTGGTGCGATCCCACGAATAGTCGATCACCATCGGCTCGTCGCGCACGGCGTTGAGCGAGTCGATCACGTGGCCGAAATCGTCGGAGAGGCGGCGCGAGCCGAGCATCTGCACCGAGGCGGGGCCGCCGTAGCGGACGTCGGTGACGCGGCCCTTGCCGAGCATGTCCATGTTGTGCGCGGCGACGATCTTGTCGAGGGCGATGGTCGGGTGGTCGACGAACCACTTCGAGCCAACGAGTCCCTTCTCTTCCCCGACGTGGAAGTTGAAGATCATCGAGCGCGCCGGCGCCTTCTCGGTCGCGAAGCGCTCGGCGATTTCCATCAGCACCACGGTACCGGAGCCGTCGTCGTCGGCGCCGTTGTGCACGGTGTCGGGACGGGCCGGCCGGATGGCGCGCGCCTTGGCAATGAGGCCGTTGATCTGGGCCCACTGCTCGGCGGTCGGCGGACCGGGACGGTCGTTGGCGCCCTGCGGCCGCATGATGCGGTTGAAGGCGCGCAGCGAATCGTGCTCCGGCGGATTCGGGCCGACCATGCCGACGTGGTCGGTGTGCGCACCGATCAGCACGAACTCATCCTTGAGCACCGGATCGGAGCCGGGGAGCATCGCGATCACGTTGCGGCCCGGCGTCTTCGACATGGTCCACTCGCTGACCCACTTCCCGCTGATCCCCTTCCCCGTGGTGCCCACGGCCACGTTGGCCAGCGGCGCACCGAAGAGCGAGGCGGCGGCGTCCATCGAGATGGTCGCCCCCGGGATCCCGGCGATGTCGGCCGTCGAGGCCGGCTTCAGGACGATCCGCTGGGCGAAGGCGTTGTCACGCAGCATCTGCGGCATGGCATCGAGCCCGGCCACGAGGACACCGACCGCGCCGGCATTCCGGGCGCGCTGATCGCGCACCGCGGCCACGCCGCCACGACCACCACCTGCCGGTGCCGCGGCCGGAGCGGCCGCAGGGAGGGCTGGGAGGAAGACCACGACCTTCCCGGTCACCTGGGCCGGATCGAGGGCCGTGGAGTCACCCCAGCGGCCGCCGAAGACCGTGGCAGGCACGGAGGCGTTCATCCGGTTGCTGATCCCGTTGATGGCCGACGGCGCCATCGGGACCCAATCGGTCTTCGGGGTCAGCGTCTTGCCGTCGATCACCAGCGAGCTCGCCGCGATGTCGTAGCCGGTCGGGCCGAAGGGGACGTCCTGGAACCAGGTGCCGTTCTCGCCCGCCGGCTTGAGGCCGAGGCGCGCCATCTCCTTGGCGATGTACTCCGTCGCCATGTAGTTGCCGACGGTCCCGGCCTCGCGGCCCATCATCGAGTCATCGGCGATCTGGTAGAGCCGGGTGCGCAGGTCGTTGGCGTCGATCGCCGGCTTGGTCGGACGCGGTGCCCAGGTGCGGGGGCCCTCGTCGGGCCAGACGGTCTTGGGGGTGGCCGCCTTCGGTGCCGCCTTGGTGGCAGGCTTGGCCTGGCCGGCGAGGGGAACGGCGGTGGCCACGAGGAGGGCAACGGTGAGCAATCGCTTCATGGAAACTCTCCGATGAGCGAACGGAAGACAGCGAACGGCGAACGGGGGGTCGCTGTTCGCAGTTCGCTGTTCGCAGTTAATCGATCAGGCGCAGCGGCATCACCAGCGTGAGGTAGGCGGCCGGGTCGTCCCAGCCGACCGGTTCGACCGTCGCGGCGCGTTCCGGCGCCTTGAAGGTCAGCCGGACCTCTTCGGTCGGCATGTACTTGAGCACTTCGAGCAGGTAGTTGGCGTTGAAGCCGATGTCGAGCGGCTCCCCCTCGTAACTCACCGTGATCTCTTCCTGCGCCTCGCCGAGGTCGGGCGTGGTGACCGAGAGGCGGCAGGAGCCGTCGCCGAACGACATCCGGATCCGGTGGGTCTGGTCGGAGGCGACGATGCTCATCCGGCGCAGCGCCGAGATGAGGGTGGCCTTCTCGGCGGTGGCGAACTTGTCGTTCTCGCGCGGGATGACCTGCTCGTAGTTCGGGTACGGCCCCTCGATCAGGCGGGTGAAGACCTGGGTCGTGGCCGAACGGAAGCCGAGGTGGTTGTCGGAGCGGCCGATCTCGATCTCGTCGTCGGCCCCGAAGAGCTTGCGGAACTGCTCCAGCGCCTTGGGGGGGACGATGAGCTCGGCCGGCTGCGCGGTGCCACCCTGGAGGGGCACTTCCATCTTGGCGAGGCGGTGCCCGTTGGTGGCCACCATGCGCATGCGGTCGGCCGTGAGTTGCCACAGGACGCCGTTGAGGATCGGGCGGCTCTCTTCGGTCGAGGCAGCGAACGCGACGTGTGCCACGAGCTTCTGGAGGTCGCGGGCGGTGGTCCGCGAGGCACCGTCGAAGGTCACCTGCGGGAAGGCCGGGAATTCTTCGCGCGGCAACCCGAGCAGCTTGAACTTCGATCGGCCGCACTCGATGGTCACGCGCTGCTCACCCTGCGTGGTGAAGCGGATGCCCGCGCTCGGCAGTTCGCGCACCAGTTCCTGGAGTTTGCGGGCCGGCAGCGTGATGGCGCCTTCCTGGTCGACCGAGGCCGGCACCGTGGTGCTCACCGCGATGTCGAGGTCGGTACCGGAGAGGCGCAGCCCGTCCTTGGTGGCCTCGAGGAGGATGTTGGCGAGCACGGGGAGCGTGGTCTTGGAGGGCACGGCAGCGCTGACCGCGCTGACGCCTTCGGAGAGCTGTTCCCGTGTGATCGTGAACTTCATCGTGGTTCCCCAGGGTTGCCAAGAACAACTGCTGTTATCAAGAGATATATGATAGTGGTAGTAGTAGAGGGGGCTGAAATGTGTACCAAACCCCTAACCACTTCCGGCACATCGTACTGCACCGTTTGTCCATGTGAACGCCGCGTGGACGAGCGGGGATTCCTTCCCCGGTTCCCCACGTTGTCCCACAGTTCCCCACGTTGTGACGCCCTGACTGCAAACATTGTGGTCAGGCTGTCAACAACTCCTGCCGCGCGGAGTCCACGCGAGCGCGGAAGTCGCGGTCCCGCTGGAGTTGCGTCTGCACCTTGTCCACCGAGTGGATCACGGTGGAGTGGTCGCGCCCGCCGAAGGCCTGGCCGATTTCCACCAGCTGCATCTGCAACAATTCACGGGCAAGGAACATCGCGATCTGCCGCGGCACCGTCAGCGTCTTGATGCGCGCCTTGGAGCGCAGCCCCTCCGGGGTGACCCCCCAGCGTCGCGCCACCACTTCCTGGACCTTCTCGATGGACGGCAGCGCCTTCTGGCGTGCTTCGGCGTCGTCGCCCGGACGCATCTTGTCGGACAGCGCCTCGCGGGCCAGTTCGATCGAAATCTCGCGGTGCCGGAGCGACGCGTACAGCAGCAGCTTGATGATGCACCCTTCGAGCTCGCGGACGTTCGAGCGGACGTTCTCGGCGATGAAGCGGAGGACGTCGTCGGGGATCGTCGTCTCGAGGTGGTCCTGCTCCTGCTTCTTGCGCAGGATGGCGATGCGGTGCTCGAGGTCGGGCTGCTTGACGTCGGCGACCATACCCCACTCGAAGCGCGACACGAGTCGTGCCTCGAGGCCCGGGATCTCCTTCGGCAGCCGATCGGAGGTCAGGATGATCTGCTTCCCGGCCTCGTACAGCGCATTGAAGGTGTGGAAGAACTCTTCCTGGGTCGCTTCCTTCCCCTCGAGGAAGTGCACGTCGTCCACGATGAAGAGATCGACGTCGGCGCGATAGCGACGGCGGAGGTCCGGCATCGTGCGGCCGTGGATCCCCTCGATCACCTCGTTGATGAACTGCTCGGCCCCGATGTAGAGCACCCGCGTGTTCGGCGCGCGGGAGAGCACCTCGTGCGCGACGGCCTGCATGAGGTGCGTCTTGCCGAGACCCGTCGGTCCGTAGATGAAGAACGGGTTGTACTGCTTCCCGGGCGCCTCGGCCACGGCGTGCGCGGCGGCGGCGGCGAGCTCGTTCGACTTGCCGATGACGAAATGCCCGAAGGTGTAGCGGTCATTCAGCGGCTGTGCGCTCGGATTGACGGGCGTCACCGGGGTGGCTGACGCCACGGGCGCGGCGTTGGGCACGAAGAGATCCATCTGCGGCCGCTTCTGCCGCTCGGCTGCCACCTGGAAGACGACCTGGACCGGTTCGCCGGCGCCCTCGGTGGCCACCTGGGTCAGCGTCGCGGCGTACTTCTCCTCGTTCCAGCGCTTGGCAAAGTCGTCGGGGGTGCTGACGGTCAACGTCCCGCCTTCGAACGAGATCGGCTCGTTCGAGGCCAACCAGGTCTGGATCATGGGCTCGGGGATCTCGCGCTTGGCGCCCTCGAGAACACGTTTCCAGAGGTCTTTGGCGGACAGCGGCATCAGGCTCTTGGACGGGATACAGGGTCAGGCGGCGTAATCAGGGAGGCCGATTCTAGGTCCCGAATGTGGAAAAGTCAAACCCCTTGAATTCCGGCGGACCGAGGGCTAGGTTGCTCGGCTACTTTGGAAGGAGAGTTCTGCCATGATGCCAACGTACAAGCCCCGCAACAAGCGTCGCGTGGCCAAGCACGGGTTCCGGAACCGGATGGAAGACCGTTGGGGTCGTGCCGTTCTCGCGCGCCGTCGCAAGAAGGGCCGCAAGCAGTTGACGGTTTCCATCGGCTCGAAGCACGCCCGCGTCTGACCGGCGACGAGCGCTTTCCGCGCTCGCGCCGGTTGGTCCGCAGTGACGAGGTCCGCCGGGTCTTCCGGGCCGGACGTCGCAGTCGCCACCCGATGGTGGACATTCTTTGGACGGCCGGCGAATCGGGCCATCCGCGTCTCGGACTCGTTACCCCGAAGTTCCGACAGACCGCGGTGGCCCGCAATCGTGTCCGGCGGTGGCTGAAGGACCTTTGGCGGCGTGAGCTGCAGTCCGCACTCCCCGCCCTGGATGTCGTCATCCGGGCGCGTCCGGAGGTCTATGCCACGAGTTATGCCGACCTGCGGGCGGCGTTGCTGGCGTGGCGCGATGCGGTGCTCGCATGACCCCACCTGAAACGTCCCGGGGACCAACCCCGTCTGTACCAGCCCGTGCCCTTGCCCTCCTCATTCGCGGCTACCAGCGCTTCATTTCGCCGGCTCTTCCGCCGGCGTGTCGGTTCGCGCCCAGCTGTTCCCAGTACGGCCTCGAGGCGGTGCGCCGCTACGGAGCCGTGGTGGGTGGATGGATGGCCCTCAAGCGGATCGCCAAATGCCACCCCTGGCATCCTGGTGGATACGATCCGGTTCCCTGACCCTGTGAGCTGCTCGTGAACGATCGTCGGCCGTTGATCGCGATCGCGTTGATTCTGCTGATCTCCGTGGCACCGATGTTTCTCAGGAAGCCGCCCGCCCCTGTGGCGGCCGGTGATTCGTTGGTCACGGCCCAGGATACCGGGCGCGTGGCGCCGCCGGTGCTGCAGGCCGCGCCGGCGGCGGTGGTGCCGACCGACAGCACCGCGCTCGTCCCGGCGACGCCGGTGGTGCCCGAGACGGTGGTGGCGGTGCGGTCGCCCCTCTATCGCTATGGCATCTCGACGCTGGGCGGCCGGATTGTGTCGTCGCGCTTCCTCGAATATTCGGCGATGTATCCCGGCGACACGCTGGCGAGTGGTGCGCGCGACACCGTCGAGCTTGTCCGTCCCGAGGCGCCGCTCTTGGCCAATCGCCTGGTGGTCGGCGGCGACACGCTCTTCCTCGACAAGGTGGCGTTCACGCCATCGGCCGATTCGGTGGGCGTCATCAACGGGCCGGAGATGCTCACGCTCACCGGCACGTCGGGCGGCTACCAGATCGAGCTGCGCTACAGCTTCGTGCCGGACGACTATCACGTCCGGATTGATGGTGTGATCACCGGCCTCAATGGCCGCGGCGCCACGCTCACCATCGGGCTCGGCGAGGGCTTCCGCGACACCGAGTCCGACACCGTCGAGAATCACCGCGAGAGCGGCATCGTCACCAAGCTCGACGGCACCGAACTGACGCGCTTCGCCTCGCTCGACCCGAATCGGTCCACGGTGTTGCCGGGGCCGTTCGAGTGGGTCGCGGTCAAGTCGAAGTACTTCGTCGCCGGTCTCTTTGCGTACGACAGCACGGCCGCGGCCGGCGCACGCGGACTGATCGGTGGCGTGCAGGCCACCGCGCGGCCCGAGGCGGGCGAGAATCCGCTCCGCGCCGTGGTGGCCGCGTCGATGGTGGTGCCGTCCAGCGGGGCGTTCGGCTGGACGCTCTTCCTCGGCCCGATGGAATACGATCGGCTGACGGCGATGGGCCACGACTTCGATGACGTGAATCCCTACGGCTGGCCGGGCTTCCGCACGGTGATCCGCCCGTTCGCCGTGGCGATCCGGACCGTCTTCGTCTGGATGCACGAGACGCTCAACGTGGGCTACGGGTGGGTGATCGTGCTCTTCGGCGTGCTCGTCCGCATTCTCCTCTGGCCGCTCAACCAGAAGGCGATGCGCTCGATGACGGCGATGCAGGCGATCCAGCCGCAACTCACCGCGCTGCAGACCCGCTACAAGGAAGATCCGCAGCGGTTGCAGGCGGAGATGTTCAAGCTCTACAAGGAGAACAAGGTCAACCCCTTCGGCGGTTGCTGGCCGATGCTGTTGCCCTACCCGCTGCTGGTGGCGGTCTTCTTCGTGCTCGCCAACACCATCGAGCTCCGCGGCGTGCCCTTCCTCTGGATGAACGACCTGGCGCGCTACGATCCGCTCTACATCATCCCGGTGCTGATGGCGGCCTCGATGTTCGCGGTCTCGAAGATCGGCATGATGGGGATGCCGCCGAATCCGCAGACCAAGATGATGGCGTACCTGATGCCGGTGATGATGCTGGTGTTCTTCCACAAGTTCGCCTCCGGCCTGAATCTGTACTACGCGGTGCAGAACATTGTCTCGCTGCCGCAGCAGTGGCTGATCATGCAGGAGCGGAAGAAGTTGGTGCCGAAGGCGGCGCCGGCGGTGGAAGTGAAGACAAAAAAGAAGTGAGTGTGTAGTCGTTAGGCCTTAGTCGTTAGTCGTTAGAGGTGAGAGGTGAAACGGGAGCCCGCGCGGGCCACGTTTCACCTTTTACCTTTCACCCGTGCCCCTAACGACTAACGACCAACGACTAACGACCAGCGACACCATTGTCGCAGTCGCCACCCCTCCCGGCCTCGGCGCCCTCGCCGTGGTCCGCGTGGCGGGGCCCGAGGCGTTCCTGGTGGCGCGTCGGGTCGCCCCGGACCTCGACCTGGAGCACGCCCGTGAGGCGCAACTGGTGGGGCTGCTGGGGCCCGAGGGCGACGAGCTCGACCGGGCGCTGGTGACCTGCTTCCCTGCCCCGCACTCCTTCACCGGCGACGACACGGTCGAGTTCTCGGTCCACGGCGGTGCCCTGGTGCCCGGGTTGGTGGTGGCGGCGGCGCTGGCGGCCGGGGCGCGTCTCGCGACCCCGGGCGAGTTCACGCGCCGCGCGGTGCTCAACGGGAAGCTCGACCTGCTGCAGGCCGAGGCGGTGGGCGACCTGATCGGGGCGACGGCGCCGGGGCAGGCCCGGGTGGCGCTGCACCAGCTCGATGGCGGCCTCTCCCGCCGCATCGCCACCCTCCGGGAGGCGCTGCTCGACGCCTCCGCCATGCTGGCCTACAGCATCGATTTTCCCGAAGAAGACGATGGCCCGATTGCCCCGGCACGGCCCTTGGCCGCCCTGGGCGAGGTGCAGGCGCAGCTCGCGCGGTTGCTGGCCACCTCGGCCGACGGCGAACGGGTGCGCCGCGGGGCCATGGTGGTGCTGGCCGGCCCCCCCAACGCGGGGAAGTCCACCCTCTTCAATGCCCTCCTGGGACAGGAGCGCGCCCTGGTGACCGAGATCGCCGGGACCACCCGCGACGCGATCGAGGCGGACACCACGGTGGATGGGTGGCCGGTGCGTTTGGTAGATACGGCGGGACTCCGCAACACAACCGACCGCATCGAGGTGATGGGGGTCGAAGTGTCGAGGCGGTACCTTGCGTCGGCGGATATCGTGTTGTTGTGTAATGAGTTGCTTGCTACACAAGAATTAAACGAACACTTGTTTACTCAAGATCAGCGAGTGGTGTCCGTTGTAACGAAGGTGGACCTGCAAGTTGCCGACATTGTTGGTAGTGCTGACTACTTCGCTGTGTCAGCGCATACCGGCGCCGGAATCGCCGAGTTGAGGCGCCATCTGGCGGAGCGGCTCTTTGGGGGCGTGACCCGCGGGGGAGGGGATGTGGCGCTCCTCACGCGAGAGCGTCACCGGGTGGCCGTCACCTCGGCGCTCGGCGCCGTCGAGAGGGCCGTGGCAGAGCTCGGGGCAGGGGAGGTGGTGCTCGCCGCGCACCAGGTGCAAGCCGCGGTGGCCGCGCTCGACGAGCTGATCGGGGTGGTGGAGCGGGAGGAGGTCTTCGACCGGGTCTTCAGGGGGTTCTGTGTCGGGAAATAAGCGGATGCATCGGCCCAGCAGGTCGGGGATGTGGTGGACCCTCGCCGGACTCGCCTTGCTGGCCGCGTGTGGCACGCAGGAGGAGCGGCCGGGCGTCGATCAGGCCACGTGGCGCGTCGATTCCGTACCGATCCTCGACATCGGCTCGACCGCCGATGACACCACCGAATGGATCGGCATCGCCGAAGGGGTGACGATGGTGGGCGACAGCGAGATCGTCGTGGCCGATCGTGGCTTCGCGGCCCTGCGCTACTTCGATCTGACGGGGCAGTTTGTCCGCGCCTCGGGCCGGAAGGGCGATGGCCCCGGGGAGTTCCAGTACATCGCCCGAATACATCACTGCGGCGACTCGCTGGTGATCTTCGAGCTCGGCTCCGCCGCGCAATACATGGTCTTTGGCGAGGCCGGCCGCTTCGGTCACTCCTACCGCCCGAGTGCGCCGCCGGGCGCACGCTTTGAAGGACCCTACAAACTGGCCTGCGCTCCGGGCGGGACGTTCGTGAATATCGGCTGGGGCAACGAACCGCGGGTGAAGGAGCCGCAGCGGATCCGCGGCACCGCCCCACTCTGGCTCTCCGGCGCGAACGGCGTGCCCACCACGGTGCTCGGCGAGGTCCCAGCCTCGGAGCGCTTCGCCAGGCCAACCGGCTCCGGCCCGCACCCGCTCGGCAAGGAGCCGGTGATCGCCATCGGTCGGACACGCGCCTATTACGGCTCCGCCGACTCGTTCCTGGTGCAGGTGTTCGACTTGCAGGGGAAGCCGCTGCCGCCGATCCGGAAGGCGAGCGTCCCGCTGGCCACGACCGACGCCGACCGCGAACGATTCCGGCTGCTCGATACCCTGGGCAAGTCCGCGGAGGGCGTGGCACAGCGGGTACGACTCTGGGAGCAGTTCACCTTTCCACCGACCGTGCCGGCGTACACGGCGTTCGTGATCGATCGCCAGGACAATCTCTGGGTGCGGATGTTCCCGCGATCGCAGGAGAATCTGGTCCGCTGGGTGGTCTTTTCGCCGAGCGGGGAGGAGATCGGCAGTCTCGACCTGCCGGATGTGCTCACCGTGCACGACATCGGCGCCGACTATGTGCTCGGCATCGAGACGCGCCAGGACGACGGCGGGCAGCAGGTTCGGATGTACCGGCTGCATCGCGACGAAACCTCGCGTCGCTGACCGGGGTATCTTCCCCGCATGTCTGAGACCCCCACGCCCCTTCGCGTCACCATCCGCAGTGCCACCCCCTGCGCGCCTTACGTCCTCAACGGCGATTTCGAGGTCGTGGACGGGGAGGGCAATCCGCTCGAACTCCCGCCGCGCGTCAATCAGCAGCGCCTGTCGCTCTGCTCCTGCGGCCAGAGCAGCAAGTGGCCCGTCTGCGATGGCACCCACAAGGGACTCACGCCGTCGCCTGCGGTGGCGCCAACACCCTGAGCTGACTCAGGCGCTGAGCCGCAGCGCCTCACGCAGCCCAACGCGCGCCACCCGGTCGGCGGTCATGCGCCACGCCAGATAGAGCCCAGCCCCCGGTGGGATCACGGTGCCACCCATGGTGCGCATTGCCGCTGGGGT
Source organism: Gemmatimonadales bacterium (assembly GCA_033764505.1). Lineage (GTDB taxonomy): Bacteria > Gemmatimonadota > Gemmatimonadetes > Gemmatimonadales > GWC2-71-9 > Palsa-1233. Next base: position 10,349 of record JANRIW010000020.1, read on the forward strand.
GTCAGGGACCAGCCACCGGAGCACCAGCCCGATGGCGGCCACCGCGAGATCGGGGGCGAGCAGCGCGTGCAGGGCGCGTTCGCGTTCGCGGAGCCTCCCCAATTCGCCTCGGCGCAACCCGAGCAGGCGATGGGTCTCGAGATCGGGCAGCGCGGCCTGCGCCAGATGCACCGCCACCCCCACCCCGTAAATCCATTCGCCCAACGACACCTCCCGCATCAGGGTCCAGCGGTCCCAATGCGGATACCGGCCAATGTGGAGCACCGCCTGGCTGTCGGGCGCACCCCATCGCGTGAGCAACGCCTGGGCGCGAAGCTTGGCCACCAGCAGCGCCGGGGTCTCCGCCTCGCGGTCCAGAAAGAGGGCCACCAGCGGGGGAACGTCGGGGAGGGGAAGGGCGGCGTCGCCCTCGTCGGCTCCCGCCACCAGGACGGTGAGGTGCGGGAGGTCGGCCCCAAGCGCCGCCCCCTGCTCGCCCACATCGCGCAGCGCCTGGAGGAAGGGTTCGTCACCTGCGCGCGCCGCGGCCACCTGCAACGCGCTACCGGCTTCGGCGAGCGGAAACCGCGCCAGATGCGGTGTGCGTTCGCGCTGCAACCGGCCGAGTATCGCGGCATGCCGCGCGGCAAAACGCGCCCCGGCTGACGCCGGATCGGGTGCCGATCGGGCCGTGGCCCAGGGGGTGACGAGGTCGAGGAATGCCATGGCCACCGAAGCTACCGTCGCGGGGACGGCGGATACAGGGTATCGTAGTCCATGGCCAAGCCAGGGCAGGACGCGCTCCTTGCCGCGATCGATGAGATCGCTGACATCGTGATATTGGGTGACGCCGAAGGGCGCGTCATCTACTGCAACCGCCGCGCGACCGACTTGCTTGATACGCCGAGCGAGTCGGGCGCCGTCTGGCATGCCTTCCCCGACCATCTCGACGGCCGACTCGAGCTCGCCTACCACCGCGCCCACCGGGAGCAGGCGACGGTCGAGATCACCGAGCGACTCAGCGCGAAGGAAGGTTGGTTCACGCTCCGCCTGCAGCCGCATGGCGAGCACATCCTGCTCACTGGGGTGTGTGTCACCGCACTCGTGGTGCGCGAGCAACTGGGTGAACTCGAATCGCGATTGATGCGAATCGGCGAGAAACCGCTTCGTCCCGACGAGCTGCTGGAGCGTGCCGCCGAGGAATTCCGCGCCATGGCCGGGTGGGACCTGGGCGAGGCGTGGACGCTCCACCAACGGCGGGAGTGGCGGCGCACGGCGGTCGCGACGAGCGGACGGCCCGGGCTGGCCGATTTCGTGGACGACCCCGAGTTCGAAGGGTTCGCGCTCGACGCGGGATTGCCAGGGCTGGCCGCGCAGATGGGGGGAGCCGTCTACCTCGACGACCTCCGGTCGGCCGACGCCTTCAAGCGCTCCAAGGCGGCGGCGGCGGCCGGGCTGAGGAGTGCGCTCGCGATTCCGATCGTGGTCGAGGAGCGCCCATTCGGCATCCTGCTCTTTGCGCATTCCTCGTCGTTGGCCGACGACATCTGGCGCCCGTTGATCGAGGCCTTCCAGCCGCGACTCGCCGAGCTGGTGGTGCGGGCGCGCGAATCGGACGCGGTCAACCACCTCTTCGAGTTGTCGCTCGACGGGCTGGTGATCGCGGGCACCGACGAACACTTCCGTCGGATCAACGATGCCTTCTGCCGGATGCTGGGACGCTCGCGCGAGGAACTGCTGGCGCAGCCGTGGACCCACTGGATCCATCCCGAGGATCAGGCGGCGACGCGCGCCCAGCTGGCTCGGCTCAAGGCCGGGATGCGCACCAGCACCGGCTTCCAGAACCGCTACCGCCACGCCGACGGGAGCTGGCGCTATCTCGCCTGGGTGGTCTACCCCGATGCCAACGAGGGACAGACGTACGGCACGGTGCGCGACGTCACCGAGGAGCGGCGCAGCGCCGACATTGACACGCTCCATCGCCAGGCGCTCGAGCACCTCGCTCGTCGTGCCTCGCTCCACGAGATCCTCACCGATCTGGTGCGCTCGGCCGAGGTGCTGGTCCCCGACTCCAAGGGATCGATCCTCCTGGTGCGCGACGGGAAGATTCACCTCGGCGCTGCGCCCAACCTCCCACCGGGGTACCTCCACGCGATCGAGGGCGAGCCGATCGGTCCGGCGGCGGGGACTTGCGGGACCGCCGCGTGGCGCGACGCCGTGGTGATCACCACCAGCATCGCCACCGACCCGCTCTGGGCGCAGTACGCACCGATCGCGGTGGCGCACGATCTGGTCGCCTGCTGGTCGGTGCCGTTCCATGGGGCCGACGGACAGGTGGTGGGCACCGTCGCGATCTATCCCGAATCCTCGGATCCTCCGACCGGCGCGCAACTGGCCGTGATGGAGTCCATCGCACGGCTGGCCTCGGTGGCGGTCGAGCATCGTCGCGTGGACGAGGAGCTGCGCCTGCTGCAGGCCGCGGTGGAGAACCTCAACGACATCGTGCTGATCACCGATGCCGAGCCGTTCGACGAGCCGGGTCCGCGCATCCGCTTCGTCAACCGCGCGTTCGAGCGGCTCACCGGCTGGTCGCGCGCCGAGGTGATCGGTCGGTCGCCGCGCTTCATGCAGGGCCCCGAGACCGATCGCGCCGCGCTGGCCCGCGTGCGCGCGGCGATGGAGTCATGGCAGCCGGTGCGCGAGGAACTCCAGAACGTGCGCCGCGACGGCTCGCCGATCTGGCTCGACATGGACATCACGCCGGTGGCCAACGAGGCCGGGTGGTTCACGCACTGGGTGGCGGTGGAGCGCGACGTGACGGAGCGCCGCGGGCTCGAGGAGCAGTTGCGCGAGTCGCAGAAGATGGAGGCGATCGGTCGGCTCGCTGGCGGCATTGCGCACGACTTCAACAACATGCTCACGGCCATCAGCGGCTTCGCCGAGCTGGTGATGGGGGATCTCGACGACACCTCGGTGGAGGCCCGCGCGCACGTGGCCGAGATCCAGCGCGCCGCCACCCGATCGACCGAGCTCACGCGCAAGCTGCTCGCCTTCTCGCGCCGGCAGATGCTGCAGCCCCGCACCGTCGATCTCTCCGCGGTGGTGCGCGAGATTAGCCAGCTGCTCGGCCGCGTCCTCGGCGAGTCGATCCACCAGCGCATCGAACTGGCCGAAGAGCCGGTGCTCGCGACGGTGGACCCGGGGCAGATCGAACAGGTGCTGCTGAACCTGGTCATCAACGCCAAGGAGGCGATGGTGGATGGCGGCTCGCTGCTGATCGAGACGGCGATCGTCGAGCTGTCGGAGGAGTATGCGGCGGCGCACGTGGGCGTGATCCCCGGCCCGCATGCGATGATCGCCGTCCGCGACACCGGGCACGGCATGACACCCGAGGTGCGCGAGCGGATCTTCGAACCGTTCTTCACCACCAAGGGCGATCGGGGCGGCACCGGCCTCGGCCTCTCGACCGTGATCGGCATCGTGTCGCAAAGCGGCGGGCACATCTGGGTGGAGAGCGAGCCCGACGTCGGCACGACGATGCGGGTGTACTTCCCGCGGGCCACGCAACCGGTCCCGGTGGTGCCCGTGCCGGCCGAGACCCCGATGCCGTCACGCGCCGGGACCATCCTCGTGGTCGAGGACGAGGAGTTGCTGCGCTCGCTGGTGCGGCGGATCCTCGAGCGCGCCGGCTTCACGGTGATTGCGGCGATCGATGGCGAGGAGGCGCTGGCGCTGGCGGCCGATCACACCGGTCCGCTCGACCTGCTGCTCACGGACGTGGTGCTCCCGGGCATCAACGGCAAGCTGGTGGCGGAGGGCATCACCGCCCTGCGTCCCGGCACGCCGGTGCTCTTCATGTCCGGATACACGGAGGACGCCATCGTGCATCATGGCGTCCTCGATGAGGGGATCGAATTTCTGGAGAAGCCGTTCACTCGACAGGACCTGCTGGATCGGGTCGGGCAGCTGTTGCGCCCGACGCCCTGACACCACTCAGCTCGGGTCACCCCGGCGGCGCGCCGCGACGGCGTCGAGGAAGCGGCGCTCGTCCGCACTCAGCGAACTCAATCCCGAGGCACTGATCTTGTCGAGCAGCCGATCCATCTCGGCGCGCTCCTCGGCGATCGGGTCGCGCACCGGCGCGGCCGGCGTCCGCTCGACCTGCCGCTGTTCACGACGCGGCTCCATGCCCCCGATCTCCGCCACCGGTGCGGTCACCGGCACCCGCGTGCGCGTCGGCGTGATGCGCGGTGGCTGGAACTGCGAGCCGCCGCCCTGCACGGTGAAGTAGAGCCACGCGCAGAGCATGCCGCCGAGGTGCGCCACGTGGGCGATCCCGTCGCTCTGCATCAGGGCCCCCAGGACGTCGAGGCCGGCGATGATTGCCACCAGCGTCCGCGCCTTGATCGGCATCGGCAGCGGGAAGACAAAGAGCTCGGCGTCGGGATGGAACTTGGCAAAGGCGAAGGCGACGCCGAGCACCGCGCCCGAGGCGCCGATGAAGGGGAAGATCAGCCCTGGTGCGACGCTCCAGAGCATCAGCGACGTGATGGCCGCGCCGATCCCGCAGAAGAGATAGAAGAGGAGAAACGCCGTGCCACCCAACCGCCGCTCGACCGACGGGCCGAAGACCACCAGGGCCAGCGAGTTGCCGAGCAGGTGGAAGAGCCCGCCATGAAAGAAGAGGTAGGTCGCGAAGGTCCACGGGCGCTGCATCGCGCGCGCCGGATCGAAGGTCACCAGGTCGGCCAGGAGCTCCGACGGAAAGAGCGTCTGCTGCAACAGCAACACCACCGCGTTGATCGCGATGAGGCGACCAACCCAGGGGGTGATGCGGTTGAGGAGACTGTCGAGCATTGGGATCTCTGGGGTTTTGGTCGTTAGGTGTTGGTCGTAAGGCGTTAGAGGATCCGCCTCACGGCCCAACACCGATGCTCGCCATCTAACGACTAACGACTAACGACTCAGTTCCTACGACAAATCCTCTCACACAGTTCCGCAAACCCGATCCCCATCGCGGCCGCCGATTGCGGCATCAGCGAGGTGGCGGTCATCCCCGGCAGGGTGTTGGCCTCGAGACAGAAGAGGCGCCCGTCGGGGGTGAGGCGGAAGTCGACCCGCGAGTAGCCCCGCAACTTCAGGGCCCGATGGGCCAGCAGGCCGAGGCGACGAACCTCGTCGGCCACGTCCTTGGGAATATCGGCCGGAAAGATCTCCTCCGACATCCCCGGCGTGTACTTGCACTCGTAGTCGAAGAGCTCGTGCTTGGGGATGATCTCCCCCACGGCCAGCGCCTCCTCGCCCAGGATGGCGACGGTGAGCTCCCGCCCGGGCACGAAGGTCTCGAGCATCACTTCGTCGTCGTGGCGGGCCGCCTCGGCGATGGCGGCGGCCAGGTCGGCCGCGTCGCGCACCACACTCAGGCCCACGGTCGAGCCCTGCTTGCTCGGTTTGACCACCAGCGGGAGGCCAAGGTTCCGTACCGCCTCGACCGGATCGGTCGGGTGCATCCGCCAGTCGGCGGTGGGGACCCCGGCCTGGAGGAGCAGCCGCTTGGCGATGTCCTTGTCCATCGCCAGCCCTGAGCCGAGGGGTCCCGAGCCGGCGTAGGGGAGGTCGGCGAGCTCGAGCAGGTGCTGCAGCGTGCCATCCTCGCCGCGGCCGCCGTGGAGGGCGAGGAAGATGATATCGGCCTCGCGCACCACCGGATCCTGCAAGAGTCCGCCGAAGAGGACCCGCCGCTCAAGGGCCTCGAGGGTGTGGACGTCGGGGGGCTCGGTCCCGACACGGCCGCCAAGCACGCGTGCCTCGGCGGTGGCGTCGAGCACCCCCTCGGTGGTGTCGGCGACATGCACGATGTGTCCCCGCGAGCGAAGCGCGGTCACCACCTGCGACGCCGAGGCAATGGCGACGTCGCGCTCCGACGAGGAACCACCGGTCAACACGAGGACGCGCAGCATGGGAGGGGTCATGGCTGGATTGTAGTCCGGGCGCCTGATTTTGACCAACCGGCCACGACCCCCCGCTGCGAGCTGCTCAGCGCTGGAAGAACTCGGGCGGCGTGATGCCGAGGGCGCGGAGGTAGACGTAGCCCTGCCCGCGATGATGGATCTCGTTGTCGATGCCGTAGAGGAGCAGGTCGTAGACGAGGCCGGGGTACTGCCCGAAGGCCACCTGATGCTCCTGGAACTTCTCGAGCGGGATCTGCGGGAAGAACTCGTCGAGGGTGACGGTGTCGGCGTCCCAGAGGGCGAGGAGCTCGGCCTTGGTGGGCTGCCGCTTCTCGTCGACGGCTATCCACTCGCCGGTGACGATCCCCTTGAGCATCGGCGGGCCGACTGCGAGGAGCTCGAGCACCGTGACCCCGAAGGAGCGCATGCCGCCGATGGAGAAACTCCAGAGCTGGTCGTCGGGGAACGCCTCGATCAGGCGGCGGGTGAGTCGGCGATGGCCCTGCCAATGGGCGAGAAACTGTTCGGGGGAGATGAGCTGGGGTGTCGCCACGGCATGCCTCCAGGGGGTGGTGTTTCGGTGTTTGTTCGGTGAAACTTCATTCTACGAAGCTCGGCCGAGGAGCGCAAGCTTGGTGGCGGAACCGAGTATGTTGCCCGCTCGCTGGATCTGTTGCCCCTGCTGTCGAGGCCCGCTGTGCGCATCGTGAAAGGGAAGTTTGCCGGACGTCACCTGACCTCACCCGCCGACATGCGGGTGCGGCCGACCAAGGAGGCGGTGCGCGACGCCCTGCTGACGATGCTGGAGCCGGACCTCAAGGGCATTCGCGTGCTCGACCTCTTCGCGGGGACGGGAGCGCTCGGGCTGGAGGCGATCTCGCGCGGCGCCAAGTTCGCGGACTTCGTGGAGTTCCGCCCCGCGTCGCTGCACGCCCTCAAGGCCAACGTGGCGGCGCTGCACCTCCTCGACCGGACCAGGATCTTCAAGAAGGATGCGGTCCCCTGGACGGCGATGCTCGAACCGTTCCGCTACGACCTCGCGTTCGTGGACCCGCCGTACGAGTCGCGGGTGCTCGATCGCATCCTCGACATGTGGCGCGCCAAGCCGTTTGCGCGGATTCTCGCCGTCGAACATGCCACGTCGCACGCCATCCCGAACGGGGCGCGGCGCAAGGTGTTCGGGGATTGCACGGTGACGATCTACAAGGCGGCGAACAGCGAGAAGCGAGAAGCGAAAAGCGAGCCCCCCCAGCCGCGGCCGTCAGGCCGCGGGAAGAGCGAGGAGTGAGGGGGAACAGCCCCCTTACCCCTCACCCCTCACCTGCTGCTGACAATCCCGGCTAGCGGAGGGCCGCACACGAGGCGACCATTGGACGCTCTTCTCTCGCCCCGGAGTTCGTGATGCGTCGCTCTGCCGTCGTTGCGCTGGTCTCCCTGGTTGCCACGCCCCTCGCCGCACAGTCCCCCATGGAACGCGTGGGCTGGCTCGCCGGCTGCTGGCAGAGCGTGTCGGGCCCTCGCACCACCTTCGAGTTCTGGAGTCCCGCCGACGGCGGCCTGATGCTCGGCGGCTCACGCACCGTGGCGGCCGGCCAGGCGCGTGCGTTCGAGCACCTGCGCCTGCGGCGCGACGGCGACATCCTGGTGTACACCGCGCTCCCCTCGGGCCAGAAGGAAACGGAGTTCCGCTCCACTGCCGTGAGCGACACGATGTTCGTGGTCGAAAATCCCGCGCACGATTTCCCCACCAAGATCAGCTATCGCCGAGTGACCGCCGATTCGGTGGTGGCGGTGGTGCAGGGGCCAGGGCCGAACGGGATGCGGGGGTTTGCGATGGGGTATGGGCGGGTGAAGTGTGAGGGGAAGTAGGGCGAGAAGCGAGAGGCGAGAAGCGAGAAGCGAGGTGTCGCGTCGATATCTTCGCGTAGCACCACGCTTCTCGCCTCTCGCTTCTCGCTTCTCGCTACCTCCCAATCATCAGTTGCAACACATCATACCGACTCACAATCCCCACCAGCCGATCCCCGTCGCGCACCAGCGCAGCGGGTGATTCGCGCGTGAGCATCGCGGCGAGGCGGTCGACCGGCAGCGTGAGCGCGACCTCGGGGTAGGGCTCCTCCATCACCTCGCGCACCGGCCGATCGAGCAGCGTGGGCTGCTCGAGCGCCTGGGTCATCAGCGTTCCTTCGTTGAGCGCGCCGATGCACTTGCCGTCCTCGATCACCGGGATCTGCGAGACATCCCAGGTATGCATCAGATTCACGGCCTGGCGCACCTGCGCCGCCGGCGCGAGCTGCACCAACGACGGATGCGCGCCGCCGCGCTTGGCGATGAGATCGCCCACGGTCGGCTTGACCGTCTCGAGGAGCTGGTTCTCCTGCAGCCATTCGTCGTTGAAGACCTTGCTGAGGTAGCGCTCGCCGGTGTCGCAGAGGATGGTGACGACGCACGCGGCCGGGTCGTCGAGCTCGCGCGCCAGCTGCAGCGCGAGGTGGACATTCACGCCCGCGGATCCACCCACCAGGATGCCCTCCTCGCGCGCGAGCCGGCGAGCCATCGCCATGGCATCGCGATCACTGCACTGACGGAACTCGTCGATCAGATCCCACCACACCGTGGTCGGTGCCTTGTCGCCACCGATCCCCTCGACCTTGTACGGCGCGCCGTCGGTGCCGATGGTGCGGGTGCGATGGTAGCCGGTGTAGAGGGAGCCGACCGGATCGCCGGCGATGATGCGGATGGCGGGGTTCTGCTCCTTCAGGAACTTGGCGATGCCGCTGATGGTGCCGCCGGTGCCCGCCCCGGCCACCACGTGGGTGACCTTGCCGCCGGTCTGCGCCCAGATCTCGGGACCGGTCGTGGCGTAGTGCGCCTCGGGGTTGACCTGGTTGTAGAACTGGTTGGCGAGGATCGCTCCCGGCGTGTCATGGGCGATCTGCTTGGCCTTCATGACGTAGTTCTCGGGGTGATCGGGCGGCACCGCGGTGGGCGTGATCACCACCTCGGCGCCATACGCCTTGAGGAGTCGCACCTTTTCTTGCGACATCTTGTCGGGCATCGTGAAGATGCAGCGATAGCCCTTGAGCGCCGCGGCCACGGCGAGGCCGACACCGGTGTTGCCGCTGGTCCCCTCGACGATCACCCCGCCCGGCTTGAGCGAGCCATCCCGCTCGGCCGCCTCGATGATGGCCAGGCCAATCCGGTCCTTCACCGAGCCACCCGGATTGACGTACTCGGCCTTGCCATAGACCGGGGTGCGGAGGTCTCGACCGACCCGGCCCAGACGAATCAGGGGGGTCTGGCCGATGGTGTCGAGAACGGAGTCGTAGGGGAACGGATGAGGTGTGTGCATGCGGGAAGTTACTGCGAACGGCGGTGAGGGGTGAGGGGTGAGGGGGGCACCAACATTGTCATCCTGAGCGCAGCGAGGAGCCTGCCCTGAACGAAGTGAAGGGTCAATTCGAGGTGGGGAGCGTTCAGATTGTCATCCTGAGCGAAGCAGCCTGAAAGGCTGCGCAGTCGAAGGACCTCTCTCCGTGCGCCTCGGGCTCGACCTGGGGTGTCCGTTCTCGCGGACTCCAAAGCGGCTCGCCGCGTCGCCCCCTGTACTGCACGCCGGGGGCGCCGCAATCGGCACCCCGTCCCAGGGAAAGGGCTCGCCGCCCTTGGAGCCGCGGCGAAGAACACCCCAGCGTCGAGCCCGCCCCGTTCGCTGTTCGCTGTTCGCTGTTCGCTGTCCCTACCGCGGTGTCACAAACCACAGCGTCTTGGGCAGCGGCTTGTCCATCCGCGGGCGGACGGCGCCGTCGGCGGTGTGCCAGAGCATCGCGTAGAGCGCGCGCGACGTCGCCTCCATCTTGGCGATGTCGAGCTTGCTCACCTCGTCGGTCTGGCGATGGTAGTCGCCGTGCCGCCCGTTGCGGACGCCGAGGTAGGGAATCCCGTTCTCGACATAGGGCGAGGCGTCGGTGCGCGGATAGAATGATTCGTGATTGGGATCTTCGCTGCTCCGATCAAACGCGATCCACGGATACTCCTTTTCCACCTTCATCACCATCGCTTCGAGCTGCGTGCTCAGCACGCGCGGTCCGGTGATGTAGATCACGCCCTGCGGGGTGAGCTGATCTTCGCCGAGGATGTTGGTGCCCGGCGCGCGCGAGCGGCCGATCATGTCGACGTTGGCGATCGCGACGATCTTCTTGCCCGTCTCGCCATAGGCGATGTGGCGCGCGCCCCAGAGGCCGGTCTCCTCGCCGGAATCCCAGATGAGGAGAATCGAGCGGCGCGGCCGCGGTCCCTGCATGAGTGCGCGCGTGATGGCGAGAGCGCCGGCGCTGCCGGAGGCGTTGTCGTCGGCGGCGTTGAAGATCGAATCGCCTGCCGCATTCACGCCGCGCCCGACGGCGCCGTCGAGGTGTGCGGCCATCGCGATCCATTCATCCTTGACCGTTGGGTCGGTTCCCTCGATGAAGCCGAGGACGTTGTACGGGTGGATGGTGTTGGTGGTCGCGACGAGGTTCACCTGCAATGCACCGCTCGGGAGCAGGAAGGAGCCGGGATACGAGCCATAGGAGCCACTCTCTCTGAGAACCGCGGCACTCTTCGCATCGCCGACGAGCCAGTCCAGCGTGGCGGAGCCGATCGAAATTTGCGGGAGTGGATATGGCGCGTACGCACGTCCCGCCGACGGGACGAGGTCACGCGACTGCACTGCGCCACCACGCCCACCACCGGGCAACGAGGTGGCGTTGATGGTGAGAATCCCGAGCGCGCCGCGCGCACGCGCCTCTTCCTGCACGGTGGTGTAGTCGAGGCCGAGAATGCCGAGGGTGTCGGTGGTGAGCGCACGTGCGGGGCCGGTGCGTGGATGCACGAGGAGCCACTTGCCGCGGACGTCGTGACCGGCGTACGGATCGAGTCCGCGCTTGGGGACGCGCAGCCCCTGGCCCACATACAGCACCTCTCCCTCACGCGGTCCTGGGGCCACGAAGGAGGAGACGCGGAAGTCGCGCCCCCAGACGAGCGTCTTGCCACCGATCGTGGCGCTGGTCGCGGCGGTGTCGAGGATGGAGTGGGCGAGCGGATAGTGCTGGAAGTAGCCGCCCGCGTCGCCGAACGGCTTCACGCCCAGGGCCTTGAGTTCGCGGGCCACATAAGCCGCCGCGCTGTCAAAGCCCGGCGACGGAGTGGCGCGTCCCAGCAACGCATCCGAGGCGATGTAGGAGACGTCGCGCAGCAGGTCGGCGGCGCGAATGGCCCGTTCGGCCGTGGCGCGCACCGCGGGGTTCTGCGCCGGCAGCGGGAGTGCGACGGCGAGCAGCAGCAGGGCGACGCGAGGGGCGAGGGGCATGGGAGCTACCGGGATGGGATGATGGATGATCGAGGACCGAGGACCGACAGATTGTCATCCTGAGCGGAGCCCCGCCCCCGCAGGGCGGCGGGGCGAAGTCGAAGGACCTCTCAATGCCCTGTCATCCCGAGCGCAGCGAGGGACCTGCGTGATCGCGAATGCGCCGTGATCTGGTGTGCCGCGGGCTCGACCTGGGGTGTCCGTTCTCGCGGTCTCTAAGCGGTTCGCCGCGTCGCCCCCTGTACTGCACGCCGGGGGCGCCGCAATCGGCACTCCGCCCCAAGGGTGAGGGCTCACCGCCCCGAGCCCGCTGCGAAGAACACCCCAGCGCCGAGCCCGCCTGATCCCGCCTTATCGATCATCGATCATCGATCATCGCTGTTCACGGCGTCTTGAGCGAATCCGGCAACCGGAAGCGGATCGGCACCTGAATCGGGGCCATCACGGCGGTGTCGTTGCGCGTGGCCGGGTGGAACCGAAGCGTCGGCGCCGCCGCCATGGCAGCGGCATCGAAGTCGGGCTGTCCGGAGGAGGTCTCGATCCGGGTCGAGTCCCGAATCACCACCCCGGCCGAATCGACCACCAGATAGAGCAGCACCTCACCCTCGATCCGCTTCTCGAAGAGCGCCGGCGGATAGGGGATCTCCGGCGCACCGGCGATCGGGCGAGCCGCCCGCAATTCCGCAGCCGGGGCCTCGCCCGCACAGGCGAGCGCGGAGATCAGCAGGGTACCTGAAAAGACAATCACGCCAAGGCGAATCAAGGACATTCCGGTAATGTACTCATTCTATGGATGGAGAACGCGCCCCCGCGGCCACGCGATGCCGAGCGACCTTGGCCCGGTTACCACACCCCTGCATGTCGCACCACCGGCGCGAGCGATTCCTCGAGGCGTCGAAGAAGAGCCGACCACAACCATCACAACACTTGAGACGCATCAGGTCAGGACCCGTAAGCAGAGACGCTGCTGACCAGGCCACCGGCCACAGTATCCGATCCAGATCCTTCGCCGGACCGATCCACCCCCAGCCATAACCACGCACCGCGGGGAGCACCCCACGGTGGTTCTGCCCCTGAGAGAGGATGCGGTTGAGCCCCGCCAGGTCGCGCTCCGAGGCCCCAGCGCCCTCCGCCTCCGCCCGCAATATCCGGTGGACCAGCGCGCGAAAACGTGCCACCGCCCGCCGCTCCACCAGGTTATCCACCGGCTCGGCGAGGTCGGCTCCATTGGCAAAATCGATGCAGGGAATGCCGCTGATGGGTTGTGTGGATTGGGTCATGTAACCAACATAACGCGGAATGGTGGTTACGGGGATAGGCGAGAAGCGAGAGGCGAGAAGCGAGGTGCCGCGGGGACATCGCAACGTGGGTCCACGCTTCTCGCTTCTCCATTCTCGCTTCTCGTCAAATCTCCGATTTGAGTCGCGCCAACTCCTGCAACGCCTCCATCGGCGTCATCTGGTTGGGGTCCAGCGCGCGGAGCCGTTCGGTGAGTTCGGCGGCTCGGCGCTGGGCGGGGCTCTCCGCGGGAGGGGGGGATTCGTCGGCCGGGGGCGCGGCGGGCCGAGCCCGTACCGCCGGCCCATTTGCCCGGTGCTCGCCGGAGGAGGAGATCCCCGCCTGCAGGAGGTCGAAGAGCGATGGTTGGGCTGGGTCGGGGTCGCGGGGTGGAGCCCCCTCGACCACGCGGTGCTCGGTCTCGAGGATGGCCAGGACCTCCTTGGCCCGCCCCACCACGCCGCCGGGGAGTCCGGCGAGCTGGGCCACATGGATCCCGTAGGAGCGATCGGTCCCTCCCGCCTCGAGCCGGTGGAGGAAGACGATCCCATCGCCTGACTCCCGAACCGCCACGTTGCAGTTCCGGGCGTGGGCCAGCTGCTCCGGGAGCTGCATCAGCTCGTGATAGTGGGTCGCGAACATGGTCCGGCAACCGATCCGGTCGTGGAGGTACTCGGTCACCGCCCAGGCGATCGCCACCCCGTCGTAGGTCGAGGTGCCTCGGCCGATCTCGTCGAGGAGCACCAGCGAGCGCGAGGTCGCGTTGTGGAGGATCGCCGAGGTCTCGGACATCTCCACCATGAAGGTGGACTGGCCGCGGGCGAGGTTGTCGGAGGCGCCGACGCGGGTGAAGAGCCGATCGACCACCCCGACCCAGGCCTCGCGGCAGGGGACAAAGCTGCCCATCTGTGCGAGCACCACGTTGAGGCCGATCTGTCGCAGGATGGTGCTCTTGCCGGCCATGTTCGGGCCGGTGACCAGATGCACCCGCTCCACCTCGTCGAAGTGGACATCGTTGGGGACGAAGCGCTCGCGCGGCATCATCCGCTCGATCACCGGATGGCGCGACCCTCTCAGGGTCAGCCCGTAGCCGTCGTGCAGCACCGGGCGCGTGTAGCGCTCGTTGATCGCGGTATCGGCCAGCGACGCGAGGACGTCGAGGCGGGCGAGCAGGCGCGCCGTGCCCTGCACCCGGCCGATGGCCTGACCGACCATGTCGCGCAGCGCCGCAAAGAGCACGCCTTCGCGCTCGCCGATCCGCTCCTCGGCACCCAGCACCTTGGCTTCGTAGTCCTTCAGCTCGGGGGTGACGTAGCGTTCGGCATTGGCCAGCGTCTGCCGCCGCTCGTAGTCGGCCGGCACCGCATCGCTGTTGGCGTGGGTGACCTCGAGGAAATAGCCGAAGACCTTGTTGAAGCCGACCTTGAGCGACGAGATCCCGGTGCGATCGCGCTCGCGCTGCTGAATCGAGGCGAGCGCCTGCTTCCCGTTGTCGCGCAGGTCGCGCAACTCATCGAGCTCGGCATTGTAGCCCGGGGCGATCACGCCGCCATCGGCCAGCGTCACGGGGGGTCGTTCGACCAGTCCGCGTGACAGTTCCTCGGCGAGATCGTCAAGGCGGTCGAACTGTTCGGCGGTGTGCTCGAGCAGGCGCGCCACGCGCGTGGTCCCTGGCACGGTGCGCAGGGCGAGCATGTTGACTGCTTCGGCCACGTGGGGCAGGGCGAGGAAGGAGTCGCGCAGCGCGCCGAGTTCGCGCGGCGTGGCGCGCCCCGCGGCGGCGCGGGCCGCGAGCCGTTCGACGTCGCGCACGCCATCGAGGGCGGCGCGCAGCGTGCCGCGCGCACGGCCCGCCTCCACCAGCGCGGAGACGGCGTCGAGCCGCGCCTCGATGCGCGCCGGATCGCGGAGTGGCGAGAGCACCCATTGCCGGAGCAACCGTGCGCCCATCGGGGTCTGGGTGCGGTCGAGCGTCTCGACCAGCGTGACGCCCTTGGCGCCGGCGCGCAGCGGCTCCACCAACTCGAGGTTGCGGCGCGTCATTTCGTCGAGCCAGCAGAGCTCGTCGCTGCGGCGCACCTCGGGACGCGCCAGTTGCGGCAATCCCTGCGGCTGCAACTCCAGGGCATAGCGGAGCAGCGCACCGCCGGCACCGACCGCGGCGGCATCGTCGGTGGCAATGCCGAGGGCGTCGAGCGAGGCGATGGCAAGACGGCGGCTGAGTTCTTCGGCGGCGAGCGCGGGGTCGAACTCCCACTTCTCGCGCTCGGTGCGCAGCACCTCCGGTTCGAGCACCACGTCGCTCTCGCGCGGCACCACCACTTCGGCGGGCGCGAGCCGACCCAGGGCCTCGGCGAGTCCGTCGGACTCCACGGTCTCGAGGATGAACTCACCGGTCGAGAGATCGAGCGCGGCGACGCCCACCGGCTCGCCCGCACCGCGCGGCGCCACGGCCACCAACCAGTTGTTGCGCGAGCCAGGCGTCCACTCCTCGTCGAGGAAGGCACCCGGCGTGATGGTCTCGACCACGGCGCGCTTGACGATCCCCTTGGCGAACTTCGGGTCCTCGATCTGTTCGCAGACCGCCACCCGGAAACCGGCGGCGATGAACTGCCGCAGATAGCCCGCAGCCGACTTCACCGGCACGCCGGCCAACGGCACGCCATCCCCTCGCGACGTCAACGTGATGTTGAGGACCCGCGCGGCCACCTGCGCGTCCTCGAAGAACATCTCGTAGAAGTCACCCATCCGGAAGAAGAGGATCGCGTCGGGATGACGCGCCTTGATCTCGCGGTACTGGGTGAGGAGGGGGGAGTCGGTCAATCGGATCTCAACGTTGGGGAAATTCGTGGAGGGTGAACGGTGAACGGTGAACGGTGAACAACGAACACCGAGGAGCGCACGGTGGGCGGTGAACCGGTTGAAGCTGTTCCGTTGTTCACCGTTGACCGTTCACCGTTCACCATCACGGAGCTTTGACAACGAACGGACCCCCACCCACCACGCTCTTCACCTTCGCGACCGCCGCCGCCGCCGCCTCCCGCGTGGCGAAGGGACCCGCCTGCAGCTTGGTGAGGCCGTTGGGGCCGGCGACGCGGTAGACGGTGAAGCCCGCCTGTTCGAGTTGCTGCACCACGCGACGGATGGCGCTGGCGTCGCTGATCGCGGCGGCCTGCACGCGCCACGGCGACGCGGCCGTCCGGGCCGTGGTGGGCGGCGTGACCTGGGACGGCGTCGGTGCCGGCGGTGGCGGGGTCTGGATCACCGGCCGCTTGATGCTGTCGGCCTTCGGGAGGGCGGCGAGGCGCGCGATTTCTTCCGGGGTGCACCGTTGCCGCGCGTACTCGAGCTGGTTCTTCAGTTCGACGTCGTTGCCGACCTGCTGCAGGCCCCGGGTCAGCCAGTCGCAGGCGAGCGCGCCGTCGCGACGCTCGAAGGCGGCGCGTGCCCCGAAGAGTGCCGCCGTGGGGATCACCGCCGATTCGGGATAGTCGGTGAAGAGGCGCTTGATGCGCATCACCGACGTCTCGCTGTTGCCGCTGCCGTAATCGAGTTGCGCGAGGCGGAGGATCGACTTGTCGGCCCACGGCGACTCGGGGAATTCGACCGCGATGCGGGCGTAGTGGAGCCGCGCATCGGGAAGCGTCTTCGCCACGGCGGCCGCGGTGTAGAGCGCCTCGGGGAAGGCGGCCTCGGTCGGCTTGGTCTGCGTGAGGATGCGCGCGATCACCGTGCGCGCCGAATCGCCGTAGCCCTCCTGCGCGAGCCGGGTGATCTCGACGAAGCGCGGCGTGGTCGGCGGCATCGGCGATTGCGCGGCGGCCGGCGCGGCGGCGAGCATCGCAACGAGGGCGAGAATGGGCGCAGCAGGCTGCGCCCATACACTGGAACTCCCAGCCGCGTGGGCGGGGGCCCGATTCACGCCGCCTTCCGGACGCGCGAGGTGGCCAGCATCAAGACGAGATCGGTCACGATCCCTCCTTCATCGGAAATCGTGGTGCTCTTGAGGGCGGCATCGGCGGCGAGGGTCGCCGCGATGGCGGTGCGGAGTCGCGGCAGCGACCAGCGTCCCACCACCTCGCCCACGAGCGACGCAAACGGCGGATAGCTCCCGACATTCGGGCGCATCCGGAACATCATGCTCTTGACCTGCTCCGCCAGCGCGCGATCGCGGATCTTCTTGGCCTCGGCGGTGGCGCGGCCCCAGCGGAGCAGCAGCAGCGAGGTGCCGAGCAGCGTCACGAGCCGCACGCCCGAGACCCCGCTCAGCGCGAGCACTTGCGGCACCAGGGCGATGGCGCGTGCGGTGTCGTCGCGCAGCACGGCGTCGCGCCAGTCTTCGACCGTCTCGCCGAAGCGGATCCCCACCAGGGAGCCAACCGTCTCGCGGTCGATCGGGCCGCTGGTCTCCAGCGACGACAGCTTGGCCACCTCGGCGGTGAGCAGGCCGAGGTCGCCCCCCGTGGCGCGCAGCAGGTGTTCGCGAGCGTCGTCGGCGAGGGCGATCCCGCTCTGCTCGAGCCGGTGGTCGAGCCACGCATCGAGGGCGTCGCCGAGGAGCGGCTTGCACTCGATGATGGTGCAGTGGGAGGCGAGGTCGCTGTCGGCGTCGTCGTCGTTGCCCTGCACCAGTACGAGCACCGTCTCCGGCGCGGGCCTCTCGAGGTAGCGCACCGCGGGCTGCTTTCCCTTGCTCTTCTTCTTCCACGACTCGATGTCGCGCACCACCACCACGCGCCGATCGGCCATCATCGGCAGCGTGCTGCAGGCCGAGGCGAGGGCATCCGGCTCGAGGTTCTGGGCCGTGAGGAGGTCGAGATTGAAGTCGCGGAGCCCCGGATCGAGCGCCGCGTCGAGCAGCGCCGCCAGCGCCTCGTCCTTGAGGATCGATTCCCCGCCATGCAGGTAGTAGCAGCCGCTCGGCGGCGCCTTGGCGAGGGCGCGCTGCAGTTGCGGTGGGGAGAGGACGGGCATGGGGGAATGATAAGCGACGGAGGGGTGAACGGTGAACGGTGAACGGTGAACGGTGAACGGGGGTGCGGCGGAAAGATCATCCCGCGACACCCCCGTTCACCGTTCACCGTTCACCCGCTACCGAATCGGCCTCACATTGAACCGGGCACTCAACGCGTGCCGCAGGCCGTCGGACGGTTCGATCTCGCTCATCTGCAACATCTCGATCCCGATCTGCATCGCGCGATTGTGTGTGCGGCAATGCGGACACTCGAAGACATGCTCGCGCATGCGCCTCGCGAGCTCCGGGTCGTTCCCGTCGCGGAAGTCGGTGTAGTACCGGCCGAACTCTCGACAATTCATGATGGGGGGCTGCTCCTGTACGACGGAGGAGATGGCCAGATATACGTCCAAACGGGAACGGGCGGAAGGGGGGCTGTCAGCGAGGGCGAACCAACAAAATCCCCGGTGTCAGAGCGCTCTGACACCGGGGAAGGGAAAAGGTTCCAACCGGGGGTGCATCAGTCCAGATAGGGGGCGATCATGGCCTGGAACGAGGTCCGCGCCCGGTTCAGGCGGCTCTTCACGGTGCCCAGGTTGGTGTTGGTCACCTCGGCGATCTCCTCGTAGCTCTTCCCCTCCAACTCGCGGAGGACAAAGACCACCCGGTGGTGCGGCGTGAGCCGGGCCACGGTCCCCTCGACCAGCTCGCGCAGGTGGCGATTGGCGAAGAGCTCGTCGGGGCGGGAGCGCGAATCCTCGAACTCCAGCACCCGGCCCTCGTTGTCGCCCGGGGCGCGGGCCGATTCGTGGAACACCAGCGGCGACCGCGAGCGGTTGCGCAGCTCGTTCTTGGCCAGGTTCGACCCGATGGTGTAGAGCCACGTGGAAAACTTCCGGCTATGGTCGAAGCGGTGCAGGTGCCGGTGCACCCGCACGAACGCCTCCTGCACCAGATCCTCGGCCCGTTCCCGGTCGCCGATCATCCGGTAGATGAAGTTGAGCAGCCGGGTCTGGTAGCGCTCCATCAGCTCGCCGAAGGCGCGCTCGTCGCCGGCGAGGTGGGCAGCGACCAGCCTGGAATTTTCCTGATTGGCAAGATCAGACGCGGCCGACGCAACCATGGTCGGGCGAGGGGAGGTCTCGAGTTCCTGTCGCGGCATCGCCGCAGTGGGCAGAGCAATCGCGGTCATCGGAAAACCTTCTGAGAAGGGTTGCCGATGAAGCTACCGCAAGAATCCGTTTTGTACAAGGTTACAACATTAAACCTTGGACAAAGAGGATGGCGTTGAGGGTCTTGGTGTCGTTTATTGTTCCATTTCGCACCATTTGGAGGACCTCACTCCACCGCTTCTCGTGTACAGCAAGCACCTCGTCCGCCTCCAGGGCGTCCTGCCCGGGGGTCAGTTCGGTGGCCACGAAGAGGTGGATCACCTCGTCGGTGAAGCCCGGGGTGGTCCAGATCGAGGTGAGCCGCTCGAAGTGGCGCGCACGGTACCCTGTCTCCTCGCGCAGCTCGCGCTCCGCCGTGGCCTCGGGCGTCTCGTGGCCATCGCGCCGCCCCGCCGGGATCTCCCAGAGGTAATCGCCGGTGGCATGGCGGTACTGCCGGATGAGCAGCACGCGCGGATCGGCGGCGTCCATCCGGTCGAGGAAGGGGAGGACGGCCGAGGCACCGGGGTGCCGGATCATCTCGAGCTCGCCGACGTTGCCGTTGGGGAACTGCACGGTGTCGATGTCGAGGGAGACGATGCGGCCGGTGAAGACGCGCTTTGTGGAGAGGAGAGTCATGAGTGGGTCGTAGGTCGTAGGTCGTAAGTCGTAGGCCGGAACGTGAAAGGTAGGAGGTGAGCCGTGTCCCCATGCGGGCCACGTCTCACCTCTCAGGACTTACGACTTACGACCTACGACCTACGACTACCTGTCGTACGTCTGCACCTCAACCCTCCCCAACCCCAACTTCTCGATCCCACCGCGAATCTTGGCCAGATCACCCACCACCACCACCGTCATCTGTGATGGATCGAGCCGCAGCCGCGCCATCCGCTGGACGTCGGCCGCGGTGACGGCGTTGATGCGCGCGAGCTCGGCCGGCACGGTGGCGAGTGGCAGGCGGAAGAGCAGCGCGGTGCTCATGGCGCCGGCGATCTGTCCCGCGGTCTCGTAATCGGAGAGCGAGCCGAGGACGAGGTAGTTGCGAGCGCGGGCGAGCTCGGCGTCGGTGACGCCCTGCGTGCGCATGGCGTTGATCTCGCGGAAGATGACCGCGAGCGACGAGTCGGTCACGTCGGTGCGGACATCAGTGGAGATCATGAACGGTCCGGCCACCGGGGCAAACGAGAAGTTGGAGCCGGCGCCGTAGGTGTAGCCGAGCCGCTCGCGCAGGAGGTCGTTGAGCCGCGACGAGAAGGAGCCGCCGAGGATGGTGTTCATCACCGTGACGGCGGGGTAATCGGGATCGGTGCGCGACATGCCCGGGCCGCCGATCATGATGACCGACTGCGCGGCCTCCGGCTTGTCCACCAGGATCACCCGGGCCGGCCACTGGGTCGGACCGGCGACGTCGCGCGCGAGCGGCGCGCCGACAATGGCCGCGGGTGCCTTCCACCCACTGAAGTGCTTGGCGGCCCAGGACACCGCTTCCTTGAGCGTCACGTCGCCAGTGAGGATGAGCGTGGTGCGCCGTGGGTCGGCCGCGGTCTTCCACCAGTTGCGCACGGCGACCGAGTCGAAGTTCACCACCGAGGCGGAGTCGCCGGTGAGGCTCATGTGATACGGATGCGACGCCGGGAAGAGATTGCGGTAGAAGACCTTGCTCGCGACGGCGCGCGGGGAGTCCTTGGCCGAGATGAGGCCGGCGAGGCGGAGGGAACGCTCGCGATCGACATCGGCGCGCGCAAAGGTGGGCGACAGCAGCACCTGCGCCATGAGGGTGAGTCCGCGATCCACCGAACGCTTCGGCACCGACATCGACAGGGTGACGTTCTCCCAGCCGGCGCTGGCGCGCAGCGAGGCGCCGATGAAGTCGATCTCCTCGGCGAGCTTGAGCGCCGACATGCCGCCGGCGCCCTCGGTCAGGAGGCCCGCCGTGAAGGTGGCGAGCCCGGGCGCCGTGCCGCGAAGCCGCGCGCCGCCGTTGATGATCAACCGCGCCTCGACCAGCGGCACTTCGGCGTTGCGCGCGATCTGGATCTTGAGACCGTTGGGGAGCGACGCGGTCTGGATCGCCGGCACGGAGAGCTTCGGCGCGGGGCCGAGCGCGGGCGCGGTGGTGACCTGGGCGGTGAGCGGGGAGGCCATTACAGCCGCAGCCGTCAGGCCGCGGACCATCATCGCAACGCGGATCACGGCGTCACCCCCCGCGGCTCGGCCGCGAGGTCACGCTTGCCCATGGGGACCACGGAGATGATGGCCCGCGGACCGGTGAGATACTTCCGGGTCACGCGCTGCACGTCGGCGGCGGTCACCGCGCGCAACCGATCGAGATCGCGCTGGAAGGCATCGGGCACACCCACCTCGAAGTAGTAGGAATTGAGCTGGTCGGCCTTGCCGCCCACGGTCTGCGTGCTGCGCAGGAACGACGCCTCGAGCGCGTTCTTGGCCTGCTCCAGTTCACGTGCCGACGGCGTCACCTCGGCGAGCCGACGCAGCTCCTCATCCACCGCGCGCTGCACGGGAGCGAGCGGCTGCCCGGGCTTGGAGCGCGCCACGACGGTGAAGTCGCCATCGTAGCGCTTGTGATCGGGATAGACCTGCACGGTGGTGGCACTCTGCTCGTCGTAGATCAGGCGCTTGGTGAGGCGCGCGTTCTTGGAGCCGGCGAGGATCATCCGCGCCACCTGCAGCGGTGCATCGTCCGGGTCCCACGACTTGACGGTGGGGAAGGTGTATTGCAGCTGCGGCTGCTGCACCCGATCCTCGAGCACCAGCGCCGTGTCGCGCGCGAGGGCTGGCCGCGTCGGCGCAATGGCCGTGATCGCCGGACCGCGCGGAATGGCGCCGAAGTAGTGCCGGACCAACCCAAGCACCGAGTCGCGCTTGACGGCGCCGGCGACGGTGATCACGGCGTTGTTGGGCGCGTACCAGGTGCGGAAGAAATCCTTGACGTCCTCGACCGAGGCCGCCGAGAGATCGGCCATCGAGCCGATCACCGGCCACGAGTAGGGATGGCTGGCCGGGTAGAGCATCCGCGGCAGGTGGTCGCCCACCATGCCATACGGCTGGTTCTCGTAGCTCTGCCGCCGTTCGTTCTTCACGATGTCGCGCTGCGCATCCACCTTGGCCGCGTCCATCGTTGGCAGCAGCCAACCCATGCGGTCGGCTTCGAGCCACAACATCAGCGGCAGCGCCGACACCGGGCCCGACTCGTAGTAGTTGGTGCGGTCCTCGGTGGTGGAGCCGTTGTTGTTGGCACCCGCCGCCTCGAGCATCCGGTCGAACGCCGGATACGGCGCGTTCTCCGAGCCCATGAACATCAGGTGCTCGAAGAGGTGGGCAAAGCCGGTGCGGCCGCTCTTCTCGGAGCCCGAACCGGTGTGGTACCAGACGTTGACGGTCACGATGGGCGCCGAGGCGTCCTCGTGCACGATCAGGCGAAGCCCGTTGGGCAGCGTGTCCACCGTGGCGGGGACCTTGAGGCCCTGGGCGGACAACGGAACAGCGCCGAGCAGCAGCGCGAGGACAATCGAGCGAGTGCGCAAGTGGAAACCTCCGTGTGTGGCAGCGAACGGCGAACCGCGAACGGCGACCAGCGATGTCGGGGTCGCGTCGAGATCGCTGCTCGACACTCCGTTCGCCGTTCGCTGTTCGCTGATCGCCGACTACAGCGTAAACCTCTCCCCATGACTCGGAATCACCACGTCCTCTACGCCCTCGGCCTCGAGGAGTTTCTTCATCCCGGCGAGTGATTCCGGCTCGCCGTGGACGCAGAAGGCGCGCTTGATCGGGCCGCCGATGTTGCGCACCCAGCGCTGCAACTCGTCGCGGCCGGCGTGGGCGGAATAGCCGTCGATCTTGATGATCTCGGCGGCCACGTCCTTCTCCTCGCCGAGGATCCGCACCGGGTTGCGCCCCTCGCTGATCCGGCGGCCGAGGGTGTGCTCCGCCTGGAACCCCACGAAGAGCACCGCGTTGGCCGGGTTGCCGATGTGGTTCGACAGGTGGTGGAGGATCCGCCCCGCCTCGGCCATGCCGCTCGCCGAGATGATGACGGCCGGGCCGTTGAGGGTGTTGAGCCGCTTCGATTCCTCGACGTCGCGGACGTAGTGCACGAGGTGATTGTCGAAGATCGTCGCGCCGGTCTTGATGAAACCCTCGCGCTGGTCGAACACCTCGGGGTGCAGCCGGAAGACGGCTGTGGCCTCGACGGCGAGCGGCGAGTCGATGTAGATCGGGATCTCGGGAATCCGCTTGGCGCTCGCCAGTTCGTGAAGCGCGTAGACCAGTTCCTGCGTGCGCCCGACCGCGAACGAGGGCACCAGGATCTTGCCGCCGCGCGCCGCGACCCGACTCACCACCTCGGCGAGGCGCTTCATCGCGTCCTCGGTGGTGTCATGCTGCTTGAGCGCGTAGGTGCTCTCGATGATCAGCGTGTCCACGGCACCCTTGGGGCTGTCGGGATCGCGGATGATCGGCTGGTTCCACCGGCCGATGTCGCCCGAGAAGACCAGGCGATGCGGTGCTTCGCCCGCCGCGCCGGCGATCGAGATGTCCACGCTCGCGCTGCCGAGGATGTGGCCCGCATCGCGATAGGTCACGGTGAGGTCGTCGGCCACCTTGAAGGGGCGGCAGTACGGATGCGCCTCCATCAACTCCTGCACATGGTAGGCATCGGCCATGGTGTAGAGCGGCTCCGAGCCGGGCCCGGCGCGTCCCCGCTTCTGCAGGAAGCGGAAGTCGCTCTCCTGGATGTGCGCCGAGTCGGGGAGCATGATGGCGCAGAGGTCGCGCGTGGCGGGGGTCGCGTAGATCGGCTTGTCGAACTGGCGCGCCACCAGGAGCGGGAGCCGGCCGGTGTGGTCGATGTGCGCATGGGAGACGATCACCGCGTCGAGCTGGCGCGGATCGAACGGCGTCTCGGCGTTGAGGCGGTGCGATTCCTCGCGGCGCCCCTGGAAGAGGCCGGCATCGAGCGCCACGCGGTGGCCGCGCCACTCAAGGAGGTGGCAGGAGCCGGTCACCTGGCCCGCGGCGCCCCAGAAGGTCAGTGCAATGTCCGTCATCGGAAGAGTCCCTGCAGCACGAGGATCGGCAACTTGCCCGCTTCGGCGAGCAGGTATTGCAGCTCGGTGCCGAAGCGGCGGGAGATCGGCGACGTGGCGGTGGGCGAGGTGTAGGTGTCGAGGCCGAGGCGTCGGCCCTCGAGTCGCAGTCGCGCGAGGTGGAACGGATCGGAGACGAGAATCACGCGGCTCAGCCCCACACCGCGGAGATAATCGGCCACCGCCTCCATCGAGCCCGAGGTGGTGCGCCCCTCGGCGGCCACCACGATGTCGGTCGCGGCAATCCCGGCGCCGACCAGGTAGCGCTGGCCCGCGGTGGCCTCGCTCATCCGGTCGCCGGCGACGATGCCGCCGGTCACGACGATCAGGTCGCCAAAGCCCTTGCGATAGAGCTCGGCGGCGTGGTCGAGGCGGGCCTTCAGGACGGGAGAGGGGCGGCCGTCGTACTGCGCCGCGCCGAGGACCACGATCGCGTCGGCCTGAAAGCGCTGGTCCTGACGCGACACACCCAGCACCACGAGGAAGGAGAGGAGATACGTGCTCGCGGCGGCAACGGCGAGGATCAACATCCACGCCCGGCTGGTGGGTCTCAGAAGGGGAACGATTCCCCCTCGCGCGGGACGATCACGTCGCGCACCCCTTCCTCGCGCAGGATGGTGACCATCGTCGCGACGGCCAGGTCGTCGCCATGCACCACGAAGGCGCGCTTGATCGGGCCGACCAGCGCGCGCAGCCAGGCGCGCATCTCCTCGCCGTCGGCGTGGCCCGAGTAGGCCGAGAGCGTCTCGATGACCGCTCGCCGCGCCACGACCGTGCCGAGGATGGTGACCGACTCCGCCCCTTCCTGCAGCAGGCGACCGACCGAGTCCTCCTCGTTGGCCGAGAGGAAGATCACCGTGTGGCGCGCATCGTCGAGGCAGCGGAGGAGATGGGCCGCGGAGCGCCCGCTGTCGCCGCTCTCGTCGGGCGCGATGATGATTGCCGGCGTGTCGAGCTGGTCGAGCATGGCGCGATCTTCGTCGGTGCGGATGTAGTGCAACAACGAATGGTCGAACGGCCCGCCCGCGTCGGAGTAGGCGCGCGCGCCGGCCGCGATCGACTCGGGGTGGAGTCGCATCATGGTCGGCAGGCAGACGTCGGTCGGCGCATCGATCCAGATCGGGATCTTCGGCACGAGGCCACGATGAAAGAGCGACTGCACCGTGCGGATCAGCTCCTGCACCGGGCCGAGGGCCGAGGCGGGGATGATGATCTGGCCGCCACGCTGGGCGGTGTCGCGAATCAGGGCGGCGAGCTGTTGCTGCGCATCGCCGAACATGGCGTGATGCTCGTGCGCGAACGGCGACCCGACAATGAGCGTGTCCACCTCACCCGGCATCGTCTCGGGATCGGGGAGGAGCTTGGAGCCGGGGCGACCGATGCAGCCGCTGTAGATGATCCGGTGCGAGCCACCCTCGCCCGTGCGCAGCTCGATGGAGCTGGAACCGAGGATGTGCCCGGCGACGGCGAATTCGAAGACGAGGTTGCGACGCAGGTGCAGCGGACGGTGGACCGGCTGCGCCACGAAGCGCGCCTGGGTGGCAAAGACGTCGTCGAGTCCGTAGAGCGGCTCGCGTGCGTCGTCGGCCGAGTCGATCGCGGCCTCGGCGAGCAGGATCGCCGCCATGTCGCGCGTGGCCGGCGTGCCGTAGATCGGTCCATCGAAGCCGTGCCGCACCAGCTGCGGCGCGCGGCCGCTGTAGGAGAGGCCCGCCTGCGAGAGGAGGATGGCATCGACGCGACGCGGGTCGAGCGGCAGCTCGCGATTCTTGGCATCGGCGAGGTCGACGTTGCCCTGGAAGAGGCCGGCGTCGAGCAGGATCCGCGCGCCGGCCGCCTCGAGGAGAATCATCGAGCCGGTGGCCGTGGCGGCGCCGCCGAAGAAGGTCAGGGTGCGGGGGGCGCTCATCGAGTTCCGAAGATGCGGTCGCCGGCGTCGCCGAGACCAGGAAGGATGTAGCCGTCGGCGTTGAGTTGCCGATCGAGGGCCGCAGCATAGACCGGGACGTCGGGGTGGGCCGCCGTAAAGGCGGCCACACCCTCGGGCACGGCCACCAGACAGATGAGCGCAATGTCGCGGGCGCCGGCGCGCTTGAGCTCGCTGGCCGCCTCGACCGCCGAGCCGCCAGTGGCCAGCATCGGATCGAGGAGGAAGAAGCGATGCTCCTCGACCGGCGTCGGCACCTTGAAGTAGTACGAGATCGGCTTGAGGGTGTCGTGATCGCGATAGAGCCCGATGTGGCCGACCCGCGCGTTGGGGATCAGCTGCACCACCGCCTCGACCATGCCGAGGCCGGCGCGGAGAATCGGCACCAGGGCGATCTTGGCCGCGAGGGTCTGCCCGGTGGTGGTCTCGAGGGGCGTCACGACCTCGACCGGCACCGTCGGGAGGTCGCGGGTGACCTCGAAGGTCATCAGCGCCGCAATCTCGCCGACCAGCTGCTTGAAGTCGCGGGTCGTGGTCGAAGCCGCGCGAAGCAGCGCCATCTTGTGGCGAATCAGCGGGTGATCGAGGACGGTGAGGCCGCGAGGCGGGGAAGCGGTCATATGTAATGATAATGATTCAACCCCCGCCGGGTGTTGGCAATGCGGAACGTCGCCCCGATACTTGGGGGGTCCCCGACCATTCGTGCCCCAAGGAGTTTGCCATGCGCCGTCCCATGACCCTCGCCCCGTTGCTGGCCGTCGTGCTCGCGTTCCCCGCCGCCGCCCAGCAGAACCCCTTCGATCTGGCCCTCAAGAACCTCCCGGCCTACACCGTGGACTACACCATGGCCGGCGACATGACCGGCACCGGGCGGAGCACCTCCGGCGGCAATCGGATGGCCTCGACCCAGACGGTGACGGGGAAGTTCTTCGGCAAGAGCTCGACCTCGACCACCTGGTCGCTCACCGACCCCGAGGTGATCTGGTCGGCGGACATCGGCAAGAAGAGCGGGACCAAGTCGGTGAACCCGCTGCCGATGATGGCCAAGGCCTACGACGATCTCGACGCCGCCGGGCGCGCGCGCTTCCACGACAACATGCGCTCGATGATGCAGTTCGTGACCCGCGCCCTCCCCGGCATCCCGCTCGAAGGCCAGAAGAAGGGGACGCGCACCATCGCCGGCGAAAGCTGCGAGGTGACCGAGATGGGGAGCTTCACCTTCTGCACCATGCCGAAGCTGCCGGTGACGCTCTACTCGTCGGGGTCGCTCCTCTGCGTCAACTTCGAGCAGACCGCGACCGCAGTGAGCAAGAGCACCGATGCGGCGCTGATGGAGCCGCCGGCGGGGATCAAGTGGACCGAGGAGCTCGATCGGCCGCGCGCCGACTCGGCCGCGCGCGCCTGGGTGCAGCAGCTCGCGTCGAAGGAGCTGGCCGACTCGCTCGCCAAGGCGCGGGCGGAGTACCAGGCCGCGACCGACGGCGGCGAGGCGCAGATGACGCCGGAGCAGCAGAAGGAGATGTGCGAGGCGCTCAAGAACTTCAATCTCGGCAAGGCGATGAAGAACGCCTTCGGCAATGCCTTCAAGGACGCCGCCAAGGAAAGCCTGAAGGGCGGCCTCAGGGGCCTGATCCGTCGGCCGTGAACGCCGCCGCGCTCGAGGCGCTGCGGTCGGTGTGGCGCGAGGAGCTGCCGATCACCAACGCGCTGGGAATCGAAGTGGCGGAGGCGCGTGACGGGGCGCTGGTGCTGCGGATGCCGCTGGCGCCCAACCGGAATCACAAGGGGACGGCGTTTGCGGGTTCGCTCTCGGCGCTGACCACGCTCGCCGGCTGGAGCCTGCTCTGGCTGGCGCTGCGCGAGGCCGGGGCCGAGGCGCATGTGGTGATCCAGGATTCGCAGATGCAGTATCTGTTGCCGGTGCATAGCGATGCGCTGGCGACGGCGCTCCCGCCTGCGCCCGAGGCGATGGCGCATCTGCTCGAATCGCTGCGGCGCCATGGGCGGGGCCGGGTGGGGGTGGAGGTGGTGGTGCGGGATGTGGGGGGGATGGAGGTGGCGAGGTTTGGGGGGAGGTATGTAGTGGTGAGGGGTGAGGGGTGAACGGTGAACGGTGAACGGTGAACGGGTTACCAGTGACCAGTAACCAGTAACCAGTGATCCTGCTATCATCCCAGCATGCGACGCACCCTGCTTCCCCTGATGCTCCTCGCCGGCTGTTCGGCTCCGGCCGCTCCGGCCTTTGACGCCGCCCACCAGGCCGCGATGGTCGATTCGGTCTCGGCGATGCTCGAGTCCTGGCGCGGCGCGGTGGGGGAGATGGCGGTGGATCGGATCGCCACCTTCTACGCCCCCGACTCGGCGTTCCGCTGGATCGAGGACGGCGCAACCCGCTACCTGAGCAGCAAAGACATCGGCGAGGCGATCCGCGGGATGCAGGGCTCCATCCGCTCGATGGAGTTCACCCTGGTGGAGCCGAAGATCTCCCCATTGGCCCCCGGCGTGGCGGTGGTGACCACCGGCTTCACCCAGAAGTTCACCGACACGGCGGGCGTGACCGGCGGCTACGCGGGCACCATCTCCATGACGGTGGTCCATCGCGACACGGCCTGGCGCTTCCTGGTCGGCCACACCTCCGCGCTGGCCCCCGCGCCGCAGGGTCGCTAGGGTTCAGCGATCGTGCCGGGCGGCGTGCCGCCTGGCTCATTGGTCCCAATTCCCCACGTGAGTTCCATGGCCGACACCGAGACCCCCGAAACCCCCGAGACGCCGGCCGTTCCCGGCGCCTCGCCCATTGCCCAGCGCCTCTTCGACGCCCGGACCATCATCATCTCGGGCGAGATCTCGCAGAAGCTCGCCGCCCGCGTGATGGCCGAGCTGCTGGCGCTGTCCACGGCATCGTCCGACCCGATCACCATCTTCATCAATTCGCAGGGCGGCCACGTCGAGGCGGGCGACACGATCCACGACATGATCCGCTTCGTGACCCCCAAGGTGCGGATCATCGGCACCGGCTGGGTCGCCTCGGCCGGCGCCCTGATCTTCGTGTCGGTGCCGGTGGGCGACCGCTACTGCCTGCCCAATACCCGCTTCCTGCTGCACCAGCCGGCCGGTGGCGCGGGCGGCACCGCCTCGGACATCGCCATCGAGGCGCGGGAAATCGTGAAGATGCGCGAGCGGCTGAACGAGATCTTTGCCCGCGAGACGGGGCAGCCGGTGTCGCGGATCGAGGACGACACCCACCGCAACTTCTGGCTGGGCGCCGACGAGGCGAAGGCGTACGGGCTGGTGGGGCACATCATCGCGAAGGCGACGGAGCTCCCCTAGCGGGGTGCGGGATCGGGCGGTACACTCTCCGCCCCCGTATCGAGGTCCCGCATGCCGAGTTGTCGCCTCTCCGGGGTGGTCCGCGACGAGCTGGGTCACCCTGTCCGTTCCGCCCTGGTGGTGATCCACCCGATTGATGTCGGGATGGTGACCGGGGTGGCCGGCGAGTTCGCGGTGCAGTTGCCGCCGGGCCGCTTCCGGTTGCAGGTGCAGGCGGCGGGCTTCCGGTGGGCCGAGAGCGAGGAGTTGCAGTTGAGCCGCGGGGCGGTGGTGCGCCAGGAGATGGTCCTGACGCTGCGTCATCCGAACCAGCCGGTGCGCCAGTGGCGCGAGCGCCTGGGACCGCGCGCCTCGGTGCGCTGAACTGCCCCTCGCCCCGTCCGGCGCGATATCTTTCCGACCATTCCCGACCACCCGCTTTTTCCTCCCAGTGCCCGAGGCCCCGATGCGCGTGTCCCCGCTCCTCCTGTTGCCGTTGCTCGTCCTTCCCGTGGCCGCGCAGGCCCCGACGCCCGAGCCGGTGGCGACGCAGATCGCCAAGGCCGTACTGCCGTTGCCGGCGGAGTTCCGCGCCGACGCGTCGGTGATGGGCTACAACGAGGCCGGCGCGCTAGTGATGCTGCGGAAGGGCACCGGCGGAATGCTCTGCCTCGCCGATGATCCGAAGCAGGAGGATTTCCATGCCGCCTGCTACCAGAAGGAGCTGGAGCCGTTCATGGCGCGTGGTCGCGAGCTGCGCGCCCGCGGCGTGAAGGGCGGCGACGTGGATTCCACGCGCTTCAAGGAAGTGAAGAGTGGCAAGCTGAAGATGCCGAAGGTCGGCGCCCTCTGGCAGCTCTTCGGTCCGCACAGCGGCGTCGATGGGGCCGCCGGCACGGTGAGCAAGGAGGTCCGCGCGCTGTACGTGATCTACATGCCGTACGCCACGCCGGCGAGCACCGGCATCCCGAGCAAGGGCGCGCCGGGGATGCCGTGGTTGATGTTCCCCGGGACGCCGAAGGCGCACGTGATGTTGACGCCGACGATGTGAGAACAGAGGTGAACGGTAAACGGTAAACGGTGAACGGGGGATCGTCCCGTTCACCGTTCACCGTTCACCCTCACGGATCCCACCGCATGCATCCGGATCTCTCTCCCCTCGTCTCCCAACTCGAATCCCTCCGCGACGACGTGACGCGTCTCGCCGAGTCGGTGGACGACGCGACGTGGGTGACGCGGCCGTCGCCGGCGTCGTGGTCCATGGGTGAATGCATCGAGCACCTGCTGCTCACCAACGAGGCCTTTCTCCCCGCCATGCACGAGCAGTTGCAGCGCCCCGAGGCGCGCGCCCGCTCCGCTCCGGCGCGGATGCGACGCGGACTGATGGCGTGGGTGCTCTGTCGCGCACTCGAGCCGCCGGTGCGCTCGCGCTATCCGACCACGGCGCCGTTCGTGCCGACCACGGCACCACCGCGCACCAGGACGGCGCGCAACTTCGTCACGTCGCAGGAGGCGCTGCTGGCCACCATCCGGCTGGGTGATGGCGTGGACCTGACGCGGATTCGGTTGGTGTCGCCCTTCGACGCACGGCTTGAGTACTCCTTCTTTTCGGCGCTGCACATCATCGCGGCGCATCAGCGTCGGCATCTCTGGCAGGCGCAGCGTGCCCGCGAACGACTCGCCACTGCGAGGTGACCGATGATGGTTGATGCCCTGCGCCGCTGTCTCCTCCGCGACCTCGACTCGCTCGCCGACGAAATCTCCGCCTACCCCGACGACGCCACGGTGTGGGCGCTGCCGGCAGGTGCGCCCAACTCCGCCGGCACGCTGGCGCTCCACCTGGTGGGCAACCTGCGCCACTTCGTTGGCGCCGTGCTGGGGAAGAGCGGCTACCAGCGGCAGCGCGAGGTGGAGTTCTCGACGCGCGACCTGCCCCGCGCCGAGCTGCTCGCCCTGATTGCGACGGCGCGTAGAGAGGTGGGCGATACGCTCGCCGCGCTCGACCCCGCCGCCCTCGACGCCGACTATCCCCTGCGGCTGCCATTTTCGGCGCCAGAGGAAGGGCATATCGTCCCCACCGGGCGCTTTCTGGTCCACCTCGCCAGTCATCTGGCCTACCACCTGGGCCAGGTGGACTATCACCGCCGCCTGGTGACGGGGGATGTGCAGGGCGTGGGTGCCATCGGGCTGACGGCGCTGTACTGACCCGAACGCTTGCCGTTTCCTGACGTTCGGTATCGGCTGGGCGACGTAGGATTCTCTCTCCCCAGCTGCGAGGTCGCCCGTGCGTCGCCTGCTCCTCTCGCTCTCCCTGATGGTCCCCGTGGCCATGTCCGCGCAGCAGCAACCCGCGACCCCGCCGCAGCGCCCCCCCACGTGCACCACGCCGACGCATGCCGCCTTCGACTACTGGGTCGGCGAGTGGATCGTGTCCGACAGCACCGGGCGCGACATCGCCGAGAGCTCGATCACCAAGCTGGCCGACGGCTGCGCCATCCTGGAGCAATGGCGGCCGCGCGGGGGGCCGCAGGGGACGTCGCTCAACTGGGTCGAGGCGACCGACGGCAAGTGGCACCAGCGCTGGATTTCGGGCGCATCGCCCAGCGTGCTCTTCGTGGGCGAGGCCA
This sequence comes from Gemmatimonadales bacterium, assembly GCA_033764505.1. Taxonomy (GTDB): domain Bacteria; phylum Gemmatimonadota; class Gemmatimonadetes; order Gemmatimonadales; family GWC2-71-9; genus Palsa-1233. The sequence goes on from JANRIW010000020.1 coordinate 41,980, forward strand.
CCGACGGCGTCATGCGGATGACCACGGATGGTGGTGCCACGGGCAAGCGGTGGTCGCGTGGGACCTGGCTCAAGCGCCCCAACGGCGTGGTGCGTCAGATCTTCGAGGGCTCGACCGACGGCACCACCTGGACGGTGAGTTTCGTGGGCGACTATCGCCCGAAGCGCTGAGGCCCGACACCGCTAGATTTCCCGGCGTCCTTCACCGGAGCCGGATCGTGGTCACTGCCGTCATCCTCTTTACCGTTGCCCGCGACCGGATCAAGTCGGTCGGCGAGCAGCTCGCCGAAATGCCCGAAGTGAGCGACGTCTTTTCGGTGGCGGGGAAGTTCGACCTCGTCGCCATCGTGCGCGTGCCCGCCAACGAAGATCTCGCCGACCTGGTGACCGACCGCATGGTGAAGCTCGACGGCATCCGCGAGACGGAGACGTTGATCGCGTTCCGCGCGTACTCGCGCAAGGACATTGAGGCGGGGTTTTCGTTGGGGAGCGGGGATTGAACGAGAAGCGAGAAGCGAGAGGCGATGGTCGATGATCGATAAGACATCTTCAGCCGCGGCCGTCAGGCCGCGGGATGCGCAACGATGAGCGCGCCCGCCACGTCGGGTTGGGCCTCACGCGCCGTCTCACCTGACGACGTCGTCAAGCACCTCGCGAGCCGCGACAATGTGTTTGTGCATGGTGCGGCGGCGACGCCGACGACGCTGCTCGATGCGATGGCGCGACGCGGCGATCTCGAGGGCGTGCGCCTCTACCATCTGCATCTTGAGGGGCCGCTCGCCTTCCTGGAACCCAAGTACGACGGGCAGTTCCGCTCGATCTCGTTGTTCACGGGGCCGGCGTGTCGCGGGCCGATCGCCGAGGGACGCGCCGACTATGTGCCGATCTTCCTGAGCGACATCCCGTCGCTCTTCACGTCGCGCGACGTGCCGCTCGACGCGGCGCTGATCCAGCTCTCGCCGCCCGATGCGCACGGCTTCTGCACGCTCGGTCCGTCGGTGGATGCGGCGCGCGCGGCGGTGGACTCGGCCGCGATCGTGCTCGCGGAGATCAATCATCAGATGCCGCGGACGCACGGCAACGCGTTGGTGCCGCTGTCGCGGCTCACCGCGTACACCATCACCGATCGTCCGCTGCACGAGCATGGCAACGGGAAGGGCGATGCGGTGACGGCGATGATCGGCGAGCACGTGGCCGCGCTCGTGAACGATGGCGCGACGCTGCAAATGGGGATCGGCGCGATTCCCGACGCCGTCCTCTCGCGGCTCTTCGACAAGCACGACCTCGGCGTGCACACGGAGATGTTCTCCGATCGCCTGGTGGACCTGGTCGAGGCGGGGGTGATCACCAACCGTCACAAGCCGACGCAGACCGGCCGGATCTCGACGTCGTTCGTGAACGGGACGCGCCGACTCTTCGACTTCATCGACGACAACCCGCTGGTGCACTTCCACGGCTGCGACTGGACCAACGACACGCAGCTGATCTGCAAGATGCCGGGGATGACCGCGATCAATTCGGCCATTCAGGTGGACCTGACCGGCCAGGTGAATGCCGACTCGATGGGGCACCGGATTTATTCCGGGATCGGCGGCCAGATGGACTTCATCCGGGGCGCGGCCCGGGCGCCCAACGGCAAGGCGATCATCGCCCTGCCGAGTACGGCGGCCCGGGGGACCATCTCGCGGATTGCCACGGAGCTGAGCTCGGGGGCCGGGGTGGTGACCACCCGGGGGCACGTCCATTGGGTGGTGACCGAGTACGGCGCCGTGAACCTGCACGGCCGGACCATCCGGGAGCGGGGGGAGCTGCTGATCTCGATTGCCCACCCCGATTTCCAGACGGAGCTGGCGCAGGCGTTGCGGGGGCGGGTGGTGGGGTGATCTTCCCCCGGACTCGCCCCGATGCTACTTTCCGCCCCGGTACGGCCAGGTAGCTCAGTTGGTAGAGCACGTGACTGAAAATCACGGTGTCGGGGGTTCAATTCCCTCTCTGGCCACTCAGCGGCGCCTCCTTCGGGGGGCGCCGTTGTCGTTTCAGCGAACGGCGAACGGCGAACGGTGAGGGGTGAGGGGTTTCCAGAAGGTGTCATCCTGAGCGAAGCAGCCCGAAGGGCTGCGCAGTCGAAGGACCTGCGTGATGGTAGATGGGCTGGGATCCGGTGCTCCCCGCCGCGACCGGAAGCCTCGGAACAGGAACCCGGGCGGGCTCGGCGCAGGGGTGTTCTTCGCAGCGGCTCCAAGGGCGGCGAGCCCGGAGCGATGCCCCCAGCCGCGCATGTCAATGCGCGGCGCCGGCGCAGCCGGCGTGAAGACGCGGCGAGCCGCTTTGGAGTCCGCGAGAACGGACACCCCAGGTCGAGCCCGCTGTACGGAACATCCCGGCCCTCGGTCCTCGGTCCTCGGTTGCTATTAGATTCGGCGTCCGTTCCCCCTCTCTGCGGAGTCCCGACATGCGGTCCACCCCCATCGCCCTGCTCGGCCTGCTGTCCGCGGCCTGCCTCACGGCCCAGACGCCGGCCAAGCAGTCGCCGACGCCGACCAACATCAGCACCGTGCTGCGGGTCGAGACGGTGGCCACTGGCCTCGTCAACCCGTGGGGCCTCGACTTCCTCCCCGATGGGCGGATGATCGTGACCGAGAAGCCGGGCCGGATCCGGATCGTGGCCAAGGACGGGACGCTGTCGGAGCCGGTGACCGGCGTGCCGGCCGTCTTCGCGCGCGGCCAGGGCGGCCTGCTCGACGTGGCGGTGGACCCGAAGTTTGCCCAGAACCGCACCATCTTCTTCACCTTTGCGGAGCCGGGCGACAGCGGCACCGCCGGCACCGCGGTGGGTCGCGGCCGCCTGGTCGGCAACGCGCTGACCGAGGTCGAGGTGATCTACCGCCAGAGCCCGAAGGTGCGCAGCACGGCGCACTTCGGGTCGCGGATCGTGTTCAACAAGGACGGCACGCTCTTCGTGACGGCGGGCGATCGCGGCAACCAGCGGCCGCTGGTGCAGGATCTCTCGACCGGCATCGGCAAGATCGTGCGCATCAACCCCGACGGCACCATTCCGAAGGACAATCCGTTCGTGGGCCGCGCCGGCGTCAACGAGGCGATCTGGAGCTACGGCCACCGCAACCTGCAGGGCGCGACGCTCGACGGCGCCGGCCAGCTCTGGACGGTGGAGCACGGCGCCAAGGGTGGCGACGAGCTGAACCATCCGCAGGCCGGGAAGAACTACGGCTGGCCGATCATCACCTACGGCACCGACTACAACGGCACCAAGATCGGCGAGGGCACCGCCAAGGCGGGGATGGAGCAGCCGGTCTACTTCTGGGATCCGGTGATCGCGCCGTCGGAACTGGTCTACTACACCGGCGACAAGTACCCGGGCTGGAAGGGGAACTTCGTGGCCGGCGGCATGGGCACGGTCAACGGCCTGGTGCGCCTCGTGGTCGAGAACGGCCAGGTGGTGCGCGAGGAGCGTCACCTCGGCGAACTCGCCCTCCGCATCCGCGACGTGCAGCAGGGGCCCGACGGCTTCCTCTACGTCACCACCGACGTGACCGACGGCAAGATCCTGCGCGTCCGTCCGGTCGGCAAGTAACCTCGATCACTTCTTTGCAGGCGGAGTCGCCCTGATGGCCATGGTCTCGCCCTATCGTTCGCTGCCGGTGTCCAAGCGCGTCGAACTGGTGTTGCTCGATCTCACGACGTCGAAAGACTCGCGCGCCCTCTACATCCAGCGGATGGTGGCGCGCGGCGGCGGCTTCCGCCCGGTGACGCTGCGCAGCTGGCCGGTCGAAAAGCTCGCCAAGGAAATCGTGCGCCTCAACCTCGAGACCTTCCAGGACGAGCTCGGCATGCTGCAGACGCTCTACGTGGACAAGGAGCCCGAGCTGCAGATCGCCTTCCTCGACGCCGCCGGCGTGGCCCACAAGGATGGCCACATTGCCGACGACATGCCCACGCCGTTCGCCTCCGCCGAGCTGGTGGCCAGCGCCGCCAAGCTGCTGCTGGAGCAGCACGGTGAAGATGGCAAGCGCTACCTCAGGACCATTGCGCTGTACAATGGGGAGGCGTGGCCGGGGTTGGGATCTGTGATTGGAGAGGCCTGATTTTTCGAGAAGCGAGAAGCGAGAAGCGAGAGGCGAGAGGCGAGAGGCGAGAAGGAGCGGGGTGCCGCGGAATGATCTTTCCGCAGCACCCCGCTTCTCGCTTCTCGCTTCTCGTTACTTGATGGACTGCATCTCAATCACAAACCGATACTTCACATCACTCTTCAGCATCCGCTCGTAGGCGGTGTTGATCTCCTGCATCGGGATCTTCTCGATGTCGGCGGTGATGTTGTGCTTCCCGCAGAAGTCGAGCATCTCCTGCGTCTCCTTGATGCCGCCGATGAGCGAGCCGGCGATGCTCCTGCGGCCAAAGATCATCCCCATGACGCCAGGGGAAGGATGTGGCGTGGCCGGGACGCCGACCAGGACCATGGTGCCGTCGCGCTTCAGCGCGCCGATGAACGGGTCGAGGTTGTGCGGCGCGGCGACGGTGTTGAGGATGAAGTCGAACTGCCCTGCGGCTGCGGCCATCGCGCCGGCGTCGGTGCTGATGATCACGTGGTGCGCGCCGAGCGCCTTGGCGTCGGCCACCTTGCTGGGCGAGGTGGTGAAGACCGTCACGTCGGCGCCCATCGCGGCGGCGAGCTTGACGCCCATGTGACCGAGGCCGCCGAGGCCGACGACGCCGACCGTGCTCCCCTTGCCGACCTTCCAGTGGCGAAGCGGCGAGTAGGTGGTGATGCCGGCGCAGAGGAGCGGCGCGGCCGCGGCGAGGTCGAGGTTGGACGGCACCCGGAGCACGAAGGCCTGGTCGACGGTGATGTCGGTGGTGTAGCCGCCGTACGTCGGGCCGCCGGTGTGCTTGTCCACGCTCATGTAGGTGCCGACGAAGCCGCTGCCGGTGCAGTAGTTCTCCAGCCCTTCCTGGCACGAGGAGCAGGTGCGGCAGGAATCGACCATGCAGCCGACGCCGACGGTGTCACCGACCTTGAAGTCCTTCACGTCGCTGCCCACCGCCGTCACGTGCCCCACGATCTCGTGACCCGCGATCGCCGGATACGGAATCGGGCCCCAGTCGCCCTTCAGGAAGTGCAGGTCGGAGTGGCAGACGCCGCAGTAGACGATGTCGATCGCGACGTCGGTCGGACCAGGGGCGCGGCGGGTGATGGTGTGGGGGGCAAGCGGGGTGTCGGGCGAGAAGGCGGCAAAGGCGTTGGTCATCTGGGTGGGGCATCCTTGGGCTGAGGGGGTGCAGCATGATACACCCTTACCCGGCGATGGGTCCGGCGGTATCGTATCAGATCCCCCATTCCGGAGCCCCCTCATGCGTTCCTGCCTTCCCCTGGCCGTGCTGGTCATGCTCGGGTGCGCCACCGATCCGTCGTCCACGGGTCCAGGGGCGACCTACAACCCGATCGCCGGCACCTACGTCGGTGCGGTCTCCGGCACCACCGAGGGCTCCACCCTCGAGGGACCGTACACGCTCAACCTGCAGCAGTCCGCCGGCAGCCTCAGCGGCAGCTACAGCTTCGTGGCGACCTTTCCGACCGGCACGCTGACCATGGCGGGCTCGGTCGACGGGACGATGACCGCCGGCGACTACCCCACCGTGACACTCGACCTCACCCACGACATCTGCACCAACGTGAAGGTGCGCCACACCGGCACGTACGACCTCGCCCTCCGACGGATCACGTTGAGCGGGCCGATCGACCTGGTGAATACCCAGAACAATGCCTGCAACATCTCGCGGCGGCTGAGCACCACGGTGACGATGAATCGGTAGGGTGGGTGAGGCATGTCATCCTTGATTCCCGTTCACCGTTCACCCCTCACCCTGCTTTCAGATCCGCACCGACAAGCAGCTTAACCCGCCATCCATCTTCCGGAACTCCGACATCTCGAGTGTCACCACGCGATAGCCGAGCGCCTCGACGCGCGCGGTGAGCTCGGGATAGCCGGCGGCCATCAGCACGGCATCGTTCACGCGGACGCAGTTGGCGGCGTAGCCATCGGCGTCGGGGACGACCAGCAGGCGGTAGCGCTGCAGCGCGGGATGCGTGGCGAGTGCCTCGACCACCACGAGGTCGTCGCCACCGAGCCAAGCGATGCCGCTCTTGAGGTGCAGCAGCAGCGGGTTGCCGCGAATCGAAATGGTCTCTGCGGTATAGCCGAGGCCGTGCAGCCAGCGGCTGAGCTGCTCGGCGCCGGATTCGTTGGTGCGATCGGAGAGGCCAATGAGGAAGTGCGAGCCGACCTGGCAGATGTCGCCGCCATCGAGGGTGCCGGGTGCGGTGATCGCGGCAGGCTCGCCGCAGAGTCGCTGCAACACCGAGCGCATGGCGGTCACTTCGCCGGCGCGACTCGGCGCGCCCGGCCGCGCGAGGATGGCGCCGTTGGCCGTGACGACGGCGGTATCCTCGACGAAGCAGGAGTCGGGGTGCGCCGGGTCCGCCGGAAGAGCCTCGACTCGAACGCCGAGCGCCTCGAGGGCGGCGCAATACGCGGCGTGCTGCTCGAGGGCCAGCGCGAGGTCGGGCGCACCCAGGCCGGCGGTGGTGATGCCATCGGCGTAGGAGGCGGAGGGGGGGCAGGTGATGGCGTGGGAGAAGTTCATGGCATCCGTCGAGAAGCGAGAAGCGAGCAACGAGCAGCGAGCAGCGTCGGAAGGTTGTCATCCTGAGCGGAGCCCGCGGAGCGGGCGAAGTCGAAGGACCTCGGCGCCCGGAGAGAGGTCCTTCGACTGCGCACCCCTTCGGGGTGCTTCGCTCAGGATGACACGCCGGGGTAGGGCCACGCTTCTCGCATCACGCTTCACGCTTCACAATCATCCGATACACCGGCCAGCTCGCCGCCAGCAGGGCAATCGACCAGAGCGAGTTGGTCCGATCGCTCAGCACGGCACCGATCAGGAAGGCCGCGGATCCGACGAGGACCACGCCCGTGGTCCACGGGAAGCCCGGGACGCGGAAGGGGCGCGGCGTGTCGGGTTCCTTGCGGCGCAATGCAAAGATGGCGGTGAAGGAGATGAGGTAGTTGGCCACAAAGAAGAAGGCCGCGAGCGCGAGCACCGAGTTGAAGGTGCCGGTGATGATGAAGGCGAGGGCGGCCACCACCGACAACGCGTGCGCCACCACCGGCGTGCCGCCGTCGTTGACGCGTTCGATTGCCGTGGGCATCAGTCCGTCGCGGGCCATCGCCATCGGGACGCGCGCCCCGAAGAGGATGTTGGAGTTGATGCCGCCGAGCACCGCGATGAGCACCACGATGCGGATGACCAGGTCGCCCTTGGGACCGAAGAGGATGGCGCCGGCGGTGCCGGCCACAAACTGATCGCCGGCCATCGCGTCGATGCCGACCACGCGGAGCATGGCGAGGTTGAAGCCGAGGTAGATCAGGATCACCAGCAGCACGCCGCCGATCATGGTGCGCGGCATGGTGTGCTCGACGTTGACGGTCTCTTCGCCGAAGTAGAGCGGGCCGGTCCATCCGTCGTAGGTGAAGATCACGGCTTGCAGCGCGAGGATCACCCCGGCCACGAGTCCCGTCCCCGTCGGCAGTACCACCGGTGCGGCGACGGCGAACTCGGGGACGGCCATCACGAAGCCGGCCACGATCAGCACGCCGAAGGCCAATGCCTTGAGGCCGCTGAGGATCTGCTGCGCCACGTCGCCGCTCTTGACGCCATTCCATTGCAGCCAGCCGAAGGCGAGGACGATCGCGGAGGCCACCGCCTTCACCCCGCCCGGGATGTCGGGGAGCAGCGGCAGCGCGAACTCGGCGAAGACAATCGCACCGAGCGAGGTGGACGCGGCGATCGAGAACCAGTCGCTCCATCCCACCACGAAGGCTGGGTACGGACCGAGCGCCCGGCGGACAATGGGGTACTGGCCTCCCGACCGTTTGGTGATGATGCCGCCTTCGGCCAGCGACATGGCGCCGAGCAGGGCGTAGAGGCCGCCCACCACCCAGATGGCGATGAAGAGGCCGGCGCTCGGCAGTTGGGTGGCGACTTCGCCGGGGGTGCGCATGATCCCGGTGGCGATGGTGTTGCCGACCAGGACGGCGAGGCCAAAGGCCACACCAAGTACCTGGTGGAGCGAGCCGCGGCGCGCTTCAGTGATAGGAGGTTCCGTGATGGGGAAGGCCAACTATACGGCGCGATTGGCTGATGCGCCAATCAGTCTTCAGCCGCGGCCGTCAGGCCGCGGTGAGGGGTGAGGGGGGGCATCGCTCCGGGCTCGCCGCCCTTGGAGCCGCTGCGAAGGACACCCCAGCGTCGAGCCCGCACGCAGAGGTCCTTCGACTGCGCAGCCCTACGGGCTGCTTCGCTCAGGATGACAACCTCTCTGTCCTCCATCATCCATCAGCGCTGTTCGCTGTTCGCTGTTCGCCGTTCGCTGTCACCACCACACTCCCCCGCTTCCTCCCGCTCTCCACGCGCGCATGCGCCGCCACGATCTCGTCGAGCGGCAGGCACCGATCGATCAGCGGCGTGAAGCGTCCTGCGGCCGCCATGGCGACGATGGTGCGGAGGTCGTCCACCCGCTCGGCAGCGGGACCGGCGATGACGCGGTGGTGCGTGGTGAGGCGGACCCAGGGCGCGCGGAGCATTTCGGGGAGCGTGGCGAGGACGGCGAGGAGTTTGCCGCGTGGCGTGAGTGCGTGGCGCACCCGCGCGTAGGGCGCGTTGCCGACGGTGTCGGCGATGAGGTCGTAGCGAATCCCTTCGGCGGCGAAGTCGGTGGTGGTGTAGTCCACCACGCGTGCGGCGCCAAGGTAGCGCATGAGTGCGGCGTTGGCACCGCTGCAGACCGCGGTGACCTCCGCGCCGGCGGCCACGGCCACTTGCAGCATCGCCGAGCCGACGGTTCCGGAGGCGCCGTTGATCAGGACGTTCTGGCCGCCGCGCAGTTCGCCGCGACGAAAGAAGTCGATTGCGGTGGTGCCACCAAAGGGGAGTGCCGCGGCCGACTCATAGGCGAGGTGCGCTGGCTTGTGCACCACCACCCCGTCGGCGGCGATGCAACAGTACTCGGCGTGCGCGCCGAGCTTGATGCCGGCAGAGGCGATGACGGCATCGCCCACGGCGAAGTTCGTGACCGACGCCCCGATGGCCACCACGTCACCGGCGAGCTCGCTGCCGAGGATGGGCTGACGCGGTGCCGTGAGGCCGAAGGCAAGCCGACTGAGGAGGCCGAAGCCGCGCGGCACCGTGAGGCTCCGTATCCGCCAGTCGGCCGACGACACGGTGGTCGCGCGCACGCGGATCAGCAGCTCGGTGGGGCCGGGGACGGGCGTGAGCACATCCCCGACCGACACCACCTCCGGCGGGCCATAGCGCCGGTAGACTGCCGCCCGCATGTAGACCGCTTGGGTCATGACTTCGGCTTGTCCTTGCCGTTGCCCCAGCCGAGCGAGGTGGTGATGCCGAAGCGGATGGCGAAGAGGTTGGCGGTGGAGCGCTTGATGTCGAAGGTGAGCGAGCCGTTGGCGTTGTCGGTGATGCCGCCTTGCTTGAGGTACTCGCGCTCGCCATGGCCCTGATAGGCGACACCGAGGTCCAGCGCGGTGCGGCGGCTGACGGGGAGCTGCAGGCCGGCACCGGCGCTCCAGGCAAAGCCGCCGTCGCCGAAGTTCTCGTCGCCCGCGACGATGTCGGGCATGATCCCGCCGCCGATGGCGGAGATGGTGGCGAAGCGGCTCATGCCGACGAGGCCGTGGCCATAGGCGCGCAGCTTTCCGAGCGGGTAGGACACCTCGGGGCCGACGCCGAAGAAGAAGATCCCGTTGGCGGTGGTCACGTTCACCTCGACGCGGCAGCCGGGGGTGGCGGCGAGGCAGGTCCGCTTGCTCTCGTGGCCGTAGTTGAGCCAGCCGGCCTGCACGCGCAGGGAGATGAGGCCGTACTCGTCGAGGCGGACGCGGAGGTGTGCCTGCACGCCGCCGGCATTGCTGACGTGCTGCTTGAAGGCACCCGTGGGGCGGCCGAATTCGGCGGCGACGCCGAGGTGCCAGCGGGGAATGCCCGGGGCGACGGAGTCGGCGGGGGCCGGCTCCTGGGCGGCGAGCGGGGCGGCGAGGAGCAGGAGGGCGGCGAGGGCGGCACGATATGGCATCACGGGCATCCTGGGTGCAGGGTTGTGGGCTTACAGTGTAAGGGTGAGGAGCTTACACTGTAAGGCCACCGCGGTGCAAGGTGGCACGGGGTGGATCGCGTGGGGGCGGGGTCGATCCGCTCTCGGGCCCGGTCCGCGCGATTTGCCTTACACTGTCAGTCGAGGTTATCTCCCCTGCATGCCCACATCACGACGGTCTCCGCTCACCCGGGAGCGCGTCCTCCGCGCGGCCGTGCGCCTGGCCGACAAGCAGGGTCTCGACGCCCTCTCGATGCGCCGGCTCGCGGCCACGCTCAAGGTCGAGGCGATGTCGCTCTACAATCACGTCGCCAACAAGGACGATGTCCTCGACGGGATGGTGGACCTGATCATCGGCGAGATCACGCTGCCCACCCCCGGCGACGACTGGAAGGCGGCGATGCGTGCGCGCGCGACCTCCGCGCACGCGGTGATGCTGGCGCATCCCTGGGCGCCGATGCTGGTGGTGTCGCGCATCACCATCGGTCCCAACCGGCTGCGCTACATCGACGCCACCCTCGGCGTGCTGCGCCAGGCCGGGCTGTCATGGGCCGAGACCGATCGCGCGTGGACTGCGATGGACAGCTACATCTACGGCTTCACGCTGCAAGTACAGAACTTTCCCATCGATCCCGAGGAATACGCATCTGCCGCCGCGAGCTACCTGCCGATGCTCCCCGCCGAGACGTATCCGTACATGCATGAACTCTCGAAGTGCGTGGCCGAAGGCTCACACGACGGGACGCATGACTTTGGGTTCGGGCTGGAGTTGATTCTGGATGGGTTGGAAGGGATGATGGATGATCGATGATCGAGAATCGAGAAGCGAGATGCGAGAGGCGAGGGGCGAGAGATTGTCATCCTGAGCGGAGCGACGGCGTAGCCGTCGCGAAGTCGAAGGACCTCTATCCGTGCGCTGCGGGCCCGGCCTGGGGTGTCCGTTCTCGCGGACTCCAAAGCGGCTCGCCGCGTCGTCCCCTATACAGCACGCCGGGGGCGCCGCAATCGGCACTCCGTCCCAGGCTGATGGCTCGCCGCCCTTGGAGCCGCTGCGAAGAACACCCCAGCGCCGAGCCCGCCCATGCTTCTCGCTTCTCGATCATCGATCATCGATCATCGATCATCGCTGTTCGCCGTCCTCCCAGTATCCCACCGTCTCCTCATCGATCGCCGCATGATGCGTGGTCGCGAGCCGTCGCAGCGCGTGGCGCAGCGCGGTGGCGAGTTCGGGTGCGCCGAGGAGCTCGAGTGAACGGATGATGCGGGTGAGGCGGAGGTAGTTGTGGTTGCGCGGGGTGAGCCAGTGGAGCTGTCGCTCGGCGGCGTTCGACGCGAGCACCACGTTCAGCGCACCCTCGGCGTGCGTGAGGCGGAGGCCGTAGAACTGGAGCATGACCTCGAACGAGCGGCGGAGGTTCATGCGGAGCATCGGATCGTCGAGCCAGTGGCCGATATCGTCGTCGGTCAGCAGCGGCGCGCGCCGATTCGCGGACGAGGGCGTCCGCAACGGAAAGAGCCACTGGATGTAGTCGTGGTGCACCTCGAGCGCGTCGTGCGACCAGTGCCAGATCTCCGCGAGCATGCGCCCGACGTGGTCGGGCCCCTGATGGCGGTAGAAGCGGACGAGGGGAGAGGGCATGAGGCCTCGGCGGAGAGGAGCGATCAGCGAACGGCGAACGGCGAACGGTGAACGGGCCAGAGGGTGTCATCCTGAGCGAAGCCCCGCCCCCGCAGGGCGGCGGGGCGAAGTCGAAGGACCTCTCTCAAGGCGCATAGCTCATCTTGTGACGCCCACCCCCGTCCCCACTTGCACCATACCCTGGGGGTGTCACAGCGGCGTCAACACCGGGTCCCCCTGTGGAATCCCACAGAAATTCCGTAGGCGGGGCACTGTCACACCCCTGAGACATACTACGGGCCCCATTGGCGATCGGATTGCCCCCGGGGGTGGGGAGCCGAATCCGCCACCCCCTCCGGGGTGGGGCTAGACTTGAAGGGCGATTCACGCTGCCCCACGCTCACGACTCAGGACTCACGACTCATGACTCAGGACCCCCGCGCCTGGTACTTCGAGGTCCGCTTTCGCGCCGAGGCGCCGGTGGCCGAGTGGCCGGCGGAGTTCGTCATTGTGACGGGCTACGCGACGACCGGCGAGGTCTGGCCCGAGGAGCGGAACGCGGACGCCGACGTTCGGCTGCGCGAGGAGCTGGTGGGGATGGGGCGGTGGCACGTGCGGCTCACCGGCTACGCGCCGGCGACCGGCCACGCCGAGCCGGGGTGGGCGGTGATGCTGAGCGCCTCGGAGGGGGAGGCGCTGGGGCGCCGCTACGCGCAGGACGCGATCTACGTGGTCCGCGGCGACGAGCTCTCCGTGCGCTACTGCGACGATGGCCGCGAGGAGCGGGTGGGGTCGTGGCGGGGGCGGATTGGGGGATAGCAGGGGCGACACCGATCTCATCATTGGCGTGGTGGCCGGGCTCCTCATCGCCTGGCTGATTCATCGCACGGTGGTCTGGTGTCGGGCGTGGTGGTATCGCTGGCTGGGGCGGCGGGGCGAGGCGAGTGCCGTGTCGCTGCTGAAGGCGGCGGGGTACACCATCCTCGACGATCAGCTCCGACGGCCGTGCAACTATCTGGTCGATGGCGACGTCATCAGCTACTCGGTGCGCGTGGACTTCCTCGTGGAGAAGGCGGGCCGCCGGTACGTGGCCGAGGCGAAGAATGGCCCGAGTGCGAGCGACCCGCGCACGAGCGCCACGCGGCGGCAGCTGCTGGAGTACGCGGTGGTGTTTGGTGCGCACGGGGTGTTGCTCATCGACGTGCCGGGGAAGCGCGTGCGCGTGGTGGAGTTTGATCTGCCACGCTAGTCGCGCGTCCGGAAAGAGGTCCTTCGACTGCGCAGCCCTGCGGGCTGCTCCGCTCAGGATGACACTGTTCAAGCTTACGACCTATGACACCGCGCATTGACATGCGCGGCTGAAGAGGATCTCTACATGGCCACCCAGTACTACACCGCCACTTCCCTCGACGGCTTCCTCGCGACCGAGGACGACTCGCTCGAGTGGCTCTTTGCGCTCGCCGACATCGGCGAGAGCAGCTACCCGGCCTTCATTGCGGAGGTGGGGGCATTGGCGATGGGCGCGGCGACGTACGAGTGGATGATGCGGCACGCCGATGCGGTGACGGCGGAGGTCGGCTCGCCGTGGCCGTACACCCAGCCGGTGTGGGTGTTCACGACGCGCGACCTGCCGAAGGTCGAGGGGGCCGACATCCGCTTCGCGAGCGGTGACGTGCGCCCGGTGCACGCGGCGATGCGCGCGGCGGCTGGCACCAAGAACATCTGGATCGTCGGTGGCGGCGATCTGGCCGCGCAGTTCTTCGATGCCGGGCTGCTCGACGAGATGATCGTGCAGGTCGGCTCGGCCACGCTGGGGAAGGGGAAGCCGCTCTTCCCGCGCCAGGTGACGAGTCCGACGCTGCGGCTCACCGAGGTGCGGCGGATGGGGACGGGGATGGTGGAGCTGCGCTATGCGGTGGGGCGCTCCACGGAGCTCGAGGCTCGGTCGGCATTGTCATCCTGAGCGAAGCCCGCGAAGCGGGCGAAGTCGAAGGACCTCCCTCCTGGCGAGCCTAGCACAGGTCCTTCGACTGCGCAGCCCTGCGGGCTGCTCCGCTCAGGATGACACTTTTCGGACCTACGACCTACGACTCTCCAAGCCGGTACAGCATCACTATGAGCGCGCCGGCCCCCAATCCAATCGACGGCATCATCTTGGCGAGCGGATTCTTGACCTTGAGATGCATGACCAGCGCGGCGGCCATGAAGGCGGCGATGATGCCGGCGCCGATCGCTTCGAGGTTGTCGCCGACGCCGAGGAGGAGGACGGCGCCGGTGAGCTTGGCGGCCCCGGTGAGGTCACGCAGCCAGTCGGGGAGACCGAAGGCGTTGAAGTCGGCGAGCACCGCCGGATAGCGCACCACCCAGACGTAGATCACGGACATGGCCACGAAGGTCTGCAGCAGGGTCGCAGCGGTGGGGCTCATGGGGTGCTCCGGGTGGTGAGGAAGGATGGTGAATAGTAGCTCACCGGGTCTGCGCGACGAGCACCACGTTGAGGACGCAGAGCACGATCGCCGGGAGGATGGCGAGGAGCGGATCGCGGTCGTGGAGTCGGTAGCCGATGGCCACCAGCATCATCAGGGCGAGGCTGCCGGCGGCGAGCGGGAGCAGCGGCCGGAACCAGAAGCCCAGCAGCAGGCCGGCGCTCCCCGCCAGGTGAAGCGTGCCGATGACGCTCCGATACGGGCTCAGGCCGTAGCGGGCGAAGTCGGCGACCATCGCCTGCGTCCAGATCAGCGACGCGCCGTGCCACCCGAAGGCGATGATCGAGATCCCACCGGCGAGGATGACCAGCATTGGCATGATGCTGGTGGGTACCCGTGGGGGCGGAGATCGATCCGGACGTCTTGTATGCGTAGGTGCATGCATCCCAGTGAGCATACCAGTAACCAGTGACCAGTGACCAGGGACTAGGGACTAGGGACCAGGGACCAGGGACCAGTAACCGGTAGATTCCCCTGGTCACGGGTCACGGGTCACGGGTCACGGGTCACGGGTCACGGGTCACGGGTCACGGGTCACGGGTCACGGGTCACAGGTCACAGGTCACAGGTCACAGGTCACAGGTCACAGGTCACAGGTCAGGTCTCACGTCTCACGTCTCACGTCTCATCAATGACCAAATGGAACTCCCCCGCCGACTGGCAGCGTCTCTGTGACGGTTCGGCCTGCCCGATCTGTCTGCGTGGCGAGCCACTGGACGTCATCGCGCCGCTCGACGCCTCGTGGCTGACGATGTCCGAACGCGCGCCGATGCGCGGGTATGTCTGCCTGGTCTCGCGCATTCATGCGGTGGAGCTGCACGATCTCACGCTGGCGCAGGCCGAGGCGTTCATGCGCGATGTGCACCGGGTGTCGCGCGTGCTGTCGGCGGTGACGGGTGCCGTGAAGCTCAACTACGAGATCCACGGCAACACGCTGCCGCACCTGCACATGCACTTCTTCCCGCGCTACGTGGGTGATCCGTTTGAGGGGCGCGCGATCGAGCCGTCGCGGATTGTCGCGCCGGTGTATGCGGACGGGGAGTTTGCGGTGTTGCGGGAGAGGATGGTGGCGGCGTTGGGTGGGGCGCCGCCCTGAGCCTCACGCCCTCGTGCGTGCCACGCACACCGCCGCCCAGCAGGTCCACGTGGCCTGGCCGAGCACGATCATCCCGAAGCCCTGCACATCGAGCGCGAGGCGGCCAGCCGCAATGCCACCGACGCCGATCACCGCGACCGTGATCCCCAGCCACCGGAGCGTCGCCGGGAAGCGCGCGTCACGACGCATCGCGATGGACCAGCATGCGATCGCGATACCGCCCAGCGCCACGAACACCTTGGTCAGCGCCTGATTCATCGCGAACGCGAAGCGAATCTGCGAGAGGACGATCTCCTGTGCGACGCCGGTGGTGCTCACCGAGGCTTCGAGCAGCGGCGTGATCACCAGGCCGGAGAGCGTGGCCGCGCCGACCACGGCACTCGTCCCCACGGCGTAGGTCACCACGCCGAACACCGCGAGATCGCGATTGGGGAGCATGAGGGTGAGGCCGAGGTAGCCGGCGAGCAGCAAGGGCTGGACGCCGATGGCGAAGGCGTGGATGGCGCGGGCCATCACGTCGCGCCCGCCCGCGGCGGCACTGGCCACCACGTCCTGGCCGGTGGGGTGCAGCGCCATCACCATGAGGGAACCGAGCATGCCGACGATGAGTGCGGCCGAGACGCGCGAGGGGTGGGACACGGGGTGCTCCGTGGTGGGGGTGGAGTGTTGCGGCCTCTGCCGCGGCCGTACATTCGCACATGGGGTTCATGTACCGGGGAGATGATGAACAACGACAGGGCGGATGTGCAGGAAGTGGCCGAGGCGTGGGGCGCGGAGGGGTGGGCCGACCCGCGCGTGGAGCGGAGCACGCGCGCCGTGCTGATGGCGATGGGTCAGCTCCTCCCCGAGGTGCCGTACGGTGACCTGACCGTACAGCAGATCCTCGACCGGGCGGGCGTGTCGCGCGGCACCTTCTACAAGCACTATCGCAACAAGGATGCGGCGCTCCGCGCCTCCCTCGGGGCGATGCTCTCGTCGCTGCAGCGCGCGCCGGGGGCGGGGAATCGGCTCTTTCCCGTCCGCGAACTGATCGAGCACGCGGCCAGCGCCACCGCCCTCGGCGCTTCACTCGAGGCGGCCGACCGCCTGGAGCAGCTCTGGGACGACTTGCGCAGCGAAGTGGCGCTCAGGCTCGAGGCGCAATTGGTGCCGGTGCCGGGATCGTTTCCAGGGGCGCCGGTGTTGGCATCGCGGGTGTTGGCCGGCGCGATGGTGGAACTGGTGCGCCATGTCGCTGAGGCCAGGGCGACTGTCTCCGCGGCCACACTCGATGAGCGCTTCCACCGGATGGCGATGGTGGCGATCGGGCAGTTTGGGTGCGTGCGGCGGGATGGATAGCACTCCAGTGATGCGCACGCACCTCGCCGCCCTGATCCTCACCATGCTCTGGGCCACCGCCCCGATGCACGCCCAGGAACCGCCGACCGAAGCGGGCGCGCTCGCCGCGGCGGTGCGGTTTCTCCGGACGATGCCGAGTGTTGGGGACTCGATCCCGATCGTGACCGACACGGCCGCGGTGCGGCGGGCGCTCACGCACTGCACCGAGGTGCCTGGTTCGGCGCCGACGTGTGTGCTGGTTGATGGCCGGGAGGCGTGGCTGGTGCTGGTGCGGCTCAGGGCGCCGGCGTCGGCGGAGGTCGAGGTCCGTGAATACCAGGTCCTCCGTCGCACCTGCGCCTTTGGAGAACCGTCACCCGCACCGATGCTGGGCTACTTGGCTGGGCAGAGTTGGACCATGGCGTACGTGGATGGTCGGTGGACGTGGGACAAGCTGGGGCGGGGGTGGGTGTGCTGAGTTCGATTGCCCGCCAGCGCTTGGCGAGTCTCCTCCTGATCTGCCTAGTCTCTGCCTGCGCCACTGCCGAGCCGGATGATGTGGCCATGCTCGGCGGTGGCCCCGCGCCTGCCATCCGCGACTCCGCCGGCGTGCGCATTGTCGAGCACCCGTCCGATTGGCCCGCGCATGTCCCGCTGTTGGCATTGGCCGACGAGCCGACCACCGAGATCCGCGATTCGGTCACGGTGTTCGACCTGATTCTTCCTGACCCGGTGTTGCTGTTGGCCGATGGCCGAGTGGCGATCTTCTCGGAGCGATCGGTGGTGATCCATGGTGCCGATGGGCGGGAGATCGAACGGATCGGCCGGCAGGGCGAGGGACCCGGCGAATTCCGAGGAGGGCGGCTTGTACGAGGACTGGGCGATACGATCCTCGTGCAGGATGGAGGTAATGCGCGGTTGTCGTTCGTGGTTCCCGGACGCGGTGTGGTCCGTAGCCGGGCGCTCCGCACTTCGACCGCCAAGGATCTATTCGGCCTTCTCGGTCAGTTCGGAAGCGACGCACTCCTGCTGCAGACGACTGGAACTCCGACGCCGGCCGGTGCGCGTGAGGTGCCGTGGTACGTTGCGCGTGTCGATTCCGGCGTCAACGCCATCACGATCGTCGATACGGTGCAGGCGCCGCTGATCCTCCAGGGGAACACAACACGGCCGATACGGTCGTATGACTTCACACCGTTGGGCGCCGCTTGGGGACCGGAGCTGCTCACAGTCGGTAGCCGGGAGAGCGTGATCGAAGTGCGGCGTGCCAGCGGTGCGATGGTGAGCAGCATCCGAATGCACCGACCAGCGATGCTCGTCGATCGGGCGATGGTGGCAAAGGATGTGGAGGGGAGTCTTCAGTTCTTGCGCGACAATTGGTCGCGCCTTAGCCACCGGGGCGATCCCGAGCCCAATTGGGATGCAATGCGCACGCAGATGGCCGCAACCGTCGTGAGCGACACCATCGGGCCATTCCGTACAGTGCTCATGGGCGACGACGGCACGGCGTGGCTCAAGGACGGCGGCTACTACTACGCCGACACTGTGTGGGCCTGGACCGGGGTGGCGCAGGATGGGCGATTGGTCGGTCGGCTGACAGGCCGAGGGAAGGACCGGATCATGGCGTTCGGGGCGGGCAGCGCGCTGACGATGGAAGAGGACGATGATGGGGTGATGGTGATTCGGGTGCACAGGTTGATGCCCGTGGAGAAGCAGTAGCCTTAGATGTCATCCTGAGCGTAGCACCCCGAAGGGGTGCGTAGTCGAAGGACCTGCATGATGGCGACTACGCAGGTCCCTCGCTGCGCTCGGGATGACACCGTTCACCGTTCACCGCCTCGCTACCGCACCCGCACCGCCTCGAAGGTGATCCGCGCCCCCCACGACTTGTAGAGCGTGGCGTTGATCCCGCCCCAGGCCCGATAGGTGATGTCGATCACCCCCGAGGCCGTGGTGGTGGTGAAGGTGACGCTCGCCTGCTTGGTCGTGCCCGGATAGCCGGTGTAGCTGCTGCCACCGCCCCAGCCGAGGCCGGTGATCTGCCCCGCGTTGGGGACCGCGCCGCTCTCGAGGTAGCTCCCGTTCAGGAGCGGGTCGGCGGCGACCAGGCTCTGCGATCCGATGCTGGCGACGCTGAGCATCGGTTGCGGCATCGCCGGGATGGTCGCGAAGTCCGTCTGCGGACTCGGCAGCATCCAGAGGCCGCGCCGCACCAGGCCCGGCGCATCCTGGGTCGCGAAGACCAGGGCGCCATCGCGTTCCCCGCGCTGGATTTCATTCCAGAACATGGTGTCGCCACGGAAACCGCTGACCAGCGTCGGCCAGCCGGAGGCGATTTCTCCCGGCGACAGCGGGATCGCCCCGTGTGCCACCGTCACCGAGGTGATCCGCCACACCGGGAAGCCGACGGTCACCACCGCCTTCGCGACGGCCAGCGTCAATCCCGGCAGCACCGCCGTGTTCGAGCGCTTGAGGGTCGCGGTCACGGTGTAGCTCCCAGAGGTGGCGTAGCTGTGCGTTGCGGTGCTCACGTTCTGGTTCAGCGTTTTGGCCGTGCCATCGCCCCAGTCCCACTCCATGGCGAAGCCTGCCGCCGGAGGATCCAGCACCGGCGCGCTGAATGATCCCGGCGCGCCGATGCCGAGCGACTGGGTGGCGGGATCGATCTTGAGAATGCGTCTGAGCAGCGGCGTGTTCAGCGGAATCAGCGGTCGGAAGGCGTTCTGGAGTTGCCCCACGAGATCGGCGCTGTTCACGGTGGAGAGCACTGCCCCGGAGAGGTTGCCGAGGCCGAGGGCATCAAACATCGCGCTGCCGCCGCAGCCGGTGCCGATGACGCTCAACGCACCGCCGGTGCATGGCCCGCGCGTCGTCGCCACCGTCTGCTGCGTCGGCACGCTGTACTGCGGAATGGCGCCGGTGCAGTCCTCACAGACCGCGCGGATCTTGGCGGTCGAGTCGCGGATCACGAGCGGGGCGTCGTCGGGCGCCCACGCCGCGCCCGTCGTGCCCTGCACTTCGAGCGTGACCTTCGGGAAGCCGGCCAGCGCCGCCATCTGGTTGTTCAGCGTCTGCCGCAGGTTGCCGACGGAGCTGAGGGCATTCGTGATCATCGCCGGCACGTCGGCATACAGCTCCAGCGGAAACAGGAAGCTCCCTCCGACCGGCAGCACCGCTTCGGCGGGAAGCGACTGTCCATCCGCCGTCTGCTTGAACGCGCGCGAGAGGAAGCCACTCGAGCCGAGCGTCAATTGGCCCGCCGACGATGGCTCGGCTGGGGCCGTGAACCAGAGCGTTGTCGGCGTGAGCCGCACGAGCGAGGCGAACATCCCGCGACCGACGCGTCCGGTGGGGACATCCGACAACCGTTCGGAGAAGAGCATCAGCTGCGGCAGCCGCGAGGTGAGCAGCATCCCGCGGAGGTTGAGCGAGGTGAGCTCGTCGCGGCTGAGCGGTGACAGCGAGGCGTAGAGTGCGGCGAGGTCGGAGAGGACGCCACTGACGGCGGCGCTGCCGGAGAAGTGGCGCTTCGCCATGATGACCAGGCCGGCGAGCGCGGCGGTATCGGCGAGCGTGCCGAGGGTGGGGACGGTCTTGATGGTGGAGGCGAAGGGAAGATTCTGGATCTTGCCAAGGATCCCCATCACGGGGATCGCGGGGCCGTGTCCTTGCGGGAAGGCGTACGAGCCGACCTCGGGCGCCGGCCAGAGATTGCTGAACGCCGCATCGAGCTCAGCGGGGGAAAGGCCGAGAGACTGGAGCGTGGCATGCACCGGGAAGCCGTAGCCCTCGATGCCGACCAGGGAGGCGCCGTCACGGAGTGATCCCGGCGCTGCCGGCCCGGCGATCAGCGAGGCGTTGAAGTGCGCCGCCGCGACGGTGATGCTCGATGCATCGCTCGCGATGATGGGGACCATCTCCATCCGGTTGCGCACCGGGTCGAGCATGACAAAGAGCGGGGTGGTGCCAGCGACGCGGGTGACGGGAATGCGGAGCGTCATGAGTCGGTCGGCGCGGCGCTGGGTGGTCTGGATCAGGAGTGGCGGCCCCGCCACGGTGAAGCCGGCCGGGAGCGCGGGCGTAGGGGCATTGGTGGCGAGGGTGATGTTCCACGTCCCGGCGGTCGCGAAGGCGCCGCTCGGCACGGTGAGCCGGAGCCCCTGGTAGGCATGGCCCGCGGTGGTGATCTCGAGGGTGCCGCCACCGGCGCCGATGTTCTGGCCGGGGATGCTCCCGGCTCCGGGGACGGCGGTTGCCGCGATGCGAAGCGGCGGGAGGGTGCCGACCGTGGCGACGAGGACATTGCGCCCTTCGGCGCTGCCCAGGGTCCAGGTGCCGGGGGAGGCGGTGCCGGTGCTGGAGGTGGTGGCGCTGGTCCGGGTGATGGTGCCGCCGCCGGAGTCGACGCGGAAGGTGACGGTCACCCCGGCGACTGCGGCCCCCGAGGCGTCGGTGACCTTCACCGCGACCTGAGTAGGCACGGCGGTGGCGGGGGCGGCCTGCTGGGCGTCGCCGCTCGCGACGGCGATCGCCGCCGGGGCCCCGCCACTCTGCGCCGGCCCGCTCGGCTCCGCGCCGCCGCAGGCCGCGCCGAGCAGGGTGAGGGTGGTGAGCGCCAGGGACGGGTACCGCATGTTCGCCTCGGAGGTGGGGTCTGAGGGACATGCGTGAGTGGGGGGAGATTCGGCTCATGGGGTGGCGGGGGGGAGTGTCACACCCCCGAGCGATGATGGTGGGACAGCCATTCCCTCTATCATCGGAGCTCTCATGTTCAAGCAGTTCGGAATCGCCGGCCTGGCCCTCGCGGCCGCCATGGTGTGCCCATCCTCCGCCAGCGCGCAGAACCCGCAGACCCGCTCGGGCCTCTGGGGCAATGTCGGCTTCGGCGTCGGCAGTTACGGCTGCGAGGGATGCGGCGACCGCGAGTCGGGTGGCGCGGGGACGTTCGCCCTCGGCGGGACGCTGAGCCGCAAGGTGCTCCTCGGCGCGGGCGTGAATGTCTGGACCAAGGAGATCAACGGCGTGGACGTGACCGCCGGCACGGTGACGGCGATGATCCGCTTCTACCCGTCGGCCACCGGCGGCTTCTTCCTGGTGGGCGGGCTCGGGTACGGCACGGAGCAGATCTCCTCGGGCAACACGTCGCTTTCGGAGTCGGGCGCTGGTGCGGTCCTCGGGCTTGGCATGGACATCCGCGTGGGCAAGAAGCTCTCGCTGACGCCGTTCTGGAATGGCAACGGGATCAGCCTGGACAGCGGCAACAGCAGCTTCGGTCAGCTCGGCATCAGCCTGACGGTGCACTGACCATGACCGCCACACGATTCTTCCGACAGCTGGCCGCGGCCGCCGTGTTGCTGACCACCGCCTGCGGTGGTGGCAGCCCGACCGGCTCCGATGGCCCGACCTACGCGGCGATCGCCGACACCTATGTCGGCACCATCGGCGGCGTCTCGCAGGGGTACCTCGCCGATCTGGACTTCACGCTCACCATCGCGCAGTCGGGCGGGAGCCTCTCGGGCACCTACGCCCTCGACGGGACGCTCTTCGATGGGGTGGACACGTACGCGGTGGCGGGCACCGGGACGATTACCGGGAGCATTCAGTCCGGCAACAATCCGTCGGTCAACCTGACGATCCGCACCTCGGCCTGCCCGAACTACACGGCGCAGTTCTCGGGGACGTATGACACGGCCAACCAGCGGCTCACCATCATCGGGCCGATGGAGTTCTTCAACGAGGGGACGTGCACGGTGGGGTTGAGCATTCCGACGACGTTGGTGATGACGAGGTAAGGGGTACAGCCCGAACAGGTGCCGAACACGCCACCCCGCCCGTTTGCCCCCGGGTGGGGTTATCGTCCAAAGGAGTGACCCGGAACCGGCGACCAGTAATCAGTAACAGCGATTGGAGCATGAGCCCTGGCCACGGGTCACTGGTCACAGGTTACTCGCTCTCACGTCTCACTTCTCACGACTCTCGACGCTCGGTGCCGTCGCAGGTGGCATCCCGATCGGTTCGGTCCTGGTGATTGATGGCCGGATTGTGGGCCGAGGGCACAACCAGCGGGTGCAGTAAAGCCGCCGCAACGGACGAGCGACGTGAGTTTCCAAGTACCGGGTTGGTTTGCCGTTCGCTGTTCGCCTTTCGCTGTTCGCTGTTCGCTGTTCGCTGGCCGTTGCACTCGACGCTGTCGCCGTGCGACATGTGCAGTGGGGCGGCGCTGATGTACGGGATCCCGAAGATCGTGGTGGGGGAGAACCGGACGTTTCAGGAACCCGAGGCGTACGTGCGGTCGCGTGGCGTGGAGGTCTTGGTGGTGTGACCGACGCTGAGCCACCTCATCGCGACCGCAGCCCCCTCGCATGGTGATGATTCTTCTGGTATAGCGGATCGCGGCCCAGATGGCGGGGGTGGAGCGGTTGGTGCTGCACTTGATGGATGAGGCAGGGGTGGGGACAGCGGAGTTCGCGATATCGCGGGCGTGGGAGTTGGTGGCGGAGGGTGAGGTGGGTTTGCGGTGGTGAGTGGGGAATGGGATGTGAAGGAACGCAGGCCTCGGCGGTCGGGTTGTCCGTCAAGCGAGTTCCAGAACCGGACGCCGCGGTTGAATGTGCAGGTGGGCAACCTCGAGGAGCTATGCGCGAATTCGAATGGGAGGCCGTCCAGGCCAGCATTAATCGTCAGATAGGCCGCCTTGTCCACGCACAGAGAACCCTTGCCTCCATCCATGAGTCGTTGGACAGCCGTCGACGTTCTCCCCTTGAGGAAGACTACATCGAACGCAGCCTGACGGGAGGACCAGTAGTCGGGCCTCATGTCCGAGACTTCGATGGCGTCAAAGTCACAACATGGCGGCTCCACCGCCGAGGGAAAGGAGCGAGGGATATAAGGGGTGCCGACATCCTGTATGAGATCGTAGGGAAGAAATTCGTCCTCATCCAGAACAAAATTCCAAGTAATGCCCGGGTGCTTGGGGATGCGGCGCAACTTCGTGAACTGCGAAGCTCTTGTCCGCAACCTTGCCCGCCGACGCCGAAGACGTTCGTTGGCTGTTCAAGCTGGCATTGCCTCAATGAACCGACTGGTGGAAGCCGTTATCATCAGGCTTGCCAGGCAGAGGCACTATTCGGAAAGGCAAAGTCAAGGCAGGTCCTGAGCTTTCAAGGTGGCTTGGGGGAAGCTGCATTCGAAAGCATGTTCGCCGAGTGCAGAATCGGGGCTAGTGTCGAACCCACGCCCGTGTTGTTATGGGCAGCCCAGTCAATTGCGCAGGGAAATGCCGTCTTCTTTGTGATCCAAGAGGGGGAATGGCGGCCCTTGACCTAGCAATCGTTTGAGTTGGCGTTTGGATCTCACCCCTCGGCCGCGCGCTGTAGTCTTCCGGAGGAACGAAGGGGCCGCGGCGCGCCCCGTCACAGACACCTAGGACCTCAGGCCAACAAAGAGAAAGCCAAATGAAATACTGGCTGGTGAAGGGCAGCCCCAAGAGATATGATCTCGACGAAGCGGTCCAGCTGGGATTAGTAGAGACTTGGGAGACGAGGAAACCACCCCGGGATTGGCGAGTAGGTGACCGCCTGTTCTTCTGGTCATCTGCACCGCGATTGCACCTCGTTGCCATCGGGAGCCTGTGTGGCGTTGTGGGAAAGCCGACGCGTGATGGACAGACGCTCTATTCTGTGGAATACCTCACAGATCCGCTGCCGAACCGGGTTGGCCAAGACCGGCTGCGAGCTGATCCCATCTGCGCCGGAGCAACCTTTCTGAAGCCTGCGGTTGCTCAGGGTGTGCTTGAAGTTAGCACGTCAGAAGCACATCAGATGTACCGCTTGTTGCGCGCGGCGAACCTAGGCATGGCCGATCGTTGGCCCGACATCCCCCAGGTGGACAATACGGCTAAGGTTGAAGCTCAAACACTTGCAAGTGCGCCAGTTTCAAGCACCCAGCCAGTGCCCTCCAATTGGTCTTTCGATCAGCTCGCCGATCTGGAAGCAGAGCGGACTTTCGCAGTACGTCGAGAGCAGCAGATGATCCGGCAGCTCTTGCTCAATGGGCAGAGCACGGGCGGCTGTTGCATCTGTGGAGAATCCTTGCCGGCCGAGCTACTCATCGCGGCACACATCAAACCACGTCGACTTTGCACCGACGCAGAGAAACGCGATGCCCGTCACAACACAGCACTTATGTGCACACTCGGATGCGACGCGCTATTCGAGAGAGGCTTCATTGGTGTCAAGGAGGGCAGGGTCTGTACGGGTCCGGTTGCGTCGCCGGTAGTAGCGGTCCAACGATCGGTCTGACGCCTGATTGGGAGAGATTGTTCGGCGTACTCGAAGGCGAGTACAAAGTATTTCCGATACCGACAGACACATTCGACAGTGTAGTAGCAAAAGTAGCGTTTGTTGCGCCCGGGATCTAACGCTTCGGCCCATGCCTTGGTATCGGCAGGTCTTGCCGCAGAGCCGGACCACGCAGAATACTCACGCTCTCAATTCACCCATCCACTTTCACAACACTGAGGGTCCGATGCACCTGAGGTTTCCTGAACTGATGGGTGGCCCTGTTCAAGGGTTGAATGATGCGGGGGTGGAAAATTTTCAAGGGGCGATTGATGAGTACCTCTCCCGGGAGTGTGGTCAGAACACGTGCGATGCCATCAGGAAAGATGTCAACACAGCGCGGCTCGAGTTTGACCGGATGACCGTGCCAACTGAGCAGATACCAGGGTTTGCGTCCTTGCGCGTGGCGTTGGCTGCGAGCCTAGTAAAGTGGGGCGAAAAGGATAAGGAGCGCGAGTTCTTTGAAACCGCAGTACATCTCGCTTCAAGAGATGAAGTCGACGTTTTGAAGATCAGTGACTACGGTACAACTGGACTTACGGGAGAGGATGAGGAGGAGACTGGCCGCTGGTTCGCGCTCGTCAAGTCGCAGGGTGTTTCGAACAAGGGGAGCAGCGCTGGGGGTTCGTTTGGGATCGGCAAGAGTTCGCCCTTCGCCGCCTCAAGGTTTCGGACGGTCTTCTATGGGACACGCACTACGACTGGATCTGTAGCCCTTCAGGGAGTCAGTAGGCTAGTCACGCATAGCAACGCCGATGGACAGAAGACCCAAGGTGTCGGATTCATTGGTCACTACGAATCACAAGGCAGTGACAGCGGAGGGCCAGTCTTTCGCGCAGTTCGGGATCCGCAAGAGATTCCTCCCTTGTTCAGACGGGAATTGCCTGGTACCGATATCTGGGTTGTTGGGTACCGGAGTGGGGTAACGTGGGACCACGACTTAGTTCGATCGCTGCTCACCAATTTCTGGCCAGCGATTCATCGCGGCTCCGTCCAATTTCGTGTTGGTGCGCTGGAGATTTCGAAGGAGAATCTCGACGAGATGATTCTCCGCTACTCTGTCGGAGAGGATTTCGTTGCACATTTGTACTTCAAGGCTATCGCAAGTCAACCAATTCGAAAGAAGCTAAGGTCCGTCGGGGATTGCGAGCTGTATCTTACTAGCGCGAGTGCGGATCTGCCCAAGAAGATTTGCATGGCTCGCAACTCTGGGATGCGGATTTATGACTACCAGCCGAGAGCATGCCGGGTGCCCTTCAGCGGATTGTTCCTCTGCAGTGACGAGGAGGGGAACAAGTTGTTGCGCCAGCTGGAGCCGCCCAAGCACGATGGGTGGGACTACAAGCGCATGGAGGACGCCTCCGGAAAGCGGGCCCTAGACGAAATCAAGGGGTGGATCCGGGATGAAGTGAAGAAATTGAACCCGCTCTTCGGTGGTAAGAGCTTTAATGAGACCGAACTGGCGAAATACTTACCAGACATACAGCCCGATGACCACTCAGACCTCCTAAGTGACTCAACCGGAGCTTCGATTGACGAAAGTCTCGAGCCGAGGCCGACTCTCGACAGTGTTTTGGCGGTCGCGGTCAGGGCAAAGTCGATTTTCAAGGACTCTGGGGGAACTGCTGATGGCGGATATGGGAAGCAGGAGAGCACGGGAGGCGGAGACCACAACAGTGGAAATAGCGGCAAGAAGCCTAGGAGTGGAGGCGGAGGTGCGGACGATTCATCTCCACCCTCAGTCAAGGTGCGTAGCTATCGCTCTGCCGCCGATCGGTACGAAATGGTGATTCGCAGCGCCGTGGCCTATTCCGGCAGGTTGATTGTTCACGCGGTGGGCGAAGACGGCGCACTTGAAGGAGTTGAGCTTAAGTCGGCGTCGAGGGGCACGTCTGATGGCGAGGGTCTCACAGTTGGTGGAGGTACCATCAACGGCATCCGACTCGAGGCTAACATACCACTCCGCCTCTCGGTCGTTATCGGGGCGCTTGAGCGGCGATCACTAACCGCGGTGGTGCTTTCATGATCATTCGCGATCGGTCCTTTCCGCATCCCGTGCTTGCACCATTTCTGGACGACGTGTCACCGAATGAGTTCGAATGCAGAGTCTTGGTTAGCGCGGACGCTGACCAATACTACCTTAGCGTCGCATTCAGCTATACAAATGAGAGTCTACAGACACTGGTAACGGCGGGGCTCGCTGTTCACTCGATTCATGTCGAGTGTAAGCGTAATTATTTTCGGCACTTGTACACGCTAAGCGACCGCGCCGGGGTATTGAGCATCAGGACCAGCGAAATCATTGGTCGCGTGGAGATTTCCGGTTTCATCAGTGCAGCAGTGCCTATACCTGACTACTCGATTGCCGGCGCCCATTCAGACTATGGCGATACCGCATTCAACATCGAAATTGGGGACATTCTGGCTGCTGCCTCGACTGTGACGTTCGATGCATATACGGACTACGACCCCCTCTCGACAATCGCCTCGATTCTCATGGTACGCTGTTCGGAAGCGGAGGTGGATGGCCCCTTGAAACTCGATACCAGCGGGGATCTGCTAAACGTGACCCTGTCACAGTCTGACTACGCGCGCTACGTGGAGTTGAAAGGAGATCCGAGCCTTGGGGCATTGCTCGCTAACCAGATTGTAGTACCGGTCTTGGTGGAGGCGGTACACGAGATCAAGGCAACGCCAGCGGAAGAGATCGAACTCGAAATGCAAAAGCGCTGGTACCGTTCGATCGTGCGGAAGTTTGAGGTGTTGGATCTTGATGTGATGGGGGGCGATACACCTGCAGTTGAGCTGACACAGATTCTGCTTCAGCTACCCCTACGCCGCTCGCTTGAGGGATTGATCCAGATCACCGAGATGGATGGTGATGTATGAGGCTTCCCTTTTTCCGTGCAGAGTTCCTCACTCGTCTCAAAGCGAATGCGGACGAGAACGCTTCGAAGTATGGACTGGACACGGGATGGATCGAGGCTCTTGCGAAGACTCAGTCCTATTTTCGCGAAAGCAATCAAATCGTTGATCCACCACCCGAGTTGATTTTTGCTGGGGAAGACAATCCTCAACATGACGCTGAGAATGCGAAGAGAATCTATTTGTGGCTTGCGGATCTGACCCCGGCCGTTGCGATGGAAGAGCGCCTTTGGGCATTTCTCACGCATTGCACCTTCCCGGCCTACATGCGGGCTCGTTGGCCTGTATCCGGACCAGGGACTTTGCTAAGGCGATATTTTCTTGAAGGACAGTCGTTCGCCGCCCTTTCACGGAACGGCATCGGACGGTTGTGGTGGGCGGGCTACTTGACGAGGGACGAACGGCGCATCAACCCATTCGAGCTGACAGAGACGCTATTCCTGAGACAAGATGTGCAAGTTGCTCTGCTTGAGCGGTCATTGGGAAAGTGCGCGACAGCAAGGACAGCAGTTCTCGACTATGTCAGAACGAATCAAGAGTGGCTAGGGGAGTATTCCTTCGGGCGTCGAGTGCAGGTCTTGGTCAAGGAGCTGAATCTCTTGGGAGGAGTAGCCGTCCTCGATGCTTTGCCTCCGGCTTCGATCACTGCATACCTTCATAAGGTGAGCAAAGAGCTTCGCGAGAACAATGACTAACTTCTGCCTTCTTAACCATGGATTGCGCATGCCCCACGCACATCAGCGACGAAGTCCTCAAACGAAAGCAGGTGCGCTTGGATCTCGTCGGGGTAGCTCCTGATGAGGGACGCTGGTACGACGAGCTGCACTCCGTGCTGTTGCATCTCACGGTGCTGGGAAACCGAAACGCCCTCCTGCAGCGTCAGCAGGTGCTTCACCGTGATCCGATCAGCTTCGTTGATGACCTGGCGCCACCGATCCTTGCAGGTTGTCTTCGCGGCAAGCATACGGAGCCTCGTCGCCGGCCACGCCTGATTGTGGTACGCTTCGATTGACGGGAAGATGAAGTCCGGAGTCTTCTTGTCTTCGGTTTGCGGTGTCCAGCTGAAGGCGACAGTTTCCTCCTGAAAAATCTGGCGGGCCTGCAGTTCGAGTGACCGACCACTCCGGGATTTTCTCCGATTGGTCAACGAGCCGGCGAACGCCACGAATGCGTCAACCGATGCGAATCCCGCGGCAATCCGGGGCATTGCATGGAAGCGCTCGATCGATCGGAACACGTCGTACTCGCAATCACGACGTGCCATCAGCCGATCATCGACCGGCTTCCGGTGGTGTGTACGGTTTGCCACCACCCACTGCACGATCTCGTCGCCCGAGGGGAACGCTTCGCGCCAGGTCGCAGGAATGTTGGCGTCCTCGAGTGCGCACGGTCCGTCCTGCTCTTCGCCGATTCCGAGGCCCGACGGGCTGACAAGCAGGGGCCTGCCGGGCTCGACGCCCTCAACCCGCTCGAGGAGGTAGTCTTCCTCTGCAGCACTCCGGCAGCGCCAGACCCGGAGCGCATCCGCATCCTTGCCTGTTTGTACCCGAAACGCCATCACCACCAGTGAGCCGGTTGCGTCGGGTTCCACCATCGCGGCATCCCGACCACCCCATTTGGTGAGGCGCGCTTCATCGCGCCCGTTGCGCTGCCGCTTCACGCGCTTCGAGTTGTACCAGATGAGGCGGAGGTCCATCGATTCCACGTGTGAGTCGACCACCGCCGGCAAGACGAGATCGGGGTTTTCCTGGGTATCAGCGCGCGCTGAGAGTCCAGGAAAGGCGGCCGCGAGCAGCGCTTTCCCCACATGCGGACCACCTTGGTGGACATTGGGCTTGGCGTAGGTGTCGTTCGCGGAGAGGTACTTCACATGCCAGAGCCACTCAGGACCTGAAACGTCGATCAGCCAGTTCTCAAACTCGCGTACCGGAAGCGGTAGGTCACTCACCGTTGGATTCTCCTGACAAGCGCATCGAGTGAACGTTCCCCGGTTCGGCATTCCCAGACCACGATCACCCGCCACCCGAGCCGCCGAAGCGCGGCGATGTTACTCGCGTCTCGCGCAACGTTTGCGCGGAACTTCGACACCCAGAACTCGCGGTTGGTCTTCGGCGTCGCAGCATATCGGCATCCGTGGTGTCGGTGCCAGAAGCAGCCATGCACCAGAATCACCACACCCCAGCGCGGCAGGACGATGTCCGGACGCCCGGGAAGATCAACGGGGTGCAGCCGGAACCGGAATCCGGCACGATGCAGATGGGAGCGGACGATTCGTTCAGGGTTTGTGTTCTTGCCGCGGATTCCGGCCATCATCCGGCTTCGCGTCGCGCGGTCGACGATGTCCGTCACCGTCTACGCTGCCTCTGAGGGGAGCTCCTGCTGAAAGCCGGCGCCACGACGTTCGCCTCTCACGTACGGTACCAGCGCCTTGGCCACTGCCGCGACCACAGGTACGGCAACCGAATTGCCGAACTGCTTGTATGCCTGTGTGTCCGAGACGTGAATCCGGAATGGCTCACGTCCCGGTCGATCGAAGCCCATCAACCGGGCGCACTCACGCGGCGTCAACCGCCTCGGCCTGTCTCCGTCCCGGCGGATCAGGATCTCCGAACCGTCCTTGAAGTAGCGTGCCGAGAGTGTGCGTGCGACGTCATCGGGACCGACCAGCCCGAAGCCGAATCCGTTCCCAGCCGCCTTGTGCTTCTTGGCATACCCTTGGAGGTACTCCCAGAGGCCGGGAGTCAGGGTATAGCGTGGAAGCACTGCGCCAGCCGGATCAAGGAAGCGATCATCGACCGTCTCCGATCCGTCCTCGGGGTGGAGGATGTCCTTGAGCTTCGGCCCCTTCTCTACGGGAGGGAGATCGACCTCATCCCAATCGAAGCGCGCACCTAGATCGGGGTGCAATCCGACGATGAAGATCCGCTCGCGATGCTGCGGCACGAAGCGCTTGGCATCGATGATCTTCCATGCGATCTCGTAGCCGAGCTTCTCGGCCAGGGTTCGGCGGATGACCTCGAATGTCCTGCCCTTGTCGTGCGACGCCAGATTCTTGACGTTCTCGAGCACGAAGGCCTTCGGCTGCTTCGCCGCGATGATCCGTTCGATGTCAAAGAAGAGGGTGCCCTGGGTCTCGCAGTCGAAGCCGTGCTTCCTGCCGAGCGCGTTCTTCTTGGAGACTCCGGCGATGGAGAACGGCTGGCAGGGAAATCCGGCCAACAGGATGTCGTGATCGGGGATGTCCGCTTCCGGGATCACGGTGATATCCCCGTGCACTTCATGGTCCCCAAAGTTCGCTCGGTACGTCTTCTGGGCGTACTTGTCCCACTCTGACGTGAAGACACACCTCCCCCCAGCCTCCTGGAACGCGAGGCGGAAACCCCCGATCCCGGCGAAAAGGTCGATGAAGGAGAACTGACCCTTCGCCGGCGCTTCCGGAATGAGGCCGAGTAGATACTGAAACACGGCCTCGCGAATCTGCCCTTCGCCGGCTTCCCAGCGAGCAATGGTCCTAGGCTTCCACCCGCACGCCTCTGCCAGCTGCTCTTGGGTCATTCCCAGTGAATCACGGAGCCGGCGGAGGTCGCTGCCGGAGCGATTGTCGGGTTTTGTTTGGGGGGACATAAGGATGACATTACGACATGTTGGCGGGACTTTCAAGCCCCCCTGTCTCGCCCTCTTCGGGCGATTGTCTCAGTGCGGGACCCGATGCCGATTGGCAAGGATCGGAGGGCGAGCGCATGGCGCCTGATGAACTCCGGTGGGAGTGCATTTCCGATCATGAGCGCGACCTTGTACCGCCCATGTTCGAGAGGGAATCGATAGTCTCTGGGGAACGATTGCAGAAGTGCAGCCTCCCTGAGACTGATCGCCCGATCCTGGGTTGGGTGGAGGAATCTCCCCTTTGAGGGGTTGATGCAACCGCCTGTGATTGTGGGAGCGGGCTTATCCCAAGCCATCCGCCCGTAGACGTCCTTATAGCCATCACTCCGCTGGTGACATGGCAGCTGGGACTCGATTGGGAGTGCCGACCTACTCCCCCCGTTGGCGGGGATCATCGAGATTACACGATTGATCCGATCAGAATGTTTGCTACCATGGTGATGGAGCGGGTCAGCGCTTCGCACTGGTGCAGGCAGACGCCCGATTGCTGCACGGACTGTCTTCCGCTTACGGGAGCGCGCGGCAAATTCAGGAGTACCACTCTTCGATGCCAGCAAGATGAGCCTTCGTCGATTCTGTGCGACACCGTAGTCTGCCACATTCAACACATCATATCGCAGCCGGTACCCGCAGGCCCGCAAGCCGGCGCAGAATTTCCGAAAATTGTGCGTACGCGCCAGCGCCGGAACGTTCTCGATCATCACACTGCGCGGCTGCATCGACCTGACGAGTCTGAGGACGTCAAGGATGAGGCCCTTATCCGCATCCCTCGGTCGCCGCCTTCCATTCCTAGTTCTCATGGTGGAGTAGCTTTGGCACGGGGGGCAGGCCGCCAACAAGTCCAGGTTCCCAGGTGAAATGCGTGAATCCCGAAGCAGCGCGGGACCGCTGACCTTCTTCACGTCGCATTCCCACAACTTGACCTTCGGGTTGTTCATCTTGTACGTAATGCAGGCGACCGGGTCGAGTTCGACAGCGCCGATTACTGCATAGCCAGCTGCGAGCAGGCCTGTGGTGAGGCCACCTGCTCCCGCGAAGAGGTCAACAGCAGTGTGCGTTCGGTTCATTGGGCTCGACGTGATATGGATTCCGGTGCGTGCTTCTCGCTTCTGGCCCTACGTCACACTGAGAATGCAAAGGCATACCCACCGTCAGGAAATCGGATCTGAGGCCACCAAGCTACGTGCTGAGTTCCTTGTTGCTTGATACGGAGCAGGAACAACGTCACGCGAGTGGAAGGAACCCGATTGCTCTCTCCGCCCTCGAGAATTCCTCGAGTCTCGCGGCGGGCTTCCTTCAACCCTCGGTCGCGGTCGACATACACGAATCCGGTGTCGTGTTTCAGGTGCTTCGCCAATTGCGCAACGGATTCTGCCACAGCAACCGCGTCCCAAATTCGTTCGGACTCCTTAGGGTCAGGATGCGTCAGACGGATCAGATCTTGGATCACTTTTATCGGCAGCTCCTGATACGTCTTGTCCTGAATCCCCGCCACAATCTTGTCGAGCTTTTCCGTCGAGGTCGCTATAGAGCTGTCACGGAGAACCTGGGCGGGGTTGTAACTTCCACCCCCCGAGTAGATACCTACTGCGCCTGGAGCTAGCACGTTCTTCCGTGTAGGGCTGAGACTTCCTTCAACATACACCCCTCGGAATGCTTCATCTGGATGCCGAGAGATCAGGTCGCGAAGCCCATTCTCCATTTTGTTGATAGCCTTGAAGACGACATCCAGTTCAGCTGGGAGAAAGAGCCGGAGCAGTCCCATATCTTGGCGGCGGTATCCATACATGCGGGCATGTTGGAGAACTGTGTCAGCCTGCGGTTGCTTCGGGTTTCGTCCGTAGTAGCTAACAAGCAGATTCTTGATCGTTACCCCGCGGCCCAACTTGTTACCACCGACAAAGAGGTTATAGGGCGCCTGAACGGCTACATCCTCATCGGTCTCTCCGTTAACCAGTTTCACCGCAATCCCGGGTGCGAAAAAGGCGATGTCCTTGATCAGATCATCAAATG
This sequence comes from Gemmatimonadales bacterium, assembly GCA_033764505.1. Lineage (GTDB taxonomy): Bacteria > Gemmatimonadota > Gemmatimonadetes > Gemmatimonadales > GWC2-71-9 > Palsa-1233. The sequence continues at coordinate 75,616 of JANRIW010000020.1, forward strand.
AGGACTGCTTGATGCCGTTGTGCGTCACGGCAAGGTCTTCGTAGGCTCCCCGCAACCTAGCAATCACACTTGCGTCACTCGCGGCCAATTTGTCAGCCAAGTCCGCCTTGTACTTTCGGAAAAGGTCGACAATGTACTTATGATCCGCGGTTTTCGTGCTTACGTGGCACAAGAAGGCACAGTTTTGGTCAACACTGATTTTGCGCTTATAGGTGGCCGCAACCATGAATGTGTCTAAGGCCCGCAGCAGAGATTGCGGGATCGTAAGTGTCGGTGCAGGTTGAGCGCCAACTGCTAAGGCAGCGATATCTTGGATGTTGAAGTGTGTTACGAGAGTTGATCTCTCTCCGAAAAAGTCGTCCCCGCCAACGTAGTCACTACCCGGATGGCTCAGGACAGTGAACTGGGGCCGAAAATCGTGCTTCGGAGTCTGTAGGAACAGCGCTTGCGGCGTGGCTGTGACTTGCAGGTAGGTCGACTTGTCGAAGAACTTACGGATCTCAGAAATAAGTTCATTGATCTTGCTGCGAGTTCCGTTCGCCTTCTTGGCGGCAGTATTGAGGCTCGCCTGATCCGCTTCGTCATCGATGATCAAGCAGCTTAGGCCTTTGACATTTCCGACCTTGAAGTTGTCTATCAGCGTGCTCAGGATCTTGGCGTTCTTCGTCGTGACGATGACACAGGTTCCCCTCCGAATGCGGCTGAGAAAGTCCTTCCCGTCTTTGAAATCATGTTTGCCCAGAATGTCCATCCCTGGAAACGCTTCGCGGGCGCGTCCAAAGGTTTGAGCATAGAGCGGATCATTGTCCGAAGTAAGAATGATGATCGTCCGATATCCCTCGTCGGCACCGATGGCGCCCGTAACGGTCAGCACTCCGGTCTTGCCGCTTTGCACGAGTCCGTAGATCAATCCGTTCGTCGATTCTTTGCCGCCGCTCGCCGGGTCTACCCACTTCGTTGCCACTTCTACCGCGGTCTTCTCAATGTCGGACACTTCGGCCTGATTGCCGATCTGCTTCGTGAGTAGCCGCAGTACTTGGGACCGGTGTTTCATGCGCTCCTCAACTGATTAGTAGTCGGGACCATGCTGATGGGGGGATCTTGTGAGGAAGTGTGCATGCAGGTCCCGAGAGCTGATAGTGCTGTCCGTGAGACCTCCAACAGGATACGTGGCTCGTCTTGGCGCCAGGCGTTAGCACCGAGAAGAGCTCTTCAGAGCAAACCGATGCGATTCCATCCGCTCCGCATATCAGCCCGATTGTGACAGGTCCGGCGGCCGCCTTGGCGGCCAAGGCCGAAATTTCCGAGTCCACGAATGAAAAAGCCCACGGGCTCCTCACCTTGGTGGAGTATTTCAGGTACAAGACATGCCGGCCGTTGACCACCACGAATGGTGGGGCAAACTGAATACGAACCGGGTCAGCCTCGCGAAGGAGCCTGTAAAGTGCGGCGCCTTCGTAGAAATCTTGCTTTGAAATCGCCATACCGGTGATGTACCTCGGGCGAGGTTGGTGATCCGCGACCGCCACAGCGGGAGGACTTACAGTAAAGGTACTATTCGGCGAACAATTCTGAGGCGCCACTTGTTGAGCCTAGGACGGGGGATCTTTTCCGAAGCGGCCCTTTGAAGGCGTGAAGTTGCGAAGTCGCAGTCCAATACAGGCCTGCTGCACTTGAGACTCCGCTAGATCTGCGCCATTCGCTTCCAAGGGCAGCCGGCGTGCACCTCGCGTTTCTGATGCGCGCGCGCCGGCGGTTGGCTGGAGCATTTCCACTATGAGATAGTTTATGCGCAAAGCATTGTGGGTTCCAATGGTTCGAGGCTGCGTCTCACGATGCTTTGCTCCCATTCTTTGTTGTGACATTGCCGACAAGCCTCCCCCGAACCGCGCCACCCACCCCCCTCAACCACCCCACAACGCCCTCCCCCAATGTCCAACTCTCGCCCGCCCCCGCGCAGCGGCTCGCCACCGACCCGCACCATCGCCGCAGAGCATCCACCATCTGCCCCACACCCGCCTACCGTCACACCCCCACCCTACCTTTCCTCCATGCCCTGCGACCTCACGCCACCCCATGGAGCCCAATGACCCACCCCGCCATCACCCTCCTCCCGCAACAGCACGGCAGCGACCTCCCCCACATCGCGCTGCGCGCACTCCGGCACCACCTCCCCACCATCGCCTGTGATTGCTACGTCGAGGCCATCGAACACCACGGCTCCCCCGTGGAGTGGGGATGGCGCTACGGCCCCCACGAGAACATCGATCATCACGCCCCCGTCGATGCCATGGCTCGGCTCGTCTCCAGCGCCAACCTCGCCCTCGTCCGCGTGGCCCGCCTCGGCACTGCTTCGCCCGATACCCGCGTGCTCCTCACCCACACCGACTGCGACTCCATCCTCTCGGCGGGGATCGTATCCGGGCGCATCCCGCCGCTGCTCCACTACGGCGACGCTGCCCTCGCGGCCGACCATACCGGCGCGGACCACCCCGTGGCCGACCTCCTCCAGGCCATCCAGGATCGTCGCGACGTGGAGTATGCCTTCGAGATGCTGGCATGCCTCGAGGGCGGCCGCCCACTCCCGCCCGATGCCGCGCGGCTCCTCGATGCCCGGCGCCGGAAGCGCGATGACGCCGCCAGCGCCGTGGCCCAGGGGCGGTTCGAACAGCTCGGCGAGGGGATCTGGTTTGCAGGGTTCAGCGGGGAGACCGACGGCGAGTTCTTTCCGGCGCTCCTCCCCGAGGCGCAGCTGATCGTGGTGGGGGTGCGGCATCCCGATCCGGCACGCGCCAACCCGTGGGCCATCAAGGTGCGTCGCGGCCTGGGCATGCCGGACGGACGGGACCTGCGCCATCTTGAGCTGACGCGGTACGACCAGGCCTACGGTGGCCGGTGGAATGCCGGGTCGAACAAGCGGGGCGGGGGGACAGGCTTGGAGCCGAGGGTGTGGGCGGAGGGGTTGCGCCGGCGGGTGTCATCCTGAGCGGAGCGAAGGACCTGCGTGATCGTGAACGGGCTGGGGTTCTGTGCATTCGGAATCACGCAGGTCCCTCGCTTCGCTCGGGATGACAGATTTTCGGGTAGGTCCTTCGACTTCGTCCGCTTCGCGGACTCCGCTCAGGATGACAACGCTTCGCGGGCTTCGCTCAGGATGACCATCCCCCCGTGCCCAACATCCCTCACCTATCATCCATCATCAATCATTTATTATCAATCATCCATCATCCATCATCCATCACGATCTCCGCGCATTGACCCTTCGCTTCGCTCAGGGCAGGCATGCGCGGCTGTAACGCCCGACATCCCAATTCTTGGAGATCCGCATGGCCCCACTCCTCCTCAAGGCCCTCCACTTCGCCGCGACCAAGCACCGTTTCCAGCGGCGCAAGGACGTGGAGGCCTCGCCGTATATCAACCATCCCATTGCCGCGGCCGAACTGCTCACCCGCATCGGCGGCGTCACCGACACCACGGTCCTCGTTGCAGCGATTCTCCACGACACTGTCGAGGACACCGAGACCACCCTTGAGGAGCTGGAGGCGGAGTTCGGGAAGGAGGTCAGCGGGATCGTGGCCGAGGTGACCGACGACAAGTCGCTGGCGAAGGCGGTGCGCAAGGAGCGGCAGGTCGAGCATGCGCCGCACGCATCCACCGCGGCCAAGCTCATCAAGCTGGTGGACAAGATCTGCAACGTGACCGACGTGATCGAGCATCCGGCCGCCGGGTGGTCGGCCGAACGTCGGCTCGAGTACCTCGCCTGGGCGGAGCGGGTGGTGGCCGGCTGTCGGGGGAGCAATGCGGCACTGGAGGGGCACTTCGATGCGGTGGTGGCGAGGGGGCGGGCGGAGATTGGGTGAGGGGGATATAGCGGAAGGTTCAGCCGCGGCCCAATGGTCCGGGCGATGGAACTGTGGCCTTGGCACGGCGTTTCTTGGACCAGATAAGCGCATTCCCCACCCTAGCGGTCGGACCGGCACCCGATATCATTCATGACACCTACCGTCTCTCCCCGAGGGCAGCGATGAGCGAGAAGAAGAAGGACATCGTGCAGATCAAGAACCCTCGCACCGGCCACTACGTGAAGATCGACCGCGACGCAGGCCGCATTCTCGATCACAAGAAGTCGGAAGGGCCGTACAAGGGTGTTCCGGTGGCCCGCCCTGGGTCCAAGAAGAAGTGATCTACTACTCGCCGGTCAACGGCGACGTCTTGCAGGAGCCGGTGCTGTGGCGCCCGAAGACTGCCTTCATAATGCAGCAGCTCGGCGACCCGGTCCCAGATGCTGTCCTGGACGCGCGGCGCGCCATTGATCAGGTGCTCAAGCGTACGGGTTGGTCCGCCATCGACGCGAGCGATGAGGTGACCGGGCAGGATTACCTCGCCAAGATCTGGAAGCTGATCCTTACTTGCCCCGTTGGAATTGCTCTCGTACACGAGGGAATTGGCCCAAGTACGCTGGCGAACATCTTCTATGAACTCGGGATGTTGCAGGCGTATGGCAGGGAGACAGTGGTCATTCGGATTGGGAAGGCTTCCATACCATCTGATTTCATCCGGAGTGAATGGATCCCGACAGGTCCCAGCTTCAAGCAGCAACTCGGCAAGTACATCAAGGGCCTCGCCGTTCGCGAGACATACTATCGCCAGATGGCGGAGCTCGTCGAGCGCAACCCATTGCTGGCCATCGACTACCTGCGCCGTGCGACGCTTCTCTCCGGTGACGCCGGTCTACGACTGCGGGCACGCCGCATCCTGGATGAATCGGGCATTGGCGAGCGATCGAAGGCCAGTGTCGAACAACTTATGCTGGAGTTCTGACCCTTCCGCTTCACTGAGGCCCACCCCTGGGGTGGTGAACTCCCCTCGATGCGGCCGCCACGACCAATAACCCCGCTAGCTTTCCCACCTCCTCCTGCACACGAGCCCGCCCCCCGTGCACCTCACCCCGTGGCTCATCGGTGCAACGCTCCTCGTGGTCGTCGGGCTCCTCGCGGCGTGGAGCCAGGACCGCCGCCAGAAGCAGCTCAAGGCCCTCCGCGCCGCATGGGGGCGCCCGTGTCCGGTTGCGCCGCTCGATGACGACCGCGTGCGCGAGGCGTGGGAGCTCTGCCGGAACGTAGCCGACGCCGAGCGGGAGATCGACGCGCGCACCTGGGACGACCTCGACCTCGATCGCCTCTTCTCCACCATCGATCACACCCACACCGCCCTCGGCCAGCAACAGCTCTATCGCAGGCTCCGCGCCGGCACCACGTGGGATGCCACCCCCGATATGGAAGCGCTCACGACGCGGTTCACCAGCGAGCCTCCCTTCCGCGAGGAGGTCGCGCTCCGGCTGCGCGGGCTGGGGCGGTCGATCGGATACGACTTCTGGATCATCACGCGTCCCGAAATGCTCGTGGTGCATTGGTGGTACCTGATCTTCCCGCTCCTCGCGCTGGTGATGGTCGCGGCGATCATCTCGGTGGCATTCAACCCGCAGATGATCCTGTTGGTCGCAGCATTGATGATCGTCAACCTCGTGGTGCGCGCAGTGACCTATCGGTACCTGCCGGGACTCCTCGCGCCGATGCGACAGTTGGGCCCGTTGATCGGCGCGGCAGAGGCCTTGTCAGGCGTCACCGGTCAACGTGGTGAGAAGATGCACGGCGACGAGATTCGGCAATTGCAGCCGCTCAAGCGGATCGCAGCGCTGGTCGCCAGCGACGTGGGCATGGACAACGAGCTCGTCGCCGGGTTCCGCGAGTACCTCAACATTTCTTTCCTGCTCGACGCCAACACGCTCGTCTTCTGCGTCCGCCGCCTGCGGACACTGGGACCGGTGCTGGCGCGCGTCGCCCAGTGGGTCGGTGATGTGGACGTGGCGCTGTCGGTCGCGTCGCTGCGGGCGGAGGCGCGCCCCTGGTCCGTGCCCGCTCCGGGCGATGGCCCGACGCGGGTCGTTGCGGCCTGGCACCCCGAAATCGCCGAGCCGGTAGCGAATGATGTGGAGCTGGTGCCGGGACGGGGGATCATCATCACCGGGGCCAACATGTCGGGGAAGAGCACCTACCTGCGCACCATCGGGATCGCCGCGGTCATGGCGCGCACGCTCCACACGGCACCCGCGGAGCGGTGGCAGGGGCGCCACTTCCGGGTGCGCAGCCTGATTGGTCGGAGCGACGATCTCGCGGCGGGGAAGAGTTACTACCAGGTCGAGGCGGATGGTGTGGTCGAGTTGATCCGTGATGCCGCCGGGTCGGTGCCGACGATCTACCTGCTCGACGAGCTCCTGCGGGGCACCAACACCGTGGAGCGGCTGGCGGCGGGGGAGGCGGTCCTGGATGCGCTGCTCGCCGACCGTGATGGCGGCAATCCGCATGTGGTCGTCGTGGCCACGCACGATGGCGAGCTGGTGGCGATGCTGCGGGAGCGCTACCTGCCGGTGCATTTCCGCGAGACGATCGGACCGGAGGGGCTGACCTTTGACTTCCGGCGCCGCGAGGGGCCGGCGAGCACTCGCACGGCGATCGCGCTGCTCGAGGCCACCGGCGCACCGGCGAGCCTCGTGGCGCGGGCACGGCGGCGGGCGGAGGAGTTGGATGGGGGACCTCCGCCTCCTTCAGCCGCGGCCGTCAGGCCGCGGGAGACGTTGGGATGATTTCTGGTGGACCGCGGCCTAACGGCCGCGGCTGAATGGTCGGGGGGCCGTCATCGATCACCGCGGCCTGACGGCCGGAGCTGAAGCAGCCAGCCCGCTTACCGCCCCTTGTGCGCCCGAAACTCGACCTTCGGCAGCGTCTTGAAATCTTCATCCTGTGTCCAGAGCGTCCCGCCCACCGCCTGCGTCGTCGCGTAGACAATGCTGTCGGCCAGGGCGAGCCCTTGTCGCCTGCCGAGCGTCGCGGCGTCGACCGCGAGCTGATCGTCGAGGGGCACGACCGTGGCCTGGCGCATCTGCGCGAGCACGTCAGGGATGATGGCACGTCGCCCCTGCGCGTCGAGCCGGCGCACGACCTCCGAGATCACAATCGTCGGCACGACCAAGGTGCGCACCGTCTCAATGGCGGCGGCGAATTCACCCGCATTGGGGCCGTCGGCGAGATACTCGAGCCAGGCGGATGAATCGACCACGTTAGACACGGTCGGCATCCCTCGGCACCCTGCTGTCGAGCCCAGGGGCGATGCCGCGTAGCCGCTTCATCGCCCCAACCGGGACGAGCGTGATGCGCCCTTCGTAGATCACCACTTCGATCTTCTGCCCAGGCTTCAACTGAAAGGCCTCCCGCACCGACGGCGGAATGACCACCTGGTATTTCGATGACAAGGTGACGGCTGCCACGAGCTGCTCCATGCTGAGACCTCCGAAACGTAGAGCGCCGGGCGGCGTCGTTCAACTGAATGGTGATCGATCGTCATGTTGCAGAACGCATCGGAACTGAGTGCGGTGCTTCAGCAATGATGGGCAAAGGTGCCCCCACCCTGCCGATCCGTTCACGGCAGCGCGGCACTCGGGAATGCGGAAGCGATCCTCGATCATCCATTACCGCGGCCTCACGCCCACGGTACCGAGATGTATCCTCTGGGGACCCCTTCCTCCCCACGAGGCCCTGCCATGCGCGCTTCACCCAGTCACGTCTTCCACCAGAGCGCTCTCCTTCTCACACTCGCCTTGCTCCTCCTCGGCTGCGGCGGTCCGAGCGGACCAGAGGTCCCCGAGTTCGTGGACGTCAACATCACCACCGTCGGCACCGTCACCTGGGAAGATGGGACCCCGATCGTCGGTGCCATCGTCTCCTCGCCCCTGGCGTTTGGCTACTCGGACGAAGTGCAGGCAACCACCGGAATCCACGGCACCTACCAGCTCGCCTACCGGGCGCGTTGTACCCCAGGCGGACTGGTGTTCAACGTGAATGTTCGATTGCCGCCCCAGATGGCGAACAACGGCGGCAGCTGTACCGGGGCGCCGAGTTGCAGCACCGGTCAGTACCGGCGCGATTGCGTCTTTGAGTTTGCGAGCGGGGGATAACGTCGGCCCGTCCTTCGTTCGCCGTTCACCTTACACCGCTCACCCCTCACCCCTCACCCCTCACCCCTCACCAATCCCCGCCCCCCGAAGGGCGTCCCGCGCACTGTCACACCCCCCTCCTATCCTCCCTATCCACAACAGGAGGTGGGTTATGCGACAGGACTATACCGATGTGACCGTGGTGCTCGACCGGTCGGGGAGCATGGCGAGGATTCGCGCGGACATGGAGGGCGGTTTCGCCTCCTTCGTGAAGCAGCAGCAGGCGCACCCCGGCCGTTGCCTGGTCACGATGGTGCAATTCGATGGGCAGGCCACCGAGGTGCGCTACGCCGGCGTTCCCATTGCGCAGGTCGGCCCCCTCGACCTGCAGCCGCGCGGGAGCACCCCGTTGCTCGACGCCACCGCGTTCAGCGTGCGCACCACCGGCGATCGCCTCGCCGCGCTCCCCGAGCCTGAACGGCCGGCGCAGGTGCTGGTGCTCATCATCACCGATGGGCGGGAGAATGCCTCGCGCCACACCACCTCTGCGCAGCTGCGCGCCATGATCGAGCACCAGCGCTCCGTCTACAACTGGGAGTTCATCTACCTCGGCGCCAACGTGGATGCCTTCGCCGAGGGTGGCAGGATGGGGATTCCGGCGACGCACAACGTGAACTTCGATGCCGATGCCGAGGGGGTGCAGGCGTCGTGGTCGGTGGTGGAGGAGAAGCTGCGCCGGTATCGGGGTGGCGATCGGAAGGCGCTGGAGTTTGTGGCGGAGGAGCGGAAGCGGATGAAGAAGGGTGAGGAGTGAGGGGTGAGGGGTCGTATGTCGTAAGTCGTAGGTCGTAGGTCGGAAGCGTTGTCATCCTGAGCGAAGCAGCCTGAAAGGCTGCGGAGTCGAAGGACCTCTCTCCGAGCGCGTCGGGAAGAGGTCCTTCGACTTCGCCCGCTTCGCGGGCTTCGCTCAGGATGACAATTGTCCCCCTCACCGCGGCCTGACCCTTCGCTACGCTCGCTCAGACATCCGGTCCTCCTCTGACGGCCCCCCCGATCCTCGCTGGAGCGGCCGCGTTGCAGGCCCTCACCCACTATTTTGCAGTCGCGCCACTTCCGTCCCGGTGGCCAGCATGTCGAGTGCGGCGAGAGCTCCGGCTCCCTGACCCGCCACCACCCGTGCCTCATCGGTGGTCCTGCCGGCCGACCCTCCCAGGGTCGGAACCATGCGCGAATGGGACGGCACGGTTCATCGCACAGGTGCCTCATGTCCATTGTCACTCCCGCCCCGTGGGAAGCGTACGGGCTCCCCGACCACCAGCTCGCCACCATCTTCGCCGCGATCGATCGCCACGCCGTGCTGCTGCGTCGCGATCACCCCGACCTCGTGGTGCCCGGCACCGGCTGCCGCGGCCAGCACCTCATCGCGGGGCCGTTCACCGTGGGGGCACTCGCCGCCATGTGGCAGGACGCCCCCGAATGGTTCACCGGCACCTGCTCCGTGTGCGGCGGCGCCGCGCGCGGCACCCATGTGTCGGGGATGCTCGCCAACGGGGGAATCACCGGCTGGTGCCTCTCCTGCGGCGTGGCCCTCAAGCGCTTCGTGGGCGGACTGCCGCGGGTGCTGGCGCTGCTCCCCGAGGAGGCGCGCGAGCAACTCTTCAGCACCGCCCCAGGGCTGGAAATCGAGATCGATGGCGGGTTGTTCGTCACGCGACCGGCGCAGGGCGGGTGGCGGCCGCCGGCACGGGAGGTGAGTTGGGAGCCGTTGCTGGAGGTGTTGAGTCGTGAGGCGTGAGGTCGTAGGTCGTAAGTCGTAAGTCATAGGTCGTAGGTCGAAAGCCTTGTCATCCTGAGCGTAGCCCGCGAAGCGGGCGGAGTCGAAGGACCTGCGTGATGGTGGATGGGCCGGCGTTCTGCTCATTCTCGATCACGCAGGTCCCTCACTGCGTTCGGGATGACATTGTCATCCTCCAACATCTATCATCCATCATCTATCATCCATCTTCCCCACCCCTGGAGCATCGATGCCATTCAAGCCCGCAGGCTACACCTCGGTTGCACCGTACCTGATCGTCTCCGACGCGCGAGCCACCATCCGCTTCCTGCAGGCGACCTTCGACGCCGAGCTGGTGCAGGCCATCGAGGGGCCGGACGGCCGGCTGCGTCACGCCGAGGTGCGGATCGATGACACCATCGTGATGCTGGCGGATTCGGCGCCGGGATGGCCGCCGGTGCCGTCGCACGTGCACATCTACGTCCCCGATGTCGATGCGACGTTCGCGCGCGCCCTGGCCGCGGGCGGCACCGAGGTCCAGGCGCCCGAGCAGAAGGACGATCCCGATCGGCGTGGTGGGGTGAGTGATGCGGGGGGGACGACGTGGTGGGTGGCGACGAGGATGGAATAGCCGGTGAACGGTGAACGGTTAACGGTGAACGGGGCGCGGCCGTTGGCCGCGCGGGGTGAGGGGTGAGGGGGGCATGTCATCCTGAGCGAAGCAGCCTGAAGGGCTGCGAAGTCGAAGAGCCTGCCCTGAACGAAGTGAAGGGACCTCTCTCCGAGCGCGTCGGGAAGAGGTCCTTCGACTGCGCGACGGCTACGCCGTCGCTTCGCTCAGGATGACATTATCCATCATCCCCCTCACCCCTCACCCCTCACCGCGGCCTGACGGCCGCGGCTGACAATTCACACCTTCCGCACAAACTCCGACTTCAACCCCATCGACCCGACGCCGTCGATCTTGCAGTCGATGTCGTGATCGCCGTCCACGAGGCGGATGTTCTTGACCTTGGTGCCCACCTTCACCACCAGGGAGCTCCCCTTGATCTTGAGATCCTTGATGACCGTGACGGTGTCGCCATCGGCGAGCGGCGTGCCGTTGGCGTCGCGGATCACCTTCGGTCCGTCCGCGACCTCGGCCACGGCGGCGCTCCACTCGTAGGCGCACTCGGGACAGACCAGCAGCGATCCCTGTTCGTAGGTGTAGGGGGAGTTGCAGGAGGGGCAGGGCGGGAGCGGTTGGGTGTTGGGCATGGGGGAAAGGTAGCCACGCCGTGACACTCTCCCGCGCAACCCTCCGTAGAGAGCGCACCTCCTTCCCGGAACTCCCATGCGCCTCCCACTTCTCCTCGCCCTGACGCTTGTCGCCACCCCGCTCACCGCCCAGAAGGCCACGCCCGATACCGCCGGCGTCCGCGCCGCCGTGCTCGATTATGTCGAGGGCGTCTACCTCGTGGCGCCTGAGCGGATCGCCCGCTCGGTGCACCCGTCGCTGGTGAAACAGGGGATGGTGCGCACCCCGGCAGGTCCATATGCGGGACCGGAGCCGATGAACTTCACCGGGTTGCATCGGATGGCCGGTAGCTGGAACAAGAGTGGTCGCGTGGACGCCAAGACGGCGCCCAAGGAGATCGCGATCTACGACGTGCAGGATGCCACCGCCGTGGCCAAGCTCACCGCGTCGTGGGGGACCGACTATTTCCTGCTCGCCAAGCTCGAGGGAAAGTGGATGATCATGCAGATCTTGTGGCAGACGCCGATGCCGTGAGCGGCGAACAGCGAACAGCGAACGGCGATCAGGGATGATCGATGATCGATGATCGGTGATCGAGAAGCGAGAAGCGAGAAGCGAGAAGCGAGAAGCATGGGCGGGCTCGGCGCTGGGTGTCCTTCGCAGCGGCTCCAAGGGCGGCGAGCCCTCACCCTGGGTCGGAGTGTCGATTGCGGCGCCCCCGGCGTGCTGTATAGGGGGCGACGCGGCGAGCCGCTTTGGAGTCCGCGAGAACGGACACCCCAGGTCGAGCCCGCTGTACGGAACATCCCGGCCCATTCGTCATCACGCAGGTCCCTTCACTTCGTTCAGGGCAGGCTCTTCGACTTCGCGCCGGCTGCGCCGTCGCTTCGCTCAGGATGACAACGCTTGGGCTGCTCCGCTCAGGATGACAACCCGGTAACTGTTCGCCGTTCGCTGTTCACCGTTCGCTGCCCCCCAAAGTCAGCCCTTCCGTTCAATCCCCACCCCACTCCGATCATGAGATTGGCTGCACACCAGATGTGCGGCCCCCTGCCGCGTCTCATGCTCTCGGAGGATTCATGCGCTACCTCATCCTGTCCGCCCTCGCGCTCGCCGCGGCCCCGACCCTCGCGGCCCAGGCGCCGAGCACGCCGCGCGCCAAGCCGTCCTTCTCGCTGACCCTCGCCGGGCTCCGGCCGGTCGGCGCCCTCGGCGACAACATCGCCTCCGGATACGGCGGCTTCGCCGGTGTGCTGGTGCCGCTCACCCAGAGCGGCTGGCTCTCCCTCCGCGGTGATATCGGGCTGGCCCAGTACGGCAGCGATTCCCGCCGCACCGCCTTCAGCGAGACGGTCGGCGACCGCGTGGAGGTGAAGGTCCGCACCGCCAACATGATCATGCCCGCAAGCGTCGGCCTCCAGCTGGCCGCGCCCTCCGGCGCAATTCGGCCGTACGTCCACACCGGGATCGGTGCCCAGGCCTTCTACACCGAGAGCAGTGTCGGCTCGGTCAACGGCGGCATGCCGCTGCTCAGCGACGTCAACCAGTCGGACGTGACGTTCGCATGGACCTTCGGCGGGGGCGTGACGATGCCGCTCGTGAACGGCCGCATGCGCGTGCTGCTCGATGTCAGCGCGCAGTACATCCACGGCGGCACCGCCGAGTACCTGGCACCCGGCAGCATCACCGATCTCCCGGGTGGTCGGATCAGCATCACGCCGATGGAATCCGCCACGCACTTCATGGCGTTCCGCGTCGGCGCGAGGATCGGCCGATGACCCGCCGCGGCCACCGGGTGCTCGCCGCGCTGCTGCTCCTGGTGGCCGTGGCCGTCACGGCCACCACCCTCGAGGCGCGGCGCGACGAGCAGCATCGCCGCGCCAACCCGATGCAGGGCGCGCTGATCGACATCGGCGGGCGTCGCCTCCACCTGCAGTGCCTCGGCAGCGGCCACCCCACCGTGTTCCTCCTCCCCGGCGCGGGCGAGACCTCGGCCGTGTGGGCGCGCATCGCCCCCACCGTCGCAAAGACGAGCCGCGCCTGCATGCACGATCGGGCCGGCCGCGGGTGGAGCGATCCCGCGCCGGCACCGCAAGACGGCGCGGCGCTCGCCGCCGATCTGCACGCGCTGCTGCTGCGCGCCCACATCGACGGCCCCGTGGTGCTCGTCGGCCATTCCCTCGGCGGACTCTACGCGCGGATCCACGCGGCACGGTACCCGGCCGACGTGGCGGGGATGGTCCTGCTCGACGCCACGCACGCGGAGATGTTCACGCGCGTCCCGATCTACCCGGCGATCTACTGGGCCTATCGCGGCTTCACCACGCTCCTCCCCACGCTCGCCCGCCTCGGCGTGCTCCGCGCACCAGACGCCACGCCGGCGCTGGCACGCAGTCAGCGCGACGAGTGGGCAGCCATCCCCGTCGTGATGCACCAGGCCGCGGCCACGCCGACGCTCGGCGACCTGCCGCTGGTGGTGGTCACGGCGCTGCGCGACCAGATGGAGCAATGGCTGCCGCTGCAGCGCGAACTGGTGGCCCTCTCAAGCAACAGCGTGCACCGAGTCCTGGAGCATGCGACCCACATGTCGCTGCTGGACAGTGCCGCCGATGCCGCCATCTCGGTCAAGGCCATCGTGGATGTGATTCAGGCGGTCCGCACCGGAAAGCCGCTGCGCGGCCCCTGAATCGGGGCCCAGAAGTCAGCCCTTTCGTTCAATCCGCCAGCCGCCCGGCGCCGCAACTTCCCTGCAGTTGATCGCAGCACGGTGGTTGCCCTGTCCCCCTGACCTACGGAGTACCCGATGCGCTCGTCGATTCGCTTCACTGCCGCCCTGTTCACCGCCGCGCTCCTGGGCGGCTGCATGATGCTGATGCGCCCCCCCGCCGACTCCGAGTTCGGCCGCACCCGGGTCGGTACGGCTGGCGTCTATCGCGCCACGATCAAGCCGGCCGGCGACACCATCCCGAAGGGAACGCTGCAGCAGTGGACGCTGCACCTCGAGACCGTCTCGGGCGCCCCGGTCGATTCGGCCCGGATCACCGTCGACGGCGGGATGCCGCAGCATGGTCACGGCCTGCCGACCAAGCCGCAGGTGACCACGGTCCTCGGTCAGGGCGACCACCTGGTCGAGGGGATGAAGTTCAACATGGGTGGCTGGTGGGTCGTGAAGTTCCGCATCGCGGCCGCCGCTGGCGCCGACACCGTCGTCTTCAACCTCAAGCTGTGAGGTCGCCGATGACCCCGACCAACCGCCCTCGCGTGATGCACTCGCTGCACGCCACCGGCATCGGCCTCGCGCTCGGCATCCTGGCCCTGGCCCCCGCGCTCGCGCGCTCGGATGCGCAGGCGCCGTGGACGGCCGAGGAGCGCACCGTGCTGCGTTCGCTGTCGCTGTCGAGCCTGGCACCGTTGCCGAGTGATCGCTCCAACAAGTACGGCGACAACCCGGCCGCCAGCCGTCTCGGCAATCAGCTCTTCAACGACCCGCGGTTGAGCAGCGACGGGCGTGTCTCGTGCGCCACCTGCCATGTGGCCGAGAAGGGATTCCAGGATGACATCCCGCTCGGCAAGGGTGTGGGCACGGCTGGCCGTCGCACCATGCCGATTGCCGGCACCGCGCACAGCCCGTGGCAATTCTGGGATGGTCGCGCCGACAGTCACTGGGCGCAGGCGCTCGGTCCGCTCGAGAGTGCGGTCGAGCATGGTGGGGATCGGCTGCAGTATGTCCGGATCATCCAGCAGCACTATCGCCGCGAGTACGAGGCGCTCTTCGGTGCGCTTCCCGACCTGCAGGGGCTTCCCGAGCGCGCCGGGCCGGTGGCCGACTCTGCACGTGCCAATGCCTGGGCGCGGATCGCGCCGGCGCGTCGCGACTCCATCTCCCGCGTCTACGCCAACATGGGGAAGGCGATCGCCGCCTTCGAGCGGCAGGTTGCCTTCACGCCGACGCGCTTCGACCGCTATGTGGACGCCGAGCTGGCCGGCCGTGCCGCGCTGCCGGGCGACACCTTCTCCGCGGATGAGCGCGCCGGGTTGCGGCTCTTCATCGGCAAGGCCAACTGCGTCAACTGCCACAACGGGCCGTTGCTCACCGACAATCACTTCCACAACACCGGCGTTCCGCAGTCGCGTGATGGCACTGCGGCCGATAGCGGACGCGCCACGGGCGTGCGCGCCGTGATGGCGAGCGAGTTCAACTGCCTCAGCCATTACAGCGACGCCAAGCCGTCGGACTGCAGTGAGCTGCGGTTCGCGGTGACGGAGGGTGAGGAGCTGGTGCGCGCCTACAAGACGCCGTCGCTCCGCAACGCGGTGTTGCGCGCGCCGTTCATGCACGCGGGCCAGCTCGCCTCGATCCAGATGGTGCTGCTCCACTACAACCGCGCGCCGAAGGCGCCGGCCGGTCACAGCGAACTGAAGCGCCTGGGCCTCTCCGGCACCGAGGTGCGGCAGCTCGGCGCGTTCCTCCACACGCTGGTGAGTCCGGTGGCGTTCCCGGCACCGGTTGCCTCCTACACCCCCTGACCGAGACCACACCAATGCCCATTGCCTTCCGTCATCGCGAGGACCCGGTGCCCTCGATGAGCACCATCCCAGGCCTGATGATCTACCAGGAGCGCGACGCCGCGCGTATGGCGGCACTTCAGGGACGCAGCGACGCCGAGATCCACGCGCGCTTTGCGGCCGGTCACCGCGCCTACATCGCCTCGCTCGATGGTGTGGCGGCGGCGTGGGGCTGGGTCGCCACCGCGAGTGCCACCATTGGCGAGCTCGAGGCCCAGTTCACGGTCGCGTCCGGTGAGCGCTACCTCTGGAACTTCGTGACCGTCGCGGCCTTTCGCGGACGAGGGATCTACCCGCGACTGATTGCCGGGATCGTCGAGATCGAATCGGCGGAGGCGGAGCGCTTCTGGATTGCGTACGCGCCGGAGAACCATGCGTCGGGGGCGGGGATCCGGAAGGCGGGCTTCGAGCTCGTCGCCGAGCTGTCGTTCGATGGGGCGGGGACGCCGGTGGTGAAGGAGCTGATGCCGGATGGCGGTCGAATGGCGGCGGTGCTGCTCGGGCTTCCTGAGAGCCGTGATGCGGTGGCACTCTGCTGGAAGTGTGTGCGGGCCAAGCGGCCGAATCCGATGTCGTGTGCGGCGGGCGCGTGTGCCTGCGACTATCAGCGTCCCGAGACGGAGTGTGCGGCATGAACACGCTCGTGGAGCAGCATGCGTCGGCGATCGCCGCACCAACACGGGTCGAGCGCTTCGAGACCGTCGTGATCGGGGCTGGTCAGGCTGGATTGTCCGTTGGCTATCACCTGGCGCGGCAGGACGCCGACTTCGTCATCCTCGATCGGGCCGCCACGCCCGGCGAGAGCTGGCGCACGCGGTGGGATTCGCTGCAGCTCTTCACGCCGGCGCGGTACAGCTCGCTGCCGGGGATGCCGTTCCCGGCGCCGCCGAATCACCTGCCGGACAAGGACGAGGTCGCCGCGTACCTGACGGCGTATGCTGCGCGCTTCGAGCTGCCGGTGCGGGGCAATGCTCCCGTTGACGCGCTCGACTGGGATGGGACGCGCTTCCGTCTCACGCTTGGGGCTCAGCGGATCGAGGCCGATCAGGTGGTGGTGGCCACCGGGGCCTTTGCCAAGCCGATGGTGCCGGACGGTGCGTCACGGCTCGCGCCTCGCATCACGCAACTGACGTCGCTGGAGTACCGGAATCCGTTCGGGCTTCCCGCGGGGCCGGTGCTCGTGGTTGGTGCGGGCAACTCCGGCACCCAGATCGCGCTCGAAGTCTCGCGCTTCCGGAAGGTGTGGCTTGCCGGCCGCGAGACCGGCTACTGGCCGCGCCGCGTCCTGGGCCGCGACCTCTTCGACTGGATCTGGCCGGTGATCACGCGGCTGCCGCTCGACACCCGCCTCGGTCGGCGGATCACCCGCGGCACTGGTGGCGACGCGCTGATTGGCATTCCGCGCGAATCGATCGCGGCGGCGGGGATCGTCCGTGTCGGGCGCTTCACCGGCGCAACCGAGGGGATGCCGATCTGTGGCGACGAGGTGCTCGAGCCGGCGACGATCATCTGGTGCACCGGGCTCAAGCCGGTGCATGATTGGATCAACGTCTCCCACGACACGCCCGGTCTCCACTTTGTCGGGTTGCAGCAGCAGCGCCGGATTGCGTCGGCCCTGGTGGGTGGCGTGGGGGCCGACGCCGAACTGGTGGCGGCGGCGGTCATGCGGGGGGTGGCGGTCTAGCGCGCCGGCGCGTCGCGTGTACACTCTATCTCCCCCCCTGAGATGGAGCCGGCGTGACGGAAGTGCATGGCGGAGTCGGGCGATTCGTGTCGTGGGATGGCGGCTGTCTCTTCATCGGCGAGAAGGTCGGCCTCGTCCCGCCGCATTCCCACTATGCCATCCAGGTGGTCTTCGGCTCCGAGCCCGGCGTGAAGCTGAGCCCGGATGCCGAGTCGCCTTGGCAGGCGTATGGTGGTGCCATCATCGCCTCGCGCCAGCCGCATACGATGGACGCGCACGGCCTCCCCGTGAATGCGGTGATGTTTGTGGAACCGGAGACGCGCGAGGGGCGTGCGCTGATCGAGCATCATCTCGATCAGGGGATCACGCCGATGCCCGAGTCGTTCTATGCCCAGCGCGGCGAAGTCTTCGAGCAATATTTCAAGGGTGATAACGACGCATTGGTCGCGGCGGCGCGTCAGTTCCTGAGCGTGCTCACCGATGGCGTGCAGCCGCAGATGGTCACCGACGAACGGATCCTCCGCGCGGTGCGCTACATCAACCTGCACCTCACGCGGCCGCTGACGCTCGAGGAGGTGGCGCGCGAGGCGTGTCTCTCGCCGAGTCGGTGCCGGCACCTGCTCGTGGAGCAGCTGGGGATGGGGCTGCGGCACTACGTGTTGTGGCGGCGCTTCCTCCGCGTGTGGCAGCTGCTGTCGGAAGGCGCTTCGCTCTCGGAAGCGGCCCACGCGGCGGGCTTTGCCGATGCGCCGCATCTGGCCCGCACGTCGCGCCGGAACTTCGGCTTTCCGCCGTCGATGATGATCGTGGGGCCGAAGAAGGAGCCGACGCCGTAGGCGGCGAACGGCGAACGGCGAACAGCGAACGGCGATGATCGATGATCGATGATCGATGATCGAGATATTGTCATCCTGAGCGAAGCGTTCTCCAAGGTTTGTCATCCTGAGCGAAGCAGCCTGAAAGGCTGCGCAGTCGAAGGACCTCTATCTACGTGCTCCGGAGAGAGGTCCTTCGACTGCGCGCCGGCTGCGCCGTCGCTTCGCTCAGGATGACAATCCGTTGAGCACGGCATCGACCATCGATCATCGACCATCGATCATCCATCATCCATCATCGACCGTCTACATTCCCCCATGCCTCTCTCCCTCCGCACCGATCTCGGCCCCATCACCACGCTCGACGATTGGGCCGCCGCCATCCCCCCCAAGCAGTGGAAGGACGGCCGCAGCGCGCGCGAGTTGGCTCGCGCCTGGTGGCCCACCGCGCGCCGGCCCGCCGAGCCGGCGGAGTTCGCCGCGCTGCTCGACAGCGGCGGCTTCGTTGGCTTGACGCTGGACACGGTGCACGTCCATGCCGCCATCCTGGTCGACGACACCACCTGGCATGCCGACCTGGCCATCCACGCGCACTGCGAAGATGGTCCGCTCGCCATCGTGGTCGAGGCCGTGGCCGATGAGCGCTTCGGCGACCGGCTCGGCAACGTGCTGGTCGACGCGGCCCGCCAGATCGGCCGCGACGAGCCGTCGCCCGTGGTCGAGCGCGTGCAACGGCGGGCCGCGGCCCTGCTGCCGCCGTGGAAGGCCGGGCTGCCGCACCTCGAGGAGCTGCGCCACGACCTGCTGATGGGCGCAGCCGCCACGATGGCGTTCGCCACCTCGATCGGTGCCACGCGCGCCCTCTATATAGTGCACGAGCTGGTGCATCTCGATCGCACCAAGGAATCGGATCGGCGGAAGAACCGCGAGGACCTCGATCTGCTGGTGCGGCGGTTGAGTCACGGCGAGGAGGAGCGGCTCACGCGCGGGGTGCTGCTCGGCTCGACGCTGGTGCCCGGGTATCCGGAGATCCCGCTGCAAGTGGGGAAGGCGAGGCGGGATTTGGACAGGTGACGGCGAACGGCGAACGGCGAACAGCGAACGGCGATGATGGATGATCGATGATCGATGATCGGGAGATTGTCATCCTGAGCGGAGCGACGGCGAAGCCGGCGCGCAGTCGAAGGACCTCTCTCCGGGCCTCCCGGCAAGAGGTCCTTCGACTGCGCAGCCTTTCAGGCTGCTCCGCTCAGGATGACAACCTCTCGGTCCCCGGTCCTGGCGGTTCGCCGTTCGCCGTTCGCTGTTCGCGCCCCCCCATGATCCGATTCGCCGCCGTTCTGCGCATGACGGAATACCCCTGACCCGGCCGGGTCGATGGGAATTTCTGTCACATTGGAGGCAGCATGCGCAGTCGTTTCATTCTGGGAGCGCTCCTGGTCGCGCTCGGAGCGGCGCCGGCCTCGGCGCAATGGACCTATGACTTCACCTCGACCATGGACATCGGTGGGGTGAACCAGACGTACGCGTTCACCCTGACCACCGGGGGGCCGATCAACTCGGGCGGCTACTGGAACCCCGCCACCTGCACCATCACCCCCGGCACCGCCGGGACCGACTATTCCATCTGCGACCAGCCCGAGATCGATCCGAACGGCTTCGGGACCGGCTTTGCCTACGTCGGCGCCCGATTCCTGAGCTTCGACATCCTGACCAACAATCCGACCGGCGGCGGTGCCGGCTTCTTCTGGTTCGCGGCGGGGACCTTCTCCACGCCGGGGACGTACAGTCGGGTGCCGGACGGGACCACGATCAGCGCGCCGAACCCGCTGTTCGACCCCAATGCCGTCTGTAACGACCCCAACGACGATCCGTGCCGCGACACCAACTACTACGGCAGCGCGGGTCCGGCGACGCTCATTGTCCGGGGTCCTGGCGGGAGCTCCGACGTGGTGCCGGAACCGGCCACGCTGACCCTGCTGGCCACGGGCTTGGTGGGGATGGCGGGGGCGAGGCGGCGGCGGGGGAAGTAGGGGTCAGATTGTCGTCTTGAGCGAACGAGGTCCTTCGACTTCGCCCCGCCGCCCTCCGGGGGCGGGGCTACGCTCAGGATGACAAACCTTGGTGCTTGACAGCCCCGGTACCTGACCTCATCTTTGTTCGCATCCCGAACAAAGCACGGTCCGGCTCCCGCTCTGCGCCCCTCCCCCGGGCCTCTGGGGACGGATCCTCCGAACCCGCACCGGAGTCCCGCCCCATGGTTGCTCGCCCCTCCACTCGCCGGATCGCCGCCTCCTTCGGCCTGGCACTCCTCGCCGCCTGTGGCCGCGACACCTCGACCCTCCCGGACGCCTCCTCGCCAGTCATCGCGGGGGTGTACCTCACCAACTTCGTCTCGGCGTCGTTCCAAGCCTTCGGCGGCTCCGACCTCGGGGCGCTGAGCATCGACGCGTCCACGGTCCGCAACGGGACGGCCGCCATCAAGATCGTGGTGCCGGATGCCGGCAGCTACGCGGGCGGCGCGTTCGTCGCCGACGCGGGCCGCGACCTCTCGAGCTTCAATGCGCTGACCTTCTATGTGAAGGCCACCAAGAACGCCACGCTCAACGTGGCCGGCCTCGGCAACGACAACACCGGCACCTCGCGCTTCACCGCCGAGCGCGCCGCGATCCCGCTCACCACGACGTGGACCAAGGTCATCCTTCCGATTCCGCTGGCGGCCAAGCTCACCAATGAGCGTGGACTCTTCTATTTCGCGGAAGGTCCGGAGGATGGCGCGGGGTATACCTTCTGGCTCTCCGAGATCAAGTTCGAAACCGTCACCACCATCAGCAATCCGCGGCCAGCGATGGCCACCCTCACGGCCGATGTTGGCGTGGGTGGCACGACCACGGTGGCGGGTCCGGCAGTCACGTTCGCGGTGGGCGGCGCCGATCAGACACTCGCCATTGCTCCGGGTTACTTCACCTTCACGTCGTCGGATCCGACCATCGCCACCGTCTCGGCGACGGGTGTGGCGACGCTGATCGCGCCCGGCACCGCCACCATCTCCGCCAAGCTCGGCACGACCGACGTGGCGGGCACCCTCACGATCCGCACCGCCACCGGTCCGGCGACCGCCGCCCCGGTGCCGACGCGGCCGCAGGTCGATGTGGTGTCGCTCTTCTCCAATACCTACACCAACGCCACGATCGACACCTGGTCGGCCGTGTGGGATCAGGCGGACGTGGCGGACATCGCCATCGCCGGCAATGACGCCAAGCGCTACACCAACCTGGTCTTCGCGGGGGTCGAGTTCACGACCACGCCGGTCAACGCCACCGCGATGACCTCGATGCACCTCGACGTCTACCCGTCCGGTGCGGACCCGCTCAAGGTCAAGCTGGTGGACTTCGGGGCCAATGGTGCGTTCGGTGGCGGCGACGACACGGAGCACGAGGTCACCGTCCCGGTCACCGCCGGCGTCTGGAACAGCCTCGACATTCCGCTCGCGAACTTCACCGGGCTCACCGGGCGCAGCAAGCTGGCGCAGATGATCATCTCCGGCGGCAGCGCGACCATGTACTTCGACAACATCTACTTCTTCCGGACCGTGGTGCCCACGTCACCGCCGGCAGCGGCGCCGACGCCGACCTTCGCCGCGGTGGACGTGGTCTCGCTCTTCAGCAACGCCTACACCAACAGCGCGGTGAACACCTGGTCGGCGGACTGGGACCAGGCCGACGTGGCCGACGTCTCGATCGGCGGCAACACCACCAAGCACTACACCAACCTGGTCTTCGCGGGGATCGAGTTCACCGGTACCACCGTGAACGCCACCGGGATGACGCACTTCGTCTTCGACCTCTGGACGCCGTCGCCCACGGGCGCGCCGAACGTCTTCAAGGTCAAGCTGGTGGACTTCGGCGCCAATGGCGTCTTCGGCGGCGGAGACGAGGTCGAGCACGAGCTGACCTTCACCAGCACCACGACCCCGGCGCTGGCCACCGGGCAGTGGGTTCGCTTCGAGATTCCGCTCTCGGCCTTCACCGGCCTGACCACCCGCGGGCACCTCGCGCAGTTGATCATTTCCGGCAACCTCAGTACGGTGTTCCTCGACAACGTGCTGTTCCGGAAGTAGTCCTCAGCAGGAGGCCGCCGCCACATGGGACCCAAGCAACACGTGACCCCCCGCGTGGCACGCGGCCCCGGTGGGGCTGCCGGTGAAATGGGACGGGTCCGCACCCTGGCCGATGCGGTGCTCCACCTGATCTGGGTGGAGCAGCGGATCTCCCGGGCCGAGATCGCCCGGCGGACCAATCTTTCGCGCTCGACGGTCTCCGACATCGTCGCCTCGTTGCTGACGACGCGGCTGGTGGCCGAGGCGGGGGCAGGAGCCTCCCGCGGGGGACGGCGGCCGATCGAGCTCGAGTTCCAGGACGACGCCTACACCATCCTGGGCGTGGATATCGGGGCGAGCCACGTGTCGGTGATCCTGACCGATCTCGGTGGACGCGAGCTGGCGTGGCGCACGGCGGAGTATCCGGTGCAGTCGGACCGTGCGGGGACGCTGGCGCTGGTGGCGGAGTTCTGCGAGGGGTGCCTGCTCGAGTACGGCGGTCCGCGGAAGCGGCTGCTGGGCATCGGGATGGCGGTGCCGAGTCCGGTGGACCCGCTGACCCCCGAGCGGATCTCGACGCTGGCGCTGCCGGCGTGGCATGGGCGGAGCGGTGCGGCGGAACTGCGGGCGCGGTTCGGGGTCCCGGTGCTGGTGGACAACGACGCCAACCTCGGCACGCTGGGTGAGCATTGGTGGGGCGCGGGACGCGGCATCGACGACTTCACCTACATCAAGATGGCCACCGGCATCGGCTCGGGGCATCTGCTTGGCGGGAAGATCTATCGTGGTGCGCACGGCGTGGCGGGCGAAATCGGGCACATGGCGATCGATCCGCGCGGCGAGCAGTGCGTCTGTGGCAACCACGGCTGCCTGGTGACCCTGGTCGGCACGCAGGCGCTCGAAGCCCTCGCCACCAAGCTGCTGCCGGAGTATCCGACCAGCGTGTTGCACCAGGCCGCTCCGGTCACGATTGGCGCGATCGAAGCCGCGGCGTTGATTGACGATCCGCTGGCGATGCAGGTGGTGGGGACGGCGGCCGCACATCTCGGCATCGCCGTGGCCGGCCTCCTGAACCTGCTCAACCCGGCCGCCGTGATCTTCGGCGGCGGCTTTGCCCGGCTCGGTGAGCGACTCACCGGACTGGTGCGCGAGACCGCGATGGCACGGACCTTTGTCTCCTCGATGGCGGCGGAGATCCGCACCAGTGAACTCGGGGAACGCGACGTGGCCATCGGGGCCGCGACCCAGGTCCTCGATGCAGCCCTGACCGACCCGACGCTCTTCCCCACGATCGGCGCCCGACCATGACCCCACCACGGACCGAGACATGACCCGATTCCGCCTCCTCCTCGCTGCAACGCTCGTCAGTACCCTCAGCTGTGCCTCCACCGGTCCCGAGCCCCTCGACAACCTGAAGCTGTTCTGGGAAGACACCTTTGACGGTGCCGCCGGCACGCTGCCGAACGCCGCCAACTGGCGCTTCGACATCGGGACCGACTGGGGCAACGCCCAGCTCGAGTACGACACCGATCGCGCCAGCAACGCCTCGCTCAGCGGCGACGGCAAGCTGGTGATCACGGCGCGACGCGAGGACTTCGAGGGACGGAGCTACACCTCGGCCCGCATCACCACCAAGGACCTGGTCGAGACCCAGTACGGGCGGATCGAGGCGCGGATCAAGCTGCCGACGGCGCGCGGCATCTGGCCGGCCTTCTGGATGCTCGGCAATGACTTCCCCGAGAATGACTGGCCGGGTGTCGGCGAGATCGACATCATGGAGAACTTTGGTCGCGAGCCGGCGTCGATTCAGGGCGCGCTGCACGCCCCGGGATACTCCGGCGCGAACTCCATCTACCGGAAGTACACGCTGCCGAGCGGCACCTTCTCCGATGACTTCCACGACTTTGCCGTCGAGTGGACCAAGGATCGGCTCACCTGGTACGTGGATGGCAACCTCTATCAGAGCATCGAGCGCGATCAGGTGCCCGGTGATGCGTGGCCGTTCACCAAGCCGTTCTACATGATCCTGAACCTCGCGGTCGGCGGCGGGCCCGCCGGTCCGCCGGACGGCACCACCTTCCCGCAGGTGATGCTGGTGGATTGGGTGCGAGTGTACCGGCCGTGAGCCTCGGCTCGCGCCTCTCGGCCACCTGGCAGCTTGCCGTCGCTGCGTGGCACTCGCGCCTCGGCAGCAAGCGCGCGGTGGTCGAGGCGGCGCACTTCGAGACCGCCGAGGCTGACAAGATCCCGTTCGCGCACAAGCTGGCGTACGGGATGGGGGCATTCGTCAACAACACGCTGGCCGCGGCGATCGGCGGGATGACGGTGATCCTCAACCTCGGCCTCGGGATGAACCCCGCGCTGGTCGGGCTGCTCGGCGCGGTGCCGCGGATCTTCGACGCGCTCACCGATCCGCTGATGGGCTACATCTCCGACAACACCCGCTCGCGCTGGGGCCGCCGCCGTCCCTACATCTTCATCGGCGCCGTCACCGTCGGCATCATCTTCGCGATCATGTGGCAGTTCCCGAGCGGCAAGAGCGAGAACTACTACGCGTGGTACTTCTTCATCGGCTCGCTCTTCTTCTATACCGCGTACACCATCTATGCCACGCCGTGGGTGGCCCTCGGCTACGAACTCACGCCCGACTATCACGAGCGCACCCGCCTGATGGGGGTGCAGAACTTCATCGGGCAGATGGCCTACGTGATCTCGCCCTGGTTCCTCTGGATCATGACCAACGAGTCCTGGTTCGAGAACTCGGTCGAGGGCGCCGGTGGGCTTGCGATCGCCATTGGCGTGGTGGCCGTGGTGGCTGGGGTCATCCCGGCAATCGTGTTGCGCGAGCGGGCGCAGGCGGCGGTCTCCGCCGAGACCGTGGCGATGGAGGCGGGCGAGAGCACGATGGCGATGCTCAGCCGGAACATGCGGCTCTTCGGCAAGGGGCTCGCCACGACGCTGCGCTCGTCGCCGTTCCGCAAGCTCTGCGTGGCGACCTTCCTGGTCTTCAACGGCTTCATCATGATCTCGTCGTTCCAGACGTACGTGATCATCTACTACGTCTTCGGCGGTGATCAGCAGCTCGGCGCCAAGTATGCCGGCTACGCGGGCACGCTCGGCGCGGTGTCGACCTTCGCGATCATCTTCCTGGTCACGATGGTGGGCACCAAGATCGGCAAGCGGCGCGCCTTCATGGTGTCGACCGGGCTCTCGATCGTGGGCTACCTGCTCAAGTGGTTCTGCTACGATCCCGCGCATCCGTGGTTGCTGCTGGTCCCGGTGCCCTTCATGGCGTTCGGGCTCGGTGGCCTCTTCACGCTCATGGGCTCGATGATCGCCGACGTGGTGGACATGGACGAGCTCGAGACGCACGAGCGCCGCGAGGGGATGTTCGGCTCGATCTACTGGTGGGTGGTGAAGCTCGGGATGGGTGCGGCGCTGGCGGCGGGTGGCTTCCTGCTCAACGCCACGGGCTTCGACGTGGCGCTCGCCGGCGCGCAGGCACCGCGGACGATTGTGCTCCTGCGGCTCTTTGATGCGGTGATCCCGGCCATTGCCTCGGCCGTGGCGATCTACCTGGTGGCCTCGTATCCGATCTCCGAGGCCAAGGCCCATGAAGTCCGCGCCGAGCTGGAGCGGCGGCGCGGACGACTGGGCGATCCGGTCACACCTTAGCCGATGCGGAGTCCGTAGCCGAGGGGGAAGCACTCCCCCTCGGCGCCGGGCGCTGCCTGCGCCGGCCACGGGAACGACAGCGTCCCGTGGAACGGCGCATCACCAAAGAGCACATCGGCAACACCCGCCCCTTCCGAACCCGGCAGCCATGCCGCGATGAAGGCCGCGCTCTCCGCCATCTCGGCGTTCACCACCAGCGGCCGACCGGAGATGAGCACCGCCACCACCGGAATGCCCTTCGCCGTGATACGGCGGATGGTGGCGAGGTCCTCGGGATGCAGCTGCGCCAGCTCGAGCGTGGTGCCGTAGGCCGGCAGCTTGGTGGTGATGCCACCGAAGCCGGAGCCGACGCCAATGGGCTGGCCGAGGCGCGGATCGGCGAGGCCGGCGCGCGGACTCGAGCCGGCGCCCTCCGCCTCCACCACGCGGATGTCGCCCATGCCCTCGGCATACGGCTTCTCGCCGATCACCACGATCGCCACGTCGTGCTGCGCGGCCTCGGCGTCGTGACCCTCGACGTTGAGCACCGCGTTCGGTGCCATCGCCTGGATCCCTTCCCAGATCGACGTGCCACCCTCGATGCGATCGTTGCCGCTCACGCCCTGCCACGCCACGGTGAAGCCACCGCACTGGTGACCGCGGTTGTCGGCGTTCTTCCCCGCGACGAGGATGCGTGCCGACTTCGTGAGCGGCAGCACGGCGCCCTCGTGCTTGAGCAGCACCAGCGACTTCTGCACCGCTTCGCGCGCCACGGCGCGGTGCGCCTCGGCCCCGAAGCCGCCGGCCACCGACCAATGCCGCTCGGCGGGGCGGGGACGCTCGAAGAGGCCGTAGCGGATCTTGACCGAGAGGATGCGCCGCACGGCGTCGTGGATGCGCGCCATCGGCACCTCGTGGTTCAGCACGAGGGTGCGCAGCGTGTCGAGACAACGGCGCCAGTCGGCCGAGACCATGAACATGTCGATGCCCGCGTTGGCGGCCATCCGGATGGCATCGGCGTAGTTGGGCGCGAGGTAGTCGGCGCCATCCCAGTCGGAGATGATGAAGCCGTCGAAGCCGAGGCGGCCCTTGAGCACGTCGGTGAGGAGATAGCGGTGCCCATGGCACTTCTCGCCATTCCAGCTGTTGAACGACGCCATCACCGTGAGCGCGCCGGCCTCGAGCGCGGCGAGGTACGGCGCCATGTGGATGCGCCTCAGCTCCTCTTCTGAGACCTCGCAGTTGCCCTGGTCCACGCCGTCGGTGGTGCCGCCGTCGCCGACCCAGTGCTTGACGCTGGCAATCACGCTGTCGCGGCCGAGATCGCCCTGCAGGCCGCGCACGAAGCGCCCGGCGTAGGAGGTGACCACGGCGGGGTCCGACGAATAGCTCTCGTAGGTGCGGCCCCAGCGGATGTTGCGCGCGACCGCGAGCGTCGGGGCGAAGGTCCACTCGACACCGGTCGCAAGGATCTCGCGGGCGGTGGCCTGCGCGATCCGCTCGACCAGGTCGGGGTCGCGCATCGCGCCGAGGCCGATGTTGTGCGGGAAGACGGTGGCGCCGAGCACGTTGGCGTGGCCGTGGATGGCGTCCACGCCGTAGAGCAGGGGAATGGCCATCCGGCCGCCCTCGGTCCGCATCGAGGCGGCCCAATAGGCGTCGTGCATGGCGACCCAGTCGGCTGGGCGGTTGTCGCCGGGGCAGGAGCCGCCGCCGCTGAGCACCGAGCCGAGATGGTGCTCGGCCACGTCGTCGGGGGTGACCGACATCCGCTCGCCCTGGATCATCTGGCCGAGCTTCTGGTCGAGGGTCATCTGCGCGAGGAGTGCGTCCACGCGCTGGGCGATACCGGGGTCGTGGGCCATGGGACTCGTCTAGTGAAGACTGGTGGCGGAGGCCACCAGTGAAAATTCGGTTCGAAGCGTGGCATTGGCGTCGCCGCCAATCCAGGCATGGAAATGTCCGGGCTCCGCGCGTCGCTGTCCGTCGCGACCGACAAACGCCAGGTCGTCGGCGGAGAGGACAAAATGGACGGTCCGGCGCTCGCCCGGCAGGAGGCGCACCTTGGTGAAGCCCTTGAGCTCACGGACAGGACGCGTCACGCTCCCCACCAGGTCGCGCAGGTAGAGCTGCGCCACCTCGCTCACCTCGCGCGCGCCGGTGTTGACCACCTCGGCGGCGATGGTGACGGTGCCATCCATCGGCACGGTGGACGCACTGACGGTGATGGTGTCGTAGACCACGGTCGAGTAGGTGAGTCCGTAGCCGAAGGGATAGAGCGGCGAGGGATCGACGTCGAGGTGGAACGAGGTGTTGCCGACCGAGACCTGATGGGCCCGGGGCTGGATGTGATCGATGTACGTGAAGCTCGCGGGCGTCACCGGCTTGCCGGTGTTCTTGTGCGCGTGGTAGATCGGTATCTGCCCGAGCACCCGCGGCATCGTCACCGGGAGGCGACCGGATGGCGAGACGACGCCCATCAGCAGGTCGGCAATGGCGGGACCGCCCATGGTCCCCGGGTGCCACGCGTAGAGGATGGCCTGCACCTTGTCCACCACCGACTCCAGCGCCAGCGCGCGACCGGCCATGACAATCAGCACGATCGGCGTGCCGGTCGCGGCGATCGCATCGATCAACGCGTCCTGCGCACCGGGCAAGCCGATGTCGGCGCGGCAATGCGCCTCGCCGGAGAGGATCGATTCCTCGCCGAGCACCAGGATCGCCACCTCGGACTGTTCGGCGGCGGCCACCGCCTCGGCGAAGCCGTCGTGGTTGCGGCTGCGCGAGGTCTCGAGTGCGCGCGCATGGTGCACGGTGCACTCGGGGCCGACGGCGAGGCGGATCGAGGGGAGGATGGTCCGCGTCGCGCCGGTATCCCCATCGAAAATCCAGGTCCCGAGCTGTTCGTGCGCATCGTCGGCGAGCGGACCGATGACGGCCACGGAGCGCAACGCGGCGGGATTCAGCGGGAGGAGGGCATCGCTGTTCTTCAGGAGCACCACGCTCTCGGCCGCGGCCTCGTAGGCTGCGCGGAGGTGCTCAACGTTGAGCGCCTCGGGGAGCGTGACTTCCTCGTCGGTGGCGTCGAAGAGGCCGAGCCGGAACTTGACGCGCAGCACGTTGGCGGTCATCGCGTCCACGTGCGCGGGCGTGATGCGCCCCTCGTGCACCAGCGACGCGAGATGCTCGGCGTAGGTGGTGCTCGCCATCTCCATGTCGCAGCCGGCGCTCGCGGCTTCGTACGCCGAGTCGCGATCGTCGGCGGTGAGGCCGTGCACGGCGAGTTGGCGGACCGAATCCCAGTCGCTCACCACGAAGCCATCGAAGCCCCACTCCTCGCGCAGGATGGTGCGGAGGAGCAGGGCATTGGCGGTGGCGGGGACGCCGTTGAGATCGGAGAACGACGTCATCACCGTGGCCGCGCCGGCGTTGAGTGCGGCGCGGAACGGAGGGAGGTGCACGTTGCGCAGCTCTCCCTCGGGAATGTTGGTGGTGTTGTAGTCGCGGCCGCTCTCGGAGGCGCCGTAGCCGGCGAAGTGCTTGGCACACGCGGCGATGCGGCCCGGTTCGGCGAGATTCTCGCCCTGGAAGCCGTGCACCATGGCCGCGCCGAGCACCGAGGCGAGGTGGGGGTCTTCGCCGAGACATTCGGCGACGCGGCCCCAGCGGGGATCGCGGCCGATGTCGAGCATCGGGGCAAAGGTCCAGTTCACGCCGGTGGCCGTGGCCTCGATGGCCGAGACGTGTGCGCCGTGCTCGACGAGCTCGGGGTGCCACGTGGCCGCCTGTCCCAGCGGGATCGGGAAGACCGTCTTGAAGCCATGAATGACATCGCGCCCGATGAGGAGCGGGATGCCGAGGCGACTCTCCTCGCGCGCGATGCGCTGGAGTTCGCGGTTGGTGCCGGGATCCACTTCGTTGAGGACCGCGCCGATGCGGCCCGACCGAACGGATTCGGCGACGTCGTGGGAGACGTGCCCGCCGGCGCCCTGGATGAGCGCCAGCTGGCCAATCTTCTCCTCAAGCGTCATCTGCTGCAGCAACTCCGCGACCCGTTGGTCGATCTCCTCTCGGGTCGCGGATGTCATCTCAGGTGCCAAGGTCACCAGGCCACCGTGAGGTAGGTCCGGATCTCCCACTCGCTGCCGTTGCCGAACGGGGCGGCGATGTCGCAGGTGGACGGGCCATTCTCGTTCGGAATGGTGGCCGGACAGTAGCGCGGCGAGTTGCGATCGAGCGAGCGCCAGGTGCCGCGCAGGCCCACGCGCGTGGCCGGCACTTCCCACCAGGTCGGACGGCCGAGCGAATAGGAGAGGTCGCCCATCAGCTGGGTCGGGAAGGTCAGGTTGAAGTCGCGGTGGTAGTCGTACGGACCCCAGTCGTTGATCTTGGCCGAGGCGATCAGTTTCATCTGCCCGGTGACCGCGCGGAGGTCGCCGCCGTAGCGGGAGATCTTGCGCTGGTTGTCGCCGTTCGGCTCGGCGGTGCCGCCGAAGAGGTTCAGGATCATCCGGAGGTCGCGGCTCGGCTGCGCCACGATGCGGGTGCGCGCCTCCCAGAGGTCGCGCGCCGGCGTGGCCCGCGGGAAGCGGAAGGCGGTACGGCCGTCACCGAGGAAGCCGATGGCGGCGTCCTGCGACGTGGCGTAGTGGCGGAACACGAAGCCGGCGCTCACGGCGAGCTTGGCATCCTCGCGCATGTCGTTGTCCCAGGCATACATGTAGGTCGCCGGGGTCGGGTCGTAGGTGACCAGCATTTCGCCGGCCACCGTCTCGCGGTTGGCGCGCACGGCGAACGGGTCGTCGAGCACGTTGCGGAGCCGTCCCGGCGCCGGGGCGTCGAACGGCATCGGCCCGACGATCGGCTTCTGGTAGAGGAAGTTCGGCGCGATCTGCCACGAGCCATTGGTGTAGGTGAAGCCGCTGATCGCGTTCCACTGGTTGCCGCGACCGCTGTCCTTGAGGCTCCAGCCGGTGTAGGTCATCGTCGAGGTCGGACCACCGTCGGCGACGAGGCCCATCGCGGCGCCCTGCACGTAGTAGTTGAAGTGCCCGCGCGTGGTGGAGAGCTTGGCCTTGGCGCCGAAGGCATCGGAGGCGCGAATGCTGTCCTGCACCGTGCGATAGCTGCCCGGCGCGCCGTCCACCAACTGGAAGATGCGGCCCGCGAGGTTCGAACCCGACCAGATGCCACCGAGGTCGATGTTGACGCCGCGGAAGGTGGTCGCCGCGTGCAGCGTCGCCTTGCGGGTCACCGGCGTCGGAATCGCGAACGACGAGACGAGCGAACCCAGCGCGGCGATGTCTTCCTGGTACATGCCGCTCATGGTGAAGCTGCCGAGCTTGCGGGTGTACTTGGCGATCACGGCGGGGTTGGCGCCCCACCAGAGCTCGGGACCGAACGCCACCTTGAGGCCGGCCAGCGCCCGCTTGCCGGTGAACTCGACGCCGAGTGGAGCCTCGGCGTTGTAGGTGTCGATGGCGGGGCCGTAGTTGGCCTCGCGATAGAGGCCGAAGAAGTCGCCCTCGTAGCCCCAGTGATAGTGCCCGGTGCGGTAGAAGCCGTCGAGGCGGAAGTCCTTGTCGTCCCAGGTGAGCGACGCCGAGTAGACCTTCACGCGATCGAGGCCGTTGAGCGTCGCGGAGCCACCAGCGGAATCGACGGTGCGGGGCCGACCGCGGGCCTCGTAGAAGAGCTGGTCGATCGGATTGGTGGGCACGTTGCCGAGCACGTTGAGCGACATGGTGCCGACGACGTTGTTGGCCGGCCGCACCTGCAGCGACGCGTAGTACGACTGCATGTGGTCGAAGCCGCGGAAGGCCGGCAGCGAGGTGGTGCTCCGGGCATCGTCGGGCGGCGTGCTGATCAGGGAGCCACCGGTGGAGAAGGTGGAGAGCTCCATGCGCATCCCGCTGAGGCGGACCTTCTGGCTCTCGTCGGCGGTGGCGAGCGCGGCGTCGCCGCGGGCGCGCAGCACCATCTCGTCGGGCGAGATGGTGGCGAAGTGCGCCTTGATGGCGGCGAGGTTGGTGGTCGAGCCGTACGGGGCCAGCGTGTAGGCGCGCTGCAGCGCGTAGTAGGCGGCGCGCGGGAAGAGCTCGAACTGGCCGCGGGAGTCGGTCGGCCCCTTGGCCATGATGCCCCACCACTCCTCGTGCATGTTGTTCTCGCCCGGCACGAAGTCTTCGGCGTAGGCGTCGTTCGGCCAGGAGGCGTTGGTGTCGTGGAAGTCGAGCCCGGTTTCCTGCCCGGTCTTCCACCAGCCGTCGCTCCACTGGAAGGTGAGCCCGCCGATGGCGTTGCCGGTCAGCCCCTTGCCGGCCGAGTGCTCATAGATCTCCTGCCACTGGGCCAGCAGATACGAGGCCTGCGTGCGCTGGTCCTCGCGGCGCTCCTTGGCATTGAAGGCATCGGCGCCGAACTCGGTGAAGAGCACGGGGATGTTCATCTTGGCCTTGACGACGGCGAAGAAGTCGCGGAACGAGCGGCCGCGGTAGACGTTGGCGCCGAAGACGTCGAGCCCCTTGGCTTCCTGGGCGATGATGTCGATGTACTGGAGGTCGCCGTTGGCCAGGGCCACCGGGCGGTCCCGGTCCACGGCCTTGATGGCGGCGGTTGCCTCGCCCACGAGCGAATAGAGGAAGCGGGCCTTGGCCGCGTCGCGCTCGCCCTGCGGCAGCGCCTCGGTGGCGGCCGACTTCCAGGTGAGGCCGTAGTTGTTCTCGTTGCCGAGGAGCCACATCAGCACGCCCGGCGTCCCCTTGAACTCGGTGACCATCGCCGTGATCTCGGCGAGCAACGCCTTCCGGACCCGCGCGTCGGAGTAGTCGGTGTTGGCGTTGTACACGCCGCCGACGGTGGCGCCGTAGCGACCGAGCGGGTGATTGAGCACGGTGAAGATGCCGTGCTGCTCATACATATAGCGCACCCAGCGCGGCGGGATGCCGACGTACTGACGCACCGTGTTGACGCCCATCGCCTTGAGGAGGCCCATTTCGCGGTCGAGCGCCGTCTTGATGACGTCGTCGGGCTGACGCCAGAGCGAGTAGGCGTAGTTCTCGCCGATGGGGACGTAGTCCCAGTTCATGCCGAGGACCATGAAGTCGCGGCCGTCGACCTGCACGCGCGAGCCGGCGGCGTCCGCCACGATGCGGATGGAGGGGCCCTGGGCGGCGGCGAGCGGGGCGAGGCACAGCGACAGCGCGGTGGCCAAGGCGAATCGCCGGCCTCCGAGGGTGCGGAGCAGGCGAACAGAACCGAGACTCATGCGAGCCTCCTCAAAGGGGAGCGGTGGGAATACGGGCAGGGCAAGGGGGGAGCCGACTTTGTTCGGTTGTAGAACAAAGTGCGGCCGGGTACCGGGGATGTCAAGGTGGGCAGGGCCGGACAGCACAAGGGCGCCCCTCTCCGAGCGCCCCTGCGTCCAACCCTGCCCTGCGATGGTGCCCTACTTCGGTGGGGCCGGGACCAGCACCGCGTCCACCACGTGGACCCAGCCATTGGAGGCGCGGACCGAGGCGATCACCTTGGCGCCCCCGATATACATGGTGCCGCCCTCCTTCTTGACCACCTCCTTGCCGCCTCCGGCCATCGCCACCGTGTCGCCGGCGGCGAAGTCGTCCACGCTCAGGGCCGAGGTGGTCACGTGGTTCTGCAGCACGTCGACCAGCTGGCTCTTGTTGGCGGGCTTGAGAAGATTGTCCACCGTGCCGGCCGGGAGCTTGTCGAAGGCGGCATTGGTGGGGGCGAAGACGGTGAACGGCCCCGCGTTGGCCAGCGAGTTGACCAGGTCCCCGGCCTGGAGCGCCGCGACCAGGGTGGTGTGGTCGGGCGAGCCGACCGCGACCTTGACCACGTCGGGGGTGGACTGGTCGTCCTGAACGGCGGCCTGGCCACCGCTCGGCGCGGCGCCCTGGGTGGCCTCGGGGGCCGGGGTGGATTCGCCACCGCAACCCACCAGCAGGGCGACCAGGGCAAGGGAAGAGCATTGGAACAGACGCATGAACGCCTCACATCGGAGAGGGACACATGAGGCGCGGTCGGCCGGATGGTCGGGCGCCCCGCGTGGAGTATGCACGGCGCAAACCCTTGCGGCAAGCGGCTTTGCGGCCGACAATGGGGAGTGATTTAGTCGGACAGGGTAATCGATTGAACGGCCCCCCTCACCCCGCACCCCTCACTCTCCTTCGTTCACGTCCAGCATCCCCCGCACCCTCGCCGCCAGATCGGAGAGCGTCCACGGCTTCTGCAGGAAGAGCACGCCCGTCGGCAAGTCGCGGCCACCGAGGTCGCCCTCCGAGTCATAGCCGCTCATCACCACGACCGGGACCTGCACACCCTCGGCGCGCAGCACGTCCACCATCTGGCGTCCCCCCATCCGTGGCATGACCAGGTCGGTGACGATGATGTCCACGCCCGGGAGGTGGGCCCGGTGCACCTCAATTCCCTCCTGGCCATCGGCCGCCTCAAGCACGACGTAGCCCATTTTTCGGAGGGCGATTGCCGCCACGCGCCGGATCGCCGGCTCGTCCTCGACGAGCAGGATGGTCTCGGTCCCCCGGAGGGTGGCGAGTGGGCTGCGCGGGGTGCCCGGCGTCGGCTGCGGCGATTCTTCCGGAAGGACCGGGAAATAGAGGGCGACGGCGGTGCCCTGGCCGGGGGTGCTATCCACTTCGACGGCGCCCCCGTGCGCCTGCATCAGCCCATAGACCATGGACATGCCCAGGCCGGTGCCGACCCCGGCCGGCTTGGTGGTGAAGAAGGGATCGAAGATCCGGGCGAGGGTGCGGCGGTCCATGCCGACCCCGTTGTCGCGCACGGCGATCCGCGCGTAGGGACCGGGGGTCATGCCGAGATGGATGCGCGGGTCGTCGGGTCCGATGGCGCTCGGCCCGGTCTCGATGATGATGGTGCCATGCCCATCCATGGCATCGCGCGCGTTGGTGCAGAGATTCGCCAGCACCTGCTGCACCGCGCCCGGATCCATCATGACCACGCCGGTCGGCCCCGCCATCTCCTCCACAATCCCGACCGATTCCGGCAGCATGCGTCGCAGCACGGGCACAAAGGCGCGCACCTCCCCCGCGGCGTCGAGCGGGCAGCGTTCGAGCATGCCGCGGCGGGAGAAGCGGAGCAGGCGGTCGATCATGTCGGCGCCACGCCGCACAGCCGCCTCGAGCTCGGCGAGCTCGTCCTGCACCGAACCGCCCGTCGCGAGTGATTCCGCGATCACCTCGGCGTTGGAGCCGATCACCGTGAGCATGTTGTTGAGGTCATGCGCGATCCCGCCGGTGAGCTGCCCGACGGCCTCCATCT
The DNA here is from genome assembly GCA_033764505.1 of Gemmatimonadales bacterium. Lineage (GTDB taxonomy): Bacteria > Gemmatimonadota > Gemmatimonadetes > Gemmatimonadales > GWC2-71-9 > Palsa-1233. The sequence goes on from JANRIW010000020.1 coordinate 110,750, forward strand.
TCTGCGCCTGCCGCAACTGGTCTTCGAGGTTGCGGGCCGCGGTCGTGTCGCGCACCACCAGGGTCACCCGATCGGCGTCGGTCGGGACGATCATCACGACATACCAGCGCACCTCGTCGCGCACCGTGAGCTGATAGGAGTACTCGCGCTTGCCCCCGCTCCGCAGGGCGACGTCGATCTCGGCCAGGACCGGCTCGACCACCTCCATCGGGAGCACGTCGGCCATGGAGCGGCCGAGGAACTCCTCGGGTGGCACGAGTAGCAGTGCCGGGTCCGGCACATGGCAGTCGAGAAAGACGCCCCGGTGGTCGACGACGAAGACGGTATCGGGGATCCCGCGCAGCAGGCCGCGGAGGCGGGCTTCGCTCCAACGCAGGGCCTCGGTCATCTGGTAGCGCTCGGTCATGTCGACCGAGAGGATGAAGGCGCCCTCCTTGACGGGTTCGATGCTGACCTGGAACCAGCCCACCGAGCCATCGGGGTAGCTGAAGGAGGTTTCCATCCTGGTGGCGACCCGCTCATCGAGGCAGCGGAGGATCGCGGTGTAGAGCGGCGTGTCCTCGACGCCCGGGAAGAGCTCGGGCATGGTGCTGCCGAGGAGGGCCTCGATGGATTGGCGCCCGTGCAACGCGGCGGCGGGATTGACGTAGCGGTATCGCCGGTCAAACCCGATGATGTTGCATCCTTCGAGGAGCGAGTCCAGCAACGCGACTGACGGTGCGTCGTCGAACATCAGCAGACCGAGGCCATGGCCATGGTGTCCTACCGGGGGCGGTGAGGTGGTCCTTGCAGGCTACCCACCCCGGGGAGGGTCTACAACCTTTCACTCGCCACTTTCTTGGCGGAGGGGGTCCGGAGGTTGCACCCCCTCCGGCCCATGCGAATCACCGATTCAGCCAGTACGAGATTTTCACGAGGAAACGATCCTCGGCCCGTTGCGAGAAGAGGTCGCTCAGGTCGCCCTGACCGGAGCGATGCCCCTCTTCCGGGGCGAACTGTTGCCGCCCCTGGTTCCAGACCAGGAAGAGGGTCGAGCCGGGCATGTACTCCCAGCGGAACACGGCATTCGACCGGAACTGCTTCACGTTGAAGCCGCCAGGATCCTCGGCCGGCGTGTAGGCCTGGAAGCGGTCGTCGTACGCGGATGCGCGCGGATCGTTCAGCTCGCGCATCCGGGTATAGGTCCCCTTGGAGATGAAGGGGTTGGCATACCACTGGAAGGACGCGGTGGGCGTGAGGGTGTAGTTGAGGCGCCAGGTGATCCCGAGCGTGTGCTGGTCGAGCGCGGCGAAGGTGTAATGCGTGATGTTGTTCGCGTCGGTCACGTTGCCGAACCACTGGGCGTCACGCTGGTTGCGCCCCACGTTCACGCTGAGCGACGTGACGAAGCGCGTGGACGGGCGCAGCGTCAGCTGCGGGCTGAGGCTGAGGTTGGTGCTGCGGCCCCCATCGCCATTGCTGTAGTTAATGAAGAGCGATGGCACGAGCGCGCGCCGATTGTCCCCCTCGATGCCCACCCACGGGCGGTAGTTGGGCTCGCGCTTGAGCGCCGGACCACCGCGGGTGCAGTCGCGATCGCAGTACACCTGCCCGATGCCGAGCGTGCCGCCGGCGTGCAGCCACCACCGGCTGTTGAACTGCACGTGCACGTTGGAATTGAAGGCGCGATCGGTCGGGGTGCCGTCGAGCGTCCAATACTGCCAGAAGTTGAAGTTCCAGTTGAGGCGTTGGTAGAGCCGGGTCGGCCGATTCCAGCGCAGCGCATACCAGCTGTTCCACGTCTGTTCGTTGGCACGGTTGAGGAAGCCGATGTCGTTGATCTCGAATCCGGCGGAGCGCCGGGCGTAGCCGAACTCGAAGCGCGAGCGCTCGCCGCCGACCTTGGCCAGCCGAAGCTCGAAGGCCGTGCCGCTGAGCGCGGTGGCCGCGGAGTCGAGCGCGATCGCATCGTCGGGGCGCTGGTAGTAGTGGGCCGGCCGCGATTGCGTGCGGGTGATGGCCTCCGCGGTGCCGGTGACTCGGCTCGCCATCAACGCACCCGACAGTTCAAAGCGACCGAGCCGGCGCCGGGCATCGAGGCCGCCGCTCATCGCGCTCGAATGCAGGAACGCCTCGCTGCTCGGGTCGAGTGCGCGATGCACGTTGGTCACCATGGCGCCGATACTCGCCAATCCGCCATCGTAGTCCTGGTTGGCGCGCAGCACCGAGTAGTTGGCCCCCGGTTCGGCGGTGAGACCGTTGATGCCACCCACCCGCTCCGTCACCGCATTGAGCAATCCCACGGCGAGTCCGCTCGGCAACCGGCCCGTGACCTTGGCTGCGCCGAGAATGCGGGTCGAGGTGGGCGTGTTCAGGTCGCCATTGCGGCCACCGAGTTCGGGGGAGCGCCCGATGCGACGCGAATAGAAGAGGCCTTCGCCGCTGCCGCAATCCATCACGACAAAGCAATTGACGCGGAAGTCGAAGAGCCCGGATCCCTGCACGAAGAACGGCCGTCGCTCGCCGAAGAAGACCTCGAACGCCGAGAGATTGAGCTGCCCCGGGTCGGCCTCGACCTGGCCGAAGTCAGGGTTCATCGTGGCGTTGAGGAGAATGTTCGAGGCCAGGGCGAGCCGGAGATCGCCGCCGACGGAGAGCTGCTGGCTGCGGTCGAGACTTGCCGGGGTCGGTGCGCTCTGTGCCACCACGTACGGCATCAGTTCGGCGCGGCGCGGGGTGGCGAGGCCGGTCAGCCCCACCAGTTCGCCGAACTGCGAGACGAACCCGGTCTTGGATTGGCGCATCAGTGGCCAGCTGACTTGTGCCGTGTTCCGCTGCAGGTTGCGCCAGACCATGAAGCCGAAGGTCATCTCGTCCTTCGGGGCGAAGCGCAGCTGCGAGAACGGGATGCGATACTCGGCCGTCCAGCCGAGCGAATCGACCTGCGTCGCGACCTCCCACACGGCGTCCCAGGCGGGATCTTCCTGGCCGTCGTTGTAGATGGCGTAGTCGGCCTTCACACCGACCGGATTCACCTGGAACTCGAAGCCGGTGCGTCGGTCGTGGTACGAGTCGATCATCACGGTGACGTGATCGGAGACGGACTGCTCGTCGCGCCGCGCCAGCCGCCCCACGATGCTGTCGGGGTGCGCTTCGTAGAGCCGGACAAAGACGTAGAGGTACTCCGCGTCGTAGCCGACGCGGAACGCGGTACGTTGCAACGGCGCACCGTCCTCACGTGGGCGTACCTCGCGAAACTCCTCGGTGCTCGTGATGCCGCGCCAGAGCGGCTCGTCATCAACGCCATCGAGTATCGGCGCGGCGCTGATGCGATGCGCGGTCACGCGCGCCGGGGCGGGCGCTTGCGCCCGACCCGGCGACGCGAAGAGCGTCGTCGTCGCGAGCGACAACAATGGAATCAGCGAATGAATTCGGGTCATCAGGGGGTCCTGGGTCGGGGACGTCTCGGGTGAGACGCCCCCGGCAGGTGAAGGGTTGTCGTGATCAGGGGAAGGGACGCGGGCGCGGCTGCGGCCAGGGCCACGGATTGACGTGACCCCTCCCGGCGAGTGCCTGCGCCACGGCGGCGCGCACGCTGGCATCGGGCGACTTGAGATGCTCGACCAAACGGTCGGGATTCTCGCCGACTTCGAGCAGCGCGCGGATCTGCGCCTTGCGGGTGCGCTCGTTGGCGGGTCGCCCCAGAGCGGTTCGCAACGCGGGGAGTGCTGCTGCGTCACCGATTTCGGAGAGTGCCCAGGCGGCGGCGGTACGCACGCGTTCGTCGTCGTCGGTGAGTGCGGCCATGAGTCCGCGCGGCGCACTCTTGGGCTCGAGCTCGCCGAGCGCCCACGCGGCGGTGGCACGCACGGCGGGATGCTTCTCGCTCGCCAGCAACTCTCCCAGTGCGGCGGCAGCGGAGGCGTCACCACGCTCGGCGATCGCCCAGACGGCGGTCTCGCGCACGCGTTCGTCGCTGTCGCCGCGGGCGGCGGCGATCAGCGCCGGATGGCCCTGCCGATTCGAGAGCTCACCCATGGCCCAGGCACTCATTTCGCGCACCGCGGCGTCCTTGTCGTTGGCGAGTGCCTCGCCGAGCGCGGCATCGGCGGCCCGCGCGTCGAGCTGTGCCAACGCCCATGCGGAAACCCGCCGGACGTTGGGGCTCGGGTCCTGGCGCACCAGGCGGATCAGGGCGCCAATCGCCGCGGAACTGTCGAGCTGACCGAGCGTGGTGGCGGCCGCGGCGCGCACCACGGCATCGCGGTGCTCGAGGGCGCGGAGAGCGGTCGGCACGGCGCGGCCATCGCCGATGCGACCGAGCGCCCAGAGCGCGTTGGCACGCGGACCGACGGCGGCGTCGTTGGTGAGGGCGATCAGCGCCGGCACCGAGGTGGCGCGCGCAATCAGTCCGAGTCCGTATGCCCCGACACTGCGAAGCGACGAATCACGCGAGGCGACATGCTGGGTGAGCCCGGCGACGGTGGCCTCGCTGCCGTCGCGACCGAGCAGACGGACCGCGACTTCGCGGGTGCAGTCGTCGGCGATCGTGATGCTCTCGAGGAGCAGCGTCCGCTCGCTCGCGGTGAGCGCGGCCGCGCGACCGTTCCAGCCGTTGGCGTCGTCCACACGGGCGAGTGGCGTCACCGGCGCGCCCATGCCGCCCCACCAACCGCCATTACCGAGCGCACCGGCAGCGAGAATGCAAAGGGTCGGCGGGGCACCGCGCGTTTCGGCGAGGAGTGCCGCGATGTCGCGCGCGGCCGGTTGCTGGAGCGAGCCGAGCGTCAACATGCCGGCGGCGGTGGAGCAGAGGAGGCGCATCACAGGAGACTCCTTGGTATGGTGAAAAATCAGCACTTCACGACCAAAAAAACGGCGCATGCGCGAGCCGGAACTCGCGCAGCGCCGGGGTGGTTCAGGGACTCGGCCGGGGCCGCGGCCAGGGCCACGGCCACGGGTCGATGCTTCGCTTGCCGGCCATGGCCGCGACGGCGATGGCACGCACCTTCGGGTCGGACGAGGTGAGCAGGTCGCTCATTCCGTCCGCCGAAGGATCGATCGCGATGGCCGCGCGCAACAACGCGCGAACGGTGTTGCCATCCTGCGGTTGCTTGAGTGCCGAACGGATCGCTGGCAACGTCGACTTGTCGGCAATGTTCGAGAGCGCCCACGCCGCCATGAGTCGCGTCCGCGGTGACTCGTTGGTCAACAGCGCGGTCAACCGTGCCGGGGCATGCTCCATCGGGAGGTGTCCGAGCGCCCAGGCGATCGTGCCCAGCGTCGCATTCGAGGTTTCCTTGCCGAGTTGTGCCGCAAGCGGAGCCGCCGATGCCGGGTCGGCGAACTGCCCCAGCGCCCAGGCCGCCATCTCCCGCGTCTCGGTGTCGTCGTCGCGCACCACCACGCGTCCGAGCAGCTCCGTCACCTTGGTGTCGCGCGACCCCTCGAGGGCCCACACCGCCATGGTGCGGACCTCCGCATCGGCATCGCGTTCCGCCGCGTTGACCAGCGCACTGTGCGCCACGGAAACGTCGGCGTGATCCCGCAATCCCCAGGCCGCCACGCGTCGCACTTCGGCGCTGCTGTCGCTGCGGAGCACCCTGGCCAAGGCCTCGGGGTTGGCATCGCGAATGGCGGCCGGCAACTCATCTCGCGTGCGGGTGTTGATGTTCACGTTCGGGTTTGGGTTCACCACCGGCGCCTGCGGATCGGGCGCCTCCGCGGCGGCGGGCGGTTCAGTCGGTGACGCCTTGCCGAGTGCCGCCGGCTGCTGCGGCAGGTCGGCCAGTGCTTCCATGCTGCGGGGTGGTGGCGGTGTCACCGAGTGCGCCTGAACCGGTGCGTCGACCGGCGCCGGTGCGGCGGCCGCGACCAGCAGCGACATCGCCATCAGCGCGCCCGTGAGGGACACCACCTGCCACCGTGGCGGCGCCTCGCGGCGCCGCGCCGGATCGAGGATCGCCAACATCCGTCCCTCGAACTCCTTCCGCTGCGCCATCGCCAGCGCGACGCTGGGCACCGCTGGCCGTCCGACGGCGGTCACGATCTGCAGCAGATGCTCCGCGTACTCGCTCGGCCGCGAACCGAGACGGATCGCGAGATCGTCGCAGGCGCGCTCGCTGGCATCACGGAGCCGGCGCGCCGCCGCCCACACCAGTGGATGGAACCAGTAGACCGCACAGGCCACGCGACCGAGGGTGTGTCCGAGCAGGTCGCGACGACGGACATGCCCAAGTTCATGGATCAACACCGCATCGCGTTGACCCGGCGTCCACTCCTCACACTCGGCGGGAAGGACGATCGTGGCGTTAAGCAGGCCGGTGGCGAAGGGCACGTGGATCGACTCGCTCTTCACCACGCGCGGTGCGTTGGCGATGCCGAGTCGATCGGCAACATCATAGAGTCGATCGTTCCAGTCGGCGTCGGCGAGCGGTGTCGCGCCTTGCACGATGCGGCGCACCGCGAGTGTGCCGAGGATCAATCGCGCGACCAGCACCAGCGCGATCGCACCCCAGACGCCGAACAGCACCGTGCCGAGCGACGGCAGCGTGGTGGCGGGCGGCGTGGTCGTGGCGGGCGTGGCCTCCCGTGCCGTGAGGACCGGCGTGAAGGGAACGGCATTGCGGGCGTCGCCGGTACGCACGGTGGCCGCGGGGGTCGCGGGCAGGACGCGAAGATCGAGCGGCGTCCACCGGCTGAGGGCCGGGAGGAGCAGGATGGCGCCGATGGCGACCAGCCAGATCAGGTGACGCACGCCGGCGGCGGCCCGGTGGAGTGCGGTCGCGAGGCCCGCGGTCACCAGCAGGATGAGCGTCGCCTTGAGCAGGAGCAGGAGCGTCGGAGCCGAGGGGGTCCCGATGCCGAGCAGGGAGGAGAGGCTCATGAATCAGCGCCCCTTCGCTTCGGCGTCGCGAATCCGCTCACGGATGCGGGCGAGTTCGTCGGGCGACAGGGTGGCGTCGGCGAGCTGCAGCAGGGCGGTGAAGGCCTGCTCGGTCGAGCCGGCGAAGTAGGTGTGGACCACCTGCTTGAGCACGTCGGTGCGGGCCTGCGTGGTCGGGGTGGCGGGGCGATACACGTAGCGTGGCCCGTCCTCGGCGAAGGTGACCAAGTGCTTCTCCCCGAGGATCCGCAACACCGACCGCACGGCCGAGTAGGAGGGCGGGTCGGGGATGTCGCGGAGGATCTCGGCCACGGTGGCCTCGCCGCGGCGATGGAGGGCGTCCATCACCTGGCGTTCCCGCCGGGAGAGGTCGTCGGTGAAGGAGGGCTTCGGCATCGGGACTCCGGGTCCGGGGTTCTGCTGATAATTCAGCACTGCTGATATTTCACCATAGAACCGGGATCTGTCAAGCCGGGCTCCCGGGCCGGGGAGGAATGGGGCGCCCGTGCTGGCGTCAACTCCGCCCCGCGCCTAGACTTGGAGTATCTCCGGCCGACCGTGTTCCCCCTCCGTATCAGGATCCCTGTGGATCTTCGCGCACAATTGCAGGCCCATCTCGGCGAGGCCTTCCGCATCGAGCGCGAGCTCGGTGGCGGCGGCATGTCGCGGGTATTCCTCGCGACCGAAGTGCGCCTGGCCCGCACCGTCGCGGTCAAGGTGCTCTCCCCCGAGCTGGCCCAGGGGCTGAACGCCGAGCGCTTCGAACGCGAGATACTGCTGGCGGCATCGCTGCAGCAGGCCAACATCGTCCCGCTGCTCGCGGCCGGCGACCTCGATGGGCTGCCGTACTTCACCATGCCGTTCGTCGAAGGGGAGTCGCTGCGACGGCGACTCGCGGCGGGCGGGATGCCGATCGCCGACGTGATGGCCATCCTCCGCGACGTGGCCAAGGCGCTGGCGTACGCGCACGCGCGCGGCATTGTCCATCGCGACATCAAGCCCGACAACGTTCTCCTCTCGGGTGGCACCGCCGTGGTGACCGACTTCGGGATTGCCAAGGCACTCTCGGCGTCACGCTCCGAGGTGAGCGGCGGGACGCTCACCAGTGTGGGCACCTCCATCGGCACGCCGGCGTACAGGGCGCCCGAACAGGTGGCGGGCGACCCGACGCTCGATCATCGCGTGGACCTCTACGCGCTCGGCTGCATGGCGTACGAGCTGCTCACCGGCGCGAGTCCCTTTGCAGATCGGACGCCGCAGAAGATGCTGGCCGCGCATCTCAGCGAGACGCCGCCGCTGGTGACGCAGAAGCGCGGCGACTGTCCGCCGGCGCTCGCGACGCTGGTCAAGCAGCTGCTGGAGAAGGACCCCGCCGACCGGACCAGCAGTGCCACCGAGGTGCTGCGTACGCTCGATGCGGTGACCGGCAGCAGTTCGACGCCGAGCATGTCTCTCTCCGGTCCGGGCGGCTTCGCGCGCGCGTTCGGGCTCTATGTGCTGGCCACGGCGGCGGTGGCGATCGTGGCGAAGGCGGCGGTGGTGGGGATCGGCCTGCCGGAGTGGACCTTCCCCGGCGCGGTAGGGCTGATGCTGCTCGGCCTGCCGATGCTGCTGCTGACGGGCTATGCCAAGTCGGTGGCACGGCGCAGTGCGCGCGCCACGCCGACACTCACGCCCGGCGGGAGCATGGTGGGGCGTGCGCCATCGGGGACGCTGGCCACCATCGCGCTCAAGGCCAACCCGCATCTCTCCTGGCGCCGCAACTTGCGCTACGGGATGATCGCCATGGGTGGCTTTGTCCTGTTGGTGACGGGCTACATGGTGACGCGCGCGATGGGTGTGGGTCCGGCGGCGTCGCTCTTTGCGAGTGGCTCGCTGGTGGCCGAGGACAAGGTGTTGCTGGCCGACTTCACCACGTCAGCGGCCGATTCCTCCCTCGCGCCCATCGTGCAGGCCGCAGTGCGCGCGGCGATGTCGCAGTCGCGCGCCGTGCGCATCCTCACGCCAACCGACGTGGCCGGCATCCTCACCCAGATGCAGCGCCCGATCACCACCCCGCTCGATCCGACGGTGGCGCGCGAAGTCGCCACGCGCGGCGCTGCCAAGGCGATCCTCGGCGGGCGCCTCGCGGCCGCGAGTAGCGGCTACCTGGTGTCGCTGGAACTGATCTCGACGGCCGATGGGACTCCCTTGGCATCGTTCCAGGGCACGGCTGATGGCGTGAAGGACCTGCTGGATGTGGTGGACGATCTCACCAAGAAGTTGCGCGGCAAGATGGGCGAGTCACTCAAGCAGGTGCAGGAGGCCGTCCCGCTCGCGCGTGCCACGACCTCGAACCTCGAGGCGCTCAAGCTCTATACCGAGGCCTCCGTCGCCAACGACGTGGAGGCCGATTACGACAAGTCGATCGCGCTGTTGCGTCGGGCGCTTGCGCTCGACCCGACCTTTGCCCTGGCCTGGCGCAAGCTCAACGCGTCGCTGGTCAACAACGGCGCCCCGATCGCGTCGCGCGATTCGGCGCTCGACAACGCCGCCCGGTACGCCGACAAGCTGCCCCCGCTCGAGCGCCTGATGGTGCAGGGCGCCGTCGCGATGGCCCACAGCACCAAGTCCGATCGCGGCAAGGCCCTCGAGGCCTACCGCGGCGCGTATGCGCTCGACTCGTCCGATATTGTTGCCGCCAACCAGCTGATGCTGCTGTATGATCGCCGAGGGGAGAAGGACAGCGCGGTGCGATACGCGCGCCGCAAGGTGGCGATCGCCCCGGTGCCGAGCAACAGGATTCGCGTGCTTGAGGAGCTGGTCAATGCGGGTCGCGCGGAGGAGGCGCAGCTGGTGGCGGATTCGCTCAAGGTCGAGGAGCCGGCCTTTGCGGCATCGCCGTTCTTCCGAACGAACCTCGCCGCACTGCTCTACGCCCGCGGCGAGCTCGACTCATCGCGGGCCATGCTGGAAGAGCTCGCCCGTGGGCCCGCGTCAGTGTTCACCATCAGCAGTCTCGCGGGGCTCGGCGAGCTCGAGCTTGTCCGCGGCAAGCTCGGTGCCGCCGTCGCCCGCCGGGCCTCGTTCGACTCCCTGCTGGTCTCGCGCGGTTTGACGGCGCAGCTCGACGGCGTGAGTGAGGCGGGCATCGACATCCGCTTCCGTGGCCGTCTCGCCGACGGCATCGCGCGACTCGACCGTGTCGTGAGTGGGCCGCAATGGGCCGCGGCCTCCCCGGCTGATAGGCCGTACGTGGAAGTGATCCTCCTCTACAGCGAGGCGGGCGCTGCGTCAAAGGCGCGTCAGCTCCTTGGCCGCATGCAGACCGATCGTGCGGAATGGTCACGGAGTCCGGCCAACCGGTGGCTCCTCTCGCTGCTCGAGGGCCAAGTTGCCCTGGCCGAGCAGAAGTATCCCGAGGCGCTTCGTCTCTTCCGGGCCGGGGCGGTCGCCGAGGATGGCGCGCAGATCGAGTGCCGGGGGTGCGTGCGTTACGGCCTGGGTCAGGCCTTCGATCTGGCGGGGCAGCGCGATTCGGCGATCACCTACTACGAGGCGCTCCTTGTCCTGCCGTCCACCGAGCGTCTGACGCAAGGGTTCGAAGGCACACGGCTCGCCCAGGTGCGCAAGCGGCTCGGCGAGCTCTACGACAGCAAGGGCGATCGCGGCAAGGCGATGCAGTACTACGCCGAGTTCGTGGAGCAGTGGAAGGATGCCGACGCGGAGCTGCAGCCGACGGTGGCGAGCGTGAGGCGGCGGTTGACGGAGTTGCGGGGGATGGAGAAGTAGGTCGTAGGTCGTAAGTCGTAGGTCGTAGGTCATAAAATTGTCATCCTGAGCGTAGCAGCCCGAAGGGCTGCGCAGTCGAAGGACCTCTCTCCGCGCTTTGGGAAAGAGGTCCTTCGACTGCGCCCGCTGCGCGGGCTTCGCTCAGGATGACACACTGTGCAGACCTACGACCTATGACCTACGACTTACGACCTAAGCCGCGGCCAGGCGGCCGCGGCTGCTCGCAACCAACATCGCCGTCAGCACCGCCACCCCCGTCACCTGATGCATCACGCCGAGCGTGACGGGCACGAAGGTCAGCAGCGTGGCGATGCCGAGGCCGACTTGCAGCAGCACCAGGACGGCGGCGGCGTCGGTGGCCGGGCGGAGTGATTCGGTGTCAGGCCGGCGGCGCACGGCGGCGGCGAGGAGCAGCACCGTGATGGCCGTAGTGATCGCGAGCACGCGGTGGTGGAACTGCACGGCGACCGGGTTCTCCAGTGCGTTGCGCCAGCCGAACGACTCGACCACGTAGCCCGGCGGGACCACCTGACCGCCCATGAGCGGGAAGGTGTTGTACATCATCCCGGCGTCGAGCCCAGCGACGAATCCCCCCGACAAGAGCGTGATGACGGTGAGCACCAGCGCCGCGGTGGTCCAGCGGCGGAGTGGCTGCGCGCTTGCGGCCGGGCGCGGCGTGCTCCCCGGGCGCAACTCGAGGTAGGTCCAGATGCAGATGGCGTAGATCAGCAGCGCCATGCCGAGGTGCGCGGTGAGCCGATAGGGGCTCACGCTGGTGCGCACGTCGAGGCCGCTGCTCACCATGTACCAGCCGAGGGCTCCTTGCGCCGCGGTGAGGATGGGGAGCAGCAGCAGGCGCCAGCGGTGCGCCGGGCGGATCAGGCCGCGGAACAGGAAGACAAAGTACGGCACCGCGATGACCAGCCCGACGATGCGGGCGAGGTTGCGGTGGATCCATTCCCACCAGAAGATGGTCTTGAAGTTGTCCATCGAGATGCCGCGGTGCACCGTCTGCGCCTGCGGGATCGCGAGGAACTTCTCGTAGGCGGCTTGCCAGTCTGCGTCGTTGGCCGGCGGGAACATGCCCGAGACGGGGCGCCACTCGGTGATCGAGAGGCCGCTCTCGGTGAGGCGGGTGATGCCGCCGATCATGACGGCGCAGACGACGGCAGCGGCCGCGGCGAGGAGCCAGCGGCGGATGGTGGTGTCGGCGGCTGTGTTCACGACTGTGCTCCTGCGGATTCGATCCGGCACCAGCGGCTCACCAGCTGCAACTCCTCGACCGAGCGCACGCGCACGTCGCCGAGCAACGGGGAACCGACGACGATGGCGAGCGCCTGGGCGCGCGAGATGGCCACGTTCAGACGATTCGGCGACAGCAGGAACTGCGGTCCGCGTGGCGCATCGTCGAGGGTCGAGGCACACATCGAGACGATCACGACCGGTGCCTCCTGGCCCTGGAATTTGTCGACCGATCCGATGCGTGCCTCGCTGCCGAGGCGTCCCCGCAACGCACGGACCTGCAAGTTGAACGGCGCCACGATCAGGATGTCGGCGAGCGTGAGGGCGCGTGGCGTCCCGCCACGAATGGTCACCGTCCCCTGCACCAGCGAATCCACCAACTCCGCGATCTGCTCCACTTCTTCCTCGCTCCCCTGCGTGTTGCCATCGTGCGGGACGGGAAGAAAGACCACCCCGCTTCCCGAGGCAACGGCATCGGGGCTCTTCACGTTGACGCGGTTGCCGGTCGTCGCGGCGTGGCTCGACAGACGTCCCTCGTAGAAACAGTCGGAGATCAACGAACAGACGTCCGGGTGCATCCGGAATGACGTCCCGAGGAAGATGCCGAGGCTGTCGGGGATGACGGAGTGCCCCTGGAGCAGGTAGGCGAGGCACGAGGCGCCGCTCTCTCCCGGGTGATCGCCCTGCGTTGGCTGTGCGAGCTGCATCTGGTCGCCCATCAGGATCAGGTTCTTCGCTGCCATCCCCGCCGCAACGGCATTGGCGAGAGGCACCTGCCCGGCCTCGTCGATGAAGAGGTAGTCGAGGGTGCCGATCATCTCGGGCCGACTGAAGAGCCACGCGGTGCCGCCGATCACGCAGGGCTGGCCCGCCAGGACGCCCGCGGCGGCGGCGGATTCCCTCAACTGCATCCACCCTGACTGCACCAGCGGGTGGTCGCTCTCCTTGCCCACCTTGAAGACCCGTCCGGCGAGTCCGGGTTCCTGTTCGGCGAGTTTCTCCAGCAGGTTGAGGATCACGGCGTGGCCGGTGGCCATCACCCCGACCCGCTTGCCGTCGGCGAGGAGGGCCGCGATGATCCGCGCCCCCGTGGTGGTCTTGCCGGTGCCGGGGGGGCCCTGAATGGCGAGGGTGGTGCCGTCCATGGCCCGAGCCGCATCGATCGCGCTGGTGCCGCCTCCCTCGACGACGAGGCCCAGGCCGTCCCGCATCCTCGGAGGATGGCGCGCGATCAGGTCGGCCACGGCGCGCGAACTCGGCGTGCCCTCGTCCCAGCTGCGGACGTAGCGCTCGACCGATTCGGGGATCGGGTCCGGCTTGACGTACTCGTTCGGAATGAGCTGACACCGATCAGGAACCGAGCGACCGACGCCCAACTTGAGTGTCAAGCGCCCCGCAGCGAGGTCCATCGTATGGATGGTCGTCGGGATGAGCGTGTCGCCCCGAACGTGCACGGCGGAGCCCTCGTGCAGTCGTGTGTCCTGATCCGGGTCGAAGGTGTATTCGTACACCAATGATCGCTTGTCGGCCCAAGGCGCCGTCGCGGTGCGCACGACGCCGGCCAGGCAGTCGGCATCGGCGTAGAGATCATCCTCCGACATCTTGAGTCGCTCGAAGTAGCGCCACCACATCGGCTTGGCATCGCGACGATGGTACTCGAGCAGCCACGCCAGCAGTTCGGTGATGCGGCGTTGCTCCGAGTCGGCCGGCAGCACAAGCGCGCGCGCGAGCAGCTCGGCCGCGTAGCGCTCCACCTCGCTCGGCTCGCGATCGCTGATGGCTGTCTGCGGCAGGTCAGCGCGAGGAGTCCACGTCACGTCTGCTTCGCGCTGCCGCTCGAGGAGCCAATCGCGCAGCGGCACCATCGACTCGCAGTCCACGCGATTGTAGTCGCGGATGGCCGAGAGGATCGGCGACTCCGTCCACGCCCCGGCCTCGCCGCTGTCGAGCCAGCGCTGGTACTCCACCACCGATCCGCCTGCGCTGGTGACGTCCCCGCTGCGCGGCGGCATGTAGAGGTGCTCGATCTCCTTGAGCGAGTAGCTCGGCGTGCCGATCACCATGCCCTGACGGACCACGGTGTAGAGGTCCACGAAGACGTCGTGCCGCAGCAACTGGTCGAGCTCGTACTCGCGGGTCGCGTACTTGATGCTCAAGCGCGAGAAGGCGGTGCGCTCGTAGGCGGCATAGTGGTAGATGTGCATGGCCGGGTCCTGCTTGAGTCGCTGCCACGCCCAATCCATGAAGCCCTCGAACGCCGCCCGTTCCGCGGCACTGTCGTGTGCCCACCAATCGTCGAAGGCGAGCGCGCCGTCATCGGCGATGGTGGTGGCACCGATCAGGTACTCGCGCCCGCCCTCGGCGTAGGGAAATCCTTCGAGGTCCAGAAACACGTCGAGCGGCGACGGTGGCGGCAGGAGCGCGAGTCCGCGCGGCGGCCCCTCGGTCGGGACCGGACGGAGCTTCCACGCGATGGTGCCGCTGGTGCGGGTGGCGACCTGCATTGCGGCCTGATCGCGCAGGGTGGCGAGTGACGCAGCGGTCATGCGCAGACCCGCGGGAGCGGCGTCGAGGTGCGCGAGCTGTGCGACGGTGTCGATCCCGGCATCCCGCAGCCGGACGATCTGGCTGCGGCTGATTCCCGCGATCAGGGAGAGGTCGTCCACGTGCTCGAGCAGCGCCGCGGCACTTTCGCCCCAACGTCCGTGGGTGCGATCGAGCGCCGGATCGGGAAGATCATCGACCGTCCAGCGCGCCTGGAAGTCCTCGAACGAGCGCTTCAGCCGGCGGTAGTAGTGCCAGACGTCGGCGGTGCGGAAGGTCACCTCGTTCCCGTCGCCGAGCACAAAGCCGAAGCGTTCAGGGCGGCGACCCTGCATGCCTTCAAGCATCTCGGCGTAGGCGGCGAGCTGAAGCAGGAAGTAGGGCTTGGGTGACCGGGCGAGCTTGGTGTCCCAAGGTTCGTAGTGGTGCCGGCCGAGCGTGGAAGGTGCGTCGACCCGGTGGAGGAAGTCGGCGATTCCCATCCACGGCTCGGCGCGCAGTTCGCCCTGGAAGATGATCGGCGCGCCGGACTGCATCGCGGCGCGGGTGCGATCGAGGGCCATGTCGTCGCGGGGGATCTCGACCAATGCCGGCTCGCGCGTCTTGAGGCGCGCCAGCTGCTCGGCCTCGTGCGCCAGTCCCCGCCGCGCGACGAGTTCGAGTTCCTCGTCCTGGTCGTCGGGGGCGAGTACGTGGCCGCCCAGGGCCTCCCGCCCCCGTCCCCCCGAATGATGCTCGGCCCGGTTCCGCTCGCACCACGCCGCGAAGTCGCCCTCCAGGAAGGCGATCAGGTCGGTGGGCGAGTAGCGGAACGAGCCATCGGCAAGACGTCGCATCGGGCACTCGGAGCAGGGGGGGCAGCACGCGAACCCGTATGATAGCCGAGCGGTGTGACACTCGGTGGCGGGTCGACTGTCACAGCCCCGCGCTAGCTTTCTTCCTGACCCCCGCCGGAGCGCTCCCTGACCCAGCACGCCAAGCTGCAGCGATGGATGGACCTCGTCACCACGCTCCTGGCCAAGAAGTACGGCGCCACGCTGCTGGAGCTGCGCCAGGCGGTGCCCGCCTACGGCCGTGGCTCGGTCGAGTCGAGCCGCCGGACCTTCGAGCGCGACAAGGACGAGTTGCGCGCCCTCGGCGTGCCGATCGACACCATCGGCACGCTGGGCAAGGCCGACACCCGCTACGCCATTCAACCTGATCGCTTCTACCTCCCCTATCTGGGCGTGGTGACGCCGCGCGGCCTGGCGCGACCGCGCCGGCTCGATCGCTTCGGGTACCAGGCGCTGCAGGACTTCGATCTGTCCGACGCCGACCTTGCGTTGCTCGCGGATGCGGCGGCGCGCGTCGCCGAGTGCGGCGACCCGACGTTGACCGATGACGTGGCGCATGCACTCCGCAAGCTGGCCGTGGATGTCCCGCCGGACGCGCTGGCCCCGACGCCGGGCGTCACGATGGCGCAGCCCTCCGCGGCCGTCGATCCCGGCCTGCTCCGCCAGCTCGGCGAGGCGCTGGTCGCCCGGAAACAGGTGAGCTTCACCTACTACGGCATCGAGCGCGACGAGACCGAGCAACGCGTGGTGCTTCCGTATGGACTCGCCTTCACGAGTGGCCATTGGTATCTGCATGCGCTCGACCCCTCGCGCGGCGCGGTGCGGAACTTCAGGGTGTCGCGGATGCAACGCCTCGAGGTGAACAGGAAGAATCCTGGCAAGCATGACTACGCGATCCCCGAGTCGTTCCAGCTGGCAGAGCGCGCGGTACCGGTGCCCGCCTGGGCGCTCGGCGAAGAGGCACCGGTGAGGGTGGAGGTGGCGTTCATCCGGCGCACCGGGGCAACGCGGGCCGCCAAGGGCCACGGCTCGGCGGTTCGGGGTGCGCCCGATCACGTGCGCTATACCGTGCGGCGTCGCGAGGCGTTCTACCGCTGGTTGCTCGGGTTGGGTGGCGACGCCGTGCCGCTCTCGCCACCCGACGTGGTGCGTGGCTACCGCGAACTCGCCGCGCGGACGCTGGCGTCGCTGGAGGTGCCGGCATGAGCACCGCGGCCGCACGCTTCCGTCGCCTGCTGGCGGTGCTGCCGCGCTTCGCCGAGGCCCCGTCGCAGTCGCTGGCCGCGCTCGCGGCGGAACGTGGCGTCGCGGTGCACGCGCTGCTGGAGGACCTGCAGGCGCTGGCCGAACGCTATGATGACCCGGCGGGCCACGTCGAGAGCGTCGCGGTCTTCATTGATGGCGACGCCGTCTGGGTGCGCACCGATCACTTCCGCCGGCCGATGCGCCTCTCCGTCGCCGAGCTGTGCGCACTGGAGCTCGGGCTCGCGCTGCTGGAGCGCGAGGCGGGAGAGCTCGCCGTGGCCGCGGCCTCGCTGCGACAGCGACTGGCCGCGTTGATCACGCGGCTGCCGCAGGACTCGGCCTACGATGGCCTCCGCGATGGCGCGCTGACCCATTCCGATCATGGCCGCGCGCTGCCGCGACTGCGCGACGCCCTGCGTCGTCGGCGCGTGGTGACCATCGCCTACGAGCGCGCGCACGACGAGGCGCCACACGCGCGCGACGTGAGACCCTATGCGCTGCACTTCAGCAGCGGGGCGTGGTACCTGATTGCCTGGTGCGAGAAGAGCGAGGGGATGCGCCTCTTCCGCTGCGATCGGATTGCGGAGGCGGAGCTCACGGCCCGCGAGCACGACGTGCCCGACGATTACTCGCTCGACGCGGTACTGCACAACGGCACGCCCTTCGTGTCGGCCACGCCCCCGGCGCCGCTCGTGGTGCGCTACGGGCCGGGCATCGCGCGCTGGATCGCCGAGCGAGACCGGGGGCCGCTGGAAGCAGATGGGAGCGCACGTCGCACCATGCCACTCGCCGATCGGGAGTGGGCCATTCGCCACGTCCTGCAGTA
Organism: Gemmatimonadales bacterium; assembly: GCA_033764505.1. Lineage (GTDB taxonomy): Bacteria > Gemmatimonadota > Gemmatimonadetes > Gemmatimonadales > GWC2-71-9 > Palsa-1233. Next base: position 128,076 of record JANRIW010000020.1, read on the forward strand.
CGGGCCGGATGCGGAGATCGTGAGTCCTCTTGAACTGCGCGAGGAAGTGATTGCCAGGTTGAAGGGGATGCTTGGGTGAACGGTGAACGGTGAACGGGGATGGGCTTTCAGCTGCGGCCGTCAGGCCGCGGTGAGGGGTGAGGGGTGAGGGGTGAGTGGTGAGGGGTGAGGGGTGAGGGGTGCACGAAAGCAGGTCCCTTCACTTCGTTCAGGGCAGGCTCTTCGACTCCGCGACGGCTGCGCCGCCGCTCCGCTCAGGATGACAATCTCCCGTTCACCGTTCACCGTTCGCCCCTCACCCCTCACCGTAACCGCGGCCTGACGGCCGCGGCTGAAACATCCCCCACCCGGTATCTTTCTGGTTCCCTCACCCCGGACATCTCCCGTGCGCCTTTTCGCCTTTCTGGCCGTCGCGCTTGCCGCGTGTACTCCGGCCGCCGACGCGCCGGCTCCCGCGTCGGCCGATGTCCCCGATCGCCACGCCTACGTCTGGGCGGGCGGCATGGACTCCACGGTTGCCGACCAACTGCTGGTGGTGGACGCCGACTCGGCCTCGGCCACCTACGGCCAGGTGGTCGGCTCCGTGGAGGTGGGGACGCGGATGGGGATGCCGCACCATCTCGAACGGCGCGTGAGTGCCGACGGTCGGTTGCTGGCCAACACCTGGGTGGCGAACACCAGCTGGCTCTTCGACGTCTCCTCCCCGCGCGCCCCGACGGTGCATGCCTCGCTCAAGGGGGCGAGCGGGACCATGGCGTGGGCGCACGACTTTGCCCGCCTGCCGAACGGCAACATCCTCGTGGCCTACAACGCGGGACCGGGGGACTACGTCGGCGCAGGAGGACTGGCCGAGCTCGATCGCGATGGCGCGGTGGTGCAGGCCGCGGTGGCGAAGAGCAGCGAGGCGGGTGACACGGCGATGACCCCCTACACGGTGCATCCCGTCCCGGGACGGGACCGCGCCCTCGTCGGCCTCGGCGAGATGGGAATGGGGCCGGAGTACAAGTACCACGAGACCAGCGCGTTGCAGCTCTGGTCCACCGCCCCGCTCGCACCACTCGCGCTGATTCCTCTCCCTGCCAATGGCAAGGATCGCGGTCACGTGGCCACCTCGACGGTGGCGGCCACGGCCAACGGGGCGATGCTCGCGAACACCTTCTACTGCGGGCTCTATCACGTGAACGGCCTCGACGGCGACACGCCGAGCGCCACGCGGGTCTTCACATTCCCGGGTGGCACCGACGAGACACTCTGCGCGGTGGCCACCACGGTGGGGAACTACTGGATCCAGGCCGTGGCGGCGCTGCCCGGCGTGATGGTGCTCGACGTGAGCGACCCCGCGTCGCCCCGCGAGGTGGCCCGGCTGGTGGTGGATGGCGCGCGCTTCGCGAAGCCGCACTGGGTCTCGGCCAATCGCAGCGGCACGCGGCTTGCCATCACCGGCGAGGGCACGTGGGTGCTGATGGCGCGCTTCGATCCGGCCACCGGGGCGATCGCGATTGACTCCACCTTCCGCGACGCGGGCAGCACCCTCCCGGGTATCACGGTGCGCACGCCGAGCGGGGGGATGTTGCATCCGCACGGCGTGGCGTGGGGGCCGTGACTCTTCAGCCGCGGCCGTCAGGCCGCGGTGAATCGTGAACGGTGAACGGTGAACGGTGAACGACGGACCAGGCCCCACGACCCAAGCCATTTAGGAGAGTAGCTGATGCTCATCGGTCAGACTCCCTCGCGCTTTTCCCGCTTCGCCAAGCTGACCGCGCGCCTCTCCGGTCGGCCGGTGACCTTCGCGCTGGCGGTGCTGCTGGTGCTCGCCTGGATCGTGACCGGCCCGCTCTTCGACTACAGCGACACCTGGCAACTCGCGATCAACACCACCACCACCATCCTCACCTTCCTGATGGTGTTCCTCATCCAGAACACCCAGAACCGCGACGCCGAGGCGGTGCAGGTCAAGCTCGACGAGCTGCTGCGGGCCACGCGCGGAGCACACGTGGCGCTGCTGGATCTGGAGGAGCTGGAGGAGAAGGAGCTGGATGCGATTCGCGCCAACTATCTCAAGTTGGCGCGCATCGCCCGCGAGGAGGTGCGGGCCGGGCGGAGCGACACGGGGAGTCCCGAGATCTAGACGATCTCGAAGTTCATCATCATCCCGCCGTCCTCGTGCACCACGTTGTGGCAGTGCAGGAGATAGCGGCCGCGGTGCTGGGTGAACTGCGTGATCACCTCGACCGTCTCGCCCGGCTGCACCAGCACGGTGTCCTTCCAGCCACCTTCCCACGGGAAGAGCCGCGCGCGACCGCCGCTGCGCGAGAGCACCTGGAACTGCACCTCGTGCATGTGCACCGGGTGCGGGAACTGTGACGGATTGACGAAGCGCCAGACCTCGGTGCTGCCGAAGGGCACCGTCTCGTCGATCCGATCCATCTCCCACATCTTGCCGTTGATGGTGTGCTGCATCATCTGCGAGAGGAAGCGGAACTCGCGCACCTTCGTCTCCGCGGTGCGCACCAGCGGCGTGATGGCGGGGAAGGGCTTGGCGACCCACGGCTTCTCGCTGACCGCGCGCGTCACCACGAACTCGAGCAGATCCACCTCGGCGCCCTGTCCCTTGCCGCCGGCCCCCATCCGCCCCATCCCCATGCCCATCTCGCCCATCGGGTTGTAGGCGAGCGACTTGAGCATCACCCGCGTGCCCACGGCGAGGCCGGAGAAGTCGATCAGCAGGTCGGCGCGCTCGCCGGTGCCCATGTCGAGCCAGAACAGCTTCTCCGGCGCGCGCAGCAATCCGCCATCGGTGCCGATGAGCGTCATGGCGGCGCCGTTGGAGAGCCCGAGGCGCGTGATGCGCGATCCCGAGGCATTCACCACGCGGAGCCGATAGAGCGCGCTGTCCACGTTGTGGGTCGGGTTCATGACGCCGTTGCCGAACATCTCGCTGCCGAAGAAGCCTTCCATCCGCTCATGCATCACGGGCGTGAACGCAAACTCGTCGTTGGCGTCGAAACGCCGCTCCTGCAGCACCAGCGGAATCTCCCGCGCACCGCTCGGCAGGCCGAGCGCGTCCTCCTCGGCGTCGCCGATGAGGAAGAGTCCCGCCATCCCGCGATAGATCTGCTCGCCGGTGTGGTGGTGCGGATGCGCGTGGTACCAATAGGTGCCGGCACGATTGAGGATCGGGAACTCGTAGCGATACGAGGCGCCGGGGTCGACCGCGAGCCGCGGGGCGCCATCGGAGGCTTCGGGCACCGAGAGCCCGTGCCAGTGCAGGATGGAATGCTGGGGGAGCTGGTTCTCGAAGGTCAGCGTGGCGCGCTCGCCGGTGCGCATGCGGAGCGTCGGGGCGACGCGCGGTGCCGCCACCTTGGCGGTCGGTGCACCCTGCCGTGATTGGGCGGTGACACTCCACACCGTGGCCTGTTTTCCAGGCGCGATCTCCGCCTTGGCCACCACGCCGCGCAGCAACTGGTCGACTGGCCGCACGTTGGGCGGCATGATCAGCGGCGCGCGCTCGTCACGGAAAAGTGCCGCGAGGTCGCGACCCCGGGCGAGCGTGGCGACACCGGCGGTGAGGCCCAGGAAATCACGACGGAGCATGGCGGTACCAGAGTGCGGGTGCGGGGGAAGGGAATGTTAATGGTGAACGGTGAACGGTGAACAACAGAAACCCGTGACCAGTAACCAGTAACCAGTAACTAGGTGTCACTGGTCACTGGTCACTGGTCACTGGTCACTCTACTGCTATTCACCGCTGGCCGTTCAACCCCTCCTCCCCTTCCCCTTCCCCTTGCCATATGTGTTCCCAACACGTATTGTTCCCCCATGACGATCCGTTCCCGGCTCAACCAGACCAGCTTCGCCAATCCTGCCGATGAGGCCGTGGTCGGGATCCTGATGGTCGCGGCCGAGGTGAACCGCGAGTTTGCGGAGCTGTGCCAGGGCCACGGGATCACGCTGGAGCAGTACAACGTGCTCCGGATCCTGCGCGGGGCGAAGGATGCCGGGCTCCCGCGCTGCGAAGTGGCTGGGCGGATGATCACCCGGGCCCCTGATGTGACGCGGATGATGGACCGCCTGGTGAAGCAGGGGCTGGTGGTCCGCACCTGGGGCACGGAGAACCGGCGCCATTCGATCGCCAAGGTGACCCCCGAGGGGTTGGCCGTGCTGGCGGCGCTCGATCCCCATGTGGCGCAGCTGAACGCCAAGGTGGCGAGCCAGGTCGGGGCGGAGGAGTTGCCGCTGCTCATCGGCATGCTGAACCGGATGCTGCCGTAGCCGAGCCGCTTGGAACCTGCTCGCCGTTTTTTGGGTCTATATGTGTGTTGTCAACGCATTTCGTTTTTCACAAATATTTTCCGAGGAATCACCAATGGCTGATCCGATGCTCTTCACCGCCACGGCGCTCGGCGCCATTCCCATCGCCAACCGCATCGTGATGGCGCCGATGACCCGCAATCGGGCCGAGGCGGACGGTCGGCCGTCCCCGATGATGACCACCTATTACGCCCAGCGGGCGTCGGCCGGGCTGATCGTCTCGGAGATGACCCAGATCGCCTCCACCGGCGTGTCGTACGCCAACACGCCGGGGATCGAGACAGCAGAGCAGGTGGCGCTGTGGAAGGAGATCACCGACGCCGTGCATGCGGAGGGCGGACGCATCGTGCTGCAGATCGCGCATGGTGGTCGGATTTCCCATCCGACGCTGCTCGGTGGCGCGACGCCAGTGGCGCCCTCGGCCATTCGTCCCGCCGGCGAGACGTGGACGTCGCTCGGCCTGGTGCCGTTCGAGACGCCACGCGAGCTCACCGCCGACGAGATCATGGGCCTGGTGCGGCAGTTCCGCGCGGCCGCCGCGAACGCTCGCGACGCCGGCTTCGACGGCATCGAGTTGCACTCGGCGAATGGCTACCTGCTCGACCAGTTCCTGCGGAGCGGCAGCAACCAGCGCGGCGACCAGTGGGGCGGCAGCGTGGCGAATCGCGCGCGCTTCCTGATCGACGTCATCGAGGCCACGGTCGCCGAATGGGGCCCGGGTCGCGTCGGCGTGCGGCTCTCGCCCTTCAATCCGTACAACGCGATGCACGACGACGCGCCGTTCACCACGTTCCCGGATGTGGCCGCGTTGCTCGACACGTTGCCGCTCGCGTACCTGCACATCAACTACGGTGGCAGCTCGCCCGAGGATCGCGCGCGCATGCAGCAGTTGCTCCGCTCGGCGTTTCACGGCGCGATCATCGCCAACGGCGGGCTCGACGCGACGAGCGGCGAAGCGCTGATCGAGGCGCATCTCGCCGAGGCCGTGGCGTTCGGCGTGCCGTTCCTGGCGAACCCTGACCTGCCGCTCCGTCTTTCGAGCGGTGCCGAACTCAACCTCCCGGACGTACCGACATTCTATCAGGGCGGCGAGAAGGGATATGTCGATTATCCCGCGATGAGCGTCACCGGCATCCGCTGAGTCGAGACGCGAGCACGCGAGTCGAATGCAGAGCGCATCACTCTGCATTCGACTTTGTTGTGTTCGGTATCATTCGCGGAAATGCGACATACACTTCGACCTGTATCACCTTCTCCCGCACACCCGGAGTGTCGCGATGTCCAGTTCATTTCCTGCCCGCACGATTCCCACGCCGATGATGATTGGCATCACCCTCGCCCTCGGGGGCGTGCTGCTCGGCTTCCTGCTCGGCGGGGCGTTCGGGTTGGTCGAACCGACCATCAAGGGCCGCCTCGCGTCGTCGGCCGACGCCGTGCTCGCCACTGCATACAACGGTGACGTCGCCGCCCGCGACAAGGTGCTCGAGAAGTCGTGGACCTACCTGCAGCGCTCGCACCTGCATGCGGGCGCGATCGGATCCGTGGCCCTCGGCGCGATCGCGATCCTCCTGCTGGTGACGGGTCGCGGTGGCATCGCCCAACTGAGTTCGTTGGCCCTTGGGGCCGGGGCGTTGATCTACCCCATCTTCTGGCTCGTCGCCGGATTCTCGGCGCCCGGGCTCGGCAGCACCGGCGCAGCGAAGGACGCCTTCGAGTGGCTCGCCGTGCCAGGCGCGGGACTCACCATCCTCGGCGCGCTCGGCACGCTGGCGGCCGTCTGGACGGATCGCCGCCCCGGGTGATGCCGTAGTTCCATAGTGCAACTTTTCGGGAGCGTGGTGCGTCCTACAGCCTGCGAAGGCGAGGATCGAACCGACTACTGAAAGGATTGGACATGCGGCACGGATGGGTGTTGGGAATGGTGTTGGGGTTGGGAGGGTGTGTCGAGCTGGTGGGTCCGATCGAGCCGCCCCCCGCATCCGGGTATGCCCTGATCTACGAGGGGCGCCCGGACGGGGCGCCGGAATTGTTGCGCTTGCGGCTGGAGTCCGGTGCCCAGCCGACCCGCCTGCTCCCGAACGGCATGGTGGGGCGCACGCCGACCGTCTCCCCCGACGGTCAGTGGATCGCCTTCGCCTCGTGGGACGCCTTCGGCATTTCTCACATCTATCGAGTCCGCCGCGACGGGACGGGGCTGCAGGAGTTGACCGACTCGGGCGAGGACGATGACCAGCCCGCGTGGTCGCCCGACGGGACGCGGATCGCGTTCCGGAGTTATCGGACGCAGCGCGCCGGCGAGATTTTCGTGATGCAGGCGGACGGCCGCCTGCAGACCAACCTCACGCCCGCCGCCGGTCAGGCGGCGATCGATCATGGTCGTCCCGCCTGGTCCCCAGACGGGCAGCGGATCGCCTACACCAGCGATGCAGGTGGTGATTACGGCATCTGGACGATTCGTGCGAACGGGACCGACCCACGCCAACTCACCAACACGCCGGACTTCGACACCGAACCGTCGTGGTCGCCCGACGGCCAGTGGATCGTCTTCCGGCGGAGCAACAGCGCGATCGGATCGGACCTGATGAAGATGCCGGCCACTGGCGGTGTCCCGCTGCGCTTCGCGATGGCCGGTGAGCAGCGACTGCCGGCGTGGTCGCCGGACGGGACGCGGATCGCCTTCGTGACGCAGAACGGCCTCTACGACTTGCCGTTGATTGCGAGCATGCGGCCGGATGGCTCCAACGCGCTGGTGCACACCCCCGATGGGCGCTGGGGCGGAGTGCGGCCCGCGTGGCAGCGGGTGGAATAGGGGGCATGTGATCGGGGGCGGGTACCGCGTTGATGCGGTGCCCGCCCATTATCATTCCCCCATGCGATTCCTCGCCTCTGCGCTCCTCCTGCTGGCCGCGGCCCCGCTCGCGGCCCAAGCGCCGGTGCGCGCCCTCTCGTTCAACATTCGCTACGGCACTGCCAACGACGGCGACCACGCCTGGCCCAATCGGCGCGGCCACGTGGTCACCCTCATCCGCGACCACGCCCCGCACCTGATCGGCTTTCAGGAGGCGTTGCGCTTCCAGCTCGACGAACTGGAGCAGCGGCTCCATCGGTACCAGGAGATCGGCGTCGGCCGCGACGACGGCAAGCAGGCCGGCGAGTATGCCGCGATCTGGGTGGACACGCTCCGCTTTCAGGTGGTGCAGAGCGGCACCTTCTGGTTCTCCGACACGCCGGAGGTGCCGGGCTCGAAGCACTGGGGCAACGGGATCACTCGCATCAGCACCTGGGCCCGCCTGGTCGATCGCGCCACCGGCGACACGCTCCGCCTCTACAACAATCACTGGGATCACCAGTCGCAGCCGTCGCGCGAACGGAGCGCGGCGCTGCTGCTCGAGCGGATCGCCACCGACGGCTCGCCGCGCGACGGCATCCTGGTGATGGGCGATTTCAACGCCGACGAGGCGAATCCCGCCGCCAAGGCGATGGTGAACTCGACGCGCGTGCCGCTCCGCGACACCTTCCGCGCGGTGCATCCTGACGCGCGTGTCGTGGGGACCTTCAACAGCTTCCGCGGCGACTCGACGCTCGGCAAGATCGACTTCGTCCTCGCCGACCGCAGCTGGAGCGTGCGCGACGCCGGCATTGATCGCCGCCGTTTCGGCCCGCTCTGGCCGTCCGACCACTTTGCGGTGTGGGCCATCCTGCAGCGCACCCGACCCGACTGACCCCCCCGAACCTCTCCGGAGCTTCTCGATGCGTTTCGTCCCGTTTGCCGTGATCCTGCTCGCTGCCTGTGGCCCCAAGGCCGACCCGAATGCCGTCTCGACCGAGACCGGTGCGCCGCAGTCCGCGCCGCAGGGCACCGCCGCCGCGGTCTATACCTGCGACGACAAGAGCGAGATCTTCGCGCTCTTCGCGAACGACTCCAGCGGCACGTCGGTGGTCTCGCTCGCGATCGCCGAGGCGCGGGTGCGCTTGCGTCAGGTCGAGTCCGCGTCGGGCGCCAAGTACGCCGACTCGACGGCGACCTTCTGGAACAAGGGCGACACCGTCACCCTCGAATGGAACGGCACCACGCGCACCTGCACCACGATGCCGAGCACCGACGCGGGCGCCGCCGGCGGCACGGCGCCGAGTGCGGCGCACGGCACCACGCCGCAGTAGGACGGTCCCACGGCTCGCACGCCTGATCCGACCCGCCTCGGCGGGACCACCCGGCCGCCCCGCGATCCCCATCGCGTGGCGGCGCGTGAGCTTGGGGCCAGGCATCCGCGGCTGGCCCGGCTCATCGAGCTCGCGCACCCGATCGAACGGATCATCCCCGACCAGCGCCCGCTCACCGACCTGGTGGTGCGCACCGTGGTGGCGCAGCTCGTCTCGACCGCAGCCGCCCGCACCATCATGGAGCGCTTGCTGGCGGCCTTCGGCACGTCGGAGGGGGTGGTGGCCTGGGCCATGGCGACGCCGGGCGACGACCCTCCCGAGCACGGCCTCTCGCGCGGGAAGCGGCGGACCATCGCGGCGTGGGGGCGCTACGTGGCCGAGCGGGGCGACCCGCGCGAGGCGTGGCAGGGGCTCGATGCCGACGCGCTGATCAGGGAGATCACGTCGATCAAGGGGTTGGGGCCGTGGAGCGCGCAGATGGTGGCGATCTTCGGCTTCGGCCATCCGGGGATCTGGCCGGAGGGCGACGTGGCGGTGGTGCGGGCGGCGGGGGTGGTCTTCCGACGGATGAAGCCGGCGACGATCCGCCGGCTGATTGCGGGGTACGAGTCCCACGTGGCGCTCTGCTGCTGGGCCCTGATCGACCAGCGCCGCCTGCACGAATTCGATTAACTTCTGCCCCGGACTTTTTCCAGGAGCCTTGCCGTGCGTCCCATGCCGTTGCCCGAACTCTTCTACATCTACTCGCTGGTCGGTTTCTTCGTGGTCACCTTCCTGTTCGCCAACGGCCTCGCGCGCGTGGTGGGCTACAAGGAGTAGGCCGCTGGTTCACGGCGCGACGAGCACGTTGGCGCGCCAGATGCCACTGCCCGGTTCCACCGCCTCGGCGAGCACGGGGAGGGTGATGAACTGGGCCGGGTTGCCGATGTTGATCACCATCACCCCCGCCCCGATTCGCAACGGCCAGTAGCCCAGGCGCCGATCTTCCTCCTGCGAGGAGACCGAGCAGCCGCACGGGCCTGCCAGGTCGCGCAGCGTCATCTCCACATCGAACTTGCCAGGCACCAGCGACCGCAACAGCGGCGTGAAGTAGGTCTGGCCGTTGACGATGTTGTCGATGGTCACGGGCACCACGCCGGTCGGCGTCAACACGACGGGGAAGGTCTCGGTCAGCGGCTCACCGGCGGTCCCGGCCTTCGGGCGGATCAGCTGCCAGCGCACCTGGATGGACGGCACCTTGGGGAGCGCGATCGAACCGGTGGAGCGCTCCGGCAGGGTGACGACGAGCGAATCGTTCACGAAGACCCGCACCGACACCAGCAACTGGTTGGTGACGTCGAGCAGGTAGACGTTCTGCGGAATCGGCAGCACCACGAACGATTCGGTCGCCGTGAATCCCTCCACTGTCGCCCGGATCGTCGCGCTGCCCGGGGAGATCGCGAAGATCGCGCCGGTGGTGGGATGCACGCTGACCACGTCGGGATTGCTCGACGTCCACGTCACCGCGCGATCGGTGACCACCACGTCGAACTCGTCGAGCACTTCCGCCTGCATGGTGATGGCGACGCCGAGTCCGATGGTGTCGGCGACCGGAAGGATGCGGATGCTCTTGGTAACGGATTGGATCACACTCACGAAGGTGAAGCCGGTGATCCCGTTGACCTTGGCAGTCAGGATGGTGTTGCGATTGAATGCGAGGCCGAAGACGAGGCCGCCTGGCGTGACCAGCGCGACAGAGGTGTCGCCGCTCTCCCATTCCGGGGTGATCGGCACCGGCCGACCGCCGGCGTCCACGCCGCGCGCGCGGACGCGCGTGGTGTCACTCGACTTGATGACGGCCTGGTCGATGGTGACCACGATCTGGGCCAGCGGTCCGTAGACCACCACCGAGACGGTGTCGGCCACGGTCCCCACGCTGGCGATGACCGAGGTCACGCCCGGGGCCACGCCGTCCACGCGGCCCGTGGTGCTCACCGTCGCCACCGTGGGGCTGGTCGAGCGCCAGCTGATGGTGCGGGAGACCGCGGTGCCGCCCGGGCCGAGCACGATCGCCGCGATCGAGTCGCTGCCGCCGACCCCCATCACCACCTCCGTCCGGGCGATGGAGACGATGACCTCGTCCTCGACTGGGCCGGTGGTGCCACCGCCGCAGGCGGCAATACCGACTGGGAGGGAGGCGAGCAGGAGCAGGGAGGCGGCGATGCGGGTGGACGGGGTGCGTCGCATCGGGGGCCTTGGGCATCGGGCTGAATGTGGCATGCCATGAATCTATCGGTTCCGGGGGCCGGTGTGGGCGGGTTGCACCCTCATCCTTCGGCCCGTCGAAGCCGTATATTCCCATGATGGAACAGCGGGGACCCTTCCCGACGACCAATGCTCCAGGACTGACGTGACCGACGCACTGCTCAACGAACTCAAGGCCGCCCTCGGCGAGGCCTACCAGATCGAGCGCGAGCTCACCGGCGGCGGGATGAGCCGGGTGTTCGTGGCGCGCGAGCAGGCGCTGGGCCGGGACGTCGTCATCAAGGTGCTGCCGCGCGAGCTTGCCGCCGGGGTCAACCGGGAGCGCTTCCGCCGCGAAGTGCAGCTCGCCGCCCGACTCTCGCACCCCTATATCGTGCCCCTGCTGCATGCCGGCGAGGCGGGCGAACTCCTCTGGTTCACGATGCCGTTCATCGCGGGTGAGTCGCTCCGCCACCGGCTCGAGGCCAAGGGGCCGTTGCCGCTGCGCGACGTGGTCGAGGCGCTCGCCTATGCGCACGCGCGCGGCGTGGTGCACCGTGACATCAAGCCGGCCAACATCCTCTCCGACGGTCAGCATGGCGTGGTCACCGACTTCGGCGTCGCCAAGGCGCTCTTCGCGGCGCTGCCCACCGGAATCGCCGGCCATACCACCTCCGGGATGGCGATCGGCACGCCGGCCTACATGGCGCCGGAGCAGCTCGCCGCCGATCCTGCCGCCGATCATCGCGTGGACCTCTATGCGGTCGGCCTGCTCGCCTACGAGTTGCTGATTGGCGTGAGTCCCTTCACGGCGCCGTCGCCCACCGCGACGATGACCGCGCAACTCACGCGCACCCCCGAGCCGTTGCACACGCTGCGGCCCGAGATTCCGCAGTCGCTTTCGGCGCTGATCTCGCGCTGCCTCGCCAAGAATCCGAGTGACCGGCCCGCCGATGCGCAGGAGATCCTCACCGAGCTCGACCGCATCTCCGGGGCGATGGCCGCGGTGGCGCACCGCGAGACGTCGGGCGAGCGCGATCCACTGGTGCCGCCCAAGAGCCGCATTCCGCTTGGCGTGGCGACGGTGGGCCTCCTCGCGGTGTTGAGTGGCGCGGTGTACTGGGGGCAGTTCAGGAACGTGCCGACCACGCCCTCGGTGCCGGAGACCGTGGTGGTGGCGGGTGGCAGCGATTCGCAGCAGGGGGCGCCGCTCTCGGCGCCGCTCACGCGCGCCGATTCACTCAAGATCATGCAGCAGATGATGCAGGAGCTCGAGGGCACGCGGAGCAACACCACGACGGCGCGCCGGACCGTGGTCGAAACCACCACTGTCGCGATGCCGCTCGACGTGCAGATCGCCAGGACCGACTCGATCATCCGTGCCCGAATCGGCGAACTCACGCGCAACCGGATGCCGCAGCCGCCCGTGGCCCCAGGCGCCACCGCCGTCGTGCCGATTCCTGGGTCGCCCACCAGCGTGACGGTGAGCAGTCCGCGCCGCCTGGTGCTGGTCACGGCGCCGCGCGCACCGGTCACGCCCGAACTCGTGGCGCTCAACCTGGCCGCCACCAAGGAGTTGGCGCGGCGGGTCAGCGGCGGAAAGGGGTGGCAGATCGTGGTGCCGGAGCAGAGCACCGACCGGGGCATGCGCGACGCGGCGCTCGAGGGGGCCGACGGGCTGGTGATCGTCTCGATGGTGCCCGGTCAGGGCGACTCGGTGGACCTGCGGATCTCGGTCCGCAACCTGACGCCGGGCTCGTCGTTCGGGTACAACCTGACGTCCAGCGCGATGGTCTTCAAGCCGACCTCGCTCGACCCCTTCCAGGATGCCATCGGACGCGCGGCCCGCGTGGTCGAGAGCTTCAAGCGGGTGCCCTCGGGCAGCGCGTGGCAGCTCGACATCAACCGCACCGGCGGACGCTTCGACACCAGCGGCGTGCGGCGTGGTGGGCCGAGCGGGGCGCCACCGGGAGGACCGCGGGAGGGATTTGCGCCGGACAGCTTCCGGATTCGGCGGCCGGATCAGCCGAACTGAACTTCGAGAAGCGAGAAGCGAGAAGCGCGGCACTGGGCAGAGATCCCCCCGCCGAACCGCGCTTCTCGCTTCTCGCTTCTCGCTTCTCGAAACCCCCAGCCGCACCCTCCCGTAGGTCCCCCCATGTTCCAACCTGAAAACTCAGTCTCCCCCGAGTTCCTCGCGCTTCAGGCGCAGGTCGCCGGTCGCTATTCCCTCGATCGCGAACTCGGTCGCGGCGGGATGGGGATCGTCTTTCTGGCGCGCGAGGTGGCCCTCGACCGCCTCGTGGCCATCAAGCTCCTGCCCCCCTCGCTGGCCCAGGACCACCGTCTCCGCGAGCGCTTCCTGCGCGAGGCGCGGACCGCGGCCAAGCTTGCCCACCCGCACATCGTCTCGATCCACGCCGTCGAGTCGCATCAGGCGCTGGTCTTCTTCGTCATGGAGTACGTGGCGGGCGAGTCGCTCGGCGAGCGGTTGCGCACGCGCGGGGCACTGCCGATGGCGGAGGCACTGCGGGTGTTGCAGGAAGTGAGTTGGGCGATTGCCCATGCTCATGCGCGCGGCGTGATCCATCGCGACATCAAGCCCGACAACATCCTCCTCGAAGAGGGGAGCGACCGCGCGCTGGTGACCGACTTCGGGATCGCGGCCTTTGGTGAGGGCGACACCCCCGCCGGCGCCGCGATGGGCACGATGCACTACATGAGCCCCGAGCAGGCACTGGGCGCACCGGCCGACGCGCGGGGTGATGTCTATGCGCTCGGCGTCACGGCGTTCACTGCCCTCGCGGGGCGGCGGCCATTTGAGGGCGCCGAGGGACGCGCGCTCCTGGCGCAGCAATCGGGCGGCGAGGCGCCACCCATCCGGACGCTGGTGCCGGCGCTCCCTGTCGCGTCGGCGGCGGTGATCGATCGCGCACTCGCGCGCGACCCCGCACAGCGCTGGGCCACGGTCGAGGAATTTGCCGCTGGCCTCCAGGGCGCGCGGGCGCTCGCGCCGCAGCTGCCGATTCCCCTCCGCAAGTTTGTGCGCGATGCGTTGGAGAACGGCAACCAGCTCAGCACGGTCGTTGGCGGGACCCTGAGCGCGGCGGTCGCCGCGGCGCTGATCGAGATGGTCGTGGAACGGAGTTTCCTGGGACTGGAGAGTTTTCTGTTCGCGCTCATGGCCTCGATTGGCGCGGGGCTGGCCTGCCTCCTTCTCGGCGCCCAGGTGATGTCGATTCGTGCCATCGCGGCCCGCGGCTACACCCGCGACGCCGCGCTGCGTGCCGTTCGGCAGATCGAGTCGGAAGACGACGCCGTCTCACCGCTCCCCTCCGGACGACTCGGGGGATTGTGGGATCGCCCCGTGGCGGTCAACGGAATCGGCGTGATGCTGACCTTTCTCGGCATTGTCGGGACGGTGAAGATCAACAACGTCCTCACCATCCCGATGATCATGCTGGCGCTGGTCATGCCGGTGGTGACGGTGCGCCGCCTGGTGGAGTTGCATGGGGTGAAGGGCTCGTGGTGGGGACGGCTCTTTCGGTCCAAGGTCGGGAAGCGCCTCTGGTCGCTCGCCACGCTGGGCATGTCGAAGGTTCGCGCGGCGCCGAGCTCGGGCGAGCCGACCGCCATGGCGCTCGGCGGCGCGATCCACGGCCTCTACGCGGCGCTCCCCCCCGGCGAGCAGAAGCTCCTTGCCGAAGTCCCCGCGCTGATCGACTCCCTCGCCGCGCGCGCGCTCGACCGCGCCGACCCGCGCAATCTCGACGCCGTCATGGCGCTCGAGACGCTGCGGCTCGACCTGATGAAGCTGCGCGCAGGACAGATCGCCGCCGACGGGATGACGGCGGACTACGAGAAGTTGCGGGAGATTGGATTCAGGGTCGATGCAGTCGGGGAGCTACCGTAGGCGAGAAGCGAGAAGCGAGAAGCGAGAAGCGTGGCCCAGCGTGGAGATCTTCCCGCCGAGCCACGCTTCTCGCTTCTCGCCTCGCGCTTCTCGGCTGTTACCAGCCCAACACCAACGCAAACACCAACGGCGCCACGATGCTCGCATCGCTCTCGATGATGTACTTGGGCGTGTCGGCGCGCAGCTTGCCCCAGGTGATCTTCTCGTTGGGGACGGCGCCGGAGTAGGAGCCGTAGCTGGTGGTGCTGTCGGAGATCTGGCAGAAGTAGCCCCAGACCGGGATGTCCTCGCGCTGCAGGTCCTGGTGCAGCATCGGCACCACGCAGATCGGAAAGTCACCGGCGATGCCGCCGCCGATCTGGAAGAAGCCGATGCCGCCCGGGACGCCGCTGTTGGCCATGTACCACTCGGCCAGCGACATCATGTACTCGATGCCGGTGCGCACGGTGTGGACGTTCTTCACGTCGCCCGAGATCACGTGGCCCGTGAACATGTTGCCGAGGGTGGAGTCTTCCCAGCCCGGCACGAAGATCGGCAGGTTCTTCTCGCACGCGGCCAGCATCCACGAATTCTTCGGGTCGATCTGGTAGTGCTGCTCGAGCTTGCCGCTCCGCAGCACGCGGTAGAAGAACTCGTGCGGGAAGTAGCGCTCGCCCGCCTGGTCCGCGGCCACCCACTCCTCCAGCACCGCCGTCTCGAGGCGACGCATCGCCTCCATCTCGGGGATGCAGGTGTCGGTGACGCGGTTCATGTGCCGCGCGAGCAGCGCCTCCTCGTCGGCGGGCGTGAGGTCGCGGTAGTTGGGCACCCGCTCGTAGAAGTCGTGCGCCACGAGGTTGAAGATGTCCTCCTCGAGGTTGGCGCCCGTGCAGGTGATCGCCTGCACCTTCCCGCGCCGGATCATCTCCGCGAGCGACAACCCGAGCTCGGCGGTGCTCATCGCACCGGCCAGGGTGATCATCATCTTCCCGCCAGCATCGAGGTGCGCCGAGTAGCCGGTGCCCGCGTCAATGAGCGCGGCCGCGTTGAAGTGGCGGTAGTGGTGGCGGAGGAAGGTGGAGACGGGTGCGGACACGGGCGGATCCTGGGATCGGGTGAATCGGCTTCAGCCGCGGCCGTCAGGCCGCGGACGCGCGTCACCGCGGCCTGACGGCCGCGGCTGAATGAGGTGTCAAGAATAGCCCCACGACCCACCCCCGTCACATTACCTTCCCGCATGACCCTCCCCCCGATCCTCTCCTGCTGGGCCGTGAGCGCACCGGGCGCCGAAGCGCTGACCGCGGCGGAGCTGCAGGCGCTCGGGGTGGTGCCGGGGGTCCGGGAGCCGGGTGGGGTGGCATTCGAGGCCAGCGCGGAGCAGCTGGCCGACGCGCTGCTCTGGCTGCGGACCGCGGTGCGGGTCACGGTGCGCCTCGGGAGCTTCTCGGCGCGCACCTTCGGCGAGCTCGAGCGGCATGCCAAGGGGATCGCCTGGGCGGCGATCGTCCCGAAGGGTGGGGCAGTCCACTTCCGGGTGACGTCGAAGAAGTCCAAGCTCTACCACGAGGACGGCATCGCCGAGCGGCTCGAGCGCGCCGTCCTGGCGGCGGTGCCGGGGGTGCACGCGGTGCGCGCCCCCTCGGCCGCCGAGGAGCTCGAGGACGATGTCACCAAGCTGCCACCGGTGATGCGGATCGTGGTGCGGGTGCACCGCGACGAGGTGACCCTCTCGGCCGACGCGGCCGGCGGCCTCCTGCATCGACGCGGCTGGCGTCGCGACGTGGCCAAGGCCCCGATGCGCGAGACGCTTGCCGCCACGCTGCTGCTCGCGTCGGGGTGGACGCCGAAGGAGCCGTTGCTCGATCCGCTCTGCGGCTCGGGGACCATCATCATCGAGGCGGCGCTGATGGCACGGCGGATGGCACCGGGGCGCGCGCGTCGCTTTGCCGCCGAGGTCTGGCCTGGGTTGCCCACGGGAATCTGGAAGGAGGCTCGCCAGCGCGCCGCCAGCCGCGAGCTGCCAGTGGCCGCCGTCTCGCTGCTCGGCACCGATCGCGATGCGGGTGCCATCGAGTCGTCACAACGCAACGCCGAGCGGGCCGGCGTCGCCGACGACGTGGAATTCGTCCGTGCCACGCTCTCGCAGCTCCCGCACGACGAGGGCACCGGCTGGGTGGTCACCAATCCGCCCTACGGCGCACGCCTCGGTGAACGCAACGCGCTGCGCGACCTCTACGCCTCGCTCGGCCAGATGATCGTCGATCGTCGCCCCGGCTGGCACTTGGCCATGATTGGCGCGGACCGGATGCTCGAGGGACACCTCGGCATCCCGCTGCGCGAGGTGCTGCGCACGACGAACGGGGGGTTGCCGGTGCATGTGGTGGTGACGGCGTAGCGGCGAACAGCGAACAGCGAACAGCGATGATGGATGATCGATGATCGATGATCGATTGCAGCGACTTACGACCTATGACCCACGACCCCCTCTCCCTCGCCCAACGCCTCGAACGCACCGAAGCCCGCTCCAACGCGGCATTCGTGGAGGCACGTGCCCACCTGACGCCCGAGGTTGGCGCCACATGGCGCGACATCGATGGCACGTATGCGATGTTCGACGGCGTCGCATCGCCACTGACGCAGAGCTTCGGGCTGGGAATGTTCAGTCCCGTGACCGATGCGCATCTCGCCGAACTGGAGGGCTTCTTCGACGCCCATGGTGCTCCGGCGCTGCATGAGATGTCGGCGCTCGCGGGGAACGCTGCACTCGCGCCACTTGCGGCCCGCGGGTACCGCCCGATCGAACTCTCGACGGTGATGCACCAACCGATCGCGGCGGGTGCGCCGCCCGCGCTCCCGTCAGGCATCCTGGTGCGCGTGGTCGGTCCCGACGACATCGATCTCTGGGCCGCGACCTCGGCCGCGGGATGGGGCGAGACGCCAGAGCTCGCGGCGTTCATGCTCGCGTTTGGACGTGTCGCGGCGCGCGCTGAGGGGACCGTCGCGTTCCTCGCGGAGCAGGATGGCGAACCCATCTCCGCAGCGGCGATGGCGATCCACGAAGGCACCGCGTTGCTCGCGGGGGCCGCGACCATTCCGGCCTTCCGCGGGCGCGGCGCCCAGGCGGCCCTGTTGAAGACGCGGCTGCATCACGCCGTCACGGTTGGTTGCGACCTCGCGATGATGGTGGCGGAACCGGGCAGTGCGTCGCAACGGAATGCCGAGCGGCAAGGATTCCGGATTGCGTATACGCGAATGAAGTGGGGTCGGTGAAGAGCGAACGGCGAACGGCGAACGGCGAACAGCAGTGATGGCTGAGTGGCCTTGTCATCCTGAGCGAAGTCCGCGAAGCGGACGCAGTCGAAGGACCTCTCACCGCGCATCGGGAAGAGGTCCTTCGACTTCGCACCCCTGCGGGGTGCTTCGCTCAGGATGACAATCTTCGGGGAGCCTACGGTTCTTGCGGTGCCGCTGTCTCCGTTCGCTATTCGCCGTTCGCTGTTCGCCGCTTCCCAACGACCATCACCACCGCCGGCACCAGCAGCAGCGTCGCGAGGATCACGCGCGGCGTGATGTGCTCACCCGCGAATGCCGCACCCAGCCCAAGCGCGACGATCGGGTTCACGTAGGTGTACGATGACACCGCGGTGGCATCCACGTGCTCCATCAGCCACTGGAACACCGTGTACGCGAGCATCGAGCCGAAGACGGTGAGATAGCTCCAGGCGGCGATGCTCTGCCACGAGGCGGCGGCGAGGTCGAGGCGCGCGCCTTCACCCATGAGCAGCCCCGCCACGACGGCGATGCAGCCACCCGCGAACATCTGTGCGCCACTGGCCATGAGCAGGTTCTTTGCCTGCGGCCAGTCACGGCCGTAGGTGGCGCCGACCGACCATGCAATCATCGCGACGGCGAGCATCGTCATGCGGCCCACGTCGGGCACGGCCGCGAAGGTCTCTGAACCCAGCAACAACAGCCCGATGGTGCCGAGGGCCAGGCCCGCGCTGCGGTGCAGGCCGAGCGGGACGCCGGTGCGCTGGCGCGTGAAGAGGGCAATGAGCAGCGGCGATCCCGCGGCGAAGAGCGCCACGATGCCCGAGGGGACGCGCTGCTCGACCCAGACGATCAGCGCATTGCTCAGCGTCACGAGGCAGAGGCCGACGCCGGCGGCGCCGAGCCATTCGCGACCCTTCGGGAACGGGGTGCCGCGATGGTGCGCCCACGCGAGGATCGCGGCGCCGGCGATCATGAAGCGGGCGCCGGCGAGGAGGAACGGCGGGAGGGTTTCGACCGCGATCCGGATGCCGAGGTAGGTCGATCCCCAGACCAGATAGAGCGTGAGGAAGGCGGCGATGACGCGGCCGGGCGTGGCCGCGAGGTCGGTGCGGGTCAAGTTATGGCCGGACACCCTTCGGCGGCGACATCACCCGTCGCGCGAGGCAGGGTTCGTCGCTGTAGATGGTCGGCATCAACCAGCGGGTGCCATCCCAGCGGATGGTGCCGCCCGACGTCACCACTTCATCAATGCCATCGCCGTTGCTGTCCACGGTGCCGTAGATGTCCACGTTGCCGGACATCTTGGCCAACGGGAAACCCCAGCCATCCACGAGCCAGGTGCCCGTGGTATTCGGCGTGCCGTCGGCGTAGTCGTCGCGCAGCCAGAAGGTGAAGACCGCGAGGTTGCGCCCGTTGGGGCCGCGCACGCCGATCAGTTCGCGCTTGCCGTGTCCGGCATCGAGCGAGTCGGTGTGGAAGTTGTACCAGAGAAAGGCGTAGGCGCGCTCGGTCGCAGGCTTCATGGCCGCGCGATAGCGCTGCCACGCGGAGTCGGCAAAGGCGAGGAAGGGCACCTTCGACCCGGAACGCGCCAGTGGCGGCGCGTAGCGGCGCACCGGCATGCCGAGCGCACCGGGGAGGACCACCGCGAAGGAGGAGGTCGGCGGCGCGTCGAGCTCGTACAGCCATCCCGGATGGGCCACGTCGTCGCAGGCCGCGCGCCACGAGAGCGGCGGATCGAAGCGGCGACGCCCCGTGACCCGGGCGGTGCGCGCACGGCCGAGCTGCGCGCCATCGTCGAAGTAGTAGAGCGTGACGGAGTCGCCGACGTTGGCCATCGGCATGATGCCGAGGGTGTCGAACTGCGAGGCCACCGGCCTGCGCGCGTTGGCGCGCGAGCGCTGGAAGACCTGGGCGCCCTGGGCGAGCCGTTCCGGATGCGGTGCCGGCATCGGGTCGGGGCGCACCCGCGCCGAGGTGGCGGGCGCCACCGCACGACCGGCGACCTGCGCCGGGAGGAGGGCAGGGAGCAACGCCAGCAACGCCAGCGGGAGGGCGAGCCTCACTCGCCGCTCTGCTGGGCGTCCAGCTTGGCGCTCCACGCGCGCGTCAGCTTCCATGTCATCCCCGTCCGGGTGAGGGTCAGGACGCCACCATCGGCCGGCGTCTCGTCGGCAGGGTACAGCAGCACGTCCACTCGCGACAGCGAGCGATAGCGATACGCGGTGGTGGTGCCGACCGCGGTGGTGTCCGTCGAGTTCTCGGTCACATCCCGCGTGCCGAAGCCGGTGATGATCTGTGACAATCCGGACGGCGTCACGGCCGCGTCCACCATCGCACCCATCATGGCGCCAGCAATGGTGGCGCCCATGCCGTCGCCGGCGCGTCGAGCGAGTCCGGCCTGCAGGTCTTCGCGCAGGTTGCGCCGCAGCACCACGAAATCCACCGTGGCCTCGAGCTCGGCGGCGTCACCATAGGCGATGGCCTTCACCAGGCGGTCATACGCGCGGCGGGGGGCGAAATAGAGCCACGCACCACCGCCGAGCACCACGAGCAGGAGAGTCCATCGAAGAAAGCGAGCCATGTCGGAAATCTAGTGACCCTTACGGGGTCACCGGCTCCTCAGGAAGCAGAATGAACCGCGCCACGTTCTTCGGGTCGAGGTAGCGCTGGGCCGCCGCGCGGACCAGGGCGGGGGTCAGCGCATCGAGACGCGCGTTCCACGCGAGGATCTCGGCCAATGGCCGCTTTTCGGTGAGACTGTTCTGCACCTGGCCGAGCCACCAGCCATTGGTCTTGACCGCCACCTCGGTGCCGCGGCGTGACTGCGCCACGTACTTCTGCAGTTCATCCGGGGTCGGGCCGTCGCGCCGCAGGGAGGCGATGATCTCCTGCGCCGCTGCCCACAAGGTATCGGCTTGTGCCGGCGTCGAGGTGAACTGGATGATGGCGCTGTACTCGGTGCGCGGCTGGTTGGTGAGCTCGGTGAAGGCGTTGACGCCGTAGGTGGCGCCCATCGCCTCGCGCAGCGCCTCGAGCAGGCGCGTCTGCAGGATCTCGCCGACGGCCTCGGCCGCCACTTCTTCCTGCGCATCGGCCTTGGGCGACGTGCCGGTGTACACCGCGAACTGCTGGCTCACCGGCTCCTTCCCCTTCCGGATCCGCTTGGTGATGACGCCCTCGGGCGACTTGGGCGACACGTTGCGCCAGGTCTCCTTGCGGCCCGTGGTCGGCAGCGCGCCGAGCCACTGTTCCACACGCGGCCGCAGCGAATCGAGCGAGACCGTGCCGACGAAGGCGAAGGTGAAGTCGCCGAAGTCGGCGAAACGCTCGCGGTAGATGGCCAGCGCGCGCGCCGGATCGAACTGGGCCAGGGTGGCCACCGTGAGCGGCGGCTGGCGCGGCGAGTTCTGCGACATCACGGCCATCAGGGTGTCGAGCAGTGCCACCGTCGGGACGCGGTCGCGCCCGGCGAGCTGATTCTTCATCTGGCTCACGAACGCGGCCACGGCGCTCGAGTCATAGCGTGGCGCGGTGGCATTGAGCCAGAGCACCTCGAAGAAGGTGTCGAGGTCCTTGGGCGTGGTCGAGCCGCTGAAGCCTTCGCTCAGTTCTTCGAGCGAGGCGTTGACGCCGGCCACCTTGCCGGCGAGCCGCCGCCGCAGCGACGGCGCGTCGAAGCTCCCGACACCGCTGGTCGCCACCACCGTGGTGGCCAGCTGGGCGTTGATCACGTCGGCATCGGGCACCAGCGAGGTGCCGCCCGGCGACCACGCCGAGACGAGGATCTGGTCGGCCTTGAAGTCGGTCGGCTTGACCAGGACGCGCACGCCGTTGGAAAGGGTCCACTCGGTGATGCCGAGGTCGGCGATGGTCCGCTCGCTCACGATCCGGCCGGCCTTCGGCATGGTCGGCACCAGCGGCCCGGCCACGGTGACTTCGGTCCACGGCGTGGTGGTGGCGGTGTCGGTACGACTCACAATGGCGAGCAACGTCTCGCGCGTGGGCACCGGAATGGAGGCCTTCTCGGGGACACGCACCGACAGGAAGCGGTCAGTGCCCTGCGCCTGCTCGCGCAGGACCGCATCAATCTCTGCCTTGGTGATGGTGGGGAGGATGCGCTGCGCGAGGGCATAGCGCGTGCGCGCCGAGGGCGTCACGCTGCCGTTGATGAAGGCGCCGACGTACTGGCCCACGAAGCTGCCACTGAACTGCTTCTCCTGTTCACTCGCGGCGATCTCGCGACCGCGGAGCAGCGAGGTCTTGGTCCGCTCGAGCTCGGCGGCCAGCACGCCATGCTGCGCCAGACGCCGCGACTCGCGCAATACTGCTTCGAAGGCCTGCGTCAGCTTCCCTTCCTTGGGCGTGACGGAGAGCGCGAAGAGTTCCACGTCGCGGATCAGGCGCATCGGACCCATGCCGGCGCCGATGAAGCTCGTCTCGGGACGCCGCGCGATGTCGCTGAGCCGCTGTCCCGCGATGCTCGAGACGATGGCGTTCACCAGCGCGCGCCGCTCGTCCTGCTCGGTGCGGTACGGGCCGTGGCTCGGACGGCGGACCAGCAGCTCGACCTGCTCGCCGCCGAACTCCGGGTCGGTCACGATCGAGACCCGCGTTCCCGGCACTTCCGGAATCGGGGCGTCGACGCGGGGGCGCGGGTTGGCGGGCATGGGGATCTTGCCGAAGCGCTCGCGGATCAGCGCCTCGAGCTTGGCCACCGGGACATCGCCCACGGCCACCACGGCCATCAGGTCGGGACGGTACCAGTCACGGTAGAAGCGCTGCATCGGCGCGGGATTGGCGCGCGCGAGGATCGCGGTGTCACCAATCGGGAGCCGATCGGCATAGCGCGATCCCTGGAAGAGCAGCGGGAACTCCTTGTCCTGCGCGCGCTTGTCGGCGCTGAGGCCGCTGCGCCACTCGCCCAGCACCACGCCGCGCTCGCCGACCACGTCGGCCGAGTCGAAGCGGACACCGGTGGCCCAGTCCTCGAGGATGTCGAAGGCGCGCTCGAGCAGCTCCGGCTTGTCGGTCGGGACGGGGAGGATGTAGATCGTCTCGTCGAACGAGGTCGAGGCATTGAGGTCGGCGCCGAAGCGCACGCCAATGGACTCGAGGTACTGCACCAGGTCGTTCTTCTTGAAGCGCGTGGTGCCGTTGAAGGCCATGTGCTCGACGAAGTGGGCGAGGCCGAGCTGGTCGGCATCCTCCTGGATCGAGCCGGCGCGCACCACCAGGCGCAGCTCAAGACGGTCCGCGGGAAGCGGGTGCTGTCGGATCCAGTAGCGGAGGCCGTTGGACAGGGTGCCGGTCCGGACTGCGGTGTCGCTGGGGATGACGGCGTCGGGGGTCTGGGCGCCGAGGGGCGCGGCGATCAGGAGCAGGGCGAGCAGGGGGAAGCGCATCGGCAGTCCGGAAAGGGATCTGGGGAATATGTCCCCGTCTCAGAGCGTCAGGGATTCCACCCGGGGCGCCCCGTATCGGGCGGCGGCCACGCGGCAGCGGAGATTGGGGAGAATCCGGACGTCGCGGGCGGTGTGCGAATGGCCGGCCAGCACCTCGACCTGATGGTCCGGATGGGTGCCCGCGAAGTGGCGCAGCACCCTCCCCGTGGCTCCGGAGACGAGGAGGGGGTGCCATTCGACACGGCTCAGGCGCCCGGTGGCGGGGAGTGCCTCGACAAAGGGCGGGACGTGGGTGGCCACCACGATCGTGCTGGCCTGGGCGGCGGCGCGGTCGAGCAGGGTGGCGAGGCGGGTGGCGTCACCGTCGGCGAGGGCGCGCTTGACCGCCAACCGGCCGAGTCGGTCGGGCTGGGCTGCGACCTCGGCGATGAGTCGGTCATCATTCAACACCAGCGGCGTGGTGAGGGCGTTGCCGTGGCGACCGTCGGCCCAGCCATCCACCCCGACCAGCGCGGTGGCTTCGTCCAGCATCACCACGCCTGCCGGTGGCAGCCAGCGAATGTGCGGGTGAATCTCGGCGAGGGCGATCACCGTATCGCGCACAGCGCCGACGCTGCCGTGATAGTGATCGTGGTTGCCGAGGACGAACCAGAGCGGAGCGCGCGCGGCGTCGGCGAGTCGGCGGAGGTCGTCGGCCAGGCGCGGCGCGGTCGAGAGGTCGCCGGTGAGGATGACGGGAACGCCGGGATTCTGACGCACTGCCAGATGAAACGACGCCACCACCGCCGGGTCGGCGTGGTCGAGGTGGAGGTCGGAGGCCCAGCGAAGTGATGGCATGGCAGGGTCTTAAATGGGGGCAGGGGTGGTTCGTCAAGTCTGGTGCGCTGGACAAGATTGTATAGATTGGAAACACCACAGGTTAGTTCAGGATTGAAACGTCCCATCGCGGTATCGCAGGTCCGAGTTCCCCTTTTCACTTTGTTGGAGGCGTCACCTATGCGGATCAAGTCGCTGTTTGCTGGTGCTGTGCTCGCCCTCGGCCTCGCGGCCGTGGCTCCGTCGTCGGCCCAGGCGCAGGTCGGGTTCGTCGTTCAGGGTAGCTATGGCTTCGACGTGGAGGCCCTCGGCGTCGGCGGCGGCGTCAACCTCGGGTTGGGGTCCCTGACCGAGAAGCAGGGGATCCGGCTCGAGGCGACGTTCGACTACTTCCTCGCTGATGACCCGCTCACGTACTGGGAGATCAACGGCAACCTGCTCAAGGACATCCCGTCGATCGCGAACCTCTACGTCGGGGCTGGCATCAACTACGCCAAGTCGTCGATCGATTCCGGCATCTGCGGCACGCTGGTCGACTGCGACAACAGCGAGATCGGCCTGAACATCCTGGGCGGCTACAAGCTCGGCAGCGGCAAGGCGGCGCCGTTCGTCCAGGCGCGTTTCGCGCTGGGCGGCGGTGAGCAGCTGTACGTGACCGGCGGCTTCCGCTTCTAAGTTCGACCGCGATGCCGTGACCCTCCGAGGTCGCGGACATTGCAGCGCACGGGGACTCCCTCAACGGGGGGTCCCCGTGTCGCGTATGGGATGGGACGGCGAACGGAGCACAGCGAACAGCGAATGGTGAACGGTGAACGGTGAACGGTGAACGGTGAACGGGAGAGGGCGATGACGCGATTGGTGCGAGTGGTGGCGGTGGGGATGGCGTTGGTGGTTGCGGCGACTCCAGTGGCGGCGCAATCGCCGCGGCTCTCGATCATCACCCAGGCGAGCTATGCCTTCGACAAGGAGGCCTTCGGGATTGGTGGCGGGCTTGGCTTCCCGATTCAGGAGTCGAAGGTGGGCGACGGGATCCGCGGGCAGGCCACCTTCGACTGGTTCATCATCGACAACGTGGTCTCCGGGCCGCTGGCCACGCGCCCGACCTATTGGGAGTTCAACGTCAACGGGACCTACGAACTGCCGAAGACGCACGGGGTCTACGTCGGGACCGGGCTCAATTATGTGAACTACACGCTCGACGGCTCCCAGGTCGCCAACGCCGGGGGCACGGAGCTCGGGGTGAACCTGATCGGGGGGCTCAAGTTCGGGCGGGGTCGCGGCGCCCCCTTTGCGCAGGCACGCTATGAGGTGGGTGGCGGGAAACAGCTGGTGATCACCGGCGGGGTCGAGTTCTGAGCTGCTGATTCGGGGGCCTGACCGGCCCCCGTTACTTTTCCCGCTCCCCTGTTCGGAGTCCTCCGCAATGCTCGCCCATGTCGAAGATGCCTACGAGGCCCTCTACACCGGCCGCTCCTATCAGCACGAGATCGGCATGGTGGACCGCATCCTCGACGTGCGGCTGCCCCAGCCGGCGGAAGACGCGGAACCGGTGCCGCGGCGGGTGCTCGAGGTGGGCTCCGGACCGGGGCTCCGGCTCGCGGTGCTGGATCAGTGGCACGGCAAGTACGCACCCGAGGGACTGGACCGCGATCCGGAGATGCTCCGCCTCGCGGCCCGGCGCGTCCCGAACGTGCCGCTTCACCTCGGCGACATGCGCGACTTCCAGCTCGAGGGCCGCTACGACGCGGTGCTCTGCCTTTTCGGGATGATCGGCTACCTGACCGACGTGGCCGACATGACGCTCGCCCTCCGCTGCATGCGCAATCACCTGGTGCCGGGCGGCGTGCTGCTGCTCGAGCCGTGGCTCTCGCCGGAACAGGTGACCGAAGGGCACGTGAAGATCGACCGCGCGGTGCGGCCCGGGCTCTTCGTGCAGCGGATGAACTACACCCGGATCGTCAAGAATCGTTCGGAGCTCGACATCCACTACCTGATCGGCACCGAGCAGGGCGTCCGCCACGTGCAGGAACTGCGGTCGCTGACGCTCTTCACCGACGCCGAGTATCGCCAGGCCTTCAAGGCCGCCGGCTTCGGCGACGTGGTGCTCGAGGCGTACGGACCGCAGGGGCGGGGGTTGTATATCGCGCAGGGGTAGCGGCGAACAGAGAACGGCGAACAGCGAGAAGCGAGCAGTGCTGATCGCCGTTCGCTGTTCGCTGTTCGCACCTTGGGGGTCGATGCGTGTTGCCGATTGATCCCCTTCTTCCGAAACTCCGCGACACGCTGATGCACCAGCGTGCCGCGGTGTTGGTCGCGCCCCCTGGTGCGGGCAAGACGACGCGCGTGCCGCTGGCGCTGCTCGGCGCGCCGTGGCTCGGTGATCAGCGCATCGTGATGCTCGAGCCGCGGCGGCTCGCCACACGGGCCGCGGCGACCTTCATGGCGGCCTCGCTCGGCGAGCGCGTCGGTCAACGCGTCGGCTACCGGATGCGCCAGGATACCAAGGTCTCGGCGGCCACCCGCATCGAGGTGGTGACCGAGGGGATTCTCACGCGGATGCTGCAGCACGATCCGACGCTCGAGGGGATCGGCGCGGTCATCTTCGACGAATTCCATGAGCGGTCGCTGATCGCCGACACCGGCCTCGCGCTGACGCTGGCGGCGGCCGAGCTCTTCCGCGACGACCTGCGACTGTTGGTGATGTCGGCCACGCTCGACGGGGCGGCGGTGGCGCGCCTGCTGGGCGACGCGCCGCTGCTGGAGAGTGAGGGGCGTTCCTTTCCGGTGGAGACGCGCCACGTGCCGCCGCGCACGGGCGTGCGCCTCGAGACACACGTGGCGCAGGTGGTGCGTGAGGCACTCGACACGGAGTCGGGCTCGCTGCTGGTCTTCCTGCCGGGCGCCGGCGAGATCCGCCGGGTCGAATCGGCACTGCGCGGGGCGTCGCTCCCGGCCGATGTGAGTGTGCATCCGCTCTACGGCATGCTGGCCGGCAGTGCGCAGGATGCGGCGATCGCGCCGGCTCCCCCGGGACAGCGCAAGGTGGTGCTTGCCACGTCGATCGCCGAGACGTCGCTCACCATCGAGGGGATCCGTGTGGTGATTGATGCGGGGCTGATGCGCATCCCGCGCTTCTCGCCGCGCACCGGGATGACGCGGCTCGAGACGGTGCGCGTCTCGCGCGCGTCGGCCGATCAGCGGCGAGGGCGTGCCGGCCGCGTGATGCCGGGGATCTGCCTCCGCTGCTGGAGCGCCGGCGAGGAGGCGGGACTGGTACCGCAGACGCGCGCAGAGATTCTCGACAGCGATCTTGCGCCGCTCGCGCTCGACCTCGCCTCGGCGGGCTTTGCCGATCCGGCCACGTTGCGCTGGCTCGACCCACCACCTCCGGCGGCGTTCGCGCAGGGACGTGAGCTGCTCACACTGCTCGGTGCGCTCGATCACGCCGGTGCCCTCACCCCGCACGGCGAGGCGATGGCGGCCCTCGGCACACACCCGCGGTTGGCGCACTTGCTCATCACCGCGCGCGCCGCCAATGCCGCCACGCTCGAACGGGCCACCCAGCTGGTGGCATTGCTCGACGACCGTGATCCGCTGCGCGGCGAAATGGGACCGCCGCCGGCTGACCTGTCGTTGCGGCTCGACCTGCTCGGTCGCGGCGCGCGTGATGGCGCGGGGAGCCTTGGTGCCACGGTGGATCGGGCGGCGCTCGAGACGATGCGGGCGTCGGCGGCGACGTGGCGACAGCGCGTCGGCTCTGCGCGGGTCGCGAGCGGGGACGCCTGGTCCGATGGCGTGTTGCTCGCGCTCGCGTATCCGGAACGGGTGGCGCGGCAGCGTGGCGGTCCGGGGCGCTTCCTGTTGCGGAATGGCCGTGGCGCGACGGTGCCGGTGACCGATCCACTCGCGCACGTCGAGTGGCTCGCGATCGCCACGGTGGAGGATGTCGGGCGTGATGGACAGGTGCGCCTGGCCGCGGCGCTCGACCTCGACGAACTGCTGCAGCATGCGAGCGAGCAGGTCGAGGTGGTGGACGAGGTGACCTGGGACGATGCCGCCGACGCGGTGGTGGCCAGGCGGCAGCATCGGCTGGGTGCGTTGGTGCTGCGCGAGCAACCGCTCGCGACGCCCGATCCGGAGGCCATACGGCGCGCGCTGCTCGGGGCGATCGCGGCACGCGGCGTTGATGCATTGCCCTGGTCGGTGGGCGCGCGGCAGCTGCGCGAGCGGCTCCAGTTCCTGCACGCGCTCGATGCGCGCTGGCCCGACATGGGCGACGGAGCGTTGACGGCAACACTCGAGGCGTGGCTCGGGCCGAAGCTGACTGGCGTGCGCAAGCTCGAGGCGCTCGGCCGCGTGGACCTGGCGGGGGCACTGCTCGACCTGCTCGACTGGGAGCAACGGCGTCAGCTGGACCAGCTCGCCCCTGAGCATGTCGAGGTGCCCACCGGATCGCGCATCAGGGTGGACTACGCCGATCCGGCGGCACCGGTGCTCGCGGTGCGGTTGCAGGAAGTGTTCGGCATGCGGGAGACGCCGCGGGTGGGGGGTGGGGCAGTGCCGCTCACGATGCACCTGCTCTCGCCGGCGCACCGGCCGATGCAGGTCACGCGCGACCTCGCGAGCTTCTGGGCGACGGGATATTTCGACGTGCGGAAGGACCTGCGAGGGCGCTACCCCAAGCACCACTGGCCCGACGACCCGCTTACCGCGGCGCCGATCCGGGGGGCGAAGCGGCGTCCGTGACGACCGGGCGATCGAGCATCGTCGCCAGCGCGTGACTGAGTTCCACGATGCTGACGGGTTTCGGGATCACGGTGTCCACGCCGGTGCCGGACCCGGTTGCGATCTCGTCGGCGGTGAAGCCCGAGAGGACGACCACCGGGATGCCGGGTCGGATCCGCTGCAACTCGCGGGCGAGCAGCGTGCCCGTCATCATTGGCATCGAGAAGTCGGTGACGACGGCATCGAAGGCGTGCGGCGTGGTCCGGAACGCCTGCAGCGCCTCGAGCGGGCTCGTGAAGCCCTCGCAGGCGAAGCCGATGCCGCGCAGCATCTTCACCATCACATACACGATGGCCTCTTCGTCGTCCACGAAGAGCACCCGCTCGCCGCGGCCGCGTTCGAGTACCTGTTCGCCCATGGGTGCCACGGGTGGCGTCGTTGCTTCGGCGGGGAGCAGCAGCGTGAAGGCCGTCCCCTCACCGACGACGGAGTCGACGCTGATCTGACCGCCGTGGGCCTGGACCACGCCGTGCACGACGGCCAGCCCCAGGCCGGTGCCAGCGCTCCCCTTGGTGGTGAAGAAGGGGTCGAAGAGGCGATCGCGGATCACGGGGTCGATGCCGACGCCGCTGTCGCGGACCACGAGGCTGAGATAGGAGCCCGGCGCCAGCGCGGTCGGTCCATCGGGGTCGTCCCGAATGGTGCGGTGGTCCACTTCGAACGCGACGCGTCCCTCGCGTTCTCCCATGGCATGGACGGCGTTGGTGCCGAGGTTGACGAGGGCTTGGTGCAGCTGTGACTCGTCGGCGCGGAGCGGCGGGAGGTCGGCTGCTTGCCGGACCAGGACCTGGATATGCGCCGGGGTGCTGGCCTGCAGCAGCTCGGCCACTTCCTGGACGATAGGGCCGAGATGGGTGAGCCGCATCTCGGACTCCTGGCGCCTGCTGAAGAGCAGGATGCGGCGGACGAGTTCCGTCGCGCGCGTGGCGGCCCGATCGATCTGGTCGAGCGGATCACGGATCGGGTCGTCGGGGGCCGCCTCGGATCGGGCCAGCGTGATGTTCGCCCCGATCGCGGTCAGGATATTGTTGAAATCGTGCGCGATCCCTCCTGCGAGCGTGCCAAGCGCTTCCATCTTCTGCGACTGCCTCAGCTGATCCTCGAGGGAGGCATGCAACTGCTCGGCGTGTTCACGGGCAATGAAGGACTCGAGCATCTCGGCCAGCGACGCCACGAGCTCCCGCTCTTCGGGGAGGAAGGTGTCGGACAGCTCCGCGTCCTCGTCCACCAAGCCGATCACGATTTCGCCGGACGGTGTGCCGCAGGCGAGGCGTTGCTCGAGGCGCGCGCGCGTATCACCCCACCGCGGAGTGCTCGCCGCCAGGTCACCGCAGCGAATGTGTGCCACGGTGCGCTCGGGATACTGGAAGGCCGGTGGAATCAGCGCGACGAGATCGGCGAGCAATGCGTCGTCCAGCGGACGGCCTGAGCGGAGCAGGCGAGACGCGGCGTGAAGCAGCGTCAACTCCATGACGCGCTCACCGAGGGCTGTGGTGGCCTCGGCGCGTGCCGCCTCGGCCCGATGCTCGGCGGTGCGGTCGTGCACCAGCCCGGTGACTTCGTACCCGCCGCCCGAAGTCGTCCGCGTGCCGGTGCAGGTGATGTCGAGGTGACGTGCATCGCCGCTGGGGGTGAGAATCCGAAGGCTCTGCGTCTCCGAGCCCCCCTGCCGCGAGAGCCGCGTCAGCATGGCGACCAGGGCGGGGAGGTCGTCCGGCACCACCTGGGCCCGCCACGCCGCCGCTGGAATGGGCACCGCGGGGTCACCAGCGGAGCCCATGATCTCGTGCACGCGGGCGTCGCCGACATACAGGTCAGGGCCGGCGTGGTAGCTCCAGACGCCGATCCCGCTGGCCGTCATGACCGCGTCGAGTTGTTCGCTGGCTTGACGCGCGCCGAAGACCGCCTCGGCCTCACGGTGAAACGATGCCTCCGCCGATCTCGCGAAGAAGCGCACCAGGACGACGGTCACGCCCAGGTAGAGCGACAGCAGCACCCATTGCGCCAGCGGATCGTACACGACCGAAGACGCGGGGAGGACGCCGCCTCGTTCCATCAGTGCGAGCGCCAGGCCGATGGCGGACGAGATCACCGCCACGCCGATCGCGGCGCGCTCCCCGATGAGCACGCCGGCGATCAGGACGCAGACGAGCAGGGAGCGCACGCCAGGGCTGGTGATGCCTCCGGCATGGAGCGCGTTCGTCGCGATGATGAGGATGATGCCGAGGAGCATCCACCAGGACGCCGCGACGGGGTGCCCGCGTCGGCCGAGCAATTCGGTCATGCCGGCCACCGCGGCCAGCGCAATCACGGTCCCGAGGGAACGTGCCCAGAGCGCGGGTTGGACCAGCACGATGACCGACAGGGCGATCGCGACCACGACCAAGGTGCCGCCGGTGAGGCTGCGTCGAAAGACCGCGTGCAACGTGGGCGTCGGGGAGCCTCGGTGGAGGGCTTCGAGCAGCTTCGACAGGGGGGCCTCTCGACCGCTGGCGTATGGCGTTCTTTCCGGGGGGGACCTCCAGTCAAGCTACCGTCGGGTTCCCGATCGCGCCACGCTCAGCTGCCCAGCGCCTGCATCAACTCCTGCAGCGTGAACGGCTTGGCGAGGAAGGGCACCTCGCGAGTGCCGAAGGTGCGGCGGAGTTCGCCGTCGTCGGCGAAGCCCGACATCAGCACCACGCGTTGCGCGGGATAGCGCACGCCGATCTCCTCCAGCAATTGGTGTCCCGTGCGACCCGGCATCGCGTGATCGGAGAGGACCACGTCGAAGGGCATGGTGGTACTGGCGAGCTCGGCGAGTGCCGCATCGGCGCTCTCCACGCCAACGACCTCGATGCCGCGATGCTCGAGGAGTCGCTGCGTGCTGCGGCGCACCACGGCGTCGTCGTCCACCAGCAACACGCGCCGGACAAGTCGGCCCGGCGTGTGGTCCGCCGGATTGGTGGCGGATGGCAACGGCGTGAAGGGCACGCTGGGCACCGGCAGCACCAGCCGCACGGTGGTGCCCACACCCGGCGTGCTCTCGACATCGACCGTGCCCTCGAGCCGTCGCACGAAGCCGTACACCGTCGGCATCCCCAATCCGGTTCCCTTGCCCTGGGGCTTGGTGGTGAAGAACGGCTCGAAGATCCGCTCGCGCACCTCCGGGGCCATGCCGATCCCGTCGTCCTGCACCGTGATCACCACGGCGTGGCCTGGCGCGGCCTCTTCCACGTGTGTCTCGATGGTGACCGTGCCGCCGTGCGGCATGGCATCCCGCGAGTTGGCGACGAGGTTGAGCAGCGTGAGCTCGAGGTTGGCAGGGTCGAGGCGCAGCGTCTGTCTGGCCGCCCCGAGTCGCACCTGAAGGCTCTGGGCCGGGCCGAGCATCCGGTGCAGCAGTGGTGCGACCTGCTCGACCACGGCATCGACGATGACGTCGGCAGACTGCTCGACCTCCTGACGCGAGAAGGCGAGCAGTTGCCGCGTGAGGGCCTTGGCCCGATCGGCGGCCAGGGCGATGTGCTCGAGATCCTGGTGGTGCGGGTTGTCGATCGGCATGGCGTCGAGCAACAGCTCGGTGGTCGCGCCGATGGCGGTGAGGAGGTTGTTGAAGTCGTGGGCGACGCCGCCCGCGAGCTTGCCGACGGCGTCCATCTTCTGCCCGTGGCGGATGCGTTCCTCAAGCTCCCGCTCATGGGTCACATCGGTGTGCGTGCCGACCATGCGCCCCGCGTGGCCCTCGGTGTCGCGGGCGAACGCGCGGCCACGCGCACGGATCCAGACCCAGTGCCCCGCCGCATGCCGCATCCGGAAGGTCATGTCATAGTCGTCGCCCGGGGCCTCGAGATGCCGCTCGACGGCGGGCCACAGCACGGTCAGGTCCTCGGGATGCACCAGCTGGGTGAAGACGGAGATGTCGCCGACGCGACCCTCCGCCGGATAGCCCAGCATGCCGAACCACTGCGGGCCGAAGTAGATCTTCCCGGTGACGCAGTCCCAATCCCAGACGCCATCGTGGGTCGACTCGAGGACCAGCGCGAGGCGCTCTTCCGCCTCGGCCCGAGCCGCTTCGGACAGCTTGCGCGCGGAGATGTCCTCCACCTGCACGATGAGGTGCTCTGGCGCGCCCGCCTGGCCACGCACCCCGGCGACCGTCATCTGCGTCCAGATCATGACGCCGTCGCGACGAATGCAGCGGCGCTCGTCGCGGCTGCTCGTGACGCGTCCGGACGCCACATCGCGCAGCAGGGTGCCGGCGGGCGCGACTTCGTCGGGATGGAGGACGGCGGTCCAATGGAGTTGCATCGCCTCGGCGGCCGTGTAGCCGAGCATCGAGGCCAAGGCGGAGTTCACCTGCAGCGTGGCGCCCTCGTTGGCCAGCAGCGCCATGCCTACCGCCGAGTCTTCGAAGGCCGAGCGAAAGTGTTCCTCGCTCTCGCGGAGCCGCGCCTCGGTCTCGACGATCTGCGTGATGTCGCGCGTGATGCAGTAGATGGTGCCGAGGTCGCCTGGGGCCTGGCGGGTCAGCTGGCCGCGGCTCCGCATCCAGCGCACCGCGCCCGCCGGCGTGACGATCCGGTACTGCACCTCGAAGGGAATCGGTTCGGTGCCTGGCGTGTCGGAGATCGCGACCCGCTCGCTCCAGATCTTGTACCGGTCCTCGGGGTGCACCATGGCGCGCAGTTCGCTCAGCGTCGTCGGGAGCGGCATCTCCGGCGTGAGATCAAAGAGGGTGCGATGGCTCTCGGAGACGGTGAGCCGCTCGGTGGCTTGATCGATCTCCCACGCCGTGAGGTTGGCGGCATGCAGGGCGGCGCGATAGCGACCCTCGCTCGCCTCGAGCGCTGAGCGATCGCGGAACACGAGCTGGCGGAAGCCGTACGGGAGCGGCGTCTCACGGATGTCCACCGCCCACCAACTGTGGTCGGCGGCGCGGAGCTGGCAATGGAAGGACTTGTCGGCGCTCTGCTCCCAGGTCGGGCAGTCCAGATGGTCGGGGAGCCGCAGGCCGATCAGGGCCTCGGGCTCAAGCTTGACCAGGGCGGCGAAGGCGGTGTTGGCCTCGGCGACCCTGCCGTCGGGTCCAACCAGCACGATGCCGTCCGAGGCCTTCTCGAAGAGCAACTCACGCAGCCGGGTCGAGACCTCCGCGCGGACCGCCTGAAGGCGTTCGGCGGTGAGGTCCTCGACGGTGACCAGCAGCGTCTCCTCGCCTTCCCGCACCGCCGTCTGCCGGATCCAGGTCGCGTCGAGGGCATCGCTGAGGATCGGATACTCATCCGTCTGGGAGATCCCGCTGGAGAGCACCGATGCGAAGCGGTCAACAAAGTCATCGATGCGGGATGACGGAAAGATCTCCCGCAGGGTGGTGCCGGTCACTTGGCTGATCGGGCGCCTCACCAGCGTCGCGACAAGCGCTGATGCCTCGGACACGCGGAAATCCGTGATGCGACGAAGCGCATCACGGACCGCGATCAACCGAAAGCCATTCGCTGGCAGGGAGGAGGCCATGCTCTACTATATCTCCTCGTTCCGGATCCTGCCCCTTTCCACCACCCCGACTAGAACGTGAAGCCGACCGTGATCGGGATCAGCGTCGACTTGACGTCGCCGAAGCCGTACATCAGGCGCCCCTCGACGAAGAGCGACTTGCCGAACTTCATCCCGAGGCCGGCGGTGATCGCCGGGTCGGAGTTGGTGTTGGTGAACTGCGTGCCACTGACCACGAGCTGGTTCTCGTTGCGCACCACGCCGACACCGCCGATGGCATACATCGTCGGCGAGACGTCATAGTCGGCGCGGAGGAACGCGGCGAAGATGTTGGCGTTCGCATCGGTGAAGCCGTCCTGGCTGAGCCGGTGCAGCGAGGTATGGGCCTTGTACACCACCTTGGATCCCAGCGGGCGATAGCCGATGGCGGCGATGCCGTGGAAGCCGGTCTGGTAGAGATCGGCCGAGGTGGCCAGCGGAATCGTGGCGCCACCGCCGAGGCTCACCTCCCATGACCCGCTCGCCCCGCTCTGTGCGGTGGCGACGGCAGGGACGATGGCGATCAAGGCAGCAGCAAATAAGACACGACGCATGCGATACTCCTGTTGAGGGTCGCGCCGCGAACATGCGACGCTACCCTAGAGCACGTTGCAGATCGGTCTCCTTGCACACTCTACTTCGGTTGGAAGCGATCTACGCCCTTCGATGGAGCCCAGGGATGTTTCGGCTCGAAATGGCGCCACAGCAGGGCGGAGACGTTCCGCAGTAGAACGTAGCCCTGGTTGTTCCGCCCGTAGGATTGGTCCTGCTGGTTCTTGGTAATCACCGCGAAGACGTAGTCGCCCGACGGGCCGTTGACGAGCACGACCTCGGAGCGGGAACGATCCACGGCCCCTTGCTTCGATGCCGCCTGCACCCAGGGCGGCAAGGCGGAGAGTGCCTCGGCCGTGTAATAGATGCGCGTGAGGTGGCGATACATCTCGGCGGACGCGGCGGCACTGACCACGGTGCCGGCACGGATGCGCGCCACCAACTCGGCCATCTCACGCGGCGTGGTCTGCCCCCATCCCATCGCGGTGCGATTCGCCTCGCGTCCGGGCGTGCGGGAGTTCACGCGCGTCGAGTCGAAGCCGTTGGCCGCGAGCCACTGATTGATGGCACGCCCGGTCACGATCCCCTGCAGCCAGAGCGAGGCGGCGTTGTCGGACGTGGTGATCATCATCAGGGTGGCTTGCGCGAGGGGAATCTTGGCACCGGCCTGCAGCTTGTCGAAGAGGTCGTCTTCGCCGCCGTACCGCAGCGAGTCGGCCCAGACCAGCGTGGTGTCGAAGCGCAGGGTCCCCCGCTCGATCCGGTCGAAGACCGTGACGAGGATCGGCACCTTGATCATTGACGCGGTGGGGAAGAGTTCATCGGCACGCAGCATGGCGCCCTGTCCAGTCTTCAGATGGCGCACATAGATGCCGACGTCGCCCTGCACCTCGGCGGCGAGCGCCTGGAGCTTGGCCTCGAGGGCCTTGTCCCGACGGACGGCCGGCCAGCCGGACTGGGCTGTCAGGGGCGCCGCGGCGAGCAGGAGGAGGGTCAGGGTCAGGGCAGGTCGCAAGGAAGGCATAGTAGGCATCGTGAACGGTGAACGGTGAACGGGGGTGGTTGGGGAAGGATAGCCTTGCGAGCCGAAACCCGGTTTGGCTGGGGGGCGTATGGCTTTCCGGTCGTAGGTCGTAGGTCGTAGGTCGTAGGTCGTAGGTCGTAGGTCGTAGGTCGTAGGTCGTAGGTCGTAGGTCGTAGGTCGTAGGTCGTCAGGGCTAGGTTTGGCCCCGTTCACCGTTCACCGTTCACCGTTCCCTCTCCCTCCCCCCAGGCCCCCATGTCCCTCCTCTCCGCGCTCCTTGCCACGGCTACGCTCCTTGCGCCGGTCCCCCCCGACCCCCGCGTCCATTCGGGGAAGGCCGGCGACCTGGGGGTGAAGCCTCCCCGACTGACTGGGGAGATCGTGGTGGATGGCACGCTGGACGAGGGGATGTGGCGGGAGGCCTCGGTCCTCACGGGCTTCTCGCAGTTCACGCCGATCGATGGCGTGGCCGCGAGCGACTCGACCGAGGTGCTGGTCTGGTACTCGGCCACGGCACTGCACATCGGGGTCCGTGCCCACGACGCGGCCGGGGCGGTGCGCTCGACGCTGGCGGAGCGCGACCGGATGTTCAACGACGACAACATCCAGATCTACCTCTCGACCTTCAACGACGGGCGCCAGGCCACGTTCTTCGCGGTCAATCCGCTCGGCGTGCAGGGCGACGGGGCGCTCAACGAGAGCGGGCGTGGCTCGAGCTGCAACGGCTTCAACTGCGCCACGCAGACCCGCGAGGGCCCCGACCTCTCGCAGGACTTTGTCTGGCAATCCAAGGGGCGGCTCACCCCCACGGGCTACGAAGTGGAGATCCGCATTCCCTTCAAGAGCATCCGCTTCCAGCAGGCCGCGACGCAGTCGTGGGGCATCAACGTGCTGCGCGTGGTGCAGCGGAGCGGGCAGGAGCAGAGCTGGGCGCCGGCCAAACGCGCGTCGTCATCGTTCCTGGCGCAGTCGGGTCGCCTCGAAGGGCTCACCGACCTGCAGGCCGGGTTGGTGCTCGACATGGTGCCGACGCTGACGTCGCGGGTGGATGGTGGCGCGGGTGGCAATCGCTGGCAGTACGGCGGTGGACAACCCGAGATTGGCGGCAACGTCCGCTTCGGCCTCACCTCGAACCTCACGCTCAACGGCACGGCCAATCCCGACTTCTCGCAGGTCGAGAGTGATGTGGGCCAGTTCGCCTTCGACCCGCGCCAGGCGCTCTTCTTCGCCGAGCGGCGGCCGTTCTTCCTCGATGGCAACGAGCAGTTTGATGTGCCGTCGGGGCTGATCTACACCCGGCGGATCGTGCAGCCGGTGGTGGCCACCAAGCTCACCGGCAAGGTGTCGGGGACGCAGGTCGGGCTGCTCGCCGCCGTGGACGACGACGTCGCGAGCCGTCACGGCGAGAATCCGCTCTTCGGCATGATCCGGCTCACCCGCGACCTCGGACCCGGCTCGCGGATTGGCGCACTCTGGACCGAGCAGCAGGATGGGCCCGACGCCAATCGCGTGGTGGACGTTGATGGCCGCGTGGTGCTCGGCGGCATCCACTCCTTCACCTTTCAGGGCGCGCTGGCGCACGACGAGCGCGACGGCGTCACGCTCAACGCGCCGCTCTGGAGCCTGGGATATCGGCGCGATGGGCGTGCCTTCCGCGCCCGCTACTCGGTCTCGGGGATCGATCCCGACTTCCGCACCCGCTCGGGCTTCATCTCGCGCGCCGGCGTGGCGCGCAGCAACATCGCCCATAGCTACACCTGGCTTCGGACCGGCCGGACGCTTGAGGCGCTGACGGGCGAAGTGGTGCTCGATGGCACCTGGCAGTACGACGACTTCGTGAACGGGCGCGAGATCCAGGACCGCAAGCTGCACTTCAACGTCAACGCGCGGCTCGCCGGCGGCTGGAACATCGGCGCGTCGCTGCTCGACGAGAACTTCGGCTACGACCCGTCGATCTACACCAACTACCGGTTGCTCGCCGCGGATGGCTCATTGCAGCCCTTCGTGGGCACCCCGCGGATTCCCAATCGCGACTACCTGATTTCGATGAACTCGCCGGCGCTCCCAAAGCTGCAGTTCAATGCCTTCGTGCTCTGGGGCAAGGACGAGAACTTCCTCGAGTGGGCCCCGGGCGACATCCTCTGGGTCACCCTTGGCGCGACGTTCCGGCCCACGCCCCAGGCGCGGCTCAACTTCACCTACAACCATCAGCAGGTGAACCGCCCCGGCGACGGCTCGCGCGTGCTAGTGCAGATGGTGCCCCGGGCCCGGCTCGAGTACCAGGTCTCCCGGGCCTTCCAGGTGCGCCTCGTGTCGCAGTACGCGATCGAGGAGGCCGACGCGCTGCGCGACGACACCCGCACCGGGTTGCCGATTGTCTTTGCGGGGACCAACGGCGGCTACACGCCGGCGACCGCCCGCCGCAGCGGCAACCTTCGCAACGACCTGCTGCTCTCCTATTTCCCCAACCCCGGCACCGTGGTCTACCTCGGCTACGGCGCGTCCCACACCGAGCGCGAGCTGCGCGACCGCTCGCTGCTCAGGACGAATGATGGGTTGTTCATGAAGTTGTCGTACTTGTGGCGGGTGCAGGGGTAGAGCGAGAAGCGAGAAGCGAGAAGCGAGAAGCGAGAAGCGTGGCCTAGCGGAGAAATCTTCCCGCCGAGCCACGCTTCTCGCTTCTCGTCTCTCGCTTCTCGTCAAGCCAGCCTGCTGCTCCCATTCGCCGCATCCACGAACGCCTCGAAGAGGCGACCGACGCCGGCCTCGCCGCCTTCGAACATTTCCGGATGCCACTGGACGCCGACGGCGAAGCCCTCTTCGGCTTCGGCGGCCTCGATGAGGCCGTCGGGGGCGATGGCGGTCGCCGTGAGGCGATAGCCCAGCTCGCGGATCCCCTGATGGTGCATCGAATTGACCGAGACGGTTCCACTGCCGAGGGCCTCGCCGAGGCGTGAATCGGCGCGGACCTCGACCACGTGGGCGCGGTGTTCGCGGGCCCAGCCGGCGGTGGGGAAGTAGTCGTGCTTGAGCGAGTCGGGGCGTTCCTCGGCGAGGTCCTGCCAGAGCGAGCCCCCGAGCGCGACGTTGATCACCTGGAGGCCGCGGCAGAGGCCGAGGATCGGCTTGGCGTCCTTCACGGCCCAGCGCGCCATGACCAGTTCCGAGGTGTCGCGGGCGGGGTCGAGGCGGCCGAGCTTCTCGTGGCGCGGCGTGCGATAGTAGGCGGGGTCGATGTCGACGCCGCCGGGAATCAGCACGCCGTCGATCCGCTCATAGATGGCGCGGAGCGTGGCCGGGTCTTCGGCGAGGAGCGGGATCAGCACGGGCACGCCGCCCGCCGCCATCACGGCGTGGACGTAGCGCTGGTTCATGACCCACGAGACGGGGAGATCCTGGGGGATCCCCTCGATCGCGTGGAGGGTCTGTGTCGTCACCCCGATGAGGGGCCTGGTCCGGGCCATCTACCGCACTCCTTCCGCTGTTTCTGCCACCAATCGGTCCACCACGGCGCGAAGATCGCCGGTTTCGCGGAAAGTTGCCAGTTGTCGGTCGGCCGAGGTTCCCTCGTTCAGGATCTTGTAGGCGTACTCGACCTCCTTGCGCGAGCCGAGTTCGTCGAGGACGTCGTCGAGGAACCACTCGATCAGCTCGCGGATCAGGTCGCGGGCCGGGAACTCCTCGCCCTTGCCGAGGTCGATCAGCTTCCCTTCGAGGCCGTAGCGGATGGCCCGCCACTTGTTCTCCTCGATGAAGTGCACCGAGTACTGGCGGAAGGTGAGGTTGTCGCGGCGCAGCTTCCAGAGCTTGAAGCAGATGGCC
This sequence comes from Gemmatimonadales bacterium, assembly GCA_033764505.1. Classification (GTDB taxonomy): domain Bacteria; phylum Gemmatimonadota; class Gemmatimonadetes; order Gemmatimonadales; family GWC2-71-9; genus Palsa-1233. The sequence goes on from JANRIW010000020.1 coordinate 167,857, forward strand.
TGGAAGATGGCGCCGATGCAGACCGCCTCGTCCACGCGGGTGCAGATGTCGCAGATCCGGAACTCGAGCGTCGGGTAGCTCCAGCTCGGCCGCACGTCCCACCAGATCTTCGAGGCGTTGGGAATCGAGTTGGTCTTGACCGACAGGTTGACCAGCGACTCGAAGTCGTTCCACGAGTCCATCGTGCGCGGAATCCCGGTGCGCGGGAAGTTGCGGAAGACGATGCTGCGGTAGCTCTTGAGGCCGGTGTTGCGGCCGAACCAGAAGGGCGACGACGTCGAGAGCGCGAGGACGTGCGGCAGGAAATAGCGGCAGACGTTCATCGCGTCGATCAGGAACTCGCGATCCTCGATGCCGATGTGCACGTGGGTGCCGAAGATCAGCAGGCGCTGCGCGAGGTCCTGCAGGTCTTCCTTGACGCCGGCGTAGCGGTCGAGCGGCGTGATCTCCTGGTCCATCCACTTCGAGAAGGGATGGGTGCCTGCCGCGGCGATCACCAGGCCGTTCTCGGCGGCGAGATCCATCACCATGCCGCGCAGGCGCACGATCTCGGCCCGGGCCTGCGCCGGTGTGTGGCAGACCTGCGTGCCCACCTCGACCATGGACTGGTGCAACTCCGGCTTGATCTCGCGAAGGATCGCGGTGTCGGCCTTGAGCATCTCGGTGATGTAGCTCTTGAGCTCGCGAGTCACCGGATCGATGATCTGGTACTCTTCCTCGATGCCGATCGTGAACGACGGCTGCTTCATCGGGGCTCCACGACGAAGGTGGGGATGGTGGAACCGCCACCGGCGGTGACATTGACGAGGGTCGAGGTCGAGATGCGGGTCAGGCAGCCGTCCATCCAGGCGCCGTGCCAGCAGAACGGGGCGGTGTCCACGATGCGGTCGTCCAGCTGCAGGGCGCCGTCGTGGATCGCCGGGAAGGGCTCGCTCGGCAGGGCGATGCGCCGCTGCACGATGTACGGCTCGGCGAGGGCGCGTGCGAGTGCGGCCTGCCACGCGGCATCGTCCACTTCCCAGCCGAGCACGATGCCGTTGCCGCCGTAGTCGTCGTTGGGCTTGAGCACCAGCGACTCGCGCGCCCCCGCCAACCAGGGGAGGAGGTCCACCTCGGCGCCGTCCACCACGGTGCGTCGCTCCTCGACCACGCGCGTCCACGGAATGTGTGTCGCGATGGCGGCGCGCTCGGCGTGGCTGAAGCGCGCCTGATTACGCTCGTCGGAGAGCACCGCCAGCGAGGCCTTCTTGTGCAGCGGCTTGCAGGCAAACGGGTTCACCATGCAGACCGCGCCATCCACCACGGCGCGCACCATCGGATGCTCGAGGCCGCCCTCGGCGATGAGCTCGTGCAGCAGGACGCGCTTGTAGATCAGGTCGATGGCGGTGCCATCCTCGTCGCGCAGCACGCCGCCCTCGTAGCGGAGCGCCTCCGGCGTGGTGATGCGGCAGGGAATGCCCATCGCGCGGAAGTAGTCGAGGCAGATGCGAAACTCGGACTGCGTCGGGACGTCGTCCCAGTCCACGATCGCGATGACCGGGATGGTGCGCACGCCGCGGAAGCGGTGCCAGCTCTCGAGCAGCACGTTGTGGAGATGACCCAGGGCCGGCAGCGGCCGCACCACCCAGCGCTCCTGGAAGGGGCGCATGGCGGGGAGGGCGAGAAAGAGTTCGGCGAGGGCGTCGGTGTAGCCGGTGCCCGCGGGTGTTTCGCCGTTGTACTCGGTGATCCGGGCGATGCCATCGGCCGGGTCGATGAAGGCGTCGAGGCGCGACAACGGCGAGGCCACGTGCAGCGCCGGCGCGGTCTGCAGCAGCGTCTCCTCCCACGGGGCCAGCCGGAACTGGGCGCGGAAGGCGGCGTCCTCGTGCGCCATGGCCCCGGCGGTGCGGAAGGCGCCGAGCAGCGAGGCGGCCGCGGTCCGGAGGGTGTCGTACTCCGCCGGGGTGAGGAAGCGCGGGCGGATCACCGTGCAGAGGGGACGGTCGCCGAAGGTCATCCCGAGCTGGTGCTGCCGCGCAGCCAGCCACTCCGACGACTCGCGGGCGAGTGCGTCGTCGAGGCCGCCATGGTACGCGGCGATGGCCTGCCTGCTCATCCGGTCCGCTCGTGCCCGGCGAAGAGGTGCTTGGCCTTGGGCTTCGGTGCGACGCGCTCCTCGAGCGCGAGCGCGATCGTCACGTCGGCCATGGTCTGCACCGCCCACTCGAAGTGCGGCGCCCCGAGGGAGTTGATGTCGAAGTCCGGCGCGGGATTCATGAAGTCGATGGCGTACGGGACGCCGTCCCGAATGGCGAACTCGAGCGAGTTCATGTCGTAGCCCAGCGCGCGACAGAGTTTCCGCGCCTGCTTGATGATGGTCTCCTTCATCTCGGGCTCGAGGAACTCGCCGACGTGGTACTTCCGCTCCTTGGGGTCGTACTTGATCGGGTTCACGTGCTCGCGGCCGATGCAGATGCAGCGGACGAACTCGTCCCAGACGATGAACTCCTGCACGATCATCGTGAGCAGGCCGCACCGGTCGTAGTGGTGCAGCAACTCGTCGAGGGTGTGGCAGACGTAGACGTCGCGCCAGCCGCCGCCGTGCGCATCCTTGAGGATGCAGGGGAGGCCGATGTGGTCGATGATCTTCTGCCAGTCGAGCGGATACTCGAGGTTGCGCAGCGACTCGTCGTGCTTGATGCCGGGGATGTAGTCCTTGTTCGGCAGCACGATGGTCTTGGGCGAGCGGACGCCGTTGGCCTCGGCGAGCGTCGCGCCGAAGAACTTGTCGTCGGCGGTCCACATGAAGGGGTTGTTGATCACCTTCACGCCGCGCAGCGCCGCGTGCTTGAGCCAGGTGCGATAGAACGGCACCTCGTGGGAGATGCGGTCGATCACCACGTCCCAGGGGATCGGATCGTCGAGGGTCGGCGCGCCGAGGGTGACGAACTCCGCCACCACGCCGGCGTCGCGGCGGTTCACTTCCTCGATGAAGGCGGGGGGCCACGACCACTCGCGTCCCACCAGGATCCCGATGCGCCGCGGGGCGGCCTCTGCGTGCTTGCTCATGTCGACCTCAGTCGTGTCCACCGATGTAGCGCTGCACCATCTGGTGCCACCAGGGCCAGTCGTGCGCCCAGCCGTCCCAGATGCGCAGTGCGTTGCCGATCCCGCGCTCCGTCAGCGTGCGCGAGAACTCCTCGTTGCCCGGCCGGAGCGTGTCGTCACGCCCCACCGCCAGGATGATGTCCTGCCGTCGGAAGGCCGCCAGCCGCACCGGGTCGTGCTCGTGACGCATGAAGTCGGCGGGGTTGTACGCATACACCAGGTCGTCGGAATACCCGTTGGTCAGTCGCTTGATGTCCACCAGGCCGCTCATCGCCAGCACGCGGCCGACCAGCTGCGGATAGCGGCAGCCGAAGGCGAGCGCATGGTAGGCGCCGAACGAGGCACCGGCCGTGATGAGGAACGGGTTGGGGTTCGACGCCAGCGTGAACGGCAGCACTTCGTCGCGCAGGTAGGCATCGTAGCGTGCGTGCCACTCGGCGCGGTGATGCGGATGGGCGGCATCGTCGTACCAACTCAGCTCGTCCACGCTCGCGACACAGATCAACTGCAGCTGGCCGGACGCGAGCTGATCGCCCACGGCCTCGCACATCCCCCGGTCTTCCCACTCGTGAAAGCGTCCCATCGAGGTGGGGAAGACGAGGACCCGCGCCCCCGCGTGGCCGTGGACGACAAGGTCCATTGGGCGACCCGGAAACTGGGGGCTCTCCCATGCATGGATGCTGCGATGCCACATGAAGGTACGTCCGGGCGGTAACGGGGAGGGGAGGGAGGAAATTACGACAGGGCGGGGGCCAAAGCGAGGAGGGGGTGGATTCCCTTTACATGTTGCGCATTTGAAACGTTATGTAACAGAATGCAAGTACCTACTTGCTGACACGGGTACCGCCGCGCTAATCTGTCGCCCCATGGATACCAGAGACGCATTACTCGCGGTGACCGGACGGCTCTTCGCCGAACATGGCTGGCGTGGCACCACGACGCGACGGATCGCCGAGGAGGCGGGCGTCAACGAGGTGACGCTCTTTCGCCATTTCGGCTCGAAGGAGCTGTTGCTGCGTGCCGCGATCGAGCGGGCCGCTTCGGTGGGCCCGGTGGGCGCATTGCCCGAGATCCCGGGCTCGGTCCGCGACGACCTGCTCGCGTGGGCGCAGGCGGTCCACGCACACGTGCTGAGCCAGCGGAAGATGATCCGGACCGCGCTGGCCGAGTTCGAGGAGCATCCGGAAGTGGCACCGGTGAGTTGTGAGGGGGCCATGGTGGCGATGGCCCAGATGGTGAGCTACCTGACCCAGGCCCGCGAGCGTGGCCTGATCGCGAATGAGGGGTCGCTCGTAGGGGCGACCGTGATGCTGATGAACGCAATCTTCATGGATGGGATCACCCGCGACGTCGTGCCGTCGTGCAGCGAGATGACGTCCGAGCAGGCGGTGGAGTGCTTCGTGGATCTGATGCTGCGGGCGCTCGGGGGTGTGCGGTGAGGGGCGGGCTGATGCTGGCGGCGATGATCGTCGCCGGGGCGGGGCCGATCCGGGCGCAGGGCGGGGCGGAAGGAAGGGCGCGGCAGGCCGCGCCCGTACAACTGTCCCTGGGCGAGGCCCTGGCGCGGGTCGATTCGGCGTCGGAGGCGGTAGGCATCGCCCGGACCGCGGTGCGTTCGGCCGAGGCGGGTCAGATGCGGGCGCGCTCGGCGTGGTTGCCACAGCTGAATGGCAGCGTCGGCTACACGCGCACGCTCAAGACGCAGTTCGCCGGGCTGACGTCAGGGGAGGACAGCGACTCGACCCCCGCGCCCACCAACTGCAATCGCTTCCGTCCCAATCCGTCGCTGCCGCTGGGTGAGCGACTCGACTCACTCGAGCGCGGCCTCGACTGCACGGCGAACGGCACCGGCGGCATCGACTTCGCGAATCTCCCGTTCGGTCGTGCCAACCAGTGGAACTTCGCGCTCTCGGCGTCGCAGACGTTGTTCAACCCGGCACTGCCGGGCCGGCGTGCCACGGCCAATGCCGCCCTCGAGCGGGCCGAGGTGGCGCTCGCGGCGCAGCGTGCGGCAGCAGTGGTGGATGCTGCCGAGGCGTACTTCGACACGCAGCTCGCGGAGCGGTTGCTGGCCATCGCCGACTCTTCGCTGGCGCAGGCCGAGCGCGCCCTTGGCGAGACGCGGCTGGCGCGCGAGGTCGGCAACGCGGCGGAGTTCGACCTGCTGCGTGCCACGGTGGCGCGCGACAACCAGCGGCCGGTGGTGATCCAGCGCCGGCTGCAGCGCGATCAGGCGCTGCTGCGGTTGCGCCAGGTGCTCGACCTGCCGGCCGGCACGCCGCTCGAGCTGGTGACGCCGCTCGGTGACACCACCATGGTGGCGCTGCCCGACTTTGCGGCGGCGACGGCAGCGGCCGGAGCCGGTGGACCACTCGACCGAGCACCGGTTCGTGAGGCGGAGGCAGGAGTGCGCGCGAGTGACGGCCAGTTGCGGTCGTCACGCGGCACCCGGCTTCCGTCGGTACAGCTCACCTCCGACTACGCGAAGATCGCCTTTCCCGATGACGTCTTCGGGCTCGACAAGTTCCTGACCGACTGGACCGTCGCCGTGCGCGTGCGGGTCCCGCTCTACACGGGCGGCGCGCTGCGCGCCGACGTGCTCACCGCCGCCGCTGCCCGCGACGAGGCGATGCTGCGCCTCCGTCAGGCCACCGAGACGGCGACGCGCGAGAACGAGGCGCTGCAGCTCCAGTTGCAGGGCGCGCTTGCCTTCTGGGATGCGAGCCAGGGCACGGCGGAGCAGGCCGCACGCGCCTACGCGATCACCGAGGTCCGGGTGCGCAACGGCCTCTCCACGCTGACCGATCTTGCCGAGGCACGGCTGCAGTTGCAGCAGGCCGAGGCCAACCGGGCGCAGGCTGCACGCGACCTGCAGGTGGCCCGCCTGCGACTGACCTTGCTCCGCGATCTCCCGTTTGGTGTTGCCTCGGCTGGTGCCCGCTAAATGTCCACGACGACCACGACGCCCGCGTTGCCGGGCCATGAGAGAACGATGCTGACCTCTGACATTGCAGTCCGTGCGGCTTGGCGAGTGACCCCCCTGCTGCTGTTCCTTGTCGCCTGCGGGGGAGGCGAGGCCGCCGAGACCGTGGTGGCGAAGCCGCCGGTGCAGATCGCCGCCGAACAGATGGCCGTGGTGGATTCGTTGCTGGTCGAGAACGGTCCGTCGCTCTCCGGCACGCTGATGGCCGAGCGAACGGCGCAGGTGCGCTCGCAGCTCGGCGGCACCGTGCTCGCGGTCTACGTGCGCGAGGGCCAGCGCGTGGCGGCCGGCACGCCGATCGCGCTGATCGACAGCACGGTGGCGGCGGAGCAGGCGCGCTCGGCGCGCTCGGCGCTCCGCAGCGCGGAGGTGGCGGCGCAGCTGGCCACCCGCAACGAGGAGCGCTCCGCGGCCCTGCTCAAGGCGGGCGCGATTGCCGATCGCGACTTCGAAGCGGCACGCGCCCAGGCGCTCCAGGCCACGGCCATGGTGGCCGACGCCGCGAGCCGACTCGCCTCCGCGAGCAAGGCGCTGCGCGACGCCACCGTGCGGGCGCCCTTTGCCGGCGTGATCAGCGAGTTGCCGATCAGTGCGGGCGATGTGGTCCAGGGTGGCGCGGGTGGCGCGACGTTGCTCGCCGTGGTGGTGGATCCATCGGAGCTGACGCTCGAGGCCTCGGTCCCGGCGGAACATCTCGGCGCCATCAAGCGTGGTGCCCAGGTGGAGTTCCACCTGAATGGCCTCGGTGACAAGGTGGTGACCGGAAAGGTCGATCGGATCAACCCGGCCGTGGACGCCGTCACCCGTCAGGTGCGGATCTATGTGGCCGTGCCGAATCGTGATGGTGCGCTGGCGAGCGGCCTCTTTGCCGAGGGGCGGGTGACCGTGGAGGCGCGTCGTGCGTTGGCCATCCCCCTCAATGCGCTGGACCCGCGCGCCACGGCGCCGGCAGTCAAGCGGCTGCGCGGCGGCGTGGTGGAGTCGGTCCCGGTGGTGCCGGGCCTGCGCGACGAATTGCGCGAACGCGTGGCGGTGACCGGCCTGTCGCGCGGCGACACGGTGCTGGTCGGCGGCGCGCTGGGCACGCCCACAGGCTCGTCGGTGCGCATCACGCGCACCGACGGCTGAGCCGGAGACCGCCCGCATGTGGATTTCCGATTTCGCCATCCGGCGACCGATGATCACCATCGTTGCGATGCTCGCCCTGGTGGCGTTCGGCGTCGCGGCGCTGTTCAACCTGCAGACCGACGAATTTCCCGACATCCAGCAGCCGATCATCGCGGTGACGGTGATCTATCCCGGCGCGTCGCCCGACATCGTCGAGCGCGAGATCGTCGAGCCGATCGAAGAGGCCGTGCTGGCCATCGCCGGCGTGGATCGCACCAAGACCAAGGCCAACGCGGTGGACGGCCTGGCGCAGTTCACCGTCTTCTTCGAGTTCTCGAAGCCGGTGGCCGATGCCTCGCAGGACGTGCGTGACGCCATCTCGGCGATCCGCGCCGACCTGCCGCAGGAGATGGAAGAGCCGATCATCACGCGTTTCGATCCGGCGCAGCAGTCGCTGCTCTCGCTCAGCGTGGCGTCGCCGACGATGACGCCCGAGGAGCTGACGCGCGTCGCCGATCCGATCGTGGTGCGTGCGCTGCGTTCGGTGCCTGGCGTGGCCGAGGTGACGGTGGTCGGTGGGTCGTATCCCGAGATGACCGTGCAGATCAAGCCGGCGGCGATGCAGGCGGCTGGTGTCGGCGTGGACGCGATCGTGGCCGCCGTGGGCCAGCAGAATCTTGCGGCGCCCGTCGGCCGGTTGAATGGCTCGCTGGAGGAGCGCTCGATCCGGCTCAAGGGACGCGTGAGCGATGCCGAAGGGTTCCGGCAGATGGTGGTCAGCAGCCGCAACGGCACGCTGATCCGCCTCGGCGACGTGGCCGATGTCTTCGAAGGCAACGAGGAGCAGCGGACCGCCGCCAACTTCAGCGGCCGTCCCGCCGTCGGCATCGAGGTCAAGAAGGCCAAGGGCTACTCGACCACGGCCGTGGTGGACAATCTCAAGCTTGCCCTCGGCGAGCTCGAGGGGACGCTGCCGGGTGATGCCAAGGTCGAGATCGTCCGCGACCAGGGCTTCCGCGTCGAGCGCGCGGTGGCCAACGTGCAGTCGGCGCTGATCGAGGGCGCCGTGCTCACGGTGCTGGTGGTGTTCCTCTTCCTGAATTCGTGGCGCTCGACGGTGATCACCGGTCTGGCGCTGCCGGTGTCGGTGCTCGCCTCGTTCATCGCCGTGTGGGCCTTCGGCTTCACCCTCAACACCATGTCGCTGCTCGGCCTCTCGCTGGCCATCGGCATCCTCATCGACGACGCGATCGTGGTGCGCGAGAACATCGTGCGCCACCTCGAGATGGGGAAGGACCACCTGACGGCGTCGCGCGAGGGGACCGCCGAGATCGGCCTCGCCGTCGCGGCCACGACCTTCTCGATCGTCGCCGTCTTCTTCCCGATCGCATTCATGTCGGGGCAGTCGGGGCAGTGGTTCAAGCCGTTCGCGCTCACCATCGCCTGCGCGGTGCTGGTGTCGCTCTTCGTCTCCTTCTCGCTCGACCCGATGCTCTCGGCCTACTGGGCCGACCCGCACCAGGAAGAGCACGAAAAGGGCTTCATCACCCGGACGCTCGACAAGTTCAACCGGTGGTTCGACCGGATGACGGAACGCTACGCCCGGGTGGTCGGCTGGGCGCTTGACCATCGCTGGTCGATGGTGCTGCTGGCGGTCATCTCGTTTGTCGGGGCGCTGGCGCTCCAGGGGACGTACGGCGGATTCGGCTTCGTGCCGGTGGCCGATCGGTCGGAGTTTGAAGTGATCGTGGAGTCGCCGCCGAGCGCCAACCTGGCCTACACCATGGAGCGCGCCGAGGAAGTGGCGAAGATCGCGCGGACGCACCCGGAGGTGGCCTACACCTACATCACGGCCGGCAACGCGCTGCCGATGCGCACGCCGGGCGTGGACCAGGCCCAGGTCTACGTCAAGCTGACCCCGAAGGCCGAGCGGTCGATCTCGCAGGCCGCGCTGGCCACCCAGCTGCGCCAGGAATTCCAGCAGGTCGGTGGGGTCGGCATCTCGGTCTATTCGTCGGGCTTTGCGGGCGCGATGAAGGAAATCCAGTTCGAGCTGCAGGGGCCGGACGCGGCGGTGCTCACGCAACTGGCCGAGCGGGCCGTCGCGGCCGCAGCTCAAGTGCCAGGCGCGGTGGACGTCGGGCTGTCGGTGCGCGGGTCACGGGAGGAAGAGACGGTGGATCTGGATCGGGGTCTCACCGGCGCGCTCGGTCTCTCGGTGGCGCAGGTGGCGCAGTCGCTTCGGCCGTCGTTCGCCGGCATTGATGCGGGCGACTGGGTGGATCCGACCGGCGAGACGCGCGACGTGCGGATCCGGCTTGCTCCGGACGCCCGCCGCCAGACCACCGATCTCGCGCAGCTGCCGATCACCGTGCGCACGGCGTCCGGCGCCACCTCCACGGTACCGCTCGGCCAGATCGCCACGGTGCGGAGCGAGATCGCCCCGGGCCAGATCGACCACCTCGATCGCAGCAAGGTGATCACCCTCGGTGCCAACACCGATGGGCGTGCGCTCGGCGATGTGTCCGCCGAGATCCGCGCCAAGCTCGATGCCCTGGGCTTCCCGCCGGGCTACGGCATCATCGAGGGCGGCCAGGGGCGCGATCAGGCAGAGGTGTTCCGCAGCGTGTTCACGGCGCTCGGCATCGCGGTGCTGATGATGTACCTGATCCTGGTGGTGCAGTTCGGCTCGTTCCTCGATCCGATCGCCATCCTGATCTCGCTGCCGCTCTCGCTGATCGGCGTGGTGCTGGCGCTGCTGATCACCGGCGACACGATCAACATCATGTCGCTCATCGGCGTGATCCTGCTGATGGGGATCGTGGCGAAGAACGCGATCCTGCTCATCGACTTCGCCAAGTGGTCGCGCGAACGCGGCACGCCGATGCGCGAGGCGCTGATCGAGGCGGGGCGGATTCGCCTCCGGCCGATCCTGATGACCACCTTCGCGCTCATCGCCGGCATGATCCCGGTGGCACTCGGCGTCGGCGAAGGCGCCGACTTCCGCGCCCCGCTCGGTCGCGCCGTCATCGGCGGCACGATCACCTCGACGATCCTGACGCTGCTGGTGATCCCGACGTTCTATGAGATCATCGATGGGGTGCGGGAGCGGGTGAAGGGGATCTTTAGTCGTTAGGCGTTGGTCGTTAGTCGTTAGTCGTCCCGAACAACGTGAGGGACCTGCGTGGTGGTGTGCACGCAGGTCCCTTCACTTCGTTCAGGGCAAGCTCCTCGCTTCGCTCGGGAGCCCCCTAACGACCAATACCTAACGACCAATGACTCATTCCAGCATCCCCACCAACCGCCGCCACTTCTCATCCACCCGCCGGCCCCACGACGCCTCGTCGTGGTCGCCCTCGGGATCTTCGTGATAGTGCAGCGCATCGTCGAGTCGCCAGCCGCGCTGGACCAGCAGGTCGCGCATGCGCCGCACTTCGTCGAGCTGGTCCTCGCCCTCTTCCATGCCGGTGTCGAGCCAGAGTTGGCCGACGGGGCCCGGCTGCGTGGCGATCCAGTCGAAGATGGCGCCGCCGGCGTACCAGAGCGCGGGTGACATCACCCACGCGGCGCTGAAGGTGCGCGCCTCGGCGATCAGCGCATGCAGCGCGAGCAGGCCACCCATGGAGGAGCCGGCGATGCCGGTGGAGTCTCGACCCGGCTTGGTTCGGAAGTGCGCATCCACCAGCGGCTTCACGGTGCGGACCAGATAGCGGAGATACTCCGCACCCTCACCCGGCCCGCGGACCACGTCGTCGAACGGCGAGTACTCGCGCAGCCGGCCGTGGCCGAGGTTGGGGACCCCGACGAGGATGACGGGGTGGGTCGCGTGACGCGCCATCGTCTCCAGCAACGACCAGTGTCCGGCATACGAGGTGGCCGGGTCGAAACAGTTCTGGCCGTCCTGCAGGTAGATCACCCGATAGCGCGTTCGCGGATGCTCGTCGTAGTGCGGGGGAAGCGCGACGAGGATGTCGCGCGTGGCTTCGCCTGGCCCCGCCACCTCCGGGAACGACCAGAGCGATGGCGGGGAGACCCCGTCGGGGATTTCGACGGGCAGCGGAAGCAGGACCGGTTCAGACACGGGGTGCAAGGATAATGACGAGAAGCGAGAAGCGGGTAGCGGGGGGCGGGGGGGGGGGGGGGGGGGGGGGGGCCCCCCCCCCCCCCCCGACCCGCGGCCCGACCGGAGAGCACCACCCGCACACAACCCCGGCCAACCCCCCCCACCCCCCCCCCCCCCCCCCCCCCC
>JANRIW010000034.1:0-1770 GCA_033764505.1 Gemmatimonadales bacterium
TAGCCCGCATTTCTCACCAGGGGGATCGGACTGCATTTGGCCGGCCTTCCCCTCGGTCGTCTCCTCCGGCGCACCGTCCCGGCCTCCTGCCATGCCGTGTTCCAACGGCTCGGATCATGAGACGAGCGTGGTCGCGAGGTCCGGGATGACCTCGGAAGCCCCGGGGGGGTGATCCCCGCGACGCACCCCGATCGGCGGCCTGCGTCGCGGGCCGTCCTTCCGAGCCCCTGCACGTGCACGGATCATCACGTCAGCACCGCAACACGATCGGTCGGTGCCCGGCCATCATCCCGTGGGCGCGGCGGAACACCTCCGCGTAGGGGCAGCCGCTCGCCAGGTGGACCCAGACCCGACGCACCGTCACCCGCACCAGCGCACCGACCTTCAGCAGCTTCAGCCGGATCGTCTGGCATTGCGCCTCGGCCAGTTCCGTGCCCGCCAGGCCCAGGCGACGCAGCGCGTTCAGCAGCGTGTAGGCGATCGACGAGAAGAACAGCCGGATCTGATTGGCCCGCATCGTGCCGGCGCTGGTGCGGTCGGCGAACAGGTGCAGTTGCTGTTCCTTGATGCGGTTCTCCATCTCGCCCCGGCCGCAGTAATCCCGCTCGTAGAGCCGCTGCGCCGGCCGATCCTCGGCCGACAGCGACGTCACCACGAACCGGGGATTCGAGCCCTTGGCCAGATGCTCGGCCTTGGCCACGACACGCCGCTCGCGGCCCCAGGTCTCCAGCGTCCGATACCGCAACTCGGCGAAGACCCGCGCCGGCTGTGCGGTGATCTCGAACCCCTGACGGGCCTGCTCCAACTCGTCGGCGATCATCGCCGTCAGCCGGGCGTTCTTCGCCAGCCCGAGGACGTAGTCCACACCGTTGGCCTCGCACCAGGCCATGATCGGCTCGCGGCAGAAGCCGCTGTCGGCGCGGATCGTGATCCTCACCTCCGGCCATGCCTCGCGGATCTGCCCGACGATCTGCCGGAGCTGCTTCGAGGCCCCGGCGCTGGCGTCGATGTCGGCGGGCCGCAACCGGGCGCAGAGAAGGTGGTCGCCGCAGAAGATGTACAGCGGCAGGTAGCAATAGCCCTTGTAATAGCCGTGGAAGAAGCGGCCGAGCTGATGGCCGTGGATGGGATCGTCGGTGGCGTCGAGGTCGAGCACGATGTGCTCGGGCGGCGTGGCGTGTGCCTGGAGGAACAGCGCGACGAAGAGGCGCTCCACCTCGTGGGTGTGGCAGGTGATCTTCTTGTAGCGGCTGTCGGCGTCGGCCCCGACAGGTGTGAGCTCGAGGCGGTCGAGCGTGCTCTTGCCGGCCAGGGGCTTGCCGCGATCGCGCTGGCGTCGCCGGGTCGTGCCCTTGGGGTCGAGCTTGCCGACGACGGCGGCGAGCAGGGGGTCGCACCGGAGGTCGTCGTGGTCGACGAGGTCCTCGTAGCCCAGGGCGAGGGCATGGACCCGCTGGGCGACCAACTCCTCCACGGTGTGCTCGATGAGGTCGAGGTTGCGGTGGTCGGTGAAGCAGGCGGCGAACTGGCGGATCACGGCGGTGAGCTGCTCGGCCTTCCTGAGCAGCAACGCACCACCATCGGAGGTGATGTCGCCGCCATCGAAGTTGGCGACGAGTTCGCGGCGGCCGAGCATGGGAAAGTCGAGGGAGGCGGCGTTACACTGTGTCTCCATCGGGCTGTCCTTTCGCGATGTCATAGGCGGTTGTGGTAGACCAACCTATGACACGAAGGGCAGCCCGATTCCATTCCCCTGGTGAGAAATCCGGG
>JANRIW010000002.1:0-43357 GCA_033764505.1 Gemmatimonadales bacterium
GTGAACGGTGAACGGTGAACGGGGCGCGGCCGCCGGCCGCGCGGGGTGAGGGGTGAGGGGGGGCCGGTGTGGAACGAGGGGGCCGGAGCGCTCACATCCCGTTGTTCACCGTTCACCGTTCACCGTTCACCCCCCACATGCCCCAAAGCCACTAATTTGCCCCCCATCCGGGAACACCACCCCCCCGTCCCAGCGTATTGGCTGGCAGGAGGCATCATGCGACTCGACGGTATTCATCACATCTCGTGCATCACCGGCGATGCACCGGCCAATCTCGATTTCTACACGCGCGTGCTGGGGATGCGCCTGGTGGCCAAGTCGGTCAACCAGGACGACCCGTACGTCTACCACCTCTTCTACGCCGACCACTTCGGCTCGCCGGGCTCGGACCTGACCTTCTTCGAGTACCCCGGGGCGCTTCCCGGGCGGGCCGGAGCGGGAATGGTCTATCAGATCGTCTTCCGGGTCGGCTCTTCGGCGGCCATCGACTTCTGGGCGGCCCGACTGGCGGCCGAGGGGGTCGTCACGACCCGTCACGGCGACACCCTCGACTTTGCCGATCCCGAGGGCCTCGGCCTGCAGCTGGTGGTCACCAGCGTCCCCGACGCCCCGCTGATCGCCCATCACCCCGAGATCCCCCGCGAGATGGCCTTGCAGGGCTTCGACGGCGTCCGGGCCTATGGGGGGCGGATGACCGGGAGCCGCCGCGTGCTGGAGGAAGTGATGGGGGCGGAGCCGGTCGGGGAGCAGCTCTGGCGCCTGACCGGCCCGGCGCGGACCGGTTGGATCCGCTTCGACGCCGCGCCGATGGAGGCTGGCCGACCGGGGGCGGGGACGGTCCACCACGTGGCCTGGTCGACCGAGCCGGCCGAGCACGAGCTCTGGGTCGAGCGGCTCGCGATGGGCGGGGTGTCGTCCACGCCGGTGATTGATCGTCACTACTTTCGGTCGATCTACTTCCGCGAGCCGAGCGGCGTGTTGTACGAGCTGGCCACGAAGGGACCGGGCTTCACCGTGGACGGACCGCTCGAGGAGCTCGGGCATCACCTGATCCTGCCGCCGAAGTTCGAGCTGCGCCGCGCGGACATCGAGGCGCGTCTCACGCCGTTGCCCGACATGGCCCGCTGACCGCGGGCCACGTCTTCTCTCACGTCGAGTTGTCCGATGGCTGATCCACTTCGTCTCGTCGCGCTCTGCGGCTCGCTGCGCGCGGCGTCGTACAATCGCATGCTGCTGGCCACGCTGCCGGGCCTCGCCCCCGCAGGCCTCACCATCGACGAACTGCCGTGGGGTCACATCCCCGTCTACAACGGCGACCTCGAGATCGGCGGCCTTCCCGCCGACGTGCTGGCGCTGCAGGCGCGGGTGCGTGATGCCGATGGGCTGATCATCTGCACGCCCGAGTACAATCACTCGATTCCCGGCGCACTCAAGAACGTGCTCGACTGGCTCTCGGTGGGTGCGAGCCCGCATGCGCTGTACGGACTCCCCGTGGCGATCCTCGGCGCGTCCAATGGCACGATTGGCACCACGCGCTCGCAGGCGATCCTGCGGCAGACCCTCGCCGCGCTCAACGCGCCGACGATGCCGTTCCCGCAGGTGCTCGTGGCGACGGCGCAGAAGAAGTTTGCCGAGGACGGCACGCTCACCGACGACGCGACGCGCGAATTCATCCGCAACTATTTGGTCGCGGTCGAGCGCTGGATGCGCCGTTTTCCGAAGGCCGAACGTGGCTGACACACCCGAGGTTCCGGTTCGGCCGACCCACACGCCGTCGGAGCCGTTCACGCGGGCGTCGCTCTACCTCGGCCCGCTCTTCGAGGCGCACGGCTTCCGCTGCATGGCGCGCGAGTATTCCGAAGGAAGCGAGGCGAGTGCCTCGGCAGAGTACGGCCTCGGCGACGTGCGGTTGCGGCTGGTGTGGGAAGGCGAGGAGCGGGTGCTCTTCATCGAGTGTGCACGCGCGGCCGGTGCGTCGCTGATCTCGCGCTGGGTGGACATCGAATGGGCCGTCGCCGGCGAGCGGCTTGATGTGGACCGCGACCTGACCGATGCCCGGCTGGAGAAGCTGGCGACGGCGTTGGTGGCGTTCCTCGATCGGGGACGCGCGGCCGCCGAGTAAGCGCAACCATTCCCCGGCGGCGAGCATCTCTGGGGCGTCCCCTTCCGGAGATTTCGTGATCCAGCTTCGTCCCGCGCTGCTCACCGCGGCGCTCTTCCTCGGCGCGTGCGACACATCCACGCAGGCACCGTCGCTCTCAACCACCACCGACTCTTCGGGTGTCGCGATCGTGGTCGGTCCTGCGGCGGATTCGGCGCTCCCGTGGACCCTCACTGAAGTCCGGCGCATCGGCGGCGCGGACACCGGGGTGGCCTCCTTCACCCAGTTCTCGACCTCCAGCGTCGCGACGGATGGGCGCAACACGATCGCGGTCCTTGATTGGTCGGGGACCGAGCGCATCCAGCTCTTCGATTCGAGTGGGACCTGGTTGCGCTCGGTCGGTGCAAAGGGCGGCGGGCCGGGCGAGCTCCAGTCCCCCTCGGGAATCACGATGGATCCCGACGGCAGGATCCTGGCCTTCGACTACGAGAAGATGGCGGTGGTCCAGTGGGCGGCGGATGGGTCGTCGACGGGAGAGACGAAGTGGAATGGCGAGCACGGCTTCCCGTGGGGCGTGCCGCGCATGATGGGCGACACCATGTTGGTGGTGGTGCAGGTCACCGACTCGTTGCAGCGGGTCATCCGGCTCGAGCGCCGTGTCCCGGGCGGCACGGTCGCCGTCGATTCGACGGTGGGGCCCGCGCCGACGATGGTCATGCTTTCGTGCGTGGGCCTGGCGCTCCCGCCGCTCTTCACCGGCGAGCTCGCGTGGAGCATGGGGTCCAACCTGATCGCGACGACGGCCCAGAGTCGCTACGTGGTGGACGTGCGCGAGGGCGGGCGGCTGGTGCGGAGTGTGCGTCGCGCGATCACGCCGGTTGCGGCGACGAACGCGGATGCGGCGCGCCTCTATCCCGAGGGGATGAAGGTGCGCTTCGGCGGTGGGCGTGAATGCGTGACGCCGAGCAGCGAAGTGGCAGAGAAGATCGGCGTGGCGCCGACGCTTCCGTTGGTGAAGGCGGTTGCCGTGGCGCCCGATGGGACGCTCTGGGTGCAGCGCTTCACCTTCGAGGGGGAGACGCCATCGGTCGATCTCTTCGATCGCGAGGGTCGCTACCTCGGCACCGTCGTCGGCAAGCCCGTCCCACTTGGCTTCCTTGGCAACGAGCTGGTGCTCTTCCCGATCGAAAACGCCGATGACGGCACTCGCGTCATCGGCGTCTATCGCATCACGCGCTCCTAGGAGCGAGGATGGTGCTCAGTGGTTGTGGCTGCCGCCCTCACCCTTGGCGATCTGGAGGTGGTGCGCCGTGTGATGATCGCCGAGCACCAGGATGCCGCCGAAGCCGAGGCCGCGAATGCGTGCCACGGTCCGGACATCATTGGGATTCTCGGCCGTGACCACGAAGCGCACGCCCCCGGGGATCAGCGTGGTCTTGGCCATGAGGTCCGGCATGGCATCGACCATCTTGGCGTGGTTGGTCACCATCCGCTGAATGGACTGCGCGGTGGCGGCATCGCCGGTGACGTCCATGCTGAGCCCGCCCGCGACCTGGGTGCGCTGCACGGCTGACTTGAGCGTCACCACGTTCATGTCGACCAGGTGGCGCCGGAGCGCTTCAAGGTCGACCTTGGACCAGTCGGTGGCCGGGTCGGCATCCAGCAGCTTGACGATTTCGGCCATGGCCGCAAACGCATCCTGGCCCGCCTCGGTGGGCTTGGCTGCCGCAGGATGCACCATCCCCTCGGTATGCTGATGCCCGGCGGGCATCGCGGTGGTCTGCGCCGCCAGCGGCGCGGCGAAGAGTGAGGCGAAGAGGACGGCAGGGATGATGAGCGCTGACATCGGGAGCTCGGGGTGGTGAGGGGTGCACGGTGGACGGTGAACGGTAACCAGTAACCAGTGACCAGTGACCAGTGACCAGTGACCAGTGACCAGTGACCAGTGACCAGTGACTGCTGCATCTCACGACTCAGGACCTACGACTTAAGACCTATGACTTACGACTTACGACTTACGACTTACGACCCCACAAAGGTAGCATTCCGTCATGACCACCATCGACCCACGCGTCACAATCGGACACGTCCACCTCAAGGTCGCCGACCTGGAGCGGGCCCTCGGCTTCTGGCGAGACGTCCTCGGCTTCGAGGTGCAGCAGCGGATGGGGCATGCGGCGGTCTTTCTCTCGGCTGGCGGCTACCATCACCACATCGCCCTGAATACCTGGGAGAGCCGAGGCGGGTCGCCGCCTCCGCGCCAGGCCACGGGACTCTACCACGTGGCCATTCTCTACCCGGATCGGGCGGCGCTGGCCACGGCGCTCAAGCGGGTGCTCGACGCCGGTGTGCCGCTTGAGGGGGCCTCCGATCACGGCGTGAGCGAGGCGATCTACCTGCGCGATCCTGACGGGAATGGCGTGGAGCTCTATCGCGACCGGCCCATGGCCGAATGGCCGCGCGCGGCGGATGGCGAGCTGTCGATGACGCTCGACCCACTCGACCTGGCGGCGCTGCTCAGCGAGGCCTCGTGATTCGACGCCATGGTGGACTCTTCGGCGCACTTTTGCTCGGACTCGCGGCCGCGCCCGCTGCATCGCAGGGGGTCCCGTCGCTGGTGTTGCATCACCTGCGCGTCGGCATCGATTCCGCGACGTGGCAGGAGTTCCATGATTCGCCGCTGCTCAAGCGGCAGTTTGCCGCGGCCGACTCGGTGGTGGTGGATCATGGGGGCCGCCGCGAAGGGCAGTGGCTGTTGATCGGTCGCCGGAGCTGGCTCGAGCTGGTGCAGGGGAGCGGTGCGGGGTCATTCCGGTTGGGGCTCACGACCGAGGATGCCGCGTCCACCACGCGCGCCGTCGCCGCCTGGCGGCGCGATGGCACCACGCTCGACAGCAGCACCGTGTCGCGAGTGTCGTCCGGCAAGGCGGCGCCATGGTACCTCCGGTGGAGCGTGCCCGCGAGCCGCGACGCGATGTTCGCGCTCGAGCTCGATGCCTGGCACCCGGCGCTCTTTCAGCGGCTGGGCGCGTGGGATTCGCTGCCGCCGGAGATGGCGGATCGCGCCCGCGCCTTGCACCCGCACTACGACGCCACGCGGCTCTTTGCGGAGGTGAGCGGTGCGACGATCGCCATTCCCGCCGACGAGATCGTGGCGCTGCGCCGCGTGCTGCGCAGTGGCGGTGTCTCGATGGTGGATGAGGGCGAGGGGTTGATCGTCGTGCTGGAGGGCGGCGTGCGATTCCGCTTCGTGCCAGCGTGGGAGCGCCCCGGGCTCCGGCGACTCGAGCTCTTCCTCACGCACGCGATGGCGGCCAATCCGACCTACCGTTTCGGGCCGCGCTCCCGCCTGCAATTCGGGCCCGGGCGAACGGCAACCTGGGATTTCAACCTGCCGTGAATGTCGGCGAGGAGCAGTGATGGCGTTGGCAACATTGGGCGGTGGCTGCTTCTGGTGTCTCGAGGCGGTGTACGAACGGATCGATGGCGTGCGCTCGGTGACCTCCGGCTATGCCGGCGGGCACGTCCCCTCGCCATCGTACGAGGCGGTGTGCGCCGGCATCACCGGCCACGCCGAGGTGGTGCAGCTCGATTTCGATCCGGCGGTGATCAGCTATGCCGACGTGCTGGCGATCTTCTTCACCATCCACGATCCGACCACGCTCAACCGTCAGGGTTACGACAAGGGCACCCAGTATCGCTCGGCCATCTATGCGCACGACGGCGGACAGCTCGCCGAGGCGCAGGCGACGATCGCGCAGCTCACGGCCGATCGCGTCTTCGGCTCGCCGATTGTCACCGAGGTTGCAGCGCTGGAACAGTTCTGGCCTGCCGAGGCGCACCATCAGCAATACTTCCGGCGTCACCCGGAACAGGCGTACTGCGCGGCGGTGATCGCGCCCAAGGTGGCCAAGCTGCGGAGTCAGTGGGCCTCGCGGCTGCGGCGTTCGGCCGATGGGGTTGGCTCCGCCCCTTGAGCATCACGTCGCGGGGGGCGATCCTCCACGCAGGCTGAGGCGCGCGGCGCGCGCCGACGGACCATCACGGGGAGGGGCTGTGGCGGCAGGGACGGCGGGGAAAAAGGTGCTGGAATGGGTCAAGGCCGGCGCCTGGGCATTCGGGATCTGGTTGCTGCTGAGCACCTTCGTGGTGCAGGCCTACTTCATTCCGTCGCCGAGCATGGAGAAGACGCTGCTGGTCGGCGACGTCCTCTTCGTGAACAAGTTCCTCTTCGGGGCGCATGTCCCGATCCTCAATGTGCGCACGCCGCCGGTGCGCGAGCCGGTCGTCGGGGACATCGTCGTCTTCATGTCGCCGATCGAGGACTCGATCCTCGTGAAGCGGTTGATCGCCGTGGGCGGTGACACGATCGAGATGCGGCAGGGTGCCATGTACCGCAATGGCAAGGCGCTCGAGGAGCCGTACACCCAGAACACCAATCCCACCTGGACCCTCGACGACTACACGCGCCAGCAGATGCGCGCGATGCAGCTGCCCCACTACATCGGGCCGACGCCGGCCGAGTATCTCCCGGACGTCCACGATTGGGGCCCGCTGCTGGTGCCGAAGGATTCGCTCTGGATGATGGGCGACCATCGCGACGGATCGCGCGATTCCCGCTTCTGGGGGCTGGTGCCGCGGACCAACGTCCGGGGCACGCCGGTGCTGATCTACTACTCGTGGGACGCCAGCAGCTATCGCCCCTTGCCGTTCTTCACCGCGACGCGGTGGGGGCGGATCTTCCGCGTGCCCAACTAGCCTCCGGCGGGCAACGACCCCACGCGCTGTCGTTCGCCAGCCGGGCTTCGCGCATCTCCAGATGACTTCACTGGAGAGGGCGTCGTGCACGCATTCGAATCCATCATCCGCGTGGCCCGGACATTCGACCGGGCCGCCGACCACCACGATCACCCCGCGAACAGTCTCTGGTCGCGGGTGGGCCGACAGCTGGTCAGCCGTGCCGGTGTGGCGCGGGGCATGAACGTCCTCGACGCGGCCTGCGGCAGTGGCGCGTCGGCCATCCCTGCTGCCCAGCGGGTCGGCCGCGAGGGGTCGGTTGTTGCCATTGATCTCTCGCCGCGCCTGCTGGCGATCGGTCGCGCCCGGGCCATGGCGCATCGGTTGCGGAACCTCCGCTTCCTCCACGACGACCTGCGCACGCCCCCCGTGCCGGACGGCTCGCAGGACGTGGTCCTCTGCGGCCTCGGGCTTCATCTGGTGCCCAACGTGGTCGAAGGGATCCAGGCGCTGTGGGCGACGCTTCGTCCGGGTGGCACGTTGGCACTCGCCCTCTTCGGGCGCGATCCCTTCGCCCCGGCCCACGAGATCCTCATGACGGCGCTGCGTCGCGAGGGCCTCTCGGACGAGTGGCACTGGCCCTGGGAACGGCTGGCCACAGAGACTGCGCTGCGCGAGGTGCTGAGGATGGCAGGCGTGCCTGCGCCGCAGATCGAGGTCGAGGTGGGGACGCATCCGTTGCCCACGGCCGAAGACTGGTGGACGCTGGTGCTCGGCTCCGACTATCGCGCAGTGATCGACCGGCTCGACGTCAATGCGCGCGACCGGGTGCGACGCGAGACGCTCGCGGTCCTCGAGCAGCGCGCCATCGGCGCCGTGCGCCTCGAGGTGCTCTACGCCACCGTGCACAAGGCGTGACGCATGACCACTGAGGCCACGACTTCGCTCGGCGGCGCCGTGGCGCCGCTCACGCTGGTGACCGAGGACGGTTTCCCGCTCGCCGCCACCCGATTCCGCGCCCTGGCCCCCATGCGCGGCGTGGTGGTGGTCGCACCGGCGGTCGGGACGAGGATGGCTGGTTACGCCCCGCTGGCGGAGTTCCTCGCCAGCCGCGGCTTCGAGGTGCTCACCTGGGACTGGCGCGGCATCGGGGATTCCCGGCACGAGGCAGGGCCGATGGATCGCCGACTGACCATGCGGGCCTGCGGCGAGTGCGATCTCACCACCGCCATCGGGTGGGCGCTGCGTCGCGGCGACGGGGTCCCGGTCTCGGTGCTCGGGCACGCCTTCGGCGGCCACGCCCTTGGGCTCGCGGCGAATGCATCCTCGATTGCGCGGGCCGTGCTGGTTGGCGCCTCGGAGCCGTGGCTCGGACATTGGCCGTGGCCGGTGCGCGCACCGTGGCGCCTCTTCTGCCACGTGGCGGTGCCGCTGCTGGCCAGCGGTTTCGACCGCTTTCCGGCGTCATGGTTCGGCCTGGACGAGGACCTCCCGGCCGGCGTCGCGCGGGAGTGGGCCAGATGGGCGCGACGGCGCGGCTCGTTTGCGAGCTGGGAGGGACACGCCCGGCTGACGATCCCGATGCTTGCCTACTCCTTCAGCGACGATCTCCGCGCGCCGCGTGCCGCCGTCGACGCGCTGCTGGTCCGGTATGCCAGCGCTACGACGACCCATCGGCATTTCACCCCGGATGCGCTGGGGCGGACGGCAGTGGGCCACTTCGGTTTCTTCCAGCCCGGCGTGGCGCCGGCGCTCTGGGACGAAGTGGCCACCTTCCTGGGGGAGGGGAATGCACCGTGATTCCTGGGTGATGACCGGACGGTATATTCCGGTGTTGGCACCCCACGGCGGAGTGTTCGCAATGACCGGCATCCCCCCCGGCGAAGGCGACCTGTTCCTGCGGCTCTATCACGAGATGCGCGCGGTGGCGGACCGCCTGCTGCGCCACGAGGCCCCAGGGCACACGCTGCAGCCGACGGCGCTGGTGCACGAAGCGTGGTTCAAGCTGGCCGGCAATGCCGCGCCGGTGGCGCTGGACCGTGGCCACTACCTGGCGCTCGCCGCGCGGGCCATGCGCCAGGTGCTGGTGGATCATGCGCGCCGACGCCGGACCGCCAAGCGCGGTGGCGCCATCCCCGATGTCACCATCGCCGATGATCGCCTCGGCTTTGCCCTCCCGCTCGACGACCTCATCGCGGTGGACGAGGCGCTCACGCGACTGGCGGCGCAGGATCCGCGGCTCGCGCGCGTGGTTGAATTGCGCTTCTTCGCGGGGCTCGAGGAATCCGAGGTCGCGGCCGTGCTGGAGGTGACGACCCGCACGGTGCAGCGCGACTGGGCCAAGGCGCGCGCCTGGCTGCACCTGCAACTCGACGATGGCGGTGGCGACGCGTGAGCGCGCCCGAATCGCGGTGGGCACGGCTGTCCCGGCTCTTCGATGAGGCACTGGACCAGCCCGAGACCTCGCGCGAGGCGTGGCTCGCGGCGGCCTGCCCCGACGATCCGGCGCTGCGACAGGAGCTGACGCGGATGCTGGCCGCGCACCTCCGCAGCGGACCGCTCGATCGCAGCCTCGCACCGCTGGCCGAGGCCGACGTCCACGGTCGCCTCAGTCACGCACTCGCCGATCGCTACACGATCCAGGAATCGCTCGGCGTCGGCGGGACCGCGGCCGTCTTCCTCGCCCACGAGACGAAGCACGATCGCAAGGTCGTGCTCAAGGTGCTGCAGCCGGGACTTGCCGCGGCGATCGGGCCGACGCGCTTCCTCGATGAAGTGCGCATCACCGCACGACTCTCGCATCCGCACATCCTCGCGCTGCTCGATTCGGGGGAAGTGGAGGGCCTGCTCTACTACGTGATGCCGTACGTGGGCGGGGAGTCGTTGCGCGAGCGACTGGCCCGGGATGGCGCGCTCCCGCTCACCGAGGCGGTCGGGCTGTTGCGCGACGTCGCGGATGCGCTCGCCCACGCGCACGCCGCCGGCGTGGTGCATCGCGACCTCAAGCCCGAGAATGTGCTGTCGGTTGGCGCCCATGCGTACCTGCTTGATTTCGGCGTCGCCAAGCTCGAGGCCGATGTCGAATCGCGCCGCGTGACGTACCCCGGCTTCGCCATCGGCACCCCTGGCTACATGGCGCCCGAGCAGGCCGCCGGCCAGCCGGTGGACCATCGCGCGGATCTCTACGCGTGGGGCTTGCTGGCGCGGGAGATCCTGACGGGTGGTCGCACCACGACCGCGTCGCTGCCGGAGCAGCGTCCCGATGTCCCCCGCTCGTTGGTGGCGCTGGTCGAGGCGTGCCTCGCGATCGATCCGGCCGAACGCCCTGCCACGGCGAGTTCGCTGGTGGCGGCGCTCGACGGGCTGATCGCCCCGGTCGTCGAGCGATCGTGGCGTCGGCGCCTCGTCCCCGCGCTCGCGCTCCTCGGCCTTGCACTCGTGGTCATGGTGGCACGCCCCTCCACCCCACCGGCCGGGGCGCTGGTCGGGCCGATTGCGGTGACGCCCCTCCGGAACGAAACCGGGGACAGCACGCTGGCCGGGTGGGGGCGGCTCGCCGGTGATTGGGTCACGCAGGGGCTGCACGAGGCCGGGCTGCTCGCGGTGGTGCCGTGGCCGACCATCCTGCTCGCCACCGAGCACCATGAGCGATCCGGCGCCGCCGATCTCGGGGCGACGGTGCGCGACGAAACCGGCGCGCGCGTGCTCGTGAGCGGCAGCTACTATCGCACCGGCGATTCGCTGCGCTTTCAGGCGAGCATCGTGGATGCGCGCGACGGCCACCTCGTGGCGGCAATCGCCCCGGTGATCGTGGTGGTGGACTCGGCGGCCTCGGCGGTGCGCGAACTGCGCGAACGGGTGATGGGTGCCCTGGCCGTGGCCCTCGACGAGCGCCTGCCCCCGGAGGTTGCCCTCGCGGCCAGGCCGCCGACGTGGGAGGCGTATCGCGCCTTCGACCGCGGCCAGGGCGAATTCAATCGCTATGCGTACGAGGAGGCGCAAGCCTCGTTGCGCGAGGCCTGGGCCCTCGACACGACCTTCCTGCCCGCGCTGGTCTACGCGGCCTTCGCGGCCGTCAACAACGGCGACGACGCGCGCGGGGACTCGCTGGTGGCGCAGCTGCAGCTCCGACGCGGCGGACTCTCCGGCTATCACGCCACCATCGTGGACTACCTGCAGGCCTACCTCTCGGGAGATCGCAGCCAGGCGCTGCCGAAGATCCTGCAGGCGGCACGGCTCGCCCCCACGTCGCGGGCGGGCTACAACGCCGCCTATGTGCTGGTACAGCTCAACCGGCCCCGCGAGGCCGACTCGATCCTCGGTTCGCTCGACCCCGATCGCGGCCCGTTGCGCGAGTGGCCCTCGTACTGGAGCCAGCGCGCCTACGCGGCGCACCTGCTCGGCGACCACGCCCGCGAGCGATCGTATGCGCAGGCCATGCGCAGCCGCTATCCGAACCAGCGCGTGAGCTGGGTGATCGAAGCGCGTGCCCTCGCGGCCATGGGCAACGTGCGCGCGCTCGACTCGCTCCTCGCGGCTGCCGCCACGCTCGACCCGGACGTGTACTGGTCGCAGGGGGTCATGCTGACGGTGGCCGGTGAAGAACTCGCGGCGCACCAGCAGGGCGATTCTCTCGCGCGGTTCCGCGAGGCGGTGGCGTGGTTCGAGGAGCGGTTGCGCCACGACTCCACCAATCGCGCCCACCAGAGCTGGCTGTCGCAGGCCCACCTGGGGCTGCGCGAGTGGGACGCTGCGGAGCGCTGGTTGCTGGAGCTCGATCGGAACGGACCGGCGCGACTCTTTCACCGCGGACAGCTGGCCACGTTGGCCGCCAGGCGCGGGGACCACGTGCTTGCCGCCCAGCGGCTCGGGGCCGCCCCTGGACGCGCCGACGGCGAGTACGCCCTGTACGAGGCGCGGCTCGCCGCACTGCGGGGCGACCGTGAGGAGGCGATCGCCCGCCTCAGCACCGCGCTCAGGCTCGGCGTGTACAACTTCCACTGGATGCAACATGCCGCCCGGCAGGATTTCGAAGCCGTGGCGGGCGACCCTCGGTATCGGCGGCTGATGGGGTTGTGAGGAAATCCGCAGGTCGTACGTTCCACTGCATGGGAGCGCAGCGCTCCCAGGCTCCGTTCCCCGTTTCCGTCACCAAGGAATCCTCTCATGCGCTGGTCTGGCTCCGGTCGTTCCCAGAATCTCGAAGATCGTCGCGGTGGCGGCGGCGGACGGCTGCCCGGCGGGATGGGCGGCCTCGGCATCGGCGGAATCGTGATCGTGTTGATCATCTCCCTGGTCACCAAGCAGAATCCGCTTGCGCTGCTCGGGGCACTTGATGGCGCCGGTGGCACGGCTCCAGGAGTCGAAGCGCCGATCACCGATCCGGCCGAAGAAGAGAAGGTGATCTTCGTCAGCATGGTGCTCGACAGCAGCCAGGCACTCTGGGCCCGACTGCTGCCGCAACTCGGCGGTTCCTACCGCGAGGCCACGCTGGTGCTCTTCCGCGACCAGACCACCTCGGCGTGCGGCGCCGCGCAATCGGCCACCGGCCCGTTCTATTGTCCTGGCGACGAGAAGGTGTACATCGACCTCGGCTTCTACAACGAACTGGCCTCACGCTTCGGCGCACCCGGCGACTTCGCGGAAGCGTACGTGCTGGCGCACGAGGTGGGACACCACGTGCAGCACGTGCTCGGCACCGACGAGGCGATGCGCCGCGCGCAGCAGCAGCGTCCCGATCAGGCCAACGAGCTCTCTGTCCGCCTCGAACTGCAGGCCGACTGCTACGCCGGTGTCTGGGCGCACGCCGCCGCAAAGCAGGGTGGACTCTCGGCGGGCGATCTTGAGGAGGGACTGCAGGCTGCCGCATCGGTCGGCGACGATCGCATCCAGCGCATGGGCGGCGGCAGCGTGAATCAGGAGAGCTGGACCCACGGCTCCTCGGAACAGCGGATGACCTGGTTCAAGCGGGGCTTCGATGGCGGGGATCCGCGGATGTGCGATACGTTTCGGTGAAGCGAGAAGCGAGAAGCGAGAAGCGAGAAGCGAGAAGCGAGAAGCGGTGAGGGGTGAGGGGTGAGGGGTCAGGGGGGTGTTTCCCCCTCACTCCTGACCCCTCACGCTGTTCGCAGTTCGCCGTTCCCTGTTCGCTCTCCCTACTGCCGATGATACGTCAGCCCGGCGCGCTGCGCCTGCTCGATGGCGATGACCATGGCGGGGACCAGGGTCACGCCTGGCAGGATGTTGGCCTTCATGTCGGCGTAGACCACCTTCGGGTCGAGGCCACGCTTGGCGGCCACCAGCCCCGAGAAGATGCCGAGCGCGTTGTTGCAGATGATGAAGGTGGCGCCGCGCTTCTGCAGCGACTCGATGCTTGCCTGCGGCAGCTGCATCCCCACGATGGTCGGATTGTGACGCCACGGATTGGCGACGTGCGGCTTGCCGCTGGCATCGAGCTCGCCGAGAAACTCACCCAGCTGATACTTGGCCCACATGGCGTCCGAGAGGCCATGGAAGGTGGTGGTGCCGTAGAACGTGAGCACGCCGTTGACGTCACGATCGGCGACCTTGTAGGCGCTGTTGTAGGTATCGTAGTAGTTCATCACGTGGACAAGCGGGATGCCGCCCGCCGGGGCAGGTGCGTCGAAGAGTTGCCGATGGGTGCCCTTGAGGGCCTGGAGCCACGGGTCGAGTGCGGTCGCATGGTCGGGGGCGGATGGAGCGGCGGCGAGAGAAGCCGGGCGCTGGGTGAGCAGCAGTGCAGCGGCGAGCGCCAGGGTGCCGAGGGTGATCCGGCCGAGGCGGCCGCGAAGGGTCGTGGTGCGAGTCATCTGCGTCTCTCCTGTCTGGTCGGTGCTGGTGGTCCGAGTGACCAGCAGGAGATGCGCGGGAGCCTCGCGCGAGACGACATTGGGGGGACGATCGATAATCGATGATCGATGATCGATGATCGATGATCGATGATCGATGGTTGTGCACCGGTCAGCGTGGCATCCCCACGATCCCCAGCGGCACCATCCGCCAGTTGCTCCAGCGGCGCACCGTGGCGGCCGCGTCGCGCACGGCGAGCTGGCTCGAGAGTCCGCCGTCGAGTCCGACGGCGCGGACCGCGCCGAGGCGTTGCATCAGCGCGGCGAGTTCGGGGATGGTGGGGCCGTAGGGCAGGGTGGCACCCGCGCCACCTGCGCCACGGAAGCGCGTGAGCACGATCACGATCCTGCCAGCGGCGTCGGTGCCGATCGCCAGGCGAGAATCACGATGCGCGAGGTCCACGCCGCGTCCCGGCGCGCGGAGTGGGGCAGGGAGGGCACCGTCCACCAGCAGCATCGGGTACGATTGCATTGCATCGCGCACCCCGCCGCGCGCCGCGGGGATTTCGGACGGCGGCAACAAGCGCACGCCGCTGCTGTCCAGCACCACCGCCATGGCGAGCGAGCCACTCCCTGGTGCCTGCCGCTCGACCCCGTCCTGCACCAGCCACCCCCAGGGCATCCCCTCGCGGAACTGTCCGGCGTTGAGCGCGACGATCGCCTCGCCCGGCATCGAGTCCACCGTCCACGCGCCACGCAGCCCCTCGTAGCGGCTGCGCGCCATCAACTGCAGGCGGACGTGCGCGGGATCGAGCCGGAGCGCGATCACCTGCACGGTGTTCAACATCCCCCGCTCGGCCAACGGGAACTCGGCGTGCTCGACGCCGAGACGGGTGGTGGTCCACGCCACCCGCCTCGCCGAGTCGGCGGGCGTCGTCGGCGACCCCAGCGCGGCAAGGAGGAGGAGGGCGGCGTGGCGGTGCATCAGGAGATCGCCCGCATCGCGGTGAGCAGTGCGGTGCATCGCGGTGCGAGCAGCTCCGCCTCCTGAGCCTCGTAGACGAAGTACACGCCCGACCCACTGCCCGGGATGCGCACGTCACCCGCACCGCGTGCGGCCGCGTCGAAGTTGCAGAAGGGGGTGATCCGCTCCTTCAGCAACGCATAGCGCTGCTGCTCGAGCCCGACCTGCTTGGCTGCTTCGTGCTCCGACGGCTGATAGAGCGCCGATGGCCCCGGCTCCGGACCATACTTGGCGGGGTCATAGCCGCACTTTCCGAAGACGATCTTGTCCTGTTCCGCCTGCATGGTGGTGGCGAGCTTGGTCATGAACTCGGCGCTGCCGTCGTTGTCCTTGGACGAGATCGCGTCGAGGTAGTACTGCATCAGCTTCTTCCCCTCCGGCGTGCCGCCATGCACCGCCACTTCTGCGCAGCGGCGGTAGTCCTCCGGCGTCCGCAGCGTGGCCCGGATGCGGGCGCGCTCCTCCAGCCACGACTTTTCAGCCACCAGCGCCCGGGCGAAGAGGTCGAGGGAGGTGGCGTCAATGCGGTCCTGCGGCTTGACGGAGACGGGGCCGGTCGGGGCCGCCTTGGTGGCCGCCACAGCGGCGGGCTTGTCACCCACCACGGCGGCCTTGGCCTTCTTGACGAGGCCGCCGAGCTGGGCCTGGGCGGGGGCGGCCGCCGCGACGGCCAGAGTCAGGGCAAGCGCGAGGGGACGGATGGGCATGGGACAACTCCGGGCAACGGTTCCTGGGGTGGCAACGATCCGATGTGGAACGTGTACGGGGAGACGTTGCAGGATGTTTCAGGTGGAGGATGATGGATGATGGATTGGCTGGGCGGTCTGGTTCAGGGATATTCGAGGCCGCTTCTCGCTTCTCGCTTCTCCATCATCCATCATCCATCATCCCCCTCCACTCCACCCGGAGCCCCCATGTCCACCGACGCGCCGCTCCAGGGGATGCTCTCGCCCGGCGAACTCCGCTTCGAGGCCCTCCGCCATCGCGCCGGGTTTGTTCTGGCGCCCCTCGCGGCGCTCACGGTGGCCCTGCTGGATCTGCCGGGGCTCACACCGGAGGCCCACCGGCTGGCGGTGGTGATGGTGGCGGTGGTGCTGCTCTGGGTGACCGAGTCGCTGCCGATGCCGGTGACCGCGCTGCTCGGCGCGTCGGCCTGCGTGGTCCTTGGGGTGGCGCCAGCGAAGACGGTTTTCGCCCCATTCGCCGACCCGCTGATGTTCCTCTTCATCGGCTCGTTCATTCTCTCGCAGGCCATCTTCCGCCATGGACTCGATCGCCGGGTCGCCTTCACGGTCCTGTCGCGCGACTGGGTCGGCGCGAGTCCGTCACGCCTCCTCTTCACGTTCGGGCTGATCAGCGCGGTGATCTCGGGGTGGATCTCCAACACGGCCACGACGGCGATGATGTTCGGGATCGGGATGTCGCTGCTCCGGGTGCTCTACCTTCGGCAGCAGGGGGGCGAGCTGCGGCTCGATCCGCGCTGGGCCACGGGATTGATGTTGATGACGTCGTTCGCGGCATCAATCGGCGGTCTCGCCACGCCGATCGGGACGCCACCCAACGTGATCGGCCTCGGCTTCATTCGCAGCGAGCTGGGGGTCCAGATCCCCTTCTTCAGCTGGATGTTGCTTGGCGTCCCGACCGTGCTGGTGCTCTTCGTGGTGCTGTTCGTCACCTTGCGCGCACTCTCCCCCGCCGGGTTGGCCACGCTGCCGGGTGGTTCGACGATGGCGCGCGACGGCCTCGCCCAACTGGGGCCATGGCGCACCGGGGAGCGCTCGGCACTGATCGCCTTTCTGGTGACGGTGGTGCTGTGGATCGTGCCGGGGATCCTTGCGTTGCTCTACGGGGCGCAGGATTCGCGCACGCTCGCGGTGCAGTCCGCACTCCCCGAAGGGGTCGCGGCCTTGATCGGTGCGACGCTGCTGTTCCTGCTGCCGGGCGCGCCGGGAGAGCGGGCATTGACCTGGCCCGAGGCGGCCAAGATCGATTGGGGCGTGGTCTTCCTCTATGGCGGTGGCTTCGCGCTGGGCACGCTCGCGTTCCAGACCGGGCTCGCCGAGGCGATTGGTCGGGGGGTCACCGGATTGATTCCGAATACCGGCGAATTCGGCCTCGTGGTGATGGCGACCCTCGTCGCGGTCCTCCTCTCGGAGACCACCTCCAACACCGCCTCCGCCAACATGGTGGTCCCGGTGGTGATTGCCATCGCGGAGAGCTCGGGGGTTGATCCCCTGCTCCCCGCGCTCGGGGCGACCATGGGGGCCTCGCTCGGCTTCATGCTCCCGGTCTCGACGCCTTGCAACGCCATTGTCTACGGCAGCGGCATGATTCCCCTCTCGCGGATGATCCGTGCGGGGTTCATCCTGGACGTGGTTGGTGTGGTGGTGGTCGTGATTGTCGTCTCCGTCCTCGGACCGCTGCTCAGGTAGCACCGCGGAACGTGGATCACGGCCGCTTGTGCCGGCCGGGGGTTCGACCGATACCTGCGGCATCACCCTTGGAGCGTACATGGCAGAGAAGCCCGGCAATCCCATCTTCGCGCTGTTGCTGGCCCTCGCGGTCGCGGGCTGCATCGTCTTCCTGCTCGAGACGCTTTCGCAGCAGGTGATGCCGCTCCCCGAGGGGATTGATCCGCTCGATCCGGTGCAACTCAAGGCGGCGCTCGAGGCGGGGGAGCTCCCGTGGCTGGGGATGGGGCTGGTGCTCGGTGGCTGGCTCCTCGGCGCTTATGCCGGTGGTCGGGTGGTGATGCAGGTGGCGCGGCGCGAGTGGGTGCTGCTGGTCTTCGCCGGGCTCTTCACCGCGGTGGTGGTCTCCACGCTCATGGCCTTCCCCCACCCGACCTGGATGTGGATCGGCGGGGCACTCGGGACGCCGTTGGTCGCAATCGGCGCGGCCGGCGGACAGATCTCGCTCCGGGCGTGACTCGGCTGGAGGCCATGCATTGCGAGGGCGGCCCGACACGGGTCGCCCTCGTTTTACGTGCGATCGGAGTGCATCTTGAAGCATCCCTTCGACCACGGTGCCGACCGCTCGATGCGACATCTTCGCGTGATCCTGATTTCCTGGCTGTTCACCACGCTGGGCGCCTCCGCCGGGTGGTTTCTCGGCGGTCTCGCCGGGCGTCGCGCCGCCTTCCTGGCGGCCATCGTGGCCGGCACCTTTGCGCTGCTGTACGCGGTCTCCTTCCTGATCGACCGGCAGTGGTTCCGGGCCGAACGTCAACGTGGCGGGACCATCGGCGGGCTGGTGGGCCTCTGCATCGCGGCGCCGCTGGTGCTCATGACGACAGCAACTCCGCTGCTCGGGCTCGCCTCGTTGCTGATGGTCGGTGTCTGCGTCCTGATCGGTGCCGGAGGTGGCGCCCTCGAATGAGATTGACCACGCTGTTGTTGCTGGCGCAGTGGCTGCCGTTCGCACTCTCCGCGCAAACGGCCACCATCTCGGACCGCCCGCGTGCACGCGACCTCGGCGTAGCGCCCGGGATCTTTCGTCCGGGTCCCCTCAATGCCATCACCGACGTGCCGGGCGTGCGCGTCGGCCAGGCCACGGTGATCGAGGGAGACTCGGTCCGCACCGGCGTGACCGCCATTCTCCCGCACGGCGGTGACCTCTTCCGTGACCGGGTCCCCGCCGGCATTCACGTGGGCAATGGCTTCGGCAAGTTCCTCGGCGTCACCCAGGTGCGCGAGCTCGGCGAGCTCGAGACGCCCATCCTGCTCACCTGTACCCTCTGCGTCTGGCAGGCTGCCGATGCGATGGTCGGGTGGTTGTTGCAGCGCCCGGGCATGCAGTCGGTCCGGTCGATCAACCCGGTGGTGGCCGAGACCAACGATGGCGGATTGAACGCCATCCGCAGTCGACCGATTCGTCCGGCGCACGTGACTGCCGCGCTGGAGGGGGCGAACGAGGGGGCCGTCGCCGAGGGCACGGTGGGCGCAGGAACCGGCACGGTGGCGTTCGGGTGGAAGGGCGGCATCGGGACCGCGTCGCGCGCATTGCCTGCGTCGCTCGGCGGCTATCGGGTCGGTGTGCTGGTGCAGAGCAACTTCGGCGGCGTGTTGCAGATGCTGGGTGTGCCGGTCGGGAAGGCACTCGGCCGCTATTCGTATCGGACCCAGACCATGGCCGAGCGCGGCGACGGCTCGATCATCATCGTGGTGGCGACTGATGCGCCGCTCTCGGAGCGCCAGCTCGAACGGCTTGCTGCCCGCGCGATGTTCGGCCTGGCGCGCACCGGCTCGGATGCCTCGAACGGCTCCGGTGACTACGCCATCGCGTTCTCGACCGCGGCGAGCGTGCGGCGCAGTCCCGCCGGTGGCAGCGTGCGCGCGCTCGCGTCCTTGCAGGATGACGCCGTCTCGCCGCTCTTCCAGGCGGTGATCGAGGCGACCGAAGAGGCCATCTACAACTCGATGCTTCGCGCGACCTCGGTCACCACGCGCGGCCGCACCGTCGACGCGCTGCCGATCGATTCGGTCCGTGCCATCCTCGCCCGCTTTCGCGCTGGAGATCGCTGATGCACCCCGTCACCACCGACCAGGCGCCGCGCCCGGCGGGCCACTACGCGCAGGGGATGGTCCATGCCGGGATCGTGTACGTCTCGGGTCAACTGCCCATCGATCCCGCCACGGGCGAGGTGGTGGCCGGAGACATTGCCGTGCAGGCCGATCGCACGCTCCGCAACGTCGCCGCGGTGCTGGAGGCCGCGGGGAGCGGACTCGATCGCGTGCTGATGCTCTCGGTCTTCGTGGTGTCTCGCGACGACTGGCCGGCCGTGAACGTGGTGTGCGAGCGGCTCTTCGGTACGCATCGCCCGGCGCGAGCGGTGGTTGGCGGTGCAGACTTGAAGGCGGGGTGCCGGGTGGAGATGGTGGCGACGGCGATGGTGAAGGGGTCGTAGGTCATAAGTCATAGGTCATAGGTCATAGGTCGTACGCCCCCATCCGACTGGCGGTTGCCCATGCACCCACGCATGCACTCTTGCGACTCACGACTTACGACCTACGACTTACGACCTACGACCTACGACCTATTCGAGGTGTGATGATGCACAAGCTTCTGGTGATCATGCTCGTCGCGGCGACGTCCCTCTCGGCCCAGGCGCCGACCAAACGGCCGAGTCGCGATCGAGTGAATGTCGAGCGACTGCTGCGGACATTGGCGCACGACTCGATGGAGGGTCGCGCGACCGCCTCGCGTGGCGAGGAGCGCGCGTCGCGCTTTCTGGCCGCGGAGATGAAGAAGATCGGCCTCAAGCCGATGGGCGACGACGGCTACTTCCAGCGCGTGCCGATGGCGATGCTGGTGGCCAACCGTCCGGGTGGCGTGCGTCCGCCGGCGGGATGTCAGGCCGGGACCTTCACGCTTGCCGGTGACAGCGTCGGGACGCCGCTCTGGAAATGCGTGGCGACGGCGCCTGCGGGAGCCACCCCAGCGACCTCGTCGGCGGTCACCTTCCGCGTCCCGCCCAGTCCGGCGGCTGCGGTCCCGCGGCTGACCATGCTCCCGTCGCTCGCGGCCTACGACACCATGCCGGCGGCGTCGCGTCGCCTCGCACGCAACGTCATCGGCGTGATTCCGGGTCGGGACCCGAAGCTCAAGCAGGAAGTGATCCTGGTGATGGCTCACTACGACCATCTCGGGATCCGCGGCCCGGGAGTGAACGGCGATTCGATTTACAATGGCGCGGACGACGACGCCTCGGGCGCCGTCGCGGTGCTCGAGATCGCGCGCGCCCTCAAGCAGGGGAAGGGTCCCAAGCGCACCGTGGTCTTCGCGACCATGACCGGCGAGGAGATGGGGCTGCTCGGCACGCGCTACTTCATCGCGAACCCGACCACGCCGCTGGCGCAGGTCGTCGCGGGCTTCGAGGTCGAGATGATCGGCCGCCCCGATTCGCTTGCGGGTGGTTTCGGCAAGGCGTGGCTGACCGGGTACGAGCGCTCGACCATGGGCGACATGCTCAAGGCGAACGGCATCCCGATCGTCCCGGATCCGCGGCCGAGCCAGAACTTCTTCCAGCGCAGCGACAACTACGCCTTCGCGCAGATGGGGATCGTGGCGCACACGCTCTCGACGTTCAACCTGCACACCGACTATCACCGTCCGTCGGATGATGCCGAGCACATGGACTTCGATCACATGACGGCGGTGATCAAGGCCGCGGCCGAGGCGGTGCGCCATCTGGCCGATGGTCCGACGCCGGCGTGGCATCCGGGCGGCAAGCCGACCCCGCCGGCGCCCCGCGCCATGCCGTGATCACGGTATTCCTGCTTGCCCTCGCCGCGCTGGCCTACAGCGCGGTGGGGCATGCCGGAGCATCCGGGTACCTCGCGGTCATGGCGCTGCTCGGCACCGCGCCCGCCACCATGCGGCCGACCGCGTTGCTGCTCAACCTGGTGGTCGCCACCATCGGCACGATCCAGTTTGCCCGCGCAGGCCATTTCCGCTGGTCCCTTTTCTGGCCCTTTGCGCTTGCCTCCATCCCCGCGGCCTTTTTCGGTGGCCGCCTGATGCTGCCGGAATCGGCGTACGGTCTCGTGGTGGGGGGCGTGCTGCTCTTCTCGGCAGCGCGGCTCGTGTTCGCTCGCACGCCGACGGAGCAGGCGCCACAACCGCCCCGACTCGGTGTCTCCCTCGTGGCTGGCGCCGCTCTCGGCTTCCTCTCGGGATTGACCGGTGTCGGCGGGGGGATCTTCCTCTCTCCGCTGCTCCTCCTTGCCGGATGGGCCGACCTTCGCACGACCGCCGCAACCTCGGTGGCGTTCATCCTGGTGAACTCCATCGCCGGGCTGGTCGGGCAGATGCCCATTGCAGACGTCTGGCCCCCCGACCTCGGCTTTTGGATCGGGGCGGTGGTGATCGGTGGGGGGGGCGGCGCCACGCTGGGGAGCCGACGCCTCCCGCTTCCGGTCCTGCGCTGGGTCCTGGCGGTGGTGCTGAGCGTGGCGGGCGCCAAGATGATCGTCGGAGTCTGGCGATGATCGAACGGCCGTCGAGTCTGGGAACGGGCGGCGTTCACGGGCGGCAGGTGGTGGTGGTCCTCCTGGCATTGGCGACGGTCTACATGATGGCCACATCCAGGGCATGGCATTTCCTCGACAACGTCAATCTCCCGATACACGAGACGGGCCACCTCCTCTTTGCCTGGGGCGGCGAGGTCCTCGCGGCCCTCGGCGGCACGCTCTTCCAGCTGATCCTGCCGCTGCTCTTCGCGTGGTCGTTCCATCGTCGGGGCGATCCGGTGGGCACCGGTGCCGGCGTCTGGTGGGCGGGGCAGAACTGCCTTTACGTCGCGCGATACGTTGCCGACGCGCCGGTGCAGGAGCTCCCGTTGGTGGGGGGCGGGGAGCACGATTGGGCCTTCCTGCTGGCGCACTGGGGCATCCTCCACCGTGCGGACGCACTCGCCGGGACGATCCGGCTCCTCGGGGTGCTCGGGATGGCGTGTGGGGTCGTGTGGGCATGGCGCACCCCGGCACGTCCGACGCTAACGAGCAACGACGCGTCGGTTTAGATTTTCCCAGCTATCCAGACTGACAGGAGTGCGCGATGGATGACCGCCGCGGGACCGCGCGGGATGCCGCACGCGATCTCGACTTTGTCCGCGAACTGCTGGCCGCCTCCCCGGCGACCCAGGATGCGTTGCTGCCCCTGCTGCATCAGGTGCAGCGTCGGCTCGGCCACGTCCCGGACGACGCCATCCGTCTCATCGCGGGCGCCCTGAACCTCTCCCGCGCCGACGTGCAGGGCGTGGTCTCCTTCTACCACGATTTTCACCAGCACCCGACCGCCGAGCACGTGGTCCAGCTCTGCATGGCCGAGGCATGCCAATCCGTCGGCTGCCGCGAGTTGGCCGCGCACGCCAAGGGGAGGCTCGGCGTGGAGTTCCACGAGGCCACGGCCGATGGTCGCGTGCAGCTCGAGCCGGCGTACTGTTTCGGCAACTGCGCCGCCGGCCCGACCATTCGGGTGGGTGATCGCGTGCATGGTCGGGTGGACTTCGAGCGATTCGATGCGCTCATGGCAGCGCTCGACGACGGAGCGCGGTCATGACCCGGGTCATCTATGTCCCCGGCGACACAACCGCCTGGTCGGTCGGTGCCGACGAGGTGGCCGACGCGATCGTCGCGGAGATTGCATCGCGCGGGCTTGACGCCCGGGTGGTGCGCACCGGATCGCGCGGACTCGCGTGGCTCGAGCCCCTGGTCGAGGTCGAGAGTGCCGACGGACGGATCGGCTTCGGGCCGATGGCTGCGGACGAGGTGGCCGATCTCTTTGCCGACGGGGCGCTGCCGACGGCGGCGCATCCCCGGTCCCTCGGGCCGGTCGAGGCGATTCCGTTCCTGCGCAACCAGACGCGGGTGACCTTCGCGCGCGCCGGGGTCATCGATCCGCTGTCGCTCACGGAATACCAGCGGAGCGGGGGTGGGGTGGGGTTGGCCAATGCGCTGGCGATGTCGCCCCAGGAAATCGTCACGGCCGTGACGGCCTCGGGGCTGCGGGGCCGCGGCGGTGCGGCCTTCCCGGCGGGCATCAAGTGGCAGACCGTCCTCGATGCGCCAGGGGCTCGCAAGCACATCGTCTGCAACGCCGACGAGGGCGACTCGGGCACCTTCGCTGATCGTCTCCTGATGGAGTCCGATCCGTTCCAGCTCATCGAGGGGATGGTGATTGCGGGGATCGCCGTCGGCGCACGTCACGGCGTCGTCTACCTGCGCTCGGAATACCCGCGCACCATCACGCTGTTCGGCGAGGCACTGCGGGTCGCGCGTGAGGGGGGCATGCTGGGCGAAGACATTCTCGGCTCGGGGCACACCTTCGATCTCACCCTCTTCGTGGGGGCCGGCGCGTACATCTGCGGCGAGGAAACGGCGCTGCTCGAGAGCCTCGAAGGAAAGCGCGGCATGGTGCGGCCCAAGCCGCCACTGCCCGCCCTCGAGGGGCTTCATGGCGAGCCGACGGTGGTCAACAACGTGCTCACGCTCGCGGCGGTGACCTCGGTGCTGGCCGATGGAGCCGAGCGGTATGCCGGGCACGGCGTCGATCGCTCGCGAGGCACGATGCCCTTCCAGCTCGGAGGCAATGTCGCCCGCGGCGGACTCGTCGAGTTGCCGTTCGGCGTCCCACTCGAGACGGTGGTGCAGGAATTCGGTGGCGGCACCTGGAGCGGACGGCCGGCGAAGGCGATCCAGGTCGGCGGTCCGCTCGGCGCGTACCTCCCGGCGTCGCAGTGGGGCACGCCGCTCGCTTACGAGTCCTTCGCCGCGATCGGTGCGATGCTCGGACATGGCGGCATCGTGGTGTTCGACGACCGCGTGGACATGGGCGAGCAGGCTGAGTTCGCCATGGCATTCTGTGCCCACGAATCGTGCGGCAAGTGCACGCCGTGCCGCATCGGCTCGACGCGTGGCGTGGAGGTCATCCAGCGGCTGCGACGCGGGGAGGACACCGCGCGGCAGCTTGAGGTGCTCCACGACCTCTGCGAGACGCTCGAATTCGGCTCGCTCTGCGCCCTCGGCGGCCTCACGCCGATGCCGGTGCGAAGCGTGCTGACCCATTTCCCGGCCGACCTTTCCCTTCCCGCCGCGGAGGTCTCCCGATGATCGCGTCCACCCCCACACGCACCGATCTCGGCACGCCACCAGTGGTCGGTGCCCCTGCGGTTCGCCTGACCATCGATGGCATCACCATCGAGGCTCCGATCGGGACCTCCGTGATGCGCGCGGCGCGCGAGGCCGGCATTGCCGTGCCCAAGCTCTGCGCGACTGATTCGCTCAAGGCCTTCGGGTCATGTCGGCTGTGCCTCGTGGAAGTCGAGGGGCACAAGGGCCTTCCCGCCTCGTGCACGACGCCGGTGACGGAGGGGATGGTGGTGCGGACGCAGACGCCGCAGCTCGCGCGCGTGCGCCGGAACGTGATGGAGCTGTACATCTCCGACCACCCGCTCGACTGCCTCACCTGCGCGGCCAACGGCGACTGCGAGCTGCAGGACATGGCCGGCGTGGTCGGGTTGCGCGAGGTGCGCTACGGCTACGACGGAGCCAACCACCTCGATGCAGTGGTCGATGCGTCGAATCCCTACTTCACCTTCGATCCGGCCAAATGCATCGTCTGTTCTCGTTGCGTCCGGGCGTGCGAGGAGATCCAGGGCACCTTCGCCCTCACGATCGGCGACCGCGGTTTCGGGTCGGTGGTGACGGCGGGAATCAACGAGTCGTTCCTTGCCTCGGAGTGCGTGTCGTGCGGCGCCTGCGTGCAGGCGTGCCCGACCGCGACCCTGACCGAGAAGACGGTGATCGAGCACGGCCAGCCGGACCGGGTGGTGAAGACCACCTGTGCGTACTGCGGCGTCGGCTGTTCCTTCGAGGCGCAGATGAAGGGGAACGACGTGGTGCGGATGGTGCCCGACATGGCGGGCGGCGCCAACGAGGGCCACTCGTGCGTGAAGGGGCGCTTCGCGTGGGGGTATGCGAGCCACAAGGACCGGATCACCTCGCCGATGGTGCGCGAGCGGATCACCGATCCGTGGCGCGAGGTGTCGTGGGACGAGGCGATCGGCTTTGCGTCGTCGCGCTTCCGGGCCATCCAGGCGTCGCATGGCCGCGGCGCGATCGGCGGCATCTCCTCCTCGCGCTGCACCAACGAGGAAGTGTACGTGGTGCAGAAGATGGTCCGCGCCGCCTTTGCCAACAACAACATCGACACCTGTGCCCGCGTCTGTCACTCGCCCACCGGCTACGGCCTCAAGCAGACCTTCGGCACGTCCGCCGGGACGCAGGACTTCCGCTCGGTCGAATCGGCCGACGTGATCCTCCTCATCGGCGCCAATCCGACGGACGCACATCCGGTCTTCGCCTCGCGGATGAAGCGGCGCCTGCGCGAGGGCGCGAAGCTGATCGTCGCCGACCCGAGGCGCATCGACCTGGTGCGAAGCGCGCACGTGGAGGCGGCACACCATCTCCAGCTGCGACCGGGCACCAACGTCGCACTGGTCAATGCCCTGGCGCACGTGGTGGTGACCGAGGGACTGGTGAACGAGGCCTTCGTGGCCGAGCGTTGCGATGGTGCCTCGTTCCAGCAGTGGCGGGAGTTCATCGCGCGGCCGGAGCATTCGCCGGAGGCCACCGAGGCGATCACGGGCGTCCCGGCCGAGGAAGTCCGTGGTGCCGCCCGTCTGTATGCCACCGCCCCGAATGGCGCGATCTACTACGGGCTCGGCGTGACCGAGCACAGCCAGGGCAGCACCATGGTGATGGGGATCGCCAACCTCGCCATGGCGGCCGGCCAGATCGGGCGCGTGGGTGTCGGGGTGAATCCGTTGCGGGGCCAGAACAACGTGCAGGGCGCCTGTGACATGGGGTCCTTCCCGCATGAGCTGCCGGGCTATCGCCACATCTCCGATTCCACGGTGCGCGGTGGCTTCGAGGCGGCGTGGCAGGTGGCGCTCGATCCGGAGCCCGGGTTCCGCATCCCCAACATGCTGGCGGCGGCGGTGAGTGGGCAGTTCAAGGGGCTCTTCGTGCAGGGGGAGGACATCGCCCAGTCCGATCCCGACACGACCCACGTCACCGCGGCGCTGTCGTCGCTCGACTGCCTCGTGGTGCAGGACCTCTTCCTCAACGAGACGGCGAAGTTCGCCCACGTCTTCTTGCCCGGCACCGCGTTCCTCGAGAAGGACGGCACCTTCACCAACGCCGAGCGTCGGATCAACCGGGTGCGGCCGGCGATGCCGCCGCGGACCGGGCTGGCGGAGTGGGAGGTGGTCTGCCGACTCGCCACGGCCATGGGCTATCCGATGCATTACGACTCGGCCTCTGCCATCATGGATGAGATCGCCGCGCTCACGCCGGCGTTTGCCGGCGTCTCCTTCGCGCACCTCGACGAGGTGGGCAGCGTGCAGTGGCCGTGCACCACCGCGACGCCGCTGGGCACGCCGGTCATGCATGCCGAGCGCTTCGTGCGCGGCAAGGGGCGCTTCCTGATCACGAGCTTCGTGCCGACCGAGGAGCGCACCACGCGCGCGTACCCGTTGCTGCTGACCACGGGTCGGGTCCTCTCGCAATACAACGTCGGCACGGCGACGCGACGGACGGGCAACGTGGCCTGGCATCCGCGCGACATCCTCGAGATCCATCCTGCCGACGCCGAGATGCGCGGGATCGGCGATGGCGAGAGCGTGGAGCTGTCGAGCCGGATGGGCGAGATCATCCTGCAGGCGCACGTGACCGATCGGGTCCCGCCGGGTGTGGTGTACACCACGTTCCACTACCCCGAGCTCGCCGCAAACGTGATCACCACCGAATACTCCGATTGGGCCACCAACTGCCCGGAGTACAAGGTGACCGCAGTTGAGGTCCGGCCTGTGGGCGTTCAGGCGCAGCCGCGCCCCGCCATGGTGACCGCGTGATCGAGTCTGCCGATGCCGCCTTTGCCTTCCGGCCGGTCCAGGTCGGAAGTGAGGGCGCGTCTCGTGAGTGGGGGATTGCCGTCGAGGCACCGGTCGAACTTCGCCTCAACGGTGCACCGTGGAGCGTGATGCTCGCCTCGCCGAGCGACCTCGATGACCTCGCCGTCGGACTCGCCCTGACCGAACGGTTGATTGCAACCTCGAGAGAAGTGAGCGGCCTCCACATCAGCCAGAAGAGTGGTGACTGGACCGTTGACCTCGACATTCCGTCGCCGCTCCGTGAGGTGCGCGCCCGAACCATCGCCGGTGCGACGGGCTGCGGTGTCTGTGGACTCGAGTCACTCGTCGACTTCCATGCGGGCTTGAGCATTCCGGTCGCCGAAGTGGGCACAACCGCAGCAGTGTCCGACGGTGCAATCCAGGCGGCGTGGTCGGCGTTGCCGGCACTTCAGCCGCTCAATGCCGCGACGAGGTCGGTGCATGCGGCGGCGTGGTGCACGCTGGAAGGACAGGTCGTGCTGGTGCGAGAGGACGTGGGGCGCCACAACGCGCTCGACAAGCTCGTCGGCGCACTGGCCCGGCAGGGGCGGCTCGGCGAGCCCGGTTTCATTGCCATGACCTCGCGTTGCAGCGTCGAGCTCGTGTCCAAGGCCGCCGTGGCCCACGCGGCACTGCTGGCGACGATCTCGGCACCGACCACCCTCGCGCTTGAGGTGTCGGAGCGACTCGGCCTGCCCCTCGCGTGTGCGGGGCCAGGCCATCAGGTGGTGCGTTTCCCGAGGGAGGCCGTGCATGCGGCAGGTTGACCTGGCACGGATGTCCACGCAGATCGCCCAGTTCTTCGAGCCGTATCCGGAGGAGGAGGCGGTGGCGGGCGTGGCTGAACATCTCACGAGCTTCTGGGATCCCGGAATGCGTCACGAACTGGTGGCCATCCAGGCCGCCGGCACGCCGCCCCTGCATCCCCTGGTGACGAAGGCCGTCCTTCGGCTGGCCAGTGGGAGTCCCTCGTGATCCCCATCGAGGACATCACCGGCGTGATTCTCTGCGGCGGGGAAGCACGACGGATGGGGGGCGTGCACAAGTCGCTGGCGCTCGCGATGGGCATCCCGATGGTGGGGCACGTCCGCGCCCGGCTGGCGCCCCAGGTGAGTCGCATCATCATCAGCGCGAACGCGGAGCCGGTGGCCCACGCGGCGTGGGGCGACGAAGTGGTCCCCGACGGGCTGC
Organism: Gemmatimonadales bacterium; assembly: GCA_033764505.1. Lineage (GTDB taxonomy): Bacteria > Gemmatimonadota > Gemmatimonadetes > Gemmatimonadales > GWC2-71-9 > Palsa-1233. Next base: position 28,317 of record JANRIW010000002.1, read on the forward strand.
GTGGCATGGGGCCGTTGGGCGGGCTGCTCACGGCGATGAATCAGGTGAACACGCCCTACACCTTCTGCTGCCCCTGCGACGCGCCCCTCCTGTCCCGCACCCTGGTGGAACGACTCGGCGAGCGGCTGCTCCTCACGTCGGCCGACGTCGCGATGCCGCACGATGGCGAGCAACCGCAGCAGCTCTTCCTGTTGCTCCGCACCAGCGTGCGCGACAGCCTGCGCAACTACCTCTCCGATGGCGGTCGCTCAGTGCTGGGCTGGACCGACACGCTGCCCGTCGCGCTGCTCGATGTGCAGGATGATCTCGCTTCCTTCCTGAACGTGAACACGCCGGAGGACCTGCTTCGGGCCGTGGAGATGCTCACCGCGCTCGAGGCGGCCCGATGAAGCTGCGGTTGCGGGGGTCGTCGGTGCGCTTGCGGCTGACCCGTCCGGAAGTCGCCGCGATCGGTCGCGGCGAGCGAGTCGAGGAAGAGACCCGGATGCCAGACGGGAGCCGGTTCCGCTACGCCCTCGTCGTGGTGGATACCGATGAGGTCACCGCATGCATGGCGGACAATTGCCTCGAGGTCCACACCCCGCGCGCGGTTGCCGCGGCATGGGCCGGCAGCGACGAGGTTGCCATCGGCGCGGTGCACGCTGCGTCCGGCGGTGTCTGCGAGCTCCTGATCGAGAAGGACTTTGCCTGCCTTCATCCACGCCCTGAAGACCGGGGCGCCGAAACCTTCCCCCATCCCACTCTGTCGAGAGATTCCACGTGACCGTCCAGGTCGTCCCAACCGACATCGAAATCGCCCAGAGCGCCACGCTCCGCCCCATCACCGCCATCGCCGAAGATCTCGGCCTCACGTCCGACGACATCGACCAATACGGGAAGTACAAGGCCAAGCTGCCGCTGGAGCTCGCGACGCGTCCGGTCCGCGGCAAGCTGGTGCTGGTGACGGCGATCTCGCCGACGCCTTCGGGCGAGGGCAAGAGCACCGTGAGCGTGGGCCTCGCGCAGGCGTTCCGCCGGCTCGGCACCAACGCGGTGCTCGCGATCCGCGAGCCGAGTCTCGGCCCGGTCTTTGGCGTGAAGGGCGGGGCCGCCGGTGGCGGCTATTCGCAGGTGCTCCCGATGGAGGACATCAACCTCCACTTCACCGGCGACTTCCACGCCATCTCGTCGGCCCACTCGCTGCTCTCGGCGATGATGGACAATTCGCTGCAGCAGGGGAACCCGACCGGTCTCGACTCGCGCCGCATCACCTGGCCCCGGACCATCGACATGAACGACCGCGCGCTGCGACGCGCGATCATCGGCCTCGGCGGTCCCGCCGAAGGCGTACCGCGCGAGGAACGCTGGGTGATCATCCCGGCGAGCGAGATCATGGCGATCGTCGCCCTCTCGAGCGGCCTCGAGGACCTGCAGGAGCGGCTCGGGCGGATCATGGTCGGCTCGACGGCCGGCGCCAACCGCACGCCGGTGCGCGCGCGCGACCTCAAGGCCGTGGGCGCCATGACCCTCCTGCTCAAGGACGCCCTGCGCCCGAACCTGGTGCAGACGCTCGAAGGCGGCCCCGCGCTGGTGCACGCCGGTCCCTTCGGCAACATCGCGCACGGCTGCAATTCGTTGATCGCGACGCGGAGTGCGCTCGCGCTCGGCGACGTGGTGATCACCGAGGCCGGCTTCGGCTCCGACCTGGGCGCCGAGAAGTTCTTCGACATCAAGTGCCGCGCCGGCGGACTCAAGCCGGAGGCCGCGGTCCTCGTGGCCACCATTCGGTCGCTGAAGATGCAGGGTGGCGTGCCGAAGAACGCGCTTGGCGTCGAGAACCTCGAGGCGCTGGAGCGTGGCTTGCCGCACCTCGCGCACCACGTGGCCAACGTGCGCCAGTTCGGCGTGCCGGTGGTGGTGGCGATCAACCGTCACCTCAGCGACACCGCGGCCGAGATGGCGATGGTGACGAAGTACGCCGAGGGGCTGGGCGTGCCGGTCTCGCTCTGCGATGTCTGGGCGAGCGGTGGCGCGGGGGGCGAGGCGCTCGCGCAGGAGGTGCAGAAGCTGCTCGATGGCGGCACCGCCGACTTCAAGCCGATCTACGACACCGCGCTGCCGATTCGTGCCAAGGCCGAGACCATTGCGCAGAAGGTCTACGGCGCCGACGGGGTGGACTTCACCCCCGCCGCGTCACGGGCGATCGACTACCTCGAGTCCATCGGGATGGCCGACACGCCGGTCTGCATGGCCAAGACGCAGTATTCCCTCACCGACGATGCCACCCGTCTCGGCAAGCCGACCGGCTTCCGCATCACGGTCAATGAGGTGTGGGGCTCGGCTGGCGCCGGCTTCGTGGTCTGCAAGACCGGCGACATCATGACGATGCCGGGGCTGTCGAAGGTCCCCGCCGCCGAGGGGATGCGGGTGGCGGCGGATGGGAGGATTGAAGGGTTGTCGTAAGCGAGAAGCGAGAAGCGAGAAGCGTGGTGGGACGGGGAAATCTCTATGCAGCACCACGCTTCTCGCTTCTCGCTTCTCGATCATCCCGCCTCCAATTCCAGCAACCGCTTCTTCCGCCACAATCCGCCGCCGTAGCCGCCGAGCTTGCCGTCGGCGTTGACGACGCGGTGACAGGGAATCACGATCGCGAGTCGGTTGCGCCCATTGGCGCTGCCGACCGCGCGCGTGGCGTTGGGTGAACCGATGCGTCGTGCAATGTCGGCGTAGGAGCAGGTGGTGCCGTACGGGATGGTGCGCAAGGCGGCCCAGACGCGTTCCTCGAAGGGCGTGCCGCGCACCACCAGCGGGAGCGTGAAGTCGCGCCGCTGCCCGGCGAAGTACTCCTCCAGCTCCGCTTCGAGGCGCTGCAGGAGGGGATGCTCACCCACGACGAACGGTCCGGTGAACCGGCGACGGAGTCGGGCGGCTTGTTCCTCGAGTCGGGCCAGGTCGCCAAACTCGAGGAGGATGATCCCCTCGTCGGTCGTGGCGGCAACCAGCGGACCCACGGGGGAGTCAAAGGTGTTGGCGACGATCGCTTCGCCCGCGCGGGCGCGGCCGGGAGGCACCCCGAAGACGCGGGCAAAGGCGTCGCGGAAGCCGCTGTGCGAGTTGTATCCCGAGGTGAGGATCACTTCGTCGAGCATGGCGCCTCCGCGGAGCCGGTGCTGGGCCTTGGCGACACGTTGCGCGCGCGCCCAGGCGTGAAAGGTCATCCCGTGGGTCCGTCGGAAGTGCCGTCGGATCACCACCGGATCGAGGCCGAGGTCGGCGAGCGCCTGGTCGGAGAGCCGATCGGTGTGCGCAGCGGCGACCGCGGCTTCAAGGCGGCCCCACCAGGCCGGCGGGGGCGCAGGCCGGCCAGGATGGCAGCGCCGGCACGGGCGATAGCCAGCCGCCTCGGCGTCGGCGAGCGTGGCGAAGAACTCGCGATTCTCGGGCAGCGCGGGACGCGAGGGGCAGACGGGGCGGCAGGCGATGCCGGTGGTGCGGACGGCCACGATGAAGAGGCCGTCCCATGCCGGGTCTCGGGTGGTGACGGCGCGCATCATGGTGCGTCGGGCCGGGAGGGCGGTGGTCGCGGTCATGGCTGTCAGTCTACTGCCCCATTCGGAGCGGCGCCACCGAAAAATGGACGGGCAATTTCCCGCCCTGACCCTTGCCGGGGCCGGGCGTTCGTGGGCTACTTTGAGCATCCCAGTCGCCAGCCAGGAGGCCCCGTGTCCGCTGATCGCCTGCAGGTCTATGAGAACGGCGACGTGCGCGTCACGTTCGATCCGCGTATCTGCCAACACTCCGGCGTCTGCCTTCGCACCTTGCCGCCGGTCTTCGACGTCAAGCGGAAGCGCTGGATTGACGTGGATGCGGCCGGTGCCGCCGAGATCTTCGCTGCCGTCGCGAAGTGCCCGTCAGGGGCGCTGCGAGCGCAGTTGGTGACATCGGTGCATCCGATCAGCCCCCCCTCCCGCGACGCGTAACGGCGCCGGGGCGCTTGTCGGATGCACGAACGGGCCGCCCACTGGGCGGCCCGTTCGTTTGCCATCAGCCCTGCGGAGCCTACTCGATGTCGATCGGCTTGAGGCCCTGCGACACGCCATCGAGGAAGACCTCGATCTGGTAGCTCCCCTTGGCCCACGGCGTGGCGCGGGCGAAGCGAATCGGGATGATCGCGACGCCGTTCTTGGCATCGGCCTCACCGACCACGCCCTGATCGGTGGCGGCCTTGCTGGTGCCCTGCAGCAGCACTGCCTCGATCTTGGCGCCCGGCGTCACGTACTGCGTGCGCACGGAGACGAAGATCGTGTCGGTGCCGGCATAGCGCGCCGAGACACCGCCGAGGACGTTGCCCAGCGAGTCGAGGGCCCGGCCTGCTTCGAAGCCCATCACGTGCGGGGTCTGCACCTCGGGCACAGCCGCGGCCACCGTCGTGGTGTCATCGGTCGTGGCCTCGGGGGCCTTGTCGCCACAGGCCACGAGGGCCAGGGCCAGGAGGGGGAGGATTGTCAGCGAGCGCATGGTTCCAGCCAGGTCGTGGGTGGTGGTTCGGTCGTATCCAACGGGACAACTGCTTCGGAAGCTAGTGCCCGGGGACGGCGGGGCCAATCGGCCCGCGGGTCCGGGCCCTGGTCAGGTCCGGCTCGGCAGGATCATCCGGACCTTGTCGGGCCCGTCAATCCGGGTCGCCAGCTCCTTGAGCTTCCCCGTGCGGATGTCGTAGATCAGCCCGTGCAGGACGGGGCGGCGGCCTCGCTCCCACGCATCGCGCACCACCGGGGTGGCGGCGAGGTTGTAGACCTGCTCCAGGACGTTCAGCTCGGCGAGGCGATCGAGACGGGCCTCCCCTTCGCCGCAGGCATCCAGCTCATCCTTGTGGAGACGCATGATCGTCCGCAACTGGGACAGCCAGTGATCGGTGAGGCCGTGGGTGGGCGACGCCGAGGCGGCCGCCCGCACCCCGCCGCAGCCGTAGTGGCCGCAGACCAGGATGTGCTTTACGTCGAGGACGTCCACGGCGAACTCGACCGTGGAGAGGACGTTCAGGTCGGAACCGTACACCTGGTTGGCGATGTTGCGGTGCACGAACATCTCGCCCTGCTCGGTGCCGGTCAGCGTGTTGGTCTGGATCCGTGAATCCGAGCAGCCGATGAACAGCGTGTGCGGCGTCTGGCTCGTCGCATGCCGCGTGAAATAATTCGGGTCGTTGGCCACCATGTCCGCGGCCCAGCGCTTGTTGAACTCCAGCATCCGGTCGAAGGCTTCCATCGTCAGTGCTCCTGCGCTCAGTGCGAGTGGGCCGGGGTGGACCGGACTTCAGGCAGGCCCACCAGGCGATAGTCGATGTCGTTGGCGGCCGCCGTGGCCTTGAAGTCCTGCAACAGCTCGGCGATGTCATAGTCCACGCGCCGCGCCTTGCGCGCGTCGATTTCCAGGCGCGTGCCCGGCTTCACCCCCTGCAGGAACTCCGAGAGGGACGCCTTGGCGAGGAAGGTGGCCTGTTCCGGGAGGACATAGCGCGTCAGCACGGCCCCGTCCATCGAGATCTTGGTCATCGCCGGCGCGTAGGCGTGCTCGCGCAGGATGAAGAAGGCGCCGATGGCGAGGCCGATCGCGATGCCCACGAGCAGGTCGGTCAGCAGGATCGCCACCACGGTGACCGTGAACGGGATGAAATGCTCGCGCCCCGTGACCCATGCCGCCTTGAAGAGGCGCGGATGCGCCAGCTTGAAGCCGGTGTAGATCAGGATGCCGGCCAGCGAGGCGAGCGGAATCCGCGACAGGATCGCCGGGAGCAGGATCACGGCGATGGCGAGCAGGGCGGAGTGGGCGATGGCCGAGCGCTTGGTCTTGCCGCCGGCGTCGATGTTCGCGGACGAGCGCACGATCACGCCGGTCACCGGCAGGCCGCCGAAGAAGCCGCTCACCGTGTTGCCGACTCCCTGCGCGATCAGCTCCTTGTTGGGCGGTGACTGCCGCTTGAGCGGGTCGATCTTGTCGGTCGCCTCCATGGAGAGCAGCGATTCGAGCGACGCCACGATGGCCAACGTCACCGCCACGCGCCAGACTGCGGGCTCGGTGATCGCGGCCCACTTCGGTGCGATGAACTGCCCGGAGAGTTCGCCGAACGAGGGGAGCTGCACCAGGTGCTCGCTCTGGAGCGCGAGGGGCGAACCGATGGCGAGGAGCAGTTCGTTGATCGCGACGCCGGCGACCACGACGGCAAGCGGGCCCGGGAAGAAGATCATCTTCTTGAGTCGCGGCGTGGTCCACAGCACCAGCAGCGCGAGCGAGACCAGCGCGATGATCACCGCGCCGAATTGCACCTGCTGCGGCAGGTCCAGCAGTGCGCTGAAGGTCGTCTGGTCGTTGGCCTGGCGGAACGCCTCGTCGCCCATGGCGTCGGCGTCGTAGCCGACGGCGTGGGGGATCTGCTTGAGCAGCAGGATGAGGCCGATGGCGGCGAGCATCCCCTTGATGACCGAGGAGGGGAAGTAGTACGAGACCACGCCGGCACCGACGTAACCGAGGGCCACCTGCATGACGCCCGAGAGGACGACCGCCACGAGGAAGGGCTGGTAGCCGCCAAGCGACGAGATCGCCGCAAAGACGATCGCGGTGAGGCCGGCGGCGGGGCCGCTGACCATGACCTGCGAGCCGGACAGCGGGGCCACCACGAGCCCGCCGACCACGCCCGCGATGATCCCGGCGAAGAGCGGTGCGCCCGAGGCCAGGGCCACCCCGAGGCAGAGCGGGAGGGCCACGAGAAAGACGACCACGGAGGCACCGAGGTCGTCCTTGAGCCAGGGATCCTTCGGCTGGGGCGTGGCGGACGCGGTGGCGGTCGTTGGCGGGACGGTCGTCATGGGCGTCATCCTGAATCGTGGCAATCAAGGGGTCCAGCGGCAGCAACCCAGCAACCTAATCCCGATCTGGATGCCCGGGTATGGTCTCTGGGACCCCTGAGTGGCCGGTACGATCCCGCCCACTTTCCCGCAGCGCGCGCCGCAGGAGGAACTCGATCTGCCCGTTGAGCGAGCGCAGGTCGTCCGCGGCCCACCGCTGGAGGGCGGTGTGCAGGCTCGGGTCGAGCCGGACCAGGAACGACTTGCGCTCACTCACCGGGCCACCGTGCTAGTAGATGGAACCGGTGTTGACCACCGGTTGCATCGGCTGGTCGGCGCAGAGCGTGACCAGCAGGTTGGAAACCATGGCGGCCTTCCGCTCAGGGTCGAGCGTGACCACCTCGCGCTCCTCGAGGAGTCGCAGCGCCATGTCCACCATGGAGACCGCGCCCTCGACGATCTTCTCGCGCGCCGCGATGATGGCGCTCGCCTGCTGGCGGCGCAGCATCGCCCCGGCAATCTCGGGGGCGTAGGCCAGGTGCGTGATCCGCGCCTCGAGCACCTTCATCCCCGCCTTGGCGAGCCGGTTCTGCACTTCGCCGGCGAGCTGCTCCGCGATGTCCGCCGCGTTGTGGCTCAGCGAGATGGCGCCCGCGCTGTGGGCGTCGTACGGGTATTGCGTGGCGAGCGTCCGCACCGCCGATTCGCTCTGCACCCGCACGTAGTCCTCGTAGTTTTCCACCTCGAACAGCGCCTCGGCCGAGTCCACCACCTGCCACACCACCACCGCCCCGATCTCGATCGGGTTCGAGTCGAGGTCGTTCACCTTCAGCTTGGCCGTCTCGAAATTGTGGATCCGGAGCGAGACCGCCTTCTTGATCATGAAGGGATTGACCCACCAGAGCCCGGGCGCCTTGACCGACCCCTTGTAGTCGCCGAAGAGCGTCAGCACCCGCGACTGGTTCGGCTGCACGGTGAAGAGGCCTGCCCAGAGGAAGCAGACCACCACGGCGGCCACCAAGCCGACGATGGCGCGCCCGGGGAGGTCGCCTCGGGCGCCCGAGATCACGGCACCGACCGAGACCACCGAGAGGATGGTGAGGAGGAGGAGGGCGAGGACACCATTGAGGGCGTTGCGCTGAACTTCACGGATCATCATAGAGCCATCCAGTTAGGGTGACAGCACTATGATATCACAATGATTTCGAGGTCGTCAACCCCCCTCCGTTGCCACCCCTCCCGGCCCACCCGATATTCCGCCCTTGACCTCCCCCCCAACCGCCACCGGACGCCGCCTCGGCGCACTCTTCCTCGGCTACCTGACGGCCGTGGTGGCGGTGATCACGCTCGCCCCATTCCGATTCGCCCGCCCGGCCCACTTCGAGGCGTCGCTGCTGGTGACCGACGGCGGCTGGGCCACGGACGTGGTGCTGAACGTGGTGCTGTTCGTGCCCCTGGGCCTGCTCTGGCAGCGGATGACGGGGATGCGCGCGGCGACGGGATTTGTCGCGGGCCTCTTCGTGGGCACGCTGATCGAGACGGCGCAGCTCTTCCTCGCCCCGCGTTATACCACCCTCAGCGATCTCCTCGCCAACGGTGCCGGGGCATGGCTCGGCGCGCTGCTTTCGCTTGCGGTCGCTCGACGGGTGGCGAGCACCGAGTTGGTGACGCGGCTTTGGCTCGATCAGCCGCTGATGGGGTTGGTCTCCCTGCTGGTGCCGCTTACCTGGCTGGTGGGGTTGGGAAGCGTGAGCGATCCGTCGCGCCTCTGGTTGCTGGTGCCGCTGGGCTCGGCCGCCGCGCTCGCGATCGCGGCGGTGGCCACGGTGACTCGTGCGCCAGGCGACGGACGCGCGCCACTCGTGCTCTCGCTCGGTGCCGCCTTGCTTTGGTCCGGCGTGGCCGTGGTGCCGGCGCTCCGGGTCTCGCTGTCCGCGAGCGCCATGGGACTCGTGGCCACCATGATCATGACCGTGATGGCGAGCATGGTGTGGCGCGTGGCGCTGCAGCGCGAGCGGCGCCTCGAACCACAGGTGGTGCGCGCGCTGATGCCGCTCCTGCTCGTGGTGTTGTGGGGGCTGACGCGCGGGGGCGGGTCGCTTGCGCTGCGCGGTGGCGGCGAGGCGGCGCGCGAGGGGTTGTTGCGTGTGCTCGCGGAGCTCGCGGCGTTCACGCTGCTGGGGTACCTCGTCGCGGAGGGGCGGGGGCGTCGTCTGGAGCCACTGCGACGGTTGCTGTGGTGGCCCTTCCTCACGGCCCTCGCGGTGACCCTGGTCGTCGGGATCCTTCAGACGCCGTGGCTTTCGCCGTTGCGCGTCGCGGCGGTGCTGACGTCGGCCGCGTTCGGCGCCGTGCTGTACGACGCACAACGCGCCCACATCATGTCGTTGCTCGGGCGCAGTTGATGAACTCGCCGCGCCGCGCGCGATTGGCCCTGTCGACTCTCCTCCTGCTGGGCGGATGCCTGGCCCAGCCTGATCAACCGCCCGATCCGTCAGGGCCGGTCACCTCGCTCGCCGTGGTGCAGCGCGGGGTCACCAACGCGACGTTCCTCGCGGCGTGGGCGGAGTCTCCCACGCGCGTCTGGTTCGGTGGTCAGGGGGGCGTGCTCCTTCGCTGGGATGGCAACAGCACGCAGCTCGAGAGCACACCATCGCAGGAAACCATCACCGGCATCTGGGGTGCACCTGCGGGGGTCGTGCGAGCCGTGACTGGCGAGGGAGGTGTCTGGCGCCGTGGGGGCGAATCGTGGAGCGCGGACACGGTCTTGCCATCGCAGCTGCTCGGCCTCTGGGGACTCGACGACGTGCGCTATTGGACGGTCGGGAGTGGTGGGGCCGTCTTCCAGCACGACGCCGCCGGGTGGCGCCAGATGCCGACGCCGACCGGCACCGAGCTCTGGTCCATCTGGGGGACTTCGGAAAACGCACTGATCGCCGTCGGCAACAGCGGCACCGTGCTGGAGTGTTGTCTCTCGGGCGGGTGGCAGCGCGTCGAGGTCCCCACCAACCAGCCACTCTTCGGCGTGACGGGTGACGGTGCAGGGCGTGTCGTCGCGGTTGGGGCGAGCGGCACCATTCTGCTGCGCGATGGCACGGGGAGTTGGCGTCGCATCACCGCACCGACCGCGATGAACCTCTTTCGCGTCGAGGCGTCGGCCATCGGGGACTTCACCATCGTCGGTGATGGTGGCCGCATCCTGCGCGGCGACGGCGAGCAGTGGAGCCTCGCCACCGTCGAAGGCCCCGGGGAGAACCTGCGCGCGGTGGCGGTGACGCCAACCCGACAGTTTGCGGCGGGATGGTTCGGCACCATCCTCGACAACAGTGATGGCTGGCGCACACGAGAGAGCGGCGCCGTGCTCTTCGCGACGCACGTGGCCGCGAACGGCAGTGCCTTGGCCGTGGGCCTCGGTGGCCTCGCCTTCGAGCGCCTCAACGGCACGTGGCGCTCGGTCGTCCTCCCCACCAAGACCTCACTCTATGGCGTGGATGGCGCCGGAGACCATCGCCGTCTGGTGGTCGGTGACAGTGGCACCATCCTGCGATTCGAGGGTGGCGTCTGGCGGCGCGAGGCGTCGCCATATCAGGGCTTGCTGCGCAGTGTCTGGTGGGCGCCGGACGATCGGGCTCTGGTTGTTGGTGCCGAGGGCACTGCGCTCCGCTGGAACGGCGGGAGTTGGCAATCGCTTCCCACCGGCACCGACGCCTTCCTGCGCCATGTCTGGGCCGAGGATTGGGCCGACGTCTGGGCCGTGGGCGACAGCGGCACCGTGATCCGCTGGGATGGGGTGCGGTGGCGCCGCCTGGCTGCGCCCACCGACCAGCTGTTGCGCGGTGTCTGGGGCCGATCGTCGCGCGATGTCTGGGTGGCCGGCGAGGCGGGCGTGGTGCTGCACTGGGATGGCGGACGGTGGACCACGTTGCCACCGCCGACCACCGGCGCGTTGCGCGCCGTGCGTGGCGACGGGCGCGACATCTGGGTCGTCGGGGAGGGCGGCGCGGCGTGGCGCTGGGATGGCAGCCGTTGGAGCCAGTTCTCGGTCGGGATTCCCGGGCTCCTGATCGGGCTCGGCGGCGGCAACGGCGTGCCGCTGGTGATGGTGGGTGAAGTCGCGCTGATCGCCGAGGGACGGCGCTGACGCCGCCGAGGCTCAGTCGCGACGACGGATGAGCAAGGCTCCGTGTGCTGCCGCGAGTCGTGCGCCCTCGTCGACGCCGAGCACGGTGACGGCAGTGGCCAGCGCATCGGCGGTGGCCGGGTCGTGGTGCAGCACGGTGACCTCGAACGGAGTGGTGAGCGGGCGTCCGCTGCGCGGGTCGATCACATGCGAGTAACGCACGCCGTCGATCACCACGAACTGCTGCGACGGGCCTGAGGTGGAGACCGCCACGTCGTGCAGCGTCAGGGTGGTGTCGCCGCGCGGCGTGGTCACGCTGACGGTCCAGCCGTCGCGCTGCGGCGGGGCGGCACCCAGCAGGAGATCGCCGCCGGCTTCGATGAGGAACGCATGCACGTCGAAGTCGCGCAGCGTGGCAGCCGCCTCGCCGAGGATCCATCCCTTGGCGATGCCGCCGAGATCGAGTTGCATGCCGCGCGGCAGGGTGATGGTGCGCGCGGTCGAGTCGAGCCGAAGTCGGTGCCATCCCGTCGCGGCTCGGGCGGCCTGCACCGCACTGTCGCTTGGCGCGCGACCACTCGAGCGGGCCACGCGCCAGACGGCCACCAACGGGCCGACGGTGGGGTCGAATGCCCCGTTGCTCGCGCGGCTCATGGTCAGGGCGCGGGCGGTCACGTCGAAGAGCGCCCCCGAGACCGCAACGGCCGAGTCGGGGTGGTGGGCGAGCCGACGCACCTCGCTGTTTGGTCGCCAGTCCGAGAGGAGGTTCTCAAGGGCGGCGATCTGCGCAAAGGCCGCCCGCGCGGCCGAGTCGGCTCGGGGTGTCGGCGCGTGGAGCACCAGCCGGACCTCCATGCCGAGGTGGAGCTGGCGATACTCCTGCCCGGCCCCCTGTGCAACGACCGGGGAACCGTGCAATTTCAAGATTGCGGTCAGGATGATCGCCATCCCGACTCTCCCTCGTTTCCTCGCGTGCATATCCAATGAAGCTAGCCCCGTTCGTGGCAACGGCTGCGTGCTCGCTCCTCCTCGTGGGCTCGAGTCAGTCGTTGGCAGCCCAGGCTCCGCTCCGCCCGTACACCGATACCATCCCCGGCACCCTGGTCACCTTCGAGATGGTGCCGGTTGCCGGCGGCGAGGTGATGGTGCCGAGCAAGGGTGGCATGCAGCGGGTGACGGTGCCGGCCTTCTGGATCGGACGCACGGAGGTGACGTGGGATGCGTTCGACATCTACGCTTTCCGCCTCGACCTGAGCCGGGCCGAGCGCGGTTCGGTGGATGCATCGACACGGCCATCGCGCCCCTATGGCGCTCCCGATCATGGCTTTGGCCATTCCGGGTATGCCGCACTCTCCATGACCTATCACACCGCGATGCGCTATGCCGAGTGGCTCTCGGCCAAGACCGGCAAGCGCTACGCGGTCGCGAACGATGCCCAATGGCTCCGCGCGGCGGAACTCGCCCTCGGGAAGGCGCCGCTCAGCGCGGCGCGCGTGCGGGAACTCGCGTGGGTCGAGGAGAACTCGGAGGCGGGGGCGCATCCGGTGGCCTCGCGCGCGGCCGACGCGCTGGGGTTGTTCGACCTCCTCGGCAACGCCGGTGAGTGGGTCACCGGCCTCGACTCGGTGCCGGTGCTGCGCGGCGGCACCTGGCGGCAGCCCGCCGCGGTGGTGGCCGGGCGACCGCGCGACCTGCAGGCCCCGAGCTGGAACGTGACCGATCCGCAGATTCCCAAGAGTCGTTGGTGGTTGTCCGATGGCACCTTTGTAGGCTTCCGCATCGTGAGGATCCCGTGAGCATTGATCGTCGAGACTTCGTTGTCGCTGCCGCCTCCGCCGCGGGGGCCATTGCCCTGCCGCGTCACGCCTTCGCCATCGGTCGTCCCGATGCCGACCCGATCCGCATCGGCCTGGTGGGTTGCGGCGGGCGTGGCACCGGTGCCGCCCGAGACGCCCTTGCCGCGAGCGAGAACGTCACCCTCGTGGCGATGGGCGACATCTTCCCTGATCGCCTGGCCTCGGCCCGCGAACAGTTCGGCAAGGTGGCCGCGGAGAACGCCGGCTTCGCCGCCAAGTACAAGGTGACGCCCGAGAAGACCTTCACGGGCATCGATGCCTACAAGCAGGTGCTCGCCGCCGACATCGACCTGGTGATCCTCGCCACGCCGCCCGCATTCCGCCCCGGCCACCTCGAGGCGGCGATCGCGGCCGGGAAGCATGTGTTCATGGAGAAGCCGGTCTGCGTGGACGTGGCCGGCGCGCTCTCGATCATCAAGTCGTCGGAGGCCGCGGCCTCCAGGAACCTCGCCATCGTGTCGGGGACGCAGCGTCGGCACGACCCGATGTATCGCGAGACCATCAAGCGGATCCACGACGGCGCGATCGGCGACGTGATCGGCGCGCAGGTGTACTGGAACCAGGGGCCGCTCTGGAATCTCCCGCGCAAGCCGGACTGGAGCGATGCGGAGTGGCAGCTGCGGAACTGGCTCTACTTCACCTGGGCCTCGGGTGACCACATCGTCGAGCAGCACGTGCACAACCTCGACGTGGCGAACTGGGTGATCGGGGCCCTGCCGATCAAGGCGACGGGCATGGGTGGCCGGCAGACCCGGACCGGCGCCGAGTACGGCCACATCTTCGATCACTTCGCGATTGATTACGAGTATCCCAATGGCGTGCGCGTCCTCTCGATGTGCCGCCAGCAGGATGGCACCACGTCGTTCGTCGGCGAGCGCGTGCAGGGAACGAAAGGCAGCTCGAATGCGCGCAATCGCATCATGGGCGCCACCAGCTGGACCCACCCGACGATGGAGGGTATGAACCCCTACGTCGAGGAGCACAAGAATCTCGTGGCAAGCATTCGCGCCGGCGCGCCGCTCAACGAGGGCCGGCGCATCGCCGAGAGCACGCTGACGGCGATCATGGGACGCGAGGCGGCCTACACCGGCAAGGACGTCACCTGGACGCAGCTGCTCGCGGCGGCGCAGGACATCACGCCGCGGCCGTTTGCCCTCGGCCCGATGGTGGTGCCGCCGGTGCCGACGCCAGGCGTGACGACCCTGTCCCGCGGTTTCGTGGAGGGGTGGTAAGGTGGAGCGCCGTTCCTTCGTGGCGGCCGGCATGGCCGCCGGCGTGGCGGGGATGATGCCGACCGCATCGGCGCGGGCCATGCGAGTCGCCGACCCGGTCTTTGGTGCCGACTTCGCGCCGCACTTCGGGATGTTCGCGGCGCATGCCGGTCCCGACGTGGTCGATCAGCTGAAGTGGATGCACGAGCGCGGCTTCCGCTCGCTCGAGGACAACGGGATGCGCGGCCGTCCGGTCGAGGAGCAGGAGCGCATCGCCCGCGAGATGACGCGCCTCGGCATGCGGATGGGGGTGTTCGTCGTCAATCCGTCCACCGCATTCAACAAGGTCACGTTCGCCAGCGGTGACGCGGCCTTCGTGGAATCGTTCCTGGCCGACGTGCAGGCATCGATCGAGGTGGCCAAGCGCGTCAATGCCAAGTGGATGACGGTGGTGATGGGCGACCTCGCGCATCGCCTCGAGTTCGAGTACCAGACGGCCAACGCGGTGGAGATCCTTCGCCGCGCGTCGGGCCTGCTCGAGCCGCATGGTCTCGTGATGGTGCTCGAGCCGCTCAATCGTCGCGACCATCCGGGGATGTTCCTCACCCGCGTGCCGCAGGCGTACCAGATCTGCCGGGCCGTCAATTCACCGGCCTGCAAGATCCTCTTCGACATCTACCACCAGCAGATCACCGAGGGGAACCTGATCCCCAATTTCGATCGGGCCTGGGGCGAAGTGGCCTACGTGCAGATCGGTGACAACCCGGGTCGGCGCGAGCCGGGCACCGGGGAGATCAACTACGCCCGCATCTTTGCCCACCTCAAGCAGAAGGGCTTCACCGGGATCCTCGGGATGGAACACGGGAATTCGAAGCCGGGGAAGGACGGGGAACTGGCGGTGGTGGAGGCGTATCGGAAGGTGAGTCCGGCGTAGGCGAGAAGCGGGAAGCGGGTGGGGGGGGGGGGGGGGCCGGGGGGGGGGGCGCGCGCGGGGGGGGCGGGCGGGCCGGGCCCCCGCGGGGGGGGGGCGGGG
>JANRIW010000005.1:0-153794 GCA_033764505.1 Gemmatimonadales bacterium
CGCCGGGGATTCCGCAGGTCTCGGCCGTGTGGGTGAACGGCGGCCCGGACGTGGCCGATGCGCACATCGCGGCCGAGGCCGAACCGGGCGACCTCGTCGTCACGCAGGACATCCCGCTCGCGGCGGAGCTGGTGCCGCGCGGCATCGTGGTGCTCGACCCGCGCGGCGAGGAGCACACGATGAACACGATCGGCGAGCGGCTCTCGATCCGGGACCTGATGGAGGAGGCGCGGATGATCGGCATCACGACCGGCGGCCCGCCGCCCTACGATGCGCGCGCCAAGCAGGCGTTCGCGGCGGCACTGGACCGTGCCCTCACGCGGCTCACCCGGCCGCGATGACGCCGGTGCTGCGACACCTGGCGGTGCTCGTCGCCAGCACTGCGTCGCTCGTGGCGCAGGAGCCGGATCGCGGACTCGGCGTGGTGGGTCTCGCCGATTCGGTGTGGGGCGCGCGCGCCGACACCTTCGCGATCGTGGCACGGCCCGGCGGCGCCGAGGTCGTGGCGTGGTGGGTGCGGTCGAGTGACCGCGTCGGCGGCGAGATGCACGCGCTGGTGCACGGTGCCGCGACCGTGCCAGCCCCGGTGCTCGAGTACGGCTACGAGATCAGCGGGCTGGTGGTGGATTCCGTCGATGTGAGCGGGCGGTGGGCGCGCGTGCAGGTCGGCGACACGACCGCCCCAGCCGCGCGCCGGGGCTGGATCGACCTCCGCGATCCACGCCTGACCCTGCTGCGATGGGCTGCCTACCTGCCCGAGCTCGACGGCGTCTACGCACTCGACCCGACGCGGCTCGTGCTGCACCGTGCGCCGAATGGGACACGCCTCCCCGCCCCGCTCGTGCCGCATTTCGATGCCGACGATCACTGGCTGGAGATTCTCGAGCGACGCGGCGACTGGCTGCGGGTACGGCTCACGCAGCCAGCGATGATCTGCGGCGCGGAACCGGTCCCGAACGGCGTGACCGTCGAGGGATGGGTGCGCTTCCTCGACGGTCGCGGTCGTCCGCTGGTCTGGTACTACACGCGGGGTTGCTGAGCGAGGCTACGCGATCCCGTGCCGCGCCGCCCGCTCCATCAGGTCGGCGAAGCGATCGACCTCGTCGAGCGTGGTGTAGACGTTCGGCGTGACGCGGATCCCCTCGAACTCCGGATGCTTGATCGCCACCGTCACCACACGGTGCTTGTCCAGCAGCCACTGCGCCAGCTTGGCGCTGTCGATCCCCTCGATCTGCACCAGCGCGATTGCCCCCGCATCGGTGCCGTCGAGCGGTGTCGGAATGCGAAAGCGCTCGCTCGCGGCGAGCAGCCGCTTTGCCCAGCGATTCCGGAGATGCCGGAGCCGCGCCACCTTCCGGTCGGCGCCGATGCTCCGATGGAAGGCGAGTGCCACGCTGATCGCGTTGTGGTTCGCCGCCGGATGGGTGCCGATCTCCTCGAACTTCCGAATGTTGGCGTCCATCGTCTTCGGGGCCGCCATCAGCGGCCAGATCTCCGGGATCCGCGCCTGCCGCACGTAGAGGAAGCCGGTCCCGATCGGCGCCAGCAGCCACTTGTGCAGCGACGTGCCGTAGAAGTCGGCATCGATCTCGTCGCGGGTGAACGGGAAGTGCGCATACGCGTGCGCGCCGTCGATCAGCGTGAGGATGCCGCGCGCCCGCGCCAGCTGCACGAGTTCGCGCACCGGGAAGATCTGCCCGGTGAGGTTGGTGATGTGGGTGACCTCGAGCACCTTGGTGCGCGGCGTGATCGCGCGCTCGAAGACCTCGCGCAGGTGCTGCGGCGATGGTGAGCGCACGTCGAACGAGACCTGCTTCAGCACGATGCCGTCGCGGCGCACCCGCTGGTCCCAGCTGGTGAGCATCCGCCCGTAGTTCTGGTTGGTGACCAGCACCTCGTCGCCGGGCTGCAGGTCGCGGCCGAGGATCAGCGTCTCGAGGGCTTCCGAGGCGTTGCGCGTGATCGCCATCTCCTCGGGGTCGCAGCCGAAGTCGGCCGCGAGGTCGCGGCGCACGCTCTCGATGCGCGGCTCGAGCACGTTCCACATGTGGTAGACCGGCAACTCGTTGCTGAAGCGGAGGTCGCGGATCATCTGTTCGAGCACGTGCGTCGGCGACGGACAGACCCCGCCGTTGTTCAGGTTGATCATGGTGCGATCGAGGTCGAACGCGCGCTGGATCTCGCCCCAGTACGACTCATCCTCGGCGGCGCGCCGCGGATCGGGGCTGGTGAGGCGATCGGTGGCCCCCACGGCCCGGCGCAGCGCGTCGGGGCGGAACATCGGGAGGGCGGCGCCGGCCCCCACCACGGACTGCACGAACTCGCGTCGAGAGGACATGGCGGCTCCGGCTACTTGAGGGTCTTCCGCGGGATGCGCTCGTCGCTCATCGCCGCGTGGTAGGCATACGCCGCCATGATGGTGGCGTTCTTCATCAGGTCATCGGCCTGGATCGTGTCGAAGAAGTCGAGGTTGGTGTGCCCACCCTGACCCGGGGTGCGGTCTTGCAGGTACTGGAACCCGGGGAGTCCGACCTCATCGAAGGCGACGTGATCGGTGCTGCCGAGGCTCTGATTGGAGACGGCCGTCATCCCCAGATCGCGGAACGGCATCATCCAGGCGGTGAGCATCGCACGGGCCCCCTCGTTCCCCTGGAGCATGATGCCGCGATACTGCCCCGAGCCGTAGTCCTGATTGAAGTACGCCTGCAGCTTGTCGTAGGCCGGCGTGACCCCGACCTTCGAGTCGCGTGGGTCGCCGAAGTGCTTCCGGACGTAGCCGCGCGATCCCCAGAGTCCCTGCTCCTCGCCGCCCCAGAGCGCCACGCGGATGGTGCGTCGCGGCTTGGCGCCGATCGCCTTCAGGATGCGGGCCGCCTCGAGCGCCACTGCCACGCCGGAGGTGTTGTCGCTGGCGTTGGGCGATGCGTGCCAGGTGTCGAAGTGGGCCCCGATCATCACGACCTCGTCCTTCAGGTCGCTCCCCGGAATCTCGCCGACGATGTTCATCGCCTGCTCGACCTGCTCGCCGATGCGGTTGCGGACCTCGACTTCGACCTTCACGGGGATGCCGCGCTGCACGATCCGGTACATCCGGTTGTAGTGCTCGGGCGTCACGGCGACGATCACCGGGGAGGCCAGGTCGCCGGCGCGCGACCAGCGATCGGCCGCCGCGCCAGGGCGGGAGAAGCCGCGCACCGCGCCGAGCCAGCCGCTCTCGCTCTGGAACACGGCCACCACGCCCTCGGCCTTGAAGAACGCCATCCGCTCGACGGCGGTGAGGGCGTCGGGGTTGCGCACGGTGCGCGGCGCCTGGGCGGGGCGGGGCACGATGACCACGCGCTCCAGCGAATCGAGCTCGGCCTGGGTCCGCCGCTTGACCCCGTTGGTCATCGCCGCGATGTCGATGGTGGCGGGCGGCGTGGCGAGGACCACCTTGCCGGCCAGGGTGCCGCGGTAGCGTTCGAGGTCCTGCTTCGACTGGAGATCGACGATGATCGCCTGCGCCACCTGCTTGCCGTCGGTCCCCGGCGTGTGAGCCAGCGGATAGCCGACCATGGGCTGGTAGTCGGGTTCGAGGAGGTGGACCGAGACGTACTCGTTGTCCCACGCCGCGCCGAAGTCCATGAAGGGCTCCAGCGCCACGTTCACGAGGCCGAGGCGGGTCATCTCCGCCGTGGCCCAGCGCTGCGCACGCTGCATGTCGCGTGAGAGCGTGAGCCGGGCGCCAAGGACGTCGGCCATGTAGCCCTCGTATTCCATCACGCGGGAGCGCTGCAGCCCCTCCTCACGGATCTTCGCCACCATGGCGAGATCCACGCCGAACGGGTCGCGCGAGGTGGAGGCGGTGAGCAGGAGGAGCAGGGCGGCCGCGAGCGGCCTGAGTCGGTTGGACATGAGCGCGATCCGGTGAGGAGACGGTCGACTGGCGTGTTGGGGGAGACGCTCGAAGCTAGCCGTCGCGGCGAGGGGACGCCAACGACTGGCGGGTGGAGAGTTGGCGGATTGGCCCGGGCGGGGTAGTCTCCCCGAGGTTGCGGTGGTGCCCGCCTGGGCAGGATGCTCCCCGACGGTGCCACGCGAACCTCCTCCCCCCCCTGAGGCGACACGACATGCAATGGTCAGAGGCCTACAGCACCGGCATCGCACGCATCGACGACCAACACAAGATGCTCTTTCAGATGGCGGACTCCTTTCGGGCCGCGCTGGATGAAGGCAAGGGTGGCGCCGTGTATGGGGGACTCCTCCATTCACTCGACCTCTACGTGCGGAGTCACTTCGCCTACGAGGAGGGGTGCATGGCCCGGCATTTCTGCCCTGCGGCGACGCTGAATCAGGACGCGCATCGCGGCTTCATCACCTTCCTCAATCGCTTCCACGAACGGCATGCGTCCCACGGATTTGTGCAGGAAGACGCCCGCGAGCTGGTGGACACGATCGATGCCTGGCTGGTCGATCACATCTGTCGCATCGACACGCAGTTGAAGCCGCTGGTCACGACGGAGTGACCTGAGCGCGCACGACGCCGCGGCGAGACACCACGCCGCCGCGAGGGGCCGTGATTCCGACCATTCGAGTCGGTGATCGCGGCCCCGTCGGCTGTCCGGCAATGCCGAGCGATTCGCTCGCAAATGCAGTACTGGCGCGGCTTCCCGAGAAGGTGGTAGGTTGAGGCAGGAGGTGTTCCATGGGCATGACAGATACCGGTGTCACGGGTACCGGACAGTCGACGGCCGAGTCGCGACCGCTGCGAATCCTGCTGGTGCATCCCAATTATCACTCGGGCGGGGCGGAGATCGCGGGCAACTGGCCACCGGCGTGGGTGGCCTATCTCAGCGGGGCGCTCAAGGCGGCGGGGTACCGCAACATTCGCTTCATCGACGCGATGACGGACCACATCGCCGATGACGCACTCGAGGCGATCCTGCGCGAGGAACACCCCGACGCGGTGCTCTGCACGGCCATCACGCCGGCGATCTATCAGGCTCAGGCCACGCTCGAGATGGTGCGACGCATCCACCCCGACGCCCTCACGGTGCTGGGTGGCATCCATGGCACCTTCATGTATGGCCAGGTGCTCTCCGAGGCGCCGTGGATCGACTACATCGTCCGCGGTGAGGGCGAGGAGATCGTCGTCAACCTCATCCGGGCGCTCGACGAGGGCCGGCTCGCCCGGGATCGCGGCGAGATCCAGGGAATCGCGTACCTCCAGGACGGCGCGCCCTTCGCCACGACGCCCCACCCGCCGATCCAGGACCTCGACTCGCTGGCCCCCGATTGGGGGATCCTCAATTGGGATCGCTACATCTACATCCCGCTGAACTGCCGCGTCGCCATCCCCAATTTCGCGCGCGGCTGCCCCTTCACCTGCTCCTTCTGTTCGCAGTGGAAGTTCTGGCGCCAGTACCGCACGCGCGATCCGAAGAAGTTCGTTGACGAGATCGAGATGCTGGTCAAGGAGCACAACGTCGGCTTCTTCATCCTCGCCGACGAGGAGCCCACGATCAACAAGAAGAAGTTCGTGGCCCTCTGCGAGGAGCTGATCGCGCGTGACCTCGGCATCACCTGGGGGATCAACACCCGCGTCACCGACATCCTCCGCGACGAGGCGGAGCTGCCGCTCTATCGCAAGGCGGGACTGGTGCACGTGTCCCTCGGCACCGAGGCGGCCGCCCAGCTCAAGCTTGATCGCTTCAACAAGGAGATCAAGGTCGAGCAGAGCAAGAAGGCCATCCAGCTGCTTCGCGACGCCGGCATCGTGACCGAGGCCCAGTTCATCGTCGGCCTCGAGAACGAGACCCCCGAGACGCTGGAAGAGACGTACAACATGGCGCTCGACTGGAAGCCGGACCTGGTCAACTGGAACTGCTACACGCCGTGGCCGTTCTCCGACCTCTTCCAGGAGCTGGGCGACAAGGTCGAGGTCCGCGACTATGCCAAGTACAACTTCGTCACCCCGATCATCCAGCCCGACGTGATGACCCGTGACGAGGTGCTGAAGGGCGTGCTCAACAACTACCGTCGCTTCTACTTCAAGAAGGCGACGGGAGGCTATCTCTGGGATCGCGATCCCTATCGCCGGAAGTACCTGCGCGGCTGCCTCAAGGCCTACCTCAAGAGCGCGATGGAACGGCGCTTCTACGACCTCGGCCGGATCAACTACTGGGGCCAGTCCACCGTGGACTGGAAGTTCGACGAGGCCAAGACCACCTCGAAGCAGGAACTCGTGCGCCTCAAGGTCAAGCGCGAGATCCAGCACGTACACGGGGTGGCCCAGTGCTCGCCCCACCCGATGGTCTCGGTGGCCGGTCACGAGATTCCCGCCGATGATTTCATCGCGCCGAAGCGGTCGACCATGCGGGCGGCCGCCTCCTCCGACGCCACGGCATTCGAAGACGATGTCGGCGAGTCCACGCCCCCCGACGGCGGAGCGATCAGGCCATGCTGAGCGAGGGACGCCGGGCGGTGCCGCAGGTGGGTCCCGTGTTGCTGTCGCGGTACGACGTGGCGATCCCGCGCTACACCAGTTATCCGGCGGTGCCGGACTGGACCGGTGGGATCGATGCGGCGGCGTGGCGGGCGCACCTGCATTCGCTCGACGGCAGCGCCGCGCCGCTGGCGCTGTATGTGCACCTGCCGTTCTGCGCCTCGCGCTGCCTCTACTGCGGCTGCAACGCGACGGTCACCAAGCGTGCCGAGGTGGTGGATCGCTACCTGAATCGGCTCGAGCGCGAGATCGCCATGCTCGCGCAGTCGATCGGGCGCGGTCCGCGGGTGGCCGAGATGCACTGGGGGGGCGGGACGCCGAACTTCCTCGATGCGACCCAGTTGACGCGCCTGGTGGCCATGCTGCGCGCCGCCTTCGCCATTGACGCCGACACCGAGTGCAGCATCGAGGCCGACCCGCGACTCGTGTCGCCCGGACAGCTGCGGCAGCTGCGCGACCTCGGCTTTTCCCGCATCTCGTTCGGCGTGCAGGACTTCGATGCCGATGTGCAGGAGGCCATCGGGCGGATCCAGCCAGCCACGATGATCGCGGAGGTGGTGGCCGAGGCGCGTGCGGCGGGATTCGAGGGCATCAACTTCGACTTGATCTACGGCCTCCCCCGGCAGACCGCCGAGGGGTTCGAGCGGACGGTGGCCGAAACCCTGGCCCTTTCCCCCGATCGCGTCGCCTGCTTCGGCTACGCGCACGTGCCCTGGATGCGGCCGCACCAGAAGCGGATCGACGCCGCGGAACTTCCGGTCAATCATGCCCGTTTCACCCTCTTCCGGCGCGCCGTGGAGCAGTTCATGGCGGCGGGCTACGAGTGGATCGGGCTCGACCATTTCGCCAAGCCCGACGATCCGCTGGCCCGCGCGGCCGAGGCCGGCACGTTGCACCGGAACTTCATGGGGTACACGACGCGAGTCGGCGAGCATCTCCTTGGCGTCGGCACGAGCGCGATCTCCGAGGTGAACGGCTGGTACGTGCAGAATGCTCCCGAGCTTGGCGACTGGCAACGCGCCGTGGATGCCGGCGAACTCATGGTGGCGCGGGGCCATGTCCTGCACGAGGACGACGTGTTGCGCGGGGCGGCGATCACCCACCTCATGTGCAACGGCGAGCTCCCCTATTCCCTGTGGGTCGGGGGAGAGGCCGACGTGCGATCGCGCTTCGAGGGCTTCGCCACCGACGGCCTCGTGACCCTCCAGGAGCAACGCGTCCGGGTCACGGCACTTGGCCGCTTCTTTGTCCGCAACCTCTGTGCGGCGCTCGACGCCTATCGTTCCGCGGCCGACGGCCCGTCGCGCTTCTCGCGCGCCGTGTGACATGAGCGCGCCGTCGCTGGCGACGCGGATCGGCCCCAACGCGATCATCCAGGTGGCCGCGGCGCTGCGTGCCCGCCTCGGTGACGCCACCGCCGCGCCGCTGCTGGAGGGTGCCACCGGCTACCGACTGGACACGCTCCCCAGCGCCATGGTGGACGAGGGCGAGGTCCAGGCGCTCATGCAGGCCGTGATCGGGGAACTCGGCGCGGCGTCGGCCGCCCCGCTGCTGCGGGACGCCGGCCGACGCACCGCCGACTACCTGCTGGCCAATCGGATTCCGCGCCTGGTGCAGCCGCTGATTCGTGCCCTGCCACCGCGACTCGGCTTGACCGTGCTGCTCGCCGCCGTCTCCCGGCATGCGTGGACGTTCGCCGGGTCGGGCCGGTTCCGCGTCGTGCCCAACGGCGACTGGCCCGATCTCGTGTTTGAGGACTGTGCGATTTGCCGTGGCATGCGGGGGGCAGCACGTGTCTGCGACTATTACGCGGGGACCTTCGAGGGGCTGTTCGTACGTCTGATCGGGAGGGACCTGCGAGTCATCGAGTGCGAGTGCATCGCGCAGGGCGGGCCAACGTGCTGCTTTCGGGTGGAGCGGGTCGCCGCCAACTGAGTCGCTACGGGGCCGTGGGAGGGCGGCGCTGCATCCGCGTCAGGGCCCGATCGAGCGCGGAGGCAAAGGCCTGTTTGGCGCGGGCGTCGAATGGCGCGGGGCCACCGGTGACCACGCCGGCGCCACGGAAGGACTCCATCAGGTTGCGGATGGAGAGGCGCTCGCCAATGCTCTCCGCGGTATGCTCCTCGCCGCGCGGGTCGAGCACCACGATCCCGGCCGGCACGAGCAGGGCCGCGAGCGGAATGTCCTGCGTCACCACCAGATCGCCGGCCACGGCGTGGGCCACGATGTATTCGTCCGCCACGTCGGGGCCCCCGTCCACGCGGATGGCCGAGACGAGCGGGTTGCCCGGCGGCGAGTCGAGTCGCGAGTTCGCCACCATGATGGTCGCGAGCTCGAGGCGCTTGGCGGCGCGGAAGACCACGTCCTTCACCTCGCGGGGCGTCGCGTCGGCGTCGATCCAGAGGGTCATCGCCCGGCGGCCAGGATCGCTCATCCCGCGGCCAGCTCCGCGCGCCGTCCCTCCCACTCCACCAACCATGCCGGCAACGCGGTGCCGGCCATCGGGCGCCCAACGAAATAGCCCTGCGCCAACTGGCAGCCCAGGCGCTTGAGCAGATCCCAATCCTCGCGGTCCTCGACGCCCTCGGCCACGGTGCGCATGCCGAGCTGGTGGGCCATGCCGAGGTTGGCCTCGAGGATGGTCCGATTGGCGGCATCGTGCAGGGCACCGTGGACGAAACCCTTGTCGAGCTTGAGTTCGTCGAACGGGATGTCGCGCAGTTGCGCCAACGAGGAGTGCCCGGTGCCGAAGTCGTCGATGGAGAGGCCGATGTGCTTCAGGCGCAGGCGGGTCAGGATGTCGAGGGCCGCCAGCATGTTGGTCATCAACCGGCTCTCGGTGACCTCGAGCACGAGCATCTGCGGGCGCACCCCGGCAGTCGCGAGTGAGCGCGCCACGAAGTCGGGAAAATCGAGCGTTCCGAGATTGTCCATCGAGACATTCACGCCGATGTGCAAGTCGAGCCCGGACTCCGCCCAGGCACGGGCCTGGGCCAGCGCCTTGACCAGCATGGTGCGGGTCAGGTCGTCGATCAGGTGGTACTCCTCGGCCAACGGGATGAACTGGTCGGGGCCGATCAGGCCATCCTCCGGATGCTGCCAACGCACCAGCGTTTCGACCCCGGCGACCCGACCGGTCGCCAGCTCGACCTTCGGCTGGTACACGTTGCGCAACTCGCCGCCGGCGATGGCCTGCATCAGGCGCACCGGCGAGTAGCGCTTGGCCTCGGTGCGCGGTGTCCGCGTCGGCGTCTTGGCGGCGCCGCCGAGCAGCAGCTGCAACTGCTCGGGGGTCACCGGCTTGTGCAGTGCCCCCAGCACGTCGAGGGAATGGGCCTGCGCGAGCTTGCGCACGGTCTCGATGATGCGCTCGTCCTCGGCGCTCAGCAGGATCAGGCCGCCGGGGAATCGAAGCGACGCCAGATGCCGGACAAACTCGACGCCATCCATTTCAGGCATCTGCAAGTCGAGCAGGATCACGTCGGCCGCGTGCGCGTCCGACTGCAGCATCGCGAGCGCGTCGGTCGCGCGCTCGTGAGCCACCACGTCGCTGAACCCCATTCGGCCCAGCTGGTGGGTCACCAGCCGGAGGGCGAAGGGTTCGTCGTCGACGACCAGAATCTTCATGAGGCGGCCAGGTGCTGCGCGATGGTGCGCTCGACCGAGGCGAAGGCGAGGTCGAAGCTGGGGAACAATGACCGCACCGCCTCGGACTGCTGTGCCCGTGCGGCCTGCTCGATGGCGGCCGACAGGTCGCCGAGGGCCAGGGCGCCGATGGCCCGCGAGGCGGACTTGAGCTTGTGGGCTGCTCCGGCGATCGCGGCGAGGTCGCCGGCGTCTCGCGCGGCGCGGAGGTCCGCCCCGAGCGATCGAGCGCTGGCACGGTACTGCGCGAGGAAATCCGCGATCACCTCGGGCTCGGAGCCGACCAGCTCCTCGAGCACGCGGACATCCACCACGGGGCGATCGCCCTCGGCGCCACTGGCGAGGTTGAATGGCATCGGCGTCCCCTCCGGTGAGATGGGCGGCATGACGGTGCGCGGAAGATGGGATGGGCGCGGGTGTGACTGGCCCCCACGGGCCTTGGACACCCCGTAAGGTATACCCATCGGGGAGGGTGCGGGTCCCGTGGCGAGTCTGGCTACTTCTCCGGGCCCAGTCGCTCCGGTGGCAGCATGGTGCGGAGTTCGGAGAGCGGGATCCTTCCCTCGCTCACCAGCGTGAGGGCATGGTCGCGCAACGGCAGCAATCCGGCGTGCAGCGCGTGGCCGCGCAGCTCGTCGACCGTGGCACCACGGGAAATGGCCTGTCGGAGTTCCACCGAGGCTGGCAGGAACTCGATGACCCCGATCCGTCCGTAGCAGCCGGTGCCGCGGCAATGGTCGCAACCGCTGCCCTTGAAGAAGCGCATGGTCGCCGGAATGCCGTCCGGGAAGATCTCCGCGATCAGTTCCGGATCTGGATCTGCCGGTCCGCGGCAGCCCTCGCAAATGCGCCGCGCCAGCCGCTGGGAGAACACCGCCAGCAGTTCGGAGCCGATCGAGTTGCGGTGCATCCCGAGGTCGACCAGACGCTGCACCGCATCGACCGTGTCGTTGCAGTGGAGGGTCGAGAGCACCAGGTGGCCGGTCTGCGAGGCGCGCAGGGCCTCGAGCGCGGTCTCGCCGTCGCGGATCTCGCCGACGAGGATCACGTCGGGGTCCTCGCGCACGAAGGCGCGCATGGCGTGCGCGAACTCGAAGCCGATCTCCGGTTTCACCTGCGTCTGCTGGATGCCATCCAGGGCGTACTCGATCGGGTCCTCGACCGTGATGACCTTGCGCGTGGGATCCGCTGCCAGGACCTGCAGGCCGGCATAGAGTGTGGTGGATTTGCCCGAGCCGGTGGGCCCGACGACGAGCACCAGCCCACCCGGCGAATCAAGCAGCCGACGGTAGAACTTGGCGATCTCGGGCGGGAAGCCGAGCTCATCGATGCCGACCAGCGTGGTGTCCTGCGGGAGGAGCCGCATCACCACGTGCTCGCCGTGCAGGCAGGGCTGCGTCTGCGTCCGGATGTCGAAGGCCTGCTTGCCGGAGCGGGTCACGAACCGACCGCCCTGCGGCAGACGATGCTCCGCGATGTCGAGGCCCGCGCGGACCTTGATCACGTTCACCAACCCCATCCGCTGGAGGTCGGTGAAGTTGTAGTGCTTGAGGTCGCGGAGATCGCCGTCCACCCGGATGCGGATCCTGGTCCGTCCGCGGTAGGTCTCGATGTGGATGTCGCTGGCGCGCTCCGCCACGGCGTCGAGCAGCAGTTCATCGAGCAACCGCTGGGCCGACTCGGTCGCGGCCGGATCCACGTCCAGCAGGTCGTCGGCCTGGCGCGGGGCTGGTGCGGCGGTCTGCGATTGGCCAGCCTGATTGAGGGAGATCGCCATCCGCAGTCGGCGGAGGTCCGTCGGCGTGACCACGACTTGCCGGACGCGCCGAGCGCCGAGCGCCGCCCCCAGCTCCGGGACGAGGATCAACGGATCACTGGTGGCCACCAGGAGCTCCTCGCCGACGATCGCGACCGGGAGGACGTGGTGGAATTCCTGGAATCGTTGGGGGACGGTCCGGGCCAGGGTGGGATCGATCTGGCTCAGCAATTCATCGCTGCTCTGAAACGACAGCTGGTGCAGCGTCGCGAGGGCGCGATAGACATCGCGTTCGTCGAGCGTGCCGCGTTCGATCAGCACTTCGCCGAGACGATGGTGACTCGCCGCCGCCTCGCCCACGGCGGCGGCGATCTCCTCCGTGGTGGCCAATCCCGTCTCGACCAGCTCGTCGCCAAGTCGCTTCTGCATGCAGCCTCCGCACCGGATGCCGTGGGGTCGCGTCGCTGCATGCAAGATATGGGAGTCGGGGAGCGGCTGCTTCGCCGGGAATCTCCGCCCCAATCCTCGGGATTCAGCGGCTCGGTGCCTTGGCGACAGGCGCCGGCGGAAGGGAGAGGAGTCGGCGACGAAACGCCTGGAAGGCCGGCGTGTCCTTGATCAGGCCCCGGAGCGCCTCGGCCGAGACCGTGGTGATCTGCGCCTCCGTGGCGGTCACGCGATCGGCCGCGAGCGGGTGCGTCAGGAAGAAGGCCTCAAGGGCGCTGGGGTTGCGCTGTTGCTCGGCCAGGAGGATGCGGAACATCCCCGGAATGCCCTGCGGGTCGTAGCCGGCGCGGATGGTGGTGCGGACCGCCTCGGCGTCGGCCTCGGATTCGTCGCTGCGCGAGAACTTGGCGAAGAGCGCGCTGCCGCCGACGTTGATCGCGGCTTGTCCGGTGGCACCCTGACACACCTTGGTGAGGGTGCAGAGCAGCGAGACCCCGGCGTTGGCGCCCTGGGCCTGCTGCATCTGCTGCACCGAGTGTCGCCGCGTCACGTGGCCGATCTCGTGCGCGAGCACGCCCGCCAGCTGGCTGAGGTTCTCGGCGCGCTCGATCAGGCCACGGTTGACGTAGATCCAGCCACCCGGCACCGCGAAGGCGTTGACTTCGCGACTGTTGACGATGGTGAAGTGCCAGGTGAGCCCGCGGGTGTCGGTGGCCTGCGCCAGCGCATTGCCGAGCGTGGTGAGGTAGCGCTCCGAGGAGGCATCGCGCACCACCGGCAGCTCACGGGCGAGCTGCGCGGCGTAGTCGTTGCCGACCTGCACTTCCTGCTGCTGCGAGATGGCGCAGGCGCCGCTCAGGAGGAGTGCCGCCCCGAGCCACCACTGGTGCAACCGGCGCCACCGCGCGGCGGTCACTCCTGGCCGCCGGCGGCAGCCCGCTCGCGCGCCGCGCGGCTGGCGAAGATCGCGACTTCGACTCGGCGGTTGGCCGCGCGACCCGACTCGCTGTCGTTGGAGGCAATCGGCTCGGTCTCGCCAAGGCCACGCGTGGCGATCCGCGATCCGGCGACCCCCTGCATGCTCAGGTAGTTGGCCGCCGCCATGGCACGGCGCTCCGACAACCCCTGGTTGTAGCTGCTCGATCCCACCTGGTCGGTATGGCCGATGATCACCAGGTCCGTGTCAGGATACTTGGCCAGGCTGTTGGCGAGCTCGCGCAGGTTGGTGCGCGCGTCGGTCTTCACCACGTCGGAGTCGAAGTCGTACAGAAGGCCGGAGGCGAAGGTCACCTGGATCCCCTCGCCAACGCGCTCGACCGTGGCGCCGGGAATGCTCATCTCGAGCTCCTTGGCCTGCCGGTCCATCCGGGCGCCGATCATCGCGCCGGCCGTGCCGCCGACCACCGCGCCGATGATGGCACCCTTCGCCGTGGAACCAGCCACCTTGCCGATCACGCCACCGATGACCGCGCCGCCTCCCGCGCCGACCACGGCACCGGTACGCGCCTTCGTAGCGCAGCCGCCGACCGCGGCGGCCATCAGGAAGGTGAGGGTCATGCTGCGAGCGATGCGGTTCATGTGGCCTCCTCGGCCGGGTGGTACATGGCTGCCGGGTCCGACCCGAATGGTCGATTTGCGGCACTGCGATACAACCTTCGGCGACGGCTCAGCCTCGCTTGCGGCTGCCGGCCACCACGAGGGCGATGCCGGCGATGACGGCGATTCCGCCCGCGTAGGGCGGCACCGCCTGTTCCTCGGAGGCCGTGACCTTGAGGTCGCCGACCTTGAGGACGTCACGACGCGAGGTGAAGCTGCCGCCGCGAATCAGGATCACGGCGCCCAACACGATCAGGGCGATGCCAACCAGGGACAGAGGGCGCACGGAATCTCCGAGTGCAGAAGGAGGACTATGCCCGCCGCGGACGGAGCGCCCGCAACAGCAGCAGGAGCACGACCGCACCGATGAACGCCACGAAGATCGTGCCGGCGAGACCTGCAAAGGGTGTCACGATGCCCAGCCAGCCGAAGAGCCAGCCGCCGATCACGGCGCCGACGATGCCGATCACGATGTCGCCGAGCAGGCCGAAGCCGACGCCGCCCACGGCGAACGACGCCAACAGGCCCGCCAGCAGGCCGACGATCAACCAGGTAAGAAGATCCATGCCGAAGCACTCCGCCGTGTGCAGTGAGGCCCCCGAAGGGGCGGGACGGCAACAGGCCTTTTGGCCTGCCGCCGCGGGTATGGTGCGTGGACTGAAAAGCTAGGGCGCGGGACATCCCGCGACCATCGGTCAGAGGGATGATTCGCGGTCGCTCGGAGGGCCTACGCCACCGCGTCGGTCGACGACGTCCGGCGCTCGAAGCCGCGGGTGAAGGCCGCCACTTCGAGCCGGGTGCGGAGGGCCAGCTTCTCGAGGACGTTGTGCACATGGCTCTTGACCGTGTGCACCGCGATGTGGAGCCGGGCCGCGATTTCCTTGTTGCTCAGGCCCTCACCGAGGAGGTCGATCACCTGACGCTCCCGCTCGGTGAGGCCAACCTCTTCCATGAGGCGCGGCTTGCCCTTGCGCACCGCGATCTGGGCGATCTGGGTGAAGAGCGAGGAAGTCAATTCGCCGGGGAGCACCTGTTCGCCTGCAGCGACGGCGCGGATCGTGGTGAGGAACTGCTCGAACGAGGCGTCCTTCATGATGAAGCCCGAGGCGCCCGCCGTCACGAAATCGGCGATGTCCTCCTGGGCGGGGAGCAGGCCCATCACGATCACCTTCGCCTCGGGGACCTCGAGGTGGACGGTGCCGGTGACCCGCAGGGAATCTTGGTTCTCAAGCGAGAAGTCGAGCAGGACGACCGAGGGCTTGGCCTCGCGGACCGTCTGCAGGGCTTCGTCAATGTCGGCGGAGGCGGCGAGGATCGCGAAGCCGGGCTGCTCCCGGATCAGTCCGGCGAGGCCCTCCCGCAGCAGGCGGTTGTCATCGATCAGGACCAACGAAATGGTGGAATTCATCAAATCCGCCTGGGCTGCTCCGGCTGCCGACGCGGTGGCGTCGAGATGTCGGAGTGGGACAATGGGAATAGTAACGCCACGTAATAATAATGTCAACCGAAATTACGTGAGCCGATATTACTGCGTTACAAGAACACGCCGGGTGTTAATGTTGCCTTGCGTAATCATTTGTGGTATTATCCTGCTCCTTCACTGAGCAGGTTCCCGTGCTGCGTTTCCGACTGGCTGCGATTCTCAAGAAGAAGGGCTGGACGCCGTATCGCCTTTCCCAGGTGACCGGCCTCTCTGCCCCGACGGCGTATCGCCTGGCCGATCCCGACCAGCAGTTCGGCCGCTTTACCGCCGACACGCTTGAGCGGCTCTGCGCGGCCCTCGAAGTGCAGCCCGGGGAGTTGCTCGAGTGGATCCCCGAGACCAGGTCTCCCAAGGCCAAGACTCCCACGACGAAATCCGCCAAGCGTTGACGCCTGACGGACTCCATGTCACACAATGTGTGAGGTTACGCGCCGACGGCCGTGCGCACCTCGCGCAGATGGGCGTCGGTCAATCCCCCCAACTCGAACATCGCCACGCCACTCGCCCCACCGTCTCGCGCCGAGCGGATCGCCCGGCCCAGCGCCTCGGGCGGCAGGTCCGGCAGATAGACGCCCGCCACGAGTGGCGTCGAGCGCGGCAAGACCGCAACACCCTCCGCCACGCTCCGGCCGATCCATTCCACCGGTTCGCGATAGAAGCCCTGATAGAGCATGGGAAAGACGAGGTCGAGCGGCCAGCGATCCCATTCCTGGCGCACCAGCGCGCGGGCGATCGTCGGGGTGGGGAAGACCGCCGCCGAGATCGCCTTGCCTCGTGCGTGGGTCGTGCGGGCGAGCACCTCGACCGTCTCGGTCACCATCCGCCAGCGAAACCGCCGCCACTCCAGGTCTGACGGGGGATCGGTCAGGGCCATCGGATCGCGACCCGTTTCCTTGCCGAATCGCTCGCGGCACGCCTCGCAATAGCAGAAATCGAAGCGCGCCATCTCGTGATCCTGCACCAGCCCGTAGGTCTCCCAGAGATTGCGCGGCAGGATCACGTCGGGATGACGGACATAGTCGAGGTGCACCGCGTCCACCCCCGGCGTGGCGGCGACGGCATCCATGAGGCCGGCCAGGTACTCGCGCACCGCCGGGCGAGTCGGACAGAGCCACTGGTAGTAGCCGACGTAGGGCGGCGACGTCAGCGAGCTCTTCCCCTCGCGACTGACCGAGTACCACTCGGGATGCTGCGTGCTGACGGCCTTGTCGCCGGGCCGATTGAGCGTCCACGTCCAGCGATGCAGGACCAACCCCTCGGCGTGGGCGGCTTCGCCGTGCATCGCGGCATCGCCGTCTCCCACCAGCACGCCCGTCAGGCCCGCCGCCCGAATCCGCGCATAGCGCGTGCGCCACTCCGCGAACGTGGTCTTGCCGCCGCCGTGCACCCAGGTCCACGCGCTGAACGGCGCCTGCGCCGCGACTCGGCGCGGCAGGGTGAGATCGTGTGCCGCGAGGGCACCCGCGCCGAGGGTGGCGAGAAAGTGGCGACGGTCGGTCATGGCGAGGCTCGTGGTGGGGGAGTCGGCCCGAGGAATTCGACGAATCCCCAGCGCTCCGGAATGTGCATGTTGATGGTGCCTTGCGGCGACCAGACCCAGTTCTGTTCGGGGAGTGGCTTGCCGTCGTTCCCACGCCGCTTGATATAGCCGCCATCTCGCACGTCGAGCAGCCATTGGACGCGCGAGAAGTTGATGCGCCACTGTGCCCCCGGTGCGGGAGGAACCACCGTGCGTCCGCTGTCCGCGAAGGCCGACCACGGCACGGCCATCTCCACCGTCCAGCCACGGTCGCGGTCACGCGGATCGTTGAGCGTGCCGTCGAGATGCACGGCGCTCTGTAGCCCGGCGATGTTCCAGCCGTTGTCGGCCTTGCCACCAACGCGATAGGGGCGATCGAGGAAGAGGTCCCACACCGTGCCGAGGGCGTTGATCTCGAGCTCGAAGTAGCGGTTGGTGTCGCCGTCGGGGTCGATGAACCACTCGAAGTCGTGGTCGTGGAAGATCACCGCATCGCGGGTGGTGATCGTGCCCCAGAGGTCGGGCTCCTCGAGTTCGGCGGCGATGTAGAGGTGCTGGCGGTCCCACGCCAGCTTCACCCGGGTGCGGAAGGTCGGCGCAGGACGGGCCTCGCCCTCGATGTCCACAAAGGGGTCGCTCCAGGGAATCCCGCGCCACGCCGGGTCGTCGAGACGTCCATCCACGGTCGGGGCCGTGGCAATGTGGGGTGCCTGGTAGCGGCGCGGCACCGCCTGACAGCCGGCCGACACCGGCGAGGCAAGCAACGCCAACACGCCCCACCAGACTCCACCGCGACCGGTCACCTGCTCCCTCGTGCCATGGCCTGCCTCCGGACCCCTGGTTCCCGGGGTGGGTACGTCCCGGTGAGCTCGTCACCTCTGGCTCGTCCGGACGGTGGTGCGTATGTTGAAGGATCCCCGGAGACAATATCAGTGCCGACCCAACTTGAACAGCTGCAGGAGTCCCTCGCGGCCACCTATGCGGTGGAGCGTGAACTCGGTGCCGGCGGCATGGCCACCGTGTACCTCGCGCGCGACGTCAAGCACGGACGGCAGGTCGCCATCAAGGTGCTCCATCCCGACCTGTCCGCCACCATCGGCGCCGAGCGCTTCGAGCGGGAGATCCGGCTCGCGGCGTCGCTCCAACATCCCCACATCCTCGGGCTGTATGACTCGGGCAGCACCAACGGGCTGCTCTACTACGTCATGCCCTTCGTCGAGGGCGAGTCGCTGCGCGATCGCCTCGATCGCGAGGGACAGCTGCCGATCGATGACGCGATCCAGCTGATCCTCGAGGTCGCGGATGCGCTCGGCTACGCACACAAGCAGAACATCGTCCACCGCGACATCAAGCCCGAAAACATTCTCCTCTCCGGCGGGCATGCGCTGGTCGCCGACTTCGGCATCGCGCGCGCCGTGGACGACAGCGGCGGCGCCAAGCTGACGCAAACCGGGATGGCGATCGGGACCCCGGTCTACATGTCGCCGGAGCAGAGCGTCGGCGAGAAGGTCGGCCCCACGGCCGACATCTATTCGCTCGGCTGCATGCTCTACGAGATGCTGGCTGGCGAGCCGCCGTTCACCGGCAAGAACGCCGTGCAGATCATGGCGCGCCACGCGATGGAACAGGTCCCGTCGCTGCGGATCGTGCGGCAGTCGGTCCCCGAGGAAGTGGAAGAGGCGATCTTCGCGGCGCTCGAGAAGTCACCGGCCGATCGCCCCAAGAGCTGCGCCGAGTTCACCGAGATCCTCGGGATGCCGCTCGGCGCGACGGCCACCCTGCGGGTGATGAATCGCACCTCGACCCGGCGGACGCCGACGGGGATGACCCGCTCCTATCCGACCGGGATGCCGGAGGCCCCAGCCGCCGCCCCGCTCTGGAAGAAGCCGTGGGTGATCGCGGCGGCGCTGCTCCTGGTGGTGGGCGGGGCTGGCGCCGCCTGGAAGGTGCTTGGCGCTGGTGGCGCCGCGGCCTCGGACGCCGGCGGCTTTCCCGCCAAGACCATCGCCGTGCTCTACTTCGACGACAATTCGCCCGGCAAGGATCTTGGGTACGTGGCGGACGGCATCACCGAGGGGTTGATCCAGTCCCTCAGCGGGGTCCAGGGACTCAATGTGATCTCCCGTGCCGGTGTCGAGCGCTTCCGGCACGACAGCACGCCGATCGACAGCATCGCGCGAACGCTCGAGGCGGGTACGCTCGTGCGCGGCGCAGTCACGCCCGAGGGCGACAAGCTCAAGATCTCGCTCTATCTCGTGGACGGGAACAGTGGGGCAGACCTCCCCGACAGCCGGGCGTCGCTCGAACTCCCCGCCGCCAATGCCCTCGCCGTGCGCGACTCGGTGGCGTCGGAGGTCGCCGAGTTGATCCGCAAGCGCGTCGGCACGGAGTTCAAGCTCAAGGAGCAGCGCAGCAGCACGCGGAGTGCCGACGCCTGGTCGCTGGTGCAGCGGGCCGCGCAGCGGAAGCGTGCCGGCGAGGAGGCCGCGGCAACTGGCGACACTGTGGCGCTCCGCATGGCGTTCACCGAAGCGGACTCGCTGCTCGGTGTGGCCGAACAACTCGATCCCAAATGGGTCGAGCCCATGGTGCAGCGCGGCCTCCTGGCGTATCGGTGGTCGCGACTCTCGGGCAGTTCGGTCACGCTCATCGAGAGCCACGTCAAGGACGGGCAGGGGCATGTGACCCGGGCCTTGGCGCTCGATCCGACCAACCCCGATGCGCTCGAATTGCGCGGGACGCTGAGCTATTGGGGCTGGATCAAGGGCCTGGAGCCCGACAGCAGCAAGGCCGCGGCGCTGCTCGCCAGCGCCCAAGCCGATCTCGAGAAGGCCACCGAGATCAACCCGGCGCAAGCGGGTGCGTGGGCCTCGCTGTCGCACCTCTACAACCAGACCGGCACGTCCACCGACGTGGCGACCGCCGCCAGCCGCGCACTCTCAGCCGACGCCTTCCTCGAAAGCGCCGACGTGATTCTCGGCCGCCTCTTCCTGGCCGACTACGACCTCAACAACTTCAAGAAGGCCGAGAAGTGGTGCGAGGACACGCGGCGTCGCTTCCCGAAGAGCTTCGCCGCGCCGCGGTGCCAGCTCTTCTTGATGACCATGAAGGACTTCGCGTCGCCTGACATCGCCCGCGCCCGCCGTCTGGCGGACTCCGTGGTGGAGGCGTCCCCCGCCAATCGGAAGGCCTTCTACCGGTTGAACAGCGACCTCCTCGTGGCGGCCGTGATGGCCCGAGGCGGCCAGCGCGACAGTGCGGTGGCGCTCGCCCGCCGGTCGACGGGCGACAGCGAGGTCTCGCCGACCCGCGACCTCTCCCTGGTCGGAGCCTTCGCCCTGGTCCAGGCTGGCGACACCGCCGGGGCCATCGAACAACTCAAGCTCTACTTCAACGCCAACGAGCGGATGCGGTCGATTTACGCCAACGATCCCGGCTGGCATTTCAAGGGAATCTCGACCGATCCTCGCTTCCGGAAACTCGTTTCCGGAAACTGAGTGCGGGGTGGTTTGAGAGATCGTTACCAATGTGTTGCGCTCATGCAACATTGGGGCGTCGTTGCACTATTGCGGGTTTGCAATTCTGGCGCGACATTGACGACTGCCTGATTTCTCAGGGGGCCACTTCGGCCCCCGAATCCTGCCAGTCCCTGTCGCCCCAGCCGGAGGCCGAGCATGGCTCGCCCTTGGACGCTTGCGTTGACCCGTTCCCTCCCCGCCGTCGCCTTCCGTCTCCTTCTCCTCTTCAGCGTGTTCGTCGGGGCCTGCGCGCCTGATGAGAGCCTGACCGGGTCGGGGACGCGCGTGCCACTCGGGAACGCCGCTGCCAACGTGATCGGCGATCCCGATCTGGCCCTCGCCATCGAGGCCGACCTCACCTGTCTTTACGACAAGGCCGGCCTGCTTCCGAATGCGCAGTCGTCGCTCGGGAAGTTCAACACGATCAAGTCGAACATCGCCAACGGCGATATCGCCGGGGCCATCAGCGCCACGGAGAACCTGATCGCGTTCATCGAGCTCAAGTACTCGCAGTACAACAACAAGAACGCGGTCATCCAGTGTGATCCGCCGATCGGCTCGATCGGTATCACCGAACTGAAGGACCGGACCATCACCCGGCTGACCGCCTTTGTGACGCTCACTGGCAAGATCTGCGAAGTCCCGGCCGGCTCAGGCGGCAAGTATTGCAAGACGGCCGACAACCAGACGGCGATGGTCTACTTCCCGCCGGCCATCTTCGAGCAGCTGACGTATGTCTCGCTGGAGGAAAATCCGTCGGGCTTCACCCAGCTGCAGAATCTGGGGCTCGACGAGTATCCGAACTACGTCCGCATCAAGACGCTGCCGGTCAGCAACTTTGCGCAGGAGCCGCTCAAGCCGCTGGTGGTGGTCTGCTTCAACAACGCCGTCACGCCACTCGACCCGGCGCTCCGGGCGCGGTTGCTCCTCGGCCATCGCCACACCGACGAGAACAACGTCGTCACCTTCAAGCTGCTCCCGGAGCCGGACTTCAACGCCTACGGAGCGTCGGTGCAGTCGGAAGTCGATCTCTTCTGCGCCAACAACAGCGCCAGCATGCAGGTGGCGCCCTTCTCCGAGCGCACGCTGCTCGGTCGCGTCGGCAACCGGGTCGCCAACTTCCTGACCCCCGCGCCGCTCCAGGCCCGCACGGCGTTCGGCTTCGGTGGCGGGGTCGGCGGCTCGGCCGAGGAGTTCAGCGAGTTCGGTGCGGTCGATCGCGGACTGACCGGCAAGGGTGGCATCGGCGGCTCCGCGGAGGAGTTCATCCGGACCGGGCGTCCGACGGCCAGCATGACCAGCACGGCCACGCCCTACATCGGCAAGGCTGGCGTGGACAACGCGGTCACGGACCCGGCCAGGTTGCCCAAGGTCCAGGTGGTTGCCCCGGGTGCGGCCCAGACGCCGATCGCCGGTGTCGAGGTGACCTTCGAGGTCATCGATCCGAAGACCTACAGCGACACCAGCGAGGCGTCGCTGTGCGGCACCACCACGACCGCGATCACCGATGCCAACGGTGAGGCGCGTCCTCCGTGCATCAACTTCGGGAACGACCTCGGCTTCCGGAACCTGAAGGTCACCTTCGATCCGACCCTGGTCGCGCCGCTGGCGTGCATGCTCAACGCCGACGGGGTCTGCGCCACCGAGACCACGAGCGTGAACTTCCTGCTGCAGACCGTGGCCGGTGAGCCTGCCAAGTTGGGCGTGGTCGGAACGCCAGGCGCGACCTCGGCGCAGGCCGGCGCGGCCATGGTCGACCAGCCGGTGCTGCAGGTGCAGGACGCGGGTGGAAATCCCGTGACCAATCTTGCCGCCGCCTACCCGGTGACGGTGACCGTGTCGGCGGGCGGCAGCGTGGCGGGGTCCAGCTCGGCCACCGATCTCGCGACCGGCCGCATCACGCTCTCCGGCCTCGCCCTCGGGGGCACCGTTGGCACCAGCTACCAGCTCACCTTCGCGACGCCGGGGCTGACCAGTGCAACGGCCAGCGTGACGGTGTCGTCGGCCGGTGCCCCTGCGGTCTTCACGGTCACTCCGACGACTGCGACGGCCCAGGCGGGTGGCCTCATCCCGACCCTCACGGCGTCGGTGCGCGACGCCTTTGGCAACGGGATCGCGGGGGCGACCGTGACGGTCTCGTCGGCGAACCTCGCCTGCTTCAGTGGGAGTGGCTGCACCAGCGGCACCACCGGGGCAAACGGCTCGATCACCTTTGCCGATCTCTCGATCCAGGGTGCGGGCACCAGCCGCACGTTGACCTTCGCCACGGCCGGGCTCCCAGATCAGACGGTGGCGCTGACGCTCACGCCCGGTGCGGCCTCCGCCATCACGACCGCCAATCCGACCGACGGCAATTTCGGAAGCGGTCTGGCCGTCGGCGCGACGCTGACTCCACAGGTCCGGGTGACTGACGCCTGGGGGAACGGAGTGGGTGGTGCGAGCATCGTGTGGCAGTTGCAGAGCACCGCCTCCGGAGCCACCGTCTCCCCAGGGACGACCACCGCAGCCACAGGCGGCCTCTCGTCCACCAGCTGGAAGCTCGGTGACGGCGACAACGGGCTGAAGGCGTTCCTGGGATCGACCAGTGGCCCGTTTGCGCAGTTCCTCGCTGCCAGCGCCACCGGTGGCGTCTCACTCAGCTGCGCCGCGTCGGGCTCGCTGCGCAAGTTGGACATGGGCGGCTACAACAGCACCGCGGGCACGTACACCGGGTACTTCTCGATGAAGCCCGAGCTCACGGCACGCTTCCGTTCGCTGCGGCTCTTCATGTCGGCCACGGGACAATCGAGCTTCAGCGGGGCGTACCCCGCGACGGTCGAGATCTATCGCGGCAGCGTCGCGCCGGGCAACCTGCTCGGAACGGGCTCGCCGGTTGGTGGCGGGATCTCGATTCCCGGCGACAACGGCAGCGCGGTCCCGATCGATTTCAGCATCGACCCGAACACCGCGGCGGCGGTGGCCGCGGCAGGGAACACCAACCTGGTGATCTTCAAGCTGGTCGTCACGGCGCCGTCGAACCGCACCCTGCAGCTCTGGTACAACGCCAAGCCGCCTGCCGGCACGTGCAGCACCTCGCTGCTCTACCAGGCGGGCGTGACGAACTTCGCGGCCGCTTCCGCCAGGGACTACGTGAAGGGGTTGCTGATCCGCGTCAGCAACTGACCTGAAACCAGCCGCAGCAAAGCGGGGTCCGGCCGTGATGGCCGGACCCCGCTTTGTGTTGGTATTGCAGGCGATGTCGGGCGATTGACGCTGCCTACTTGCCCAGCACGTGCCGCAATGCCGCCTCGAGCGTCGGATAGCGGAACTGGTATCCGCTCGCCTCAAGCGCGGTGGGCACCACTCGGGTGCTCGCCAGCAAGGTGGCCTCGGCCATTTCACCAAAGAGCAGCTTGAGCGCGAACGCCGGGACCGGAAGGACCGCGGGGCGGCTGAGCACCGCGCCGAGCGTGGTGGCAAAGTCGCGATTGCGCACGGGTGACGGCGTCACCGTGTTGACGGGACCACTCACCTCGCCGTGCGCCAGCAGGTGATGCAGCACGCCGAGGACGTCGTCGAGGGCGATCCAGCTCATCCACTGCTCGCCTGAGCCGAGAGGGCCGGAAATGCCGGCGCGCGCGGTCGGGAGCATCTTGGCGAGGGCCCCACCCTCCGGCGTGAGGATGATCCCGAATCGCGGATGCACCACGCGGATGCCGGCCTGTCGCGCCGGTTCGGCGGCGGCCTCCCACGCGGCACCGAGACGGCCGAGGAAGTCATCCGCGGGGGGCGACGCCTCCGACAGCATCGCGTCGCCGCGGTCACCGTAGATCCCCACCGCCGAGGCGGAGATCAACACCTTCGGGGGCCGCTGCAACGAGGCGAGCGTGCGGGCCAGGAGTGCCGTTGGTCCGACGCGACTCTCGCGCAGCGCGGCCATTCGCGATGCGGTCCATCGCTCGCCAGCGATGTTCTCGCCGGCAAGGTGGATGACGGCATCGAGTCCCTCGAATGCGGCGGCATCGAGCGTTCCCGAGGCAGGATCCCACTGGATGCCGCCTGGCGCGGGGCGCCTGGACACCGGCACCACGGTGTGCCCCTGCGCGGTGAGGAATGGCACCAACGCGCTGCCCACCATCCCGGAGGCGCCTGTGATGGCGATGCGCATCGGGGCGAGCGGTGTGGTCATCTGCTGCTCCAGGTCGTGGCGGGTGATGTCGTGCCGGTAGCGCAGCATTCGGGTCAGCATGCGCCGGAGCAGGGGACCAGCCACCAGCATCCCGAGCGCGCCGAAGGGGGGTCGGACCGCGATGGTGTCTTCGAGCCGCGCGTTGCCCCCGCCATCCACGAAGCGATGCTCGTGGCGCCAACTCGTGAACGGGCCCCGCTCCTGGACATCCACGAAGCCCTCGCCGGGTCGCACCGCATCGTGACGGGCGGTCCACTGCACCGAGATCGGGCCACGTCGCACGCGCAGGGTGACCCGAAGTCCCTCGACGAGCCCCGGCCCGCTGCGTGCCACGATGGCCACGCGCTCCCAGGGTGGCCGCAGCCGTTCGAAGGCGCCCGGGGACGCGTGCCAGGCCCAGAGCGCCTCGGCGGAG
The DNA here is from genome assembly GCA_033764505.1 of Gemmatimonadales bacterium. GTDB lineage: Bacteria > Gemmatimonadota > Gemmatimonadetes > Gemmatimonadales > GWC2-71-9 > Palsa-1233. The sequence goes on from JANRIW010000005.1 coordinate 25,032, forward strand.
GTGCCGATGGTGGTCTCGCGCGAAACCACCAGTGGCTCGCTCACGCGAGTGGACGCGATCCGGTCTGCAGTGGACGCACCAGCAGGACTTCGGTCACGTGCGCGACGGTGAGCAGCCCCACGAATCGCCCATTGGCATCCACCACGGGCAGTGCCTCCCGACCGGATGCAAAGAGCTGCTGCGCGGCGGCAAGCAGGTCGCTCTCGGCACGCACCACCTGTTCGTCACGGGGCGGCATCATCGCGTCGGCCACCGGTGCGTCGAGGCCGAGGGTGGCGACCCCGTGCAGCACGTCGTCGCGCGTCAGGATGCCGAGCAGTTCACCCGCCGGTGAGGTGACCGGGAAGGCACTCTGCTGACCGTGCGCGAAGAGGGCGAGGACATCCTCGAGGCGACGCCCGGGTGCCAGCACGCGCACGTCGGTGGTGGTGAGGCGCGCGGCGGTCTGGGTCACCGCCTGGTCGCGGAGTTGCACCACCTGCAGTTCGGCCTGGGCGCCGAAGAAGACGAAGAAGGCGATCAGCAGCAGCATCGGATTGCCCTGCAACCCGAGGAGCGCAAAGCCCACGGCCACGACCTGGCCCACGCGCGCGGCGATGCGAGTGCCCTTGAGGGCGCCAAGCCGCATGGCGAGCAGCGCCCGCAACACGCGGCCGCCATCCATCGGGAATGCCGGGATCAGGTTGAACAGCAGCAGGATGATGTTGGTGACGCAGAGCGACTCGAGCAGCGACAGCTGCGCAAAGTCGGTATACGGGCGCAACTCGCCCTGACTCGCGATCACCCCGGCCAGCCCCAAGGCGATCACGAAGGTGACGGCCGGCCCGGCGAGCGCGATCACCAACTCGTGGCGCGGCTGCTCGGGCAGGGTGGTGATCCGCGCCACTCCGCCGATCGGCGTGAGCAGCACGTCCGGAGTCCCGATGCCGTAGTGGCGTGCTGCGAAAATGTGCCCGAACTCGTGCAGCAGGATGGAGAGGAAGAGCAGCACGAGAAAGGCGATCTGGTCGGCCGCACCGCTCGGACCCGCCTCGCGCCAGCCGCTCCAGGCATACCACGCGATGAGCAGGATGAGGGTGGTATGGACGCGCACCTGGGTCTCGCCCACCCGGCCGAGCTTGAGGGACCACATCAGGGCGCTCCGCGGTCGGTCAGCAGGGCTTCGGCAGCGCGCCGCCCCGACACCAGGGCGCCATGGAGGGACGCCGTCTCGCGGTGATCGCCTGCCACATACCGTCCGCCACCGAGCCGCACCTCGCGCGCGACCGGCTCGAGGTCGGCGGGGAGCTGATCGGGCTGCGCATAGCGAATGCGCTCGACGCGCAACAGTCGCCAACCGGAGACGGCAGCGCCGAACCAGTTCGTCAGCTGACGCCGGACGGCGAGGTCGAGCGTGGCGTCATCAGGCGACACGGCGTCGATCACGCCAACGGTGATCAACGCCTGACCCGCGGGCGCGTAGTGCGGCGAGAGTTCACTCGGACAGACCACGGAATTCACCGGTCCCTCGCCCTCGCCGTTGAGCAGGAGGTCGCGACCTCGCCACGGAGGCGTGGTCGCGGCATAGGAGAGCGACAGCGCGGATCGCGGTCGCGGCGGCACGGGCAGGTCGAGCAGTCGCGCGGCCGTGTCGCCCTCGGTCGCCACGATCACCGCGGAAGCGGGGACGAGCGTGCCGTCGTCGAGGCGCACGCCCGAGCGGTCGAGCGCCGCGACTCGACACCCGAGTGAGACGGTGCCGGCCGGGAGCGCCGCGGCGAGCTGTCGGGGAATTGCGCCCATCCCGTGCGCCGGCAGCACCGTCTCGCCCTGCGCCATCATCCGCATCACGAAGTCGAGCATGCGGCTCGAGGTCCCGAGATCGCGCCCGAGAAAGATGCCGCCGAGCCAGGGCTCCAGAAAGGCCGTGGTGAACGCGGCCGAAAAGCCGAACGATTCCAGCAGTTCGCGCGTGGTGGTGGCGGGTCGGCTGAAGAGTTCCTCGAGCGTTCCGGCCAGCGCCCGCTGGCGGAGGCGCAGCACGGCGGCCTTGTCGCGCCACGACCCGAGGTCGTCGAGGAGCGAGGCCACGGCGGGCCCGGGACGACGGAACGGATCGGCGAGGCGGTGCCAGGTGCCACCCGCCCGCACCACGGCACCCGGTTCGAAGGGGCGCAGGTCCAGGGCGGGGTAGTCGAGCACGGCGCGGCACTCGGGGTAGGCGGTCAGCAACACCTGAAATCCACGATCCAGCAGGAAGCCGTCCAGTGGGTCGGTCCGCACGCGACCGCCGACGTCGTCACTCGCCTCGAGGAGACGGGCGGCGACTCCATCGCGGGCGAGTCGCCGAGCTGCGGCGAGCCCGGCGAGTCCACCGCCGACGATGACGACAGGGTCACTCACCCCGGCCGACCTCGCAACGCCCCGAGGCCGCCATCCACGCCGAGTACCTGACCGGTGGTCCAGCTGTTGGTCGGATCGAGGAACCAGCAGACCGCCGAGGCCACGTCATCGCCCTCGCCGATGCGGCCGAGCGCGTGCATCGCCGTGGAAGCGGCCAGGGCAGGGGCGCTCCCCGTGATCCGTGCGGTCATGGCGGAGCGGACGAGTCCCGGTGCCACCACGTTGACGCGGATCTGCTTCGGGGCATAGGTCGCGGCCGCCGAGAGCGCGAGCCCCTCGACGGCGCCCTTGGCGGCGGCGATCGCCTCGTGGTTCGGCAGCCCGGTCCGGACGGCGGCGGTCGAGGCCAGCACGATCGAGCCGCCCTGGTCCATCACCTTCACGGCGGACTTGAGGAGCCAGAAGGCGCTCCAGAGGTTCACCTGGAGCGTGGCGGCGAACTCCTCGTCGCGGGTGAGGTGTGCCGGCTTGAGGACCACGGACCCGACCAGGTTCGCGGCGCCATCCAGCCGGCCAAACTGGCTGATGGTCCGGGTGACCACCTCGTCGATCTGGGCTCCGTCGGTGGCATCGGCGACCATCGGCACCGCGCCCGTCTCGCTCGCGAGGGCATCGAGGGCGTCGGCACGCCGGCCGACTGCCACCACCGTGGCCCCACTGGCGCCCAGCCGCCGGACCGTGGCGCTGCCGGCCGCCCCGGTCGCTCCCATCACCAGCATCACCCGTCCGTGCACGCATGCTCCCTGTGGAAGTGGTGCCTCAGGTACCCCGGACCGGACTCCCCGGTCCGCTAGGCGTCACCCCGCGCGTTCGTTAGCTTTGTCGCCCCGAGATCCTGTTTCACCTGCCGGAGCTGCCGATGGCCAACAGCCGTGCCCCGTTCGTTCTCCCTGCCTCCGCCGACCCCGCCCTCTGGACGGTGGCCGACGCCGAGAAGCTCTACAACATGGCGGGCTGGGGGCTCGGCTATTTCCGGGTGAATGACGAGGGGCACGTCACCGTGCATCCCGACGGCTCCACCGAGGCGGGGATCGATCTCTACCAGATCGCCACCGATCTCAATGCCCAGGGAGTCGGCCTTCCGCTGCTGCTGCGCTTCTCCGACATCCTCCGCTCGCGGATCGCGGAGCTGGCCGATCGATTCCAGTCGGCCATCGACGAGTTCGGCTACGAGGGAAGCTACACCACCGTGTACCCGATCAAGGTGAATCAGCAGCGACACGTGGTGCAGGAGATCGTCGAGTTCGGGACGCCGCACGGCGTCGGCCTCGAGTGCGGCTCCAAGCCCGAACTGATGGCGGTCCTCGGCCTGCACGAGTCGACGTCGCACCTGGTGATCTGCAACGGCTACAAGGACGAGGAGTTCATGCGCCTCGCCCTGATCGGCCAGCAGCTGGGCCACCGGGTGATCATCGTCCTCGAGCAGCTGACGGAGCTCGATGTGCTGCTCAAGGTCGCCGCGGAGATGGGCGTCGAACCCACCGTGGGCGTGCGGATCAAGCTGGCCACGGAAGGGTCGGGGCGCTGGGCCAAGAGTGGCGGCGAGAAGTCCAAGTTCGGCCTCTCGGCGGTCGAGCTCGTCCGCCTGCTCGACACGCTGACCCGGCTCGGCAAGCAGCACCTCCTCAAGCTGGTGCACTTCCACCTGGGGTCGCAGATCACCGACATCCGCTTCGTGAAGGCGGGACTCGAGGAAGTCGGCCGCTACTACGTCGAGCTGCGCAAGATGGGCTTCGACATCACCCACGTGGACGTGGGCGGCGGGCTCGGGGTGGACTACGACGGCTCGCGCTCGACGCGCCCGGCCTCGATGAACTACACCATGCGCGAGTATGCCAACGACGTGGTGTACACCATCGGCGGGATCTGCCGCAACGAGGAGGTGCCGATGCCGCACCTCATCTCGGAGTCGGGGCGCGCCATCACGGCGCACCACTCGCTGCTGCTGATCAACGTGATCGACTGCGAGTCGCAGTTCGCCCCGCAGCCGGTGGTCCTCGGCGACGATGCGCAGCAGATGCTGATCGAGATGCAGGAGAACCTCGAGTCGCTCACGCCGGATCGGATCGAGGAGGCGTTTCACGACGCGCTCTTCGCCAAGGAGCGCGCGCAGGAATATTTCGCCACGGGGGTCTACTCCCTGCGCGAGCGCGCGAACGCCGAGCAGCTCTACCTGACCACGCTGAACGCGCTCACCCACGCCATCGGCGACGACCGGACCTCCTATCCGGAAATCGCGGCGCACCTCGAGACGTCGCTGGTGGATCGGTATTTCTGCAACTTCTCGATCTTCCAGTCGGTGCCCGACAACTGGGCGATCGACCAGCTCTTCCCGATCATGCCGATCCACCGGCTCGGCGAGCTGCCGAACCGTCGCGGCACCATCCAGGACGTCACCTGCGACTCCGACGGCGTGATCGACCGCTTCACCGGCGGCCGGAAGGGGAAGCCGTCGCTCGAGCTGCACCCCTGGCGCGAGGGCGAGCCGTACATTCTCGGGATCTTCCTCACCGGCGCCTACCAGGAGATCCTCGGCGACCTGCACAATCTCTTCGGCGACACCAACGCCGTGCACGTCCGCCTCAAGGAGCACGGCTACGAGATCACCGACCTGGTGCATGGCGACACGGTGACCGAAGTGCTGACCTACGTGCAGTTCCACGCCTCCGACCTGCTGGCCACCTTCCGCCGCAAGGTGGCGCGCGCCACCACGCTGAAGCGCCAGGACGCCAACACCTACATCGCAGACTACGTGGCAGGGTTGGAGGGGTATACGTATCTCGAGGGCGAACTGGCAGAGGAGTAGCGAGAAGCGAGAAGCGAGAAGCGAGAAGCGAGAAGCGAGAAGCGTGGTGTGACGGGCAGATCCCCCCGCGACACCACGCTTCTCGCTTCTCGCTTCTCGCCTCTCGCTTCTCGAGGCTTACTTCCGCATCACCAACGGCACAAAATCCCGCTCGTCCTTCCCGGTATAGATCTGCCGCGGTCGGGCGATCTTCTGCTCCTTGTCGGTGATCATCTCCTCCCACTGCGCGAGCCAGCCCGGGAGACGACCCAGTGCGAAGAGCACCGTGAAGTAGTCGGTCGGGTAGCCCATGGCCTGGTAGATCAGGCCCGAGTAGAAGTCGACGTTCGGATAGAGCTTGCGGCCGATGAAGTACTCGTCCTCGAGCGCGATCCGCTCCAGCTCCAGGGCGATCTCGAGCTTGGGATTGAGGCCCGTCTGCTCGAAGACGTCGTAGGCCACCTGCTTGATCAGCTTGGCGCGCGGGTCATACGACTTGTAGACGCGGTGGCCGAAGCCCATGAGGCGATCGCCGCCGTTCTTGACGGCCTCGATGAAGGCCGGGATCCGGTCCTTGGTGCCGATCTCGTCGAGCATCCGCAGCACCGCCTCGTTGGCGCCACCGTGCAACGGCCCGTAGAGGGCGGCGATGCCGGCGGAGACGGCCGAGAACGGGTCGACGCCCGAGGAGCCGACGGCGCGCACGGCCGACGTGGAGCAGTTCTGCTCGTGATCGGCGTGGAGGATCAGGAGAATCTCGAGCGCGCGCTGCAGCACCGGGTTCGGCTCGTGCTTGCCGCCGATGCTGAAGGTCATGTTGACGAAGTTGCCGATGTAATCGAGGTCGTTCCGCGGGAACTCGTACGGCAGGCCGCGCGAGTGGCGGAAGCAGAACGACGCGATGGTCGGGAGCTTGGCCATCAGGCGGACCTTCTGCACGTAGCGGTTCCGCGGGTCGTGCACGTCCTTGGCATCGGGGTAGAACGTCGAGAGCGCCCCGACCGCGCCGAGCAGCATCCCCATGGGGTGCGCGTCGTAGCGGAAGCCCTCGAGGAACTTGATGATGTTGGTGTGGACGTAGGTGTGGAAGCGGATGTCGTGCTCCCAGACGTCCAGCTCCGCGCGGGTCGGCAGTTCGCCGGCGCTGAGCAGATAGGCCACCTCGAGGAACGAGGCCTGGTCGGCGATCTGCTCGATCGGATACCCGCGATAGCGGAGGATCCCCTTGTCGCCGTCGATGAAGGTGATGGCGCTGCGACACGCCGCGGTGTTCATGAAGGCGGGGTCGTAGGTCATCATGCCGAAGTCGTCGGCCGAGACCTTGATCTGGCGCAGGTCCGTTGCGCGAATGGTGTCGTCGGTCACCGGGACCTCGTACTGCTTCCCGGTGCGGTTGTCGGTGATGGTCAGGGTATCGCTCGCCACCTTGGTCCCCTGCGGTCGAGAGTGGTGCGGAAAGGTCCTGCAGGATATCCCCCAATGATAGCCGGACGCGCCCCCTTGCGCCGCACCCGCCGATGGCCGTTTCCTTGGCCCATGACCAGCCCGTCCGCCGCCGCTCCGCTGACCGCCGCCGCCCGCCGCGAGGGCTTTCTCGTGGGGGCCGTGGTCGGCGCCCGCCTCGTGGCCCGTACCACCCCGTGTCGCGATGCGGCCGAGGTCCGCGCGCTCCTCGCGGGGGGCGAAGTCACGCCGCTCCCGCCGCCGCTTGGCCGTCGCCCCGCGGCCACCGCCCTCGCCGACGCGCTGCTCGAGGAATTCGCGCTCGGCGGGGTGGACCTGCGTCGGCTGGCCTCGCGCTGGGTGGCCTGGTGGCGCGAGGATGGCTTCGAGGTGGGGCCGCTGCTCGGCGCGGCACTCTCCCAGATCGGGGAGTTCGATGCGCCCGCGGCCACCTTGCCGGCGCCCGGCAGCGCTCCGATGGTCGCCGCCCTGCCGGCCGCGCTGGCCTCGGCGACCCCGGCCACGATGGTCTCGGGCGCCTTCCACGTGGCTCGACTTCTCGATCCTTCGGAGGAAGCCGGACTCTGTGCGGTCGCCGTGGTGCTCACGGGCTCGCGACTCCTCGAGGGCAGCCGTGACTTCATTCCCGACGTCCTGGCGCTGCTGCGGACCAATCGGGCCAGCGAGGCGTTGTTGGAGTCGGTGCGCGCCGTTCCACGGGACCCGCGAACCTCCCCGCCATTCCCCGAGGGCGAAGAGCCAGCGCCGGTTGCGACGCTGGCGTGGCTCCTCTGGCAGCTGCAGCATCGTCCGCGCGGTGTCGAGTTGTTGCGCGACGTCTCCCTGCGGGGCGGAGGGTCGCCCCTGCTCGGTGCCCTCCTCGGCGCGCTGGTGGGGGCCCGTGATGGCCTGGCCGATTGGCCGGCCGCGTGGTTGAGCGGGGCGGGTGAGGAGGTGCTGCTGCGGCGCGCGCTGGTCCATCGTTGGGGGGAGTAGCCGAGTCCGAATCCCGACTTTGTTCACTCCGTATTTCTTCGTATTTCCGACCGCAAAACTCTCCTTTTGTCTCCGTAGTATCAACTAGCGCGGCGCCAAGGAACTCTATACTTTGCGAGCAAGGATCGGGTTTCCAGTATCACCCGGAGCCGTGTGTCATGCCGTTGTTTCTCCGTAGTTTCCCTGATCAGTGTTTGGCTGCTGTCGACGCAGCTCGTCGATGCATTCATCGGGAGGCCCCGATGTTCCACCTGCGTGCGTTCGTTCGGTTCGCATTCCTCGCGTTGGTCGCGAGCGGCTGCACCACGACCGAAATCGTCTACCGTGATCGCGAGCCGTTCAACGCGCCGCCTGATGCGGCCAGCGGATTGCTCGGCTATTACAACGTCTCCACCAAGCAGACCACGTGCGGCAATTGCCACACGGGGCATCAGGCGCGATGGAAGGAGACCAAACACGCGATGGCGCACCAGACGCTCAAGAATCTCAACACGGCGCCGACGGCGACGTGCTGGGGTTGTCACACGGTGACGGAGCGCGGCAACGATCTCACCACGGCCGCGGGCTGGAATGTGAAGAGCGACAGCGCGTACCAGGACGTGCAGTGCGAGGCCTGTCACGGGCCCGGTACCGAGCACGTGCAGAATCCCGAGATCAAGGCGAAGGTGCCGCTCGCGCGCGTGGCGATGACGGTGGACGGCGCCTCGTGCGCGGCATGCCACAGCGGCTCGCACCATCCCTTCGCCGACGAGTGGAAGGCCAGCGCACACAGCAAGCCGGCGCTCACCACCAGCAGCTGCTCGGGCGCCTGCCACAACGGCAAGACCGCCCTCATTGCCTGGGGCGTGAATACCACCAATTATGTCGAGCGTGATTCGACGGCCCACGTGCCGACGACCTGCGCGGTCTGCCACGATCCGCACGGCTCGCCCAACACGGCGATGCTGCGCTTCCCGATCGACAATCCGGACCCCGACCGGAACCTCTGCATGAAGTGTCACATGCGCCGGGGTGAGCCCGAGCCGGGTCGCAGCACGCCGCACGCGCCACAGGGCTTCGTGGTCCTGGGCACCGGGGGCTACCGGCCGGCTGGCGTCTCGATCGACACCCTGATCTCGCTGACCACCCACGCCAGCAGCGCGAATCCGCGGCTGTGCGCGGGCTGCCACGTCAATCGCTTCACCGTCACGGACCCGGCGAGCGGCAACTTTGTCTTCAATGCGAGCGGGCACAGCTTCAAGGCGGTCCCGTGCCTCGATGCCGCGGGCAAGCCGACCGCCGACGAGAACTGCGCCTACGCGCCGCCGACTCGCTCGTTCAAGAGTTGTGTCAGTGCCGGCTGTCACGCGACCGAAGCGATCGCTGCTGGTCGGTTGCTCGGGGCCCGCAACGAAATCGAGCTGCTGGCGGCCCAGATCTGGACGGACTTGAACGCCAACCAGACGATTGATGCCGCGCCGACCGATGGCGGCTACCTTGCCATCATCAAGCGTGACTTGCCGGCTGAACTCAGCAACCCGACCGTCATCACGCCGGCACGCGGTGCGGAGTTCAACGTCAAGACCTTCGCGGAGCGTTACTCCAACGGCGACCGCTCGAAGGGCGTCCACAATCCATTCCTCGCACGGGCCCTTCTGGGTGCGAACATCAACGAACTGCGCACGCGCTACGCCCTCCCGGCTCCCCCGGCGGCCATTCGTGCACTGGTTGAGCAGTCGTTGCGAGCGGCCGCGGTCCGGCAGCCGGCCTTCGTGTCGGCCAGTCACAGCACGGAATAGTGCCGAGTCCGTTGGTCTACTTGGTGCAGGACCCCCGCGGTGCCGGTCACGGCGCCGCGGGGGATTCCGTGCGTGCCTTCGGCGACACCTTCGGGGCCGCGGTCGGGACGGTGCGGGACAGTGTCGGCGCCGTGCCCGAGTTGCCGGGCGGCGTGGCGGAGTTGGTCCGCTTCATCTTCCGGGTGCCGCAGCCCATTCAGATCGGTGGCGCCGTCGTGGGCGGCCTGGTGGCCCTCTGGCTCGCCGTGCTCGCCTGGCGCAATCGCCTCGGCATCCTCGGCTGGCTCCGCACACGGAACAAGGAGATCCAGCTCTCGCTGGCCGCCCTCGCGCTCGTCGCGGTCTCGGTGGCGGGCCTCGCCGGGATGAAGACCTGGAATTACATGCAGCACGACAACGGCTTCTGCACCGGTTGTCACGTCATGGAAAAGCCGTTCACGCGCTTCGCCGTCGGCTCAGGGAAGCACGAGGACTTGCAGTGTCACGATTGCCACCAGCAGAGCATCTTCGCGTCCACGCGGCAGCTGGTCCTCTGGGTGGCCGATCGCCCCGAGGAGATCGGCAAGCACGCCCCGCTGCGCAACGACACCTGCCAGCGATGCCACGAGAAGGAAGGAAAGGACACCAAGAAGTGGGAACGGGCGCAGCTGCTCGCCGGGCACCGGGTGCACTTCGAATCCGACTCCGCCCCACTCAAGGACATGCAGTGCGTCACCTGCCACGGGCAGGAGATCCACAAGTTCATTCCGTCGGCGCGCACCTGCCAGCAGTCGGGCTGCCACGAGCAGCAGAGCATCAAGTTGCACGGCATGAAGGAGCTCCCCGAGGTCAACTGCGCGGTCTGCCACGATTTCCGCAAGGAAATCCCGGCGCTGGCCACCACGGACTCGGCCCATCTGGCGCTGGTGCCGGCCAAGGAGCAGTGCACCAGTTGCCATCAGATGCTGCAGAAGCTCGAGGGCTATCGTGTCGAGCGCGACCCGCACAACGGGACCTGCGGCTCGTGCCATGACGTGCATGCGCACACCACGCCGCAGGATGCGCGCGAGACCTGCGAGAATTGCCACAAGGACCTCGAGAAGAGCCCCTTCCATGCCGGCCCGAACCACAAGGCCGTGCAGCAGCAGTGTCTCACCTGCCACGCGCCGCACAAGGCGTCAGTGGACGCGTCGGACTGCGTTGGATGCCACAATGAGGTCCGCAAGCGGGGGCTCAGCAAGCCGCCGCTGCCGTTCGACACCAACAGCGTGCTGCGGAAGCGGCGGGTCACGGCGGCCCACGGTGCCCCGACGGGGGAGCCGTCCACCGGCGGTGCCTGATGGGCACCCTTCGCGGCCTCGCGATGGGACTTCTGGCGGCCGGGACGCTCGTCTCGGCCGCGCCTGCGCAGTCGTGGCGGCTCCGCTTCGACGCGTCCGGGCAGCGCGTGGCCTTTCGCGGCCTGCGCGCCGACAGCGTGCTGGAAAGCAGCGTGCTCACGGGGCCGACCGGCGGGCCCGTCTCGCCGGACGGCTTTGCGGTGCGCTGCTTCAACGAGGCGTACTGCCACTTCTATCGGCCCGGTGATATTCGCCGCGGCATGCCGGCCACCCTCTCCACTGATCTCTCCATGTGGGGCCTCGGTGTCACCGGCCTGCGCGTCCGCGTGCACGCACGCCTGAACACCGACCTCTCCGGCGATCGGGTCTGGCCCGGCGTCACGCCCGCGCTGCAGGTGGCCGAAGCCTTCGCGGAGTATCGTCGGGGGAACATGACGGTGCAGGGTGGTCGCCTGCTCGACCAGGGGCGCCTCGGCAACAGCGGTCTCGGCGCCATTGACGGCGGCCGGCTCGCGGTACAACTCGACCGCGTTCCGCTCGACCTCGCGGTGTATGGTGGCTGGGGCCTCGCCCGAGGCACCATCCTGCCGGTGACCTCGCCGGCCGTGAATCCGCTCATGGATTGGGCACCCGCGGTGCGGCAGCTCGTCGCAGGCGCCACCGTCGGCGCCCGCTTCTCGCGGCTCGACGCCCAGCTCGAGTATCGCCGCGAGGTCGATCCGAGCACCGACTATTTCGTGGCGGAGCGTGCCGGCGTCTCGGCACAGTATCGCCCGCTGCGCCGGGTGAGCCTCACCGGTGGGGCCGACTATGACATGGCCCAAGGCCAGCTCGGCACGGCCGAGGTCACCCTTGCCTACAATGCCCCGAGGCTGTGGGCCACGGTGGGGGCGCGGCACTACCGTCCCTACTTCGACCTCTGGACGGTCTGGGGCGCGTTCTCGCCCGTACCCTATCGTGGCGTGAACGGGAGTCTTGCCGTCGGCGTGTTGCCGACGGTGCAACTGCGCGCGCGGGGTGAGTGGTTCCGGTATGACGCCAGCAATGCCATCACCCCGACGGTCGACGTCGAGGATGCCGGGTGGCGCACCGCGTTCGAGGCCACGGTGACGCCTCGCCCGCAGTGGACCATCACCGGCGGGGCGCACGCCGAGCAACTTCCCGGCGCGAGCAGCCGTGGCGTGGATGCGCGTGTCTCGTGGCAGCCCCGCGAGGCCGTGACGCTGTCGCTGGCCGGTGGCTCGCTCGAGCGTCCCCTCGAGCTGCGCTTCCAGGATGCCGGGCTCACCTGGTTCGGCGCCACCGCCAACTATCGCGCCACCGATCGCTTCAGCGTCGGCGCCACGGCGGACCGCTACTGGGAGTCGCGTGATCGTCCCGATGCGGGCGCCTTCGACTGGAACCAGTGGCGCTTCGGCCTGCGGGCCTCGCTGACCCTCAAGTCCGACGCCGATCGCTGGGTGCTTCCGCCGGCCCGTCCCCTCGGGAGAACACGATGATCCGACGCATCGGCGTGACACTCCTCCTGCTGGGCAGCGTCGTGGGCGTCGCCTTCGCCGCGAACCGTCCTGTGCCGCAAGACACGTTCAACCATCGCGAGCACGCCAAGCTCTTTGTGAGCTGTGCCACCTGCCATGCCGGTGTCGAGCAACCGGCCGAAGCGTTCTTTCCGACCCCGGTGCAGTGCGCCACCTGTCATGACGGGACCACCGAGCGCAAGGTCACCTGGCAGCCTCGCGTCGGACCGCGCGCCACCAATCTGGCCTTCGATCACCAGCAACACAGTGTGGCGCGGAAGGGACGTCGGGGCACCGGCAACAACACCTGCGCCGACTGCCACACGCCGGCGCGCGGCGCGTGGATGACCGTGCGTGGTCCGGAGGCGGGGCAGTGCCTCACCTGTCACAAGCAGGAGCCCGCCAAGCATGTGTCGCTGCCGGACACGGCGTGCGCCACCTGTCACGTGCCGCTCTCCAAGGCCACCGGCTTCACCAGCGAACGCATCGCGCTGTTCCCGCAACCCGCCAGCCATGCCGCGCCAGACTTCCAGGCGCAGGCCGGGCATGGTGTGCAAGCCAAGGGCACCGGTGGTCCCAACGTGGTGGCCACCAGCTGCGCCACCTGCCACGTGCAGACCTACTGCGCGGCCTGTCACGTGAATGCCCCCGAGGTGAAGGAGATCCAGGCCCTCGGCAACTATGCGGCCGCCACCGCGGTCCCGCATCCGGCCAAGGCACCGGCGAGCCACGCCGCGGCAGACTTCGAGGAAAAGCACGGCGCCTTGGCGGGCGACGGGGCCAAGGCCTGCCAGACCTGTCACACCCAGGAAAGCTGCGCGGCGTGTCACAACGCCGTGTTGCCGGCGGCGGCGCGGCGCCTCGCGCATGCCGGGCCCGGTCGTGCCGTCGGGGCGGTGACTCTGGCCAAGCTGCCGTCGTCGCATTCGCCGACCTGGAAGGAGCAGCACGGGCCCGCGGCGGCGGCCTCGATGCAGAGCTGCACCAGCTGCCACGTGCGGGAGAGTTGCCTTGCCTGCCATGTGCCGACCGCCGGCAAGCAGACCGACTACCATCCGGCCAGCTATCTCACGCGCCATCCCGCCGACGCCTACACGCGCGCCAATTCCTGCGCCGAGTGCCACAACCAGGGGCAGTTCTGCCAGAGCTGCCACCAGCAGGCCGGCGTGGTGGCACAGCGCACGCTGCTGGGTGCCGGCGGCTATCACGACGGCAACCGGCAGTTCTTCGTCGGTCATGGCCAGGCGGCGCGGCAGTCCCTCGAGAGCTGTGCCTCCTGCCACGTCGAGCGCGATTGCCTGACCTGCCACTCGGCACAGAAGGGGCGGGGCTTCTCGCCCCACGGCCCCGGCTTCGACGCCGAGCGCCTGCTCCGCAAGAATCCGCAACTCTGCATCGCCTGCCACGGCACGGCCATCCCGCGGCGCTGACCGCGGGACGAGGAACCATCCCACGCACCGTGGCGTATGTTCCGGTGAGGACCCTCACCCCCGGGAGCATGCCGTGTCGTACCAGAAGCCATCGGCCGACGAGATCCGTCGCCGCCTGACCCCCCTCCAGTATCACGTGACGCAGGAGGAGGGCACCGAGCCCCCCTTCGAGAACGAGTACTGGGACCGTCACGAAGACGGCATCTATGTGGATGTGGTCACCGGCGAGCCGTTGTTCTCGTCGCGGGACAAGTTCGACTCCGGCACGGGCTGGCCTTCCTTCACCCAGCCGATTCGCGCCGAAGCGGTGGCCGTGCGCACCGATCGGAAGCTCTGGTTCCTGAAGCGGACCGAGGTGCGATCCGCCGTTGGCGATTCGCACCTCGGACATGTCTTCGATGATGGCCCCGAGCCCACCGGCATGCGCTACTGCATGAACTCCGCGGCGATGCGGTTCGTCCCGCTGGCCAGCCTCGCGGAAGAGGGCTACGGCGACCTGCTCGCCCTCTTCCAGGAGTAGTTCCCCGTTATTCGACCGGCCGCATGTGCTTGACCTCGGCCCACCGCTCGGCAAAGACGAACGGCTTGGCGGTCGGGCTCCGCTCGTTGTGGCAGGTGCGACACTGCGTCTCGATTTCGGTGGCATCGGCATAGACCTTCAGCCCGGCAGCCACCGCCTTGGCCTTGTCCTTCATGATCGCCAACGTCCGATAGCCAGACCCCGGGCCGTGGCAGGCCTCGCAGTTGACGCCTTCCGTCTTCGGGGTGTCCGAGTCCGGACCGCCGGTGGTATGGCACTCCAGGCACTCGCGCGCCTCGGCCGCCTTGGTGGTCAGCCCCTTCGCGGTGGCGATGCTGTCGGCCCGCGGGGTGGTGAGCGCCTCGTAAGCCTTCGAGTGCTTGGTCCCCTCCCACACGCCGAACTGGTTGCCGATCTTCTCGGTCTTGTGGCACTTGGCGCAGGCCATCACGCCCACGTGGTTGAACGTCTTCTCCTGGGCGGCGGCCGGTGAGGCTGCGAGCCCAAGGATGGTCAGAACGAGAAACGAAGCGAGTGTTGGTGTGCGCATAGGTTCACAGGGGTAAGGGAAAGCACAAGTCAGTTCATGCAATTTACTCGGATACGATCGCCGGGGCGCGGCGGGAGAACCCGTCACGCCCCGGCGCTCATTTCCCACCAGCTCAGAACCCGAAGGTCAGCTGGGCCCAGATCCGGTTGTCCCGGAACTTGGTGTTTCCTGCCGCCGTGATGCTGCCGGCGTTGTAGCTGTCGCGACTGGTGTACTCGATCTGCCAGCGCGCGCCCGTCTTCTCGCTCTGGAAGAAGAGGCCGTTGATGCCGACCAGCACCATCGACTGCTCGTTGTTGTCGAGGTCGGTGTTCGGGTCAATCCGGTCATAGCGAACGTAGGCGCCCAGGTTTTCGGTGAAGTTGTAGTCCACCAGGCCATAGTAGCCGGCGTTGGTGGCCTCGGTGCCAGCCACGTTCACGATGTGCTTGCCGGTGAAGTAGGTGCCGACCACCCGCCACTTGTCCTGCACGAACCGCCCCACCAATCCGAGCCGATTGAAGTCGTCGGTGTACAGGATGGCGGTGCTGAAGTCCTTCGGCGTGGCGTAGTTGGTGTAATGGCCGTTGTAGTAGTAGGCCCCCAAGGCCGAGGCATTGTTGTCCACGGTGAAGAGGGCGCTGCCGAAGACATCCTTCTTCCGGTCGGCATCGATCGAGTTGGTCGTGCTGGCATCGGCACCGTTCAGCACGCCCGTGGCGAGCTGGATCCGGCCGCTCTGGAAGGTGGCGTCAATGCCCTGCTGCCGGGAGAACGGACGATACGTATTCAGGTTGCCGACCAGCGCATCGTTGAGCACGATCGAGCGCTGCTCCGCGCTACGCGCGCCGACGCCGAAGTTGTGGAGAATCTCCGGCAGGATGGCGCCGGCCCGGAAGGAGAGGATGCTCGTCTCACCCGCCAGGGGCAGGTTGTAGGCGAGGAATGCCTCGGCCAGCTTCTTCCGAGCGGCATCACCCTGGACCACATTGCTGCCCGAGGTCGAGCCGGTGTTCTCGCTCAGGTACACCTCGGCGAAGTACGACAGTCGGTTGCTGAGCGCACCACCGGTGTAGATCGACATCGAGTGCTGCTCGAGCTGCCATTCCGGGCGCTGCGTGTTGGACAGCCCGGTCCGCGCGTCGTCGCGCTTGTCCACGAAGGTGCGTCCCTTGAAGATGATCGAGAAATAGTTCTCGAGCTTCTGGTCCTTGGTGTCGATCTTCAGCGGATCGATGCGGTGGCCGTTTTGCAGGAAGGCGAGGCCATCCTTGTTGAGCTGCCACGTCGGGGTGGCATGACAGGAGGAGCAGGGGGCTCCGGTGAGACGGCTCCAGGCCGGAATGGCGTGAAGCTGGCTGGGGAGGAGGCAGGCGATCGCCGTGGCCACGGTACCGTAGAACAACCTCATTGGGACGCTCCTGCTGATGCGAGGGACTGTCAGGACATTCGGACAGTGACGTGCCGTACTGGCCGTGGTAGCATCCTATCAGGAGCGGGATGAAGGTTCCGTGAAGATCTGGTGAAGCCTTTGCAGGACAATAGGTTGCACTCCCGCAGTCAGGCGGATTCGGGTACGTTGCTGCGTGGTGAAATGGTTGGTCTCCCGTGGCACCCGATGGAGGATCAATGGTCCCTCGCACGGCACCCCGATGGCTCGGGATCACCTTGGCGGGTGCGGCAGGCCTCGCACTGCTGGTGGCACTCTTCCTCCCCGGAACGGCGACCGAGGAGGCCGCTGTCGCCGTGGCGACCACTCCCACGGCGCGCTTCGACCAGCTCGTGTCCCAGCTCAGCACGGCCGCGGAGCAGGGTGATGCGGCACTCGCCAAGGACGTCGCCGACGAGGCGCTCCGGATGTTCGACGCGATCCCCCTCGCCGAGCGCGACGTGGACAGGCGGTATCACGTGGCCATGATGCGGGCGGTGGCCGGCGACGGGGCAGGCGCCTTGGCGCAGGCGGACACCATCTTCGCGGTATCCCCGAGCAACTTGTTCGGCTTTTACGTGCAGGGCGTCGTGGCCCGCCTCAGCGGTGACTCCACGGCCGAGGCGACCGCGCGCAAGGCCTTCGCGGCGCGCTATGCAGACGAGATGGCGAGTGCCCGTCCCGAGTACGTCGAGCATCGGGACTTGCTTGCCGCCTTCCTGGAGCCTGTCGCGGGCAACTGACACCCCCTTTCCGGGCCGCGGTGACTGTATATTTCGGCGTCCCCCGAAAACGTGCCCACGGTGTCCGGAGATCGAGGCAATGTTGGTTCTGCGCGCGATGGGATTCCCAAGTTTGCTGCTCGGTGCCGGGCTCCTCGCCGCGCTCGGCACGGCATCAGCACGCAACGTCCCGCCGTCCGCTCCCGTGCCGGTGGTCGTGGACACCTTCCCGCACGCACGGCACACGGCGCTGGCCTGCCTCACCTGCCACACGGTGCAGGGCGGCGGTCGCGGCCTGGTGTTCGAGGCACCGCGCGGATGTGATCTCTGCCACCATCAGGCGGCCGTGGGTGGCCGCATCGCTGCGTCGGAGTGCCGCGCCTGTCACACCGATTTCGGCAAGACCCCGGCGGCGCACGCCGAGGGGGAGATCGTGCGGCGACAGTTCGACCATGCGCAGCATGAGTCCACGAGTTGCGCGACCTGTCACGTCGGCGCGAGCCTGCGACCGAGCAAGGAGCAGGTGACCTGCACGGCCTGCCACGCCGATCACCACACTGCCCAGCGCGATTGCGCCTCCTGCCATCGCTCCGAGGACCTCGCCGGCAACCACGAGCGCGCCACGCACCGCGGCTGCGACGAGTGCCATGACGTGGCGACGGTGGCGACGCTCGTGCCCGATCGCGGCTTCTGCCTGACCTGTCACGAACCGCAAGCGAACCATGAAGTGGCCAAGGAGTGCACGACGTGCCACTTCCTCGCCACGCCGACGGAGTACCGGAAACACCTCAGCGTGCCGACCGGGCGCTGAGCGAGCGCTGAACCGTGGCGCCCCCGTCGTGATGTCCATCGGCGAGCTCGCCACGCCCATCCCGGTGGTGGACCTCGACCGGATGGAGGCCAACATGGTGCGGGTGGCGGAGTACGCGCGCACCCACGGCCTTGCGCTCCGTCCCCATGTCAAAACCCACAAGTCGCCGCGCGTCGCACGCGATCAGCTGGCGCACGGCGCCATCGGGTTCACCTGCGCCACGTTGCGCGAGGCCGAGGTGATGCGTGCGGTCACCGATGACGTGCTCATCGCGTATCCGCCGATCGGCGCCCCGCGGCTGTCACGATTGGCCGCACTGGCGCAGTCGAGCCGCCTCCGCGTGATGCTCGATTCCAGCGAGGCAGTGGATGCCCTCGCCGCCGCACTGCCCGCGGGTGGCTCGCGGGTCGGCGTCCTGGTCGAGCTCGATCTCGGCATGCGGCGGGTCGGCGTCGCCTCACCCGCGGACGCGGTGGCCCTCGCCCGGCGGATTGCAGCACACCCCGCGCTGGAGTGGCTCGGCGTCGGCTTCTACCCCGGCCACATCCGCGGCCCCGCCGAGGGACAGACCGCGGCGATTGATGCGCTCAACTGGCAGCTCTGCGACACCCTTGACGCCCTCGCGACCGCCGGACTTCCGGTGCGCGTGGTCAGCGGAGGTTCGACGCCCGCACTCTGGCAGTCGCATCGGGTGGCGGGCATCACCGAAATCCGGCCCGGCACCTCGGTCTACAACGACCGCACGACGGCGGCGATCGGTGCGTGCGCGTTCGATGACTGCGCGTTGACCGTCCTCGCCACTGTCATCAGCGTGGCGGTGCCTGGCCAAGCCGTGGTCGATGCGGGCACCAAGGCGCTCGGTCGCGAACCGATTCGCGGTGTCGAGGCACCGGGCTACGGGGTGCTGCTCGACCGGCCGGAGGTGGTGGTCACCGCCTTGTCGGAAGAGCACGGCACCCTCGACCTCTCGCACACCGATTGGCGCCCGGCCATCGGCGAGCAGGTGCGCATCATCCCCAACCATGTCTGCATCGTGACCCATCTCTTCGACAGCGCCGTCGGTGTCCGCGGGGACGCGGTGGTCGAGGAATGGCCCATTGAAGCACGCGGACGGTGAGGTTCTCGACGTGACTGGACGCCCACTCGCATCACTGCTGTTCGTCGCGCTCGTCGCCTCGGCAGCCCCGCTCGGCGCGCAGCGGTTCTCGGTGGCCGCCGGCTACACGCACATGCCCGGTCGACTCGGCGACCCTGCCTCCGAGCGGGGTGGCATCGTCCGCGTCGGTGTGGCGCTGCGTTCCGGTCGCCAGTTCAGCTGGAGTGTCGAGGGGAGCGTCGAGCGGTTGAACGAGGAACGCCGGCAAATTGTCCAGCAGTGTTTCCTGCCGGGTGGCGCGATCGGGGCGTGCTCCTTCGACAGTCGCTTCCGGGACACCGGCTGGTCGTTGGGGACCACCCTCCGTGCGGCACCATGGGATGGGGCGGTAAGGCCGTATGCCCTCGTCGGCCTGGGCCTGCTGCGCGTCCGCGAGCACACTCGGACGTTGGCGGTGGATGAGCAGGGGAACACCCTCGAGAACTTCACGTACGACGGAACCTCCACCTACGGCGCGCTGCAGGGCCACCTTGGGGTGGGCCTGGCAAGTCGGCCCGCGCGATGGCCAGTCGCGCTCTTCCTCGAAGGACGGGCCTCACAGCTGATCTACAGCTACTCGGGAGGGCTGTACGCCGATTGGAACCCGACGCTCGTGGTGGGGGTGCGGTGGTAGGTGAACGGTGAACGGGGCGCGGTGACGAGTGACCAGTGACCAGTGACCTGTGACTCGGGTCTTGTCATCCTGAGCGAAGCGACGGCGGAGCCGCCGCGTAGTCGAAGGACCTCTCTCCGAGCGCATCGGGAAGAGGTCCTTCGACTCCGCATCCCTTCGGGATGCTCCGCTCAGGATGACAACCTTGCGATGCCGCCCTCACCCCTCACCGCGGCCTGACGGCCGCGGCTGAGAGGCGGCTCACAACTCAGGACTGGCACCCCGCACGATCCCCTCCTCCAGCCACGGCATCTCTTCCCGCACCACCCGCTGTGCCAGCTGGTAGGTCACGACGTCGTCCGGCCCGAATGCCTGCCGGAAGAGATCGTCCACCCGCCGGCGGGCGTGGCGGCAGAAGACGTCGGCCACCGCAACGGCATCGCGATTGCCGGCGCGCGCCATCGTCTCCGCGCGCGAGATCGCCGCCGTCATCGCGAAGAGCTCGGCGCCGACATCCACCAGCCGGAAGAGCACCGATTGCCGCTGCTCGAGCTTGGGGCCGAAGCGCACCATCGCGTGGAAGAGCGTGCGCGCGAGCTTGCGTGAACGCCGACCGACAAAGCGGAGGTGCCCGGCGAGCTTGCCGAAGCCGCCAAATCGCAGCCACTCGGTCCCGATCCAGAGCCGCGGATACCATCCCACGTAGAACACGGCCGAGCGCAGCAACGCCTTCAGCTTGACGCTCATCGAGGTGCGCGGGTCGATGAGGTCACCGGCCACCTTGAGGTGGGTGTCCACCGCCTCGCGCGCGATGAAGAGGCGCATGATCTCGCTCGAGCCCTCGAAGATCCGGTTGATGCGCGAATCGCGATACATCCGCTCGACCGGATCGGGGCGCTCGCCGCGCATCCGCAATGAATCGGCCGTCTCGTAGCCGCGACCTCCCTTGATCTGCAGGCAGTCGTCGACAATCCGGTGGCTCATTTCCGAGTTCCAGAGCTTGGCGATCGCGGCCTCGAGGCGGATGTCGGTGTCACCGCGGTCGGCGAGCAGCGAGGCCAGCTCGGCGACGGCCTCCATCGCGAAGGTGTCGGCTGCCATCGTGCCGAGCATCTGCGCCACGGCGTCGTGCTTGCCGATCGGCTTGCCCCACTGCGTCCGATCGGCGGCCCAGCGCCGGGCGATCTGGAGGGCGCGCTTGGCGCCCGCGACGCCGGACGCGGGTAGCGTGAGGCGCCCGGTGTTGAGCGTGATGAGCGCGAGCTTGAGGCCCTTCCCCTCGCCCCAGATCACGTTCTCGGCGGGCACCTTCACGTCGGTGAAGCGCATCACGCCGTTCTCGATGGCCTTGAGCCCCATGAAGCTGAGGCGGTGCACCACCTCCACTCCCGGCCAATCGGCCTCGACGATGAATGCGGTGATCCGCTTGCCGGTCTTGGCCATCACCACCATCACCTCGGCCACGGGGCCGTTGGTGCACCAGAGCTTCTCACCGTTGAGGATCCAGTGCGTCCCGTCGGCACTCTTCTCGGCGGTGGTCGCCAGGCCGGCCGGATCGGAGCCCACGCCCGTCTCGGTCAGCGCAAAGGCCGAGATCGCCCCCTGCGCGAGCCGCGGGAGATAGCGCTGCTTCTGCTCCGCCGTGCCGAACAGCTTGAGCGGCACCGCCACGCCGATGGATTGCGACGCCGACAGCAGGGCGGTCAGGGAGCCGTCCTGCGACGTCACCATGCCGATCGCACGCGTGTACATCAGCTGTGAAAGTCCCAAACCGCCGTAGTGCTCATCGATCTTGATGCCGAAGGCGCCCATCTCGCGGAGTCCCTGCACCACCTCGGGCGGGACCTTCCCCGCGCGATCGATCGCATCGCTGTCCACTTCCTCCCGCAGGAAGCGCTCGAGTTCGGCGAGGAAGGGCGCGGCCTTCGCCACTTGCTCCGGGTCGGGAGCCGGGAAGGGGTGAACCAGGTCAATCGGCAGCCGCCCGGCGAAGAGCTCGCGCAGGAACGACGGCGCCGTCCACTCAGCCTCGCGAGCGGCCTCGGCGACGGCACGTGCCTCGTCCACGGAGGGGGCGGCGGGCGCGCTGGGGGGCGTGAGGACGTCGGTCATCGGGCACTCCGGGGTGAGGAGGCGGCACGGCGCGAGGGAAGCGCACCGAGCAGCAGGGTGGTGATGTGACGCTTGCGGGCGGCCAGGAAGGCCGGGGAGACGCGCTCGAAGCCGATGGTCGGGACCAGCGTGGTGGCGTGCAGGGCGGGGAACCAGGTGAGCGCGATCATCGAGAGGAGCAGGTGCATCACCTGCGTCCGGGCACGCGGCGGGAAGCCGAGCTCCTGGGCCAAGGCGGTCACCGCCTCGGCACCGACCGCGGCGCGCAAAGAGCGCGCATCGAGACCAGCCCCCTCGCCGAGTGCTTCGCGCTGGATCAGGCGGAGAAAGGTCGGATGCGCGGCGACAAAATCCACGTAGTCGGAGACCACACCCGCCAGCACCTCGGCCGGGGGGCGGGCGCTGCGCAGGGCACGCAACCGCCCTGCCCGGATGGTTTCCAGGGCGTCGGCGAAGGCGTGTTCGAGGACGGCGTGATACAGCTCGGACTTGCTGCCGAAGAAGTATCCCGGGGTGCCACGCGAGAGACCGGCCCGCACGCCGACCGCGGCAAGCGAGGTGGCCTCGTAGCCCAGCTCGGCAAAGAGGCTGGCCGCGGCGTCGAGGATCGCGGCGCGGCTGCGCTCCGCGTCGCGGAGCCGCGGGGTGACGGCGGACGGGGTGGGGCGGGGCATGGGCCAACCTCGCTTACTTGTCAGCAAGCAAGTTATTGATGCGTACGGGAAGGTGCAAGGGAACGCCGAGTGACCGGTGACCGGTGACCGGTGACCAGTAAACGGTGAACGGTGAACGGTGAACGGGTTACAGGTCACGGGTTACTGGTCACCAACTCGCGACCCCTCACCCCGTACCATCGCCCCGTTCACCGTTCACCGTTCACCCTACAATCTCACACCACGGCGGAGATCAGAAGTCGATCTTCAACCCCGTCTGCACCCGCCGCCCGTAGAACTCGTCCTGGGCCAGCCGGCCGCGCACGCCCTGGTAGTAGCGGAGCGGGCGGTTGTTGAGGTTGTTGGCCTCGACGAAGAAGCGGGCCTTGGGCGTGATGACGAAGGACGCGTTGGCGTCCACGTCGGTGCGGCGATCGGCCCAGCGATCGAAGAAGGCGTCCTCGTTGTAGCCACCCTCGCCGGCGTCCAGCGACTCGCTCTGGTAGTTCACGGCCAGGCGGAACGTCAGCCGCGGGGCATCGTACGAGAGCGAGACGTTGCCGCTGTGCTTGGCAGTGCCCAGCAAGGGGAGATCCTCATCCTCGCGCCCGGCAATGTTCAGCCCGCTCACCTTCGAGTCGGTCCAGGTGTAGTTGAGGTAGAGGCCCAGGTACTTCAGGGCACCCGGCAGGAAGTCGAGCTGGCGCTGATAGGCCAGCTCGGCACCTGTCAGGCGCGCCTCGGCGCCGTTCCGCGGCTGCGAGACCTGCGAGAAGAGGCGGTTCGTGACCGGGTCCACCTCGTTGAAGGAGGTGAAGTTGTAGATGAAGTCGTCGATCTCCTTGTGGAACAGCCCGACCGAGACCAGGCCGACCGACGGCAGGTAGCGCTCGGCCGACAGGTCGAAGTTCATCGCCCGGGTGGGCTTGAGGTTCGGGTTGCCCGTGGCGAGCTCGTCGTCGTCGATCGAGACGGCGCGGTACGGCACCAGGTCGTAGTAGTTGGGGCGGGCCAGCGAATTGGTCCACGCCGCCCGCACGACGGTCGAGGGCGCCGCCTGCCAGCGCAGGTTCAGGCCCGGGAGCACGTCGGTGTAGGACTGGCCGCCCGTCGTGCCGGTCACGGTCTCGTCGTCCACGTTGAACTCGAAGCCGTTGTAATCCACCGAGGTGCGCTCGACACGCGCACCGGCGATGAGCGAGACCTTCGGCCCGAGCTGCTGCTCGAGCTGGGCATACCCGGCGGTGATCTTCTCGGTCGCCGAGAAGTTGCCCGCGGCGTATTCGCCCGGCTGGTCGGCGAGCGTGAACTGCGCCGCATTGAACAAGTCGAGCGCGGCAAGCCGGGCCGGCGTGGTGAACACGCCGTACTGGTAGTTGCCCGCGTAGTTGCGGTCGGTGGTGAAGTCCGCGTTGTCCTGGAGCGTCAGGTTCGCGAAGGCGCTCCCGGTGACCGGCGTGGCGAAGTTGTAGCTGTTGTCGCGGAGCTTCTCCTTGTCGCGATAGCGCGCGCCAATCTTGACCCGGGTCCCGCGGTCGCCGTCACGAAGGGGCAGCAGCAGGTCCACGCGGGCGTTGCGGTCCTTGTCTTCCGTGAAGCTCTCGAGCTGCTCGATGCGCCGGAAGGTGTAGCGATCAGGCGCCACGAGCGCCGAGTTCACCGGGGTGAACTGGGGATTCTGTTCATCGGAATAGTCGGGCGTGAAGGCCACGTTGCGCACGCGCCAGTCGATGTAGCGCTCGTCGGGGCGCGTCTCGGAGGCGCTGGCCGTGGTGCCGGACCAGCTGAGCGTCGCGCGGCGGCCGAGCAGGTGCTCGCCCGAGAGCTGATAGCTCTGGGTGCGCTGATCCTCGAGTCGGGTGGCCTTGAGGCGATCCTCGGGGCCACCGCCCTTGGTCTGCCGGCGGATCTCGGTGTTCTGCACGCCGCTCGCGTTCGGGGCGCCGAAGATGTAGCGGGCCCGGAAGCGGTTCTCCCAGTCGTTGCGATTGTTGTAGATCGCGCGCAGCATCACGGTGTTGTTGGCGTCAAAGCGGTAATCCACGGAACCGGAGACCGACTTCCGGATCCGCTGAATGTCATAGCGTCGGGTGTCGAACTCGTTCATATAGGCCGCACCCGTGCCCGTCTTGTTCCAGGTGCCTTCCTTGTTGTCGGAGCCGTACTGCTGATCGTAGTAGGAGCCGCTGGCGATCACGCCAAGCCTGTCATTCAGGAACCGCGTGCCCGCCACGACCGAGCCGAGCAGCACCGGCTCATTGCGGATCCAGTTGTAGCCGGAGCCGAGCGTCGTGGAGAGCCGGAAGCCGGCCGGCGCCGCGCGGGTGACGATGTTCACCGAGCCACCGATCGCGTCGGCATCCATTTCCGGGGTCAGCGTCTTGTTGACCTCGACCGCCTGCACCATGTCGGCAGGAATCAGGTCCAGCTGCACCTGCCGCACTTCCGCCTCGGCCGACGGGACCCGCTCGCCGTTGACCATCACCGAGTTGAAGCGGGGCTCCGTGCCACGAATCGAGCCGAAGCGCGCCTCGCCCTGATCGATCGCCACGGTGACGCCGGGGATGCGCTTGAGGGCGTCGCCGATGTTGGCATCGGGGAAGCGGCCGATCTGGTCGGCGGCCACGACGTTGGTCACATTCGCGGCATTCTGCTGCTGGTTGAGGGCAGCGGCCTGGCCACCGCGGGTGGCCGTGACCACCAGCGTGCCGAGGTCGGTCACAGCCGAGCGGAGCCGAAGGATCGTGGTGGTGGTGAGGCCGTTCGTCACCATGACGGTGGTCCGGGCCGGTGAATAGCCGATGTAGCGCGTGACCAACTCGTGGCTGCCAGCCGGGACGGCCGTCATCGAGAAGCGCCCGGTGCGGTCGGTGAGGACCTCGCGATTCAGCGCCTCGATGCGCACCACGGCACCGGTGACGGCGAGTCCGGAGACGTCATCGAGGACGCTCCCGGTGACGATGCCCTGTGCCCGAAGTTCGACCTGCGGCGACGCGGCAAGAGCGGCGAGCAGGATCAGGGAATGGGCCATACCAGCAATGCGCATGCGGATGTCTCGGCTGTGGGGGTGAGGTCACGCGGAACTGCCAGCGTGTGCAACGCGACATGATCCCTCTTGCGTGTCACGGCCACCGCCACGCTCCGTCACGAGGTGGTATCAACTCCCCGGGGGGAGGTCGTGAAGCATTCGTGACATTCGCTCGCTTTCTTGGTCGGATGTCGGGCTTCTCCTTCCTCACGCGAGGTCACACCGTGCCGTCCCGTCACACCACCGTCCTCCTTGCATCGCTGCTTTTCGGCGTGGCGTGCGCCACCGAGCCATCCACCAAGGTGGTGGACAGCCTCACTGTTGCATCCGCGGATACCGCGGTGGTGGTGCGCGAGGCATGGCAGACCACGCGCGACACCCTGATGGACATTGACTCGCCGGCGGTCTGGCACGGGCCGAACGGCGAGGCGTGGCTGCTGGTCACGGCCAAGGCCGGCGATGTGATTCGCATTCACGACGCCACGACGGGGGCGTTCATTCGCGACGCCGGTGCGCGGGGCACCAAGCCGGGGCAGTTCATCCGGCCCAACGGCTTGGCCGTGACCGGCGACGTGCTCTGGGTGGTGGAGCGCGATGGTCGCCGGGTCCAGCTGCTTCGGCTTCCGGAGTTCACGCCGCTGGGAGCGTTCGGCAATGCCGACCTGGTGAAGCCGTATGGCGTGACGGTGGTGCCGGGCGAGGCGGGGAATTACCGCGCGTGGATTACCGACAGCTACGAGCTGGTGGAGGACTCCGTGCCGCCCGACAGCGCCCTCGGCCGTCGTGTCCGCGAGTATGCGGTCACCATCCAGGGCGACCGCGCCACGGCCACGTTGCAGCGCACCTTCGGGGACACGACTGGCGTGGGGGTGTTGCGCGTGGTGGAGTCGATCATGGCCGACCCCTCCAACAATCAGCTGTTGATCGCGGAGGAGCTCGAAGGGTCGTCACAGCTCAAGCTTTACACGCTCGATGGCCGCTTTGCCGGTGACACGGTGCCGCAGCGCTACTTCCCGAACCAGGCCGAGGGGATCGTCCTGTATGCGTGTGGCGACAGCGCCGGCTACTGGGTGGCGACCGACCAGGGGAAGGTGGTGAACACGTATCACCTCTTCGATCGGATCACGCTGGCGCATGTGGGCGCCTTCGGCTCACCGACCATCAAGAACACCGACGGCATCGCCCTCACGCAGCGCGCACTCCCGGGCTTCCCGGCGGGGGCGCTCTTCGCGGTGCATGACGATGGCGGGGTGGCGGCGATCTCCTGGGAGGCGATCGCGAAGGCGACCGGGGTGCGGAGTGACTGCGTGATCAAGTAGGAGTTCAGCCGCGGCCTGACGGCCGCGGCTGAAGCATCCTCACGCCGGCGTCGGCGTCATCCCCGGCGACCGCCGCGAGGCGCCGCGCCGCAACAACCGCCCGACGCCGCGATGCGCGCCGAGATCGGCCAGCAGCTCGCGCTCCAACGATCGCGCATCGTGCAGCTGTGCCGTGAGCGCCCCGGTTGGCACCGTGGCCCCGTCGAGTCGGAGCAGCTGCAACCGGAGCTGTTCAAGTGCCGTGAGTGCTGCGCTGATTCGGCCATTCACCTTGGCGCGCAACGCCGACTCAGCCGGGGTATCGTGGCTCGGTTCGCCAAAGTGGCCGGCGATGCCACGCAGCGCCGCCACGCGCTTGCGGAGCGCCCGCGCGACCGCGGGCAACTCCGACGCCTCTCGCCGTGCCGTGGCAGGCAGGGCACGCCACAACTCCTCGATGGCCAGATCGAGCACCAACTCGGTCGGGCGGTGCAGCGTCTCGGCCGCGGCGATCCGCTTGCCCAGCCCGACCCGCGCCAGCCCCAACCAGAACGCGCCCGCCCACGAGTCCCAGAAGAAGCGACGGAGCCGGCTCATGGTGCCCGGCGGCAGCAGCGGACGTGTCGGCGTGAGCAACGACAGGCCCAACCCCGACCAGAAGACCACATACGCCCACTGTGCCACCTGGCGGTAATAGTCGGACACGAACCACCCCATGGCACCGTCTTCCACTTGTCGCAATAGCCACCCCGTACCCAGGTATATCACCAACGCCAGCAGGACCGCATCGGAGGTGAGCCGCCCCACGAGCGGAACCGCACGCCGCTCCGCGTCGGGCGAGCGATCTCGGAGTGCCAGCCGGAGGTCTTCAATGCCGTACCCGGCACGACTAAGCCCGCGAAGCTGCCGCGAAGCAGTGATCGCATGGACCATCGCGGCGACCAGCGTCAACGGGATGGCAATTGCGAAGAGCTGGATCAGCCAGGTGGCACGCGCCGTACCCCAGCCGACATACACCGCTCCGCCCACTGCGCCGAACATCGCCGTCAGCGTCGCCGCCAAGGCATAGAAGCTCCGCACCTCGCGCCAGTGCTCACGCCACCGCACCAGCGGCGTGGCCAGCGGCACGGTCACGTTGTGCCCCTGCCATGTGGACATCCACGCCTCGACCGTCACAGGCCGTGCGTCGGGCTGCTTGACCAGCGCGCCTTCGATGGCCGCCACGATGCGTCTCGGCAGCGCCGGCGCGGCGGAGGCCAAGGAAGGAACTGGTGCAGTGACCTGTTGCAGCAGCACGCTGGCGCTGTCGCCGCCGTGGTAGGGGAGGCGTCCCGCAAAGGTGGCCCATGCCACTGTTGCCAACGCGTAGAGATCGCTCGCGCGCGACGCGGGTTCACCTTGGATCACCTCGGGGGCGAGGTACGCCGGCGTGCCGAGGAGGGTCCCATCGCCCTCGCCATCAATCAGCCCTGCGATGCCAAAGTCCACCAGCACGGCACGGCCGGTGCTCCGCTCGAGGAGGATGTTGTCGAGCGTGACGTCGCGATGCAGGACGCCGGTGGCGTGCGCATGTCCAAGCGCCCACGCCACCTCGCGAATCACCCGCTCCCCCTCGGCCAGCGGCATCGGACCGGTCCGGTGCAGGCGCTGCGCGAGCGACTCGCCGTCGATGTACCCCATCACGAGGTACGGCCGTCCCGCGGCCTCTGCCACTGCATAAGTCGGCACGATGTGCGGGTGGGAGAGCCGGGCACTGGTGACGGCCTCGCGCGCGAAGCGGGCCCGCATCCCGGGGTCCGCCGCATGCGCGGCGGAGAGCACCTTGATCGCCACGGGGCGGTCAAGCGACACGTCGCGTGCCAGGTACACGGTGGCCATGCCGCCACGGCCCAACTCACGCTCAAGCGACCATTGCCCGGCCAGTGCATCCTGGAGGCCAAGGAAGTCGTCGTCCGGCGTCGTGGCCTCGCTCACGCGGCCACCCGGGTCGGTGGCGGTGTGGGCGTCGGCGTGCTCCCGCCGGTCGGGCGCCGCGGTCGCTGCAGCAGTCGCCGCACTTCGGCGTGGCCGGCCACGTCGCGATGCAGGGAGGCTTCGATCGTACGTGCCGCTTCGAGTTGCTGGGTCAATGCGCCGGTCTGCTGTCGGTCCGCCAGCAAGCGCAGCAACTGGAGTCGTACGCGCTCGAGGGTCGCGATCGTCTCGCGATGCCTCGCTTCGAGTCCATGGCGCGCCTCGACAAGCCCCGCCCGATCAAGCGTCGAGATGTCGTCACTCGCCTCGCTCTCCTGCAACGAGGTGATCAGGCCACGCAGCTCCGTCGCCCCGCGCTCCAGCGTGTGCGCCAACGAGGGCACGTCACCAAGGTCCGCACGCAGCGATTCAGGGATGGCGCGCCAGAGGTCATCCACGGCAAGGCCGAGCACCATCTCGGTCGGACGGTGCAGCGTGGAGGCGCTGGCACTGATGGCTCGCTGGCCGCTCGCTGCAAACGCCGCCACGCCCTCTGCGAGACGGCTGTGCCAGAAGCGGTCGAGGAGC
Organism: Gemmatimonadales bacterium; assembly: GCA_033764505.1. Taxonomy (GTDB): domain Bacteria; phylum Gemmatimonadota; class Gemmatimonadetes; order Gemmatimonadales; family GWC2-71-9; genus Palsa-1233. Next base: position 54,073 of record JANRIW010000005.1, read on the forward strand.
CGTCGGACGCGCCCTCGTGCGGAGAGACGGAAGCCGGGTGACACGAAGCCGATCCCGACCCCGATCATCGTGAAGAGGTACAACGCGGGCATGAAACCGGTGAGGCCGAGGACCCAGGTCCGCACGGCCTGCGACGCGAACTTGAGCAGCTGGATGTTGGGCTCGATCAGGAAGATGTCGATGAGGATCGTGACTGCGAAGACGACGGTCAGGTCGCGGATCACCCGGCTCGCGAGCGGGCGCATCCCCTCGCGCTCCTGCTGCACCTGCTCCGAGGCCCGCCAATGAGGGAGGGCGGCCCGAATGTCGGCCAACGAGAAGCCCTCGCCTCGGAGGCGACGCAACTGTGCCAACTCGAACGTGCAGTGCGCCACGATGGGGATGAGCGACAACGACAGCGCCGTGCTCACCATCATGGCCACCAGCAGTCGCTCATCCACCGTTCGGTAGTAGGCCGTGGCGAGCAACCAGGTCTGCAAGGCGAGGAGCGGGGTGGCAATCGAATAGATCGGGGCAATCCGCTCCCAGCGCGTGAACCAGCCGCGCAACGGCGGTGCGATCGCGATCGGTTCCGGCGCCCGCTCCAGCGCGCCAAGAAGGGCGGTGGCGCTTGCGGGGCGAGCGTCCGGGTCCTTGGCCAGGCACTGCATGATGCCGGCGACGAGGCGGGGCGACGCCCCGTGCGCGAGTGGCGCCAGTGCCGGCGCCGGCTGCATCAGGTGTTTCGCCAGCACCGCCGACGTCTCCCCCGCGAAGGGGAGCCTTCCAGTGAGGGTGGCCCAGCCCACGACACCGAGCGCGTAGAGATCACTCGCGGGCGTGGCGGCCTCGCCACGGATCAGCTCCGGCGCGAGGTAGCCCGGCGTGCCGAAGACCGGACCGGCGTCCTGGTCATCGCTCCGGTGGGCCAAGCCGAAGTCGCCAAGCAGCGCGCGACCCGTGTGGCGTTCAAGGAGAATGTTGTCCAGGGTGAGATCGCGGTGCACCACGCCGTTGGCGTGGGCGTGGTCGAGGGCCCAGGCGATCTCGCGCACCACGCGCGCGGCATCGTCGGCGGGCAACGGCCCCCGCGTGCGCAACCGGGCACCCAGCGTCTCGCCATCAATCATCGCCATCACGAGCAGCGGAGCCGTGCTCGACTCCTCGACGGCGTAGATGGGGATGATGTGGGGATGTGCGAGCCGGGCAGCGGTCCGTGCCTCGCTCAGGAAGCGCGCACGCGCGTTGGGGTCAGCCGCGAGCGCAGGATGCAATGCCTTGATGGCAACCGGCCGCTCAAGACGGAGGTCGCGTGCGAGATACACCGTGCCCATGCCGCCGCGACCAAGCTCGCGTTCCAACGAGTAGCGGCCGACCAGCGCCTCCTGCAGCGCAATGAAATCGGCCTTGGCACTCACGCCGGCGTGACCCGCGGCGTGAGCGTCGTAGGAGCCCGGCCCTGCCGCAGCAGCCGCTTCACCTCGGCGTGCGCGCCAAGTTCGAGCAACAATTCATGTTCGAGCGCACGAGCATCGTGCAGCTTGGCGGTGAGCTCGCCGCTCATGGCGGCCGCGCCACCCACCTTGCCGAGGACCAGCCGGAGCCGCTCCAGCGCAATCACCGCGCGCTGTTGCCGCACCGCGAGTCGGGCATCAAGCGCATCGGCCTCGGCCGAACGGCGCACCCGCGGTGCCTGCAGCGCCGCGCGCAGCTCGCGCGCTTCGGCCACGCGGGTGCTGAGCGCCCTGGCAATCTTCGGCAGGTCGGCCGTCCCCTCGCGCGCGCTCGGCGGCAGCGCGCGCCACATCTCCTCGATGGCGAGGTCGAGCACCAGTTCGGTCGGGCGGTGCAGGGTGTGCTCCGTGCCGCTCGACTTGCCGAGGCCGAGTGACGCGAGTTTCAGCATGCCGGCACCCAGGAACGAGCCCCAGAAACCGTCACGCAACCTGGCCCAGAGCCCGTTCGGCTTGAAGTGGAACGCCGGGACCAGGAAGTTGAAACCGAGGCCGGAGAGAAAGGTGAGCAGACAGTAGCGACTGATGGTGTTGACGAGCTGAATCAGGTCGCCGTGCATCATCCAGTAACGATCATCGGGAGTGTACGGGAGCAGGAGGCCAAGGAGGCCGAGGCTCAGGAGGAGCCACGTCAGTCCCGCGAGCCATGCCACGTCGTTTACCACACGACCCAACAGCGAGGCCGTGCGGTGCCCCGCACGTTGGGCCGCCTGTCGGGCTCGGCCGAGGGTCTGGACCAGGTCGCCGTGGCGAAACCCCTCTCGCGCCAACCGACGCAAAAGCCCCAGTTCGATTCCGAGGTGCACCGTGCCAATCACCGCAAAGGTCATGGCCGCGTAGGTCGCAGCCAGAAGCAGCGTGCCATATTGCCCATAGAAGAGCGCGGCGGAGTATCCGCCGGCCATGGACCCGATGGTGAGCATGGCGGTCACGCTCATGCCCAAGGCATAGAACGGCCGGACCATCTCCCACCGGGTGACCCACCGACGAAGCGGCTCGGCCAGCATCACGCCGTCGGCGTCGCCCGCCAGCAAGGCCAACCATCCCTCGGCGCCGTCCGGGCGCTCGGCAGGATCCTTGGCCATCGCCGCCTCCAGCGCGCGCGCCAGGCGTGACGACGTGCCCGGCGCGGCGCGCAGCAGCGGCGGCACGGGTTCGGTCAGATGCTTGAGGAGCAGGGCGGACGTGTCGTCGGCCATGAAGGGCGTGTGCCCCGCCAGCATGGTCCAGCCGGTGACGCCGAGCGCGTAGAGGTCGCTCGCCGGCGTGGCCGGCGCGCCCTGAATCACTTCCGGCGCGATGTAGGAGGGTGTGCCGAGGAGGGCATCCGCACCCTCGCGATCCACGGCGGCGGCGATGCCGAAGTCGGCGAGCACGGCGCGGCCGGTCTGCCGTTCGAGGAGAATGTTCTCGATGGTGACGTCGCGATGGACGATGCCCATGGCGTGCGCGTAGGAGAGGGCCCAGGCCACCTCACGCAGGATGCGTTCGGCGTCCTCGCCACGGAGCGGACCCTCGCGCCGGATCCGGTCGCCGAGGTTCTCGCCGTCCACCAGCCCCATCACGAAGTACACCAGATCGTCCTGCGCCTCGACCGCATAGATCGGGACGATGTGGGGGTGCGAGAGCCTGGCTCCGGTGCGCGCCTCGCGCAGGAAGCGCTCGCGCTGTTCCGGATCGGCGGCGAGCGCGGGATGGAGCACCTTGATCGCCACGGGACGGTCGAGCGCCACGTCACGTGCGAGGTAGACGGTGCCCATTCCGCCGCGCCCCAGCTCGCGCTCGATCGACCAGGTGCCGGCCAGGGCATTCTGGAGGTGATCGAAGCGCGCACCGTCGTCGTTGGGGAGCGCGCTCATGCCGCCTTCGGGGTTGGCGTAGGGGTCGGGCTGGACTGGCTCGCCGATCGACGCACCGTCCGACCGAGCAGATGCCGGACTTCATGGTGGGCGGCCAGGTCCACCAGCAACGACTGCTCCAGCGCCCGCGCGCCGGCGAGCTGGTCGGTCAGCTCCTGGCTCTGCTCGCGCGAGGCCACGAGGCGGAGCAGCTGCAGGCGGAGTCGCTCGAGCGTGGCGACGGTCTCGCGGTGCCGGAGCTCGACCGCCTCTCGTGCCGCGACCAGTCGCCGCTGCTCTGCCTCGTCGTGGTCGGTGTCACGCTCGCTGTCGCGCAGGCCGTCGGCGATCGTGCGCAACTCGCCGGCACTCCCCTGCAAGGTGTGCGCGAGCCCCGGCACGTCGCCCAGTCCCTCGCGCAAGCCGGCGGGGATCGCGTGCCAGAGGTCATCCACAGCCAGGCCGAGGACCAGCTCGGTGTTGCGGTGCAGGGTCGAGGAGGCCGCCAACCGTGGCTGCTGTCCCAACGAGGCCAGACGCGTAATCGCCGAAGCGAAACGAGACTGCCAGAATCGCTCGACGAGACGTCGGAAGCGCCCCCCCGGCGCGATCCGGAAACCGGGCGATGCGAAGCCGATCCCGATGCCGGTGAGCGTCGCGAGATAGAGCGTGCTCGACATCGAGAGGATCGTCAACTTGACGTACTCAGCTTCCGGCCCCCAGCTGTACCAACGGCTGATGTTGGGGTAGATGAAACCGAAGACGACCACCAACACGACGGTGCCGATCACCGTCAGGTCGAATACGACGCGGCCCGGCAACGGTGGGATGCCCTCCCGGCGGCGTTCACGCTCCAGTGTGTCGCGCCAGTGGGGATATGCCGCTCGGATGTCCGCGATGCCGAAGCCGACGCGATGCAGGGCACGGAGCGCCCATGCCTCGAACCCGAGGTGGGCGAGAAGCGGAATCGCAGTAATGCTCAGTACCGAGGAGATGCCTGCGGCGATGAGCAACGCGCGTGACGAAAATTCCTGCGAGCCCCAGAAAAGCAGCCAGGTTTGCAGCGCGAGAATTGGCGTCGCCAGAGAATAGATCGGCCGAAAGCGCTCCCACCGCGTGAACCAATTCCTGAGCGCCGGCGCGATCGCCACCGGTTCGGGTGCGCGCTCGAGCAGCGCCAGCAGGGCCGCGGCATCGGTCGGGCGCGCATCGGCGTCCTTGGCCAGGCACTGCTCGACCGCGGCGACCAGACGGCGAGATGCACCACGCGCGAGCGGGGCAAGCGGCGGCGGCGCCTGCACCAGATGCTTGGCGAGGAGTGCGGCCGACGTGTCTGCCTCAAAGGGCGCGCGGCCCGCGAGCGCGTGCCACGCGATCACCCCGAGCGCATAGAGGTCGCTCGACGGCGACGCCGGCTCGCCGCGAATCACCTCAGGCGCGAGGTAGCCCGGCGTGCCGAAGCGCGGCTGGGCCTCGATCGACTCGCGTGCCGTGGCCAGACCGAAGTCGCCGAGCAGTACGCGACCACTCTCTCGTTCGATCAGCACGTTCTCGAGGGTGATGTCGCGATGGATCACGCCCTGCGCATGGGCATAGCCCAACGCCCACGCCGTCTCGCGGAGCAGTCGTTCGCCCTCGTCGGGTGGCAGTGCGCCACGGCGCCGCAGCCGGGCCCCGAGCGTCTCGCCATCCACCAGCGCCATCACCAGGAAGGGACGGGCCCCCTCGGCCTCGACGGCGTAAATCGGAACGATGTGCGGGTGGGCCAGCCGGGCCGCGGTCCGGGCCTCGTGCAGAAAGCGAGCGCGCGCAGATGCGTCATCGGCGAGGTCGGCGCGCAGGAACTTGATGGCCACCGGCCGATCGAGACGGACATCCCGGGCCAGATAGACCGTCCCCATGCCGCCCCGCCCGAGTTCGCGCTCGAGGGAGTAACGGCCAAGGAGGGCTTCCTGCAGGGCGAGGAATTCAGGGGTGAGGGCCATGAAGCGATTCCACCGTCGCAAGAATCATGCGTCGGCACCCTGACAAAACGGCGGCCCCCGCCAGCATCGGAGGGGGCCGCCGTCCACTGTTGCAGAATGGTTCAGGGTGCCTTGGTTGCCCGCCACGTCCCCCGCATCAGCACGGAGTCGTGCTTGGCCGCGAGCATCGTGGTGAACGTGCCACTGAAGGTGCCGGTCGAGTCGAGGCGGCCGACCGACTGCCACATGATCATGTCGGTACCGACATTCGGGTCCACGTAGGAGGCCGACGTCGCCACGCTACTGTCGGCGCTGAAGATCACCGAATACGGCACATCGGGCTGGCCCGCAACCGAGAAGGTCCCGGTCGAGTCGCTGGTCATCGTGATGGTCCACGTGGACATCACCGTGTCCGTGCCGGCCGCGGTGCTGGTCCCGTTCCAGGTCCCGGCGACGGCTGCCGGCGTGAGCGCCGCCGGACCGGCCGCGTCAGTCGTCTCGGCGGCCTTGTCGCCACCGGCGCAGGCTGCCAACAGGAGCGTGCAGAGCAGGGGGAAGCGCATCGTCGAGTTCACTCCGGGTCGAGGGGACCGCTGCCTGAGGGAGGACGGGGCAACGGATCCTGATAGAATGGGGCCCGGTACCCGAAGTGGCAAGACGCTAGCCGCCGGGAAGAGTCACCCGGCACGTGGTCAGGAAGCCGCCTCGCACGTTGTAGATGGTCGTGACCGAGAGCGTCTTGGCGCGGAGAATTCGCTGCAGGTCTTCCGCCAGGCGGGCCGTGGCGTGCTCCTGAAAGATGCCGACGTTGCGATAGCTCATGATGTAGTACTTGAGGCTCTTGAGCTCGATGCAGGCGTTCGAGGGCACGTACTCCAGCGTGAGCTTGGCGATGTCCGGGAGCCCGCTGAACGGACAGACCGCCGAGAACTCGTCGGTGGTGGTCACGATCTGCTGGTCGGGGCCCTCGTACGGAAAGGTCTCGAGCACGGCGACATCAATGGCCTCGGGCCCGACGAATGGAATGGTGCGGCCTTCTGCGGTCGCCATGCGCTGCTCCGGAAAGAGTGTCGGCGACAAATCTAGCCGTCGTCCCCCTCGGCGTCTCCACGCCGGGGGTCGGGGCGCCCCACCAGCCGGCCGCTCTGCATCGCCTCGAAGCCGAACTTGGCCCGCACCGCATCCACGGCGCGTGAGACCTCGCGCGCGCGCTCCCGCGCCGGTGACTCGAAGAGGTCCGGCGCCTCGGCCTGCCCCAACGCCGTCGCGGCGATCCCGAGCAGGCGGACAGCCTGGCGCTTGGACCTGGCCGCGGCGAACGCGGGCGCCAACAGCCCTCGAGCCGCCGCCATGAGCTCGGTGTCGAGCGTCGTCGGGCTCGTGAGGGTGGTCCGCCGCGTCACCGTCGCAAAGTCGGCGTGCCGCAGCTTGAGCACCACGGCGCCCGCCTGCAGCCCTTCGTCGCGCAGCTGTCCCGCGACACGCGATGTCAGCAACAGCAGCATGCGGTCGAGGACCGCGAGATCGGTCACGTCCTTGGGGAAGGTGGTCTCGCGCGATATCGACTTGGGCGGACCCGCAGCACGGACGATGCTGCCGCCGTGTCCGTCGGCGCGCCGCTTCAGCGCGATCGCCTCCTCTCGGCCGAGCAGTGCGCCAAGCGCCTCGAGGGGCATCGCCTGCACCTGCGCCACGTCCTCGAGTCCGCGCGCCGCAAGACGATCCGCCGTCTTCGGCCCGATGCCGGGCAGCGCCTTGAGCGGCAAGCCGGCGAGGAAGCCGCGCTCCCAGCCACTGCGCACTTCGCAGATGCCGCGGGGCTTGGCAAAGTCGCTCGCCAGCTTGGCCAGCATGCGATTCGGACCGATCCCGATCGAGCAGTCGAGATTCGCCGCGCGGCGCACGTCGTGACGGATCGTGGTGGCCAGGTCGAGCAGCGAGGCGGGGTGCAGCAGGTCGGTGCCGCTGAAGTCGAGGTAGCCCTCGTCCATCCCGGTCATCACCACCAGTGGCGCATGACGCTCCAGCACGTGCCGCACCGCCTGCGAGGCTTCGCGGTACCAGGCGAACTCGCCCTTCACGAAGGTCGCGTCGGGGCAGCGCCGCGCCGCCTCCGCAATCGGCATCCCGCTGCGCACGCCGAAGGCCCGCGCCCCGTAGGAGGCAGACTGGACCACGCCGCGTGATTGCCGTCGTCCACCGACGATCAGCAACTCGACGCCCTCGAGTGCCGGGTCGTGGCGGCGACAGACCTCCACGAAGAAGGCGTCGAGATCGCAATGCATGATCCGAGTGGACATCCCCTAGATTCTAGCGGTCCCGCACCCTGGAGTCTCGATGAAGATCGGTTTCGCTGGCCTCGGCGCGATCGGCGCCCCGATGGCGGCGCGTTGCGCGGCCCGCGAAGGGCTGGCCGTCTGGAACCGCACCCCGGCACGCGCCGAGGCCTTCGTGGCCGAGCACGCGGGGGTGCGGTTGGCCGGCACGCCGCGCGAGCTCGCCGAGGGTGTGGACGCCGTGATCACCTGTCTGCCGACGTCGGCCGAGGTGATGGCGCTGCTGGATGGTCCCGATGGCCTCCTCGCAGGCCTCGCCCCGGGCACCATCCTGGTGGACTGCACCTCTGGCGATCCGGCCTCCTCGCGGGACATCGCCGAGATGCTGGCCGCGCGGGGAATCGCCTTCGTGGATGCGCCGGTGAGCGGTGGTCCGCCGCTCGCGGCCAAGGGCGCGCTCACGGTGATGTGCGGTGGGAGCCCCGAGGCGGTGGCGCGCGCCGAAGCCGTGGTGGCCCCCTTCGCGGGGCGAGTGGTGCGCATGGGACCCGTCGGGGCAGGGCACGCCATGAAGGCCATCAACAACGCCCTGCTGGCGGTGCACATCGTGGCCCTCGGCGAGGGACTCGTCACGCTGGCCAAGGCCGGGATCGACCCGCGGGCGGCCGTCGAGGTACTCAACGCCTCGAGCGGGCGCTCGTTCGTGAGCGAGGGGCTCGTGCCGGAGCGCGTGCTCACGGGAACGTGGCCGCAGATGTTCCGCCTCGCGCTGCTGGAGAAGGACATCGGCATCGCCGACGGCTTGGCGCAATCGCTCGGCATCAGCGCACCGGTGCTCGCCGAGGTGCGCGAGCAGTACCGCGCGCTCCGCGCGCGCCTTGGCGAGTCGGCCGATTATCTCGACCCCATCCGCACGGCTGAGCAGGACGCCGGCGTGTTGCTGCGCGGATGAGTGAGCCGCTGCGTGGCACGCCTCCCGTGCTCATTCTGGTGGCCATCCAGGATTTGGTGAACCTCGCGTCCTGCATTCGGATCGCGAAGAACTTCGGCGTGATGGACGTGCGGCTGGTGCAGCCCGAGTGCCCGATCGACCATTACCGGATCGAAGGCGTGGCGCACAACACCGCCGACCTCCTCGACCGGATGACGATCCACGATTCGCTCGACGAGGCCTTTGCCGACCTCAGCCATGTGGTCGCCCTGACCGGTCGCGAGCGAACCGCCAAGCGGACCACGCTCCGGCCCCGCGAGGCGGCCGCGATGCTCGTGGAGCGTTCTCAGGTGGGACGGGTCGGAATCCTGGCGGGACGCGAGGCGCATGGGCTGCAGAACGAGGAGCTCGATCGCTGCGCCGAGCTCGTCACCATCTCCGCCAACCCGGCGTACCCGTCGCTCAACCTGGCGCAGGCGTGGGCCATCATGGCGCACGAGCTCTGGGTTGCGCGCGGTGGCGACGAGATCCCGCTCAAGCCGCCCCGCCACGCCGCGGGTCCGGCGACCCATGCCCAGATGGAGGCGCTCTTCCACGATTGGCAGGGCGCCCTCACCGCCATCCAGTTCTTCAAGAAGCGCGACCCGGAGCTGGTGATGCGGGGCTTCCGGGAGGTCATCTTCCGGGCCGATCCGGATGGCCGAGAGGCGACCCTGCTCCGGGCCATCGGGCTCGAGGTCGGCCACTACATGCGGCGGAACGGACTGCCGCCCGCAATCGATCCGGCTCGGGGGGAGGGAACGCCCTCCGATGAGCCGGGTACCGAAGGCGATTCCGGGGTCCCGTAGTTGAACGGATGGGGCGCATCCGCTAGCTTTGCGCCCGGCAGAGGGAGTCGCAGGTCGAACTCCCTCCTTTTGCGGGACCCCTGTTCGTGAAATCTTTCACAAAGTCGGATCCTCTTCGGCGGTCAGCGACTATGCGCAAGCGGTTCTTTGTCGGACTTGGCGCGGCGGCGGTGGTGATGGGCGCGATCGCGCTCGTGCCCTCCTCCGACGCCCAGCAAGCGGCCCCCGAGGTGGTGGCGCTCACCGCCTCCGACTCGGCGGGATTCAAGGGGCCCAAGCAGCCGATCCTCTTCCGGCACGATGTCCATTCCGGCCAGCTCAAGATGCAGTGTCAGTACTGCCACTACTCGGTCGGCGTCTCCTCGGAGCCGGGCATCCCGAGCATGCAGACCTGCATGGGGTGTCATGCCGCGATTGCCGGGAAGACGCCGGAGAACAAGGCCGAGATCCAGAAGCTGCGCGATGCATGGAACAAGAAGGAGCCGATCGAGTGGGTCCGCATCCACTCGCTCGCCCGCCATGTGCACTTCCCCCACCAGCGCCACATCAAGGCCCTCGGGAACAACGCCTGCGCCACGTGCCACGGCAACGTGGCCCGCATGCCGCAGGTCTTCCAGGCCAACAACGTGAACAACATGGGCTGGTGCATCAACTGTCACATCGAGCGGAACGTCTCGCGCGATTGTTCCGTGTGTCACTACTAGCATGACGACGCGACTGTCAGATCAGGGAGCGGCGATGGCCGACGAACAGGCATCCACCGGGGTTGACCGGCGGCAGTTCCTCAAGGTGCTCGGCGTGACCGGCGCCGGTACGGCGGCCCTCACGGGCTGCTCGACCGACCGCGTGGCCAAGCTGGTGCCGTACCTCGTGCAGTCGGAGCAGCAGGTGCCCGGCGTGGCCACGTGGTACGCCAGCACCTGCACCGAGTGCGCGACGGGTTGCGGCCTCCACGTGAAGACGCGCGAGGGGCGCCCGATCAAGCTCGAGGGCAACCCCGAGCACCCGACCAACGCCGGCACGCTGTGCAGCCGCGGTCAGGCGGGGCTCCAGTCCCTCTACGATCCCGACCGGCTCGGCGCACCGATGGCCAGGAATGCGGCCGGCGGCTTCGATCCGATCACCTGGGAAGACGCCATCGCGCGGCTCGCGGCCAAGGTCTCGGCCGCGCCGGGCAAGGTGGCGTTCCTCAACGGCTATGGCTCCTCGACGTTCACCGGGCTGGTGCGCGACTGGGTTGCCGCGATCGGTGGGCAGGTGGTGCAGTGGGAGCCGTTCGGCCGCGAGGCGGAGCGTCAGGCCAACCTGCGCACCTGGAACCGGAGCGACCTGCCGGTCTTCGAGTTCGGCGCCGCGAAGGAGATCGTCTCCTTCGGCGCGGACTTCCTCGAGACCTGGGGGCCGGTGATCGAGCAGCAGCGCGGCTTCGCCACGTCGCACGGCCTGCACGACGGCACGATGTCGAAGCACACGTACGTCGGCCCGCGGATGTCGCTGACCGGCGCGAATGCCGACCTCTACCTGCAGGTGGCACCCGGCCACGAGACGCTGGTGGCGCTCGGCCTCGCCCACCTGGTGGCCGCCAAGCGGAACCATCCGCTCGCCGGCTCGCTGTCGCAGTACACCCCCGCGATGGTCGCCAAGGAGACCGGGGTCACCGAGCAGCAGCTCACCACGCTGGCCGACGCCTTTGCCGCCGCCGAGCCGTCGCTCGCGGTGGCCGGTGGCATTGCCGCGCAGCATCGCGGTGCCGTGGATCTCTGCGCTGCGGTGAACATGCTCAACACCGTCGCCGGCAACGTCGGACGCACGGTGGTCTTCGGGGCCGACCCGGCGCCGAGCGATGGGTACGCGGGCGTGCAGGGGTTGTTCAGCGCGATCGATGGCGGCCAGGTCGCCGTCGTGATCGTGCACGAGGCCAACCCGCTCTACGCGCTGCCGAAGAGCGGCAAGTTCGCCGAGCGCTTCGCCAAGGTCGGCTACAAGGTCTCCACCGCGCAGGTGCTCGACGAGACGGCGGCGGCGTGCGACCTCATCATCCCGAACCTGCATGCCCTCGAGCGCTGGGACGACCTCCGTCCGCGCGCCGGCATCAGCGGGCTGCTCCAGCCGGTCACCGAGCCGGTGTTCGCGGCCAAGCACACGGGTGACGTCCTCCTCGAGACCGCGAAGAAGATCGGCGGCCCGCTGGCGGCGTTCACGGCCGCCAACTTCGAGACCTATCTCAAGAGCGCCTGGCAGACGCGGCTCGCCGCCGCCGACTTCGAGTCGGCCTGGCGCGACACGCTCGGCAAGGGTGGCACGTACGAGGCCGCGCCGGCCTCGGCCCAGCCGACCGCCGCGGCGGGCACGACGGCCTGGCAGGCTCCGAAGTTCGACGGCGACGGCGCCTACACGCTGGTGCCGTATGCCTCCTCGATGTACTACGACGGACGCGGCGCCAACAAGCCGTGGCTGCTCGAGAATCCCGACCCGATGACCAAGATCACCTGGCAGTCGTGGATCGAGGTCCATCCGGAGACCGCCAAGAAGATCGACGTGCGCGAGGGCGAGTTCCTCGAACTCACCTCGCCGCACGGCACCCTCAAGGCGCAGGTCTATGTCTTCCCGGGCGTCCACAAGGACGTGCTGGCGATGCCGCTCGGCCTCGGGCACACCGAGTACGGCCGCTACGCCAAGGGACGCGGCGCCAATCCGCTCGACCTCCTCGGCGCCGTTGACGGCCAGGGCTTCCTGCCGTATGTCGCCACGAAGGTGTCGGCCAAGACCACCGGTGATTACCGGAAGGTCTCCAAGACCGAAGGCAACCCGCGGCAGCTCGGGCGCGGCATCATCGAGGCGATGCCGCTGGCCTACGCCGCCAAGGGGATGACGCCGAAGGAGGCGTACACCGCCTCGGGCCATGAGCTGCACACCATCAACACGCCGAAGGAGATCGAGGCGATCGATGGCTGGTACGAGGCGCAGAAGGAGCGCTGGAAGCTCGGCAACTATGCCGACGATGCCACCCCGAAGTGGGGCATGGCCGTCGACCTGTCGCGCTGCACCGGCTGCTCGGCCTGCGTCACGGCGTGCTACGCCGAGAACAACATCGCCACGGTCGGCGAGGAGCAGATCTTCAAGGGCCGCGAGATGAGCTGGATGCGCATCGAGCGGTACTGGGAGGGCGGGGAAGATGGCGAGCCGCTCGAGGCGCGCTTCGCCCCGGTCATGTGCCAGCACTGCGACAACGCGCCGTGCGAGCCGGTCTGCCCGGTCTACGCCGCGTACCACACGCCGGACGGCCTCAACGGCCAGGTGTACAACCGTTGCGTCGGCACGCGCTACTGCAGCAACAACTGCCCGTTCAAGGTCCGCTACTTCAACTGGCTCAAGTACAACGAGACCGCCTGGCCGGCGCCGCTCAACCTCCAGCTCAATCCCGAGGTGACGGTCCGTGCGCGTGGCGTGATGGAGAAGTGCACCTTCTGCGTGCAGCGCATCCGCGAGAAGCAGAACATCGCCAAGCTCGAGGATCGCGCGGTGCGCGACGGCGAGATCGTGCCGGCCTGCGTGCAGGGCTGTCCGTCGGGGGCGATGACCTTCGGCAACGTGAAGGATCCGGAGGCGGCCGTCGTGAAGCAAAAGCGCGACCCGCGCGGCTACACCATGCTCGAGGCCACCAACGTGCTCCCTGCGGTGACGTATCTCGCCAAGGTGCTCCACCAGGAGCCCGTGACCCACGCACCGGCCGCCGCTGGGGAGGGCCACTAAGATGGCCGTCATCGCGCACGATCCGTCCACGCCGACCCAGACCCACGGGGAAGTCACCCGTGACGTCCTGGCGACGATCACCTCGAAGCCGACCAAGGGCTACTACATCCTGCTCGGCACCATGGCGTTCCTCACCGCGCTCATGCTCGGGACCGTCACGCTGCTGATGAAAGAGGGGCTCGGCCTCGCCGGCTACGCCCCGCCGATCATGTGGTCGGTGTACATCACCACCTTCGTCTTCTGGGTCGGCATCGGCCACGCCGGCACGCTGATCTCGGCGATTCTCTTCCTCTTCCGCTCGCCGTGGCGCACCGCGGTGTACCGCGCCACGGAGGCGATGACGGTGTTCGCCGTCATGACGGCGGCGCTCTTCCCGATCATCCACATCGGGCGCCAGTGGATCTTCTACTGGCTGCTGCCGTACCCGAACGCGCGGTACCTCTGGCCGAACTTCAAGTCGCCGCTGCTCTGGGACGTCTTCGCGATCTCGACCTACCTCACGGTCTCTTCCACCTTCCTCATGGTCGGCCTCGTGCCGGACATCGCGGCGGTGCGGGACCACGTGAGCGGGTGGCGCAAGAAGCTCTACTCCGCGCTCTCGCTTGGCTGGACCGGGGCCGACTCGCAATGGCGCCATTACAGCCGCGCGTATCTCTACCTCGCCGCCCTCGCGACGCCGCTGGTGCTCTCGGTGCACTCGGTCGTTTCGTGGGACTTCGCCGTCTCGATCGTGCCGGGCTGGCACGGGACGATTTTCGCCCCGTACTTCGTCGCCGGCGCGATCTATTCCGGCATCGGCATGGTGCTGACGCTGATGATCCCGCTGCGCAAGGTGCTCAAGGTCGAGCACATGATCACCGACTACCACTTCGACAACCTCTCGAAGCTGACGCTCTTCACGGGCAGCATCCTCTTCTACGCCTACGCGATGGAGTATTTCGTCGCCTGGTACTCGGGGAGCACCTTCGAGCAGACCACCTTCTGGCGCCGCGCCTTCGGCCCGGCGTGGTGGGCTGGCTGGTGCATGATCATCTGCAACGCCTTCGTGTCGCAGCTGCTCTGGTTCAAGAAGATCCGCGTCAACCTGACGTCGCTCTTCATCATCTCGATCTTCATCAACCTCGGCATGTGGTTCGAGCGCTACGTGATCGTCACCTCGTCGCTCGCCAATGACTACGTCCCGTATGCCTGGGGCCAGATGAACCCGACGTGGGCGGACTGGCTCGTCCTCCTCGGCTCGTTCGGCTGGTTCGGGCTCTGGTTCACGCTGTTCTACAAGAACTTCCCCATCGTGGCGATCCAGGAGATCAAGGAAATGATCCCGATGCCCCGCCGGAAGTCGTCGCATGGGGGGGCGCACTGATGTCCGCTTCCGTGCCGGGCGTGCTGGCGCACTTCGCCCATGTCGACGCCGCCGCGGACGCGATCCGCGAGCTCAAGGCGACCGGGCACAAGGACCTCACGGTCTATTGTGCCGCCCACAACCACGAGCTCGAAGAGGCGATCGGCGACCCGATCTCGCCGGTCCGACTCTGGACCCTCTTCGCCGGCCTGACCGGCTGCGCCGCGGGCTTCTCGCTCGCGGTGTGGATGTCGAGCGACTGGCCGCTCCTGGTCGGCGGCAAGCCGATCACCGCGATCCCGTCGTTCGTCGTCATCGGCTTCGAGCTGACGATTCTCTTCGGCTCGCTCGCCACGGTGCTCGCGGTGATCGTGCTCTCGGCGATGAAGTCGCTCAAGGGGCGTCCGTACCACCCGAAGTTCAGCGACGACCACATCGGCGTCTTCGTCCCGTGCCGCGCCGATCAGGCTGCGGCGGTCGAGCAGCTCCTGACGGGGCATGGCTCCGTGGAGGTCACCCGTGATGCGTAAGGCCCTCCTCGCTGTCGTCCTGCTGGGCGCCGGCGGCTGCAACTGGTGGTACAACGAGGTCCCGTCACCGGACCAGTTGATGCACGTCGTGCCCTGGTTCGATCACATGATCCAGTCGAAGGCCGTGCACCCGTATCAGCGGACCGACATCCCGCGGAACGTCCCGGCGGGCGCCGTGCCGGTTGGCGGCGGCGAACGCGACTGGCGCGTCGGCGATCCGACGGCGGCGTTCCCGCAGTACGGCTTCGACACCACGGTCGCCAACCGCACCACGCGGCCGACCACGCCGCCGCCTCCGGGCGCGCGGAGTGGGGAGGAGCTCTACATCACCTACTGTGCCATGTGCCACGGCGACAAGGGCGCGCAGGGTGGGACCGTGACGAACTACATCGCCGCGCCGTCGCTGCTCACGCCGATCGCCCGCAACTGGTCGGACGGCTACCTCTACAGCATCATCCGCTATGGCCGCGGCATCATGCCGCAGTATGGCGACAAGATCGTGCGTCGTGACGAGCGCTGGGCGGTGGTGGACTATGTCCGCTCGCTGCAGGCCGCGTCGCCGCTCCCGGCCGCTGCCGGAGGGACCAAGTAATGGCCGCTGATCTCACGGCAACGCGCGACCGCCTCATCGAGAAGGCCCTGAACGCCGACTACAAGGTGTTCAACATGATCGGCGCGGTGCTGGCCGTCATCGGGCTGGCGCTCTTCGGCATGGCACTCATGGGCGACGGCTCCCACCGCGCCTGGCAGACCTTCCACGTGAACTGGGTCTTCTGGACCGGCCTCACGGGGGGCTCGATCGCCATCACCGCCGTCCACAAGATTGCCAACGCCAAGTGGTCGGGTGTCCTCATCCGCCTCACGCAGGCGATGTCGGCGATGATCCCGGTGTCGCTCATCGGCGCCGTGCTCGTGCTCACGGTCGGCTACCACGACATCTACGGGCACATGGCCGAGGAGCTCCACGGCCTGTCGCACGGCAAGGCGCTCTGGCTCTCCCGCACCTGGATGGCCGTCCGCCTGATCGGCGGCCTGACCCTGCTGTACTGGATCGGCATCCGCCTCATCCGCACCGACATCCTCGCCGACCTGGCGCTGATGAAGGGGAAGGCCGGCGCCCGGCAGGCGCGCTTCGACAAGATGCTCGAGGGCTACGACGAGGCCGCCAACCACACGAGCACCTACAAGCTCGCGCCGATCTACGCCGCGACCTACGCCATGGTCTTCACCATGGTGGCCTTCGACGGCATCATGGCGCTGCAGCCACACTGGTTCTCGAACCTCCTCGGCGGCTGGTTCTTCATGGGGTCGTTCCTCGGCGGCCACATGCTGCTGGCCCTGATGATGATCTACGCCCGCAAGGCCGTCGGCCTCGACGAGTTCATCTCGGCGAAGCAGCGCCACGACCTCGGCAAGCTCTGCTTCGGCTTCACGGTGTTCTGGACCTACCTCATGTGGGCCCAGTTCCTGGTCATCTGGTACGGCAACCTCCCCGAAGAGACCGGCTTCGTGTTTGCGCGCCTCTGGGGTCCCTGGCGCCCGGTCGGTGTCGCGGTCTTCCTCGGGATGTTCGTGATTCCCTTCACGGGCCTGCTCGGCGTGGGCCCGAAGAAGATGCCGCTCACGCTCGGTCTCTTCGCGACGATCTCGCTCTGCGCGCTCTGGCTTGAGCGCTACCTGATGATCATGCCCTCGGTCACCGCCGAGGCCGGCCCGGTCTTCGGCCTGCCGGAAGTCGGCCCGATCCTGCTCTTCCTCGGCCTCTTCTTCCTCTGCTACGCCTGGTTCGCCCGCACGTATCCGATGGTGAGTCCGCGGTTGGCGATGATCACGCTGGAGAAGGAGCGGGGGCACTAAGAGGGTCGTCGGTCATAAGTCGTAGGTCATGAGTCGTAGGTCATAGGTCATAGGTCATAGGTCGTGACACGTTGAAGGCCGGATCCCACTGGGGATGCCGGCCTTCGTTGCTGTTCGACTTACGACTTACGACTTACGACTTATGACCTACGACCTACTCCAACCTGAGCTTCACCGTCAACGCATCCACCGCATCCTTGTCCATCGCCGCGGCCACCGTGACCAGACGCAAGGTGCGCATCGGCGCCTCTTCGCTGCCCGTGTAGTCGTGGCGGGTGCGGAGGGAGAGCGAGGAGGTCAGGCCCGACGCCTCGATGGCGGCATGCACCGGCTCCACCACATCCTCGGGGCCCTCGACGACCCAGACCGCGCGGCCGTCGGGGAGCCGCTGCTTCACGAAGAACGTTGGCCGGGTGCCGGAACCGTTCCGCTGGATCCGGACGGCGGCGACGGGAAGGCCATCAAGCCGCGCCAGGGAGCCGCCAGCGGCCACGAGGGCGTCGTCCCAGGTGATCTGCTCCCAGCCGACCGCCGGGTCCACGTCGGCGGCGGGAGCGAGCGGGAGGGTGCGGGGCGTGGTGGCCGTTAGGCTCGCCGAGGTGACCACCTGGGGGCGCAACGCGGCCAAGTGCGTCAGCTGGCGCGCACCCGGGTCGAGCAGGCTCTCCCCATCCAGCGCGCTGACGTCGCGGAACCTCGCATCCATCGCCGGGGCGACAAACGCCATGGTCGAGAGGCGTGGGGTCGGGAGGGCCAGGGTCGCGGGCTGGTTGGCCAACCAACCGCCGGCAACGAGCACCGCCACGCCGGCGGCAATGCGGGCCCGGGTCCGGCTCGCCGGGCTGCGCGTGCCGGGGAGGCGGCGTCGGATGCCACCGGGGACGGCCGATGCCAGAATGGCCGTGGCGCGGTCGCGAGTGGCGACCGCGTCGGCATGGGCCGCCCGGCAGAGCAGGCAGCCCATGAGGTGCTCCCCGATCTCGGCGGACTGCGCCCTCGAGAGGGCGCCGTCGAGCCAAGCGTGGAACTCCTCCTCAGGCACGTGCGGACGCGCGCACCGGCTCACTCGATCCCTCCAACATGTCGTGGGCTGCCACGAGCCGCTTGCGCGCCCGGGCAAGGGTGGTACCGACCGCGCCGACAGCCAAGCCGCTCTGTTCAGCGATCTCGGGGTAGGAGAGACCCGAGTCCCACAGCAGCAACACTTCCCGATCGCGCGGCGAGAGCGTGTCGAGGGCGCGCTGGACTTCGGCCTGGCGCTCCTCCTGCTCCATCCGCTCCTCGACTTCCTTCCCGGGCGAGGGAGAGGCGATCGGTTCGTGGGTCAGCAGCACCAGATGGCGACGCCGCCGGATGGCCGAGCGGGCTTCGTCGCGCGCAATGTTGGCGGCGACGGCGAACACCCAGGAACGCGGCTTCTCGGGCTGGTG
Organism: Gemmatimonadales bacterium; assembly: GCA_033764505.1. Taxonomy (GTDB): domain Bacteria; phylum Gemmatimonadota; class Gemmatimonadetes; order Gemmatimonadales; family GWC2-71-9; genus Palsa-1233. The sequence continues at coordinate 72,335 of JANRIW010000005.1, forward strand.
GGCCAGGGCGCGCATGAAGACCTCTTGCGCCAAGTCCTCGGCTCGATCGGCGTCCCACACCTTCCGATACAGGAAGCGCACGACCGAGTCATATGTGGTGCGGTAGAGACCTTCGAGGTCAAAAGCCATTCCGTCCTCCAGGGGGCGGGGGTCGCCAACTAGGAGACGCACGGGGTGGGCCAACATGCACATGCCTACCCAACCTGTTGTGCAGCAACGTCTTAGAGAGGTATCCGCCGGTTCCGGAAGGCGCAGCCCGGGTGGAGACCTGTCCTCTTTTCTGGCCAGTGTGAACACATCAACGGCTTGGCGGGCCGGCCATCGGCGCGCATCCGCCCGTGGAGGTCACAGTGCAGGCCATCCTCCTTGAGGTAGCTGCAGGCCGAGATGATCTCGGCGTTGAGGAGATCGTCGTCCTCCCGTTCGACCTTGCAGAGGTACGGCGACTTCCGGTTGCGCAGCAGCAGCTCGAGTCGAGTCTGCTTCGGGGTACAGCGAATGTCCACCTGCAGGTCGCGGCAGCAGGCGGCGTGGCGCGTGTGGTCGGCGGTGCGGCACGGCGCGGTGGCGCAGGGGTTGGCATCGGGCGCGAGGTCGTGCTCCAGCACGGGCAGCATCCGCGCCGGGGCCAGCAGGGTCCGGCTGACCAGGCGCTTCTTCTCGACGATGTTGAACTTGTCGCCCCCGAGGCGCCGCGGTGCCGCCGGCCGGCGCGGGGTGGCTACCCGGCCCTGGTACCCATACCCGCCGCACCGGACGGTGCCGTCCTCCTGCTGTTGCAGGTGGCGACATGGCACGTGAATCGTGGTCTCGACCCAGAGCTCTTCGTCGTCTTCGAAGGTCTTGCCGAAGTCGAGGCGCTGGGTGTGCCCGAACAGCCAGGTGGCATCGTGGTCTTCGTCGCCTTCGATGGCGGCGACCCGCAGGGTCACCGTGAGCGCCCGGCACTGCTTACCGAGGGAGCGACAGGGGGGGAGCGACATGAGAGTCCGGGTGGTGGGTGCCGATGCGAAACGGAACGGGCGGAAAGTAGCCCGTGCGAGCGAATTTGCCAGCGTCGTCGGAGGGTACCGCTACACGATCTGCTCCCGCGCGGTTATCCTTCCGGCTTCCCGTGCTCCTGGTGGCCGGGGGCCGGTGCTGCCGGGGGGCAGCGTCGACGCACACATCACACACCAGGGATGAGGCAATACCGACAATGCGCGTTCCTGCGATGATTGCTGCAGTGGCCCTGGTCCTTGCGGCCTGCGGCGGAGAGAAGACCGAGACGACCGAGACCACCGAAGCTCCGGCGACGACCGAGACTGCGGCCCCGGCGACGACGGGCACGACCCACACGGTGGAGATGGTGCAGGACGGCGCCGCGTTCAAGTACGTCCCGGCCGAGTTGACGATCAAGGCTGGCGATGTCGTGGTGTTCAAGAGCGTGTCGGGCGGCCTGCACAACGTGCAGTTCTATGCCGACAGCATCCCGGCTGGTGCCGAGGCGATCATCGACGCCGCGATCTCGAACAAGCAGGGGCCGTTGGCCTCCGCGCTCGTGAACGTGGGCGAGGAGATCTCGATCTCGTTCGCCGGCGCGCCGGTTGGTGACTACCGCTTCACCTGCCTGCCGCACATGGCGATGGGCATGCACGGCAAGATCACCGTCCAGTAAGGAGCGGACGCGGTATGCTTCACGCGCGGGGGCGCCCATCGGGCGCCCCCGCGTTGTGTTTCCCCCTCGCCATCGCGAGCGGCACCACCAGCCCCAGCGCCACGCCCGCCGCGCTGTCCACCACGTAATGCATCTGGCAGTACACCACGCCGACCGCGAGCAGCGCCGTCGGCACGGCGAGCAGCATCCCCAGGCGCCGCGATCCGAGCCACGCGCCCACGGTGGCGGCAACGGTCGCGGCCACGTGCGACGACGGGAAGGCCGCGCCGAATGCACTCCCCTTGGCGAGCGTGGCATACACGAGTTGCGCCGCGCCGTTGGCCACGAAGGCGCCCGTCGGCCGAGCGAACTCGTAATAGGGGCCGGCAACTGGCACCAACAGGTAGCAGACGTAGCAGAGCAGGAAGGTCGCGATGACGCCGTCGAGGTAGCGCTCGAGGGCGTCCGGTCGGCGCGTCGCGAGGAAGACGAGGATCGGGAGTGGGACGATCACGTAGTATGAGAAGTAGACGCCGTGCAGCAGCGTGGACCAGAAGGCGCTCGGCGCGGCGCGCCACCAGTCACGGCTTGGTTGGCCGCCGAAGAGCCAGGCATCCATCGCCTGCAGCGGGGCGTCCCACGTGGCCGCACTGCCGAAGCCGTTCATGATGTCGATGGAGGAGTAGAGTCCCGCGAGCAGCAGCACGGGATAGGCGCCGCGCAACGTGCGGCCGACCATGCCCTCGGACGCGCGGGTGACGAGCCAGGCGAGGAGCGGCAAGGCGAGGTGCGCGGCGACAATGTAGGGAACGCCACGCCGGTCGAAGCGCCCCACTCCGAGCGCCACCACGAAGACGCCGTAGGCCGCCACCATCAGGTCCACGCGGCGCCAGCGCGAGTCGCTGCTCAGAGCCATCCGGCGTCGCGATACCACGCGTGCGTGTGCGCGAGGCCACGGGCGAGGTCGTAGCGCGGCGCCCACCCCGTGTCGCGCATGAACGCCGAGGGATCGCCGGTCCAGGCGGCCTGGAAGAATTCGTTGGCCTTGTCGGCGCGAAGGATCGTCTTGCGCTGGAGCGCGGCGGCCCAGGCGCCGGTCGCCGAGAGCGCGACGCGCGCCGCCCATTCCGGAATCGGCAGCAGCGCCACGTCGCGCCCCATCATGCGGCCGATGCCGCGCACCAGGTCGGCCGACGAGACGACCTCGGGATGGTTGACGTAGTACGTGCGGCCGGCGATCCCCTCGGTGGTGCCGGCGAGCACGATCGCGTCGGCGAGATCCTCCACATGCACCACGGAAATTTCCATCGAGCCGTCCCCGAAGACCGGTGCGATCCCGAAGCGCGCCGCCTTGAACACGGTGATGAGGTTGTCGCGGTCGCGCGGCCCGTAGACCGTCGGCGGACGCACGATGACCCATGGCAGCGGCTCGTCGCGCAACACCATCTCGCCGGCCAGCTTGCTGCGGCCGTACATGGTGACTGGGGCATCGCGGCCATCGGCAGTGCGGGGCAGGCCGCGGTCGGCCGGACCGCCGGCCGCCATCGAACTCACCAGCACGAAGCGCGGCGTGGTGCCGACCTCGCGCGCCGCTCGGATGATGTTTGCCGTGCCGTCGCGATTGGCCGCGAGGAACTCCGCCTCGTCGACCGCGCCGGTGAGCGCCGCCGAGTGATAGATCACGTCCTGTCCGGCGGCGGCCTCTGCCAGGGCCGAGTGGTCGCCGAGGTCGCCACGCACCAGCCGGACGCCGCGCTGCGCGAAGTCGGTCGCCCTGGCCGGCGCGCGCACGAGTGCGGTGACCTCGTCGCCACGGGCCAGCAGGCGGTCGACGAGGTGACCGCCGACAAAGCCGGTCGCGCCGGTGACGAGCGCCCTCATGTGGCCCGGTCGAGCAGCCGGTAGGTCTTGTAGGGCGTGAAGCCGGTCTTGGTGAGTCCCTGGATGATCGCGGCGTTGTCCTCGAGCAGCCAACCCGCCTCGCCCCACCCGATGCCGAGCGCGGCCGCGCGGCTCCAGATCCAGTGGTAGAGGGCGGAGTCGATCCCCTTGCCGCGCCACTCCGGCACCACGCCGAGGAGGAGAATGCGCGCGCGCGTGATCTTCCTCGTCTTCAGCTTCCACAGCATCGTGAGCGACGCCGGGAACATGTTCCCGGAGCGATTGGTGCGCAGCGCCTCGTTGAGGTCGGGGAGGGCGAGGCCGAAGGCAATCGGCACGCCGTCCTTCTCGATGAACGGCACCAGGTCCGGAATCACCACGGGTCGGAAGCCGGCCGCCAACGCATCAATCTCGGCGTCGGTCATCGGCACGAAGCCCCAGTTCTGCTCCCAGCAGGCGTTGTAGAGCTTCTTGACCAGCTCGACTTCGGAGGTGAAGCGCTTCATGTCGAGCGCTCGCACCGTGAGGCCGTAGCGCTTCTTCAGCAGCTCGACCGCGCGGGCCGTCCGCTCGGGTGGCTCGAGCGGATGCTCCGCCGAGCCGCCTTCGAGGCAGATCAGGTCCTTGGCCTTGGCGAAGCCGGCCGTCTCGAGCAGCGTGAGATAGTACGGTGGGTTGTGCGGCATCATCAGCGTGTTCGGCGTGTCGAATCCGTCCACCAGCAGGCCGCATTCGTCGTTCACCGAGAACGACGCGGGGCCGCGCATGGTGTCGAGCCCCTTCGCCTTGACCCAGGCGGAGGCTGCATCGAGCAGCGGGGCGGCCACGGTGAAGTCGTTGATGCACTCGAAGAAGCCGAAGAAGCCGACGAGGTCGTGGTGCACCTCGTTGTGCAGCCGGTTGTGGATCGCGGCAATGCGGCCGACCACCTCGCCGTCACGCTCCGCGAGGAAGTACTCCGCGTCGGCGTGCGCGAAGAACGGGTTCTTGGCGCGGTCGAGCAGCTTCCGGACCTCGGCGCGAAACGGCGGGACCCAGTTCGGGTCCCGCCGATGCAGTCGATAGGGCAGGGCAATGAAGGCGGCGAGGTCCTTGGCGGTCTCGACTCGCCGGATGACCGGCGCGTTGCTCAGATGACCCCCAACTCCTTGCCGATCCGCCCGAAGGCCTCCAGCGCGGTGTCAATCTGTGCCGGCGTGTGCGTCGCCATGACCGAGGTGCGGAGCCGGCACTGCGAGGGCGGCACGGCGGGCGGCACGACCGGGTTGGTGAAGACGCCGGCGTCATACAGCTTGCGCCAGAAGACGAAGGTGGTCTCGAGCGGACCGATCAACACCGGAATGATCGGGGTGACCGTCTCGCCGATCTCGAAGCCGAGCGCGCGGAACCCGTCGGCGAGGTGCTTGGCGTTGGCCCACAGCGAGTCGCGGCGCTCGGGCTCGTCCTGCATCACCTGCAACGCCGCGAGCACGCCCGCAGTGTTGGCCGGCGGGAGCGACGCCGTGAAGATGAACGGGCGCGAGTGGTGCTTGAGGAAGTGGATCACCGACTCGTCGGCCGCCACGAAGCCACCGACCGAGGCGAGCGACTTCGAGAAGGTGCCCGCGATGATGTCCACGTCCTTCTGCATGCCGTAGTGTGCGCCGGTGCCGTCACCGCGCGGACCGATGACCCCCAGGGCGTGAGCATCGTCCACCACGAGGGCAGCGCCGAATCGCTTGGCAATCTTGGAGAGGCCCGGGATGTCGGCGATGTCCCCTTCCATCGAGTAGACGCCGTCCACCACGATCATCGTCCCCTTGCCGGTGGTGTTGCGCTCCAGCAGGCGGGTCAGGTGCTCGAGGTCACCATGGTTGAAGCGCTGCGTCTCGCCGTACGAGAGCTTGGCGCCGTCCACGATGCAGGCGTGGTCGAGCTTGTCGAGGTACACGGTCTCGCCGCGGCCGAGCAGGCCCGAGATCAGGCCGAGGTTCGCGCCGTACCCGGTCGAGAAGACCAACGCGGCTTCCTTCCCGAGGAAGGCGGCCAGCTGGGTCTCGAGCTGCTCGTGGAGGTCGAGGGAGCCGTTGAGGAAGCGGGAGCCGGTGCAACCCGAACCGTACCGATGCAGGGCCTTGGTGGCTGCCTCGAGTACCTTGGGGTGGTGCGTCAGGCCGAGGTAATTGTTCGAGCCGAGCATGATCCGCTTCTGACCGTCGATGACCACGACGGTGTCTTCGGACTCGGAGATCGGCTTGAAGTAGGGGTACAGGCCCGCGGCCTGGATTTCCCGTGCCTGCGTGAACTGGCGGCACTTGTCGAAGAGCATCACCTGGGCCTCCTGCGTCTGGAGCGTCTCAGTTGCCACGGTTCCTCGCGGAGTACGGGTGGAACTTCGAGCGGAGGCTGGCCTAGTTTGCAGGCAGCCAATGGGGAAAGCTATGACCGACGGCAGGGCGAGACAAGGCAACTGGGAGGCCCCGCGGGGCTGGCGCGGGGCGTGGGCCGTCGCCCTGCTGTGCTGGGGCTGGGCCCTGGCCGCCGTCATGCCGCTCGGCGCGCAGTATCCCCGGGCCCGCCTGGGCGAGTTCGAAGTCCGCGGCTTCGACCTCCCCGTCGATGGGGCCTGGCGGCGCCGGACCCGGCAGATCATGGCGGGTCGGGCCTTCCTGCTCGGCGAGGGGGCCGTGGCTCGGCTCAACACCGGCGGCGCGTCGATGGTGGTGCAGGGCAACTATTTCGTCCCCGTGGTCCCCATCGCGTTTCGGGATGCCGCGCCACCGTTTCCGGTCTCGCAATATCAAACACTGCTGTTCGCCGACGTCCCGGCGGGTCAGCCCGCCAGCCTCAAGAGCTACTACGAGGCGCAGTCTCGCCGCCGGATCACCATGGACGGTGCCGTCTTCGACTGGGTGACCCTCGACAGCGCGGCCGCGTTCTATGAGGATGGCTGCAACGGGATCGGCGTGATCGGGCCCTGTCCGAGTCGCCCCCGGAGCCGGATGGCCGACCTCCTCCTCGGGGCGCTCGACGCGGTCTCCCTCGGCGCGGACTCCGCCTCCGTCTGGCACGCCTATGACAACGATGGCCCCGACGGACTCCCCAACTCCGGCGACGACGACGGCATCGTCGACTTCGTCACCTTCCTGCAGGCCAAGGTGGATGGGGCGTGCGGCGGCACCGGCCTGTGGGCCCACCGCTTTCGCATCTCGGGATGGAACAGCGGTCAGGGATACCTGACCAGGACGCCGCGGCGCGGTGCCGGTGGTGTCCCGTTGCCGGGACAGTTTCTGCGCGTGAACTCCTACACGCTGCAGAGCGCCGTCGGTGGGAATACCGCCTGCAGCGCATCGCAGCTGATGCCGATCGGCACGGTGGCCCACGAGACGGGACACGCGTTCGGCCTCCCTGACCTCTACGACACCAGTGCCTTCTCGGACACGGAGGGGATCGGCGAGTGGGGGCTGATGGGCGCCGGCAACTATGCGCGTCCGTGGTCGCCTGCGTCGTTCGACGCGTGGTCGCTCACGGAACTCGGCTGGGTCACGGTGGACACGCTCGTGAATGGCGCCGAGCGTTCCGTGCCGGCCGTGCAGACGGGCGATACGGTGTTCCTCGCCGCGACGGTCGATCCCGGCATCTACCTGTTGCTGGAGAATCGGCAGCGGATTGGCAGCGACACCGCCATGATGAACCCCGCCTTCGGCCGGGTGAAGGCACCCGGGTTGCTGATCTGGCAGATCGATGCGGGGCGGGTCCTCAGCGGACTTTCGAGCAACACGGTGAACACCGGTCTGCGCCAGGGCGTGGCGCTGATGCAGGCCGACGGCCTCAATCAGCTGCGGTCGGCGGTGGTCGGTGTGCGCAATCGCGGCGACGCCGGGGATCCGTTTCCCGGCAACACCAACAACCGCGACTTCGGCCTGGCGACCACGCCGTCGGCAGTCCGGTGGGACGGCGCCGCGCTCTCGGTTCGCGTGGATCGCATCACCCAGTCGCCCGACGGACGCATCTCCTTTCGCTACGTGCGCCGCGAACCGACGGTGGTGGTTTCCCGCAGCGCCGAGGCGCGCATCCGCGTCAACGGCGTGGCGGCCCAGAACTTCCAGGAAGTGTACCCGCCAGGCGAATTGCTGACCCTCTCGGTGGATTCGGTCCAGGCCTCGTTCGACGGGCGAAGCGCGTTGCGCTGGCTCCGATGGAGCAACGATGGGCCACGGAGCCAACTCCTCACCACGCGCAGTGGTCCGCCCGATTCGCTCTTCGCCGATTTTGCCACGGCGCATCGCGTGCGCGTGACGGTGAACGGCCCCGGCGTGGTGACCTCGTCGCGACCCGGGACCATCACGCAGGGGAGCTATCTCGATGTCGGCACGGCGGTACGCCTCGAGGCGCTGGCTGGTCCTGGTGTCGAGTTCCTTGGCTGGCGCGGCGACAGCAGCACGACCACCGCGATCGTGGACCTCTCGGTGCAGAAGCCCTACGACCTGATCGCCGATTTCGTGCAGATCGCCGCGGTGGACGCGGTCGCGGCCACGGCTGCGATCCTCGGCGGCCCCGCCCTTGATGCCGCGTCGCGACTCTACCTCGATGCCACCGGCAATCGGAACGGCGGCTACGATGTCGGCGACCTGCTCGCGTGGCTTCGGCGCACCAATCGCCCCGTTCCCTCCGCGCTCAAGCGCGTGGCGTTCTCCGTGGGGGCTGTGCGATGACGCGACTCGGCCTGCTCTGCCTGCTGGCGCTCGTTGGCTGTGGCGGCACCGACCCGGTGCCGGTGACCCCGGGCGAACTCGCCATTCAACTGACCGCGCCGAACACGCCCCCGGGGGCGATGGTGCTGACGGTGAGTGGGGGGCCGATCTCGGGACTCACGCCCGCGAATGGCATCGAGGGCGCACTCTCGACTGACGCGGATGGGACACACCTGCTGCTCGTGGGGTCGCTGGACGGCGGGGTGGTGGCCGTGCTGCAGATCCCCGATGTTGCGCTCGCGACGCGGTACGTGATTCGGATCGACCAGGTGGCGGACGCGACCACGTTCGCACTGCTCGATGCCGCGCAGTGGAGGGCGTCGCTGGTCACTCGCCCATGAGGTCTCCCGCCGCGTCGTAGGCAAGCCACGCCTCGGCGTCTGGAAGGAGGGCGACCATGTCGCCCGCCTCGATGCCGCCGGGCGCCGCTGCCACCCACCCCACGCCGTTCGTCGCGCCCTCCACGTACTGGCCATGCCGCGTGATCCTGACGCGGGTGACGAGGTGCGTCCCCGCAGGATTTGTCAGCGCGCGCAGGGCGCGTGCGGGCAGCGCCACTTGGGCCGCGCCCTCCGGTCGGACGGCGTCGCTGTCCAGCAACTGGCGGGCATCCGCTGCGGACCAGCAATTCTCGACGCCAAGGAAGCGGGCCGTGCTCGCGGTCGCCGGGTGTCGGAAGAGCACGCTCGGCGACGCGATCTGCGCGATGCGGCCATCCAGCAGGACCGCGATGCGGCTGGCCAGAGCCGCGGCCTCATCGACGTCGTGCGTGACGAGGACGGTCGCGGGGGTCGCCTGCGCGAGGAGGCGAGCCAGCGCGTCGCGCACGTCGGCGCGGAGGGAGGGATCGAGCGCCGTGAAGGGCTCGTCGAGGAGCAGGACCTCGGGTGAAGCGGCGATCGCCCGCGCGAGTGCCACGCGCTGACGCTCGCCTCCGCTCAGCGAGCCGACATCACGCGCGCCAAAGGCTTCGAGTTGCACGAGGCGCAGCAGCGCACTGGTCTCGTTGGTGCGCAGGTTGCGCGGCAGGTCTCGCAGTTGCATCGGAAACGCGACGTTGCCCGCCACATCGAGGTGCGGGAAGAGTCGCGGCAGTTGATGCAGATAGACCGCACGTCGTGACTCGGCGGGCAGATCGGTCACCCTTCGCCCTGCGACCGTGATCTCGCCGACCGCGGGGACGAGACCGGCGATCGCCCGCAGCAACGAACTCTTGCCCGCCCCTGAGGGGCCGAGCAGCGCAATCGTCTCCCCCCGCGCCACGGTCAGGTCGATGGGCGCAACTCGAGGAGCACCGGGGATCGCCGCCGCGAAGCGTTCGAGATGCAGGCCGCTCATGCCGCGACCACGCGAGTGACGCCCGCGAAGCGTCGAATGCTCCAGAACGCGGCGACCGCAGGGAGTGTCAGCAGGAGCCCCGCGGCTGCCGCGAGCCCGTCCTGCCCCGACTGCGCGTAGGCCGTGACCTCCAGCGCCAGGGTGCGGACCGCACCTCCGCCAAGAATCAGCGTCAACGGCACCTGTGCCCACGAGATGAGGAAGCCTAGGGCGAGCGCTTCGGCGACGGGGCGCCGCAGGAGCGGAAGCAGGAGCCCGCGAGCTACCTGGAGGGGTGTCGCCCCCAAGGTGCGCGCGGTCGCTTCGAGCTCGGCATCCACGCCATCGAAGACCGCCGCGAAGTAGAGCGCGAGATAGCCGGTGGCTGGCACGAGGTGGCCGAGCAGCACCCCGACTGCGGAGCCGCCCCATCCCGCGCGCAGCACCAGGAGGTGGAGGCCGGTGCCGATGGCCACGGGGGGCGCGGCGACGGTGAGAAATGCAGCGGCCGTGAGGAGAACGCGCGTGCGCCCTTCGCCGCGGGCCACCAGACGACCGATCGGGAGGGCGAGCAGCGTGGCGAGCAACGCGGTGGCGGTGCCCAGCAGCAGCGAGGTGGCCAGCGCCGCTCCGAGTGGACCGCGTCCCAGCTGCTGCCATGCGTCGCTGGACCACTGGGCGGGGAGGAATGCCGGGTAGAACCACCCGGTCGCCAGCGACGAGAGCAGCAGGGACAGGAAGGGGAGTCCCATCGCAGCGGCGAGGCCGACCAGGAGCACGAGTCGCGCAGGCCTGGTGCTCATCGCGGCGCGCGTCGTCGTTGGTGGACCAGGACCGCGATGGCCGCCGCGGCGAAGCTCAGCAGCGCGGCGGCGTGCGCGTCGCCAAAGGCGAGCGGGTCGGCATCGCGACTGCGCTCGAGGATCATCATCCCCAGCGCCTGCGGACGGCTCGGTCCGAGCAGTCGTGGCAGTTCGTAGCTGCCGACCACGAAGACAAACGCGGCGACGATGCCGGGCTGCAGTCCGCGCCAAATCTGTGGCAGCACCACGCGGCGCTGGATGCTCCGGCGATCGGCGCCGAGGGAACGGGCGGCGGCTTCAAGTTCGGGATCCAGTTGCGAGGCGAGCGTGCAGGCGAGCATCGACAGGAAGCCGAGCTCCTTCCATGCGAGCATCAACACCAGTCCGATGCCGTGCGACGCGTAGAGCAGCGCCGGCATCTCGGAGGGCGCCTCGATGAGCCCGAGCGTCGCTGCCAGGCGCGCGAGGACGCCGCTCTGGCCGAGCAGCAGCACGCCGGCCGTTGCCACGACCACCGGTGGCACGGGGAGGGGGAGCGACGCGAGGAGGCGTGCCAGTCGGTCGGCGGGTCCCATCGCGCGGAAAGTCAGCGCCACCATGAGCGCGAACGCGGTCGCGAGGGCCGTGGCGGCAGTGGCCGCCGCCAGCGTCCAGATCAGGTTGCGCCAGAGCGTCGGCGCGGTGAGCCGGGTCACGAGGAGTGCGGGAGCAAACTCGCCGTCGAAACCGCCGCTCGCTGCCACCACACCATAGCCGATACCGACCACGACTGGTGCGGCCAGCAGCAGGGCAACGGTGGCGGCGAGCGGTCGCCAGTTCATGGCGCCGTCTCGCGAATGCGTCGTCGCCACTCGGCGACCAGCCGCTCGTGCCACTCGCCGGCGATCTCCGGTCGAGCGTAGCGCGCGAGCGAGTCGGCCGGGATGCTGCCAGGCACCGACGCGAGGGCGCGGAAGCGCGCCTGCCACGGCTCGGGCAGTCGATCGACCGCGAGCACGGTCCCATCGGCCCAGACGTCCGGGCGCAACTTTTCGTATTGCGCCTCGAGCGAGAGCAGGAAGTCGGCGACGACCATCGCGCCCGCGACATTCGGTGCGTTGCGCGGGATCCCGACGAAGTGACTGTTGGCGATCGTCCCGTCGCGCAGCAACAGCGCGCGCGCCGTGGACGGCAGCAAGCCTTCACGCACCTTGGTGAGCACTTCGTGCTGATTGTTGCTCATCGAGAAATCGACCTCACCGTTGGCAAAGAGGCGGTGCAGGTCGGCGACGCCCGGAGGAAAGGCGCGGCCCTCCCGCCAGAACGCGCCCCGGGTGCGCTCGAGCCACGCGAAGAGTGGCACGCTGGCCCGATTCCATCGTGCCTCGGTGAAGCCGCCTTGCAGTGAGTCCACGCCGCCGTTGACCGCATACAGGATGATCTTGTGCAGCGTCGCCCCGGTGAACCCCTGGTCGTGCGTGAAGCGACCGGGGTGCGCCATGATCCACTCCTCGAGCTCCGCGACGCTTCGGGGCGGCGACGGCGTGCGCAGCGTGTCATAGATGAGGGCGAACTGCACGCGACCCCAGGGCGACTCGAAGCCCGCGGGGTCGCGCTCGAAGTCACGCGCCACGATCGGCGAGGCGGAATCGATGAGCGCAGCGGACGGGAGTCGCTGGGCCCATGGTCCATACAACAGGGAGTCGCGTTGCAGCGCGGCGAACGTCTCGCCGTTGATCCAGACGAGATCGGCCGTCCCCGCCGCACCCGCCTGGGCTTCGACGCGGAGTTGCGTGACGATGTCGGGACCGAGTCCCTCGATCGGCTGCAAGGTGATACCGTAACGCTCGGCCAGGCGTGGGGCGACCCACTCGTCCACGTAGGCGTTGATGGAGGGGTCGCCCCGCCACATCCGCCACCGCACCGTGGTGCCGCGCGCACTGGCCACCACGTCCTCCCAGCGCGCGGCATCAGCCCGCGGCGCCGGCTCGCTGCCGCCACACGCGAGGACCGCCAGGGCGGCCGAGAGGACGAGTTGCCTAGAACGCATAACGGCCGGAGAACTGCACCTGGCGGGGACGTCCCGGGTTGCGCAGCACGATCGGATCACCCGGTCGCCCCACCTGGGTGCGCGAGCCACCGCCGGGAATGCCGTTGGCGAAATTTCCCCATTCGGTGCCGTTGAGGGCGTTGAAGACATCCGCACGGAGCTCGAGGGCACCGCTCGGCAGCGGCATCCGGTAGGCCGCACTGGCCGAGAGCTCGAAGAAGGCGGGGAGGCGCTCGCCGTTGCGGGGGACCCCGGCGAAACGATCGTGGTTGCCGACGAAGCCGTTGCCGAAGATCGCCCCCGAGCCGTCGAGGTCGCGGAAGTTGGCCACGCGGTTCACCGGCTGCCCGGTCTGGTAGTCGGCAATCAGCGCAAGCGAGAGGTTGGGCGTGGCTTCCATGAGCGAACGCACGGTCACCTTGTGCCGTCGGTCGTTGATGGCCCAGGCGTATTCCGCCGCGTAGTCATTTCCCTGGGTCGCGTTGAAGTTGATGTCCTCGGTGTCGTTCTTCGCGCCGGACCAGGTCCAGTTGGCATCCATGGTCCAGCGGGCGGAGAAGGCGCGCCGCACCGACGTGTAGAGCCCGATGAAACGGCTGCGGCCTCCCGATTCCGTGGTGGTCAACCGACGATACGATCCGGCCACCGGGGTCACCGGACGGAACGCATCGCCGAAGGCGGTGCTGCGATCCACCGAGTCGGCCGTCGTGATCGGACGCGAGATCGGGTTCAGGTCCCACGAGCGCGGCAGACCACGCGTCTCGTTGAGCACCAGGTCGAGGGAGACGGCCCACGTCGTGCCGACTTGCCGTTGCCAGCCCAGCGTGGCCTGCCACGCGGTCGGCTGCTCGAGCCCAAGCGAGAAGGTCTCGCGGACCTCGCGCGGTGGGAGCTGGCCGCGCAGGGCATCGAGGTCCTCCGCGCGGGGTCCCTCGCCGAATGCCGGCGGAGGGAACGCCGTGCCCTCGGCAAAGGTCACCACGGCGTTGCCTTCGGGACCGAACTGGACCGCGTCGGAGTAGATCGCATAGGGGAGCTTGGCGGTGAAGCGGCCGATGCCCCCGCGCACCACCGTGGTCGGCGACGCATACCAGTTGAAGGAGAGGCGCGGCTGGATGTTGTCGAGGTCCGCGCTGCTCTCGCCGCGCGACGTGATGTCGTCGTAGTCCCACCGCAGGCCGCCGATCACGAGCAGGTTGGGCCGCACCTTCCAGCGGTCCTCGACGAAGGCGCCATACACCGTCTGCGTCAGGTTCACCTGCTGCGGATTGGCGTCGATGGTGTAGTCCCGCACGCGCACGGTGGACGGGATGTCGCTGAACGAGGGCAGCGCTCCGGCCGGATTGATGTTGCCGTCGTTGTAGACCGTGTACGCGCCGTTGGGATTGGTCGACGCCCCCGTCAGTCGGAATGCGCCGCGAATCACGTCGGCCCCCATCGAGAGGGTGTGCCGCGCCCCGATCGGCAGCGTCAGCACGTCCCGCAGCTGCCACTGGTGCTCGGTTTCGTCGAAGATGAAGTTGCTCGATCCCACCACCGCCTGAGGCGTACCGTCCGGGGCCACGATGGTGACTTGCGGCCGCGAGAAATCGCTGCGGGTCGGCGGGAAGTACCAGCGGTAGCTGCCGTACTGGAGCGAGACGACGTTCGAGGCCGTGTTGCCGCGGAAGGCGCTCCGGTGGGTGAGCGCGGTGATGGAGCCGATCCGCCGCGTGGTGATGTCCGCCTCGGGCACCACGATCCCGCTGCCGTCGCCGGCCCGCTGCACCTCGCTCACGGCGGTGCGCAGCGTGGTGGTCTGCGTCGGCGACCAGCCGTGGTCGAGTCGCCCGAAGAGCTTCACCTTCTCCCGCAGTTCGGACCCGGTGAAGGTCGTGAGCGCGGTGGAGGCGACTCGGCTTTCGGTCTCGCGGCCATACTCGGCCGCGACTGCATAGAAGGTGCGATCCCGGCGCAGCGCCCCCGCGGCGGAGCCGCCCAGTTGCAGGCGCCCGAAGCTCTCCTGCTGCGCCGCGATCACCGCGGGATCGCCGCCATCGGGCAACTTGTTGCGCGCGTCGAAGGGGCGCCCCGGCCGCCAGGTCGCGAAGACCTCGCCCTGGCGGCGATTGCCGCCCGCCACGGTCAGCAGGTCCACCACGCCGTTGGCCGATCGCCCCAACCCTGCGCCGTAGCTGTTGGCGAAGACGCTGAGGCGGGAGAGTGCGCCGAGGGGCATCTCGACCCGGGGGCCCCCGAGAAAGCCCTCGGTGTTGTCGAGGCCGTCGACCAGGTACGGGGTGGTGATCGAGTTGGCGCCGTTGATGCTCAGGGGCGGTGCGTCGCCGAAGAACCCGGTGGCCTGCGCCACGCCGGGGATGTTGAAGGCGAGGGTCAGGGGATCGCGCGCATCGGTGGGGAGCGCCCGCAGTTCGGCCGCCTCGATGGCGCCGCCGGTGCTGGCGTCCTCGGTGTTCAGCAGCGGCCGCTCGCGGCGCGCCACGACGGTGAGCGCATCGAGCACGACGCGGGACGGCATGGTCACCGCGACCTGCACCGCAGAACCGGCCACGCCGCTGGTGACCGGGCGCGTCACGGCGCCGAATCCCGGGCGCCGGAAGACGAGCGTACCGGCGGTGCGCGGCGCGACGCGCAGAAGAAACCTCCCCCGTGCATCGGTCCGGCCCGGTTCACCGTCGTTGAATCGCACGTCCACGTCACCCACCGGCTCGCCTTGTTCGGTGCGGACGGTACCGACGAGCGAGGCCGTGGCCTGCGCGATGGCGGCGCCGGGCATGACGAGAGTGGCGGCAAGCAGCAAGCGGCACAGCGGCACGGACGGACTCCAGACGATGTGGGACGTTGGGGGACACCCCCCGATACGCTCGGTGCCGGAATTGGGATCCCTCGGCCGCCGATTCCCCCTTGGCCGGTCCAAGCTATCTTCGCTGGGTCGCCACCGCACGTTGGTGGTTTCCCGATCACTCCAGACCCAGGTCAAGTCGTGGACCTTCCGTATCGCCCTCGCCGGCTCCGCCGCAGCGCCGCGCTCCGTTCGCTGGTGCGCGAGACCCTGCTGTTGCCGAGCCATTTCATCGCGCCGCTCTTCGTCGTGCACGGGCACGGCATGCGCAACCCCATCGGCTCCATGCCGGGCGTGCACCAGCTCTCGGTCGACGCCGAGCTCGACCGGGACATTGACGCACTGGTCGCCGCCGGCGTGCATGCGGTGATTCTCTTCGGGCTGCCGGCGTCCAAGGACCCGGTCGGGCTTGAGAATTTCGCCGCCGACGGCATCGTCGCGCAGGCCATCCGCCGCCTGAAGGGCCGTCATCCCGACCTGCTCGTCATGACGGACGTCTGCTGCTGCGAATACACCGACCATGGCCACTGCGGCATCCTCACCGCCGAGGGCGGGGTGGACAATGACGCCACGCTGGAGATCCTCGGCCGAGTCGCCGTGGCGCACGCACGGGCGGGCGCCGACGTGCTGGCACCGAGCGGGATGATGGACGGCATGGTCTCGGCGATGCGCGAGGCCCTCGACGCCGAAGGGTTCACCGATCGGGCGATTCTCTCCTATGCCGTCAAGTATGCGTCGGGGTACTACGGCCCGTTTCGCGAGGCTGCCGGCAGCACCCCGTCGTTCGGCGATCGTCGGCAGTATCAGATGGACCCGGCCAATCGCCGCGAGGCGGGCCGTGAGGCCGACCTCGACGTGGCGGAAGGGGCTGACATGCTGATGGTGAAGCCGGCGCTGGCGTACCTGGATATCGTGCGGGAGGTCCGCGATCGCAGCGATCTTCCGCTGGTCTGCTACAACGTGAGCGGAGAATACGCGATGGTGAAGGCGGCGGCACTGGCAGGCTGGATCGACGAGCGCCGCGTGGTGCTCGAAACGTTGCTCGGCATGCGGCGCGCGGGGGCCGATGCCATCATCACCTACCACGCGCTCGATGCCGCGCGTTGGCTTGCGGCGGAGGCGTCGTGACCGCCGTCGGCTCGTCCACGACCATCTCCCAGCAGCTCTTCGCCGAGGCGTCGGGACACTTCCCCGGTGGGGTGAACTCGCCAGTCCGTGCGTTCCGCTCGGTCGGCGGGACACCGCGCTTCATCGCGCGTGGCGAAGGGGCCTGGATGATCGATGCGGATGGCAATCGCCTCGTGGACCTGATCTGCTCGTGGGGACCGCTGATTCTCGGGCATGCGCACCCCGAAGTGGTGGAGGCGATCGCGCGCACGGCAGCCGAGGGATCGACCTTCGGTGCGCCGACCGAGCGCGAGTCGCGGCTCGCCGAGCGGGTGCGCGCCACCTTCCCGTCGATCGAGATGATGCGCTTCGTCTCGTCCGGCACCGAGGCCGGGATGAGCGTGGTGCGGCTCGCGCGTGCGGCCACCGGACGGCAGGCGCTCGTGAAGTTCGACGGCTGCTATCACGGGCATGCCGATCCGCTCCTCGCCTCGGCCGGCAGTGGTGTCGCCACGCTTGGCCTCCCCGATTCCGCGGGTGTGACGCCCGAGACCACGGCCAACACGTTGGTGGTGCGCTACAACGACCTCGACGCGGTCGAGGCGGTCTTCGCAGCGCGGGGTCACGAGATCGCGGCCATCCTGGTCGAGCCCGTGGCCGGCAACATGGGATTGGTGCCGCCGGCGCCAGGGTTTCTTGCGGGACTGCGTCGGATCGCCGATCAGTACGGCGCGCTCCTCGTCTTCGACGAGGTGATGACCGGGTGGCGCGTGCATCCGACCGGTGCGCAAGGCCTCTATGGCATTCGCCCCGACCTCACCTGCCTGGGCAAGGTCATCGGCGGCGGCCTGCCGGCGGCGGCCTACGGTGGCCGCCGTGACCTGATGGAACGGATCGCGCCGCTCGGCGATGTCTATCAGGCGGGCACCCTGTCGGGCAATCCGCTCGCGATGGCGGCGGGGATCGCGACGCTGGACATCCTGGCGCGCGACGACGGCTGGGCGCATGCCGAGCGCTTCGCTGCGTCCGTGAGCGAGGGGCTCACCGCGATCGCGGCGGAGGCCGGCGTGCCCCTCACGGTGCAGCGCGTGGGCACGATGTTCACCGCCTTCTTCACCGACGCCCCGGTGCGCAACTACGACGACGCGAAGGGGACCGATCGCGCCGCCTACAATCGCTTCTTCCACGCCATGCTCGATGCCGGCGTCTACTTCCCGCCGTCGGCGTTCGAGGCGGCGTTCTCCTCGGCGGCACACCGCCAGGCGGAGCTCGATCATGTGCTGAGCGCCGCGCGCGCCGCGATGCGTCGCGCATGAGCGCGCGGCGGGTGGCGGTCATCGGAGGCGGCATCGCCGGTCTGGTCGCTGCCCGTCGGCTGATGGAGTTGGGGTGCGAGCCCGTGCTCTACGAGGCGTCCGGGCGTGTCGGCGGCGCGATCGAGACGGTGGCGCGCGACGGCTGGCTCGCCGAAGCCGGGCCAAACACCGTGATGGAGCCCGATCCGGCAGTGCGCGCGTTGCTCGACCGCGCTGGCCTCGCCGAACGGATTCTGCGTCCCGGTCCGGCAGTGAAACGCCGTTACCTCGTCCACGACGGCGCCCCGGTGACGGTGCCGCTCTCGCCGGGCGAACTGGTCTCGACCCCGATCCTCAGCGTGGCCGGTCGGCTGCGGTTGCTGAAGGAACCCTTCGTCGCCAAGGGCGACGGCGATCCGAACGAGACGGTGGATGCCTTCGCACGGCGGCGGTTCGGTGACGAAGTCGCCACTCGTCTTTTCGACCCGCTCGTCGCAGGGACCAGTGGTGCCGATCCGGCCCGCGTGCTGGTTCGCTACACCTTTCCCAAACTGGTGGAGTACGAACGCGCCGCCGGGTCGATCCTCAAGGGGGCGATGCGCTCGCGCAGTCAGGCGCGGCGGCGCGGCGAAGTGCTGGGCGGAAGCCTCTGGTCGTGCAAGGGCGGTCTCGGCGAAGTGCCAGCCCACCTCGCCACGTCGCTCGACGGTCGTGTGCAACTCGGTCGGCGAGTGCGACGCGTGGTCTCCGATGGGCCAGGGTTCCTGGTGACCCTCGACGACGGCGCGGCCGAGCGGGTGGATGCTGTCTGCTTTGCGTCGCCCGCGCGCGCCTTCGGCGCCATCGACGTGGCCGTGCCTGGAGGCGAGGGCCTGGCGGCCACCGCAACCATTCCGCATTCGTCGCTCGCCTCGGTTTCGCTCGGATATCGACGGAGTGACGTGACCCATCCCCTGGATGGCTTCGGCATGCTCGCCCCGTCATGCGAACGGCGCCGCATTCTCGGCGTGCTCTTCCCATCAGCACTCTTCACCGGGCGGGCACCCGAGGGACACGTGCTGCTCACGACCTTTGCCGGCGGCATGCGCAACCCCGAGGTTTCGGCACTCGGCGACGAGGAGCTCGTGGCCGTGGTCCGCGCCGAGTTGCAGGCCCTGCTCGGGGTCTCCGGGGAACCCGTCTTCCGGGAAGTGCGGCGGTGGCATGACACGCTCCCGCTTGCGGTCGCGGGTCACGCCGAACGGATGGCACCGGTGCTCGCGCTGGAGGCCTCGCAACCGCGATTGGCATTTGCGGGGGGCTGGCATGGGGGACTCGGCGTCAATGACGTGATGCTCAGCGGATTGCGCGCCGCCGAGCGACTCGCCGCATCGCTCGCCTGAGCCCCACTTGCGTCCCCGTCGCGGCGGCGTGAAGTTCGGGAATGTCAACCAAGCCTGACAATGCGAACCGTCTACCCATTTAGCGCAATCGTCGGTCAGGAGGAGATGCGTCTCGCTCTCCTGCTCACCGCCGTCGATCCCACCCTCGGTGGCGTCATGGTGTTCGGCGACCGGGGAACCGGCAAGTCGACCGCCGTGCGCGCGCTGCCCGGACTCCTGCCGCCGCTCGACGCGCGCGAGGGATGCAGCTATGGCTGCGACCCTGCGGCCTCCGCCTCCAACTGGTGCGACGACTGTCGCCGCCGTCAGGCGGAGGGCGAGGTGCCACCGACCGTGGTGAGGCCGGTGCCCGTGGTCGACCTGCCGCTGGGGGCAACCGAGGATCGCATCGTCGGTGCGCTCGACCTCGAGCGCGCGCTCACGCGCGGCGAGAAGGTCTTCGAGCCCGGGCTGCTCGCGCGTGCACATCGCGGTTACCTGTACATCGACGAAGTGAACCTGCTGGAGGACCACCTCGTCGACCTCCTGCTCGACGTGGCGGCGAGTGGCGAGAACGTGGTGGAGCGTGAGGGACTGTCGCTCCGCCACCCGGCGCGTTTTGTCCTCGTCGGGAGCGGCAACCCCGAAGAGGGCGATCTCCGGCCGCAGCTGCTCGACCGCTTCGGCCTCGCCGTCGAGGTGCGCACCCCGTCCGACGTGTCCGAGCGACTGGAGATCGTGTCGCGACGTGATCGTTTCGATCGGGATCCGGATGGCTTCGCCGCAGACTGGGCCGCGGCCGACCGCGCGGTGCGCGACCAACTGAGCGAGGCCATTGCGCGGCTGCCGCTGGTCGAGTTGCCCCGACCGCTGCTGGAGCGGGCCAGCGCGCTCTGCGTGCGTCTCGGCACCGACGGCCTGCGCGGCGAACTCACCCTCTTCCGTGCGATGCGCGCCTTGGCCGCGTTCGAGGGAATCGCGGAGCCGGACGAGTCACTCCTCGTGCGCACCGCACCGATGGCGCTCCGCCACCGGCTGCGACGCGATCCGCTGGATGAGGCCACTGCCGATTCGCGAGTGCGTCGCGCGCTGGAGGAATTGCCCGCGACCGCCCCCGCGTCGTGACCGAGCCGGTCGCGACGCTGCTCTCGCTCCTCGCCGTCGATCCGATCGGACTCGGCGGCGCGGTGCTACGGGGTGGCGCGGGTGGCTGGTCGTCGGGGTGGATCGGCGCATTCGTGTCGCGGTTGCCCGAGCCGCACCGCGTGCGACGCGTGCCCGCGGGAATTGCCGAGGAGCGCCTCACCGGTGGCCTCGACCTCGCCGCGACGCTGCTGGTCGGTCGACCAGTGCTCGAACCCGGGCTCTGTGCCCTGGCCGATGGCGCCGCGCTGGTCGTGCCGATGGCCGAACGACTGACGGTCGGTGCAGCCGCGCTGCTTGCGCAGGTGCTTGATGAACGGATCGTGCGCGTCGAGCGCGACGGATTGAGCGCGGTGGTGCCCGCTGCCATCGCGTTGCTCCTGCTGGATGAATCCGAGCCCGACGAGGCCCAGGTGTCGTCGGCCTTGCACGACCGCGTGGCCTTCCATGCCACGCTTCCCCACGCCCCCGTCGATGGTGTTGCCTCCGAAGCGGAGCTTATGCGCGCGCGTGCGCTCCTCCCCGAGGTGACCGCCGATCCGCAGGCCCTGGCCACGCTGGTTGCCGTCGCCGAGGCGCTCGGCGTTTCGTCGGTGCGGGCGCCGATCTTCGCGCTGCGCGCCGCGCGGGCGCACGCTGCACTGGCCGGGCGCACGCTGGTCGCTGCGGACGACCTCACGGCGGCATCGGCACTCGTGCTCGCACCGCGCGCCACGCGCCTCCCGGCGGCCGACGAGCCCGAGGACGAGGCGCCTCCGCCGCCTCCGCCCGACCACGAGGCCGAGCAGGAGCCCTCCAGCGACATGTCGGACGAGCAGCGTGCGCTCGAGGACCGGGTGCTCGAGGCCACGGCCGCCAACATTCCTCCCGACCTGCTGCTCCGTCTCGCCGCCGAAGGTTCGGCGCGCGATCGCGCGGGTCGTGCCGGTGGCGACGCCGTCGAAGGTGCGCGCGGGCGCCGTCGCGGCAGTCGTCGCGGCAAGCCGGGGGGCGGGAAGCGGCTCGACCTGTTGGCGACGGTGCGTGCGGCAGTGCCGTGGCAGCGGCTCCGTGGAGTGACGCTGCCCGCGGACCGCCTCGCGGTGCGTCCCGATGATTTCCGGATCGTGCGCCGCTTCCGTCCGGCCGGCACCACGACCATCGTGCTGGTCGATGCGTCCGGCTCGACCGCCCTGCATCGTTTGCAGGAGGCCAAGGGCGCGGTGGAATTGCTGTTGGCGGAGAGCTATGTCCGCCGTGACGAAGTGGCCTTGGTGACCTTCCGCGGCAACACCGCGGATGTGGTGCTGCCACCGACGCGCGCCCTGGCGCGCGCACGACGTGCGCTGTCCGGCTTGCCGGGGGGCGGCGGCACGCCGATGGCCGCGGCGCTCGATGCCGCGCTGATGCTCGCCACGCGCGTGCGTCGCAGTGGCGGACGACCCGGCGTGGTGATCCTGAGCGACGGCAAGGCGAACGTGCCGCGTGCCGGCGTGGGTGGGCGTCCGGTGGCGCACGCCGAGGCGCTCGATGCCGCGCGGCGACTCGCCCGGGAGGCGGTGCCGGTGGTCTGGCTCGATGTGGGCCCGCGCCCGAGTGCGCAGGCCGCCGAACTGGCTTCGGCGCTCCGCGGCCATTACCTGCCGTTGCCCGCGGCCGACGCCGAGCGCATTGCCGGGGCTGCACGCGTCGGCCTCGGCGCCGGAGGAGCGCGCGTTGCCTGAGCACTCGCTCGACGCGACGCTTGCCCCTGCGGTGCCCCCAGTGGCGCCGGACGCGAAGCGCATCACCATCCCGATGGCGATCGGGACGGTGGTGCTCTTCTGGTGGCTCGCCACCGGCGTGATCGTCGCGGTCGAGCGCAACGACACCACGAGACTGATCGGCGTCATCGTTGCCTCGTGGCTTGCCGTGCTAGCCGGCGTGATTGCCGGCCGCGTGCGCCACGACGAGACGCCGCGCGGGGCGCTCGCGGGCTTCGCCGCCGGTGCGCTCTTCTGGTTGTGGCTCTCGGCGCTCTTCTATGCCGGCGCGGTGGTCGGTCCGTCGGTGAGCGTTCCTGCGTCGCTCGGAGCCGCGCCCAGCATCCCGCTGGCGATCCGCGCGATCGTCGCCACCGGCTTCAACGACCTGCTCTCGATCGCCGTGATCGGGATCCTCTACCTGGTGCCTGGCCGCAATCGCATGGCGTGGCAGACGGTCGGGCTCTTCTGGGTCGTGCAGCAGCTCGCCAAGCTCAACGTGTTCTTCGGGGTGGTGAACGCTGGTGTGCGCTTCCTCCCGCCCCGTCTCGCCTTCCTCACGGCCTTCTTCGGACCGCCACGCGTGACACCCTTGCTGCTCCTGTCCATCGTCGTGGCGCTCGTGGTCGGCGTGCAGTGGGTGCGTCGGGCGCGCGGTGAGGCGGTGCCGTTCGAGCAGTGCCGCTGGGCGCTGCTCGCCGTGCTGGCTCTCCTCGCCGCCTTCGAGTATCTCGTGCTGGCCTTGCCGACCGAATTGCCGTTGTGGGATGCCTTTCTCCGGGCGCGTGGCGGATGACCGCGTCCACGTCGCGCCGCCCCGATGTGGCCACGATTGGCTGGATCTGTACCAGCATCCATGCCTTCCTCACGCTGGTCAGCATCGGCGCCTTCGCCGTGATGATCGGCCGCCCGATCCCGGCCGATGCCGATCCCGATTGGTGGCGCGCCTCGTACGCCTTCGGCATGAAGTACATGGGCGCACTGGTCCTCGTGCTGGGGTTCCTCGGCGCGTGGTTCGCGTTGTGGGCCGCCACCGGACGCCGCCGCGCCACGTGGGCCATGGTGAGCGTGGTCGGCTTCACGCTCACCATCGAGCTCATCGGTGCGGCGACCGGCATCCCCTTCGGGAAGCACAGTTACGGCGCCGATCTCGGGTGGCGCGTGCTCGGCCTGGTGCCGTTCACGATTCCGCTCTCGTGGTTCCTGATGCTGTACGCCACCACCGGACTGGCCCTTCGCGCCGGCTTCGGGGCGCGTGGCACCGCCGGACTCGCGACGCTCGGCCTGCTGGCGTGGGACGTCCTCATGGAGCCGGCGATGAGCGCCGCGTATCCGTTCTGGCTCTGGCGCGACACGGGTATCTGGCACGGCATGCCGCTCGCGAACTGGCTCGCGTGGGCCACGATCGGTCCACTGATCGGCTGGATGCTGCATCGGTGGTCGGGACCGGCCCTGGCCGACATCGCCCGGACGCGGCAACCCGATGTGCTCTACGTCATCAACGGACTGCTGCCGCTCGCGCTGGCCATTCGATACAACCTGTTCGGCGCCGCGCTCGTGGGTGGCCTGGCGATGGCGGGCTTCTGGGCGCTCCCCACGGCGCTCGCCGCCTTCCGCCGCGCCGCGCCGCGCCGGGTGCGCCTTGGCTGAGTCCCTCCAATGGTGAACCTGCCTGCCGCGGGGATCTGGCGGCGGCGGATGATCGCGTTCGTGTCGTCGGCGCGATGGCAAGCGTGGGCGAGTGCGTTTCCGCTGACCCGACCCTTCGCCCGCCGTGCCGCGCGCGAGGCGTTCGATCTCTGCGCCGGCTTCGTCTACTCGCAAGTGTTGCTCGCCGTGACCCGCCTCCGGCTCCTCGAGCAATTGGTGGAGGCACCGCAACCGATCGAGCGGCTCGCGGAAACGACCGCCATGCCGCTCGACTCGATGCAGCGACTGCTTTCGGCGGCCACGGCCCTCAAGCTGACGGTGCGGCGCGGTGATGGTCGCTACGACCTCGGGTCGCTCGGGTTGGCACTGGTGGGGCGCGACGACTTCCGTGCGCTCTTCGAGCACAACGCGCTCCTCTACCACGACCTCGCCGATCCGGTCGCGTTGCTGCGTCGCGGACGGCATGCCGAGACCGCGCTCGCCCAGTTCTGGCCGTACGCGCTTGCCGCGGCTCCCGGCGAAGTCGCCCCGGACGCTGCCGCGGCGTACAGCGCCGTGATGGCCGCCTCGCAGCCGTTGGTCGCTGCGGAGGCGCTGGCGAGTTACGACGTGCGGCGTCACCGGCAACACCTCGATCTCGGCGGCGGGGAAGGGGTCTTCCTGCGCGAGGCCGCGCAGCGCGCCCCGGCGTTGCAGCTGCACCTGTTCGACCTGCCCGCGGTGGCCGCGCGTGGTGCCGCCGCCCTTGAGGCCGCCGGGCTCTCGACCAGGCTGCAGGTCACGCCGGGCGACTTCTTCCGCGATCCGCTCCCAACCGGCGCCGACCTCGTCTCCCTGGTCCGCGTGCTGCACGATCACGACGACGAACCAGTCCGCGGACTGCTTCGGCGCGTCCATGACGCGATCGCGCCAGGCGGCACGCTGCTGGTCGTCGAGCCGATGGCGGGTGTGCCGGGCGCGGAGCCGGTGGGGGAGGCGTACTTCGCCCTCTACCTGCTGGCGATGGGCAGCGGACGCGCCCGCACGCCGGCGGAGCTTGAGCGCCTGCTGCGGGAGGCCGGGTTCCGGACCGTCCGCCACCACGCCGTTCGTTCCCCCATTCGCACCGGGGTCATCAGCGCCACGGCCTGATGGCCCTTGAGGACGGGCCCCGGCCCGGAGCTTTGGTATAGTTGTCTGTGTCCTAAAGACTTGACACTTGAAAGTGTAAGGCATAGTTTACAGTCACGATCGCCAAGGTGATCGCTCCCCCCGAGACCCAAAGCCAGGACCCCCGTGGAAACCCTCGCCGTCGTCCTAGACGAACCGCTCCATCTGTCGCTTCGGCGACTGGAGCTTTCTCCCCCGCCGGGGGAGGATGACGTCGTGGTGGCGGTGGAGTGGACCGGGATTTCCGCCGGGACGGAGCGTCTGCTCTGGACCGGGCGGATGCCGTCGTTCCCCGGTCTCGGCTATCCGCTCGTTCCGGGTTACGAGACGGTGGGTCGGGTGGAATGGGCCGGCTCCAATGCACAGCACGCCATCGGCGACCGCGTCTTCCTCGCCGGCGCGCGCTGCTTCGGCGAGACGCGCGCACTCTTTGGTGGCGCCGCCTCGCGTATCGTCGTGCCGAGTGATCGCGCCATCCGCGTCGCGCCGACGCTGGGCGAAGAAGGCGTGCTGCTCGCCCTCGCGGCGACGGCGTATCACGCCGCCTGGGGCGTGGACGGTGGTCACCCCGACCTGATCATCGGGCATGGCGCCCTCGGTCGTCTGCTCGCGCGGCTTGCGGTGGCCGTGCGCCCCGAGGCCGCGCCGCCGGTGGTCTGGGAGACCAACCCGGCGCGCCTCGATGGTGGCATGGGCTATCCCGTGATGCATCCGGGTGACGACGCCCGCCGCGACTACCGCGCGATTTACGACGTCTCCGGCGATGCGACGATTCTCGACACGCTCATCGGGCGCCTCGCGCCTGGCGGCGAGATCGTGCTCGCCGGCTTCTACTCCGATCCGCTGCACTTCACCTTCGCGCCCGCCTTCCTCCGCGAGGCACGGTTCCGTGTCGCGGCCGAGTGGCGGCCAACCGACCTGAGTGCCGTGGCGGAACTGGTCGAGGCGGGTCGGCTGCCGCTGGGCGGCCTGATCACCCATCGCGCCGCACCGACGGAGGCCGAGGCCGCCTACGCGACCGCCTTCGGCGACCCGGCATGCATCAAGATGATTCTCGACTGGAGGGGACAGGCATGATCGCAGGCGCAACGGCACAGGCGGAGTACGATGCCCGCCTTCGGGCCGAGGCGGCGGAGGATGCCGCTGCCCCGATGATGGCCGAGGAGACTCCCGTGGCCAAGGAGACGCAGATCATCGCGATCTATGGCAAGGGCGGCATCGGCAAGAGCTTCACGTTGGCCAACCTCAGCTACATGATGGCGCAGCAGGGCAAGCGCGTGTTGCTGATTGGCTGCGACCCGAAGTCCGACACGACGTCGCTGCTCTTCGGTGGCAAGAGTTGCCCCACGATCATCGAGACCTCGTCGCGGAAGAAGGCGGCGGGTGAGGAAGTCGCCATCGGCGATGTCTGCTTCATCCGCGATGGGGTCTTCGCGATGGAACTCGGCGGTCCCGAAGTCGGCCGCGGCTGCGGCGGTCGCGGGATCATCCACGGCTTCGAGTTGCTCGAGAAGCTCGGCTTTCATGACTGGGGCTTCGACTACGTCCTGCTCGACTTCCTCGGCGACGTGGTCTGCGGCGGCTTCGGCTTGCCGATTGCCCGCGACATGTGCCAGAAGGTGATCGTGGTCGGCTCCAACGACCTGCAGTCCCTGTATGTGGCGAACAATGTCTGCTCGGCCGTCGAGTACTTCCGCAAGCTGGGTGGCAACGTCGGCGTCGCCGGGCTCGTCATCAACAAGGATGACGGCACGGGCGAGGCGCAGGCCTTTGCCGATGCAGCCGGCATCCCGGTGCTCGCGGCGATTCCCGCCAACGAAGACATCCGCCGCAAGAGCGCCAATTACGAGATCGTGGGGCAGCCCGGCTCGCCGTGGGCCTCGCTCTTCGAGCAGCTCGGCGCGGCCGTGGCAGAGGCTCCGCCGCTGCGCCCCACGCCGCTGACGCCCGATGGCCTGCTTGGCCTGTTCAGCAGCGAGACCACCGGCCGCGATGTCGCCCTGCGTCCTGCCTCGATGGCGGACATGCGCGGAGTGGATCACGTCGACGTGCCGTCCCTCGAAGTCGTCTACGACACCGTCTGAGTCCCCAATGACTGCTCGCGCCCTCCCGATCGCCGACGCCACGCCTGCCGCTTCCGCGGCGGCGTCGGGATGTCATGGCGGCCAGGAGCCGCTGGCGGCCGCGGCACGCGCCGCGGGGAAGGGGGAGATGCTGGACGCGATGGCCCGCGATTATCCCAAAGGGCCGCATGACCAGCCGCAGTCGATGTGTCCCGCCTTCGGATCGCTCCGCGTCGGACTGCGGATGCGTCGCACCGCGACCATCCTGTCGGGATCGGCCTGCTGCGTGTACGGCCTCACCTTCACCTCGCACTTCTACGGCGCGCGGCGAACGGTCGGCTACGTGCCATTCAACTCCGAGACGCTCGTCACCGGCCAGCTGTTCGAGGACATCCGCAAGGCGGTCTTCGAACTGGCCGATCCGGAGCACTACGACGCGGTGATCATCACCAACCTCTGCGTGCCGACGGCCTCGGGTGTTCCGCTCGACCTGCTCCCGAATCAGATCGAAGGGGTGCGGATCATCGGGATCGACGTGCCGGGCTTCGGTGTGCCAACGCACGCCGAGGCGAAGGATGTGCTCGCCGGGGCGATGCTCAAGGTGGCACGCCTGGAAGCGGCCGCCGGCCCGGTGGCGCGTCCCGCGAATGCGGTGACGGATCGCCCCACGGTCACGCTGCTCGGCGAACTCTTTCCGGTCGACCCGATGGGCATCGGGGCGCTCCTCGCGCCGCTCGGCCTCGCGGTGGGCCCGACGGTCCCGTGTCGCGAGTGGCGCGAGCAGTACGCCGCGCTCGCGTCGCCGGTGGTTGCCGCACTGCACCCGTTCTATACGGCGTCGGTGCGCGAGTTCGAGGCGGCCGGTCGTGCGATCGTCCCGTCCGGTCCGGTCGGCGTGGAAGGCACGGCGGCGTGGCTCGAGGCGATCGGGCGCGCTGCGGGGGTCAGCGAGGCGGACATCGCCTCGGCGAAGCAGGCGGCGCTCCCTGGCATCGAGGCCATGGTCGCGAAGCATCGGATCGCGGGCCGCGTCACGGTGAGCGGGTACGAGGGGAGCGAACTGCTGGTGGCCCGGTTGCTGACCGAGGCAGGCGCCGAGGTGCCGTATGTCGGCACCGCCTGTCCGCGGACGCCGTGGAGTGCCCCCGATCGCGAATGGCTCGAGGCACGTGGCACCGTGGTGCAGTATCGCGCCTCGCTGGAGCAGGACCTCAACGCGGTCCGCACCTTCGAGCCCGACCTCGCCATCGGCACGACCCCGGTGGTCCAGGCGGCCAAGGAGCGCGGCACGCCCGCGGTGTACTTCACCAATCTCATCTCGGCGCGCCCGCTCTTTGGCGCGGCCGGCGCGGGGTCGCTCGCGGCCACGGTGAACGCGGCGATTCGTGGCGCAGATCGACTCAATCGGATGCGGCACTTCTTCGCCGGTGTCGGTGAAGGCGCCGCGACGGGCTACGGCCATCGCGAGGTCCCGCTCGAGCGAGCCGTGACCAGCTGGCGCCCGAAGAAGGCGGCCAAGGACGACGGCACCATGACCGACATCGGGGGAGGCTGAGCATGCTCGTCCTCGACCATGATCGGGCCGGTGGCTACTGGGGCGCCGTGTACGCCTTCGCCGCCGTGCGCGGCCTGCAGGTGGTGATCGACGGTCCCGTCGGCTGCGAAAACCTCCCGGTGACGTCGGTGCTGCACTACACCGATGCGCTGCCGCCGCACGAGTTGCCGATCGTCGTCACCGGACTCTCCGAGGACGAGCTGGCGCGCGACGGCACCGAGGCCGCGATGCGGCGCTCGCATGCCACGCTCGATCCGAAGCGGCCCGCCGTCGTGGTCACCGGCAGCATCGCCGAGATGATCGGTGGCGGCGTGACGCCCGAAGGCTCGGGCCTGTTGCGCTTCCTGCCGCGCACCATCGACGAAGACCAGTGGCAGAGCGCCGACCGGGCGATCTCCTGGCTCTGGACCGAGTTCGGCGCCAAGCGCGCGCGGCGGAAGCCCGCGCCGCGGCCCGAGGGCGCCAAGCCGAAGGTCAACATCATCGGCCCGATCTACGGCACCTTCAACATGCCGAGCGATCTCGCCGAGATGCGCCGCCTGATCGAGGGGATCGGCTGCGAGGTCAATCTCGTCTTCCCGCTCGGCACGCACCTCGACGACATCGCCAAGCTCGCCGACGCCGACGTGAACGTGGTGATGTACCGCGAGTTCGGCCGCAAGCTCTGCGAGCTGCTCGGCAAGCCGTACCTGCAGGCGCCGATCGGCATGGAGAGCACCACGCGCTTTCTCGAGTCGCTCGGCGAGCACGCGGGGGTGGATCCCCAGCCGTTCATCGCGCAGGAGAAGCACGTCACCCTGAAGCCGATCTGGGACCTCTGGCGCAGCGTGACGCAGGACTTCTTCCAGAGCGCGCCATTCGGCGTGGTGGCCAACGAGACCTACACGCGCGGCATCCGGGCCTACCTCGAGGACGAGCTCGGGATGCCGTGTGCCTTCGCGGTGCCGCGCCTCCCGGGCAAGAAGACCGACAACGCCGAGATCCGTCGCCTGGTGCAGAAGGCGCCGCCGCTGGTCTGCTTCGGCAGCTACAACGAGCGGATGTATCTCGCCGAGGTCGGCTCCAAGGCGACCTACAT
Organism: Gemmatimonadales bacterium; assembly: GCA_033764505.1. Taxonomy (GTDB): domain Bacteria; phylum Gemmatimonadota; class Gemmatimonadetes; order Gemmatimonadales; family GWC2-71-9; genus Palsa-1233. The sequence continues at coordinate 101,698 of JANRIW010000005.1, forward strand.
CGCGGCCTCGTTTCCGGGCGCGATCATTCGTCGCCACACCGGGACGCCGTTCATGGGCTACGCCGGCGCCACGTACCTGGTGCAGGAAGTCTGCAACGCGCTCTTCGACGCGCTGTTCCACATCCTCCCGCTCGGCACCGAGCTCGATGCCACGGCGCTGGCGACGCCGGTGCGGCACGCGCCGGCCACCATGCCGTGGGATGATGATGCGACCGCGATGCTGCACGAGCTGGCCGAGGCGCAGCCGTTCCTGGTGCGGATCTCCGCGGCGAAGCGGATGCGCGAGGCGGCGGAAAAGTCGGCCCGCGAGGCGGGTCGGATGCAGGTGCAGATCGAGGATCTCGAGCCGGCGATGGTCGGCAGCGGGTAGCAGGTGCGGGCACGGGCGCTGCGCGTCGCAGCGACCGACGGCGCCTCGTGCGCCAATGAATGGACACTTCAACTCGGCTCGGAAGGGAGGTGAATCGAATGGCTGAACCCGGATCGCTCCGCGGCTCCACCGGATTTACGGAGGAGGAAGCGCGGGAATTCCACGGCGGGTACATGCGTGGGTTCGCAGTATTCGTCGTCGTCGCAGTTGTCGCCCACTATCTCGTGTGGGCCTGGAAACCCTGGCTTTAAAGGAGCATCACTATGCATCGCATTTGGCTCTATGTGGATCCCCGCAAGGCAATGGTCGCACAGGGTGTCTTCCTGTTCGCTCTCGCCGCGATGATCCACTTCATCCTCCTCTCCACGCCGAAGTACAACTGGCTGGGTGAGGGAGGCAACGCGGCCAATGTTGCGGCGATGACGCCGCTGCCGCGCTGACGCTCGACGAACGCAGGTGACGGGTTGTGGGTGGCGGACCGTCCGGTCCGCCCCCCTCCCGAAGCCCCCCACCCCGGCGGCCCGGTCCCCCGGCTGGAGACAACCACGATGGCGATGCTCAGTTTTGAAGCCAAATACCGAGTCCGTGGAGGTACGCTCCTCGGCGGGGACCTCTTCGACTTCTGGGTCGGTCCCTTCTACGTCGGATTCTTCGGCGTCACGACCCTCTTCTTTGCCCTCACGGGCACTCTGCTGATCATCTGGGGCGCAGCCATGGGCGAGGGTCTCGCCGGGCAGTCCTGGAATCTCTGGCAGATCAGCATCGCGCCACCCGACCTGAGTTACGGGCTCGGGCTCGCGCCGTTGCGAGAAGGCGGCCTGTGGCAGGTCGTGACCGTCTGCGCGACCGGAGCCTTCCTCTCCTGGATGCTCCGCCAGGTCGAGATCTCCCGCAAGCTGGGCATGGGACTCCACGTTCCCTTTGCCTACTCCGTGGCGATCTCCGCCTACGTCACGCTGGTGATCATCCGGCCGATGCTGCTCGGCGCCTGGGGGCATGGATTCCCCTACGGCATCCTGAGCCACCTCGATTGGGTCTCCAACGTCGGCTATCAGTACCTGCACTTCCACTACAATCCGGCCCACATGGTCGCGATCACCTTCTTCTTCACCTGCTGCCTCGCGCTGGCGATGCACGGGTCGCTGATTCTGTCGGTGACGAATCCGCGGAAGGGGGAGCCGGTCAAGACGAGCGAGCACGAGAACGCGTTCTTCCGCGACACGCTCGGCTACTCGATCGGTGCCATTGGCATTCACCGCCTCGGGCTCTGGCTCGCCCTGCTGGCGGTCCTCTTCAGCGACCTCTGCATCCTGCTCTCCGGTCCGTTCTGGACCAAGGGGTGGCCGGAATGGTGGAGCTGGTGGCTGAACCTTCCGATCTGGTCCTAGGAGACTCCGGGCATGGCGGACTATCAGAATCTCTGGACCCAGGTCCAGGTGCGCGCGGCTCCGGACTGGGGCCCGCCGATCAAGGAAGAGACGTGGACGCGGCAGTTTCCGCCCCAGATCTCGTACTGGCTCGGCAAGATCGGTGACTGGCAGGTCGGTCCGATCTACCTCGGCTGGACCGGGGTGGCATCGCTGATCTTCGGGACACTGGCCTTCAACATCATCGGCTTCAACTACCTCGCCCAGGTCAACTGGAACGCGATCGAGTTCGTCCGGCAGCTGCCGTGGCTCTCGCTCGATCCGCCGGCGCCGGGGTACGGCCTCTCGCTCCCGCCCTTGGCGGAGGGGGGCTGGTGGCTGATGGCCGGCTTCTTCCTCACCATCTCGGTGATGCTCTGGTGGGTGCGGCTCTTCCGGCGCGCCAAGGCGCACGGCATGGGCAACCACCTGCCCTGGGCCTTCGCCTCGGCCATCTGGCTCTTCCTGGTGCTCGGCTTCATCCGGCCGGTGCTGATGGGGAGCTGGGGTGAAGCGGTGCCGTTCGGGATCTTCTCGCACCTCGACTGGACCGCGGCGTTCAGCATTCGGTACGGGAACCTCTTCTACAACCCGTTCCACATGCTGTCGATCGCGTTCCTCTACGGCTCGGCCCTGCTCTTCGCGATGCACGGCGCGACGATCCTCGCGACCGCCAAGTACGGGGCGGAACGGGAGATCGAGCAGATCACCGATCGCGGTACCGGGGCCGAGCGCTCGGCGCTGTTCTGGCGCTGGACGATGGGCTTCAACGCGACGATGGAGTCGATCCACCGCTGGGCCTGGTGGTTCGCCGTGTTGACGACGCTGACCGGCGGCATCGGCATCCTGCTGACCGGCACGGTCGTGGACAACTGGTATCTCTGGGGCCAGCGTCACGGCCTCGTCCCCGAGTATCCCGCGGTCTATCCCGCGGCCGATCCGGCCACCATTCCCGAGCGTGCGGGTGCGCTGCAGATGGCGCCGCCCGACACCTTCCCCGGCATTCCGGCTGGAGGTACGCGATGAGTCTCATGCGTGCGGGCGGCGCATGCGCCGCCCTGCTCCTCCTGACCAGCTGCGAATTGCCGCCGCAGAAGTCCGTGCAACTCGGCTACCGTGGCGTGGGCATCCAGCAGGTGTATTCGCCGGAGCGGATGGCCGCCACGGCGGCGGCCCATCAGGCGCCCAAGGCGCTGGCCCCGGCCCCGGCCGACAGCACCAAGGCCGGCGTGGTCTACCAGAACGTGCAGGCCCTCGGGCATGTCTCGAACGCCGAGTTCGTGCGCACGATGGCGGCGATCACCGAGTGGGTGGCGCCGAAGACCGGACCGGAGGCGGGGTGTGCCTACTGCCACAACACCGCCAACATGGCGTCCGACGAGAAGTACCAGAAGGTCGTCGCGCGCTCGATGATGCGGATGACGCAGAACATCAATGCCAACTGGGAAGGCCACGTCCAGAAGACCGGCGTGACCTGCTACACCTGTCATCGCGGCAATCAGGTCCCCACGGGCACCTGGTTCTACACCGATGCCAACCAGAGCCTGCGCCACTATCTCGACCGCAGCGATGTCCGCGTCCAGACGGCGTCCGCGCTCCGGAGCGAGGTGGACAATCCGACCAGCATCATGCAGACCGAGTACACCTACGAGCTGATGATCTCGATGAGCTCGGCGCTCGGAGTCAACTGCACCTACTGCCACAACTCGCGGCAGTGGTCGTCGTGGGAGGAGAGCAGCCCGAAGCGCCTGCTGGCGCTGCGCGGGGTCCGGATGGTCCGCGATGCCAACCTGAACTACATGCTTCCGCTGCAGGACACCTGGCCGTCGGCGACTCATGCCCGCAGCCACCTGACGGGGGACGGCACGCTGTTCACGCCGCACATCAACGCGAACATCTCGCGGGGCCCGATGGGCGATGGCGCCAAGCTGCAGTGCGCCACCTGCCACCAGGGGATCTACAAGCCGCTGTACGGCCAGCCGATGGCGCCCGACTATCCGGCGCTCTATCCGGCACCGCCGGCACCGGCGGCCGTGGCGGATACTGCTGCGGTGGTGGCGAGCGGTGGGGAATAGGTCGTAAGTCGTAGGTCGTAAGTCGTAGGCCGTGAGAGGTGAGATGTTGCCCCGCGTGGGGGGCGACGCTTCACCTCTCACGTTTTACCGTTCACCGTTCACCGTCCCCCTCACCCCTCACCCCTCACCGCCTTACCTTTCCGAGGCTGCCACCATCCACCTGGGGTCTTTCATGCGCCGCCTCCTTCCCGTTGCTCTCCTCGTCGTGGCGGCCTGCGCCACCGCATCGCCCACCACGTCGCCGGTGCCCGACGCCGGTTTCACGGCGCGTGCCCGCGCGGTGCACGACCGCGTCCTCGCCCTCGACACGCACGTGGACATCTCGCCGGCCAGCTTCCGCCTTGGCGCCCCGAATTACGGCGACGACCTGCCGGGCCGGCAGCAGGTGGATCTGGTGAAGATGGAGCGGGGCGGTCTCGATGCCGCGTTCCTGATCGTGTACGTCGGGCAGTCCGCCGACCTGACCGAGGCGGGCTTTGCTCGTGCCAATGCGCAGGCGCTGGAGAAGTTCGCCGCCATCCATCGGCTGGTGGACAGCATCGCCCCCGCGCGGGCCGGCCTCGCGCGCACGGCCGCCGATGCCTACCGGATTCACGCGCAGGGGAAGAAGGTGATCCTCATCGGGATCGAGAACGGCTTCTCCATCGGCAGCGACATCACCAACGTCGCCAAGTTCCATGCGCTCGGCGGTCGCTACATGTCGCTCGCCCACAACGGGCATTCCCAGCTGTCGGACTCCAACACCGGCGAACGCGACGGGGTCTGGCTGCACAACGGTCTCTCGCCCCTCGGTCGCCAGGTGATTGCCGAGATGAATCGTGTCGGCATGATGATCGACATCTCGCACCCGTCGAAGGCGTCGATGATGCAGACGCTGGCGCTGACCAAGGCGCCGATCATCGCCTCCCACTCCGGGGTGCGCGCGATCTGCAACCACAGTCGCAACCTCGACGATGAGCAGCTCCGCGGACTCGCGAAGAATGGCGGCGTGGTGCAGTTGGTGGCCTTCAACAGCTACGTGAAGTGCAGCGCCGAGGCGACCGCGCGCGACGCGGCTCGGCGCGAGGCGATCGCCGAGCTCCGCAAGCAGTTCGGCATCACCGCCACCCAGCAGGCGCAGGTCACCGCCCAGGTGGAGGCACTCGCCCCGGAGGCCAGGAACCGCTACCTCGCCGCACAGGAGGAGATCACGGCGCGGCGCTATCCTGCCGATGCGGCCGCGACGGTCGCCGACTTCGTCGATCACATCGACTACGTCGTCAAGCTCGTCGGCATCAACCACGTCGGCATCTCCTCGGACTTCGACGGCGGTGGCGGCGTCGAGGGATGGCGCCACGCGGGCGAGACGTTCAATGTCACGCTGGAAATGGTGCGCCGGGGCTACTCGGAATCGCAGATCGCGCAGATCTGGTCGGGGAACTTGCTGCGGGTGATGGGCGAGGTGGAGACGGTGGCGCGGCGGATGCAGAATGGGAGTCGTTAGTCGTTGGTCGTTGGTCGTTAGAGGTCGTAAGTCGTAGGTCATAAGTCACAAGTCGTAAGTCGTAAGTCGTAAGTCATAAGCCAACGGCGCGAAGGCCGGCTCCCCAAGAGGATGCCGGCCTTCGCCAGTTCGACCTACGACCTACGACTTACGACCTATGACCTCTAACGACCAACGACTAACGCCCAATGCCTAAAACGAAACATCAAACGACCCATTCGTCACCGCCCGCGTCCCCGTGGCCGGCGTGCCGGGCGAGGCGATGCCATTGAACGTGAAGGTACCCGAGGCGCCGTCTGCCGTGAGCGTGGCGATGGTGAGGGTGCCCGTGCCACCGACGAGGGCCGAGGTCCAGGCGGCAAAGCCGGCGGTGACCTGGATCACCTGCGCGATGCCGACGTTGCCCGGACCGAAGTTGTAGGTGCCGGCCGCGGTGACGTTCGGGACGGTCAGCTGGATCTGATAGGTGCCGTTGGTGCCGCTCAGGGAGAAGACGTTGCCCGCGCGGCTGGCCTGGACGGCGAGCGACCCGTTCCACGCCGTGCCGGCGACGGTGGCGGTCATGCTGTTGTCGTCGCCGTCTGGACCGGCGCCGTTGTCATCGCCACAACCGACGACGAGGAGTGCGGCGAGGGCGACGGACGCGGTGCGGGCAAAACGCATGGGGGACTCCGAACGGTGGGGAGGTAGGGGAAACATCGATTCGTGCGGCCCGTCCTGCGGAAAGTGTGCCACTGGCCCGCCGCCACGCAGCAACGGGTGGGGCCGCGCATCGTCGGAATGGTGCGACAGGGTGGGGCGGAACCGCAACAGGACGGCCCGTCCTGGCGTCGTCCGCGTCAGTCGCCTGGGAGCATCCACCAGAGCGCTGGGCGACCGATGTTGCAGTGCACCGCGCGACCGAGCAGACTCCAACTCGCCAGCCCCGCCGGGAGCGCCAACCGGGCCACGCGCCATGCGCCTGCGCCCTGCACCCCGCCGATGGCGAGCGCGCGCGCTCTGGCCGACCGCGACGGGACGGGATGGAAAATCGCCTCGATCCATGCGTCGCGCTCCGGTTCATCGTCCTGCCAGCGGTCGAGTGTGTCGATCGCTGCCTGCAGTGCGGTGTGATCGATCTCACGCGCCGCGGCGGCGTCCACCGCCAGCACCGCACGACGCGACGGCGTAGGCAACACGAGCACGCCGAGGAAGCTCCAGAGGGTCATGCCGGCGGCGAACTCCACCAAGCCTGCCGCCGACGTTGGCGCACCGACGCTGCACGCGGTGACGGCCGCACCGACCGTGATCCACGCGACGGCCGATAGCACACCACGCCGCCGTGGCTCGCCCTCGGCGACGCGACGTCGGGCGAGAAGGGCGACCGTCTCGGACTCCGGCAGCGAGAACCATGACGCGGGGACGAGGAGTCGGGAGCGCCACAGGCCACCGTAGCCTCCCACGAAGGCCTCATCAGGCGCGGAGACGATGGTGGCGGTCTCCCCCAGACCGGCGGCGTCCAGCCGGCGCTGAGGGGCGCTGGTGGGCCGCAGGCGGAGTGACGCGCCGAGCCGGGCCAGGTCGTCGAGCCGAGCGAGGATGACCACGGCACCGCACGCGACCATCGCAATCGTTCCGGCCACGCCGAATCGTCTGGCGGCGACCACCAAGCCGACGCCCCCAAGGGCCAACACCAGGAGTTGGACGAGCACCCCGCGAAGCCAGCCCACGCTCCACGCGGCGACCCCGGGACGGCGGCGGACGGCGACCAGGCCACCGAGGATGTCGAGCGGCAGCATGGCCACCATCCAGAGCATCGGCCCGAGCAAGGCCGTGCCCACCGTGTCCACGAGGGGGGCGACGGGATCGCCCGAGAAGTGGCGCGTCGGGAGATTGAACCAGAGCGCGGCTGCGGAAAGCAGCACGGTGGCACCGACGGCGGAGACGCCGAGGAGCAGCCTGGCACGAGCGAGGGTCATGCGGCAGGATACGCGCGATCGCGGGAAAGGGTCCGCATGCCGAAAGCCCCCGATCGCCACTGGGGCGATCGGGGGCTCAGCGTGCGGCAACGCGCGCCGTCGGCGCGGCGTCGCATCCGGTCAGTAGGCGGGCTCGAGCCTCGGATTGGCTGGCACCACGTTCGGCTTGACCGGCATGGCGTACAGTCGGAAGAACGCCAGCGCGGTGGATGCCTTGCAGCGGATCCGCGAGAGGGTCGCCCCCAGCCCGCGCTCCTCTGCCAACTCGGACAGGCGCAGCGTGTTTGCCAGCATCCGGTCGAGGTTGGGCCGGAAGGCCGGATGGTGGATGTCGATCTCGAGCGGGAAGACCTGCTTCGAGATCGCCGAGGTCTTCTCGAACACCGACATGTCGTAGGTGTCGGGATCCATGCCCATCGCCTCGAAGAACTTGGGGCGCATGTGGTCGCGCACCCACATCGTGGCGTAGACGGCGAGGAGGAAGAAGCGGATCCAGTACTTGTTGATTCCCGTCAACGTCCCCGGCACCACGCGCATCAGGATCGCGAAGGCCTCGCCATGGCGGAACTCGTCGTTGCACCAGTTCTCGAACCACTTGAAGATCGGGTGGAAGCGGTGCTCCGGGTGCTGCTCGAAGTGGCGATAGATGGTGATGTAGCGGGCGTAGCCGATCTTCTCGCTCAGGTACGTGGCGTAGTAGATGTACTTCGGCTTGAAGAAGGTGTACTTCTTGGCCCGCGTCAGGAACGAGAGGTCCACCCGCACGTCGAGGTCGGCCAGCGTGTGGTTGATGAAGCCGGCGTGGCGCCCCTCGTCGCGACTCATCAGGCCGAAGAGCTCGCGGATGTCGGGGTTCTTGACGCGCTTCTTGACCTCGGCGTACAGGATGCAGCCCGAGAACTCGGCGGTCACCGAGGAGACCAGGAAATCCTTGAACTCCTCGATCATCGGGAGGCCGCGGAAGTCCTCGTCGAAATCGGCATTGCGCTTGAAGTGGTCCTTGTTCGGATCCCGGCGGAACTCGGCGATCAGCTCGTCCCACTCCGCGCGCCACGGGGTCACGTCGATCCGGTCGAGCTCGGCGAAGTCGGTCGTGTAGAAGCGCGGATTGAGCATGGCATCGGCCTGCGCGCGCTTCGTGGATTCATTCACCGCCGACTGGTCGAGCGGGATGCTGGTGGCATTGGGGTACATCAGACGTCCTTGGGCGGGAGTGTCACTCGAAACCGACTTCGTAGAGCTCGGTGATGTCGAGGCGGCTGCGCAAGCGGGTCCAGGCGCGGCGTGGCCACGACGCCTGCGCCACCGTCGCGCTGGAGCGGAACCGCCGAACCTCGCCGAACGGGATCTCCGACGGCGTGCCGCGAACGAGCACCTCGTCGCCCGGCTCGGGTTCGACGCCCTCCAGCGAGACGTGGGCGTGCATGCTGTCGTGCGTGGCCTCGAGATCCACTTCACACGGCACATCGAGCACACGGCGCGCGCGGAACCACAGCACGGCGGCCGCGAGGGGTACTGTAGCAACAACCCACCACATCATGGCGTCGACTCCGGGGGCGCGACGGTCGGGAGCAAGGTCCGGTAGCCTTCGACGCTGGTCGCGCCGAATGCGTTGACCTCCACAATCATCCCGGTCCGGCGATCTTGCAAGGTCATCCGCCCTCCGGGCCATTCGGTGAGCCGGTACGGCTCCTCGGGGCTGATCCCGCGCGTGGTCCGGAGTCGGGCGAGTCCCCGGAGCGAGCCGCGAACGAAGCCGCCCTCGGTCGGGCCGAATTCCTTGATGATGGCGCCGGTGGTCGCGTCCACGACCTGCATTTCGGCGCTGGCATTGCGGGGATCGGTCTTGAAGACCAGGTCCCGCGCCGCCACCGCCTGCGTGATGGGAGCGAGGCGTGGGCCGCCGCGATCGGCGTTGGTGACCTTGGCCACGATCGCGAGCGTGATCACCGCGGCGATCAACAGCCCGGCCCCGACCAGCAGGGAGGTCGGGACACGGATCTCTTCGATCTCGGCCTGCCCACTCATGCCCGCTCCGACACCTGGGCCACGCGCATGGCGCGCTCGTGCGGCACGGGAGCCTGCGTCGCCATCGGCGTGGCCGCTTCCTGCAGCAGCGCCGAGACGTGTGCCGCTTCGGGGATCGAGCGCATCGCCGGCTCCGGCCGGTTCCAGCGCCACGGCCGGGCATGCGGCCAGAGGTGGAAGTAGGGCGGCGCGTCACCCGGTGGCACGGCCAGCACGATGTCACCGGTGCCGTCGGCATGCCCACGCCAATCCGCGCGATGAATCTGGCGGAAGGGAATGTTCACCACCGACGAGATGACCATGCCGATCTTCATGACCACGCGCCGATCGGTGATGGCATAGCGCGTGGTCCGGGCGCTCCACAACCCGAGCAACCACGACGCCGAGACCGCGAGGGCGCCGAGGAGGAGCAGCCACGCCGCGGCACCGGCCACTTCCTGCGTCGGCCGTCCGTCGTACGCCATCGCGATCAGCCGCCAGGCGGCGAGAATCGTGAAATACAGCGCCACCTTGCGAAGGTGGAAGGCATGGACCGCCAGTGACCGCGCCGAGGGCGCGCCCTGCCAGCGGATCCGCTCCCCGGGCGGGAGCGGAATGTCGATGCCATCGATGCGCTCACCCATCACGCTGCTCATACCAGCGGCTCGTCTCGTCCCGCTTCGGCCCACAGGAAGCCGCCACCGTAGAAGCCGGCGATCTGGTCCTCTTCGCGGAGCGTGATCGTGGCGGTCTCGCGAGTCGCCGGCACGCGCTCGAAGTGATGGCCCGCGATGGCCTTCACGTGCACGGCGCCCTCGCGGGCGTGCACCTTGGCGAAGCCCATCGGAAGCAGGACGCGGCGATGCGTGCCGGCGGTCTCCACCTCGAGGTAGCGGATCTGCGGCTCGGACTTGTCGACCCAGAGCTCGACGACGGTGCCCCCGGTCTTGCCGTCACAGCCCACGACGCGCATGCCCCGCGGGTCGGCGTCTTCGGTGGCGACCGAGAAGCCGGTGGCCGCCGACATCGGGACGATCTTCGGCTGGCCGTGGTAGGTCATGTCGGGCACGTCGGCGCGGTCGGCCCACGCCCCGGGGCCGAGGTTCTGGCCCATCGGGTCACCCACCGGGCGGATCGGGGCGGAGATGTCGCGTACGGTCTTCATCGCTCAGTGCTCCTTCGTGTGGGAGGCGTGGAGGAACTGCTTGGTTTCCGGCACCGCCGGGAAGCCCTCGACCGTCACCCCTTCGCGGTCGGTGTGGAGCGGGTAGCCCTCGCGCTTGTCCTCGCGATGGAGATACCAGATGAGTCCGGCGAAGAAGACCCAGAACAGCCAGATCGCGATCTGGGCGAGATCAATGTTTTCCATGACTCCCTTCCTCCCTCAGGTTGAGTGGTGCTGCGATCATCCCGGCAATTCGGCGAGGCCGAATGGCCGCGCCTGGTGTGGAGCTGACGCGACCAACGGCCCGAGGGCCGCGAGCGTCACGAACAGACAGGCAATCTCCAGGTGGTACACGGCGCTGTAGCCCGCCGCAGGGCTCTGCTGCATCGCCACGCCCAATCGTCCATCGGCGGCGAGCGACCCGACGAGGTCGCGAATGCCGCCCCCGAGGGCGACCGCAAGGCCGGCCGTGGTGGCCTGCACCGCGCCCCAGGCGCCAAGTGCCAGCCCGCTGCGCGACGCGGTGTCGAGCGCCATCGCCGCCGTCAGGGTGCCGACAGCGAAGAGGCCGTTCCCGAATCCGATGGCGACGGTGCCGAGCCGGAAGAGGAGCGCCGAGTCGAGCGGTGCGGCGAAGACCACCGCGGCAAACCCCACCACGCCGATCAGGACGCCCGCCGCCGCCAGGCGAATCGGGTCGCTGCCACGCTCGAGCCGCCTCGCCGCCAGCAGGAACGCCACCATGCCGCCACCGGCCATGATGGCCGTGAGCATGGTCGTGGCACCGACCGAGAGGCGAAGGATCTCGCCGCCATACGGCTCGAGGAGCACGTCCTGCATGGCGAAGGCAAAGGTGCCGAGCCCCAGGGCGCCGAGGAGTCGTCCGGCACGTCCGCCGGCCATGAAGTCTGCCCAGGCCTCGCGGAAGGGCACCGGTGCCTCGGGGGCGGCGGCACGCTCGCGATTGCGCGGTTCCTGCCGCCACAACGCCGTGACGTTGAGCAGGACCGAGACGACGGCGGCCCCCTGCACCAGTGCGATCAGGCGATAGTAGGTGAAGGGCGAGAGCAGCGATCCGATGCCCAGCGCGCTGACCAGCATCCCGGCGAGCAACATCATGTAGAGCAGCGCCACGACGCGCGGGCGCTGCGATTCCGGAGCGAGATCGCTGGCGAGGGCCAGCCCGGCGGTCTGCACCGTGTGGGCGCCCAACCCGGTCAGGAGGAACGCGAGCACGCAGCCGATGCGCCCCGGCCACATCGACCCGCTCGCGCTGCCTTGCAACAGGAGCAGGGCAAAGGGCATGATGGCGAGCCCGCCGAACAGCAGGAGGGCCCCCTGCCAGAGATACGGGACGCGGCGCCACCCGAAGGCGGAGCGGTGATGGTCGGAGCGGTGCCCAATCAACGCGCGGAACGGCGCCACGAGGACGGGAAGGGCGAGCATCGCCGCCACCCACGTGGCCGACGCCCCCAGCTCGACGATCATCACCCGGTTCAGCGTCCCGGCGAGCAGCGTCATGGACATGCCGACCGTCACCTGGAAGAGACCGAGACGGAGCAGCCGCATGAGCGGCAACGACTCGGAGGCGGCATCGGCGAACGGCACGAGCGACGCGCCATGCCGAAGGAGCCAATCCACCGCGACCGGTCGCTTCGTGCTCATCGATCGCCTCGCACGAGCTCGATCGCCTCGGAGGTGTAGAATCCGCCGCGCACGCGCTCGCGCCGACCGAGCGTCCAGAAGGGCAGCGCCCGTGCCACCGCGTCGGCGTGCGCCCGCGGCGTGACCGGCTCGACCGCAGGCGAACGATCGGCGCGCGGGAAGAGCCGCCCGGCGGTGATCATCGCGGCAAGCAGTGGCGTGCGCGGCACGAAGGTGACCGCCATGGCGGTGCTGGTGCGCGAGGCCAGGCGGCCGAGCGCGACGATCGCGTCGGCGAGCCGATAGTGGATCAACGAGTCCATCGCGACCACGTAGTCGAACGATCCCAGCGCGGGGTCGAGCATGTCGCCGGCGAGGAAGGTGACCTGGTCGCGCAGGGCGGGGTCGAGCCGCTCGCGGGCGAGGTCGGTCAGCGTGGCGGAGAGGTCAATGGCCACCACGGTCGCACCGCGCGCCGCGAGGTCGCCGGTGAGCTGCCCGGTGCCGCACCCCGCATCGAGGACTCGCGCACCGCGGAGGTCCTCGGGAAGCCAGCCCCCGAGCGTGGCGCGCATCCGCTCCCGTCCGGCGCGCACCCGCGCACGGACGCCGCTCACCTCCGCCGTGGTCGTGAGCGCCGCCCAGGCGCTGGCAGCCGTGCGATCGAAATACTGCTCGAGCCACGCACGGCGCTCGAGGTAGCGATCGGGCGGGGAGGCCTTGAGTGCCGTCATGGTCAGTCGAATCCCAGCAGGTCGAAGATTTCGCGATCCTTCATCGGCTCCGCCACGAGCGGATCGGTGCCGTCAAGCAGCGACTGCGCCAGGCGCAGGTACTCCTGCTGCACCGCTTCCAGCTCGGGGCTCGGCTCCATCTCGAAGAGGGTCGACTTCTTGAGGCGCGATCGGCGGATCACGTCGAGGTCGGGGAAGTGCGCACGGATCGGGAGTCCGAGCTTGTCCGTGTAGCGGCGGACCTGGTCGGTGTCCTTCGAACGATTGCAGATCACGCCACCGAGGCGGACGTTGTAGTTCTTGGCCTTGGCGTTGATCGCCTGCACGATCCGGTTCATCGCGAAGATCGAGTCGAAGTCGTTGGCGCAGACGATCAGCGCGCGGTCGGCGTGCTGCAACGGCGCCGCGAAGCCGCCGCAGACCACGTCACCCAGCACGTCGAAGATCACCACGTCGGTGTCCTCGAGCAGGTGATGTTCCTTCAGGAGCTTCACCGTCTGGCCGACGACATAGCCGCCGCAGCCCGTGCCGGCCGGCGGGCCACCGGCCTCGACGCAGAGCACGCCGCCGTAGCCCTCGAACACGAAGTCCTCGACCCGCAATTCCTCGGAGTGGAAGTCCACGCCCTCGAGGATGTCGATGACCGTCGGCACCATCCGCTTGGTCAGCGTGAAGGTCGAGTCGTGCTTCGGATCGCAGCCGATCTGGATCACGCGCTTGCCGAGGGTCGCGAAGGCGGCCGAGAGGTTGGACGACGTGGTGGACTTGCCGATCCCGCCCTTGCCGTAGACGGCCAGCACCAGCGCGTTCCCGATCTTGGGAACGTCCATGTGGACCTGGAGGGAGCCGTCGCCGTCGCCACGTCCGGGAAGGGAGCCGACAACGGGAAGGGGGCGGGTTGCAATCGTCATGAAGAAGTACTCCGGTTCAGGCTACACCCTCGAGGCGATCCTCAAGGGCGTCACTGGCCGCGCGCAGCGCGTCCAGGGTGGCATCGTCCGGGCTCCAGTAGCCCCGGTCGTTGGCTTCGAGCAGCCGCTGCGCCATGCGCGTGGCGGCCTGCGGGTTGAGGGCGGCGAGTCGGTCGCGCATCGTCTCGTCGAGCACGAACGTCTCGCCGATGCGCTGGTAGACCCACCCCGGCACGCGCCCGGTGGTGGCCGAGAGCCCGAGGGCGTTGGTGACGTTCTGCTCCACCTGCCGCACGCCTTCATGGCCGTACTGGAGCAGTCCCTCGTACCACTTGGGGTTGAGCAGCCGCGTGCGGGTCTCGAGCGCCACCTGCTCCTCCAGCGTGCGCACGGTGCCGGTGCCGCGGGTCTGGTCGCCGATGTACACCGGCACGCTGCTCCCGCGTTCCTGCTTCATGGTGCGCGTCATGCCGCCGAGCAGTTCGAAGTACTGGTCGAGGTCGGTCACGCCGAGCTCGACCGACTCGAGGTTCTGGTAGGAGAGCTCGGTGCGCTTGAGCAGGGTGCGCAGCAGGGCAGGGGCCGCCACCGCGCGTCCCTCGACGCCATAGGCGAAGCCCTTGCGGCGCACGAAGGTGTCGGCCAACTGCTCTTCCGTCTCCCAGGCGCCGTTCTCCACCAGCAGGCCGAGGTTGGCGCCGTACGCGCCGTCGTCGTTGCTGAAGACGCGCAGCGCCGCGGACGCGAGCGGGATGCCCTGCTCCTCCGCGACGGCGAGCGTGTGGGCGCGGATGAAGTTCTGTGCCGCGGGTTCGTCCGCCTGCGCCGCGAGCAGTGCCGCCTCGGCGAGCAGGCGCAGCTGCATCGGGAGCAGGTCGCGGAAGACACCGCTGACGGTGAGCACGACGTCGATGCGGGGGCGGCCCAGCGAAGCGAGCGGCAGCAATTGTGCGCCGACAATGCGCCCGAGCGCATCGGTGCGCGGTTCCGCACCGAGCAGCGCGAGCGCCTGCGCGATCGGCTGCCCCTCGTTCTTGAGGTTGTCGGTGCCCCAGAGCACGAGGCCGATCGTCTTGGGCAGGCCGTGGCCGTCGGCGTCGTGGCGCGCCAGCAACAGGTCGACCTGACGCCGTGCCGCGGCCATCGCGGCGATGCTGGGGAGGCGACCCGGATCGAAGCCGTGCACGTTGCGCCCGGTCGGCAGGACCTCCGGCGTGCGCAGCAGATCGCCGCCGGGCGCCGGGGCGATGAAGCGGCCGTCGAGGGCGCGCACCAGGCCCTCGAGCTCGCTGTCACCGGCCAGCAGGGCGTCGAGTCGGGCGATGGTCGCCGCGGTCGCGCGCATCGAGGGATCGGCGGCGCCTTCGCCCTGCTCCTGCACCTCGCGCACGAAGCCGGTCGGCGACGGATGACTCGAGAGTTCCTCGACGAACATCGCGGCCAGCGTCTCGGCGCGCTGCGGCGGTGACATCGGCTCGCCGACGACGTGCAGGCCGTTGGGAATCAGGGTGTACTCGAGCTCCAGCACGCGCCCGACCAGGGCGCTGATCTGCTCCGCCGCCTCGTCGCGCCATGCGGGTTCGGCTGCCACCAGGTCCACGGCCGCCGCTTGCGCCTGGATCAGTTCGATGAGGGCGTCGCGGGTCGGCTCGTCGGCGTCCTCGCCGAGGCCCCGCCAGCGTTCGAGGGTCGCCTTGAGGTCAAGCAGGCCGCGATAGAGTCCTGCGTGCGCAATCGGTGGCGTGAGGTAGGACACCAGCGTCGCGCCGCTGCGGCGCTTGGCCAGTGCGCCCTCGGCCGGATTGTTGGAGGCGTACAGGTAGATGTTGGGCAGGTCGGTGATCATCCGATCCGGCCAGCAGCGGCCGTCGAGCCCGACCTGCTTGCCCGGCATGAACTCGAGCGCGCCGTGGGTGCCGAAGTGCAGCACCGCATGGGCCCCGAAGTCCTCCCGGATCCAGCGGTAGAAGGCCGAGAAGGCATGCGTCGCGGCCAGCTCCCGGTTGTAGAGCAACCGCATCGGGTCGCCCTCGATGCCAAAGCCCGGCTGCACGCCGACGAAGACGTTGCCGAATCGGGCGCCGATCACCAGCAGGTGCTTGCCGTCGGTGAGCTGCTTGCCGGGGGCCGCGCCCCAGACCCGCTCGATGTCGGCCAGGTGCCGCTCACGGCGGACGTGATCGTCCACGGGGATGGTCGCACAGACGTTGCCGATGGTGCCGTAGCGCGCTGCATTGCCGCCCAGCAACTGCTCGCGCAGCGCGTCGGTCGATGCCGGCACTTCCACGGAGTACCCCTCGGCCTTGAGCCGCGTGAGCAGGCGATGCAGCGACTCGAAGACGGCGAGATACGCGGCCGTGCCGGCATTGCCGGCGTTGGGCGGGAAGGCGAAGGTGACGATCGCGAGCTTGCGCTCGGCGCGCTCGCTGCGACGGAGCGCCACCAGGCGGGCGAGGCGGTCGGCGAGGCGCTCCACGCGTTCGGGGAGTGCCACGGCGCCGCCACCATCCGAGCCGCGCGAGCCACCGAAGACCATCGGCCCGGTCGCGCCCTCGAGCTCCGGGATGGCCACCTGCAGCGTGGCTTGCAGCGGCACCAGTCCGCGCGGGTCGTTCTCCCACTGCGCCACCGTCTGCAGCTCGAGCGGCTGCAGCACCATGTAGGGCACGTCGAGCGCGGTGAGCGTGGCAACGGCCGCCTGCGCGTCGTTGTAGGCCGGACCGCCGACCAGCGAGAAGCCGGTGAGCGCGACCACCGCTTCGACCGTGGCACGACCCTCGGCATCCTGGAAGTACGCCGCAATCGCGGGGCGACCATCCAGCCCGGCGGTGAAGGCCGGCACGGCGGCGATGCCGCGCGCCTCGAGCGCATGAATCACGGCGTCGTAGTGCGCCGTGTTCTCCGCGAGCACGTAGGAACGGGTGAGCAGCAAGCCGATGCGCGGACGATCACCGAGGCGCGGCAGCTCCGTGATGGCGGTGGCGATGCGCGACGGCATGTCGGGGTGATAGAGCCCGGTGTCCGGATACTCGCGGGGCGCCGGCGCTTCCACCTTCTGGGTGAGGCCGCCATACCGCGCGAGCAGGAAGCGGATCATCCCTTCCATGTTCTCGGCGCTGCCGGAGAGCCAGTACTGCAGCGTCAGGTAATAGGCGCGCACGTCCTGGGCCGTGCCGGGGATGAAGCGCAGCAGCTGCGGGATCCGCTTGAGCTGGCGCAACTGGTCCTCGCCGCTCAGGCGCGCCCCCTCCTTCCGGCCCGAGAGACGCTTCAGGATCATCGCCGGCGACCACGGGCTCTTCGGGCCGCCCTCGCCGCCCATCGAGAAGCTCCCCATGCGCGTCGTCCGCATCACTTCGGGCGACGACATCACGGCGATGGTCGTCGCGTTCCGGGCCGCGCGGGCGGTGAGGGCGGGGAGGATCGCCTGGATCTGGTCGTCCACGAACAACTGCGTGACCACCACCAGGTCGGACGCCGTCACGGCCACGCGCGCGCGCTCGAGTGCATCGGCATCCGCCCACTCCGCGGCCACGCACAACTCCACGACCGTGCCGGGGAATGACGCCGCGATGCGCGCACGCACCCCCGCGAAGGCGGGGGCACGGTGGGCGTCGAGGGTGATGAGCGTCATGCGCATGATGGCGGCGGTCCTAGCGTCCGTAGTGGGCTTTGGCTTCGTACAGCGTGTCCACGTCGATCAGGGCGATGCCCTGCGCGGTGGCGTAGCGTTCGGTGTTGCGGCGTGCCTTCCCGCGCACGAAGAACGGAATCTTCTTGAGCTCGGCCTCGGCCGCGCTCGACCATGGCGTGGGTCCGGTGGCGCCCGCTTCGGTCTCGGCCACCAGCGTGGCACTCGCGGTCGAGGTCGCGGCGATGTCCGTCGCCTCGACCGCTGCCTCCGCGGCGACGTCGGCTCGGGGCGCCGACGCGGTCGTGCGCGCATGGCCGTGCCCGAGGTGCGACGGCGAGGCCCCATCCGCAAATTCGAAGTCCTCGCGGAACATCCCGAGGAGGTGCTCCTCGAGCCCCATCATCAGCGGGTGCACCCAACTGTCGAAGATCACGTTGGCGCCTTCGGCGCCCATCTGCGGCGAGTACCGGGCGGGGAAGTCCTGCACGTGCACGGGCGCCGAGATCACCGCACAGGGAATCCCCAACCGCTTGGCGACATGCCGCTCCATCTGGGTCCCAAGCACCAGTTCCGGCGACGCATCGATGATCGCCTGTTCGACGGCGAGGTAGTCATCACTGATCAACGCCGTGAGACCGAGGGCCTCGGCGGCGGGGCGGACGTCGCGGGCCATCTCGCGCGAGTAGGTGCCGAGACCCACCACCTCGAAGCCGAGCTCTTCGCGAGCGATGCGTGCCGCCGCGAGGGCGTGGGTGCCGTCGCCGAAGATGAACACCCGCTTGCCGGTCAGGTACGTCGAGTCCACCGAACGCGAATACCACGGCAGGCGCGACGCGATGGTGGCCACGGCGGCCTCCGGATCGGTGCCCGTCAGGCCGGCCACTTGCGCCGCGAAGTCGCGCGTGGCGCCCACGCCGATCGGCACGATGGTGGTGTGGGGCTGCTGGAAGGTCCGCTGCAGCCAGCTTGCCGTGCTCAGGCCGAGTTCCGGATACATCACCACGTTGAAGTCGGCCTCGGGGAGGCGTCGCAGGTCGGCCACGCTCGCGTTGAGCGGGGCCACCACGTGCACGTCCACACCCAGCATGTCGAGGAGGCGCGTCAGTTCGGTGACGTCGTCGCGGTGACGGAAGCCGAGTGCGGTGGCGCCGAGCAGGTTGGCGCGCGGCCGGCGCCCCGCCAGCGGTGCGCGCGCGGTGACCGGCATGCCGTGGCAGATGGTGCGCACCAGCTGATACAGCGTCTCGCTCGCGCCCCAGTTCTCCTTCTTCTGGTACGACGGCAACTCGAGCGGCACCAGCGGAATGGCGAGGTTGAGCGAGCGCGCGAGTCCGCCCGGGTCGTCCTGGATCAACTCGGCGGTGCAGCTCGCTCCGACCAGCAGCGCACCGGGCCGAAAGCGCTCGACGGCCTCCTCGCACGCGCGACGGAAGAGGTTCGCCGTGTCGCCGCCGAGGTCGCGCGCCTGGAAGGTGGTGTACGTCACGGGTGGACGCGCGCCACGTCGCTCGATCATCGTGAAGAGCAGGTCGGCGTACGTGTCACCCTGCGGCGCATGCAGGACGTAGTGCACGTCCTGCATGGCCGTGGCGATCCGCATCGCGCCGACATGCGGCGGCCCCTCGTACGTCCAGACGGTGAGTTGCATGCTCAGACCACCAGGCGATCGCGGCGATGCAGCGGCCGCGCAAAGAGTTCGGCGAGGTCGCCCGCCTGGTCGAAGCCATGGATCGGCGAGAAGACCAGTTCGATCGCCCACTTCGTGGTGAGGCCTTCGGCCTCGAGCGGATTGGCGAGGCCGAGGCCGCAGACGGTCAGGTCGGGCGCAGCCGCGCGGCACCGATCGAGCTGGCGGTCGACGTCCTGCCCCTCGCTCAGCTGCACCGGTGGCAGGCGGTCGAGTTCGGGACCGAGGATCTCGCGATGCAGATACGGCGAGCCGACTTCCAGCAGCTCCATGCCGCATTCCTCGGCGAGGAAACGCGCGAGCGGCACTTCGAGCTGGGAGTCGGGGAAGAAGAAGATCCGCTTCCCCTCGAGCTGCGGCCGATAGCGACCGACGGCACGGCGGGCGCGCGCCAGTGGCGCGGCGATCACGTCGGCCAGCCGTTCCGGTGCCACGTCCCAGGCCGCGGCGGCGGCGCCCAGCCATGCCGCCGTGCCCTCGGCACCGAGCGGGAACGGGGCAGGGAGGTGCTCGCCGCCGCGCGCCTGCAGCATGCGGAGGGTGTCACCGAGAAAGGGCTGCGCCAGCAGGATGCGCGTCCCCGGCCCCACCGCCGGCAACTCCGCCGAGCGACGCGGCGGAAAGAAGGCGACCGGGCCGAGGCCGAGCTCGCCGAAGATGCGCTGCCACTGGTCTTCCACCACGTCGGCCACCGTGCCCACCACCAACAGCGACGGCTCGGTCGAGGTGCGGGCCGGCATCATCGGCACGAGTGCAGCGAGGCAGGCGTCCTCGCCCTGCGTGAACGTGGTCTCGATGCCGCTGCCGCTGTAGTTCACCACCTTGATCGGTTGATGAATGGCGGCGAGGCGTGAGGCCGCGCGGTGCAGGTCGAGCTTGATCACTTCGGATGGGCAGGAGCCGACGAGGAAGAGGGTGCGGATGTCGGGGCGGCGCGCCAGCAGGGAGCCGACCACGCGATCGAGCTCCTCATTGGCGTCGGCGAGGCCAGCCAGGTCCTTCTCTTCCAGGATCGCGGTGCCGAAGCGCGGTTCGGCGAAGATCATCACGCCGGCTGCTGACTGCAGCAGGTGGGCGCAGGTGCGCGATCCGACCACCAGGAAGAATGCATCCTGCAGCCGACGATGCAGCCAGACGATGCCCGTCAATCCGCAGAAGACTTCGCGCTGGCCACGCTCGCGCAGGACCGGGAGGTCGCGGCAGCCAGTGGCCTCGGGCGCGAGCGCCGTCATGCCGTCACTTCCAGGGACGCCGGCGCGCGCTGGGCGTCACGCCGCGCCAGCCGGAGCTTCCAGAGGAACTGCGCGGCATTGACGAGATAGGTCGCGTACGCCGCCAGCGCGAGCAGCGCGAGGCCGCGGGGGGCGAGCCAGTCGAAGCTCCACGCCGCGAGGTAGGCGGTGTGCAGGGCCAGCACCACAAAGGAGACCACGTCCTCCCAGAAGAAGGCCGGGGCGAAGAGGTATTGGCCGTAGACGTCGTGCTCCCAGAGGGAGCCCGTCACCATGATGGCATAGAGGAGGACCGTCTTGAGCACCACCGACGCGGCCGCCACCGCCCAGCCGTCGCCCGTCGCGAGGTAGCGGGCCACGAGGGCGATGCTCCCGAGGCAGACGAGCAGCTGCACCGGGGCCAGCACCCCCTGCACCACGGTCCAGCGCGAGGCGTCACGACGCCGGCGCTGTTCCGGAGTATAGAGCGGGGTGCCGCGCTGATGCGGGGCGATCGAGGCGGTGCCGGCCATGCGGCTCCCTGGGAAAGGAGGGTCACGATTTGGGGTGCGGAGAGAACGTACGGCCGGGTTGGGTGGAGTGTCAAGGGGGATTGACGTTCCAGTTGGTTTACAGTAAGATCGTTGCGTAACCCCCTTCTGATCACGACTGTTGGGTCGGTCCGACTCAGGGTGGGTGGCCGGGTACCAGCTGGGTTGGCCACCTCCCGCTTCCATTTCGCCTTCTGGCCTATTGGAGTCGCGCGTGACTGCACGCGAACGTGGCATTCTCACCCGTGACGAGCGCCGGCCGACTGCCGTGGCCGCCTCGCCCCGTCTCGCCCTCGCCGACCGCCGTCGGGGCGTGCGAACGCGTGCCCGGATCCAGGAGTCCGACGCCGAGCAGCTCGCGGAGCTGCTGCTGCGCGACGGCGAACGGCCCTGCATGGACTTCGTCGCCGGCTTCGCGGCGCAGGGCATCCCGCTCGACGTCCTGCTCGTCGACCTGCTCACGCCGGCCGTGCGACGTATCGGCGAGGAGTGGACCGACGATCAGGTCGGCTTCCTCGAGGCCGGCATCGCCTACGGTCGGGCGCACCAGCTGCTCCGACGCCTCGCCCAGGAGCACGATGGCGTGCCGGCGGATGCCGAAGTCGCCGGGCGCGTGTTGGTGACCGTCCCTGAAGGCGAACAGCACACTCTGGGTATCTTTGCCTTGGCCGAAGTGCTCCTGCGGCAGGGCTGGCAGGTGGTGCTCTGCCGGCCGCTGCTCGAGGCCCACCCCGCCACGCTCGTCCGGGGGGAATGGTTCGATGCCGTGCTCTACTCGCTCGCCCAGGAACGGCACTTCGAGCCGGTCAAGCGCGAGATCGCCCGGTTGCGCCGACGGTCGCGCAATCCGGACGTCGCCGTGGTGGTGGGCGGGCATGTGACCACCTGTGATCCGAACGCATGGCAGCTCCTCGGCGCGGATGCGGTCGGGGGCGAAGCCGACGGTGTGTCGGCCCTGTTGCACGAAATCCTTGGCAAGGTGGACGCCTGATGCCTGCGCAGCCGCAGATGAGACCTTCCGTCGTGTCGACGTGACCACCGTGAACGATGCCGCGCGCACCTTCGATGCTCGCCTCGCCGCCCTCGGCCACACCGAAGCGGCCGTCCTCGCCGGCGTGATCACCGCGGGGGCCGACCTCGCGCTCATCCTCGACAGCCGCGGCGTCGTGCGCGATCTGGCCATCGGCTCGCCGGAGCCCGGCCTCGACGAAGCGAAGGGTTGGCTCGGCCAGGAATGGAGCCGCGTCGTCACCTCCGAGAGCCGGGTGAAGGTGCGCGAGATGTTGGCCGAGGCCGCCGATCGCGGCAGTTCGCGCCGTCGCCAGGTCAACCACCCCTCGGCGCATGGGCTCGACCTGCCGATCGCGTACACGGTGGTACGCCTCTCCGAGGGCGGTGATTGCGTCGCCCTCGGTCGCGACCTTCGCACGCTATCGTCGCTGCAGCAACGTCTCGTCGAGGCCCAGCAGGCGATGGAGCGCGACTACTGGCGGATGCGCCACATCGAGACCCGCTACCGCCTCCTGTTCCAGCTGTCGTCCGAGGCCGTGCTCGTCATCGACGCGCAGTCGCTCAAGATCGTGGACGCGAATCCGGCCGTGGGTCGCTTGCTCGCCTTGCCGGCCAAGCGCCTCATCGGGCGCATCTTCCCGATCGATTTCAGTGACAGCTCGGTGGAGGCGGTGCAGGACCTGCTCGCCACCGTGCGCACATCGGGGCGTTCCGAAGAGTTGCGCGTGCAGACGGCGGGCGGCGCGGAGTTGGCACTTGGGGCCTCGCTGGTGCGGCAGGACGGCACGGCACTGTTCCTGATTCGGATGATGCCTGTGGCCGAGGCGCCGGGCGGCGGTGGACTGGCCGAGGGCGGCCGTCTGGCGAGCGTGGTGGATGTGGTGCCCGATGGCGTGGTGGTCTGCGACCTCGAAGGTCGCATCCTGCTGGCCAATCGCGGCTTCCTCGATCTGGCGCAGTTGGCCGCCGAGGATCAGGTGCGCGGCCAGCCGCTCTCCCGCTGGGTCGGGCGGCCGGGTGCCGATGTGCCCGTGCTCCTCTCGACGCTTCGCGAACATGGCGTGGCGCGGCTCTTCTCCACCTCGGTGCGCGGCGAGTACGGCAGCGGCGCCGAGGTCGAGTTGTCGGCGGCCATCACCGGCGAAAGCTCCGATCCCGTGGTGGGCCTCATCCTGCGCGACGTCGGGCGCCGCCTCGCGTCGGGGCCGCAGGGCGCACGCGACTTGACGCGTGCCGTCGAGCAGCTGACCTCCCTGGTTGGACGGGTCTCGTTGCCGGACTTGGTGCGCGACACGACCGACCTGGTCGAGCGGCACTTCGTCGAATCGGCGCTCGAGTTGACCGACCAGAATCGGACCTCTGCCGCCGAAGTCCTCGGGGTCTCGCGTCAGAGTCTTTACGTCAAGCTGCGCCGCTACAATCTCGGCGGCGACGGCCCGCGTTCCGAAGCCACACCGCCAGCCACTGACGACTGAATGACCCTCTCCCCCCGGCTGCCCGAGGCGAGCGCCCATGACTGTCAACCGAGCGTGACAGTGCCATCTGTCGCGTTGGCTGGTCAGTCGCGCGGCGCGCTCCCCGAGCCGTCGGCGGTCCTCGCGCTCCTCAAGCCGGTGACCTGGTTTCCACCTATGTGGGCCTTCGGTTGTGGCTTGGTCGCCTCCGGGGTGGCCCTGGGTGCCAACGTGGGGTTGCTGGTGCTTGGGGCCGTGGTGACGGGTCCATTGGTGTGCGGCGCGAGCCAGGCCGTCAATGACTGGTTCGATCGGCACGTGGACGCGATCAACGAGCCGAATCGTCCGATTCCCTCGGGGCGTGTGCCCGGCCAGTGGGGACTCGCGATTGCCATCGGCTGGTCGGCGTTGGCCGCGCTCGCCGGCTGGCAACTCGGTCCCTTCGGCGCCGCGGCGACGGGCGTGGGCCTGGTGCTCGCGTGGGCCTACAGCGCGCCGCCCTTCCGCCTCAAGCTGAATGGCTGGTACGGCAATCTCGCCGTCGGCCTCAGCTACGAAGGCCTGGCGTGGGTCACCGGTCATGCGGTCGCGCTCGGCGGGGCCACGCCCCCGGGGCGGTCGCTCTTGCTGGCGCTCTGCTACTCGCTCGGTGGCCACGGCATCATGACCCTCAACGACTTCAAGGCAATCGACGGCGACCGCCAGCTCGGCGTGCGCTCGCTCCCCGTGCAACTCGGCCCCGAACGCGCGGCGCGCGTGGCGTGCGGCGTGATGCTCGCCTTCCAGATCGCTGCCCTGGCGATCGCGTTCGCAGTGGTGCCGACCTGGGTCGTCGCCGTGCACGCGACGCTGATCGCCGCGCAGCTGCCGTTGATGCGTCGCCTGCTCACCGATCCGCGCGCCCTCGCGCCATGGTACAACGCCACCGGCATCCTGCTCTATGTGCTGGGCATGCTGGTGAGCGCCATTGGACTGCGACTCGGGGTGGCGGCATGACCCACTTCGGGTGGTCGCAGATTGCGCGCCTCGGATTGGTCCAGGCCTCGCTTGGTGCCATCATCGTGCTGATCACCTCCGTGCTCAATCGCGTGATGGTGGTGGAACTCGGTCTGGCAGCGGCCATTCCCGGCGCCCTCGTTGCCGGACATTACCTGGTGCAGGTCACGCGCGTGCACGCCGGCTTCGGCTCCGATCGGAGTGGCCGCCGGACCCCGTGGATCATCGGTGGCATGGCCGTCGTGGCGGTGAGCGGGTTTGTGGCCGCGGTGGCCACCGCCCAGATGGCCACGAGCGTGATCGGCGGCACGGCGCTCGCCGCGCTCGCGTGCATCGCGCTCGGGGCAGGGGTCTCCGTGGCAGGCACGCCGCTGCTCGCGCTGTTGGCTGAACGCACCACGGCGGCACGCCGCGGCCCGGCCGCCGCGATCGTCTGGTTGATGATGATTGCCGGCTTCGCGATCACGGCGGCCACCGTCGGTCGGCTCCTCGATCCCTTCACGCTGGCGAGGATGGTGACGGTCTCGGGTGGTGTCTCGCTGGTCGCGTTCGGCATCACGCTCGTTGCGCTCTGGGGTCTCGAGAGCCCGGTGACCGTGCCGCGGCCGGAAGCTGAAGCCGCGATCCCCTTCCGGAAGGCGCTTGCCGCCCTGTGGGCCGAGGGCGAGGCGCGCCGATTCGCGGGCTTCGTCTTCGTCGCGATGCTTGCCTACAGTGCGCAGGACCTGATTCTCGAACCGTTCGCCGGCACCGTCTTCGGCCTCACGCCGGGGGAGACCACCAGGATCTCCTCGATGCAGCACGGCGGGATGTTCCTTGGCATGGTCGGCACGGCGATCGCCACGCGACGCGGCGCACGATTGACGCAGTGGGCCGCGGCGGGATGCCTTGGATCGGCCGCCGGCTTCGTCGCCCTGCTGGTCGCCGGCTGGACGGGACTCGAGCCGTTGCTCCGGGCCAGCGTCTTCGCGATGGGTGCAGCCAACGGCGTCTTCGCCATCGGGGCGATCGGCTCCATGATGGCGCTGGTGGATCAGCCAGGGCGGCGCGAGGCCGGCGTGCGCATGGGCCTGTATGGCAGCGCCCAGGCCGTGGCCTTTGGCGCCGGTGGACTGCTCGGCGCCGGCTTGAGCGACGTGGCGCGTGCGCTGCTTGGCTCGCCGCGGCTCGGGTACGCGGCCGTGTTCCTGCTGGAGGCCGTGCTCTTCGTGGTGGCGGCCTGGTTCGCGATTCGCGCGTCGGCCGCCGAGGCGCCCGTGGCGATCCGGCTCGAGCGCGATGGTGACTCGCTCCTTGCGGCGGTGGGATGACCTCCCTCGCCGAGCTCCCGCTGTTCGATGGCGTGGACGCGCCGACGCTGCGCGACGCCAAGCCGCGCGCGCTCTGCACCGATTGCGGCGTGAGCCGGAGCAGCGACCCGTCGCGGTGCGGCAAGGCCTGCCAGTTCATCGCACCGCGGTATCCGGAGCTCGAGGTGCAGGTGCATGGCCGCATGCGTGATCCGCACCGTGGCGACGAAGCGCACTTCGGTGCCTATCGCCGGATGGTGCGCGCGCGGCTTCGGGCGCCGTTGGCCGGAGCCCAGTGGAGCGGCATCACCACCCGCCTTGGCGAGCGCCTCCTGGAGCTCGGACTCGTGGACGCGGTCATTGCCACGGCGGCTCAACCGGACGACCGCTGGGCGCCGATGCCGGTGCTGGTCACCGCGGCCGAGGGGATGCAGGCGTGTCGGGGGATGAAGATGGGCTTCTCGCCGGTGCTCGCCCTGTTGGAGGAGGCCGCGGCGCGCGGCTACCGTCGCCTGGCGATCGTCGGCGTGCCGTGTCAGGTGCATGCACTGCGCGCGCTGGAGTCGGAACTCGGTCTCGAGCGCCTCTATGTCATCGGGACGCCGTGCAGCGACAACACCACCACCGCGCGCTTCCACCAGTTCCTGGCCCTGCTCGATGCCGAGCCGCAGCGCATCCGCTACCTCGAATTCCTCACCGACTTCACGGTCGAGATTCGCTTCGACGATGGCCGGGAGCGCAGGATTCCGTTCCTGAACCTCCCGTTGCGCGACCTGCCGCCCGACTTCTTCCCCGAGACCTGCCGAGTCTGCGTCGACTACAGCAACGCACTCGCCGACATCACCGTCGGCTACATGGGCGGCGAGGGGCAGCAGTGGCTGGTGGTGCGCAACGATCGCGGCGAGGAACTCGTCGCGCTGCTCGACGGCGAACTGGAGGAGTCCCCGCTCACGAGCTCGGGGTCGCGAGCCGGGCCCGTGCAGTCGTTGCGCGGCGCCCTCGAACGCGCCCAGGGTGGATTGCCGCTGCGCCGTGCTCCGCAGTTCATGCGGCCGCTCATCAGCTGGGCCATGCGTCGATTCGGGCCGAAGGGACTCGAGTTCGCGCGCGCCCGTGTCGAGATGAAGCTGGTCGAGGCCGTCCTCACGTTGCGTCGCACGCGGCCACGCCGGTTGCACCGGATGCTCCCTGCCTCGGCCTGGCCGCTGGTGCAGCCCTACACCCTCGAACCGCGCCTGGACGAGCGCGGGGGAACATCGTGATGTCCGATCGTTTTGACGTGGTGGTGATTGGTGGCGGCCCGGCGGGTGCCACGGCAGCCAATGACCTCGCGCTGGCCGGACGTCGCGTCCTGCTGCTCGACAAGGCGGGACGGACCAAGCCGTGTGGCGGCGCGGTGCCGCCGGCCCTGCTGGCGGACTTCGACGTGCCCGAGTTGCTGTTCGTGAATCGCGTGCACGCGGCCCGGATGATCTCGCCGAAGGGACGCCACGTGGACATGCCGGTGGAAGATGGCTGGGTGGGCATGGTGGACCGCGACGTCTTCGACGAGTGGCTTCGCGAGCGCGCGGTGCGCCACGGCGCCGTTCGGCGCACCGGGATGTTCTCCCACCTCACCCGCGAGACGGATGGCACGGTCGTGGTGCATTACGTCGATGGCCGCTCGCGTCATGGCACCGAGGTGACGGTGCGGACCCGCATGGTGGTCGGCGCGGACGGCGCCTTGTCCAAGGTGGCACGGCAGGAGATTGCGCGAGCCGACGAGGGGCGCTCGGTGTTCGCCTATCACGAGATCATCGAATCGCCAAAGACGGACAGCGACACCTTCGTCGCGGATCGCTGCGATGTCTTCTATCAGGGCAAGGTCTCGCCCGACTTCTATGGCTGGATCTTCCCCCACGGTGGCACCACGTCGGTCGGCACCGGCACCTTCCAGCAGGGCTTCGGCATGAAGGAGGCCGTCACCGAGCTGCGTCGGACGGCCGGGCTCGACGGCTGCGCCACCATCCGTCGCGAGGGAGCGCCGATCCCGCTCACGCCGCTGCCGATCTGGGACAACCAGCGTGACGTGGTCCTCGCCGGTGATGCCGCCGGCGTCGTGGCGCCGGCGAGTGGCGAGGGAATCTTCTATGCCATGGCGGGCGGACGCTTCGCCGCCGAGGCGGTCGAGGAGGCGCTGGTGAGCGGCAATCCCCGTCTGCTGGCGCACGCCCGGCGGCGCTTCATGCGGGCACACGGTCAGGTCTTCTGGGTGCTCGAGGTGATGCAGCGGTTCTGGTACACCAACGACCGTCGCCGCGAGAGCTTCGTGCGAATCTGCGACGATGCCGATGTGCAGCGCCTGACCTTCCAGGGCTACATGCACAAGAAGCTGGTGCGCGCCAAGCCGCTGGCCCACATGCGCATCTTCTTCAAGAACATCGGCCACCTCACGGGGCTTGTCCCCGCATGAGCGCCGCGCCGGCGGTCGCGCACGACGTGGATGCGTGGGGCTTGGTGGCGTCGCCGCTGCGCCGCAGTTTCGAGCACGCGCTCGAAACGGAGACCGTCCGCCTCGGTGAGACGCTGCCGTGGGTGCGCGAAGCGCTGGCGCGCGCGCTGGGAACCGAAGGGCATGTCGCGGGCCGCCGCTGGCGCCCCTTGCTCACGCTCGTGGCCGCCGAGGCGTGCGGTGGCGATCATCGCGACGCGATCTCGGCCGCGCTCTCCGTCGAGTTGACCCACACGGCTTCGCTGCTCCTCGACGACCTGCCGTGCATGGACGACGCCGCCTTGCGGCGCGGCGAGCTCACCGCGCACCGCCGACTGGGCAGTGCGGGGGCCATCCTGCTCGCGGTGGGCCTGCTGGGCCGGGCCGCGGAGTGTGCCGGTGCGCTGCCCCGCAACGGCGACGCGGTGGCCGCCTCGTGGGGACGCACCATCGGCCTGACCGGGATGGCGGGTGGACAGGCCGTGGACCTGGCCCACGCCGGCAAGGGCGCGGCCCGCGCGGCGGCACGTCGGCTGCTGCGTCGCAAGACCACCGTGCTCGCGGCCTTCGCCGCCGAGAGCGGCGCGCGTGCGGTCGGTGCCGCCGAGCCCCAGGTCGCGGCGCTCTCCCGCTTCGGACGCGACCTCGGCTGGGCCTATCAGCTGGCCGACGATGCCTGTGATGCGGCCGAGGATTCGGCCGCCGGACGTGAGGCCTCGGGCTGCGCGCCCGCTCGACAGGCCCGCTTCCTCCTGAATCGCGCAGCCCGCGCGCTTCACGCCTCGGCGTTGCCGGATCACGGCGCCGCCGCCTTGCTCGCTTGCGGTCGAGCCGTGGTCGGTTCGATGCTTGATGATGTCTCATGACGGAGTCGCATGACCTCCTCGACCTGGCCGTACGCCCTCGCGGCATGCTGGACCATCGCACTCGGCCTCGCCGGTGCCAAGGTGACCGACATCGGCCCCTGGTATCGCGCGCTCCGCAAGCCGTCGTGGCAACCGCCCGACTGGCTCTTCGGACCGGTCTGGACAACGATCTTCGTCTTCTCGGCGATCGCCTTCGTGCAGGCGTGGCGGGCGCCCGGCACCACGCCGGCCGTGCAGCGGTGGCTGATTCTCGCCTGGGTGCTCAACGCCATCGCCAACGTGCTCTGGAGTGCGCTCTTCTTCCGGGCCAAGCGCCCCGACTGGGCGATGACCGAGCTCGCCTTCCTGGTGCCGACCATCCTTGCCATGATGGTCGTCGTGGCCCTGGTGCGCCCGGCCAGCGTGTGGTGGCTGGTACCGTATCTGGTGTGGGTGTCGTTCGCGACGGTGCTCAACCGCGCGATCATCGTGCGCAATGCCCCCTTCGATCGGTGACGCAATGCTGATCTCCCTCGCCCTCGACTACCGCCGGGCGGACGTGGCAACGCGGGAGCGCTTCCACCTGAGTGCGGAGCGCACCAGCGCGCTGTACGAGGCGCCGCGCAACAACGGCGTGCGCGAATTGCTGATGATCTCGACCTGCAATCGGATCGAGCTCTACGGCTTCACCGAGGCGCTCGACACCGAAGCGGTCGTGGCCGCGCTGGGCGATCTGGCTCGACGGTGGATGGGGGATGACCCCAAGGTGGACGAGCTGCTCGCCACCGCGACCCATCGCAGCGGCCTCGACGCGGCGGAGCACCTGCTTCGCGTGGCGAGCGGACTCGAGTCGCAAGTGCTCGGTGATGCCCAGATCATGGGGCAGGTGAAGCGCTCCTATCAGCAGGCCACCGAGGCCGGCGCCATTGGTCCGGCGCTGCACCGACTCCTTGGCCTCGCACTGCACACCGCGAAGCGGGTCAAGCACGAGACGGGGTTCCTCAGTGGGCGCCATTCGGTCGGGGCGGAGGCCGCCGGTCTCGCCGCGCGGCACCTCGGCAACCTCGGCGCGATGCGCTGCGTGATCGTCGGCTGCGGCAAGACGGGGCAGCGCGCGGCCCGGCAGCTCGCCAAGCTGGGCGCGGCGGACATCGTCTGCATCAATCGTTCATCCGAGCGTTCGCATGCCCTGGCCGCCGAGCTCTGGGGTCGCGCCGCGCCGTGGGATGCGCTGCACCGCGAGCTGGCGCAGGCCGATCTGGCGATCGTCGCCACCGGTGCCCCGACGCCGCCCGTGCGCCGGAACGGCCTGGAGCTGAACCGACGCGTGGCCGGACGCGATGTGCGACCGCTGCTGCTGATGGACCTCTCGATGCCGCGCAACATCGAGCCCGAAGTGGTGGGACTGCCGGGCGTGACCCTGGTGGACCTCGACACGATCCAGACGCCCGTGAATGCCGCCGAGGCGGCGCGGCGCGAGGCGGTGCCGGAGGCCGAGGCCATCGTACGCGAGGAGCTGGCGGGGTGGCGCGACTGGGTCGGGGAGGCGCCGGCCCGTGCGGCCATTCGTCCGCTCGCCGAAGCGCTCGCGGAGGTATGTCGCCGCGAGGTGGCTTGGGTCGCGGGCGAGGATGCGGCCGATCGCGCGGCCGATCGGATCGTCGCCAAGTTGATGGCGCGGCCGATGGAGGCGCTGCGCGCCTCGGAGGCGCGCGGTGGTCAGGAGGAAGTCGTGGAACTCGCACAGGCGCTGCAGTCGCTGTTCGAGGAACGGCCGGGCCGTCGTGATGAGGCCCGGCCGCTGCACCTGCTCTCGTCGGAGCGCAAGTGACGCTCCCTCCGCGCTGCGTCGGCACGCGCGCCTCCGCCCTGGCGTTGTGGCAGACGGAACGGGTGCGGCAGCAACTTGCCGAGCACGGCGTGCCCACCACCCGCCTCGAGATCACCACCACGGGCGACAACGTGCTCGACGTTCCGCTCGCGCGCATCGGTTCGGTGGCGCTCTTCACGCGCCAGCTCGACGAGGCGCTCCTGCAGGGCCGCATCGACCTCGCGGTCCATTCGCTCAAGGACCTGCCGTCGCGCCTGCCCGAGGGGATCGTCCTCGCCGCGGTGAGCGAGCGGGAAGATCCTCGTGATGCCCTCGTCGGCCGCGATGGACTCACCTTCGAAACCCTGCCGCACGGGGCGCTGCTCGCGACGAGTTCGCTGCGCCGTCGTGCCCAGGCCCTGCGCTGGCGCCCCGACCTGCAGATCGTGGACGTGCGCGGCAACGTGCAAACTCGCCTGCGGCATCTCGACGAGACGCCGGCGTGGTCGGCCACGCTGCTCGCCGCTGCCGGCCTGATCCGGCTCGACCTCGGTCACCGCATCACCGACACGCTGCCGACGCATCACTTCCTCCCCGCGCCGGGGCAGGGGGCGCTCGCCGTCACGGTGCGCGCCGACGACGAGGCAACCCGCGCGGCCGTGTCGGCCGCCGTCCACGACGTGGGCACCGGCATCGCCACGGCGGCGGAGCGCGGCTTCCTGCGGGCGCTCGACGGCGGCTGTCAGGTTCCCATTGCCGCCTTCGCCGACGTGTCGCCGGTTGGCGGCTCGTGGCGCATCGCACTGCAAGGTCGGGTCATCGCGCTCGATGGCACTGCTGCCATCGAGGGCCTTCGCGAGGCGATCATTGCCGATGCCGTCGATGCCGCCGGCATTGGGCAGGCGCTGGGAGAGGCACTCCTCGCGCAGGGTGCCGGCGCGTTGCTCGAGACGGCGCGTCGCGCCGTCGGGCACGCGTGAGTGGCCGCCTCCTGGTGACCCTGGCGCCTGGCGCCCTGCCCGGGCTCGAGGCCGCGCTCGCCGATACCCACCTCACCATTCGTCGCCAACCGCTGCTGGTGCATTCTCCCATCGTGCCCAACGCCGCGCTCGATGCCGCGCTCGGCGCGGGGGCCCGATGGGGCGCGCTCGTCGTCACGTCGCCCCGGGCCGCCACGCTGCTTGCCGCCGTGCGTCGCGACACCCACTCCATGCCGCCGATCTGGGCCGTGGGCGAAGCCAGCGCACGTCCCCTCCGCGATGCCGGATGGTCGGTGCAGACCGGTCCCGGCGGGAGTGAGATGGAGGGCGCCGCGGAGGCGCTGGCCGGGGCGATGGTCACGGCGATGGTGCGCGGACCCGTCCTCTTTCTCGCCGGCGACCCGCACCGGCCCGACCTCGTCGCGCGGCTTGCCGATGCCGGCATCGCGGTCACCACGGTGCCGGTCTACCGGACCGAAGTGGTGCCTGACGTCGAACTGCTCGCGGCGCTCGACCGCGCCGACCTCATGCTGGTCGCCAGCCCCGCGCTCGTCTCGGCGCTCGCGGCCCAGGGCGAGGCCGCACTCCACCCCGGCTACGTGGCGATTGGCGCCACGACCGCCGCGCACGGTCGCGCGGTGGGACTCCCGCCCGTGACCGTGGCCGACCATCCTTCGACCGACGCCGTCGCTCTCGCCGTGCGTCGTGCCGCCCGTACCCTTGCCCTCGGATCCTGATCAGCAATGAACGATCTCTTTTTGCGAGCCTGCCGTGGTGAGTACGTCGAGCGCGTCCCGGTCTGGATGATGCGCCAGGCGGGTCGCTACCTCCCCGAGTATCGGCGCGTCCGCGAACGCGCCGACTTCCTCACCATGTGCACCACGCCGGAACTCGCCGTCGAAGTGACCCTGCAGCCGGTGGACCTCATCGGCGTCGACGCGGCGATCATCTTCAGCGACATCCTCGTGGTGCCGCAGGCGATGGGGATGGCGCTCACGGTGGACGAGGGCATCGGTCCGGTCTTCCACGCGCCGCTGCGGCATGAGGCGGACTTCGCGCTCCTGCGCGACTATGAGCCCGAAGAGGGACTCGGCTACATGCTCGAGGCGCTGCGGCTCGCCCGCCGGTCACTCGATGGCCGTGTGCCGCTCATCGGCTTCGCGGGCGCGCCCTGGACGCTGGCCTCCTACATGATCGAGGGCCGCGGGACCAAGCAGTTCACCAAGGCGAAGCGCCTGCTGGTGGAGCGGCCGGATCTGGCGCATGCGCTGCTTGGCCGCCTGGCCGATGCCGTCGGCAAGTTCCTGGTGGCGCAAGTCGAGGCGGGGGCGCAGGCCGTGCAGCTCTTCGATTCGTGGGCGGCGGCGCTCGGCGAGCGCGACTTCCGCGAGTTCGCCCTGCCGTACCTTGCGCGCGCGGCGGCCCACGTGAAGCCGACGGGGGTGCCGATCATCGCCTTTGCCCCCGGCGCCTCCTGGGCGCTCGAGGAGATCGCGGCCGCCACCGGTGCCGACGTGCTCGGCATCGACTGGAGCCTCGATGCCGCGACGGCGCACGCCCGCACGGCACCGCTCGGGGTGTCACGGCAGGGCAACTTCGACCCCTGCTGGCTCTATGCCGACCCGGCCGAGATCCGCCGTCGGGCGCACGCGATGTGCGACGCCTTCGGTGGACAGCGCCATGTCGCGAATCTCGGCCACGGCATCCTGCCGGATGTGCCGCCATCGCATGCGCGTGCCTTCGTCGAGGCGGTGCAGGAGTGGCGGCCGGCATGAGTGCGTCGTTCGCGACCGAAGCCGAACGGTGGATCGCCGGTCTGCACGACGAAATCTCGGATTACTTCGAGGTGCTCGACGGCGCCGCGACCTTTCGCGAGGACCGCTGGGAGCGTCCCGGCGGCGGCGGGGGACACACGCGCGTCCTCACCGGCGGCGCGCTGTTCGAGAAGGGGGGCGTCAATCGGAGCGTCGTGCACGGGACCCTGCCGCCCGCGGCCGTGGCCCGACTCGGCGGGCGCGTGCCCCCGGATACCGAGGCCCGCTTCTTCGCCACGGGCGTCTCCCTGGTGCTCCATCCGCACAATCCGCACGTGCCCACGGTGCACCTCAATGTCCGCTATTTCGAGCTGACCGATTCCGCAGGGAATTTCCTTGATGGCTGGTTCGGTGGCGGGACCGACCTCACGCCCTTCCAGCCGTGGGAAGAGGACGCCGTGGACTTTCACCGCGTGCTCAAGGCCACCTGCGAGGGACACGACCCGAGCTACTACCCGCGCTTCAAGGCGTGGTGCGATGACTACTTCGTCAACACGCATCGCGACAACGAGCGGCGCGGGGTCGGTGGCGTCTTCTTCGACAACCTGCGGCCCGGCCAGGACGGGCTGCCGATGCGCGAGACGCTGCACACCTTCGTGCACGCCATCGGCGCCGTGCTCCCGGCGGCGTATGGTCCCATCGTGTCGCGGCGACGTCACCTCCCGTTCGACGACGCGGATCGCCACTTCCAGCTGTTGCGCCGGGGGCGCTACGTCGAATTCAACCTGGTGCACGATCGCGGCACGATCTTCGGCCTGCAGACGGCGGCGCGCATCGAGAGCGTGCTCATGTCGCTGCCGCCACTCGCCGCGTGGGATTATGCCCCGGAGTTCGCGCCGGGGAGCAAGGAGGCGCGTTTGATCGCGATGCTGGCGCCGAGGGACTGGGCGTGAGCGAGGCGGCTCTCCCCATTGCTGCCGCTCGCCGCTAGCTTTGGGGTCTCCGGGGCGGTAGCTCAGTTGGGAGAGCACCTGCTTTGCAAGCAGGGGGTCAGGGGTTCGATTCCCCTCCGCTCCATCCTTCCGGTGTGACGCAGCAGCTCCATCCGACCATCAGTCAGTTCGATCGAACGCCACACCGCCCCCCAGTCCAGACCGGGGGGGCGGTGTGTTGCTTCTGGGGAGCGACCTGCCGCGGCGCTAGCGGTCCGGGTCGGCCACCAGGAGGCGGAACGTCCCGCGACGATTCGCCGCGTTGGCCGCCTCGCCGGGGCCTTCGACGGCCAGCTGGCCTTCGCCGCGCGTCGTGATGTCAATCCGGCTGGCTTCCACGCCCTGGGCAACCAGGTAGGCCTTGGCGGCCTCGGCGCGCCGCATGCCCAGCGCCATGTTGTAGCTGTCGGAGCCCGGCTGGCTGGCAAAGCCGACGATCGCGATGCGCATGGTCGGGTTCGACCGGAACACGGTCACCTTCTCCCGCAGGATGCGCTGCGCGCTGTCGCTCAACTCGGACTTGTCGCGCTGGAAGTAGATGGTCTGCGACATGGTCGCCATGTCGGACGCCGAGGCATCCGGGGTCGCTGCCATCGGCCGCCGCGCGAGCGAGTCGCGAAGGCTGCGATACCGCGCGTCCGCGTCGCGCAGGCGGCGCGTCTCGGCGGCACTCACCGAATCCGAATGCTGCATCATCGCCGCACGCACGGTGTCGGTGCGGTACACCATCACTTCGCGCGCCTTCGGATGGCGATAGACGCTCAGTCCGATGTGGAGCGACTTGTTGACGCCGTCGCCGTTCGAGGCCCACGACTGGATGCCGTCGGCCCGAAGCGTGACCATCTCGCCCAGCGCCAGCTTGGCGCCGACCAGCGCCTGCATGCCATAGCTCTCGAGGGCGTAGTTGTCGGAATGCTCAACGCCGCCACCGAGCAGGATCGCGAGCGGGCCGATCTTGACCGGCGACACGAGAAGCCGTGCCGAGAGGACGCCGAGGTTGACCGAGGAGAGGCCGTTGTCGCGCCCTGCGCGCGTGCCACCGCCCTCGAACTCGAGCGAGATGCGCGGCGACAGGAACGCACCGACGCGCGCGCCGCCGCCCCAGCTGTCCTTGACGCCGTAGGCCGCGTCGAACTTGGTGTAGCTGCCGAAGCCGCCGAACTCGATGGTGCCCCGTTCCTGCGCGATCACGGGCGTGGCCGCAATTGCGGCGACCATCCCGAATGTGATGACTCTCTTGAACATCTGCCGCTCCTTGAGAATGCCGGGGCCGAACGAGTGTCCGACCCCTGGGTACTGCCAGTTACGGCAGGATGATGACGTTGTTGGTGCCGAGGGTCACGGACCCGTTGCGGGCGAGGGCGCGGCCGAACAGCGTGGCGTTGTCCACCATGGTGATGCTGGTCAACGCGATGATGGTGCCCTGCCATTGCGAGGCCGTGCCCAACGTCGCCGAGGTGCCGACGATCCAGAAGACATTCTTCGCCTGCGCCCCGTTGATCAGGACGATGTCGCCCGCGGTGATCAGCGAGGTGCCGGCCTGAAAGACGAAGGTCGCATTCGGGTCGCCACCGCCGTCGAGCGTGAGCGTGCCGGTCACGTTGATCCCCGAGGCGGTGCAATAGACGCCCGCTGCCTTGGTCGTGCCGCCGAGGTTGGCCACGATCGCGTTGGCCGGGGGGCAGGGCAGGCCGGCCCCCGTGTTGTAGGCCGACGTCATCGCGTTCTGGGCCGCCAGGGCCGCGGCGTTGCCGAGCTGCTGGGTGCCCGTGATGACGCAGGGCCCGAAGCCGGTGACGGTGTTGCCCGGACTCACGCTGACATCCGCGTTGATGATCCCGCCGGTGACGCAGGTGACCGACTGACCAGCCGCGATGCCGTTCACGCCCGCGACGCCCAACCCGATGATCGGGGCCGGTGCGGCGGCGGTGACGGTGACGCTGGCCGTGCCGGTGGAGGTGCCGCTGACGGCACGCACCGTGTTCGCATGGACGCCGGCCACGCCCGCGGCGGTGAACAGGCCGCTTGCGCTGATGGTGCCGCCGCCGTTGATGACCGACCAGGTCGGCGTGATCGCGATCACGTTGCCGTTGCCGTCACGCCCGATCGCGGTGAACTGCTGGGTCGTGCCGACGGGAAGCGCCACCGGATTCGGAAGCACCGTGACGCTGGTCAGGGCGCCCGGTGACACGATGACCGTGCCGTTGGCGCTGATCGCACCGCTGGTGACGCGAACCGTGTTGGTGAACGTGCCGGAGACGGTGCCGGCCGTGAAGAGCCCGGTCGTGCCGATCGTGCCGCCACTGTTGACCACCGACCAGGTGGGCGTGATGGCGACCACGTTGCCGTTCGCGTCACGGCCGACGGCAGTGAACTGCTGTGTGCCACCACCGGCCAAGGTCGTCGGGGTCGGCGTCAGCGTGATCGTGGTGAGCGCGCCACCCGTCACGACGACGGTGGCGCTGGCGGTCATCGTCCCGCTGGTGGCCGTCACGAGGTTCGGGAAGGAGCCGGCCACCGTGCCCGCCGTGAACAGCCCGGTGGGCGAGATCGTTCCGCCGCCAACGCCCGTGCTCCAGGCCGGGGTGACCGTGACGACATTGCCACCCGCATCGGTAGCGACCACGGTGAACTGCCGGGTGCTACCCACCCCGAGCGTGTCCGGATTCGGGGTCACGGTCAGCGTCGTGGCGTCTCCGACGACAACCGTCACGGTGGAGGTGCCGGTGAGGCCACCGCTGGTGGCGGTCACCGTCGCGGGATACACGCCCGGGACGAGGCCTGCCGTGAACAGCCCGGTCGAGGTGATGGTGCCCCCGCCTGCGGCAAGCGTCCAGACTGGCGTGATCGCAACCGTGGCCCCCTCGTAGTCCTCGCCCATGGCGACGAACTGCTGCGTTGCCCCGACCTTCAGGGTGGGGGTGGGGGATACCACGATGCGCTGCAGCGTGCCTGGCGCCGTCGGGGTGTGAACATCACAGGCAGTGGACAAGAGCCCTG
The DNA here is from genome assembly GCA_033764505.1 of Gemmatimonadales bacterium. Lineage (GTDB taxonomy): Bacteria > Gemmatimonadota > Gemmatimonadetes > Gemmatimonadales > GWC2-71-9 > Palsa-1233. The sequence goes on from JANRIW010000005.1 coordinate 139,135, forward strand.
CAATCAGCGCGGCGCCGGTGGCGATCCGCGATCGGAAACGAAGTGACATGGCAACTCCTCGATGAATCCGGCGGGTGATGCAGGAGCGGCGATGCCGGAGAATGCTCCCGGCGCGCAGGATAGGCGGCGGCCGAAGGGCGAGGTATCGCTCGGAGGGACGGAATCCGAGCGACGCTCCAAGGGTCGGTTCGCGTCGGCGGGTGCGCGGTGCCGAAGGGACTAGTGTGCGAATCGGAGGAGGGGCCTTGGCGGGCTGGGCAGGCGGGCCCGTGGCAGGAACCGGTTCTCACCTGCCTATGGGCCGGCGCAACGTCGGGGCCGGGGCGGGCGTAGCAATGGGTTGCGCCGATCCTCCCCCATGCCCCCTCTCAGGAGAAGTCACCGATGCTACACGCCCTCGTGGCACGTCTCACCCGCTCTGCGCCCCTGCTGGCCGTGTGCGCACTGGCGGCCGCCCCGCTGGCCGCTCAGGAGCGCGTCGACGTGGCCACCATCGAGCGGATCAAGAGTGAGGCAATGGATCGCTCGCAGGTGATGGACATCATGAGCTGGATGACGGACGTGTACGGGCCGCGCCTCGCGTGGTCGCCCAATCTCAGCAAGGCCGGCCAGTGGGCCGCGACCACCATGAAGGGCTGGGGGTTGAGCAACGTCGCCCTCGAACCGTGGAGCACCCCCGCCGGTCTCGGCTGGGAGAATCAGCGCTTCACCTTCGTCTCGACCGCGCCGAACTTCTTCCAGATTCAGGCAGCCCCGCGCGCCTGGTCGGCCGGCACCAGGGGGAAGGTCACCGGCGGCGTCGTGATCGTGCCGACGGACACCACCATGACCCTCGACGCCTTCAAGGCGAAGTACGCCGGCAAGATCCGCGGCAAGTTCATGCTGCTCACCCAGCCCAACGGGCTGCCGTCGCAGAAGTTCACGGCGGATGCGTCGCGACACACCGACGAGAGCCTGGCCCAGCTTGCGGCGGCCCCACCGCCGGCCGCTGGCGGCGGGCGGGGTGGCGCACCGGTCGGTGGTGGGCGCGGTGGCCTCGGCGGCGTGCGGCGCTTCAACGTCACCACCGACACTTCCGCGCTCCGCTTCATGGAGGAGCAGGGCGTCGCCGCGGTGCTGATGCTGGCGCGCGGCAGCGACGGCACCATCTTCACCGACAACGGCGCGTCGCGGAACCTGAAGGCACCGCAGGTGCCGATGGTCCATGTCGGTTATGAGTCATATGGCCGCATCTGGCGCATGGCGGAGAAGAACGTGCCGGTGCAGCTCGAGCTCGAGATGCTCAATCGCTTCATCCCGCAGGACTCCACGTCCTTCAACGTGATTGCCGAGATCCCGGGCACCGATCCGGCGCTCAAGGATGAAGTCGTGCTGATCGGCGGCCACTTCGACTCGTGGCATGCCGGCACGGGCGCGACGGACAACGCCGCCGGGTCGGCGACGATGATGGAGGCGATGCGGATCATCAAGGCGCTCGACCTCAAGCCGCGCCGCACCATCCGCATCGGCCTGTGGACGAGCGAGGAGCAGGGGCTCATGGGATCGCGCGCCTACGTGGCCAAGCACTACGCCACGCGCGACTCGACCGGCGTGAAGTACCTGCCGGAGCACGAGAAGTTCTCCGCCTATTTCAATGTCGACAACGGCGGCGGCAAGATTCGCGGTGTGTACCAGCAGGGGAACGTTGCGGTCGGTCCGATCTTCCAGGCGTGGATGGCGCCGTTCAACGCCGGCGGCATGAAGACCGTGACCATCTCGAACACCGGGGGCACCGATCACCAGTCCCTCGATGCGATCGGGCTCCCGGGCTTCCAGTTCATCCAGGACGGTCTCGATTACGGCACCCGGACGCACCACACCAACATGGACGTCTACGAGAAGATCCAGCCCGACGACATGAAGTGGAACTCCGCCGTGCTCGCGGCCTTTGCCTGGCAGGCGGCGCAGCGTGACGAGAAGCTGCCGCGGAAGCCGATGCCGGCACCGCCGGGTCGCCCGGTCCCCTGAATCATCCGGGGCCATCCCACAATCTGCTCGCGACCCGGGGGGACTCCTCGGGTCGCGAGTCGTTTCGGGGAGGCCGTGGCCCGGCCTTTGCCGAATCGGGCTCCGTGACCACCTTTCACTGCATCTCCCTTCGGTCCGGGGCAACTGCCCCTTCCTCGAGCCCCAGAGCCGCCATGCGCGCCCTCTTCCGCCCGTTCGTTGCTGCCACCTCGGCGGTCGCCGTCGCCGTCCTCCTGACCGGCTGTGGCAAGGATGCCGTCCCGCAGGACGCCCTTGATGCCGTCGTGGTCGAGGTCGGCGAATCGAAGCTGACTGGCAAGATGCTGGAACAATGGCTCCTCAAGTCACCCACGCCGCCTATCGGCACCACGGCCGGGCTGCTGATCGGGTCCTGGATCGACGCCGCCCTCTTGCAGGAGGCCAAGACCAAGGGGATTGCGCTCGACGATTCGGCGCTGGTTGACGCGGCGATCGGTCCGGACGCCGCGCGCGGCAACATCCTGGAGTTCTGGGCTGCCCGCGCGTCGGCGCGGCCCGCGGTCACCGATGCCCAGGCGGACTCCCTCGGCAAGCGGGACAACGTGCGGGTGCTGCAGCACTTCTTCCTCGCGATCCCGCAGGGATCGGACTCGATGACGGTGGTCGGCATCGCCAACCGGGCACGTGGCATCCTGCAGCGTGCGCGGGCAGGCGAGGACTTCACCGCGCTCGTCAAGGAAGCGTCGCAGGATTCCGCCACGCTGGGCAACAACGGCTACCTCCCCGCGATCAGCCGGGAGGACCTGCCGGCACCGATCCGCAACGTGGCGTGGGGTCTTGAGCCGGGCGCGGTCTCGGTGATCATCCCGTCGGGCCTCGGGCTGCACATTGTCCGTCGGGCCACGCCGGCCGAGTCGCGCGTCGGGTACAAGGCCTGGCTTGCGCCACGCTTCAGCCGCCGCGCCGATTCGGTCTTCGTCGACTCCGTGACGCGTGCGCGGCAGGTGGTCATCCCGGCGGACGCCGTGGAGCGGATTCGCGGCATGGCGCCCGAGCCGGTCAAGGTCGCCGAGGGCGGTCCGCTCGCGACCTGGCAGGGCGGGGAGCTCTCGCCGTCGCAGGCCCGCGACTGGCTGGTGATGCTGCAGGCTCCCGAGCGCGCGGCGCTTGCCGGGGCGTCCGACTCGGCGGTGAAGACGCTGATCCGCGAACTGGCCCAGCGCGAGATCATTCTCGGCCTTTCGGGGGCGTCGCACGAGGTGTCACCCAAGGCGCGTGGGCTGCTGGCGCCGCAATTCAAGGCTGCCGTGGCCGAGGTGACCGAAGAGTTCAATCGGCGAACGGCCTCGGCGAGCGGCGCCACCGCGGCGACCGCCTTTGTCGATTCGCTGATCAACGGGCCGGCGCGGTACCGGCCGCTGCCGGGCGCGCTCGGTGGCGTGCTCCGCGCGCGAATCCCGGTCACGGTCAACAACGACGCCATCGCGGCCGTGCTCAAGGCCACGCAGACGCTGTGGGCAGAGCTCCACGCCAACGACTCGACGGCCCCAGCGGCGCCCGCGCCGACCGGCAAGGCCCCGGGGGCTCCCGCAGCGCCGTGACGATGATCCGCCCGGTCGCCGGTGGGGTGCAGCTCCTGCTGCACGTCCAGCCCGGCGCCCGGGTCACCGCCCTCGCCGGGCAACATGGTGATGCAATCAAGGTGCGCCTCGCCGCGCCGCCCGTGGATGGGCGCGCGAACGAGGCGCTCCTCGCGTTTGTGGCCGAGGTTGCCGGGGTGGCGCCACGGGCCGTCCGCCTGATCCGCGGGGCGTCGTCTCGCCAGAAGGTGGTCGAAGTGGACGGGCTGACGCTCGAGGGCGCCGCGGAGCTATTTCTCGGGGGGTGAGCGGTCGCCGCTCCCTTGCTGCTCCGCGTTTCGCCGCGCCGCGACCGAGAGCAGCTGGCGCAGTCGGCGGCGCTCCGGGGCCGGGTAGGGGTGGCGCGGCGAGAGCCGGGTCCACCCCTCTTCACCGTGCCCGACCCAGAGAACATCGAGCACCAGGACGAGCTCGCGCGCAATGGTGGCCAGCGGACAGACAATCGCGACCGTCCGTTCCTGCGAGAGCACCATGTCGGCACTGCCCGAGCGGCGGTCGGCCCAGCTGTGGATGCGCAACTGGACCTGATCGTCCTGCCGCTCAAAGGTCCATTCATGGACGCCCGGCGCGTCTTCCAGGACCACGGTCGCCCTCGGTTCGCCCTCCAGCAGCATGATCACCGCGCGCGTGAGGTCGCCGAGGGCATCGGTCTCATCGGTGGCCTGCATCGCCACGCGCAAGTCGTCCGCTTCGAGCGCCACCACGGCGCGACCCGGGGTCGTGAGGGCGAAGCGAAGTGAGAGGGCCATGGCGTCGGATTCCGGGGCAAAAGGGACGTCCTGAGTATCGGTTCCAGCGCGAGTCGGGTGGAAGGATGCCACGTCCGACTCCGCACAAAGATGGCAGGGCGGGCCGGACTCGGCAGGGCGGGGCGCCGCGCGTTGCTCTCGTCCGCGGCGTGGCCCATATTCGAGGGTGTCCGTTTCCCTCCTGAGGAGTAGTCACCATGTCATTCGCCTTGCCCCCCCTTCCATACGATTACACCGCGCTGGAACCGCACGTGGACGAGCAGACCATGCGGATCCACCACGACAAGCACCATGCCGCCTACGTCAACAACCTGAACGCCGCGCTCGAAGGCCAGGACGCCTTGCTGGCGATGCCGATCGAGCAGTTGATCGCGAACCTTCACCTCGTGTCCGAGGCCAAGCGGACCGCGGTCCGCAACAATGGCGGGGGGCATGCCAACCATACCCTGTTCTGGGAGATCATGGCCCCGGGCGGTGACACCTCGCCGACTGGTGAGCTCGCCAGCGCGATCGAGGCGGCGTTCGGCTCCTTCGCGGGATTTCAGGAGCAGTTTGCCAAGGCCTGTGCCACCCGATTCGGTTCGGGATGGGGCTGGCTCTCCCGCACGGCCGACGGCACGCTGGTGGTCGAGAGCACCGCGAACCAGGATTCGCCGCTGATGGAGGGTCGCACGCCGTTGCTCGGCTGCGATGTCTGGGAGCACGCGTACTACCTGCACTACCAGAACCGGCGCCCGGACTACGTTGCCGCCTGGTGGAATGTGGTGAACTGGACCGAGGTCGCACGACGCTTCGCGGCGGCGCGGTGACCACGATGACGAGCAACACCGTGCCCGCCATCGGCTCCCTCGCACCCGAGTTCACCTTGCCGTCCACCGCCGGGTCGGACGTCACGCTGTCGAGCTTCCGCGGCACGCACAACGTCATCCTGGCCTTCTTCCCCGCGGCCTTCAGCGGCGTGTGCACGGCGGAGCTCTGTTCCTTCTCCGACGACTACTCGCAGTTCACGTCCGCCGACACGATGGTGCTGCCGATCAGCACCGATTGGATCCCGGCCCTCAAGGCGTTCAAGGAGCGCGAACGCATCGCGCTCGATCTGCTCTCGGATTCGAAGCGCACGGTGTCGCGACTCTACGGCACCTACTTCGAGGAGGCGTTCGTCGCTCGACGGGCGTACATCCTGATCGACAAGGCCGGTGTGGTCCGCTGGACCTTCGTGGAGAGCGAGCTCGGGCATCGGCGCGAAAACGCCGAGCTCCTGGCACAGCTCGCGGCCCTCGGGTGATTGTACGCAGGACCGCCCGAGCGCTGGGGAGGGCAGGACTGCTTGCCCTCCTCGGCGTGGTGGGGGGATGTGACCTGGAAACACGGCCGCCGAGCGGCTCCCGGCGCGACGATTCCGCGGTCGGCGTGGTCGTGACCGACTTCTACCGCGCCCTCGCGGCGCGCGACAGCACCGCCCTCCGTGCCACGACCTTCCTCGCCGGCAGCGCGATGCTCGATGCGACCGGCGACGCGGTCACCCTGGTCCCGATCACCGCGCTGCTTGCCGTCCCCGAACGACGGACCTTGGGCACGGCCCCGCGTCAGGTGCGGACCGAAGTGCGCATGGACGGTGGCATGGCGGTGGTGCGGGTGGTGCTCGTGGTGCCGAGTGATGATGGCGCCGGCGAGCTCGAGGCGACGGATGTGCTGACCTTGGGTCGACGCGAGGGGGGATGGCGGATCGCGCACAGTCAGTTGGGCGGATGGCGGGCGCGGTCGGCGCCGTGACCAGCGCGCCGCCGCTGGTTGCCCCGCCGCTTGCCGTGGTGGTGGGGGCCGCGCGTCTGCTCGGCGCGGCCGGCACGCCGGCGGAGCGCCTGCGGACCCTCTGCGAGCATCTGCGACAGACGCTCCCGGCCGAGGAGGTGCGGCTCCGCTCGGGCGAGCGGCGCAACGCGTCGGGACCGCGCGAGCCGATCGACGAGATCCTGGCCGTCGCCGTGCCGTGGCGTACCGATCGGCCGGCGGTGCTCGAAGTGCTCGGATCGCGACGCACGCCCGCCGAGTTGCGGCCGATCCTCGAGGCCGTGGCGGCGCTCCTCGCCGCCGTGCTGCCGCAGTTGGAAGACGAGGGTGAATCGGGGCAGGGCTTCGAGGGCCGCCTCGCCCGCCTCACCATCGATTCCCTGCCGGTCGGACTCTACGTGGTGGACCGTGACCACCGCATCGTCGCCTGGAATCGCAAGCGCGAGACCGGGACGCAGGGCCTCCGGCGGGACGACGTGCTCGGGCGCACCGTCACCGAGGTGTTGCACCGGCAGGAGTCCGCCTCGCTGCTCGCCGAGTTCGATCACGTCTTCCGCACCGGCGAGACGCACGAGAGCGAGCAGGAGGTCGTCGCCGACGGCGAGCCGCGCATCTTCCACACGTCGCGGCTCCCGATGCGCCTCGATGGCGAGGGGATCAGCCACGTGGTCACCATCGGCGAGGACGTGACGGCCACTCGGCACTTGCAGCGGGCGATGCAGCAGAACGAGAAGCTCGCCGCCGTGGGCCAGCTCGCGGCCGGCGTGATGCACGAGATCAACAATCCCCTGGCGACCATCGGGGCGTGCGTCGCGGCCATCACCACGCGCCTCGGCGCGGCCGCCGAACCGGTGGTGCGGGAATACCTCGACATCATCGAGAGCGAGGTCGTGCGCTGCACCAACATCGTCGACGGCCTGCTCGACTTCTCGCGCGCCAGCCGCGGCGGTGGATCGTTCGAGCCCACCTCGGTCAACGATGTGCTGGATCGCACGCTCTACCTGCTCAAGCATCACCAGCGCTTCCGGCGCCTGCAGGTGAGTCGCGACTTTGCCGAGGGGCTGCCGCTGGTGCTCGGCAATGGGGAGCGGCTCATCCAGGCGGCGATGGCCGTCCTGCTCAACGCCGCCGACGCGACCGGCGGACGTGGCCAGGTCGTGCTTCGCACCCGGTTGGACGGGCATTTCGTCATCACCGAGTTCCAGGACGACGGCCCCGGCATCGCCCCGGACGTGCTGCCCAAGGTGTTCGAACCGTTCTACACCACGAAGGGACCGTCGCGCGGCACCGGTCTCGGGTTGGCCATCTGCTATGGCATCGTCTCGGACCACCAGGGTCGGCTCGAAGTGCGCAGTGAGCCGTCGCGCGGCACGGTCTTCACGATGGCGCTCCCCATCATTCGCGACGGACGTGCCCCATGAAGCTCCTGGTGGTGGAGGACGACAAGACCGTCGGCCAGTACGTCAAGCGTGGCCTCGAGGAGCAGCAGTACCTCGCGGACTGGGTCGGTGATGGCGCCGAGGCGCTGCGGCTGATGTCGGCGGCGGCGTACGACCTGGTGATCCTCGACCTCCGGCTCCCCGGCATGACCGGGCTCGAGGTGCTCCGCACGCTGCGGGATCGCGGCCTCACCATGCCGGTGCTGGTGCTTACCGCGCAGGACAGCGTGGAGTTCAAGGTGGACGCGCTGCGCGCCGGTGCCGACGACTACGTGACCAAGCCCTTCGCGTTTGACGAGCTGCTGGCACGCATCGAGGCGATCTCGCGCCGCCCGCGGCTGTTGTCCTCGCGGTCGCTCCGCGTCGCCGACCTCGAGCTCGACCTCGATGCGCGCGAGGTGCGCCGGGCCGGGGTGCTCGTCGAACTGACGCCGAAGGAGTACGCGGTCCTCGAGTACCTCATGCGGCACCAGGGCCGGGTGATGTCCCGCACGCTGATCACCGAATATGCCTGGGACTATCACTTCGATCCGGGCACCAACATCGTGGACGTGGTGATCAACCGCCTCCGGAAGAAGGTCGATGCCGGCGCGACCCAGAAGCTGGTGCACACCGTCCGCGGCGTCGGGTACGTCGTGAAGGGCTGAGCGGCCGTGCAATCCATCCGGCGACGCCTCACCTTCTCCTATGCGCTCGCCCTGACCGCCACGATCGGCGTCTTCGGCGCCGCGCTCTATCTCGATCGTCGGCAGGAGATGGTGCGCGAGCGCGAGGAGCGGCTGCAGTCGCGCCTCGAGTTCGAGGGGAAGTTCGCGGTCTCCGGATTGCAGCAGCAGGCGCTCTTCTTCCCGCGACTCGTCCGTGCCGTGCCGTCGGTCAGCTCGGACACCGCCTACTATCTCCTCCCCGAGATCCAGTGGTATTTCAAGGGGATGGGCGACGACTACCTCTTCGTCGCCGACCGCGTCGGTCGCCTGATCTTCGTCTCCCAGTCCGCGCGCGATCTCGAGCTGACCGAGCTCCGCAAGGTGCGCGACATCATCGTGCGCAACCCGCTCGATTCGGGCCGAGGTCGGGTGCGCCTGACCCCCGATGGCGAGCCGTTCCGCTACTACCTCGCGCCGGTGACCAACGCCGGCAACGACATCCGCGCCGTGCTGGTGGCCGCGCGTCCCGGTGGCGAGCTCGTGTACGGGGCCACCGAGCTGCTCTTCGCGATGATCATCGTGGCGCCGCTCATCCTCTTTGCCTCGATTGCTCTCGGCTACTGGCTGGCGGGACGTGCCCTGCTCCCGGTGGAGGTCATGACGGCCGAACTCGAGGCCGTGCGCGACGGACGCTCGCTCCACCGGCGGCTCGCCGTGCCGGCCGGACAGGATGAGCTCTCGCGCCTGGCACGCAACCTCAACGCCATGCTCGAGCGCATGGAACAATCGTTCGAGGCGCTCCGGCGCTTCACGGCCGACGCCTCGCATGAACTCAAGACGCCGCTCATGGTGCTGCGTGCCGGGGTCGAGCGCTCGCTGACGGATCCGCGCACGCCGAGTGAATTGGTGGCCTCTCTGGATGAGACGCTGCGCCAGATCAACCAGATGTCCGACCTGGTCACCAATCTCCTCACGCTGGCGCGGGCCGACGAGGGCCGCAGCTCCCTCGTCCTGCGGCCGGGGGATCTCCGGGGCCTGGTGGTCGAGGCGGGCGAGACGGCGGAGATCCTCGGCGAGCAGCAGGGCGTCGAGGTGGCCCTCGAGCTCCCGGAGGTGGCCGTCGAGGTCCCGATGGACGCGGCCCGTGTGCGGCAGCTGCTGCTCAATCTCGTCACCAACGCCATCAAGTACACACCCGCCGGGGGCACCGTGGTGCTCCGTCTCGTGGACGAGCCCCGGGTCGCGACGCTGACCGTCCAGGACTCGGGGATCGGCATCGCCCCGGGCGACCTGGAGCACGTGTTCGAGCGCTTCTGGCGGGCCGACCCCGCCCGCTCCCGCACCGGCGACCGGCCGGGCACCGGACTCGGCCTCGCCATCTGCAAGTGGATCGCGGAGGCCCATGGCGGGACCATCCAGGTCCAGAGCCGGCCGGGGCGGGGGAGCATCTTCGCGGTGACCTTCCCGCGCGAGTCCGAACCCGTGGTGCTGTCGTCAGACGAGTGAGTCCGCTAATCCAGTTGTCATCGAATTGTCATCCCGCGGTGAATCCCGCGCGAAGTGCCCCAGACAGATTCTTCTCCGAGTCTGCTCGTCCTGCCCCAATTGCGGAGGTTCGTCCGCGTGTTTGAACACCTGATCGAATCGCAGCCCAAGAAGGAACGCAGCATCGGCCAGACGGCCGTCTCGGTCGTGGTCCACATGGTCCTGCTGTTCGGCGCGGTCAAGGCCACCGCCGGCGCCGCGGAGACCATGAAGGAGATCCTCCAGGACACCACGGCGGTGTTCCTGAAGCCGCCCGAGCCGCCGCCGCCGCCGCCCCCCGAGGAGACGCCGCCCGACGTGATTGTGTCCAACAATCCGCCGCCGCAGGGTTTCCAGACGATCATGCCGCCGGACAAGATCCCGACGGAGATCCCGCCCGTGAACCTGAACGAGAAGTTTGACGCCAAGGACTTCTCGGGTCGTGGCGTCGAGGGCGGCATCGCCCGTGGCGTCGTGGGTGGCGTCGGCCCCGTCGGCGACATCGTCACCGGCGAGACCTTCACGCAGGACCAGGTCGATGACCCCGTCGATTACATCGATGGTGCCGACCCGGTCTTCCCGCCGGCGCTCCGCAGCGCGGGCATCGCCGGCCGCGTGACCCTGCAGTTCGTCGTCGGAACCGACGGTCGCGTCGAGGGCAACTCGGTGCGCGTCATGAGCAGCACGAACAAGGCCTTCGAGGAGCCGGCGGTCGCGGCGATCAAGCGGGCCCGTTTCAAGCCGGCCAAGATGCGCGGGAACCCCGTGCGCCAGCTGGTGCAACAGGCAATCGCGTTCGACATTCGCTGACGGCGCCTTCGCCCGATGCTTCACCGGGCCGCGCCGTCGCGGCCAGTCATTCAACAGAAAGAGGTTGACCGATGGACATGATGCATCTCTGGGCCCAGGCCGGCATGTTCGCCAAGGGGATCGTGATCACGTTGGCGATCATGTCGGTGTATTCCCTCACCATCACGATTCAGAAGCTGATCAAGATCAAGAAGAGCGAAGGCGCGACCCGCAAGTTCGCTCCCCAGTTCTCTCGCGCGATCCAGGAAGAGAACATCGAGCAGGCCATCACGCTGGCCGAGAAGAACAAGGACTCGCACATCGCCCGCGTCCTCGGCGGCGCGCTCAGCGAGGTCAAGCCGTTGCTCCGTGACCGCGCCACGATCACCGCGGCCGACATCAACTCGGCCGAGCGCGCGGTCGAGCGCCAGATGATGATCACGCTGGCCGAGTTCAAGCGCGGCTCGGGCGTGCTCGGCACGGTCGGTTCGACGGCGCCGTTCGTCGGCCTCCTCGGCACCACGATGGGTATCGTCAACGCCTTCCAGGCGATGAGCGTCGGCGGTGCGGCGGGCGGCCTGGCCGGCATCGGCGCCGGTATCGCCGAGGCGCTGATCACCACCGCCTTCGGCCTCCTGGTCGCCATTCCGGCCGTGTGGGCGTACAACTACTTCACCACCAAGATCGAGAACCTCGCCGTCGAGATGACCTACACGGCCAAGGAGTTGATCGACTACCTGATCAAGAGCGTGGGGAGCGAGTTCGGACGCTCGATCTTCACGAAGGAGTTCCAGGCCCAGAAGGCGGTGAGCGGCAGTGGCCATATCCACGGGTAGTGGCAAGGGCTCGGTGAATGCGGAGATCAACGTCACGCCGATGATCGACGTGATGCTGGTCCTCCTCATCATCTTCATGATCGTGACGCCGGTCCTCGAGTCGGGCTTCCAGGCGAAGATGCCGGTGGGCGCGAACGTGGACCAGCGCCCCGAGGGCGAGGACGAGGTCACCCTCGGCCTCGACGTCGCCGGAGCCTACTTCCTGAACGGCGAGGCCATGAGCAAGGAGCAGGTCGAGGCCAAGATGACCGAGATCTATGCGGCGCGGACCGAGGACAAGATCCTCTTCTTCAAGGCCGATGCCGGGTTGAAGTTCTCGGTGGTGCAGGAGGCGGTCGAAGTGGCTCGCCGATCTGGCGCACGCGTCCTCGTGGCCATCACGGACCGCAAGGGCGGCCTCATGCAAGAGGAGAAGTAGCCATGTCCATGTCCGCGGGCGGTGAAAGCGGTGGCGTCACGTCCGAAATCAACGTGACGCCGATGATCGACGTGCTCCTGGTGCTGCTGATCATCTTCATGATCGTGCAGGCCCTGAAGCGCGCGGCGGTGGACATCCAGATCCCGCCGGTGGAGACCGCCGTGCGCTCGACGGCACCCAGCGCGCAGATCGTGCTGGAACTCCGCGATGACGGGACCTACGTCATCAACGGGCAGGCCCCGACGCCGAAGGCCCAGCTCGACCAGCAGTTCCATGTCATCTACGACCAGCGGCCGGCCAAGCTGCTCTTCGTGAAGCCGGGACCGAACCGCGTCTACGGCGACGTCATCGAGGCGATCGACATTGCCAAGGGCGCCGGCGTCGAAGTGATCGGATTCACTCCGGCCGAGTCCAACTGAGCCGGGGTTGAGCACCACCCCGTCAGTGCCGAACGCGGACGCGCCCATCCGGCCCGTCCGCGTTTCGGCGTCCCTCCCCTCGCCGCCCCCGCGGAGCGCCGCCGCCATCGCCATTTCGGTGCTGTTCCACGGCCTCCTGATCCTCCTCCTGGTGCGGTTCGGTCAGGTTGTGGTCGAGCCCCGAGGCGGCGAGCTCTCCGAGGCGTTCCAGCAGTTGCTGGGCGGTGGCGGCGGTGGCGGAGGGCAGGGGGGATCGGCCGTGATTGCCGTCTCGCCTCCGAAGGTCGCGCCCCCGGCCGTGGTCGAGGTGCCGCCGGACGTGCCCCCGCCGGAGGTGGTCAAACCCGACGTGGTCCCCGAGAAGCCGGTGGAGGCCGCGGTCGCGGTTGATCCCGGGCCGCCCGCCGCGGTCTCCGCGGGCAGCGGCGGTGGGAGCGGTGGCGGCGCGGGCACGGGCACCGGCACGGGAACCGGCAGCGGCGTGGGGCCGGGCAGTGGCGGCGGGACCGGCGGCGGGGTCGGGACCGGTCGGCGCGGCATGCCGCCGGAGTCGCGCTCGATGATGATTCCGCCGATCGATCCGCCCAAGTCCATGCGCGGCAAGACGGTGGATGTACTCTTCACCATCTCCGCCGAAGGCCGGGTCACCGACCTGGTGGTCACGCCGCCGATTGCCGACAAGAATTTCGCAAAGAAGTTCGATGAAGTGATGCGTACCTACCGCTTCCGCCCCGCGCGCGATCCCGACGGAAACGCCGTGGCCAGCACCTATCCCTTCCAGTTCACCTTCGGAGCCCAATGACGGGTCTCTTCTCCCGCAAGCCGATTCAGGCAGAATCGGATCGCGGCATGCGCCGGACCCTCGGGGCCGGCGATCTGATCATGCTCGCCATCGGGGCGGTGATCGGCGCCGGCATCTTCGCCTCGCTCGGCACCGCAGCGGCAGGGGAAGTGGCAGCCGATGGCACGGTGATCCGCGCCGGCGCCGGCCCCGCCCTCATCCTCTCGTTCGTGCTGCTGGGCGTGGTCTGCGGGCTGGCCGGGCTCTGCTACGCCGAGCTGGCGGCGATGATCCCGCAGGCGGGCTCCGCCTACGCCTACACCTACGCGACGCTGGGCGAGTTGCTGGCGTGGATCATCGGCTGGGACCTGATCCTCGAGTACGCCGTCGGCAACATCGCCGTCGCGGTGGCGTGGAGCGGGTACTTCACGTCGTTGCTGAGCGGCTTCGGCATCTTCATTCCCGGGTGGCTCTCGCACGGCTACCTGCAGGTCAAGCTCGCGTCGAATCCCGACATCGCCGCCCTCATGGACACGGCGCCTCGCATTGCGGGTGTGCCCGTGCTGCTGAACCTCCCCGCCTTCCTGATCGTGATGGCGGTGACGTGGCTGTTGTTGCTCGGCGTCCGCGAGAGCGCCCGCGCCAACAACATCATGGTGGCAATCAAGCTGCTGGTCCTCGGGCTCTTCGTCTTCGTCGGGGCGCAGCACATCGACCCGGCCAACTATGTCCCGTTCGCACCGAACGGCTTCCGCGGCATCCATCAGGGCGCGGCGATCGTCTTCTTTGCCTACATCGGCTTCGACGCGATCTCGACGGCGGCCGAGGAAACCAAGAACCCGCAACGGAACCTGCCGATCGGCATCCTTGGCGGCCTGGCGGTCTGCACGCTCATCTACGTGATCGTGGGTGCCGTCGCCACCGGGATCGTGCCGTATCAGCAGCTCGCCTCGGCCGACCCGCTCGCGCGGGCGCTCGACCTGGCCGGGCTCAAGACGGCGAGCTGGATCGTGGCCGCGGGTGCCGTGGTCTCGATGACCGCGGTGCTGCTCGTGTTCCAGTACGGTCAGCCGCGGATCTTCTTCGGCATGGCACGCGACGGGCTCCTCCCGAAGTGGGCCGCCAAGCTCCACCCGAAGACGCGCGTGCCGCACATCACCACCATCATCACCGGCGTGCTGGTGGCGGGCGGGGCGCTGATCGCCGAAGAGAACATGATCTACGACCTCACCAACATCGGCACGCTCGCCGCCTTCTTCCTGGTGTCGGTCGGCGTGCTCGCGCTCCGGATCCGCGAGCCGGATCGGCCGCGCCCCTTCCGCGTCCCGTTCATCTGGGTCGTCTCGCCACTCGCTGCCGGTGCCTGCCTCTTCGTGATGAAGGGGCTGCCGACCCGCGCGTGGGTGATGTTCGGCTGGTGGCTGCTGGTGGGGCTCGCCATCTACGTGGTCTACGGGTATCGCAACTCAGTGCTGCGGACGGGGCGGCAGGTGGTGACGGAGGAGCTGGACTAAGGGCGAGAAGCGAGAAGCGAGAAGCGAGAAGCGAGAAGCGAGAAGCGAGAAGCGAGAAGCGAGAAGCGAGAAGCGAGAAGCGTGGTGTGACGGGAAGGCCTGCCCGCTACACCACGCTTCTCGCTTC
>JANRIW010000017.1:0-148105 GCA_033764505.1 Gemmatimonadales bacterium
CCGCGATCAGCTTGACCCGTCATGCGAGATGGGTGGTGGGGCGGTTAGACCCCCCCTTCACCCCCGGCTTCTCGCTTCTCGCTTCTCGTTATTGCAGTTCTTCCAGCCGCTCCATCGCCCGCCGCAGGTGCGGAATCACGATGCTCCCCCCCACCACGAGTCCCACCGAGAAGATCTCGAGGAACTCGTCGCGGGTGACACCTTCCTCGTGGCAGCGCACCACGTGGTAGGTGATGCAGTCGTCGCAGCGCAGCACCATCGACGCGACGAGGCCGAGCATCTCCTTCTGCTTGGTCCCCAACGCACCGGGCTCGTAGGCCCGGTGGTCGAGGGCGAAGAAGCGATTGATCGTCAGGTTGCCCGCGCCGAGGATGACGTCGTTCATCTTCGAGCGGAAGGCGTTGAACTCCTCGAGCGAACCGCTCACGGCGTCGGCCGCCGCGTGACAGGCGGGGTCTTCTGCTCCACGACGATCAGCTGGTAGCTGTCCGGATTCCACTGCGGGCGGGCCTTGCCGTTGGCGATGTCCACGCCGAAGTAGAAGCCGAGCTGCGCCACGCGGGCGAGCTTGCTGGTGTCGATCAGCGGGACTTCGTCGTTCGGGCGGTGGTACTGCGGGTGCACGCCGTTGAAGAAGAAGAGCACCGGCACGCCCTTCCGCGCGAACATGAAATGGTCGGACCGGCTGTAGAAGCCCTCTTCCGGCCAGATGTCGTCGGCGGCGGTGAGCTTCAGTTCCGGATGCCGCGCCTGCACCGCGGCCAGCGTCTGGCCGAGGTTGGAATGCTCCTTCCCGATCACCACGATCGAGTCGGTGGCGTTGCGGCCGATCATGTCCATGTTGACATTGGCGACGATCTTGTCGGCCGGCACGGTCGGGTGATCGGCGTACCACGCCGAGCCGAGCAGCCCCTTCTCCTCGCCGGACACGTTCAGGATGATCATCGAGCGGCGCGGCTTGACCTTCATCTTGCCCCACGCCTCGGCCACCATCATCAGGCCGGTGGTGCCGGAGGCGTCGTCGTCGGCCCCGTTGCAGATGTTGTCCACGCTGCCATCGGGGCGGGTGAGGGCACTGCAGCCGCCGACGCCGTCACCCACGGTCCCGACGTGGTCGAAGTGCGACGAGAAGACCACGAACTCGCTCTTGAGGGTCGGGTCCGACCCCTCGACCATCGCCACGACATTCGGCACCATCACCCGCTCCATCACCTCTTCCTTGAGGAAGACGGAGACCGAGACCTCGGGAGGCGCCTCGAGGATGATGGCGGTGGGCGAGGCACGCATCGCGTTCCAGTCGGGCCGGTTGGCGCCGCCGACCGCGTTGAAGGCGGAGTCGTGGATTGTCACCGTCGGGATGGTCGGCCGCGCGTTCGGCGTCTCGACCGTGAAGCGTCCCGCCAGCGAGGCGGCCCGCAACTGCCCCAGCAGCGTCGGGTCCTGATTGGTGAGCTGGATCACGGCGGCGGGCTGCTTCGCGTTGAGGGCGCGCCCGACGTTGCGCCAGGCCACGGCCTTGGCGGCGTCCACCACCATGAGCACCACGGCGCCCTTCAGGACGGCAGAGGCCTCGACGTCGGCCGGGGTGATGTTGCCCGCGAGGATCACGGCGGCCCCGGAGACGGGCGCAGCCGTCGCACCGCTGCCGTACGTCAGCGGCCCGAAGGCGTAGCGGGTGACCTGACCGCCCTCGTTGGCCTCGAAGTACGAGGCCACCGGGTCAACCCGCTTCTTGACCATCGGGTAGCGCTGGAAGTAGGTGCCGTTGTCACCGGCCGGCTTGAGGCCCCACGCCTTGTAGCTGTCGGCGAGGAATTGGGCGGTCTTCTCGAGCCCCGGGCTCGGCGTGTTGCGGCCGCCCATCGAATCGTGGGCGATGACCGAGATGCGCTGCAGCACCTTGGCCGGCGTGATGAGCGCACCAGCCTCCTTGAGCTGCTTCGGGGACTGGGCGAGGAGCATGGTCGGGAGGAGCGCCACCAGCGCGACGCGACGGACGATCGGGAGCAGCATGCAGGAAACTCCACGGGATGGATGGACGTCGGGAACCGCTTCTCAGATACTCGGGGTCACGAACGATGTCGAAATTACCACCAACCTCCCCCCTACGGAGACTCGACGCCCCTGGTGCCAGAAGCGCCCTCGCGTTGACGCCCCCGCCGGCGGCTCCTACGTTCCCCCGCGAATGATGCCCCCCGCTGGTACGTCGCGCCCGCCCCGCCCCGATCTCCTGCAGCCCGCCGAGGTGGCCCGCCTCGGCGGGGTCGAGGTCGTGACGCAGGGCATTGTCGAGGGCTTTCTCGCGGGGCAGCATCGCTCGCCGCGACGCGGCTTCTCGGTGGAGTTCGCCGAGCATCGGCAGTATCAACCCGGCGATGACCCGCGCTACGTGGACTGGAAGCTGCTGGCGCGCACCGATCGACTCTACCTCAAGCAATACGAGGAAGAGACCAACCTCCGCGCCATGATGGTGGTGGATGCCTCGGCGTCGATGGCCTGGCGCGGCGCGCCGGAGCGGATCACCAAACTCGACTACGCCACGCGACTCGCGGCCGCACTCGCCCTGGTGCTGCTGCGTCAGCGGGATGCCGCCGGGTTGGTGACCTTTGACGAGGCGGTCCGCGACGTGATTCCGGCGCGGGCTCGCGCCGGCCAGTGGCCGATGCTGGCGCGCACGCTCGCGGCCACGCGCGCCGGTACCGGCACCGCCGCCGACGTGGCCCTGACGCAGGTGGTCGGTGCGCTGCGCCGGCGTGGCATGGTGGTGCTGATCTCCGACCTGCTGCTCGATCGCACGCTCACGCTGAAGGCGTTGCGCTTTCTCCGCCATCGTGGCCATCAGGTGCTGGTGCTGCACATCGCCGATCCCGCAGAGCTTGACCTCGCCCAGGGCGACGAGACCCGCTTCAAGGATCCCGAGAGCGGCGCGGTGGTGACGCTCGCGCCGAGTGACTGGGCGGCGGCGTATCGCGAGACGGTGCAGGGCGTGGTGCGGGCGTGGGGCACCGCCTGCCGTGCGGCCGATGTGCGCTACGCGCTGGTGCCGACCGACCTGCCCTTCGGCACCGCGCTGCAGCGGGCACTCTCCGCGTGATCGGCTTCACCGCGCCGTGGTTGCTGCTCGCGCTTCCCGCTGTCGGCCTCCCGATCCTGCTGCACCTGGTGCAACGGCGCGAACCACCCGAGGTGGCATTCCCCGCGGTGCGCTACCTCGACGACACGACCCGCGATCATCGCCGCCGCATCCAGTTGCGCAACCTGCTGCTGCTGGTGGTGCGCACGCTGCTCATCCTCGCCGTGATTCTCGCCGCGGCCGGGATGCGCTTCACGCGCGGCGGCTTTGGCACCCACGCCCCGGCCGCGCTCGTGCTGGTGCTGGACAACTCCGCCAGCAGTGGCGTCATCGAGGATGGCGAGCCGCTGCTGACGTCGCTGGTTCGTGCGGCCGATGCCGTGCTGGCCCGCGCGACGGCGGCCGACCGACTCTGGTTGCGCACCGCCGACGGGCCGGCGCTGCCGGGCACCGCCGCGCAACTCCGCGCGCGCCTCGCGGCGCTGCGCCCGACGAGCACGCGCCTCGATCTGGGTGCGGCCGTGCGCGAGGGTCGCGAGTTGGTGGGGCAGGCGGCACGGCCCGGCGAAGTCGTGGTGATTTCCGATCTCCAGCAGAGTGCCAGCACTGCGGCCGATGGCGATACGCCGGTACTGGTGTTGCGCCCGGAGACGGCGGCGCCAGGCAATCGCGGGGTGTCGCACCTGGCGGCCGGCACGCAACCGTGGGGACCTGGCGGTGGCCTCGTCTCCGTCACGGCCGCGAGCGGCGACACGCTCCCGGTGCCGATCGCCCTCGCCGTGACGGGCCGACCGGTGCGCGACGCGCTGCTCGTGCCTGGTGTGCCGCTGGTGGAGCGGATCTCGCGACTCGCCCCGGGGTGGCTCACGCTCCGCGCCACGCTGCCCCCGGATGAGTTTCGCGCCGATGACAGCCGTGAAGTCGTGCTGCGCGTTGCGCCGCCGGCTGCCGTCCGGTGGGATCCGACCGACCGCTTCCTCAACGCGGCACTCGCCGTGCTCGTCGCCGATGGCCGGCTCACGTCCGGTGAAGGTGTTCGCCTCGGTGACCTCGGTCCCGGTCCGAGCGTGGTCCTGCCGCCCGAGGATCCCGCGCTCCTCGGTGCGCTGAATCGTCGCCTGGCCGCGCGTGGCGTGGCGTGGCGCTATGGCACGGCGTTGCGCGCCGAGGAGCGGAGCGACAGCGGGTCGATGCTGCCGAGCCGGGAGCTCGTGTTCCGGCGCGTGCGGCTCGAGGCGGCGGGTGGGGGCGGTGACGTGCTCGCGACCGTGGCCGGCGAGCCGTGGGCGGTCCGGAGTGGCGACGTGATCCTGCTCGGGTCGCGGCTGGTGCCGGAATGGACGGCCCTGCCGCTCGGCACGGCCTTCGTCCCCTTCCTCGACCTGCTGATCAGCCGTGCCATCCGGGGCGAATGGCTCCTCACCGACGCGGTCGCGGGCGAGCCCGTGGCGCTCCCCGAACGGGTTGCCGCCGTGGTCCGGGACGGGGAGCGGATGGCGGTCGAGGGGGGCGCCCCGTGGAGCCCGAAGGCGGTGGGGGTGTACCACCTGCTGGCCACCGAGGATACCTTGGGCGCCGTGTCGGTGGTGTTGGACCCGCGCGAAGCCGACCTCGCGCGGACGGACGACGCCTCGATCCGCACGCTCTGGGGCCGCACCGCGGTCGCCGGATTGTCCGAGGGCCCGACCCGGGCCTTCACCGCCGGAGGGCGAGGGGAGCTGCGTGGCCCCCTGCTTCTCCTTGCGCTTCTCTGTGTCTGCGCGGAAGTCGGACTGGCCAGCCGCGCCGGCCAACGGACCTGAATGACGCTTCGCCCGATCCTCGATGCCTTCGATCGCTGTGCCACGGTTCGCGCCTTGGCAGAGCGTCTTCCTGCGCGCGCACACGCCGTCCGACTCGGCGGCCTCCCCGGCTCCAGCGGCGCGGTGCTCGCCACCTGGCTCACCGAGCGCGTCGGGGCGGGTCGTCTCGTCGTCATCATGGCCACGACACCGGCCGATGCCGAGCGCTGGGTCACCGACCTCACGGCCCTCACCGGCGCCGGGGTCGCGCTCTATCCGCAGCGCGAGGCGCTGGGTGAGGACGAGCCGCACTACGAGATCGCGGGCGAACGGATCGAGACACTGGCGTCGCTGCTGCGCGGCGAACTGCGCATCCTCGTCACCACCGCCCGCGCCTCGGCGGAGCGCACGGCGGTGCCTGCCGCGCTGGCTGCGTTGCGGCTGCACCTGGTGCAGGGCGAGACCCATCCGATGGGACCGCTGGTCCAGTCGCTCGAGTCGATGGGGTATCGGCGCGTGCCGACCGTTGCCGAGGTCGCCGAATTCTCGGTGCGCGGCGGGATCGTCGATCTCTACGGCTTCGGCATGGCGGCACCGGCCCGACTCGAATGGTGGGGCGACGAGATCGCCTCCCTCCGCAGCTTCGACCTCACCACGCAGCGCTCCGGCCCCGACCTTCCCGACCTCACCATCCTCCCGATCTCGTCCTCCGCCGTCCGCTCCGCCGACGTGCACGGTGGCGCGGTGGAGCGGAAGTCGCTGCTCGATCTGCTCCCGTCGGATGCGCTGCTGCTGGAGGATGCGTCGCACCCCGACGAGGAAGAGGTCGGCCGCGCGTGGCGCGAGGCGGAGCACCACCTCGAGATCGCCCGACGCCTCGGCGAGGACGTGCCGCCGCGCGCGGACCTCTTCCTCGATCCGCCGACCTGGACCTCGCGGCGCAACGCCTTTGCGCGGCTGCTGCTGCGCGATGATCCCGCCGACGTGCAGCTGGGCTTCTTCCCGCCGGAGCGCGTGGATCGCGACCTCGGTCGGCTCCGCGGGATGCTGGGGCATGGCACGCCGACGCTGATCCTCTGCGACAACGAAGGACAGCGCGAGCGACTCGACGAGCTGCTCGAGGAGAACGGCTTCCGCCCGTCGGGCACCACGCTGGTAGTCGGCGCGCTCGATGGCGGCTTCGTGATGCCCACGCTGCGCGTGCTCACCGACCACGAAATCTTCCGTCGCGCGCGCCGACTCCGACGGACGCGGCGCTATCGCCAGGCGGCCCCGAACACCGTCACCGGTGCGCTCTCGCTCGGCGACTACGTGGTGCACCTCGAGCACGGCATCGGCGTCTATCGCGGCATCCAGACGCTGACGGTCGATGGCGGCACCATCGAGGTGGCGATCCTCGAGTACGAGGGGGGCGACCGCCTCAACGTCCCGCTGTATCGCCTCGACCAGGTCGAGCGCTACCGGGCCGCTGGCGACGACGGCGACCGGCCGCCGCCGAAGATCCACCGCCTCGGCGGCACCGCGTGGAAGAAGGTCCGCGAGAAGACGCGGCACGCGATTCAGGCGATGGCGGCCGACCTGCTCGATCTGTATGCGCGACGCACCGTGCACGCGGGCTACCCGATGCCGCCCGACACGCGCTGGCAACGTGAACTCGAGTCGTCGTTCCTCTACGAGGACACGCCCGACCAGCGAAAGGCCACCGAGGACATCAAGCGCGACATGGAGCGACCGCTGCCGATGGACCGCCTGCTCGTCGGCGACGTCGGCTACGGCAAGACCGAGGTCGCGGTGCGTGCCGCATTCAAGGCGATCCAGGGCGGGAAGCAGGTGGCGGTGCTGGTGCCGACCACCATTCTGGCCGAGCAGCACTTCCGGACGTTCGCCGACCGGTTGGCCGACTATCCCGTGTCGGTCGAGGCATTGTCGCGCTTTCGCAGTGCCAAGGAACAGAAGGAGACGGTGCTCAAGCTCGCCGACGGCTCGCTCGACATCGTCATCGGCACGCATCGCCTGCTCTCGAAGGATGTCCTCTTCAAGGACCTCGGCCTGCTGATCGTGGACGAGGAGCATCGCTTCGGCGTGAAGCACAAGGAGCGGCTCAAGCAGCTGCGCCTCGCTGTCGACGTGCTGACGCTCACCGCCACGCCGATTCCGCGCACGCTGCACCTTTCGCTGGCCGGACTCCGCGACATGACGGTGATCGAGACGCCGCCGCGCGACCGCTCGCCGATCCTCACCTTCGTCGAGCCGTGGGACGACGGACTGCTGGAAGAGGCGATCGCGCGCGAGCTCGATCGTGGCGGGCAGGTCTTCGTGGTGCACAACCGGATCGAGACGATCGAAACGATCGCGGCGCGCATCCGCGCGCTGGCGCCGCGCGCCACGGTCGCGGTCGGGCACGGCCAGATGGCCGCCGACGAGCTCGAGGACGTGATGCAGCAGTTCGTGGTGGGGAAGGTGGACATCCTCGTGTCCACCATGATCGTGGAGTCGGGGCTCGACGTGCCCAATGCCAATACGATGATCGTCCACGACGCCCATCGTTTCGGATTGGCACAGCTCTATCAGCTCCGGGGCCGCGTGGGCCGTTCCCACCGCCGGGCGTACTGCTACCTGATCGTCCCCGACACGATCGACCAGTCGGCCGAGGAACGATTGAAGGTCCTCGAGCATCATACCGACCTGGGGGCCGGCTACCGGATCGCGCTCAAGGACCTGGAGCTCCGTGGCGCGGGCAACCTGCTGGGCTCGGAGCAGTCCGGCCACGCCCATGCCGTTGGCTTCGACCTCTACATGCGCTGGCTGGAGGAGACCGTCGCGGCCATGCGTGGACGGGGCGGGGGCGAAGCGCCCCAGCCGCCCGACGTGGTCCTGGACACCCCGGCCCACCTCCCGGATGCCTTCATTCCGGACGACGAGACCAAGCTGGACCTCTATCGCCGACTGGCGCGGGCGTCGGCACCGGGCGACATTGATGAGTTGCGGGCGGAACTGCGCGAGCGGTTCGGCCCCCTCCCCCCCGAAACCGATGCCCTGCTCGACATGAGCCGGCTCCGGGTCATGGGGGCCGCGCTGGGCCTGCAGCACGTGCTGGTCCGGGGCGACGAGGCGCGCCTCACCTTCCGGCAGGGGGCAACTCCGCGGATGGCAGGGCTCACGCAGGCGCTGGACGATGTCCAGCTCGCCGCCGAAGTGCGTCGCACCGTGCCGCTGTCCTTGCGGCTGGTGCGACTCGGCGGGGAAGGGATCGTCCCCTCCCTCGTCCGTGCATTGCGTCAGGTGGCCTCCTAGCCACCGACGGTCTTTCACCAAGTTGAGGAGTCCGATGCGTCGTACAATGGTGCTGGTGGCGGCCGTCGCCGCGCTGGGGAGCGGTTGCGGAGATGGCGGGGCGTTCACGGCGCACCCGGACGTGGTGGCCAAGGCGGCAGGGCAGGAGCTTTCCGCCGAGCGCGTGGCCGAGATCCTCGGCTCCGCCAAGGGGCAGGCGCCGACGGTCGAGGCGGCCGATTTCATCGCCGGGCTGTGGGTGGACTTCACCCTGTTCGCACAGGCCGTCGCCAAGGATGGCTTCGAGGCCGACTCGAACTTCATCATGGACGCCATGTGGCGTGATGTCTCCGAGCTGCGTGCCGCCCACTGGCATGACACGCTCGTGGCCCGGCGCGTCAAGATCGATCCGGCCAAGGCCGACTCGATCTACAACGCCGGCGTGACCCGCGTGCACCAGCACATCCTGATCCTGACGCAGGATTCCAGCGACGCCTACAAGGCCAAGGCGAAGAAGAAGATCGAGGGCCTCCTCGCGCAGGCGAAGGCCGGCGGCGACTTCGGTGCCCTGGCCAAGGCCAACTCGGAAGATCCGGGCTCGGCCGCCGACAATGGCTTCCTGCCGCCCGCCGAGGCGAAGGCGTGGGCGCCGGAGTTCTCCGAGGCCGGGTGGAAGCTCGCGCCGGGCGAGATCAGCGGCGTGGTGACGACCACCTACGGCTACCACGTGCTTCGTCGCCCGACGGCCGCCGAGGCGATGCCGCGGATGACCGCCGCCGTGACGCAGCTCGAGACCCGCAAGGTGGACTCGACCTACTTCGCCGAGTTGAATGCCGAGTACGGCCTCAAGGTCGAGGCGGACGCCCCGACCAAGATCCGCGCCGCCCTCGACAACATCGATGGCGAGCGGAACAGCAAGACCAAGCTGGTCACCTACAAGGGCGGCGCCTTCACCACGAAGGACTTCCTCCGCTGGACGATGGGCGCCGTGGCCGATCCGACGATGGGCCGCCAGCTGATCGGCCAGGTCAAGGCCGCGCAGGACAGCCAGCTGGTGATGTTCGTGAAGAGCCTCACCGAGAGCGACCTGCTCCTGAAGGACGCCGAGAAGAACAAGATCTCGATCACTGCCGAGGAGTGGAAGGCGATCGAGGCGAACTTCCGCAGCGAAGTCGATTCGATGCGCGCCGCGATGGACCTCACGGCCGAGGCGATTGATCCCAAGGCCAGCGCGGGTGACCGCTCGAAGGCGGCGGCCCTCAAGGTCGACCAGTTCTTCGACCGCATGATCTCGGGCCAGACGACGTTGCGCGTCCTCCCCGGCATGATCGCCTACGCGCTGCGCGGCAGCGAGAAGTTTGGCGTGAATCTGGTCGGCGTGAAGCGCGCCGTGGAGCTTGCGACGGCCAAGGCTGGTCCGTTGCCGCCGCAGGACATCCCGGGCGCGATCCAGCCGGCGCCCGGCCCGGCGCCGGTGCCCGGCGGCACTGAGAAGCCGTGATCACTCGGCTTCGTGCCCTCCTGCTCGCCGCGCTCCTCTCGGGGGGCGCGGCGAGTGGGCTGTCGGCTCAGGTCGGCGAGCCGATCGACCGGATCGTGGCGGTGGTCGGCGTCACGCCGATCCTCTTCTCGCATGTCGAGGAGCGCTTCTACCAGAACCAGAGCAATCCGGCCGCCGGCGTGCCCAAGGAGGCGGAGGCGCAGTTCGCCTATCGCCGGGCGCTGATCGACACCCTGATCAACGAGGAACTCCTCTATCAGGAGGCGGTCAAGGACACCACGATCCAGGTGACCGACCAGGAAGTCGCCGAGACCGTGGACCGGGTGCTGGCCGATCAGCGTCGTCGCTATCGCACGCAGCCGGAGTTCGAGGCCGAGATGAAGGGCATCGGCTTCAACTCGATGGATGAATACCGCCGCTGGCTCATCGAGCAGCAGCGGAAGCAGCTCTACCGCGAACGCTTCACCCAGGCGCTGCGGCAGACCGGCACGCTGAAGGACATGGTGCCGACCGAGAAGGAGACGCGCGCCTTTTACGATGCCTATGCCGAGGCGGGATTGCTCGGCACGCGACCGGCGACCGTGTCGCTGCGACAGATCATCGTCACGCCGAAGCCGACGCCGGAAGCCAAGGCGCGCTCGCTCGCGCTGGTGGACTCGATCATCGGCGAGCTGCGCAAGGGCGCCGACTTTGCCACCGCCGCGCGGCGCTTCGGCATGGACGGCACCCGCGAGAACGGAGGCGACCTCGGCTTCTTCCGCCGCGGCGTGATGGTGCGCGAGTTCGAGCAGGTCGCGTTCAATCTCAAGCCCGGCGTGGTCTCCAATGCGGTCGAGAGCCCGTTTGGCTACCACATCATCCAGGTCACCCGCGCCCAACCCACCGAGGTGCAGGCGCGCCACATCCTGATCATCCCCGAGGTCGACTCCGCGGGGGCGATGGCGGCGAAGGCGCGTGCCGACGAGATCGCGGCGGCGCTGGCGGCGGGTGCGTCGTTCGATTCGCTGCAGCGGCTCTACCACGACCAGGCCGAAGAGCGCGACGTGGCCGGCATCCCGGCGGACTCGCTCACGGGCGCCTACAAGGCGGCGCTGACCGGCGTCGACTCCGGGCAGGTCACCCGGGTCTTTCCGCTCGCCGTCGAGGGGCAGCCGTTTCGCACCAAGTGGGGCATCGCCAAGGTGACGGTGCGGACAGCGTCGGGCACGCGTTCCTACGATTCGGTGCGCGAGGTGATTCGCCGCAACTTGGGCGTGGAACTGGGGCTGCGGGCCTACATGGCCGAATTGCGTCGGCGCACCTACGTGGACATTCGCTGGCCGTGACCAGGCGGCCCCGGCTCGCCGTCACCCTGGGTGATCCGCGCGGGATTGGGCCGGAGATCGTGGCCGCGGCGCTGGCCGACGGCATCGACGCCGAAATCACCCTGCTGGGTGCGCGGGAACAGATCGAGGCGATTCCGGCCGATCACCGCATTGCCACGGGTCCGTGGCACCCCGGCAAGGGACCGGCACGCGCCGGGGCGGTCGAGGCCGGCCTGATCACGGGCCGGGCAGTGGAGCAGGCGGCGCGGCTCGCGCTCGATGGCAAGGTGGATGCGATCGTGACCGGCCCGGCGGAGAAGCATGCCCTCCACCTGGCCGGTTTCCCGTTTCCGGGCCACACCGAATGGCTGGCGCAGCTGGCCGGCGGCGTCGAAGTGGCCATGATGCTCGCGAGCGACCGGCTCCGCGTCGTGCTCGTGACCACGCACGTGCCGTTGCGCGATGTCCCCCTCCTCCTGACCACCGACCGCATTGTCCGCACCGGCGAGGTCACGATGCGCGCCCTGCGCGAGCAGTTCGGCATCGCCGAACCTCGGCTGGCGCTCTGTGCCCTCAACCCGCACGCCGGGGAGCAGGGGCTCTTTGGGGACGAGGAGTCGCGGGTGCTGGCCCCGGCGGCAAGGCGCCTGGGCGCCGCAGGCCCACTTCCTGCGGATACCGTCTTCGTCCGCGCGATGCGCGGCGAGTTCGACGCCGTCCTCGCCCCGTACCACGACGTCGGGATGACGGCGATCAAGGTGGCCTCGTTTGGCAGTGGGGTGAACGTCACCCTCGGATTGCCCTTCGTGCGCACCTCGCCCGATCACGGCACCGCGATGGACATCGCCGGTACCGGACGCGCCGATGCCTCCAGCATGCGCGCGGCCATTGCCCTAGCCCTCTCCCTCATCCCGCGGAGCCCGTCGCGATGACCCTGCGTGTCTCGATCCTGATTCCGGTGTACAACGAGGCCCGTACGCTCGAGACCCTGATCGAGAAGGTACGCGAGGTGCCGCTCGACAAGGAGATCGTCTGCGTCAACGACTGCTCCACCGACGGCTCCGGCGAGATCCTCGATCGGCTCCTCGCGGAGAAGCGGATTGATGCGGTGCGCCATCATCCGGTCAACCGCGGCAAGGGCGCGGCGATTCGCACCGCGATCGAGGCGGCGACGGGTGATGTGATCGTGGTGCAGGACGCCGACCTCGAATACGACCCGGCGGAGATTCCGACGCTACTGGGGCCGATCGAGGATCGCGGCGCCGACGCGGTCTTCGGGTCGCGTTTCCTGAGTGGACCACACCGCGTCCTCTACTTCTGGCATTCGGTGGGCAACAAGATGCTCACCCTGATGTCGAACATGTTCACCGACCTGAACCTGACCGACATGGAGACCTGCTACAAGGTCGTCCGCGCGCCGCTGATGAAGAAGCTGATCCTCACCACCGATCGCTTCGGCTTCGAGCCGGAGCTGACGGCACGGCTGGCGCAGGCGCACGCCAAGATCTGGGAGCTCCCGATCTCCTACAGCGGCCGGACCTACGAGGAAGGGAAGAAGATCGGCTGGAAGGACGGCGTCGCCGCGTTCTGGCACATCATCAAGTTCAACGCCTTCCCGCCGAGGAACACCGGGGTCCGGAAGAAGTACCGGAATGTGTATGACGTGACGGCGAGACCGTAAGGGCGAGAAGCGAGAAGCGAGAAGCGTGGCGCTGCGGAGAGATTACTCCGTCACACCACGCTTCTCGCTTCTCGCCTCTCGCTTCTCGTCTCCTACCCCAGCATCCCCATCAACCGCAGATGCGCCTCCAGCTTCAGCTTCTGGGACGCGCGGTTCGCCACCAGCACCGCGGTACTCTGCAGGATGATCTCCCGCTCGGTGAGGCCGTTGGCCCGGAGCGTGTTGCCGGTGTCCACCAGGTCCACGATCCAGTCGGAGAGGCCGAGGAGCGGGGCCACCTCGACACTCCCGCCCACCATGATCACTTCAACGGCGCGCCCCATGGCGGAGAAGTGCGCGCGCGCGAGGCGCGGATACTTCGTGGCCACGCGCGGCGTGCGACCGTGCGCGAGCGTCGGATAGGGGGTGCCATCGGGCGCCGCCACCACGAGGCGACAGCCGCCGAATCCGAGGTCGAGCGGTTCGAGGACATCGGCATCCGACTCGCGCAGCACGTCGGTGCCCGTGACGCCGAGATCGGCGGCGCCGCTCTCCACGTAGACGGGGACGTCGCCCGGCTTCACGATGATGATCTCGAGGCCCGGATCGCTGGTCGGGATGAGGAGCTTCCGGCCCGCATCGGTCGCGACCTGGATCCCGGCTGCGGCGAGGCGTTCGACCGCCTGCTCGTAGAGGCGCCCCTTCGCGAGGGCCAGACGCAGCGTGGCGCTCATGGCAGCAGCTCCGCGAGCGCGTCGAGGTCGAGCGAGACCCCGACGGCCGGCATCGGACGGCCGAAGCGGCCCATCAGGTCGTCGTAGCGGCCGCCGGCCCCCACGGCGTGGCCGGCGCCACTCACGAACACCTCGAAGTGAATGCCGGTGTAGTAATCGAGACCGCGCACCTCACCGAGATCGTACACCACATGCAGTCGCTCGTCGTCGGTGAGCGCGGCGTCGAGCGTGAGCAGCTGCTCCAGCCCAGGGCGGACTGCTGCCGGGGCATTGGGCAGCGCGGCCTCGAGGGCGTCGCGCCGGCCGATGATGAACGGCAGCGACGCGAGTTCGCGCGCGGGGGAATCGAGTCCCGCAAGATGCTGCGCGAGCGCTGCGCGATCCTTGCGATCGACCCAGCGACGCACCTCGCTGCGGCGTTCCGGCGGCAAGGCCGCGAAGCCCGGGGCGAGGACGCCGACGTGGCCGAGATTGACCTGGTAGTCTGCCGGGGCGAGCGCGGCGAGGAGCTGCAACGTGAGCCGCACGAGCTCGACGTCGCTCGCGTTGCCGGCCATGCCGAGCATCTCGGCGCCCACCTGCAGGATCTCGCGTGGTCGGCCGACGCGGTCGGGCTCCTGGCGATAGATCTTGCCGGAATACGACAGTCGGAGCGGCGGCGGGACGTCGGCGAACGACGTGGCCGCGACTCGGGCCACGGCGGCGGTGAAGTCGTAGCGGAGCGCGAGCATCCGCCCGTCCTGATCCGGAAAGCGCAGCATCCGGTCGGCCACGTCGGCGCCACCGGCCCGGAGGAAGACCTCATCGTATTCGAAGGTCGGCGGGATGCACTCCTCGAAGCCTGCGGCCTCGAGGACGGTGGTGGCGGCGCGCTGCAGGGTCCGACGGCGGCGCACGGCCTGCCCGGTCAGGTCGAGAGTCCCCGGGGGCACCGGGGCGATGGAAGAGCGTGTCATCATGGGGTCAATATGACCCGGACCTCGTCCACGCGCCTCCCCGCCATCGACGCGATCTCGAAGACATGCATCCCGATCGTGATCCGATCGCCCACCTTGGGGAGCCTCCCGAGGTGGCCGAAGAGGTAGCCGCCGAGGGTGGTGTAGTCGCTGTCGTCCAGATTGGTCTCGAAGCGGTGGTTGAAGTCGCCGAGGGTCGTCGCGCCATCAATCACCACCGAGCCGTCTGCGGTCGCGGCAAGCGCCGCGGCCTCGACCGGGTCGTATTCGTCGAAGATTTCGCCGACGATCTCCTCGAGCAGGTCCTCCATGGTCACGAGGCCCGCGGTCCCGCCGTACTCGTCGAGCACCACGGCGAGGTGGGTCTTGAGCTTCTTCATGTCGGCCAGGACGTCCTCGACTTCGCGGGTCCCGGGGACAAAGAGCGGCGCGCGCATGATGCTGCGAAGCGAGGTGCCCGGTGCCTGACGCACGGCCCGGAGGATGTCCTTGGCGTGGACCACCCCGATGATCTCGTCGAGCGACTCGGCGTAGACCGGATAGCGGGAGCGCCCCGCCAGGGCGACTTCGTCTGCCGCCGTCTCGACCGTGAGGTCGGCCTCGAGGGCACTCATGTCGGTCCGCGGGGTCATGACCTCTTCGGCGGACTTCTCGCTGAACTCGAAGACGCCCTCGAGGAGGCGGGCCGGCTCCTTGCCGAGCGACCCCCCCTCGCCGGACTGCTCGACCAGCATCCGGATCTCGTCAGAGGAGTGGAGCCGCTCGTGCCCGTCCACCGGTTGCACCCCTCCGAGGGCAAGCAACCAGTTGGCGGTGCCGTTCAGGACGTGGATGGGGCCGTGCATCAGCCAGGCAAAGCCGATCAGCGGGGCCGTGACCCAGCGGGAGACGTCCTCGGGGAAGCGGATGGCCAGCGACTTGGGGACCAGCTCGCCGAGCACGATGTGCAGCGTCGAGATCAGGGAAAAGGAGATCGCCACCGCCACCGTGTGGGTGGTGATGACCGCCACCTTGTCGGGGAGGATCGTGAAAAAGCGCTCCAGAAGCCCCGCCAAGGCTGGCTCGCCGATCATGCCGAGGCCGAGGGAGGCGAGGGTGATTCCGAGCTGGGTGGCCGACACATAGCGGTCGAGCGATTGGACCGCCTTGACGGCTAGCCTAGCTTTGGTATCACCTGCCGCCGCCATCTCATCGAGGCGGGTCCGGCGGGCGCCCACGAGCGCGAACTCCGCGGCGACAAAGAAGGCATTCAGCGCCACCAAGGCGATCACGGACGCGAGGCCAATGGCAATCGCCGTCCAGCTTGTGGAGTGTTCCATATTGTCGAACGTTAGCGTGTCCGGGCGGTCGGAGCGAGAGACCGTCACAATCCGGCACTTCGATGCCCGGACTGCCCCCGAGGGGCTGGCGGGGCTCGCCGCGTACCTCCCGTCGCCCGGTTCGACCGACCGCGAGACCCGGGACGGGGTGGCCGAGATCCTCGCGCAGGTGGCCGCCCGGGGCGACGCGGCCGTGGCCGAGTACACCCGGCGCTTCGACGGCTCGGACCTCACCCCGGCGGAATGGGAGCTCCCCCTTGAGGCCTGCCACGAGGGGCTGGCGCGTATTCCCGCGCCGCTTCGGACGGCCCTGGAGCGCGCCGCCGCGCAGGTTCGCGAGTACCACCTCCGGCAGGTCGACCCCGGTTTCCGCGACGAGCGCCCCGACGGCACCCTCCTCGGGATGCGGGTCACGCCGGTGGACGCCGCCGGCCTGTATGTGCCCGGCGGGAAGGCGGCGTACCCGTCGTCCGTCCTGATGAATGCCATTCCGGCGGTCGTGGCCGGTGTCCGCGACCTCGTGGCCGTCACGCCACCCCTCGGCGCCAACGACGCGGTGCTCGCGGCCTTGGCCATTTCGGGCGTGACCCGGGTCTTCCGGATCGGGGGCGCCCACGCCATCGCCGCGCTTGCCTACGGGACGGCCACCGTGCCGCGGGTGGACAAGATCGTCGGCCCCGGCAACAAGTGGGTGGCCGAGGCCAAGCGGCAGCTCTTCGGGCAGGTCGGCATCGATATGGTGGCGGGTCCGACCGAGGTCCTCATTCTCGCCGATGACTCCGCCGATCCCGCGGTGATTGCCGCCGACCTGATCGCGCAGGCCGAGCACGACGAGGATGCCCTCGCGTGGCTGGCCACGACGTCCGAGGCGTTGGCCCATGCCATTCCAGCGGCGCTCGAAGCGGCACTCGCCGTGGCACCGCGTGCCGACGTGGCCCGCGCCTCCCTGGCGCGCAACGGGCTGGTGGTGCTGGTGCACGACCGCGCCGGCCTCGCCGAGGTGGCCAACCGGCGCGCCGTGGAGCACCTCGAGATCGTGACGCGCGACGCCGAGGAGTTGGCGGAACAGGTGCGGCATGCCGGCGCGATCTTCATCGGGCATTCGACGCCCGAGCCGGTGGGCGACTACATCGCCGGGCCGTCGCACGTGCTCCCCACCAGCGGCACCGCGCGCTTCGCCTCCCCGCTCGGTGTCTACGACTTCGTCAAGCGCACCTCGCTGGTGCGCTACAGCCGGGCGCAGCTGCTGGCCGATGCCCCGCACGTGATTGCGCTGGCGGAATCGGAAGGATTGTTTGGCCACGCCGAGGCCGTCCGTCGGCGAGTGGAGCGCACATGATGAGCCGCAAGTTGGCGATGGTCCTCGCGCTGACGGCGAGCTTCCTGCTGGTCGAGATCATCGGCGGCGTGCTCAGCAATTCGCTGGCGCTGCTGGCCGATGCGGGGCACATGGCCACCGACGTGGCGGCGCTGGCGCTGGCGTGGTTCGGGAGCCGGATCGCGCAACGCCGGCAGGGTTCGGCGCATCAATTCGGGAACCTGCGCTGGGAAGTGCTCGCGGCGATGGTGAACGGCCTGGCGCTCTTCGGCATCGGCATCGGGATCACGCTCGAGGCGTGGGAGCGGCTCAACCAGCCGCGCGAGATTGATGCGGTGCTCTTCGGCGGGATCGCGACCGTCGGGCTGGTGGTCAACTTGATCTCGCTGCGCGTGCTGCACGGGCACCATCATCACGACCTGAACGTGCGGGGGGCCTACCTCCACATCATGGGTGATGTCCTCGGCTCGGTCGGCGCGATCGTGGCAGCGCTGGTGATCCACTTCTTCGGGTGGGTGCCGGCCGATGCCATCATCTCGGTGCTGGTGGCGGTGTTGATCCTGCGGAGCGCGTGGCGACTGGTTTCGGAGAGCGGCATCATCCTCCTCGACCGGGTCCCCGAGCACATGCACGTCTCGCAGGTCGAGGGACGCCTGCTCGGGGTCGCGGGGGTGGCCCGGGTGCACGATGTCCACGTCTGGACCGTGACCAAGGGGCTGGTGGCGATGAGCGCGCACGCGGTGGTCCCGGCGCTGGAGGAGCACCCCACGGTGCTGCGCCAGATGGAAGGCGCGATGACCGAGCTGGGTATCGGACACGTCACGATCCAGCTCGAGACGGGGGAGGCCTGCGGGGCCGAGCAGTGTGGTCACGAGGAGCACGGCGCTTCTCCCGCTGCGGGAGCCGTGCCACACCGCCACTAGATCGCCTTGCGGCCCCCCCGCGTGCCGGGTATATATGGCGCCCTGAGGCACTCTGACGGGCTTGAAGACAGGATTGGTCGTGGATATTCGTAACCTTGCCATTATCGCGCACGTGGACCACGGGAAGACCACCCTCGTGGACCAGATGCTCCGCCAAGCTGGCGCCTTCCGGGCCAACCAGCAGGTCGAGGAGCGCGTGATGGATTCGAACCCGCTCGAGAAGGAGCGGGGGATCACCATTCTCGCCAAGAACACTGCCATCACCTGGCATGGCGTGAAGATGAATATTGTGGACACGCCGGGCCACGCCGACTTCGGTGGCGAGGTCGAGCGCATCCTCCGCATGGTCAATGGCGTGCTGATTCTGGTGGACGCGGCCGAAGGGCCGATGCCCCAGACCCGCTTCGTGACCCGGAAGGCGCTGGCGCTGGGCCTGCAGCCGATCGTGGCGATCAACAAGATCGACCGGCAGGACGCCGAGCCGATGCGCGTCCACGACGAAGTGCTGTCGCTGTTCATGGACCTCGACGCCACGGAAGCGCAGCTCGACTGCCCCTTCCTCTACACGTCGAGCCGTGCCGGCACCGCCACGCTCGAGCTCGACCAGCCGGGCACCACGCTGGAGCCGCTCTTCGAGACCATCCTGAAGACCGTGCCGCCCCCCGAGGGCGACCCGGAAAAGCCGTTCCAGATGCTGGTCTCGACGCTCGACTTCTCGTCGTTCATCGGCCGGATCGCGATCGGCCGGATCGAGCGGGGCCGCATCAACGTCGGCGACCAGGTCTCCCTGCTCCCCTTGGGCGAGCCGGGCATGGTGGCCGATGAGCCCGGGGTCGAGAAGGGGCGCATCACCAAGCTCTACACCTTCGACGGCCTGAACCGGATCGAGACCTCGGTGGCCCAGGCGGGTGAGATCGTCGCCCTGTCCGGCTTCGAGACCCTCGAAATCGGCAAGACGTTCACGGCCGTGGAGTATCCGGAGCGGATGGCGGGCATCGCCGTCGAAGAGCCGACCATCTCGGTCGACTTCATCGTCAGCAACTCGCCGTTCGCCGGTCGCGAGGGGAAGTTCGTCACCTCGCGCCAGCTGCGTGATCGCCTCTTCAAGGAATTGGAGCGGAACGTCGCCCTCCGCGTCGAACCGACCGATTCGCCGGACACCCACTCCGTCTCCGGACGCGGTGAGCTGCACCTCGGCATCCTGATGGAGACGATGCGCCGCGAGGGGTACGAGTTCCAGGTGTCGCGGCCGCGCGTGATCCTCAAGGACGGCCCGAACGGCGAGCGCCTCGAGCCGTACGAGGAGTTGACCATCGACGTCCCCGAGGAGTACATGGGCGTCGTCATGGAGAAGCTCGGTCCCCGGAAGACCGAAATGACCGAGATGCGAAACCCGGGGCAGGGGATGGTCCGTCTGACGTTCCGGATCCCGTCGCGCGGTCTCTTCGGCTACCGCTCGGAGTTCCTCACGGATACCCGCGGCACCGGGATGATGCACCACCGCTTCCTGGAGTACGGGCTCTGGGCGGGTCCGCTGGCCGGCCGGAAGCGCGGCGTGCTGGTGGCCGACCGCGAGGCACCGGTGGTCGGCTTCGCCTTGGCCAACCTCCAGGAGCGCGCCCAGATGTTCGTCGCCCCGGGCGAGCTGGTCTACGAGGGGATGATCGTCGGCGAGAACTCGCGTCCGGGCGACATGGACGTGAACGTGGGCAAGGAGAAGAAGCTCTCCAACATGCGCACCACGTCCACGGACGAGAACATCCAGCTCGAGCCGCCGCGGCCGATCACGCTGGAGTACGCCCTCGAGTACATCGAGGAGGACGAGCTGATCGAAGTGACGCCCGAGAACATCCGGCTCCGCAAGCGGAGCCTGCAGGCCACCGAACGGAAGAAGGCGCAGCGTGCGGCGAACCGGGGCGCCGACGTCTAACAGCAGCAGCAACCCGGCCATACAGGTCATCACCCGGAACTGGTAACGTGGAGGAAGACATCATGTCGTCGTGGGAGACGTCGTGGGAGGCGTCGCTGGATACTGCGGTGATGCGCCGCCGGTTTGACGAAGATGGCGAGGAAATTTTCGACGTGGACGATCTCGACCTCGATGACGAGGACGAGGAACTCGACGGCGATGACGCCGAGGATGACGAGGACGACGACGAGGATGATCTCGACGACGACTTCGATGAGGATTTCTCGTTTGATGATGACGAGGAAGAGTAGTCGTTAGGCGTGAGTCGTTAGTCGTTGGGGTCGTAGGTCGTAAGTCGTAAGTCGTAGGTCGTAAGTCGGGGGCCCCAGGCGGGCTCCCGTTTTACGTTTAGGGCGTGACCAGTGACCAGTGACCAGTGACCAGTGACCAGTGACCAGTGACCAGTAACCGGTAACCAGGGGTGTGCCGCTGTCCCCCGGTCACTGGTTACGGGTTACAGGTCACCCCGCAAGGAGCTCAACATCCCGACGATCTTGATCGCGTCCTACCTCGAGCCCCACCTCGTCGAACGCGTCGCCGCCGCCGAGCCGAGTGCGCGCGTGGTCTATCGGCCCGATCTGGTTCCGGCGCCTCGCTATGCGGCCGATCATGTGGGTGGGGCGTTCGAGCGGACGGCCGAGCAGGAGCGGGAGTGGCGAGAGTTGCTGGCTCAGGCGGACATTCTCTTCGACTTCGACTGGACGCACCTGGCCGAGCTGCCCGACCTGGCGCCGCAGCTGCGCTGGATCCAGGCGAGCAGCTCAGGGATCGGTCCGCTGGTGGCCAAGCACCGGTACCACGAGCGGCTGCCGGAGACCGTCATCACCCGTGCCAGTGGCATCCATGCCCAGCCGCTCAGCGAGTTCTGCCTGATGGTGATGATGATGCACGCACGTCGCCACGACCTGATGGCGGCGCAGCAGCGGGAGCGACGCTGGGAGCGCTTTGCGGGGACCGACCTGCGCGGTCGCACCGTGGTGATCGTCGGCCTCGGTGCGATCGGCAGCGAGCTGGCGCGCCTTTGCTCGGCGCTCGGCATGCGCGTGGTTGGCGTGGGGCGCACGCCGACACGCGAACGGTATGCAGGCGCACCGCTCGACGCCTACGCGCCAGTCGCTGCGCTCGATGCGGTGCTCCCCGAAGCGGAGTACCTGGTGCTCGTGGTGCCGCACACGCCCGAGACGGAGCAGCTCATCGGGGCGCCGCAGTTGGCGCGGCTGCCGCGTGGTGCGGTGCTGATCAACATCGGCCGCGGCGCGCTGGTTGACGAGCCCGCGCTGATCGCCTCGCTCCAGAGCGGTCACCTCGGCGGGGCCGCGCTCGATGTCTTTGCCGAGGAACCGCTGCCCGCCGACTCCCCACTCTGGGCCATGCCCAATGTGCTGGTGAGTCCGCATTCGGCGAGCACCAGTGATCGGGAGAATGAGCGGTTGGTGGATTTGTTCGTGGAGAATTTGGGGAGGTGGGGGAGGGGGGAGGAGTTGGTGAATGTGCTGGAAAAGGTCGTAGGTCATAAGTCGTAGGTCGTAGGTCGATCCCAACGCGATGAGGAGCCTGCCCTGAACGAAGTGAAGGGACCCGTGTGCTTGTGGCACGCGGGTCCCTCACTTCGTTCAGGATGACAGATCCCGAGGACTTACGACCTACGACCTACGACCTACGACCTACTACCGCCCCGACTGCACCGTCGCCCGCGTTCCCTTCGGGCAGCTGTACGTTACGGCCGTCTTGGCGCCCGTGGTCGGGTTGGTCAGCGAGTCGGTCGGCTGCGCCTTGCCGACGAGCGGATCCTTGTCGGCGAGGTAGGCGAGCATGGCCACCAGGTTCGCGTTGTTCTGCAGGTCCGCGACGACAATCTTGTCGTAGGTGTCGCGGTTGGTGTGCCAGGTGCTGTTGCTGTAGTCCCAGCTCAGCGCGTTGAGGCCGTAGACCGGCGACTTGGCGCACTGGAAGGCGGCGTTGTCGGTGCCACCGCTGGCCGGGGCGCCCATGCCGCCGAGGCGGATGAAGCCGGTGATCTGCGACGGCATGTCCGACATCCAGCTGATCATCCGCTCCTGCGCACCAATGAACGGGCCCGGGGACATCCCGGTGACGCGGCCGGTGCCGTTGTCCTGGTTCCAGCCGGCGACGACGTTGGCGACGATCGCCGGGTTGTCTTCTACCCAGCCGCGCGAGCCATTGAGGCCCTGCTCTTCGCCGCCCCAGTGGCCGACGATGATGGTCCGCTTCGGGTTCGGGTAGGTGGTCTTCAGGATGCGCAGCGCCTCGAGCATCGTGATGGTGCCGGTGCCGTTGTCCGTGGCACCCGACGCGCCGTCCCACGAGTCATAGTGCGCGGAGAGGACGATGTACTCGTTCGGCTTCTCGGTACCCGGGATGCGGGCGATCACGTTGAAGACCGGCTGCTCACCGAGGAACTCCGACTCGGCGTTGACCTTCACCTTCGGGCCCTGGTTGTTCTGTGCCAGACGGAACAGGAGGTTGTAGTCCTCGCACGACGCCTCGAGCGTCGGCACCTGCTGGCGCCAGCTGCCGAACACCTTGTTGACGCCCGGATACTGCGACCAGTTGGTGGTGATGACGCCGGCGACGCCAGCCGTCTTGGGCCACTCGTACTGGTTGCCGGCCGCGAGCATCCGCGCCGACCACTCCTGCGAGATCACGCGGCGCAGGGCACCGAGCGAATCGAAGGCGCCGAGCTGGCCGAACTCCTGCCACTGCGCGGCGCTGCGGCACGACGGATTCGGCGCCGACATCAGGATGAACTTCCCCTTGGCCGACGGAACCCACGCGGCGAACTCCTCCGGCGTCTTGATGGCCGGCAAGGTGACCACGTCGCCGATCACGTCCTTGCCGCCGGTGCCCGGCGACCAGGCGAGCATCATGGCCTCGAGGGAGCGGACGCGCGGGGCGATCAGATCGACGTGCGTGGTGCCGCGCTTCCAGGAGTTCCAGGTGCCGTACTGCTCGCGCTTGGCGGTGACGCCCCACGACGCGTAGAGCTTGACCAGCCAGTCCTGGCCGGCGTTGAAGCGGTCGGAACCGACCAGCCGCGGACCGATCGAGTCCATCAGCACCTGCGCGAGCTTGCCGGCCTGACCGCGGGTGGTGCCTTCCGTCCACATCTTGAGGATGATGGGATCGGTCGGGGGCGTGGTGCGGACGTACTTGGTGCTGTCCACCGACGGGCCACCACGGCCACCACCGGCCGCACCGCGTCCACCAGCGCCGCCACGGCCGGCGGCAGCAGCCGGGACGGCTGGGTTGGTCGGAGCGGGCGCGGCCGCTGGGGTCGCGGCGGGGGCGGGCGTGGTGGCCGGCGGGGCCGAGCTGCCGCCGCAGGCAGCAACGGCGGCGGAAGCGAGGACCAGACCGAGGCCGACCTTCATACGGGCCATGAGTACATCTCCGGTGGGTTGGAATTGGAGGAGGAACGGGGCAACTTATTCGCTGCTCCATACGTATCATAGGCTACAGTTGTTGTTGCGATTCAGTTCTCAGAGAGGCGGCCCAATGATCTTCTCCAGCGTGGCACTCGCGACCCTCACGGCCTTCGCCCCGGCTCCGGCCCCGGCAACTGGCTTTACCGTTTCGCCGGCCGTCATTGCCGCCGAAATTTTCGGGCAGGATCCGGTGCTCGTGGACTGGCGCATTCTCGGTGGCCTCGACCTGAACACCGGCAAGGCGCCGGCGTCGCTCGAGGCACTGGACGGCAAGGTGGTCAAGATCGCGGCCTTCATCGTGCCGCTCGAGGACAACATGCAGGAGTCGGACGAGTTCCTCCTGGTGCCGTACTTCGGCGCCTGCGTCCACACCCCGCCGCCGCCGCCGAACCAGATGGTCTACGTCAAGATGAAGGGCGGCAAGACGGTCAAGATCGGCTGGTGGGACCCGGTGATGTTCGAGGGCGTGCTGCACCTCAAGCAGACCGAGTCGGTGTACGGCGCTTCCTATTACGAGATGGAAGGGCTCGAGAGCAAGCCGTACGTGCCCGCCAAGAAGTGAGCGATCGCCCGGCGGCGGTCGCCCTCGAGGACCTCGTGTTCGGGTATCGTCCCGGACGCGAGGTCCTTCGCATTGCGGCACTCTCGATCGCGGCCGGGGAGCGCGTCTTCCTCCACGGTCCCAGCGGTTCCGGCAAGACCACCCTGCTCGGACTCACGGCCGGCGTGCTCGCGCCGCAGCAGGGCCGGGTGAAGATTCTCGGTCAGGATCTCGCGCAGCTCCCCTCGTCTCGCCGCGATGCCTACCGCGGCAGTCACATCGGCTACCTCTTTCAGCTCTTCAACCTGATTCCGTACCTCTCGGTGCTCGAGAACATCGCGCTGCCGTGCCGCCTGCATGCGATCCGGCGCGACCGATTGGGCACGACCTCGATCGAGGCGGAGGCGCGACGCCTGGCTGAGCGGCTCGAGCTTGGCGAGTTCCTGACGACGGCCGTCACCGAGCTCAGCGTCGGTCAGCAGCAGCGCGTCGCCGCGGCGCGTGCGCTGATCGGCCGGCCAGAGCTGGTGATCGCCGACGAGCCCACATCGGCGCTCGACACCGACTTGCGCGATCGCTTTCTCGAGCTGCTCTTCGAGTGCTGCGACGAAGCGGGCGCGACGCTCCTCTTCGTGTCGCACGACCTCTCGCTCGGCGCGCGCTTCGACCGCGTGATCTCGCTGCCGACGATGAACACCGCGGGAGGGCGCTGACATGCTGACGCTGCAACTCGCGCTCCGTTCGCTGCGCAACCGCCGGCTCACCACCATCCTGACGGTGCTTTCGATCGCGCTCTCGGTCGCGCTGCTGGTGGGCGTGGAGACGGTGCGCCGAGGCATTCGCGAAAGCTTCGCAGGCACCATCCGCGGTACCGACCTGATCGTCGGCGCGCGCGGCGGCTCGCAGCAGCTCCTGTTGTCGTCGATCTTCGGCCTCGGCTCACCGGCGGGATCGATCGAGTGGAGCACCTACCAGAAGTGGTCGCGTCACCCGGCGGTGAAGTGGACCATCCCGATTTCGCTGGGCGACTCGTACTACGGCTATCGCGTGGTCGGCACCACGAGCGCCTTCTTCGAGCACTACAAGTTCCGCAACGATGGTCGCGTCACGGCCGCCGAGGGTCGGCTGCTTGAGGGTGACAAGGATGTGGTGGTCGGGATCGAGGTGGCGAAGGCGCGGAAGCTCAGCCTCGGCAGCGAAGTCACGCTGACGCACGGCCTCCGCGGGACGGGGATCAGCGATCACGAGGAGCACCCCTTCACCGTGGTCGGCATTCTGGCGCGTACCTCCACGCCGATCGATCGGTCGGTGTTCATCACCCTCGAAGGGATCGAGGGCATGCACGAGGGGATGCCAGCCGAGTCGCCCGATGGCTGGGCGCAGCCGAAGTTCGCGCCGTTGCAACGCCCCGGTTCATCGGCGCCTCCCCCCTCACCTGCGGCGACGCCGGCCATCACATCGATGCCCGGCGCGGAGCCGCCGCCCCCCTCACCGGTCGCGCAGGCGATGCCAGGGGCAGACGCGCATGCCGACCACGGCCACAAGCTCACCGCCTTCCTGCTCGGCGCGAAGGCGCGGGCGGCCTCGCTGATGTTGCAGCGGCAGATGAATACCGATCGCGTCGAACCGCTCACGGCAATTCTGCCAGCGGTGGCGCTCACCGAACTCTGGCGCTCCATCGGCTACGCCGAGGACGGCGCGCGGATCATCACGGGTGCAGTGCTGTTGGTGGGCCTGCTCGGGATGCTCGTGGCGTTGTACAGCACGCTGCAGGAGCGGCGTCGGGAGATGGCGATCCTGCGCTCGCTGGGCGCGGGGCCGGGGCGGATTGCGGCCCTGCTGGTGCTGGAATCGGGGCTGCTCGCCTTCCTCGGTGCGGTCGTCGGGCTGGTGTTGGTCTACGGCCTGCTGTTCGTGGGGCAGGGGCTGGCCGAGACCCACTTCGGCGTCTACATCCCGATCACGGCCCCGCAGACGCTCGAGTGGTTCTATCTCGGGGGTGTGGTGGTGGCGGGGATCCTCGTGGGTCTCATTCCGGCCTGGCGGGCCTACCGGAACACGCTGCAGGACGGACTCACCATTCGGCTGTAACGCAACACGGCGGGGCATCAGCCCCGCCGTGCGGTGTCGAACTCGTGGTGCGTGGCCGGAGTTACTGCTCGCCGCGCAGCTCCTTCATGAGCCGATTGGTGAGCATCTCGAGCGTCGGCGGCGCCTCGTACTGGCCGTCGGCGATCTTGCGCGTGATCTCGCGGAGGCGGATCGGCTCGATGGTCCGGGACGGGACCTCCTGGCTGGCCAGTGCGAGGGCCTCGGCCGAGAGTTCCACCGTATCGGCTGCCGGCGCCGCGGCACGGGGCCGCTCAGCCGCGACGGCGTTTGGCGTGACCGCGGCGCCCTTGTCGGCCGCGTCAGTGCGGCGCGGATCGGGCTGGGGTGCCCCGGAGCGACCTAGACTGTCAATGGCCATGACGACCTCCCCTTCAGCGTGCGGTGCCCTGATGCTGCTCCCGCCTCGACCCTGAGCACTGCGGGTCGGCGGGCCACCGGTAATGACAAGACTATCGGCAGACGTCCCAATAGTCTGAGTTGCTACCCCGTCCGGTCAATCATGAGGGGGCCGCCGGCATCGGCCTGGCCCCGGTAGGCGTCCTGACTGCGCCCCAGCTGCTGGCCAATGTCGGCAATCTGGCGGGCAATTGCCAGCGCCTCCCCCTCCATCTGGCTGGCCAGGTCGCGCGCGGCAGCCGCGGCGCGGGCCCGCTCCCGCTCGACCCTGGCGTGGAGGTCGGCAATCGGATGGCCTGCCGGGTGGGGATGGGCGTCGGCCTGGGCCGCCGCGCGGACGGCCAGGAGCTGGACCTCCCGCGCGGAGATGTCCGCCACGATCCCCTCGGCCTCGCTGGCGAAGACATCGAGCAGGCCCGCGTCGCCCATCCGGAGGACGGCCCGCTGGGCCTCGACCACGTGGCGGTAGCGCGCCAGGTCGTCGAGTTGTGCGGCCAGGAGCGCGGCCGCCCGCTCGGTCTCCACGGAGGTCGCCATGGTCAGGCCGCGGCGTGTCCACCGGCGAGCTGCGCGGCGGCTTCCTGCCAGGCGCCGTGCAGTTCGGTCACGATGGCGACGACCGCATCGAGTTGCGTCAATGTCGGCCGGGCCTGAATGGCTGCGAACTGCCCCAGCATCCAGGCGTACAGTGCGGCGAGTCGATCGGCAAATTCGCCCCCCGCCTCGCGGTCGAGGGAGCAGAGCAGCTCGTGCACGATCTCTTCCGCCTTGATGAGCCGCTCGCCGCGCGCCTCGATCTCGCCACGCTCGATGTGGCCCCGTGCCTGGCGCAGTGCCACCAGGAGATGGGTGTAGAGCAGGACGAGGCGCTGGGCGGGGGACATCGCCTGGACTTCCATTTCGCGATAGCGATCGGTCGAACCGTAACTCATCTGTCGCTGCCTCAGGAACTGCCGTTGGAGGAACTGCTGGTGGAGCCGAGGAGTGACGTGGATTGCTGCTTGAGCCGCGCGATCGCGGTCTCCATCTGCAGGAAGTTGGCAAGCAACACGGCACGACGGCGCTCGAGGCGGGCATCGAGTTCGGTCACGCGACTGCTGAGCCGGCTGTTGCGGGTCTCGAGTGCGCTGACCTTGCTGTCCACCAGTCCGTTGCCGGTGGCGAGGAACTGCTCGAGCAGTCGCTCGATCCGGGCGCCGGCGCCGAGCGAGAGATTGATGCTGCCGACCGCGCCGGTGACGAGGCCGCTGTACTGGATCGTGAGCCCGGCGGCGTCGGTGCCGCTGGTGCCGACCAGGAGCTGGCCGATGCCGGTGGCGGCGAGTCCGCCGATGGTTCCGGCGACGTCGGTACCAGCCACGGCGGTGTCGGCACTCCAGGCCTCGGCGGCACCGTCGCCCAGCCCGGTGAAGGCGAGGGTAATGCCGGCGCCCCTGCCGAAGCCGAGCTGGTCGAGCTGGATCTCGTTCCCGACCGCGGTCGCGGTGAGGTTCAGCTCGTTGGCGTCAAAGGCCGTTTGCAGCGCAAGGACGATATCGGCGGTGGACATTCCCGTGGTCAGGGCGACCGTGGCCGTGCGTCCCGAGTTGGTGTCCGTGACGGTAACCTGATCGGCGCTGCCACCCGCATCGTAGCTGCCGGCAAAGCCCGACGTCAGCAGCGTCGCCTTGGTGGCGAGCGCGGTGATGTCGATGGCGCGGCTGCCGGCCGTCGAGGCCTGGGCCGAGGAGACGAAGGTGAGCCCGGCGCCGGTCGCGGTCCGCTGCTCGGTGAAGAGCGTGCGGAGGTCGCCCTGCCGATCCTTGAAGGCGGCGTCAAACTTGGTGGCGTCCAGCGTGAGCGTGCCGTCGCGCGTGAGCGAGAGCCCCGCCTGCCCGACGGTGGCCAGGTCCGCCGCGGCGCCTCCGACGGCTTCGAGCAGCAGCGAAGGCAGCTGGGCCCGCGCGGTGCGGATGAGTGATTGTCCGTAGAGCGGCGGCGTGGACGTGGTGCTGGCCGTGCCCTGCGTCTTCAGGAAGGCGACCAACCCGTTGTAGGCCTCGACGAACTGCTGCATCGAGGTCCGGGCTGCATCGACGAAGCGGTCGACCTGGATGCTCGTCACGGCACCGACATCATCGCCGGTGAGGGTCAGCGTCACGCCGGTGATCGCGTCGGTCACCACGTTGCTGGTGCGCGTCAGCAGGATGTCGTCGATGCGGAACTGCGCGTCGGCGCCGTTCACCAGCACCGAACCGGCGAGCTCCGCACCGAAGCCATCCTGGAAGCCCAGGGTCTGCAGCGTCGTGCCGACCGTGTCCGCCAGCGTGATGCCCGCCGCACCGCTCTTGGTGCTGGTCAGGATCAGGCGTGAGTCACCCGGCGCCACGGTGAGGATGGTGGCCGAGACGCCCGTGGGCGTCGCGCCGCTGTTGAGCGCGTTGATCTTGCCCTGCAGGGTGACCAGCGTGTCGGTGGTGTCGACGGTCACGGCCTGACCGTTCACCGTGAACTCGGCGGCGGCGCCCAGCGCGGTCGCAGCGTCGCGGCCGATGGTCCCCGCGAGCTTCTCCGCCTTGGCGAGCTGGTCGACCTTGATCTGGTAGCTACCGCTCGTGGCGGTGGCATCGGCGGTCGCCGAGGCGATCGCGCGGGTGCCGGCGAGCACCGAGGTGGTGCTGCTCATCGCGTCGAAGGCGGTGCCGGTGCTGAGCGCCTTGGCGGCGGTGCGGACCTTGTCGAGCAGTCCGCGATAGGTGGCGAGCGCAGTGGTGCGCGCGGTGTTGGCCGCGCTCTCGGCCTCCCAGCGATCGGCGGGCACGCGAGCCTGCGCGATGATCGCGTCGACGAGGTCCCGGTAGTTGAATCCCGAGATCAGGCCGGAAATGGAGGAGAGCGGGGCAGTCATCAATCAGTCCTGAGGTTGAGGGTGGTTGGAGGGCCGCCGAGGCGACCCCCCCACCGGGTCGAAACCGAACTTACCGCAGCAGCGACAGCACGTTCTGCGAGGTCGCGTTGGCCTGCGCCAGCATGGCGATGCCGGCCTGCTGCAGGATCTGGAACTTGGTGAACGCCGTGGTCTCCATCGCCATGTCGGCGTCACGGATGGTGCTCTCGGCCGCGATCACGTTCTGCGTGACGGTGGCCACGTTCGCCGAGGCGAACTCGATGCGGGACTGCGCCGCGCCGATCGTGCCGATCGCGGTGTTGGAGAGGTCGATCGCGGTGTCCAGGCGCGCGAGCGCGGTCTGGGCATTGGCGGCGCTCAGCACGTCGAGGCCGGCGATGTTCAGGCCGGCCGCGGCGGTGGTGAGGTTCACCTGCGCGAGCGAGACCAGGTCGTTGCCGCCGTAGGCGCCCGACGAAGACACCTGGAAGTTCACGGCCGTACCGGCGACGATGATGGTCTGGGCGTTGACGCCGTCCACCAGGTAGCCCGAGGCGTTGGTGACCGACACGCCGAGCTTGTCGAAGTTGTACGTCCCCGCGCCGGCCGGCATCGCGATGGCCTGCGTGACGAGCGTCGCGCCCGCACCGAAGCTGAGGGTGGCCACGCCGCCCGCCGACGCGAACGTGTAGGTGCCCGACTGCGCGCCGTTGAGC
Organism: Gemmatimonadales bacterium; assembly: GCA_033764505.1. Taxonomy (GTDB): domain Bacteria; phylum Gemmatimonadota; class Gemmatimonadetes; order Gemmatimonadales; family GWC2-71-9; genus Palsa-1233. The sequence continues at coordinate 29,889 of JANRIW010000017.1, forward strand.
GCCGTCTGGCCGGCGTAGGTGCCGCCGGTGACCGCGTTGCCGAGCGTGCCGTTCACGAGCGCCGAACCCTGGTACTGGGTCGTCGCGGCGATACGGTTGATTTCGGCGGCAAGCGCCTGGAACTCGGCGTCCAACTTGGTGCGCTGGAGGCCGATCGAGGAGGAGTTCGAGGCCGTCGCGAGTTCCTTCATCCGATCGAGGATGCCGGAGATCGTGTTGACTGCGCCATCGGCGATCTGGAGCATCGAGTTGGCCTGCGAGGCGTTGCGCGAGGCCTGCTGGAGCGAGCGGCTCTCGGCGCGAAGCTTGTTGGCGATCGCGAGGCCGGCGGCATCGTCTCCCGAGCGGTTGATGCGGAAGCCCGACGACAGCTTGGCGATCTGCCGGTCGAGCCCGAGGCTCGACGTCTGCACATTCCGGAAAGCGGTGTTCGCAGCGAGGTTGTTCTGGATACTGGCCATGGTGTTGTTACTCCCTTAACAGGTGTCTGGAGCGTCCGTGCTCCGGAACTGGATTCGAGCCGACCGCGAATTCGGTCGCTGTCCTGTTATCGGAAGTGCTGGCGGGAGTCTGAGCGGGAGGGGGGCACCCCCGGAGGCGGGGGGGCCCGGGACCAGCGAAACGGCTAGGCGGCAGGGACCAGCGCGGCGAGGTCGAAGGCGTGGGTGGTGCCCCAGGCCGACTCGGGGGCAATGACCTGCCGGCCGGTGATCCGCACCGGGTCCACGAGGATCGGGGCCTGCAGGTTGGCGGTCGCGGGACCCGGCCCGGCGGGCAGCGTCACGATGGCGAGGGCGCTCGGGTGTTCCGGCCAGGCCGAGGGTGCGATCCGGCGGCTCTCCACGACGAGGAACGCCAGTGCCGGCTCCTCGACCGATTGCAGCCAATAGAGGCCGGCGGCCGAGGTCGGCAGCAGGGTGAAGCGGCGACAGAGCTCGAAGCCCGGCAGTCCGTCGGGAAAGGCGATGATGTCGTGGCGCGGGACGGTGAGCGTGCCGAACAGATGTGATTCGAAGGTCAGATCGAGCGGGAGGGGCAGCGTCGCAGCCGACATCAGAGGTACTCCGTCAGGGAATTCTGGAGGATGCGCGTCGTCGCCTGGTAGGCGGCCTGCATGGCGGTCTGGACCGTGGCGAGTCGGAGCATCGCCTCCTCAAGCGGAATCTCGGCCGCCGCTGCCCGCTTGGCAGTGAGTGCCGTCTCGAGCGCCGTCAACGAGCCCGTGGTCAGCTCGAGATTGCGGGTTCGCGCGCCGACCTCGGTGAGCGTCAGCTGCGTGGCATCGAAGGCCTGATCGAGTGCCGAGCCGGATGCACGGACCGCGACGGCGTCGTTGGCCTGCAACGCGTCCCGGAGCGCCGTGAGTGACGTCAGTACGCCGCTGTTCACCAGGAGTTGCTGACCGCTGTGGACTGTGTCGACCAGGATCCCGTCGCCCACTTCCGCCTGCCGTCCGGTCGGGGTGCCGACGTAGGTGCCGTTGGGCTGGAACGGGGGCGCGCTGACGTCCAGACCGCCGAAGAGGTAGTCCGAGCCGAAGCGGAGGTTGCCGAGCGAGATCGCCTGATCGATCAGCGACTGCACCTCGATGGCCGTGGCGGCCCGCGTCGCGGCGTTGGCCGTGCTGCTCCCCTGTCCGGTGGCTAGTTCCTTGGCTCGCGAGAGGAGGTCGCCCAACTGGTCGAGCGTGGTCTCCTCGGCGGCCTGCCGCGCCTGCACCGAGGTGACGCTCCGGCGGTACTGCTCGACCGCACGCAATGCCGTGTCGGTGGCGAGGATCTGGGCGCCGGCCACCGGGTCGTCGGAGAGCTTGCTGTTGCGCAGGCCGGTGGAGACCTGATCGCTGGCGCGCAGGAGCTGGCTCCCCTGACTCTGCAGGTTGCGAAGCAGCCGGTCCTGCATCAGGGTGTTGGTGATTCGCATCGCCTGGCTGCTCCACGGGGTGAGGATGGCACTCCACGCTTTATCGGCTATTTTGGTCGGAGCATGAGTCCGGTTCGCCGGCCCCCCCTGTCACCGCCTCCGAGGTCGCCCGTTCTGCGCCTTGCCTGCTTGAAGCTGTGACCACGATCCTCTGCGTTGACCAAGAGCCGGCCGTGGCCGCCCTCTTCGAGCAGATTCTCCTCGACCTCGGCTACGGGGCGGTGCTTGCCGACTCCGCCAGCGACGCAGTCAGTCGCCTGGATCAGGGCGGCATCGACTTGGTCCTCGCCGACCTCACCCTGACCGACCCCGATGGGCAGGCATTCCTCGAGCACCTTCGGGGCCGCGATCCGGTCGTTCCGTTCATCGTGGTGTCCGGCGACTCGTCCATCGAGCAGGCCGTGATGGCAATGCGCAGCGGCGCGATCGACTACGTGGTCAAGCCGGTCCGCGCCGAGAAGCTGCAGATCACCATTCAGCACGCGCTCGAGTATGCCCGCCTGCGCCAGGAAAACGAGGCGTTCCGGCAGGAAATCTCGCGGATGCACGCCACCCGGAAATTGGTCGGGCGGAGTGCCGCGATGCGGGACTTGCAGGAGATGGTGGCGACCGTCGCGCCGACGCGGGCCACGGTCCTGCTGCAGGGTGAGTCGGGCACTGGCAAGGAGTTGATCGCCCGGGCGCTGCACGACCAGAGCCCTCGCTCGGCGCGCACCATGATCACGATCAATTGCGCCGCGATGCCCGAGGGCCTGGTGGAGAGCGCGCTCTTCGGGCACGAGAAGGGGGCCTTCACCGGCGCGACTGCACGCGCGGCCGGTGCGTTCGAGCGGGCGCATGGCAGCACGCTGCTCCTCGACGAGATCTCGGAGATGCGCCTCGACCTGCAGTCGAAGCTGCTCCGGGCCATTCAGGAGCAGGAGTTCGAGCGGGTCGGTGGACGTGAGCCGATCAAGGTGGATGTCCGCCTGATCGCCACGACGAACCGCGACCTTCGCGCCGAGATCGCGGCGGGCCGCTTCCGCGCCGACCTCTACTATCGCCTGCAGGTGGTGCCGATCCGGACGCCACCGCTTCGTGAGCGCCCCGAGGACATTCCGCTGCTCGTCCAGCACTTCCTGCGGACCGCGGCGGAGTACCTCGGCGTGCCGGCGCCCGAGGTGCCGGAGTCGACGATGGACTATCTCCAGCGCTATTCCTGGCCGGGCAACGTGCGCGAGCTCTCCAACGCGATGGAGCGCGCCGTGATCCTCGCGCGGGGGCGTCCGATCTCGCAGGGGCTGTTCGCCGATCACCTCCATGTCCTCGAGTCCCCGCCGTCGATCGCGCTCAGTTCCAGCACGGGCACCGCCTCCTCCGACGAGGAGATGCCCCTCAACCTCGCCGACCTCGAGCGGATCACCATCGAACGGGCGCTCGTCGCCACCGGCGGCAATCGCACCCGGGCCGCTCGCCTGCTCGGCATCTCCGAACGCACCCTCCGCAACAAGCTGAACTCCCCGACTGCCGCCTGACCCCCGCTCGGCAAGGTTGACCGAGCCGAGAGGGGAAGATTCTTCCGCACGCTCCCGAAACGACGCCTCCCAAAAAATCACAAGCCGTTGCCACACAACATCTTGCCTCGTATCTCGGCAATGGGAATGACGCTTGCATCTAATGCATGCGGATTCCCACATGGAGCAACGATGATCAGCGGCTTGTTTGGTCAGGGCACCGTGACCCATCAACTGCGCGGCGGTCTCGAGGAACAGAGCGCGACGCACCGCACCATCGCGGCCCGCGTGGCCGACGCGGCGCGACAGAGTGCGACGAGCGGCTTTGCCGGGGCGCTCGACGCCTCCCTGGCCGCGCGCGACGCCGACCTGCAGCAGGACATGGCCTCCTTGGCCGACACACAGCTTCGCTACGAAGCCACGACCAAGCTGCTCCAGAAGTCCTACGGCGACCTCCGGACCGCGATGCGTGACCGTGGCTGAGCCGGGCGGGAGCTTCCCGATCACCTCGCGGCCGTTGCGCCAGTTGCTCGGGCCGCTCGGGGTGAGCGCTGGGGGGATGTCGCGCCAGCAGAAGTTCATCGAGGTGATCGCGACCAACATCGCCAACGCCGAGACGACGCGCACGGCGGCGGGCGGGCCCTACCAGCGTCAGGTGGCCGTCGCAGGGCTCGATCCGGCAACGGGCGCGTCGACCACGCAGGTGGTGACGGATCAGTCCACCGGCCGGCTGGTGTATGACCCCGGCCACCCCGATGCCGACGCCACCGGCTACGTGCGCTACCCGAACGTCGACCTCGCGACCGAGACCGTTGACCTGATGATCGCCCGACGCCTGCACGAGGCCAACGCCACCGTCTTCCAGGCGGCGAAGGCCATGTTGCGTCGCGCCCTCGACATCTGACCGATTCCGTGGAGTGCTACGCGTGACGATTTCGCGGGTCCCAACTGTTCCGCTGTACCCGACGCCGCCTGTCGCCACGCCGGCGCGCGGCGCGGCACCATCCGCGGCATCGGCGTCGAACAGCGCCGCAGCGGCGCCTTCCTCGGGGCCCTCGCCGCTCTGGAGCGTGTTGACCGACCAGGAACGCGCCTTCTTCCTGAGCACGGCGGCGCTCGGTTCGCTCGGCTACGGCCCGAGCGGTGCCGTGACCCGCGACGCCGAGGCTCCGCTCGGCCAACGTCTCGACGTGAGGGCCTGACCGATGAGCAGTCCGATCCTGCCGATCCGCCCCGGCATCTCCCCGCTCGAGCGCGGCGCCGGCATGCCGATCGGCCTGGGCGACGGCGAGGCCCCGTTCGGGGACCTGCTGAAGCGCGCGCTTGGCGACGTGACCGGGATGCAGGATCGCAAGGAGGACATGATCGGCGCCTTCCTGCGCGGCGACCCGGTGGAACTGCACCAGGTGATGGCGGCGGCCGAGGAGGCGTCGCTCTCGCTCGAACTCCTGGTCGAGACGCGCAACAAGCTCACCGACGCGTATCGGTCCATCATGAACATGCAGGTCTGAGCCGATGTTCGACGCGTTCCGTGGCCTCGACGCCAATCGTCGCTTCCTGGTGCTCGGTCTGGCGGTTGCCGTGCTGGTTGCCGCCGTCTTCCTCGGCCGCACGGCCAGCGCGCCCGAGTATGTCCCCCTGTTCCAGGGCGTGGCGCTCTCCGAGATGGGGAAGATGACCGACGGGCTCACGAAGGCGGCCATTCCCTATCGCCTCGGCGGCGACGGGAGCGAGCTGCTGGTGCCGAAAGCCGACGCCGCGCGTGCGCGCGTCCTGCTCGCGCAGGACGGCATGCCGGCCGATGGACGCCCCGGCCTCGAACTCTTCGACAAGCCCTCCTGGGGCATGACGGACTTCACGCAGCATGTCACCTATCGCCGGGCCCTCGAAGGCGAACTGGCTCGCACCATCGGCACGCTCAAGGGCGTCGAGCGGGCGCAGGTGCACATCGGCCTTCCGGAGTCGTCGGCGCTCCGCCGTCTCGAGCGTCCGGCGCAGGCTGCCGTGGTGCTCTCGCTGCGCGGGACCGAACCGCTCTCTCCCGAGCAGGTGCGCGGCATCGCGCAATTGGTGAGCAACAGCGTCGAGCGCCTCGCGGTCGAGGATGTCGCCGTGCTCGACGACAGCGGCCGTCCGCTCTCGGGCCTCGGTGGCAGCGATGCCAGCAGCGGGATGGCGCTGTCCTCGCGTCAGCTCGAGCTGCAGCAGACGGTGGAGAAGCACCTCGGCAGCAAGGTCGAGCAGTTGCTCACCACGGCCGTCGGCGTGGGCGACGTGCGCGTCCAGGTTGCCGCGCAGCTCAACTTCGACCAGGTGGATCGGACCGTCGAGGCCTACGATCCAGAGGGGCGCGTGCTGAGCAGCGAGAGTCGCAGCGACGGCGGCGATTCCGCCACCGCACCGGTCGGCGGCCCGCGGGTGATCAACCTCGAGTACAAGACCTCGCGCACGGTGGAGAAGCTGATCTCGGGCGTCGGCAACGTGACGCGGCTCTCCGTGTCGGCAATGGTGAACTCGCGGGCGCTTGACGGCGGTGCCGGACTGCCCGAGGACCAGCGCGCCCAACTCGAACAGCTGGTGCGCACCGCTGTTGGCTATGACTCGCTGCGCGGTGACCGCGTGACCGTCGCTGCCGTCCCGTTCGGCGGACCGACGCCGGAGCGCGTGATTCCCGTGACCAAGGACGAGGCGCCCACCACCTCGATCATCGACACGGCGCAGCGGCTGACCTATCCCGTCGTGTCGGTGCTCGCCGTCGTCGTGGCCCTCATCCTCGGGCTTCGTGCGCTCAAGGGTGGCGGCGCCGTGCCTGGGGTGACCATGCTCCCCGGGCAGGACGCCTCGTCGGCGGTGCTGCCGGCCGCCGTGACGCCTGAGGCGGTGCAGTTGCGGACCCGCGCCCAGAACGATTCGCTGTCGGCGCCGGAAGCCTCGGCGCGCGTGGTGCGCAGCTGGCTGGCGGAGCCGACGGGATGACGGCAGTCGCCACGCGTCCCCCCCGTGCCGGGTCCCTCACCGGCACCCAGAAGGCGGCAATCCTCTGCCTCGCGCTCGGTGCGGAAGCCTCGGCGCGCATCCTCCAGCAGTTGGGGCCTGAGGACATCGAGCAGCTCTCGCGCGAGATCGCGCGCACCGGCATGGTGCCGTCCGAGACCGTGGATGCGGTGCTGCTCGAATACCGTGACGTGCTCCGGACCGTGGAGGCCAACGCCGAGGGCGGTGCCGAGTACGCGCGGCAGATGCTCGAGACGGCGTTGGGTGGTGCGCGGGCGCGATCGGTCTTCGATCGCATCACCAAGGAGCCGGAAGAGATCGGGCTGTCACGGTTCCGGCGCGCCTCCCCCGATGTGTTGCACAGCGTGCTCCGCGGTGAGCACCCGCAGACCATGGCGCTCGTCCTGGCGCACATCGCGCCGAAGCTCGCCTCCGGCGTGCTCGAGGCGATGGGGCCGGAATTGGCCGGCGAGGTGCTGTACCGGATCGCGCAGATGGAACGCGTCTCGCCCGAAGTGCTGCAGATGGTCGAGGACTCCATCGGGGCGCGCGCCGACCTCACGCTGTCGCAGGCGATGACGGCCGCGGGAGGGCCGGGCGCGGCGGCGCGGATGCTGAACCAGCTCGCCGGTGGCCGCGACACCGCGCTCCTCGACGCGGTGAGCAGCCGGGACGGTGCCGTCGCGAGCGCGATCCGCAACTTGATGTTCGTCTTCGAGGATCTCCTGCTGCTGGAGAGCCGCTCGATGCAGCGCGTGCTGCGCGACGTGGACAGCAAGACGCTGGCGCTGGCGCTCAAGGCGGCAAGCGACGACCTGACCAAGCACATCTTCGCGAACATGTCGGAACGCGCCGCTGGCGCGCTGCGCGAGGAGATGGAACTCCTCGGGCCCGTCAAGGTGCGCGATGTCGAGGCGGCGCATGTCGCCATCGTGACGGTGGTGCGTGACCTGCAGGAAGCCGGCGAAATCCAGGTGGAGCGCGGGGATGACGAAGTCATCGCCTGAGGCTCGCGCCGCCGGCGCCCTCGCCTGGCACCCCCCGGACCTCCGGACCGTCCCGGCGCCGTCCGTCGATGGCGTGGCGGTGGCCGGTCCGACCGCCGAAGAGGCGGCCTATCAACGCGGCTATGCCCAGGGGCAGCTCGACTTCGCCGCCGCGCGCGAGCACGAGTTGGGGCAGGTCGTCGGAGGCGCCAAGGCGGCGGTGCACGCGCTCGAGACGGCGGCCGACACGCTGCGCAGTCAGGTGGCCACGACCGTGCACGCCCTCGCGGTCGCGATCGCGCGGCACCTCGTCGAGCGCGAGTTGACGCAATCGCCAATTGACGTGGCGCGACTGGTCGAGAAGGCGCTGGCGCTTGCCCCGACCTCCGGCCCGGTGGTGGTGCGACTCAATCCGGGCGATCTCCTCGCGCTTCAGGAAATCGGCGGCACCGCGACCCTCGCGACGTCGGCGCTTGAACTGCGCTGGACGGCCGATGCGACGATCTCGCGCGGCTCCTGCCTGGTCGAGACGGCGGCGTCGGTGATCGATGGGCGCGTCGACCGCGCGTTGCTCGACCTCTATGAGCGCCTCGGCCATGAGTGATGTCGCGCTCCTCGAAGCGGCGATGAGTCGCCTGAAGACGCTGCCGCGACTGGTGCAATTGGGGCGCGTCACGCGGGTGATCGGTCAGGTGGTCGAGGCTTCGCAGGTGCCGGTGGCGGTCGGCGAAGTGTGCCGCCTCTCGACGGCGCAGCGCAGCGTGCTCGCCGTGGTCGCCGGCTTCCACGATCGCGGCATCCTGCTGCTCCCGATCGGCGAGATCGAGGGCATCCACCCCGGGGCGATGGTGGCCCCGCTGGGTCGCTCGCTGTACGTGGCGGCCGGCCGCGGCCTGATCGGCCGCGTCCTCGACGGGCTCGGCCGTCCGATTGACGGGCTTGGTCCGGTGGGTCCGACGGTCTCGCGTTCGCTGTACAGCGATCCGCCCAATCCGCTCGAGCGTCCGCCGGTCGCGACGCCCTTCAGCACGGGCGTTCGCGCGCTCGACGGCCTCGAGTCCTTCGGCCGCGGCCAGCGCGTCGGGATCATGGCCGGAAGCGGCGTCGGCAAGAGCGTGCTGCTCGGCATGATCGCGCGTGGCGCGTCCTCCGACGTGAACGTGATCGCGTTGCTCGGCGAGCGCGGTCGCGAGGTGCGCGAGTTCATCGAGCGCGACCTCGGACCGGAAGGACTCGCGCGCTCGGTCGTGGTGGTGGCCACGTCCGATCAGGCCGCTGTGGTGCGCGCGACCGGGGCGCTGGTGGCCACGACCATCGCCGAGCACTTTCGCGACGAGGGGAAGGCGGTGCTGCTGATGATGGATTCGGTCACGCGCGTGGCGATGGCGCTCCGCGAGGTCGGGCTGTCGGTTGGCGAGCCGCCGACCACCAAGGGCTATCCCCCCTCCGTGTTCGCGGCGTTGCCGCGCCTGCTGGAGCGCGCGGGCAACGGGCGGGTGGGCAGCATCACCGCGTTGTACACCGTGCTGGTCGAGGGCGACGACTTCAACGAACCGGTCGCCGACGCGGCCCGCTCGATCCTCGATGGGCACGTGGTGCTCGCCCGGCGACTCGCGGCGGCCAAGCAGTTCCCGGCCATCGACGTGCTGGAGAGCGTGAGCCGCGTGCGCGATGCCGTGGTCGATCCCGAACACCGGGCCGCGGCCAACACGCTGATCCGACTTGAGGCCGCGTTTCATGCGCACGAGGACCTCATCTCGGTGGGTGCCTACAAGCCGGGCGCCAACCGCGCGGTGGACACGGCGCTTGCGATCCGTCCCGAGATGCTGGCCCTGCTGCAGCAGCGCCCCGACGAGCCAAGCCGTTTCTCGCTGGCCCGCGACGCCGTCGTCGCGCTGGCCCACCGGGCGACGCAGATCGAGCAGGGAGTCACGGCATGAAACCCTTCAAGTTCTCGCTGCAGCGCATCCTCGACCTCCGGGCCGCAGCGGAGCGGCAGCAGGCGTCGGCGCTCGGTGAAGCGCTGGCCCACGAGGCGAGCCAGCGGCGGAGTTCCGAGGAACACGCCGACCAGCTCGAACAGGTGCACGAGCAGGTCGAGCAGCAGACCGGGACCCATTCTGCGGCCGCCGGCCTGCATCACGCCTATCGACTCACCGTCGATGCCGCCGAGGCGCGCCTCGAGGCCGAGGAAGCCGCCCTGCAGGAGGCCGAGGCGCGGCGCGCCGAGGAAGACGAGCGGTTCGCCGAGGCACGGATGGCGCGGCGTGCCCTGGAGAAATTGCGCGAGCGTCGCGAGGCCGACCACGCCATCGAACGGGGACGGCAAGAGCAGCGTGATCTCGATGAACTGTCGCAGGTGACCCCGAAAGAGAAGGAGCGCACCGCATGAAGATCGCCGTCGTGGTCCCCGTCGCGCTCCTTCTCGGGCTCGGGCTTGGCACTGGCGTCGGGATGATGATGCATCCGAGCGAGGTGCCTGCGGCCGAGAGCGATTCCACCGGGCATACGGCCCCCGATTCGACGACCACGGCGGAGCCGCCGAAGCAGTCCGAGCCGGCGCATGCCGAACCGAAGGGCGACAGCGGCGCGACGCCCGCCGTGGTGACGCCTCCCGTGGCGGCGCCGGCCGCGACGCCGGCCGCGACGCCGCCCGCCTCGGCGGACGCGCAGCGGATGGCCAAGATCTTCGAACGACTCACCGCGCAGGATGCCGGTGCCCTCGTGGCCGACATGACCGACGTGGAACTCGAGGCGGTGTTGCGCGCCATGGACGCCAGCAAGGCGGGGGACCTGATCGCGGCGCTGCCGAAGGCGCGCGGTGCCACGCTCACCAAGCGACTCCTCTCGCCAGCGGGCAAGCCATGATGACCGGAGTGCTGGGGGCCGGGTTGCCGCTGCCGAGCACGGCCATGCCCGCCGAGAGCGGAGAGAGCGCCGATCCGGCGGGGGGGCAGAGCTTCCTGGCGGCCCTCGCGGCCGCGGTTGCCGCCCCCGTCCTGCCGCCCGAGCCGGCGCTCCGTGTGGTCGTTGTGGTGCCGCCCGATGTGGTGTCGCCGTCGGATGGTTCAGCACTCGATGCGGGCGACGAGGCGGAAGCATCACGCCTGACGACTGAGCGTCCCGATGGTGTGGAGAAGGCGGACCATGCCACCGACGCGGGGCGAATCATGGTCACGTCAACCGCCCGTTCGGCCGATGCACTCGCCGTGGCGATGCCCTCCGAATCGGCGCGGAGCGAGCACGCCGCCGCTGGGCACGAGCGAAGCGAACCGGCAGGGGAGTCGGCCAATCGGGCCATGGAGCGCCCTGCCGACACCGCATCGGACGCGACGGACGAACCCGCGCGCAACGAACCTGCCGTGCCCGCCGATCCCGAGGTGCGCACGCGCACGCCGGGGCAGGGGGACGCCACGGTGCCGGTACCCGCGACTCCATCAATGCACGCCTCGGCGCATGCGTTGGCGGCGCCACCGCGGCGGCAAGACCAGGGCGGTGACGCGCCGATGGCCGACGCAGGCGGCACGCCGCCAACTGTCGCACGTCCGGCGTCGACCGCCGCGCGTCGGCCGCCCGCGTCGGCGGCCTCTGCCACTGCTGCCGGTGTGTTGGCCGCCATGCATGTTGCGCGGGAGTCGTCGGTGACGCCGCCCGCGCCGCTCGACGATGCGGTGGTGACGGTCGTGGCACGCGGGGCGACCCCCGTGCCGGCCGGACCGGCTGCGATTGCTTCCAACGAGTCCGCGCGCGACATCCAGCTTGCCGTCGTCGAATCGATCGAATCGCCCACCTCGGCGGCGACGCGCAGCGAACCCGTCGCGGCGCGTCCGGTCGGCGTGGTCGCCCTCGGATCAGAAGGGGGAACCGCCGCACAGGGCGAACACGGCCGTGGCTCGGACCGTGAGCAGCCGCGCGCGACCGTCGTCGCCCTCGACGTGAAGCCGGAGCCGTCGGCTGCGGTGCAGGTGCCATGGCTCGCGACGACGACACCGAATACGGAGACGGGCGCGACGAACGCCTCATTGTCCGCCGCCGCGCCGGCCGCGGATGCGCCGCCAGCTCGCGTCGCCACGTCGCATGTCACGGTCGAACTCGACCCTGCGCAGAGCGGCGCGGAGCGGGTGCGCGTGGCCGTGCGCGGCGACGTGGTGCATGCGACGGTGGTCACCGATCGCGGCGGGGTCGACGCGATGCGCCCGCAGTTGGAGCAGCTCCGCCACGCCCTCGAGGGACAGGGATTCCGCGAGGCTCATGTGCAGGTGCGGAGCAGCAACGGCGAGGTGGCCAGCGCGATGCCCTCGGTCGGCGTGGCGGACCTCCGCCCTCGCGCCGAGGCGGCGTCGCGAACCCCCGATGGCAGTTCGTCCGAGCAACAGCAGCCCCGCGGCCGGCATCGCGGCCAGGACCAGTCGCCGCCCGAGAGTCGGCATCACGAACACGACGAGGAGATGCTGTGACCGCACCAGTCACGGGTACCGGGAGTTCAGGCGGCGCCGCAGCCACCGAGAGCAGCGTGCTGGCCAGCAAGGCCACCCTCGGCAAGGATGACTTCCTTCGCATCCTGGTCACGCAGCTGCGCAACCAGGATCCGCTCAATCCGATGGAAGGGACCGAGTTCGCCACGCAGCTGGCGCAGTTTTCGTCGGTCGAACAGTTGATCCAGATGGGCGAGGCCATGACCGCCTCGACGGCGGCCACCACGGAACTCAAGCTCACCGCCCAGACCACGCTCGGGGCCTCGATGGTGGGGCGCGACGTGATCCTCAACGGGGCCAAGGTCACCGTCACCGATGGGTCCCCGGCGCGCGTGGCCTTTGATCTCGCCGGACCGGCCGACGAGGTCACTGTCCGGATCCTCGACGCCAAGGGCAAGGCGCTGGTGACCGAGGACCTCGGTACGGTGGGCAGCGGGCGCCGGATCATCACGCTCGATGTCGGTGACCTTGCGGAGGGCACCTACACCTACGAGGTCGTCGCGACCAACGCGGCGAAGCAGGCCGTCACCGCTTCGCCGTATACGCTCGGTCGCGTGGACGGGATGAGTTTCAGTGGCGGGACCATCGCCCTGCGAATCAACGGGACGCTCGTCCCGATGCTGGACGTCGTTGAAGTGCTGGCCGCGGCCGATCCGGCCTCGAGCGTTCCCACCTCCCCGGAGCAGACCACCCCATGATGCGATCCCTCTTCGCCGGCGTGTCCGGCCTGCGGAATCACCAGACGCGGCTCGACGTGATCGGCAACAACATCGCCAACGTCAACACCGTGGCGTTCAAGGCCTCGCGCGTGACGTTCAAGGAAGCATTCGCGCAGCTGTTGCAGGGCGCGTCGCGCCCGCCCGGCGACCTCGGCGGCGTGAACCCGATCCAGATCGGTTCGGGCATGAACATCGGCTCGATCGACCAGCTCTTCACCCAGGGCACCCTGGAGTCCACCGGCCAGAACACCGACCTGGCGATCCAGGGCGACTCGTTCTTCGTGGTGGGGAACGGGAGCCGCCGCTTCTACACGCGTGCCGGCGCGTTCCAGCTTGACGCCGATGGCCGGATGATCGCGCCGACCAACGGGTTCGTGGTCCAGGGTATCAATGCCGACTCGGCGGGTGTCTTCTCGTCGTCGTCGTCGATCACCGACATCATCCTCCCGCTCGGTCAGATCACCCCGGCGAACATCACGACGGTGGCCCAGATGCGCGGCAACCTCAACGCCTCGGCGGCGATCGGCGACACCCACTCCATGGGCGTCACGGTGTATGACGGCGTCGGCACGCCACACCAGCTGGACATCACCTTCACGAACACGGGACCCGGCGCGTGGGACTGGGGGGTCACGAGCAGCACCGCCACGCTCCCCCTCACGACCGGCACGGCCACGTTCGGCACCGCCGGCGAGTTGCTCACGTTCACCCACCCCGGCGGTGGCGCGAACATGACGATCACGCCGAACGGCGCCGGCGCTCCCTTCGACATCACCTTCGACGCCGGCACCATCGGTGACGTCGACGGACTCGCGGGCTTCTCCAACGCCTCCAACGCCGTGATCCGGTCGCAGGACGGCTACCAGTCGGGCGACCTCGAGTCGATCGCGATCGACAAGAACGGCGTCGTCACCGGCTTCTTCACCAACGGCGTGACCCAGGCGCTGGCCCAGATCGCGCTCGCCCGGTTCAACAACCCGTCCGGCCTGCTGCGGCAGGGCGACAACATGTTCACCGAGTCGGCCAACTCCGGCTTGCCGGTGCTCGGCTTCGCCGGCACCAGCGATACGTCGAGCATCACGCCGGGTGCGCTCGAGAACTCCAACGTGGACCTCTCGCAGGAGTTCACGTCGATGATCATTACCCAGCGCGGCTTCCAGGCCAACGCCCGCGTGATCACCACCTCCGACGAAATGCTCCAGGAGCTGGTGAACCTCAAGCGGTAGGCCCGAGGGTCGGTCAGGACGGGGGCGATCACTGCGAGCACATCGCGGCGGTCGCCCTCGTCGCTGTCCGGCAACTCTCGCCGCCTCGGCGGCAGTCTCTTCCCGTCGCCCCCCGGTCCGCCATCCACGCGACCTCCCCCGCGCGACTCAACTCCTTGCCACGACGCGAGATGCCTCGTGCCTCGCCGCATGGCACCGGGGTTGCCATACATCGCGCGCGAGTGCCCGTGTCCCCGCGTGGAGATTCCCATGGCCGATCCGATCGTCGAATCCGATGCCCCCGCCGCTGGCGGCTCGAAGGCCCTCATGGCGGCCGTCGCGGCCCTGCTGCTCGGCACGGCAGTCGGCGTCTTCGTGATCGCCCCTCGCATCGGCGGTGGTGCCGCCGAACCTGCCGCCGAGGAGGAGGCCGCGCCGGCAAAGACGGTCCTCTTCGAGTTGCAGAACGTGATCGTCAATCCGGCTGGCTCGCAGGGGCAGCGTTTCATCGTGGCCACCGTGGCGTTCGAGGTCGCGACCGAGGAGATCCGGAACACCCTGCACGAGTCGGAGACGCAGATTCGCGACGGGGTGACGGGCGTGCTCGAACGGAAGACGGTCGAGGAGCTGCTCCGCCCCGGCGCACGCGACTCGATGCGCGGCGCCTTCGCCGACGTGGTGGCCCCGTACCTCAAGGGGGCGAAGGTCCAGGTCTTCATCCCGCAGTTCCTGGTGCAGTAGATGACTGCGCCCGAGCCGCTCTCGCAGCAGGACGTCGACTCGCTCCTCAAGGGCGCCCATCGGGCGACGTCGACCACCGAAGTGGTCCCCTACAACTTCCGCCGCCCGCCGCGCATCTCGCGCGCCCGTCAGGCCGCGCTCGATGCCATCCACGAGCGATTCGCCGGCGGGCTGCAGGGCGCGCTCTCGAGTCGCCTGCGGCGCAACGTGGATGTCGGGGTGGTGAGCGTGGTGCAGGCGAGCTTCGGCGAATTCCTGCTGGCGCTCAGCACCCCATGCGCGGCCTACCTGGTCGACCTGGGTGACGAGCGCAGCTCGCCGGCGATCGTGGACTTCGACCCCGAGCTCGGCGCCTTCATGGTGGACCGGCTCTTCGGGGGAACCGGCACCGCGCCCGGGCCGCGCCGCGCCTTCACGGCACTGGAGCAGGGTGTCCTCGGCGAGTTGACCGATCGCATCCTGGGCCAGTTGCAGGAGGCCTACGGCGAGACGGTGCCGATCCAGCCTCGTCGGACCGGCTTCGAGTCGGTGCCGGACTCGCTGCACGTGGCGGCGCGGGAAGACAACGTGTTGATCGTGATCCTCGAGGTGAAGGGCGGGCCGAGCACCGGCTACCTGACGCTCTGCCTCCTGCTCACGGCCTTCGAGCGATTCCTCCACGAGAAGATCGGCCCCCAGCTCACCACGCCGCGTGGCCGTCCGGAAGACATCGCCGAGGCCCGGCAGCTGATCGATGGGCACGTGCGTGCGGCGGGCGTACCCGTGTCGGTGCGACTGCCCGAGTTCCGCCTGTCGGCATTGGACGTGGCGCTCCTGCGCGAGGGCCAGTTGCTCGAGACCGGCCAATCCGCCTCGGGCGAAGTCGAATTGCTCGTCAATGGTCGCCGCCTTGCCCTGGGCCACCTCGGTCGGCAGCAGGGGTTTGTCGGCTTGCGCATCACCGGGTGGGCCCCGTCGGCCGAACCCGTTCCCGCCACTCGACCCTCTCGCAGGAAGCGTCCCGGATGACCGGACCCCAGTCAACGTCCCCCGCCCCCGCTGCGTTCGATGAACTCGGCCAGGGCGCACCCGCGGTGGCGGGTGCCAAGCTCGACTCGCTCCTCGACATGATGTTGCCGGTCGCGATCGAGTTCGGACGCACCACCATGGCGGTGCAGGAGGTGCTCGATCTCGGTCCGGGGTCGGTCATCCAGCTGGACCGGATGGTGGGTGAGCCGGTCGACATCTACGTCAGCGATCGCCGCCTCGCCGAGGGCGAGGTGGTGGTGGTCGGCGAGCACTTCGGGGTGCGGATCACCCGGGTGCTTTCGCTCCCGCGCGATCCGGCCCCCAAGACCGGCGGGCGCTGAGGCGTGTTCGGCGCCCTCGCCGCCCTCCTCGTTACCGCCGGTGTCATGGTGCTGGCCCTGAAGCTGCTCGGCCGGCTGCAGGGCATTGCGCCGCGCGGCGAGCAGGGCGGTGTTTTGCAGGTGATCGACCGCGTGGCGACCGGACCCCGGCAGGGCGTGGTGCTGCTGCGTGCCGCCGATCGGGTGTTGATCGTGGGCGTCGGCGACGGCCACACCCTGCTCGGCGAACTCTCCCCCGAGGCGACGGCCGAGGTGTTGGCGCGCCGAGCGCGGCCCACGACGGCCGCGGGCTCGGCGGCGCCGTGGCGGGCAACGCTGGCGCGGTTCGGGTTGCTCGTCGCCTTGGCGCTGCTGCCCGTCGCGGCGTCGGCGCAGGTGGTGACCTCGCCGCAACCGGCGCCCGCGGCACGCGCCGCCGGCGCCGCGGCCACGAACGCACCATCCGTGCGGGCGCCGACGCCACCCACCATGGATGTGCGCGTCGGCGACGGCACGGAGCAGCTGCGCCTGACCGGCGCGGTCGGCGTCGTGGTGCTGATGGGGGCGCTCACGCTGCTCCCTGCCGTCTTCATGCTGATGACCGGCTTCACCCGCATCCTGATCGTGCTGTCGTTCCTCCGGTCGGCGCTCGGCACCCAGGGTGCCCCGCCGACGCAGTTGCTCGTGGCCATCGCGATCATCCTGACCGGCGTCGTCATGCAGCCGACACTGACCGAGGCCAATCGTGACGCGCTGCAACCGTACCTGCGGGGCGAGATCGGGCAGGTCGAGGCCTACCAGGCCGCCATCGTGCCGATGCGCCGCTTCATGCTCGCCAACACGCGCGACAAGGACCTCGGCGTCTTCGCCGAGTTGAGTGCTGTGCCCGATTCGGTCGCGGTCGAGGATCTCCCCACGGCCACCGTGATGTCGGCGTTCGTCACCAGTGAACTGCGCACGGCGTTCCAGATGGGCTTCATCATCTTCCTGCCGTTCCTGGTGATCGACCTGATCGTGGCCTCCGTGCTGATGAGCATGGGCATGTTCATGCTGCCGCCCGTGTTGGTGTCGTTGCCGTTCAAGTTGCTGCTCTTCGTGCTCGCCGACGGCTGGACGCTGGTGATGCAGAACCTCGTCGCCTCCTTCCGGCCCGCGTGACGTGACGCCCCTCATCGCGGCCGACCTGCTGCAACGCTGCCTCACGGTGGTGCTCACCGTGGGCGGCCCCCTGCTGCTCGCCGCGCTGGTGGTCGGCGTGCTGGTGTCGCTGATGCAGGCGGTGACGCAGGTGCAGGAGCAGAGCCTGACCTTCATCCCGAAGTTGCTGGTCGTCGCCGTGGTCTTCATCGCGACGCTGCCGTGGATGCTGCGGGCGATGGTCGAGTTCACCGTGGGGATGTTCCAGTCCCTGCCGCAGGCGGCGCGATGAACGGGGTCTCGCTGGTCGAGGCCCTGGCGCCGATCAACTGGCCGACCTTTGCCTTCGTGAGCGCGCGGGTCGCCGGGTTGATGTCCGTCGCCCCGCTCTGGGCGATGACCGTGGTGCCGGCGCGACTGCGCGGGGCGATCGCGGTCGTGCTCACCCTGGCGTTGGTGCCCCTGGTGCCGCCGGTGGAGGTGCCGATCGACGGCCCGTCGCTCGTGGTCCCGCTGGCGGGCGAACTCCTGCTCGGCCTGGCGATCGGCTTGTCGGCGGCCTGCTTTCTCTACGGGGTGGCCGTGGCCGCCGAGGTCATCTCGCTCCAGATGGGACTCTCCCTCGGCGCGGCGATCGGCGGCATGAACAACATCGGCTCTCCCGGCATCGGTCAGTTGCAGGGACAATTCGTGCTCGCGGTCTACGTCGCCGTGGGGGGACACCTGATCCTGCTCACCGGCCTGGCGCGCTCGCTGTTGGCCATTCCTCCCGGGTCGCCGCTGGACCTCTTCGAGGGCGGCCGATTCGTGGTGTCGCTCGGCAGCGGCGTCTTTGCCACGGCGGTGCAGGTCGCGGCACCGATGATGGTGACGCTGCTGGTGACCAACCTCGCGCTGGCCGTGGTGAATCGCGCCGTGCCGCAGCTCAACACCATGATGGTCGCCGTGCCGGTCACCGTCGCCGTCGGGTTGATCGCGATCGGCGCCACCTTGCCGATGGCGTCGGGCTTCGTGAGCGAGTGGGCACTCGGCCTCGGCCGCGATTCGGACGCGGTGGTGCAGTCCTTCACGCCGGCGACGCCCTGACATGGCCGAGGAACAGGCACAGGAAAAGACCGAGCTCCCCACGCAACGCCGGCTCGACCAGGCGATGGAGGAGGGGCGCGTCCCACGGAGCCAGGAGCTGTCGGCCGCCATCGTGCTGCTCGCCGGCGCGACCGCGCTCGCGGCATTCGGCGGCACCGCCCTGGGTGAGGGCTCGTTCGCCATCCTCCGCGGCACGGCCAGCGCGCTCTCCGGTCCCGAGCTCACCGAGGCTGGCGCGGCCGCGCTGCTGCGCACCATGACCTCATCCATGCTCTCGGCGCTCGCCCCGTTCCTTCTCGCGGTGGCGCTCCCGGTGGTCGCGATCAATGCGATTCAGGCTCGCGGCGTCCTCTCGCTCCAGCCGGTGACGCCCCAGCTCTCTCGCATCTCGCCGCTTGCCGGGCTTGGTCGACTGCTCTCGGTGCAGTCGCTGTTCACGCTGGGGAAGGCGATCGTCAAGCTGCTGGTGATCGGCTACGTCACGTGGATCGCCCTGGTGGGCGCGTGGCCGGAATTGAGCGGCCTGATCGGGGCGCCGGCACCGGCCGTGCTGGCCACGACGCGCACGATCACGATCCGGCTGGTGCTCTTCGCCGTGGGCGCCTTCGCGGCCGTGGCCGTGGTGGACTACCTCTTCGAGGCGTGGCGCCACCAGAAGGAGCTGCGGATGACGCGGCGCGAGATCTTCGACGAACTCCGCGAGAGCGAGGGCGACCCGATGCTCCGCAGCCGTCGTCGCTCGCTGGCGCAGAGCTTTGCGCGCCGGCGGATGCTGCAGCAGGTGAAGTCGGCCGACGTCGTGATCGTCAACCCGACCGAGATCGCGATCGCCATCCGCTACGATGGTCGGAAGTCCGTCGCCCCGGTGGTGGTCGCGATGGGACAGCGCAAGCTCGCGGAGCGGATCCGCGCCATCGCGCGCGAGGCCGGCGTGCCGATCGTGCGCAACGTGCCGGTGGCCCGGGCGCTCCTGGCGGGTGCGCGTGTCGGGCAGCCGATTCCGCCCGCGCTCTACGCCGCCGTCGCCGAGGTGCTCGCCTTCGTCTATCGCGTGCGCGGCCGGTTGCCACAGCACCTCGCTGAGGCGCGCCGCGCATGAGCGCCGTCGGCGGCCTCACGCCGATCACCACGACCGCACCCGAGACGTCGGCGCGGGGCGGCGTCGCCGCCGGCGTCGCCGGGCGTGGTGGCGGGAGTCCGGCCGGGCCCAACGCCTTCCAGCGCGCGCTGGGCACCGAAGGCTGGTTGGCCGTCGGCGTGATGTTCATCGTGGCCCTGCTGGTCGTGCCGCTGCCGACAATTCTCCTCGATGCCTTGCTGGCACTGAGCATCGGACTCTCCGTCCTCGTCCTCTTGGTCACCCTCGGCACGCGCGACCCGATCGACTTCAGCGGCTTCCCGTCGCTCCTGCTGCTGCTCACGCTGTTCCGCCTCGGCCTCAACGTCAGCACCACGCGACTCATCCTCGCCGAGGGCTATGCGGGCGAGGTCGTCGACGCATTCGGCAACTTTCTCATCGGCGGCAATGTCCTCGTCGGGCTGGTGATCTTCCTGATCCTCGTGGTGATCAACTTCATGGTGATCACCAAGGGCGCTGGCCGTATCGCTGAAGTGGCCGCACGCTTCACCCTCGACGCCATGCCCGGCAAGCAGATGGCGATCGACGCCGATCTCGGCGCGGGCCTCATCGACGAGGCCGAGGCGCGGCGACGCCGCACCGACGTGGCGCGCTACGCCGACTTCTACGGCGCCATGGACGGCGCGGCGAAGTTTGTCCGCGGCGATGCCGTGGCGGGCCTGATCATCACCGCCATCAACCTGGTCGGCGGATTCGCGATCGGGATGATGCAGCAAGGGCTGAGCGCCGGCGACGCCATCACCCGCTACAGCGGTCTCTCGATCGGCGACGGCCTCGTCAGCCAGATCCCCGCGCTGATCGTCAGTACCTCGGCCGGCATCATCACCACCTACGGCGCGTCGTCGCCGGGGGTCGGACAGGCGCTCGGCGCCCAGCTCACGCGCAATCCCCGGGCGATGGGGATGTCGGCCGGCGTGCTGCTCCTGCTTGCGGTCCTTCCGGGACTCCCCGCGCTCCCCTTCCTCGCCCTGGCCGGCGCGGCGGGCGGGATGGCGTGGGTCGGCCGTCGGCAGCCGCAGCTCGTGACCGTCGGCAGCAGCGCGCCCGTCGCCTCCGTCGCCTCGGCGATTCCCGGCACCGCGCAGATGCGTGAACTGCTGCAGGTCGAGCCGATCGAAGTCGAGCTGGGCTATGCGCTGATCCCGCTGGTGGATGAGGCCCAGCAGGGCGACTTGCTGCCGCGCATCGGCCTGCTGCGGCGGCAACTGGCCACGGAACTCGGCATCATCGTGCCGCCGGCCCGTATCCGCGACAACATCCAGCTGGCCCCGACCGAGTACGCCATTCGCCTGCGCGGCGTGCGCGTCGCGGGCGGCGAGATCATGCCGCGGTACCTCCTCGCCCTCGATGCCGGCGGTCGCGGGCTCCCGATTGACGGCATCAAGACCACCGACCCGACGTTCGGGATTCCGGCACTCTGGGTCACCCCGGATCGTCGCATCGAGGCGGAGGCGAGCGGCTACAATGTGGTCGAGGCGCCGACCGTTCTGGCGACGCACCTGATGGAGACGATCCGCCGCCACGCCGGCGACATTCTCTCGCGGCAGGATGTGCGCGAGCTGGTCGACGGCCTTCGCGAGACCCACCCCGCGCTGGTGGATGACCTCATCCCCGCCAAGTTGCCGCTCGGCGCGCTGCACCGCGTGCTGCAGCGCCTGCTGCGCGAGGGCCTGCCGGTGCGGGACCTGGTCACCATCATGGAGACGCTCTCCGACGCGGCCGACCAGAGCAAGGAACCGGAAGTGCTCACGGAGCACGTGCGTCGCGCATTGTCCAACGTGGTGGCGCAGCTCTTTGCCGATCCCGACGGCACGGTGCGCGGCATCACCATCGGACCGCGACTGGAGTCGGCGTTGATGACGCTCTTTGCCCCGCGCGCGTCGCGCGACGGACAGACCATCGAACCCGATCAACTCACCGGACTGCTGCGCGCGCTGAACGATCTGGCCGGGACGGCGCGGCGCGATGGTCGGTCTCGTCCCCTGATCACGCCGCCCGCCCTTCGTGTCGGCATTCGCCGGCTCGTCGAGCCGATCCTGCCCGACCTTCCGGTGGTCTCGCTCGGCGAGCTGCCGCCGCAGATGCCCGTCCAGAGTCTCGCGATGTGGGAGCTGACCCGTGCCACTTGAGACGTTCACCGGGACGCACGTCCCATCGTTGCTGCAGCAGGCTCGGGCCTCGCTCGGGTCCGACGCGACCATCGTCGGCGTCCATCGCGAGGGGGGGCGCTTCACCGTGGTCGCGACCAACGATCCGGTGCGTGCGCCGCTGGTCGCACCACCCGCGGGATCGGCCGCCCCTGCCGATTTCCGTCGGCTCCTGGCCGACCAGGTCAGCGACGTGCCGGCACGGCCTGCTCCCGCGCCGGCTCCGCGCGCGGCGCGTGCACCGCGCGCGACTCGCCCGCGACTGATCGCCCTCGTCGGACCGACAGGTGCCGGCAAGACCACGACCATCGCCAAGCTCGCGACCTCTGCCGAAGCCTTCGGGCACCAGCGCGTCGGCCTGCTCGGACTCGACGGCTACCGCGTCGGCGCGGTCGAGCAGTTGGCCACCTACGCAGAGCTGGCCGGGTTGCCACTCGCCACGGCATCGAGCGAGGCGGAGCTCGCGCCCGCGCTTGCTCGCCTCGCCGACTGCGAGGTGGTCCTGATTGACACTCCGGGCCGCTCGCCGACCCAGGTCGATGCGCTGGCCACGCTCCGCCGGTGGCTGCTCCACCTCGCCCCCGACGAGGTGCATGCCGTCATTCCTGCCGGGCTGATGCCACAACTCGTGCGACGCCTGGTGGCACAGTATGCCGGTTTCGGCGTGACGCATTTGCTGGCGACCAAGCTCGACGAGTGCCCGACCGACTCGCGCGTCTTCGATATCGCCGCCGCGGATGGGCGCCCGATGCGCTGGTGCACCGACGGGCAGGAGGTGCCAAGCGACCTTCACGATGCCGCGCGCTGGCTCGCACCGGCGCTGGCGCGACACGCCGAGCGGAAGTGGCGCACGCAGGAGGTGGCATGACCGATCAGGCGGCGGCACTGCGCGAGGCACGCCGGGATCCGATCCGTTTCCCGGCGCCAGAGGGCTCGGGCGACACCCCGGCCGTCGTGGTGGGGAGCGGGAAGGGTGGCGTCGGCAAGTCGGTGGCGGCCATCTCGTTTGCGGCCGCGCTCGCCGAGACGGGCCAGCGCGTCCTGCTGGTGGATGGCGACCAGAACCTCGGCAATCTCCACGTGCTGCTCGGGGTGCGACCCGCGTTGACGCCGGAGACGCTGCTCCACGAGTCGCTCGCTCCGGCCGACCTCGTGATCCCGGTGGCCGAGCGGCTCTTCCTGATGCCCGCGGACTCCGGCACCGATGCGGTGCAGCGACTCGGCCCCACCGATCGGGCCCGCTTGCAGCGACGCGTGAGTGGCATCTACGCCGACTACGACGTCGTGATCGTCGATGCCGCGGCCGGCCTCGACAGCGCACTGCGCTGCGTGGCACTGCATGCGACGCGGCTCGTGGTGATGACGATGCCCGAGGCCACCGCGCTCACCGACGCCTACGCACTCATCAAGGTGGTGCACGGGCAGTTGCCGCGGCTTCCCGTGGACGTCGTGGTGAATCGTGTGCATGAGCCGAGCGAGGGAGAGGCCGCCTTCGACAAGCTCCGCGCCGCGGCATCGCGTTTCCTCGGGCGGCCGCTCGAGTATCTCGGCGCGGTCCCGGAGGATCGGGAGATGCGGGCGCTCGCCGCCGATCCGGTGCGACTGCTGCATCCCACCCACGGCACGCCTGCCCAGCGCGCGTTCGCGGCACTGGCGGCGCGGGTCGCGCCACGCCCTGCACCCGTGCCGCGCTGAACGCGATGTCGAGTCCGACCGACGCACTCTGGGAGCGGTGGCGCACGCACGACGATGCTTCGGCCCGCGCCGCGCTGCTCGGGCAACATCTCGGCCTGGTGCACCATACCGTGCGGCAGATCGCGGCTCGCGTCGGCGATGCCGTGGCGTTCGACGACCTGATCGGCGCCGGAACGCTGGGGTTGGTGCAGGCGTTCGAGGGGTTCGATCCGGCCAAGGGGGCGGCCTTCAGCACCTACGCGACGACGCGGATCCGTGGTGCCGTGCTCGACGAGCTGCGTGCTGCCGACTGGCGCCCACGCTCGGTCCGGGCACGCGTGCGCGAACTGCACGCGGCCGCCGGGGAGCTGGCACGCACGCTCGGCCGCACGCCCACGCCCGACGAGGTCGCCGCGGCGCTGGGCATCGACCTCGCCACCTATTGGCGGCGGCACGCCGAGGGCGAGGTCACCACGACGTTCGCGCTGGACGAGCCGGTGCCGTCGAGCGAACGCGGCACGGTCACGCTCGCCGAGATGCTTCCCGATAGCGAGGCCGAGGCGCCGGATGCGGCGCTCGAAGAGGACGACACCAAGCGATTGCTCCGTGAGGCGATCACCGGTCTCCCGGAGCAGCAGCGACTCGTGCTCTCGCTCTGCTACTACGAGGAACTCACCCTCCGGCAGATCGCCGAGGTGCTGCACGTGACGGAATCACGGGTCTCGCAGGTGCGCACGGCGGCGCTCAAGACGTTGCGCCTCCGCCTCGCGACCGACGGCGTGGTGGCGTGAGCGGCGCGGGCCTCGGCACGACTTGCCGGACGGAACTGCCGCTCGTCGGCGCCGGTGCATTGGGGCTCCGCCAACCGTTTGTGCCGCAACGAGTTACGGATGCCCGGGATGCGGCACATCGCTTGCTCTTGTGGTGGGTGCATCCTCAGGAGGCTCCATGACCCTGCCCGCGATCGTCACATCGGCCCGGACCCTGGGGTACTACACCAGGCTCCAGGAAGTCACCGCCAACAACCTGGCCAACGTCGCGAGTGACGCCTACAAGGGCGACCGCGTCACGGCGCAGTCGCTCGCCGGCGAGAGCGCTCCCACGGCGGTGCACACCCTCGACCTTCGGCAGGGGACGTTGCGGGACACCACGCGTCCCCTCGACGTCGGACTCGCGGGCGAGGGGTTTCTCGTCGTGCGTACGCCGCAGGGCGAGCGGTTCATTCGCGGGGGCTCGCTCGAGGTGTCACGCGACGGTTTCCTGATTGACCGGCATGGCGACCTCCTCCTCGGCGAGGACGGGCCGCTGCACGTGGCGGGGCAGGAGGTGGTGTTCGAGGCCGACGGCACGGTGCTGGTGGATGGGGCGCGGGCCGGCCGACTCCGCTTCGAGACCGTCGCCGACCCGTCGCTGCTGCGCAAGGAAGGGGAGGGGCGCTTCGCGGCCCTCGCCAAGACGATCGGTGCGAGCGGGCTGCAGCTGCGCCAGCGCGCCATCGAGGACGCGAACGTCAGTCCGCTGCTCGGCACGGTGGACCTGATCATGATCCAGCGCGCCTACGCGGCCAACACCGAGGCCCTCCGGACGATGGATGGCGTGCTCGGCACGGTCACCGGCGACATCGGCCGCGTCTGATGCGGCGACCCACGGCACTCGGAGGCACGTCATGAATCCAGGCATGCGCACATCGGCGAGCGGCATGATCGCCCAGCAGAAGATGGTCGACGTGATCGCCAACAACCTCGCCAACGTCAACACCACCGGCTTCAAGCGAAGCCGCGCGGCGTTCGAGGATGTGCTCTACGAAACCGTGCAGGGACCGCGCTCGCCCAACGGCGAGGCGACGATCAACGCGATGCAGATCGGCCACGGCGTGCGGCTCGCCGCCGTGACCCGCATCCATGGGCAGGGCGGTCCGGAAATGACCGGGCGTCCGCTCGACCTCGCGATCGAGGGCGAGGGCTTCTTCCAGGTCGAGACCGGCGATGGCACGATCGCCTACACGCGCGATGGCTCGTTCACGCTCTCCGAAGCCGGCCAGCTGTTGACGCAGGGCGGCTACGCGCTCGTGCCGGGCATCGTGATTCCGCCCGACGCGACGGTCGTGACGATCGCCGGCAACGGCATGGTCTCGGTCTCCGTCGGTCGTGATGCGCAGACCGTCGAACTCGGCCGCATCGAGCTCGCGCGGTTCGCGAATCCGACCGGCCTGCTCAGCGCGGGCGGGAACCTGTACACCGAGTCGTCGGCGTCGGGCGCCCCGATGACCGGGCTCGCCGACGAAGGGGGCTTCGGCCGCGTGCTGCAGGGCGCGCTCGAGGCGAGCAACGTCGAAGTGGTGCAGGAGATGACCGACATGATCGCCGCCCAGCGCGCCTACGAGATCAACGCGCGCGCCATTCGTGCGGCCGAAGACATGATGCGCTCGATTGATGACCTCATTCGCTAGTCTGCTTCTCCTGGGACAGCTCGGCGCGGTGGCGTCGCCGGCGCCGCCGGCCGCCCTCGCGTCGCGCGTGCAGGAAGCCGTGGCCGCTCGATGGGAGTTGCCCGCCGCCGCCGTCGAAGTGGTCTGGAGCAGCGCGGCGGCGTGGCGCGCGGAAGACGCCGAGGCGCCGTTTCGTCTCGGGGCCGTCGGCCGCGATGGCTGGGCGGCGTTGACCCTCGTGCCGGCCGGGCAACCGCCGCGCGCGTTGCGGGTGCGGGTGGGCACGGCGTCGTCGGTCGCGCTGGCGGCGCGGCCACTCGAGCCGGGCCGGTTGCTCTCCGCCGACGACATCCGCTGGGAGCAACAGCTCGCGTGGGGTGCGCCCGTGCCGGCGACCGGTCGGGTCGCCGAGGGCTGGGAAGTGCGCCGCGCCCTGCAGGCGGGCGAGCCGTTGCGGGGCGTGGTTGTCGCGCCCCCGCCGGGTGTGGCCCGTGGCGGTACGCTGCGCGTGACCTGGGCACGCAACGGGGTCGCGATCGAGATGGACGCGGTGGCACTGACTGCGGCGCGCGTCGGGGAGACGGTGCAGGCGAAGACCGCGACCGGTCACATCAGCGCGCGGGTGACGGCGCCGGGTGAAGCCCGCATTGAAGGAGGGGGAGCATGACATCGCGCCTGATGGTCCTGATGCTGCTTGGCGCCGCATCGCCACTCGCTGCTCAGGTGGCCGCCGTGCCAGACTCTGCGCGGCCCACCAGTCCGCCTCCCGGTGGACGTCGGCTCGGATGGACGTCCGATCGGCGACCGCTCCGTGTCGGCGACCTGCTCACCGTGCTCGTGGATGAGCAGACCTCGGCGAGCGAACGCGTCTCGACGCGCGCCAAGACCGACCGCAAGCAGCAGGGCACGCTCAACGCGGCGCCCGCGCCCGACGATCTCAAGAGCGTCGGCATTGGCTACAACGCGAGCTCCGACCAAACCGGCACCCGCGATCGCGCCGGCGACCTCGCCGCCACGCTGACGGTGCGGGTCGTGAGCATCGAGCCGAGCGGCGTGCTGCGCGTGGATGGCGGGAAGCTGGTGACGGTGGATGGTCGCAAGCAGGAGGTGCGACTCGCGGGGCTGGTGCGTCCGGAGGATGTGACCGCGGGCAACGCGGTCCTCTCGTCGCGCATCGCGGACGCCTCCATCATCTACAACGGCAAGGCCATCAATCCGAAATCGGGGATCTTCGGCAAGATCCTCGGGCTGCTCTGGCCGTGAGGCGTCTCCTCGCCCTCCTGTTGCTCGCCACACCGATGACCCTCGGCGCACAGGTGCGCGTCGGCGACCTCACCACCCGCACCGGCGAAGTGCCGGTGCGACTCGTCGGCTACGGGCTCGTGGTCGGTCTCGATGGCAGCGGCGATCGCTCGTTCGGTTCGTTGTCGGGCTCGGTCCAGACGGTGCGCTCGGTGGTGAACTTGCTCCGGCGATTCAACATCGAAGTGCCACCCGAGCGCCTTCGCTTGCGCAACGTGGCCGCCGTGCTGGTGACCGCCGAAGTCTCG
This sequence comes from Gemmatimonadales bacterium, assembly GCA_033764505.1. Classification (GTDB taxonomy): domain Bacteria; phylum Gemmatimonadota; class Gemmatimonadetes; order Gemmatimonadales; family GWC2-71-9; genus Palsa-1233. The sequence continues at coordinate 56,913 of JANRIW010000017.1, forward strand.
CCCTTCCTCCGCCCCGGGGGACGGTTCGAGGTCCAGATCGCCTCGATCGGCGACGCCACGTCGCTGCGTGGTGGCGTGCTCTGGATGACGCCGCTGGTCTCCGATCCCGATCAGGCACCGGTCGCGACGGCGCAGGGCGCCATGCCGGTCCAGGCCGACGAGCGGGGGCGCTGGGGCAATCGCGGGGCGGCCAGCGGCCGGCTGGTGGATGGCGGCCTCCTCGAGGTGGCCCTCCCCGCGGTGGCGGTGGTGACCGAACCGCGCCTCCTCCTCCGCACCCCCGACTACCCGCTCGCCGCCCGCCTGGCCGCGGCCGTGAACGGGGTCTTCGGCGACAGCACAGCCCGGGTCGAGGATCCTGGCTCGATCCGACTCACGGCTCCGGGCGGAGCGACCGATAACCTTCCGGCGTTCCTCGCTGCCGTGGACACCATCCCGGTGACGGTGCCGACGGTGGCCAGGATCATCATCGATGCGCGGAGCGGGGTGGTGGTGGCCGGCGGCGATGTGCGGGTCGGGCCGGCCGTGGTGTCACTCAAGGGGATCACGGTGCGGGTTGGCGATCCCCCGCCCGCCACGCCGACCGATGGCGTGGTCGCCGTGGGACCGCAGGCCACCGTCCGCGACATCGCGGTGGGGCTGCAGTCGATCGGGGCCGCCCCGGCCGATGTGGCGGCCGTCTTCGATGGGCTCCGCGCCGCCGGGGCTATCACGGCCATGGTGGTGATCCGATGACGGCGATCGGACCGATCGGTGGGCCGACGCCGCCCACCCCGCGGGAACGGTTGCAGCAGCAGGCCGAGGAACTGGAGTCGGTCTTCTACGCGCAGCTCTTCCAGGCGATGCGGCAGACCGTCCCCGGCGAGGGCGGCTTGATGGAGCCCTCGCCGGGAGAACAGATGTTCACCGGCATGCTCGACGAGCAGGTGGCGCGCTTCGCCGCGCAGCAGAGCGAGAGTGGGTTGGCCGAGGCGATGACCCGGCAACTGAGTCGCAGTCTCGCGCCGGAGGGCGCGACCGTCACGGCGGCGTCCGCCGAAGGGAGTGGTGATGTCAGAGGTCGCTGATCCGACACTGTTGCGCGCCACCCAGGTCATCGCGGCCATCCAGGCCGAGGAGCGCCTGCTCGCGGAGCTGCGCGGCGCCCTCGAGCGGCAGCGTGCCGGCATCGCCGCCGACGATACACCCGCCATCGATGCCGCGACGCACGCGGTGTCGCGCGCGGTCCTGACGCTCGACGAAGCGCGCCGCCGCCGCGAGCAGCTCGTCCAGGTGGTCAGCGGAGGCGAATCCTCGGGGCTCGAGGGGATCGAGCGCTTCCTCGGCGAGGTGCCAGGTCTGACCGCAGCGCGTCGCGCCGTCCGGCGCGCTGCCGAGGAGACGGTGCGCGAGCTCTCGCTCAATCAGGCGATTCTTCGTCGTGCGATGCGGACCGGAGATGCCTATCTTCAGGCGCTCTTCTCCTCCGTCAGCGGACCGGCCTCGCACTACCTTCCGCAGGATGGCATGCCGGACACCCCGACCCCCAGCGGCGTCGTGCTCGACGCACAGGCCTGATCGATGTCGCTTGCCTCGCTCCTCTCGATTGCCCGGTCGGCGCTCACCACGCACCAGCGCGCGATTGACGTCACCGGGCACAACATCGCCAACGCGAGCACGCCCGGCTACACGCGGCAGCGCCTGGCCATCGTCGCCGAGACCCCGTTCCGCACGCCGCTCGGCACCGTGGGTCGCGGCGTCACCGATCAGGGCGTCTTCGCCGAGCGCAATGTCTTCCTCGATGCCACCGTGCGCCGCGAGCAGGGCAACCTCGGGCGCTCCGACACCCTGCGCGACATGCTCGGGCAAGTCGAGGCCGTCTTCGGGGAACCGTCCGAGAGCGGACTCGGCGCGACCATCGACGCCTTCTTCAGCGCCTTCAGCGATCTCGCCAACGATCCCTCGTCGCTCGCGGCGCGCAGCGTCGTGCGGCAGGCGGGCAGCTCGCTGATCCAGCAGGTCGGGCTCATCGCCGGCCGGCTCACCGATCTCGCCACCGACACCACGACGCGCACCGAGGGGACCGTCAGCCAGGTCAACGCGCTCGCGCTCCAGATTGCCGACCTCAATCGCGCCATCGTGGTCGAGGGCGGTCCGAACCGCACCGCGCCCGATCTCGAGGATCAGCGCGGCCAGCTCCTCGACGAGCTCTCCACCATGGTGCAGGTGCGGGTGATCGATCGGACCGACGGCACGGTCGGCGTGATCGCGGGCGACACGTTGCTGGTGGACGGGAAGTTCGCCCAGCAACTCGAAGTGCGTCCCCTGATCGGCGGCGGGATCGGCGTCGCCGTCGTCGGGAGCACGCGGCTCCTCGATCCGATCGGCGGCACGCTTGCCGGGCTCACCGCGCTCGGACAGCAAGCCGTGCCCAGTGTGCGTGGCGAGCTCGATCGATTGGTGGCCGGCATTGTCGGCGCCGTCAACACGTTGCACGCCGGCGGCACCACGCTCGGCGGCCTGACGGGTGTGAACTTCTTCGATCCGGCCGGCGTCACCGCGGGGACGATGCGGCTCTCCACCGACGTGGCGACCTCGGCGGCGAACGTCGTCGCAGGCACGACTGCGAGCAGCGGCGACAACCGCGTGGCGCTGGCCCTCGCGGCGCTCCGCACCGGCGGCATCGCCTCCCTGAACAGCAGCTCGCCCGGCGACTTCTACACGGCGCTCGTCACCACGGTCGGCACCCTGGTGCGCGACGCGGAGCGCGACGCCGACGTGGCGGAGACGCTGGCCACCTCCGCGGCCTCGCGGCGGACCTCGGAGACGGGCGTCTCCACCGACGAGGAGATGGTCGCCCTCATCGTGCAGCAGCAGGCCTACGCGGCCGCGACGCGGCTGGTGACCGTCGCCAATTCGATGATGGACGACCTGCTCCGGATGGTCTGACGGATGCTCGTCCTCAACCGGCGCCCGGGTGAGGCGATCATTCTCGATGGGGGCATCCGCGTCGTGGTGTTGTCGTCGGACAAGCGCGGCACGCGCCTCGGGATCGAGGCGCCCCCCACGACGGGCATCCTGCGGGAGGAATTGGTCAAGCAGGTGGCGTCGGAGAACGTGCGGGCCGCCAGCACCGGCGACCATGCCGCCTCGTGGGCGGCCCAGCTGCCGCTACGGGCGTCGGGCGGGGATGCTGGCGGCGGGGGAGCGGCGCCAGAGCGGTAGCCGGAAGAGGAAGACCGCACCGGGACCTTGCTCGTCATCGAGCACGAGGTCTCCGCCATGACGCCGCATCAGGTCGCGCGCCACCGGCAGCCCGATCCCCTGGGCATGCGTAGCCGCCCCACTCACAAATGCCTCGAAGATTCGATCGTCCTCGCGGAGGACCTCCGGCACGCCGGGGCCATCGTCCACGATGCGCACCACGACGGCATCGGGCTCCACCTCACCGCGCAACACGATCGCTCCGCCACCCTGCATCCGCACCGCCTCGATGGCATTGGCCAGCACCGCATAGAGCGCCTCGGCGACGTCGCCGGCGATGCCGATCGCGGGTGGCAAGGTGCGCGGCACGGCCGACGTCAGCGTGATCGGTGTCGGGCCGATGGCGCGCCGGGCGAGGCGCACCGCGACATCGGCCACGTCCGCCAGCGAGAGCGGCGTGATGCGCTGCCGTTCGGTCAGTGCGAACGCCTCGAGCAGCGAGATCTCCGCGAGCAGTGCCTCACGCAGCTTGGCGGTGGCGAGATCGTGCGCCCGCATTCCCTCGACACCCCGTGACGCCGTGAGCTGGATCACGTCCACGACCTGGGCCACGTCTCGAAGTGCATGGGCCACGCTCCGCGCGATGGCCTCGCCCAGGCGCTCGCGATGCACGCTGCGCAAGAGTTCGAGACCAGGGCCGAGTGTGGTGTTGCTGTTCGAGAACGGGGCCAACGAGGGGACCTCAGGGTGCGGGACGCCCCACCCCGGGTTCACCCGACGGTGGGAAGGATCGGAACGCCGTGCACGATCGGGTCGGACAGATGGCGTCGGCGAATCAGGTCGAGCGTGGACTGGTTCAACACCGAGCCGGCCGAGAGGAGCTTGACGCCGGACGCGGTGTGCAGATCGGCCGCAAGGACCATTCCCTCACGCAACCTCGCCACCGGTACCAACTCCTGCCGCCTCAACCATTTCGGGTCTAACTCCTTGGAGACGAGCACCTCCATCGCCGCCAACACAACCGGGTCGTACCAGGTCCCCGCATGGGGGGCGAGAGAGGCGAGTGCCGCCTCGAGCCGAGCCTTGCCGCTCACCGGGACCCGATCCGCGGCCGTGAAGAGGTCGTGCACCCCGCGCAGGATCCGAGACCGCATCGGAATCTGGCCCTGCTGCAGGTCGGTCGGGGCGCCCGAGCCATCCCAGTTGGCGCCCATCCCCTCGAGCAGCATCGCCGCGTCCGCCAATGCAGGAATCTCGCTCAGGAGTACCGACCCCGCGAGGGTGACCTCCGAGGAGAGGCCGTGTCCCGAGCCCGGCGATCCCTCGCTCGTGGCGCTGATCCGCCCGATTTCATGGAGCCGGGCCGCGTACTCCATTGGTGGGAGCAGGTCGGTCGGCACCTCGATGACCTGTGCCACCGCGACCGCCCCGGCAGCCAAGGTCTCGCCGCGCTCCTTGGCGCCCGGGACCGCCGCGTCGAGCGTGGTGGCCAGGAGGCCCACCATGCGATGGATGCTGTCGTCGGGGCCCGAGACACGGCTGCGGCGGCTCCGCTCGGCGGCACGGCGGTCCATCAGGACGATCAGGGCGCCAGCGACGTCCACCGGGTCGGCGGGCCAGGTCAGGATGGCATCGACCCCTTCCCGCCAAGCCGCGATCCGGATCGTGGCGGCATCCTGCTCCGCCAGCAGCACCACGGCCGGGTCCTGCCGCTGTTCCTCGCCATGGAGCGTCCGCAGGAGGACGACGCCTTCGAGGTCGGGAGGTTGGTGGACGCCGACGATCGCGTCCACCGGCATCGTGGCCAGGGTGTCCAGCGCCGCGTCGAGGCTGCGGACCCGGACGACCTTGACCCCGCCGAGGCGGGTGAGATCGGCCGCCAGGACGTCGGTCCCCGCCGACCGCGCCTCGACCAGCAGCACGGTCCGCGCCGGCGGTCGGCTCACTGCGGCGTCCGCGGCGGCGAGGGTGGGAAGCGCGTCGGGTCTGGTGTGGGTGGCAGGGAATCGGCCGGCGCGGCGTTCAACTTGACCTCGATGGTGACCCGGCGATTCTGTGGTGCGAGCGGATCGGCAGTGATCCGCAGTGAGCGGTCGGCGAGGCCGCGTACCGCCAGGATCTGGCCGTCGGTGAGCCCACCGCCGACGAGCAAACGTCGCACCGCATTGGCACGGTCGGCACTCAACTCCCAATTACTATAGCCGCTGCCGTTGCCATACGGGCGAGAATCGGTATGCCCCTCGATGACGATCGGGAACTTGGACCGGGCGAGGATCCCGCCGAGGGCGGTGAAGATCGGTTCGGCCAGGCCGCGCGGGGTCGGAGAGCCGGTGGCGAAGAAGACCCCGGAGGAATCCTCCAGCAGCGAGATCCGCAGCCCATCCTCGGTCATCTCGATGACCAGGTTCTGCTTCATTGCCCCGGTCATGAGGGAATCGCCGATGCTCGCCTGCAACTGCTTGCTGAGGGCGAGCAGTTCCTGGCGTTGCCCCATGCTCGAGCGCACCTGGATCGGATTGGTCGACGGGACCAGCGGCTGGCCCTCACCGGGGATCATCGAGGTGCCGAACTGGTCGCCGCGACCGAGCGGGTCCTGGAAGTACCCGGCGATGGCGCTGCGGACCTCGGAGCTCTGCGTGACCAGCCAGAGCACCAGGAAGAGGGCCATCATGGCGGTCATGAAGTCGGCAAAGGCCACCTTCCAGGCGCCGCCGTGATGCCCCCCGTGCTTGTTGACCTTGCGGACGATGCGAATGACCGTCTCGCGATCGGACTTCACGCCGCCTTCTCCTGGCGCGTCGCCTTGCAGGCCGCTTCCATTTCGGCGAACGAGGGCCGCGTGTCGGCCGTGACCGCCTTGCGCGCGAACTCGGCCGCGATGATCGGCGGGAGGTTCTTCGCGAAGGCGACGATCCCGGCCTTCAGGACGAGGAACACGCGGTGGGCCTCGCCGTTCTGGGTCTCGACGGCGGTCGCGATCGGGGCGACGAAGCCGTAGGAGAGCAGGATGCCGAGGAAGGTGCCGACGAGGGCGGAGGCGACGTGGTGACCGATCTCCTCGATCGGACCGGCGATCGCCTGCATCGTCACGACGATGCCGAGCACGGCCGCGACGATGCCGATGCCGGGGAGCGCGTCGGCCACGCGGGTGAGCGCGGCGACGGTCTTGGCATCCTCGTCGTGGTGCACTTCGATCTCGGCCTCGAGCATCGCCTCGAGGTCGTACGCCGGCACGGAGCCGGCCAGCACGGTGCGCAGGGCGTCGCAGAGAAACTCGACGGCATGATGATCGGAGGAGATGGACGGATAGCGCTTGAAGACGCTGCTCTCCTCGGGCCGCTCGATGTGGGACTCGATGGCGATCAGGCCGTCGCGGCGCGCGAGCTGGAAGAGCTCGAAGAGCAGGCGCAGGACGTCGAGGTAATTCTCTTTCGAGGGCGGTTTGCCGGTGAACACCCGGGGAAGCTTCTTGGTGAGGTGGCCCAGCACGGCGCGCGGCGTGGAGATCAGCACGGTGCCGATCCCGGTGCCGACAATCACCACCCACTCCGACCACGCGAGAAGGACGGCGAAGGGCCCGTGGGCCATGGCGAAACCGCCCAGGACCGAGCCGAGGACCACGATGATGCCAAGGATTGCAAACACGCCGGTCGAGCTCCCGCAGTGTGGGTGACTCGCCTGTTATCGGTCGGCGTGGGCGGGAGCATTACCGGGGTCGCCTCTGGCGGCTCGGCGCGCTCCTGTTAGACTCGGTGCGATTCCCCTGACCCCCCCGCGACCTCCCGGACGGCCCATGCTCCTGCATCACCGCTTCGTGCGCACCGCGAAGGCGTTCGGCGGCAAGCCGGCGATCATCGACCGGGCCACCGGTACCCGGCTGAGCTACGAACGGGCCCTGATCGCCTCGCTCCTCGTGGCCGACAAGCTGGAACAGGGCGACGAGGGTTTCCTCGGCATCATGCTCCCCTCCTCGGCCGGCTGCATCCTCGCCGTGCTGGGCACGCTGCTGGCCGGCCGGACCCCCGTGATGATCAACTACTCGACCGGGGCCGAGCAGAACTGCCGGTACGCACAGAAGAAGTGCGCCTTCACCACGATCCTCACCTCCAAGGCGCTGCTCACCAAGATCGGCTGTCCCGTGTTGCCGGGGATGATCTTCCTCGAAGACGTCATGGCGAGCCTCACGGCGTTCGACAAGGCCAAGGCCGCGCTGCGGGCCAAGTTGCCAACGGCGCTCCTGCTGCGCACCGTGCACGGCGGGAACCTCGACGACAGCGCCGTGCTGCTCTTCACCAGTGGCAGCGAACGCGACCCGAAGGCGGTGCAGCTGACGCACCGGAACATCGGCGCCAACCTGGCGGGCATCTCCGAGACGCTCCCCCTCAGCGCCTCGGAGATCTTCCTCGCCAACCTGCCGCTCTTCCACGTCTTCGGCCTCACCACCAACCTCTGGCTGCCGCTCTACCACGGCATGACCATCGTCACCTACCCGAACCCGCTCGAGTTCAAGACGATCTGCGACATCATCCGCGAGGAGCGGATCACCTTCGTGGTCGGGACGCCGATCTTCATGTGGGGCTACCTGCGAAAGTCGGAGCGCGGCGATTTCGCGTCGTGTCGCATCATGCTCACTGGTGCGGACAAGACCCCCGACACGCTGCGGCAGGAGTTCCGCGAGAAGCACGACCTCGAACTGCTCGAAGGCTACGGCTGCACCGAGACGAGCCCGGTGATCGCCTTCAACAGCCCGAGCGCCAACCGCCCCGGCAGCGTCGGTCGACCCCTCCCCAACGTGCGGGTCCGCCTCGAGCACTATGAGACGGGCGAGCCGTGCGCCGTGGGAGAGATCGGCAAGATCCTGGTGCAGGGCGACAGCGTGATGGCGGGGTACTTCGACGACTTCGAGGCGACGACGCTCGCCATGCGTCAGGGGTGGTACGACACCGGCGACATGGGCTACCAGGACGCCGACGGCTACCTCTGGCACGTTGGGCGGCTCAGGCGCTTCGTGAAGATCGGCGGCGAGATGGTCTCGCTGATCCGGGTGGAGAACGTCCTGGAGCAGTGCCTCCCCGATGGGGTGGGCTGTTGCGTGGTGGAGGTGCCCGACGGAGTTCGGGGGGCCCGGATCGTGGCGGCGGTGACCCGGCCAATCGACCAGAAGGCCGTCTCGGCCCTGCTCGCCGAGCAGCTGCCCAACATCGCCATGCCGCGGGACTTCGTGGTGATCGAGGAGCTGCCGACCATGGGGAGCGGGAAGATCGACTTCCGCCGGACCACCGAGCTGGTGCGGGACATGGTCCAGGGGCGGTAGCGGGGGCATTTCCGGGGTTCGGGGGGGCGAAATGGTTGACCCGCGCCCCCGAGGGGACTAATCTTGGCGGCTCTACTGGGGCTTGTAGCTCAGGTGGTTAGAGCGCACGCCTGATAAGCGTGAGGTCGGAGGTTCAACTCCTCCCAAGCCCATGGATTGTGCCACCCCCGAGACTCCGGTTTCGGGGGTGGTTTGTTATTCGGGTGAGGGGTGAGGGGTGACCCGGATGTGTCATCCTGAGCGAAGCACCTGCGTGGCAGGTGCGAAGTCGAAGGACCTCTCTTCGGCGCGCAAGGATAGAGGTCCTTCGACTGCGCCCGCTTCGCGGGCTTCGCTCAGGATGACACGACACCCCTCACCCCTCACCCGTTCTGTCAGAGCCGCGTCAGCATTCGGCAATGCCCGAATCCGCCACGCCCGTCCTCCCGTCCTGCGCACGAGCCCTCCGCCCCCCTCTCCCCGGAAGCCATCGTGCGATTCGTCCGCCTCTCTCTGGGTCTCCTCATGCTGGCGCCCCCGCTCGCGGCGCAGGCCGGATCGTTTGTCGTGCGGCTCGGTGCCGACACCTTGCAGGTGGAACGGTTCGTGGCGCGCGCGGCAGACCTCGAGGGCATCGTGGTCACGCGCGTGCCGACGACGCGCGTCACGCGCTGGACGGCCAAGCTCGATCGCGCAGGGCGGATCGTGCGGTTCGAATCGACCACCCGCACCCCGGAGGGTCGGCCAGTCCCTGGCGCGGTCGAGCACCTGGTCATGGTCTGGCAGGGCGATTCCCTCGTGCGAGAGGTGACCATTCAGGGGGAACGGTCGGAGCAGCGGCTTCGGGTTCCACCAGGGACGGTGCCGGGGCCATCGCTGCCATATCTCGGCACATCGTATCTGCTCTGGGAGATCGGCTTCCGGGAGGCCAAGGCGACCACGCCCGATTCCTCGGGTGCGCGGCTGCTCCCGCAGGTGGCTGCCGTGGTGCGGCAGCTCGCGCCTTCGCGAACACGGTTCTGGACCATCCGGCCCGACTCGATCGAGGCGGACTACTTCGGTGCCGGCCGGAGTGGGTGGGCCTTCGACGGAAACGGGCAACTCCTGCGTGCCGATTGGCGAGGCACCACCTATCGCTACCGCATCGTTCGCACGGCCGCCGTCGAGGTCGAGGCCATCGGCAGAGCATGGGCAGGCCTGGACGCGGCCGGGGCAGGCATGGGGGCCATGTCCCCGCGCGACAGCGTGCACGGCAGCATCGGCGTGCTCCGCGTGACGCTCGACTACAGTCGGCCCGCGCGGCGCGGCCGGACGATCTGGGGCGACGTGGTGCCCTGGGATCGCGTGTGGCGGCTCGGTGCCGACATGGCCACGCAACTCACGCTGTCGGCGGATGCGATGATCGGCGACGCCCTCGTCCCGGCCGGCAGCTATTCGCTCTGGATGCTCCCGGTCCAAGGGGGCCCGGCGCAACTCGTGATCAACAAGCGGGCGAAGATCTTCGGCACGCAGTACAACGTGCGCGACGACCTCGTGCGCGTGCCGCTGGAGCGGGAGCCCCTCCCGGCGTCGATCGAGCGCCTGACGCTCGCCATCGAGGACGGACGGCTGGTGATCCGCTGGGGGGATGTCGAGTGGTCGGTGGTGCTGCGGGCCGCGGGCTGACGCCCGCGGCTGAAGATCATTACCTGACCAGATTGATATAGAACGTGATGATCATCGCGTTGCTGAAATCGATGAAGAACGCCCCCACCATCGGGACCACCAGGAAGGCGCGCGGGGCGGCGCCGTAGCGCTCGACCAGCGCGCGCATGTTGGCCACGGCGTTGGGTGTGGCGCCCAGGCCGAAGCCGCAATGTCCGCCCGCCATGACTGCTGCATCGTAGTCGCGTCCCATCAGGCGGAAGGTCACGAAGGTGGCGAACGCCGCCATCATCACGACCTGCACGCTCAGGATGATCATCAAGGGCACCGCCAGGGCCAGCAACTCCCAGAGCTTGAGCGACATCAACGCCATCGTCAGGAAGAGCGAGAGGGCGATGGTGCCGAGGTCGTCCACGGTGCGCATGTCGAGGCGAAGCAGCTTGGTGCCCTCGCCAACGTTGCGGAGCAGGGCGGCAACCAGCATCGCGCCGATGTAGCCCGGCAGCGTCACGAACTGTCCCAGCCACCCCGAGAGCAGCCCGCCGAGCGCCATGCAGACCAGCACCACCGTGAGCATCCGCAGGATGCCGATCGCTGTGGGGGCATCGCCCGCCTGCTCGATGTTGATCTCGGCGTCGAGTGGCGCGGCCTCGGCGGCGGCGACAACGGCCGGGTCACCCGCGACCGCAGGACCACGCAGGCCGAAGGTGGTCATCAGCCGCGTGCCAACCGGTCCGCCAATCAGCCCACCGCTCACGAGGCCGAAGGTCGCCGCCGCCATGGCCAACGGCACCGCGCCCGCCAGTTGGTACTGCTCTTCCATCAGCTTGCCGAAGGCCGCCCCCGTCCCGTGACCGCCGGTCATCGTGGTGGAGCCGGCGAGCAGGCCGAAGAGGGGGTCGATGCCAAGCAGCGAGGCGAGGCCGACGCCGACGCCGGACTGGACGACGGCGAGCAGCGAGGCGAGCACCCAGAACACCACCACCTGGGGGCCACCCTTCTTGAGGAGTCCGAGCGAGGCACCGAGTCCGATCGAGGTGAAGAAGGCCACCATGAACGGGGTCTGGAGCGTGGTGTCGAACTCGAAGGCGAAGACGCCCGACTGCCGCAGGGCCAGCGCCAGGGCGGCGAAGAGGAATCCGCCGATCACCGGCGCCGGGATGTTGAACCGATCCAGGAAGCCGATCCGGCGGCGAATGCCGTAGCCGACGAAGAGCAGGACGGCAGCGAGCGCCACGGTCTGGATCATGTCGAACTTGAGCGAGGGCATCAGGGGGCTCTCTGGTGAGGTGGGGAGACCGGGCAAGCTACCCGCGCGGTCCGGCAGGCGCCACGGTTTCGCGATGTGCCGCAACGCCGTACCTTCCGGCATGCAACGTCGAACCTTTCTCCAGTGCACCGCGGCGGCCCTTGCCGGCACGCCACTCCTCCGCCAGCCGACCGCCGGCGCGCCTCGCCGCGTCGGCCTCGAGCTCTACTCGGTGCGCACCGAGATGCGACGCGACCCCGAGGCCACGCTCGCCGCGGTCCGCGCCATGGGCTACGACGACGTCGAACTGCTCTGGTCGTGGAAGAATTTCGACCGCACTCGAGAGCAGGTGAAGGCGTCCCTCGACCGCGAAGGAATGCGCGCCCCCGCGGCCCACGTGAACCCCGAGATCTTGCGCACCGCATGGAGCAAGAGCCTCGACGATGCGGCGTACCTGGGCCATGAGTACCTGATCGTCCCATCCTTGCCGATCGACACCGCCAAGCCGCTCGACTCCTGGCGCGAGTGGGCCGACACCTTCAACACGGCCGGCGCCGCGGCCCGCAAGGCCGGCATCTGGCTCGCCTTCCACAACGAGCCGAGTCACCAGCGCCCCATCGACGGCGTGGTGCCGTACGATCTCTTCCTCGAACGCACCGACCCGTCGGTGGTTCGCCTGCAGCTCGACTGCGGCAACATGACCATGGGTGGCGGCGATCCGCTGCTGTATCTCAAGCGACACACGGCGCGCTACGGCAGCTTCCACATCAAGGACGTGGTGGCCGACCGCTCGCGCGACACCGAGCTGGGGCAGGGGATCATCGACCTGCGCGCCTTCGTCGCCGCGATCCCCGACATCGATCGCAAGCCGTGCTTCGTCGAACAGGAGGGTGGGCCGGACTCGCTGGCCAGCGCCCGGCGAAACCTGGCCTTCATGCGCGCGCTGCCTGGCTGACGCTCGATCGGAGGCGCATCAACAGAAGCGACGCTGGGGGCGTACTACCTTTCTGTGGATGGATCGCCCACCCCGGAGCCCGATGACGTGACCGTCGCACCCATTCCGCCCGCCCCCACGGCGCCGCGCTCCTGGCGCACGCTCGTGCTGGCGATCCTCCTCGTCGGCCTGGCCGGCACGCTGGTGGAGCTGTTGCTCCTCGGTCACTACGAGGACAACTGGCAACTCATCCCGATCGCGCTGATCGGCGCGCTCCTGATGGCACTGGTGTTCCACGCCCTCGTCGCGTCGCGCAGGACGGTGCAGGCGGTTCGGGCCGTGGCGGTGCTGGTGTGTGTCAGCGCGGTCGTCGGCGTCTATTTGCACTACCAGGCCAACGTCGAGTGGGAACTCGAGACCACCCCCGACATGCACGGCCTTGAACTCTTCCGCGAAGTGATCACCGGCGCCTTGCCGCTGCTCGCTCCCGGCGCCATGCTCCAGTTCGGCCTCCTCGGCCTGCTCTGGACCTATCGGCATCCGCTGCTCGCCACGTCGGCGTCCGGCGATGTCCCCACCACGGAGAATTGAATGATGATCACCACGTCCCGTCCGGCGCGCGCGAGTGTGGCCGCTGCCGTCTTTGCCTTGCTGCTCGCCGCACCGGTCACCGCACAGGTCGGCAAGAACCTCGGCGCGCTCGACGCCAACCTGGCCACGGCGGAACAGCTCGCGGCGCTGCCCGGGATGACGCCGCCAATCGTCGAGGCGGTCGTGGCCGGTCGGCCCTACCTCACGATGACCGCCTTCGACGCCGCACTCGGCAAGAGCCTCACGGCGGCGCAGCGCAAGGCGCTCTACCCGAAGCTCTTCCTCGCCGTGAATCTGAACACGGCGACCGATGCCGAAATCAACCTGATTCCCGGCATCGGCCCGAAGATGTTGAAGGAGTTCAAGGAGTACCGCCCGTACGCCTCGCTGGCCGTGTGGCGCAAGGAGATCGGCAAGTACGTTGATGCCGCCGAGGTGGCGCGGCTCGAGCAGTACGTGTTCGTGCCGGTCGAGTTGAACACCGGAACCGACGAGGACATTCTCTCGATCCCCGGCGCCGGGCGTCGGATGGTGCGCGAGTTCAAGGAATACCGCCCCTGGAAGAACGAGGCGCAGTTCCAGAAGGAGATCGGGAAGTACGTGGATGCCAAGGAAGTGGCGCGCCTCTGGCGCTACGTGACGATCGCGCCGGCGAAGTAAGGCCCGCTCGTGACCCTCGCCCCCGGTCGCCTACGCGACCGGGGGCGTTGTGTGTCCGGCACGGGCCTCCGCGGCGGCGGCGCGGCCCCCGGGGCCTGCGAGGGCCAGACCGATGGCACACCAGGCGAACTCGCGCACGCGGGTCATCACGGCCGCAATCAATCCGAGCGATGCCGGCACGCCAGCAAGCCCGAAGAGCAGGTAGAGCGATCCCTCGCGCGACCCCATCTCCCACGGCAAGAGGAAGAAGACATTCACGGCGAGCGCCGAGAGGCCGGAAATCATCAGGGCGGGCGTGACACCCAGCGGCGTGCCGACGGCGTGGGCCACCAGCAGCAGTTCCGCCATGGCGACCCCCCGCGAGAGGTAGTCCACCGCGATCGCCGCGCCGAGACGCCCGGGCCGTTCGGCGTGCAGGGTGGTCATCTGCGCATCGACCGCAGTGAGCGCCGCCTCGCGCTCCGTCAGCCAGGTGGAGACGCGACCGAGTCGCCGCCGTGCGATCCACGCGGCCAGTCGTGCCACGAAGCCGTGCCGATGCCCCGAGCGCACCACGCCGAGGGCCGCGACAATCACGCCGCCCAGCGCCAGCAGTGTCCACCAGGTGCGGCCCTGCACGCCCGGCAGCGTCAGCGCGGCCGCAATGGCCGTCAGCCACATCAGCAGGGACGAGAGCGCGTGGAGCATGGCGTACTGCAGCACGCTCCCCGCGGCGCGTCGCGCGCCGAGCCACGGCGTGAGCGCGGCGATGCGATACGGCTCGCCGCCGGCGTTGACGACCGGGGTGAGGAAGTTGATCGCGAAGCCGACGACAGAGATCCGGAAGAGCGTCCGGAATGGCGGGGTGCCCGGTTCGTGCGCGAGGGTGATCCACCAGGAGAGGGTGTTGAGGCCGTAGACGAGCGCGTGGAGCGCGACGATCGGGGCGGCGACCCAGCCGACCGTGCGCGTGGCGTCGATCAGGACGTCGAGGCCGACCTTGCGAATGAGCATCGCGAGGATGCCCGCGCCGACGACGAAGGCGAGGGCGCGGAGGGAGCGACTCATCCGACCGGGGAACGGACCGGGATGAGGCGTGCGGCCATCGTGGTCGCAAAGCCGGCGATGATCAGCCCGGCAATCGCGTCCACCGCGTAGTGCACCTGGAAGTAGATCACGCCGATCAGGATGCCCACGGCGAACGGCAGGAGGGCCCAGCCGAGCGGGCGCCAGTTGCGGAGGGCCAGCAGGGCGGCGGCCATCGACGCCGCGACGTGGCTCGACGGAAAGGCCGAGCCCCACGAATCCCCGCCGTCGATCAGCTCCCGCACCATCCGGGAGGGGAGTCCTGCATGGGCGCCGTCCATCGGCCATCCCCAGAGGTAGGTCGGGCCGGCCACCGGGAAGAGCAGGAAGATCAGGTAGCAGGTGAAGAAGGCGAGCGAGATGCCGAAGATCGTCTGTCGGGCGCGGGTGATGTGCCCGCGCCACCAGAGCACCGCCGGGGCGGTGATGACCATCGGGAAAAAGGCGAGATAGGAGAGGGAGAGCGGCCAGGAGACCGCCGCGCGCGTCTGGCTCCGACTCCAGTCGTGGGCCAGCTGGCGCCCGAAGGTGGCGAGTTCCCATCGCTGGATGACGGCGTCGTAGGAGAGCCCGGCCGCCGCGCGGGGCCCATTCACCAGATCAACCGAGGCATAGACCGCGGTCAGCACGACCAGCGGATACCACTCCGCCAGCAGGCACGGCTTGCTGCAGGCGTGACGTCGTGCGGTCGCCGCGAGGACCACGAGGATGATCAACATCGCGTGCGCCGCCAGCAACCAGAGCAACTCGATGGTCGAGATGCGCAAGGTGTCGTCCCCGATCGCCTGTACGGAGAGCACGAGGAACGAGCACGCGGTGTAGAGGATGGTGAGGACGTCAAGCGGCGCGAGGTCGCGCAGCAACTCGTTCGGGCGGCGGAGCAGGGGCATCGTCGTCCGTGGTCGGGTTGTGGTCGGCCTCGCGCACCAGCACGGTACCGTGCAAAATGGCCTGTCCGCAGGCCAGAAGCCACCCGAACGGAGCGTTACTTCTTCATCAGCGGGATCAGGGGGTCCCGCAGCGAGTTCCAGAGGAACTGCGGCAGGGTTTCGCTGGTCCGCCAGCGGTGATCAATCCTCCCGTTGCGGGGGGGCTCCTTCCCCCCCGTCGTGTTGTTGTCCCGCACCATGAAGGCGTTGGCGACGAACTTCGCCGCGGCGCGCTTCAGTCCCCCGAAGATGCCGGTGTTCTTGCGCGAGAGTCCGGGCAATTCGATGCCGAGGTCGGTCCAGCGCGGCGTGATCTGCCCGCGCGCGTGACCGTTGGTGACCGTGGCGTCGAAGCGAATCTCCTGGACCTGCCCGCGGGTGAAGCGGATGCCCGAGCCGTCGGAGGCAAACGCGTTGAACGCCGAGGCGGGCATCGGGCCGAGGCGCCCGCGATAGCGCATCGTGAACTTCTCGGCGAGCAGCGGCATCTCCAACTCGAAGTGGAAGGCCCCGGCGCCCATCAATCGGGCATCGGCCACCATCCGAAACGGCGTGCTGTCCGTCATCCGCACCGTGTCGGTGGTGAGATTGTACAGCGTCGCCTTCAGGTTGCGGAACGTCACGACGCCGGGGCGCGGTGCATCCACCGCGTGCTCGCGATAGCGCGCCTCGCCCGAGATGGTGATGGTGTCGGCACCGACGAGAAGGCCGAGGTCGCGCACCACCTGCTGCGGATGGCGGTGCACGACTTGCCTGCCCGGCGCCCGGGCCTTGCGCTTGTCGGTGAGGATGTCGAGTTCGACCCCCTCGGCATCGGCACGGCGGAGCAGGAAGTTCTCCTGATTCAAGAAGGCGGGGAGATCCATGCCGACCAATGCCACTCGATTGGCCGAGAAGACCAGCCGATCGACGCGGTAGCGATTGCGGCGCTGAAAGGCGCCGTCGTTGCCCTCGGGCCCGATCCGAAGCGAGTCCACGCTGGCCGTGCCGGCGGGCACGTTGAGCCCAAACGAGCCCACGAAGATCTCGTCGTTGCCAGTGCGCCGCGTGAAGCCGCCCGCGGCGATGGTGATCGGTCCGACCGGGTGTGCGGTGGCCCAGCTCTGGGCATCGTCGAACCGCGCGCCGCGCACCTCGAGGCGCCGCAGCGTGGTGACCGTGCTGTCGCGAGCCACCGTCGTTTCCTCGATCACCCGCAGCAACGTCATGTCGAGGGTGTCGAGCCGCATGTCGCGCCCGAGCGCGCGCAGCATGGCTCCGACCGAACGCCGGCTGCTGCGTGCCACCGCCGCGGTGCGCTTGGCCTCACCCGCCGTCGGGACTGCCGGTGGTGGAAAGCGCATCATGGCGCCGTTCACGGTGAGACGGCTCACGCCCACGTCGCCTGCGGTAAGGAAGGCGCGCCAGTCCACACCCGTCAGGGCGAGGTGGTCGACCTCGAGCGCCGAGAAGCCAAGTGAATCGGTGGAGGTGCCGGCAATCGGCTCGTAGATCAGTCCGTCCAGCTGGACCACGCCGCGCGCGAGGGAGGCCGAGAGCGAATCGAAGGTGAGTCGCGACGCGTCCTCGCGGCTCCCTGCGAAACCATCCATGCGCACGCGCACGTCGCGCGAGAGCAGCGGACCGCGTTCCTCCGGCTTCTGCCGCGGGTCGTAGTGCAGCGAATCGAGGCGTGCGGAGAAGCGGTCGAAGGCGAGCGCCGTCCGGCGCCGGTTGCGGCCCGTGATGCCGAGGTTCAGTTCCACCGCGGGGAAGGCGACGGTGTCCACCTGCACAAAGGGAATGGTCCGTGGCAGGTCGAGGTTTTCGCGGAGGGAAAGGAAGACACCCGACGGCTTGGCCGCCGGGGCGGAGCCAGGGACCGGCGCGGGGACCTCGCCGACCAGTCTGACCGACGCACAGCCGGCATGCCGCACATGAAGGCCGCGTCGCGCCGCCAGCTGGTCGAGGTCGATGCCCTCGAGCGCGCAGCCGCCGAAGACCAGCGTCACGACCGGCAGCGGCACGGGCCGGCGCGCATTCACGTCGGTGTTGGTGGTCACCCGAATGGTGTCGATCGCGAGCCGTTGCTTCGCTTCGTCCACCACGATGGTCGACGCGGTCAGGTGGTACACCCCGCCGGAGAGTCGGTCGACCTCGCCCGCCGCCCAGCGACGGACCACGGGGTCGACGATTGCCACGGCTCGGCCGCTGATGGCCCAGCGTTGCGACCAGGCCGTGTAGCCGAGAGCCACGGCCACCAGCAAGATCCCCCCGCCGATGAGCCAGGGGCGCGGCGGGAGCGTGACGCGGGGGCGTGAAGAGGTCATGGCGAACATTGCCGCTGGCCGAAGGGACTGGCAAGCACATCGAAGGAATGACCGAGGCGCCGCGGGTGTGGCGGCGAACCGTCGCAGCGATCCCGCAGCTTGGCCCGACGACGGCGCCCCCGTTGGCGGCTATTCCGTAAAGTGTTGCATCATAAAGGTTTACGCGGGCGCGCCGTGCCCCGCCCCCACGGCCCATCGATTGCGTTCTCCCTCTGGCAGCAGCGAACCGTGCGGTTCGCACCCGATGACGCAAGCCCGGATGGAACCGTGATGTTGCCTTTCCCTGCGACGACGCAGGCAGAAGAAACCGAAGCCGATTCTCGACGCCGTCACGTCGAGACACTCGACGCGGTCGCTCGGGTTGCTGGTGGGGTGACGCGGGAGCTCTCCCCGCTGGTGCGCCATGCGGCAACGGTGGTGCACGCCATCCTCCAGTCGCGCCAGGGCGATGCCGAGTTGCACGCACACCTTGACCCGGTGCGCGAGTCGCTGCAGCGCGGCGCGGTGGTGCTCCGGCACCTGGAATCGGTGAGCCGAAGCGGGGGCGGCGTGAGCGAACCGGTCGATGTGCATGCCGTCATCGCCACCATCCGGCCACTCATCCCGAGACTCGCCGGGCCCTTCATCCGCTGTTCCGAGCAGCTCACCGCGCGGGGCGCCTGGGCCGTGGCCGAGAATGGCCAGCTCGAGCAGATGCTGCTCACGCTGGTGGTCAATGCGCGCGATGCCATGCCGCTGGGTGGCGAACTCCTCATCCGCACCGACCAGTGGACGGTGGATGCGCCCCGCCCGCACCGCCACGGCGTGCTGCCGGCCGGCGAATGGCTGGTGCTCGAGGTGCGCGACAGCGGCAACGGGATGGACGAGGAGACGCTGAACCAGTTGTTCGAGCCGTTCTTCACCACCAAGGTGCCGGCAGCGGGCAGTGGGCTCGGCCTCGCCGCCGTGCACGGCATGGTGCATCAGCGCGGGGGACACGTCGTCGTGGAGAGCTCGGCGGGACGCGGGACCGCCGTCTCGCTCTGCTTCCCGGCCCAGCTCGCCGAGGCGCCCGCCCGTGGGGCGACCGATGGCGCCGCCGTCCTGGTGGTCGACGACGACGAGTGGGTCCGCACCATCACGGCGCGAGTCCTCCGGCGGGCGGGCTATGGTGTGCTGGAAGCAGGCCATGGCGAGGCCGCCTTGGCCCTCCTGCATGACATTGCCGGCTCCTGCGTCGGGACCATTCTCGCCGACGTGGACACGCCGCGACTCAGCGGTCACCGGCTCGCCGAGGTGGTCCACCGCGATCGACCGTCGCTCCGGGTGGTCCTGATGAGCGGCGATGCCACGCGCTGGGATGGGGCCGAACGGATCTTGCGCAAGCCGTTCACGCCGGCGGAGCTGCTGGCGGCCATTCAGGAGACCGCCCGGGCCTGAGCGTGTCCGGCTCCCGGCGGCCTGTCACGGGTGATTATCTTGCCGCCCGAGCCGGCAGGGGCAGGTCCCGCCGGCCAGGGCCATCACTCCGAGAGTGGCGATGAAAGCGAACGACATCCGCAAGGGCACCGTGATCTACTACGAGGGGAAGCCGCACCTCGTGATGGACTTCACGCACCGGACGCCCGGCAACCTCCGCGCCTTCGTGCAGGTGCGGCTCCGGAATCTCAACAACGGCATGTCCCTGGACCACCGGTACAGCGCCACCGAGACGGTCGAGGAAGCGCGGCTCGACACCAAGGAGATGCAGGTGCTCTATGCCGACGGCAACGGCGTGCACGTGATGGATGCCGACACCTACGAGCAGTTCACCCTCGACCCCGAGCTGGTGGGCGATGACGCGGCCTGGATGCAGGCCGAGATGCGCTTCGAGGCCGTGTGGCTGGAGGGGAAGCCGATCTCCTTCCGCCTCCCGTCGTCGATGGAGCTCGAGATCGTCGAGACGGCCCCGGCCATGAAGACGGCCACCAAGTCGTCGAGCAGCAAGCCGGCGGTGCTCAGCAACGGCGTGACCATCAACGTGCCGGAGTTCGTCGAGCAGGGCGAGCGGGTGCGCGTCAATCCGCGCGAGCGCGCCTACATCGAGCGCGTGAAGTAGGGGCGACCTGTGGGGGCGACCCATCGGTCGCCCGGTTGTGTGAATGGGCCAAACCCAGGGGGCGACCGATTGGTCGCCCCTTCGCGTGGTCGGGTTACAGCTCGCGGCGGAAGGTGAGGTCGAAGGCCAGGTACAACGTCTTGGTGAACGGGAAGAGCACCAGGGGGCCGAGCAACATCAGCGCGGGCCCACCCCACTGGAGCAGCTGCCACGGGGGCGACGGCCAGGTGCTGATGAGCACCGCGATGAAGAGCCCGACGAAGAGGAGCTCGATGGCGATCATCGCCACGAGATAGGAGCCGACTTCGTAGCCGGACTCGCCGCGGTCGAAGTCGAGCGCACATCCCGGGCACTGCGCCTGGAGGGCGAACCAGTGACGGAGGATGCCGCCACTGCCGCAGCGCGGGCAGTGCAGGCGGAGGGCACGGAGGAAGGGTCGCATCATCTCCCAAAACTAAAGGGGCCCCCGATTGGGGGCCCCTTCAGCATGGTCGGGCCGGTCGGAGGTTACTCCGTGCCGCCCGGCCGGCGGACGCCGCCGTCGGGACGCCCCGGCGCGGCACCCGGCGTCGCGCCCGGCTGCATCATCCGGTTCAGGCCGGCCGGCGTCTTGGCGCTCTCCGGCATGAGGGTCCACTGGACGTCGGTCAGTACCCGCTTGGTCACCTCGATCGCCTTGATCTGGCTCACCTGGAAGGCGTCGAAGATCGGCGCCAGCTGCGGGAAGAGCGCCTGCGTGTTGCCGCCGGCGGTCTTGGCCGCTTCCTCGAGCGCCGCCACCAGCGGCTGGAAGGCCGTGTTGGTCGAGTCGATGAAGGCCTGCAGTTCGGCGATCTGCTTCGGCGCCAGCACCAGCGAGTCCTTCCGCTCCAGCGCGACCTGGGCCGCGTTGAACGGGAGGTTCGCCAGCATCTGCTGCACGAAGGTGGTGCCGGCATTCACGCCCGCGCCGTTGCCCTGGCCGAAGGCCATCCGCTGCATCTCGCGGCGCTGGTCGAAGCCGAGGACGTAGCGCATGTTGACGCCCACCTGGAACGGCGAGCGCACCGCCGTGGCATTGCCGCCCGTCGCACCGAAGCGCTCGTTCACCGTGTAGATGTAACGGTTGGTCTGCTGGTCGAAACCGTTCACCTGCAGCAGCGTGCCATCGGGGCGCGCGAAGCCGCCCCAGCCCTTCAGGTTGTCGGCGCCGTTGAACAGCTCGTCGAGCCCGCCCAGGAGGTTGATCGTCGCGAACGAGATGGTCAGGCGGTTCTGGAACATCGCCGGCTTCAGGTTCACCTGCAGGTTCAGGGACGGCTGCCACGGACCGACGCAGCTGTTCCGCTCGGCCACCTTGCCCAGCTGGGACTGGAGGCAGGCGATGCCGCCCTTCGACCCCTCGCTCAGCAGGCGCTGCATCGATGCCGCCACGGCCGGATCCGCCGTCGCCGGGTCGAAGACGAAGGCGAGGTCGTTGCGCGAGCCGTCGCCGTTGATGTCGCCGCTCACCGTGGGCGAGTAGCGCGAGCCCGAAGCCATGCTGCCGATCGCGCTGATCTCGAACGTGGGCGAGAAGACCTTGGTGAAGTTCACCTGGATGTTGTGGCGCCGCTCGTTGGCCGAACGCGCCCACAGGAACTCGTTCGGATCGCCGGGATTGAGGTTGCCGCCCCCGCCGAAGCCGCCACCGCCACCGCCGCCCTGGTCACGGGCGAACTGCATGGTGTAGTTGGCCGAGATCGACGAGCCACGCGTGTTGAACCAGTTCATCGAGGCGGTGATCTGCTTGGTCTCGTTCTCGAGACCGCTGAACACCTGGTTGACCGAACCGTACCCGACATCCTTGCGGGTGGCCGAGAACGGGATGGCGCCGGTGCCCGCGACGATCAGGCTCGGGTCGATGAAGACCGGCCGGTTCCCTTCGTTGGCGAGCAGGAAGGGCGTGCCGAGGTTCAGGTTCAGGTCCCGCGACGCCGACTGGCCAATCCCCTTCACGTACGAGGCGTCAAGCGTCACCGTGAAGAACTGGTTGAGGCGGCGCGTCGCGCCGAGGTTGGCGCGGATGGTCTTGGCCGCGCCGTAGTTCTCGTCGTAGACGGTCACCTGCGGACGCCCGGTGACCACCGGAGTCGACTGGTTGTCGACGCACTGCGACGGAATGCTGGCCGGGTTGGTGGCGAAGTTGTTCCAGTCCGGGATCGGCACCGCGCCGCCCACGCAGACCAGCTGCGATTCGGTGGTCAGGAAGCCGGCGTTTGCCTGCGCCGTGCTCGGGAGCGTGCTGTTCATCGTGCCGCGGAAGACGCCGATACCACCGCGCAGCACCACCGCCGGCGGCGCGAAGCCGCGCTGGCCGAAGCCCTGCTGCTCGGCGGCCGGGATGGTCCACGAGAAGCCAAGGCGCGGCGTGAAGTAGGTCTCGGTCGGGAGGCGGTCGGTGCGGACACCGAACTTCTGCTCGACGTCCGTATTGCGCGCCGGTGCGCCGCCGAAGCTCGAATACTCGAGGCGGCCGCCGATGGTGAACTGGAGGTTCGGGCCCTTGCGCCACACGTCGGAGAGGAAGATCGCCGAGTTGAGCGAGCTGCCGTCACGAATCACCGGCTGCAGCGTGCGGGTGAACTGCGCCGGGGTGTTGTTCTCGAAATCCGCCAGCGTGTTGTACGTGTAGGTCCCGTAGCGATTGTTGGTGACGTTCTGCTCGAAGCTCTGCAGGTTGAGCAACCCGCCGAGCTGGAACCGGTGCGCGCCGCCGTTGACCAGGTACGAGAGATTGTTCGTCATCTCGAGGCTCTTGGTCTTCGAATTCTGGGGGAGCCCCGAGTTGCCGCCGAAGCCGAAGGTGGTGGTCGCGATGCGGCCATCCTCCAGCAGCGACTGGCTCTGCACCCGGCCCACCGGCACGTACAGGAACGGCGTCGACTCGTTGTTGCTGATCGAGCCGTAGGCGCGGAACTCGTTCGAGAGGTCAACCGTCGGCCGCGACACCAGCGAGATCGCAATGCCGCCGCCGTTGTTGCTCTGGTTGCCACCGACCTGCGGCAGCTGCGTCTGGCCGATCCGCGTCGGGTCCGACGTCGTGGTGTTCAGGTCGCCGCGCAGGGTCACGATGTGGCGGTCGGCCACGTTCCAGTCGAAGCGCAGCGAGCCGGTGAAGCGGTCCTGGGTCCGGTTCGGGTCCACGGCGCCCACCCGACCCGTCAGGCCGGTGGCGTTGGCCAGTGCGATGAAGCGCGCCACCGAGTCCGGTGAGGCGCCGAGGCGCTCCAGCGTCGTCGCGTCGGCCGCGTCGAGCGAGGCCATCGGGTTGACCGAGCGGTTCACGTTGAAGGAGCCGAAGAGGAAGACCTTGTCGCGACGCAGCGGACCGCCGAATCCGGCGCCCACCTGCTGCGACGTCTGTCCCGAGGTGAAGACGTTGTCGGTCGCCGAGCCGAAGGCGAGGTTGCGGTCGCGGAAGTTGCCGCTGATCGAACCCTGCTGGCGGTTGCTGCCGCCGCGGGTCGTGGCCGAGACCTGGCCGCCCGAGAACTGGCCGCGCGACACGTCGAAGGTGTTGGTGATGACGCGCGTGTTGCGAATGCCGTCGGCCGGAAGCGTTCCGCCGTTGGAGGTGCCGTCCACCACGATGTTGTTCGCGGCGCCGCTCTGGCCCGCCACCTGGAACGACGTCGCCGTCGAGTCGCTGCCCGCGGTCACGATCACGCCCGGCACCAGCTGCGCCAGCGCGGCGAGGTCCGACGGGTCGATCGGGAGGCGCGCCAGCTGGTCGGCGCCGAGGTTGCGCTCGGTGCTGCCCGGCGTGGGACGCTCGTTCTGGTCGGCCTGCGCCCGCACCGTCGTGGTGCGGATGTCGGTGAGCACCGTCGGCCGGTCGCCGAGCTTGACGTTCATCACGATCCGATCATCGTCTTCCTGGCGCGACACGTTCTGGATGAACGGCGTCTTGCCGATCGCCCGGACCGTCACGCGATAGCGGCCGCCACCATCGTTGAAGGGGATGCTGTAGCGCCCCTTGTCGTTGGTGGTGGTCTTCTTGGTGACGTCGAGTTCGATGGAGTAGGCCTCGACCGTGGCGCCCATCACGGGCTTGCCGAGGTCGTCGGTGATCGTGCCGGTGATCCAGTCCACGGTGCTCTGGGCGGCCACCGGACGAGCGGTCAGCGCACCGAGCAGGAGGATGCAGGCGAGCGAACTCGCGAGCCGTACGAATGAGCGAAGCGACATGTCGCGTTCCGGTGGCGGGTCCATCGGTACGATCCAGGGCGGGAGCGCCCTGTCGCACCACGGCCTTGGTACGCCGGTGCCGCGGGGAAGGTTGCGAAGGGGGACGGCGGGGAGGACCAACGGGGGAAGGGCGGGCGCCCGTCCCCCTCGGGCAGGGTCAGGGAGTAGGCGGTGCCGGCGCTTCGGGGGTCGGCTCGGTCGGCTCGGCAGCGGCAGCGGGCGGTTCGGGCGCGACAGCCGGCTCGGTCGGTGCCGCCGGCGGCTTCGGCGCATCCTTGTCGAGGAAGTCGGCCACTTTTTCGCGCGCTTCCTGGAGGCCCTCGCGTGCCTTCTCGCGGAATTCCTGGATCTCTTCGCGCGCCTCGTCCTGGAACTCCTGCAGCTCTTCCTTCGCCTCGGCGATGGCCTCGTCCATCTTCACCCTCGCCTTTGCAAGGAGCTCCTCACGATTCTCGAGTGCCGCCTTGGCCTTGGCCGCGAGTTCCTTCGCCTTCTCGTCCAGATCGTCGAATACGCCCATCGGCTTCCTCCTGCGGTGACCGCCTGACTGGCATCCGGGGCGGGCGGTGCGCGTCCCGGGGATGGCTACCATGTAATATGGCGGCATGGTCGCCCGCGATGTTGCAATGCTGCGACGTGGGCCTCGGGAGTAAACTATTTCCGGGCACCCGGCATCTGATCGGGTGTGCGATGCGCTGTCCCGGCAGGATTGCGACTGTCACCCCCGGAGTTCCCAGATCGATCCGCTGGTTCAGGCCGCCCAGACGGGCGACGAGGCCGCCTTTGCGGCCCTCTACGACGCGCACGCCGGACGCGTGTACGCGCTCTGCCTCCGGCTCAGCGCCGACCCGGTCGTGGCCGGAGACCTGGTGCAGGACGTCTTCGTGCGGCTCTGGGAGCGCCTGGGGAGTTACCGCGGCGAAAGCGCCTTCGCGACCTGGCTCCACCGGGTCGCCGTGAACACCGTCCTGGAGCAGGGACGCGCCGGTCGACGCCGCCGACTGCGGGTCGCCATCAGCGCCGACTTCGCCGGCTTGGCCGAGTCCGTCCCCGATGCCCCGGCGCGCGAGGTGGACACCGGATTGCGCCTCGACCTTGAAGCAGCAGTCCTGCGGTTGCCACCGGGTGCGCGAGCGGTCTTCGTGCTGCATGACGTGGAGGGCCACCCACACGCCGAGATCGCCGCCCTGCTGGGGATCGCGGAAGGAACCTCCAAGGCCCACCTCTTTCGGGCGCGCCGCCTGCTCAGGGAGATGCTGCGATGACCGACGAACCACTCGAGCCACCCTTGAGCCAACGCCTGCCGGCCGTGGTGGCACCGCCACCGGCACTGCGGGCGGCCACCCTCGCCGCCGTGGGCAGGGCGCGGCGCCGTCGCCGATGGCTCCGCGGCACCGGGCTCGCCATTGCCGCGGGGCTGCTCCTCGTGATGGCCACCTCGCTCACGCCGCGGCAGAAGCGCGCCAGCGACGTTCCGGGGGGCGCATCAATCCTGCTCGCGTCCGAGCGCGCCCGCCCCACGCTCGACGCGCTCGACGCGGCGGAGCGCGAACTGCGCGAGGCCCTGGTTGCCGCGCCGGACGATCGCGAGATCCTCGAGCGGCTGACCTTGCTGCGTGACCGGCGCGCGGCAGTCCAGCGACTGATTCGCGAGGCCGCCTCGTGAAGCACGTCCTCGCCGTCGCCCTCGCCGCACTCTGCGTTGCCCTCCCGGTGTCCGGGCAACAGTCCGTCCAGCGCGGCTGGACCGCCGCCGCGAACGTCGCCCTGCGCATCTGGCTTCCGGCCGGGAGCGTGACGGTCGAGTGCTGGGATCGCGACTCGATCGACGTGCGCGGCACGGTGGCTGGCAAGTCGCTCTTCTTCGGTGGCATCGCGGCCGATGGCAGCTCGGGAAAGTTCGGCGTGGAGCCGCAGCGTCGCGACGACCCGCGGCTTCCCTCCGCCGAGTTGCGCGTGATGGTGCCGCGCCGCGCGCGCATCGCCATCAAGATGACCGACGGCGTCGCCGAGGCTCGTGGCGGCACGGGCTCGCTGGAAGTGTTGCTGGTGACGGGGCGTGTCACGGTCCGTGACGCCAGCGGGACAGTGGCGGTCGAAACACTCGACGCCGAAGTGGTGCTCGAACGCATTGCGGGCGCGGTGCAAGTGCGCAACGGCAGCGGCACCGCCATGCTCTCCGAGCTGCAGGGCTCACTGGCGCTGACCACCGTGGGTGGCGCGGTGCAGGTCACCGGCGACCGACTCGGCGATGGACGCATCGAGTCGTTCGGGGGTGCCATCACGGTGCGCGGATCACTGCGGCCCGACGCCCGCTTGGATGTGTCGAGCCACGACGGGAGCATCACGCTGGCACTCGTCCGCGCCCAGCTTCCGCGCCTCGACCTGGTGTCGCGCGGCGGTGGCGTGCGCAATGCACTCGGCCCAGGCGCCGTCCGCCATGGGGAGATCGTGGCCCGCTCCTTCAAGGGACGCATCAACGTCGTGCCGCTTGGCGGCATCGAAAGGGGGAAGGTCACCTCTCCCTGAACCGGAGTGTCCCCATGTTGCCACGGATTGCCCTCGCCCTCGTTGCCCTCGCGTTCGGACCGCCGTCGATCACCGTCACCCCCGTCACCGGCCCGGCCAACGCGCCAGTCCCCGGTGCGCTGTTCGTGATCGCCTCCGAACACCATCACGAGGCACACGCGGTCACCGCGCATGCCCGCCTCGAATCCATCACGAGTGGCCGCCGCCACACCCTCCCGCTCCGACTCACGGTCGTCCCCGGCAAGGCGGACCGCTGGGCGCTCACGAAGCAGTGGCCGGATGGGCAGCCGGCCGTGCTCGTCCTGTCGATCCACCAGGGGGAACAGGGCAAGTACGGCATCGCCGAGGCCATCGTCCGGATCGGTGCCGACGGCAAGGTGCTCGGCATCGAGAAGATGATGCAGCGCAACGACCGTGGGGACCGCTATCCGGGCCCGGCCACGCCGAAGGATGTGGACGCCGCGCTCGCCGCGGTCGCGCGGGGAACCTGAGCGGGTCCGTTCCGGTTACCATTGGGGGCGGCGGGGAGGACCCGCCGCCATCCAGCGAGAACCGAGGGGGACGATCTGGCATTCCGGGGCGGCACGAGCGGGTTGGGCACGGGGGAGCGTGGTGGCGGTCGCGGGCGGAGCGGTGCGGGTCGCCCGGCCAAGCAGAAGGTCTCCAGCGAGGTGGTCTGGCGCGAGGCGCGCGAGCTGGTGTGGGTGCACCGCAAGCGCCTGGCGATCGGCTTCGTCCTCATGCTCCTCAATCGCGCGGCGGGGCTGGTGCTGCCGGCGTCGTCGCAGCGGCTGATCGACGACGTCATCCCCTCGGGTGACCCCGCCAAGCTCTGGCCGCTCGCCATCGCGGCCGGGGGCGCGACGCTCATCCAGGCCGCCACCTCCTTCGGCATCTCCCAGATCCTCGGCGTCGCCGCGCAGCGCGCGATCACCGAGATGCGCCGCACCGTGCAGGCGCACCTGGTGCGCCTCCCGATCCGCACCTTCGACGCCACGCAGACCGGACAGCTCGTCTCCCGCGTGATGAATGACGCCGAGGGAATTCGGAATCTCGTCGGGAGCGGTCTGGTGCAGTTGGTCGGCGGCGGCCTCACGGCGATCGTCGCCTTCACCTGGTTGATGGTCATCAACTGGCGGCTCACGTCGGTCACGCTCGTGTTGCTGCTGGCCTTCGCGGTGGGGATGGCCACGGCCTTCACGCGCCTGCGGCCGATCTTCCGCGAGCGCGGCAAGCTCAACGCCGAGGTCACCGGGCGCCTGGTGGAGAGCATCTCCGGGATCCGCGTGGTCAAGGCGTACACTGCGGAGCGGCGCGAGCAGTACGCCTTCACCAAGGGCGCGCACCAGCTCTTCCGCAACATCGCCGCCTCGATGACCGGCGTCTCCGCCACGACGGCGCTCTCGACCGTGATCGTCGGCGTGATCGGCACGCTGCTGATCATCGTCGGCGGCAACGACCTGATCGCGGGACGGATGACGCTGGGGCAGTTCCTCCTCTACATCCTGCTCACCGGGTTGGTTGCGGCGCCATTGATCCAGATCGCCTCCATCGGCACGCAGATCACCGAGGCCTTCGCCGGCCTCGACCGCATCCGCGAACTGCGCAACCTCGCCGGCGAGGATGACGACGACGCCACCAAGGCGCCGACCGGCTCGATTCGCGGCGACGTGGCCTTCGAAGACGTGACCTTCTCCTACGAGGAGGGCACGCCCGTCCTCAAGGGGATCACCTTCGCGGCCCCGGCCGGAACGACCACCGCACTCGTCGGCACCAGCGGTTCCGGCAAGAGCACGCTGGTGTCGTTGGTGATGGCCTTCAACCATCCCGACACCGGGCGCATCCTCGTGGATGGTCGCGACCTTCGCGGCCTCCGCCTGCGCGACTATCGCTCGCGCCTCGGCATCGTGCTCCAGGACAACTTCCTCTTCGACGGGACGATCCTCGACAACATCCGCTTCGCCAAGCCCGATGCCACTGCCGACGAGGTGCGCGAGGCCGCACGCGTGGCGCACTGCGACGAGTTCGCGCTGCGCTTCGAGCTCGGTTACGAGACGGTGGTCGGCGAGCGCGGCGTGAAGCTGAGCGGCGGGCAGCGGCAGCGCGTCGCCATTGCGCGCGCGATTCTGGCCGATCCGGCGATCCTCATCCTCGACGAGGCGACCTCGTCGCTCGATTCGGAGAGCGAGGGGTTGATTCAGGAGGGGTTGACGCGGCTGCGCGCGGGACGGACCACGTTCGTGATCGCGCACCGGCTCTCGACGATCACGTCGGCGGATCAGATCCTGGTGCTGGAAGGGGGCGAGATCGCCGAGCGCGGATCACACGACGAACTGGTGGCGCTGGGGGGACGGTATCGTGCCTTGTATGAGCGACAGTACCGTCAGGCACTCGATCGCTACGTCAATCCGGGTGAGGAGCTGGCTGGCGCGTCGCGCCTGCACCCCTGACCCGGCCCTCCGTCAACAGCCACCGACCTCGCGGAGCAATTCGGCGATCGCCATCCGACGGCGAAGCCGCTCGTCGAGCCCTCCCATCGCGGTGAGGTCGGTGCTGTCCATCTCCGCATCCACGTCGGTCGCGTCGCGATCATCGCGACTCTCTTCCGCGCGCCGCAGCCGCTCCTCCTCGTCCCACATGCTGTCACCGAACATCGGGCACCTCCCTGGCAGCGCGTCCGTTCATCACGCGTCGGGGTGACACGGAAGAGCGGGAAATCCGGCGCTCAGGGCGAGCGGCGGTGGCGCACGGACTTCTATCTCATACTTCGTGCCAAACCGAGCACCCCCAAGTATCGGCAGGGAACCGCCCGGATCGGATGACGCGGAGGTCACGGTGTGGCAACGACTTGTCTCCTCGCCGGCAGTTGGCCGGGAGGAGTCGTGCCGTTGCATTTTGGGGAGAAGGGGTCCGATCGAGGGCGGGGAGGGGGCACTCTGCGGTGCCGCGGCGGCGCCACAGGGCCCGGCCGGGGATCAGAAGTCGAAGGTGATTCCCAGGCTCGGCAGGCGGCCGACCGAGGCGTCGGGCTCCACGGTGCGGTCGCGCAGGTTCCACTGGAATCGAGACACGTTTTCCCGATCGGTGACGTTCTGCACGTCGAGATACACGGTGAGCTGCGTGCGTCGGAAGCTCCAGCGCCGGTCCACGCGAAGGTCCAGCGCGTACAGCGTGGGGAGACGCGGACCGGCGAGGTAGCGCGTGAAGTCGGGAGTGCCGGCGGTTTCCCCAGTGGTGACGAACGGCGTGGTGCGCGCCCCGCTGCTGACTCGGAGCTTCCCGCTCACCTCGAGCCGGTCGGTCGGCCGCCACCCCGCGAGCGCCGTCATGATCACCGGCACGTCGAACGCACCCGGCCGTTCGATGTTGTCCAGGGCCGTGAAGCGCGAACGACCCAGCGTCAGGGCGGCGAGCCCGTACACCGGAATGCGGTCCAGGCGGCGCTGGGCCAGGACCTCGATGCCCCAGCCACGCCCCGACCCCGTGCTCTCGAGCGGTTCGAGGCCGAAGGGGATGTCATCGAGCGCATCTTCGAAGCCGGACGGCGTGAGCACCGCCTGCGGGCGGAAGGTGCGCACCGGATAGCGGCTGTAGCGCTTGAGGTAGCCCTCGACCTGGAGTGACGTGCTGCCGAACTGCATCCGCGTGCCGAGCGTGAGTTGATCGGCCTGCCAGGGACGGAGGGCCCGATTGCCCGGATCGCCCACCAGCCAGATGAACGGGGGCGGCTGCACCGTCCGTCCGGCACTTGCCGTGAGCGCCGTGCGGTCGGTGAGCTGCCACGTGGCGCCCAGTCGGGGCGAGAGATACGCGTTGCCGTCGAGCCAGCCGTAGTGATCGGCGCGCAAGCCGGCGGTGATCCGACCGGCGGTGCCGATGCGCGTGTCGGCCTCGACGTAGCCCGCGATGCGCGCGGCCGTGAAGCTCGTGTCCACCGAGAGCGGACGTGGCGTCCCGAGGGCGTCGCGTCGCAGCACACCGGGGAGCGTGATGTCGTAGCGGACACCTGCGCCGACCCGCCCGACGGCGCCGACGCGCAGTTCCAGGGAAGGGCGGGGGGCGAGGCGCAGTTCGGTGCGCAGCGATCGCTCCACTTCGCGCGATTGCGCCGAGAAGATCGTGGTCCCGGTGGTGTCCACCTGGCGGCTGTCGAAGGTGGTGCGTGTCTGTCCGAGCGTGACCGTGAGCGCGCCGCTGCCCACCGTGCGCTGCCAGGTGAGGCCCAGCACGCTGCCGCGCTGGGTGCTGCCGAGGATGCGCGCGTTGTCGAGTCGCTGGTCGGCGCTGTCGGTGAGGAAGGAAATGTCGTCGCGGGCGGCGAGCGCGATGAAGGCGAGCTGGTCGCGCGCCCCGAGGCGTTGCGTCGCCTTGAGCGTGCCGTCGTAGTAGGTCGGCAGGAAGGAGAAATCGAGGGCGCGGAAGAGGAGGTCCAGATAGGATCGTCGCACGCCCAGCACGACCGAGCCGTTGCCGATCGGTCCCTCGAGAATGAGGCCGAGGCCGGTCGCGGAGAGATTGCCCTGGCCAGCCCATCGCTCCTCGTTGCCTTCGCGCAGCGTGATCGCCGTGGCGGAGGAGGTGCGATCACCGTACGCCACGCTGGGGGGCGCACTCGTGAAGGCGGCACCGCGCACCAGGTCGATCGGCAGGAGCGAGACCGGTCCACCGGTGGCGCCCTGTGAGCCGAAGTGATTGACGTTGGGGACCTCGAGTCCATCGATCAGGAAGAGGTTCTCCGCCGCCGAGCCGCCGCGCACCACGAGGTCGTTGCGCCCCGCGCTCGTGACCCCGACACCGGGGAGCAGCGCCACGGCGCGCACGATGTCTTCCTGCACGCCTGGCGCCCGACGCGTCTCGTCCCGACCCAGCGTGGCGGCGCCGGTCGCGCCACCCAGGCCGTCGGGGCGATCCACCGTGGTGCTCAGCGTGGCGAGCGAGATGGGCTGCGATTCCAGCTCCACGAGGAGCGGCACCGGGCGGCCGCTCCCCACGGCGACCTCGCCCAGCGTCCGCGGCGCATAGCCGATCGCCGCGATGCGCACCGTGGCCAATCCGAGGGGCACCCCGGGCAGGGTGAACCGACCGGCGGCCACCGTGCGAGTCCGCACGGCGAGACCGGGAACCTCGACGATCGCATCGACGATCCCCTCGCGGGTCAGTCGATCGATGACGCGACCGGTCACCACGCCGCGGCCCTCCTGAGCGGTGGCGCGCGGTGCGACCTGAGGCAGCAGGGCCATCAGCAGGAGCAGGACTGCGGGGCGAGTCAGCATGAGGGTGCTACAGCCGGTCGAGCCCCTCGGTTCCCAAGACCGGCAGCCATCGCTGCAGTTCATGCTCCACCAGGCCGAGCTGGTGGAAGGGGTCGCCGTCGCGAATCTCCTCGAGGGAGGGGCCACCCTCCGCGAGGCGCAGGAGGATCGCCCCGCCAGTCCGTGGGTCGAAGGGGCCCGACGCCAGGAGGATTCCCCGTGCCTGCAGCGACTTGAGGTAACTTCGATGCGCATCCGTGGCTGCCACGATGGCCTCGAGCGGCGCCCGGTAGCGCAGCAGGATCAGTGCGTACATGTCATGCCTCCGTGGCGGCGAGGCGGACGCCGCGCTTGATGCGGCCGAGAATCGACGTGAGCCCCTGGGTCCGCATCATCCCGAGCGTCTCACCGAGCCCGAGCTGGTCGAGCAGATTGTCGGGGACTTCGGCCACCTCGGCCGGCGTGCGGCCGGTCAGCCGGGTGGCGAGCAGCGCCACGAAGCCGCGCACGGTCGGCGACTCGGGAGGGACGTCGGCGTGAATCGCCACGACGCCCTCGGGGACCCCGATCCAGAGATACACCGGCGTCTGGCATTCGGTGACCCGATGCGTCTCACGGTCGCTCGCGGTGCGGAGCGCTTCCGGCAACGGGGGCAGCTTGCGCGAGAATTCGAGCAGCGTCTCGAGGCGCGTGTTGCGGTCGGCCGCCCGAAAGCGTGCAATGAGCGTGTCAAACACCATGGTCGTCCCTGTTCAGGCAAAGGAGTCGTCGTGCAATCTATCGTGGCGTCGTCCCATCCTCCGCTGGTCACCGCGATGTGGCTCTCCATCCACCTCGGCGATGCCGACCTCGTCGTGCTCGACACCTCATGGTACCTCCCCGATGCGGGTCGCGATCCCGATGCCGAGTATCGGCGGGCGCACATTCCCGGGGCGGTGCGCTTCGATCTCGACGCGGCCAGCGATCCCGACTCGCCGCTGCCGCACATGGCCCCCACGCCCGAGCACTTCGCGGCGCTCTGCGAACGCCTCGGCATCGGTCGCGATGACGTCGTGATCTGCTACGACGCCAGCGGCGTCAACCTGACGGCCGCACGCGCGTGGTGGCTCTTCCGCCTCTTCGGACACCGGCGCGTGGCGGTGCTCGATGGTGGTTTTGCCGAGTGGGCGCGACAGACCCGACCCATCCAGGTCGGCACCACGCGGCGGATGCCCACCGGGTATCGGGTGCCGCAGCGCGACCCCGCGCTGGTCCGCGACCTGGCCGCGATCGAACGGATCATCGCCGGCACCGAGTCCGCGCAGCTGGTCGATTGCCGCAGTGCCGCCCGCTTTGCCGGCGACGCCCCCGAACCGCGCCCGGGGTTGGCGCGCGGGCACCTGGCCGGAAGTGCGAACATCCCGTTCACCGAATTCACCGATCCCGACACCCAACGCTTCCGCACCCCGGAGGCCGTGGTCGCGCTGTTGCGGGCGCAGGGACTCGACCCTGCGCACCAGATCGTGGCGTCGTGTGGGTCGGGCGTGAGTGCGTGTGTGCTGGCGCTGGCTGTCGAGGTGGTGCGCGAGTCAGGGGTCGCGCCGGTCGGCCCGCCGGTGGCGATCTATGACGGCAGTTGGGCCGAGTGGGGCGCGCGCGGCTGAGCGCGCATCAGCGCACGCCGCAGCGTCGCGCCGCCGCCTGGCTCGCGGGCCACTGCGGGGCAAGGGAGAGCGCCGCGCGCGCATGCGGCCTGGCGCGCGCGCAGGGGAGGCGTGCCGCCAGTTCGAGTCGAAGCGGGTACGAGGTGGGGTCGAGGCGCGCGGCCCAGACAAGACGCCCCAGATTCCTGCCCGACCCTGCCACCACGTAGGCCGCTGTCTGTTGACCGCTGCGCAGCATCCCGAGACAGAGCACGATGGGCAGGGCACGCCGCAACCACGGTGATGCCTCCGGCGGCGGGGCGTCGGAAAGCTCCCCGAGACTCAGTGCGCCGACGGCGAGCGCCACGCCGAGCAGCGGGACCGGCAGCAGCATCACCGCGTCGAACGCGCCGACCACCGCCACCGCGGCGAGGATACCGAGCAGCGTCGCCGCACGGAGCGCCTCCTCGCCGGCCAGAGGCAGCCTGCGTGCGGCGCGCCATGCCACCG
Organism: Gemmatimonadales bacterium; assembly: GCA_033764505.1. Taxonomy (GTDB): domain Bacteria; phylum Gemmatimonadota; class Gemmatimonadetes; order Gemmatimonadales; family GWC2-71-9; genus Palsa-1233. The sequence goes on from JANRIW010000017.1 coordinate 90,969, forward strand.
CACACCCAAGCAGCAGTGCCGCGAGCACGCCCAGGGGGCCCCGCTCCGAGACCAGCGCCATCCAGTCACTGCTGGGCCACGGATTGATGGGAATGTCGTCGCCCCAGACCCAGCTCGGATCGGTCGGCGGTGCCACATCCCCGTAGCGCAGCGGCCAGTTCCCGGGACCCACGCCGAGGACCGGATGCGCCGCCGCGAGACGGAGCGTGTTGCGATACTGCAGCACGCGGCCGCGTCCCGACCCCTCCTGCGCGTTGGCGATTCCGGTCAGCGTCTCGGCATAGGGCGAATCCGAGCGCCAATTCAGCGCGTTGGGCACCGTGAGGGTGACGAGCGGGCCGACCACCAGCGCGACGGCGAGCATCACGACCCGCGAACGCGCAATCGGCAGGGCGCCGCGACGTCGGGCGTAGGCCGTCGCGAGCAGGATCACCCCGCCCGCCGCGACCGAGGCGAGCCAGGCGGCGCGCGAGCGCGTCAGGACCACCGTGCCGAGGAGCGCGGCGCTGGCGACCACGGGCACGACGGCATGGAACCAACGCCGGGCCGTCAGGGTCAGCAGGGCAAGCACCGGCAAGGTGATCGCGGCGAAGTGCGCCAGGAAGTTCCGGTTGCCGAAGGTGCCGCCCGGCAGGCGCGATGAGGCGAAGAGCGGCGACGAGACGCCATAGGCCTGCGCCAGACCCGCGGCAGTGCCTGCGGCAGCGGCGACCCCGACCCAGCGGAGCAGCAACGGCCCCACTCCTCGGAGCGCGAGGTGGTGCGCCGCCAGGAAGGCCGCCGTGCCGGTAAGCGTGAGTCCGGTGGCGCGAAGGGCGAGCCACCGGTTGCTCGCGAAGAGCGCAGAAAGTGCGGTGACGACGAGCAGTGCGAACAACGCGGTGCGGGTGGCGCGCGAGAGTCGCCCGAGCCCCGGCCGCACCAACGCCACCGCCAGCCACGTCGCCGCGTGCACCACGGTTTCCTTCGGCAACTGATGGCGGTCGAGGTCGGTTGGCGCGGCGGGGAGCGCGGCGAGCACCGCCACAACCAGCCCCGCGCCGAGCAGGTGCGCGGCGAGGCGCTCCTGCCAGCGATGCACTGCCTCGCGATCGAGGTCGGGGGGAAGGAGCGGTGGCGTCGTCATGGGGCGGGGAGAAGATATCACCGCGCCGGCTGGTCGGGTGGGGCTAGATTTGTGGGTCACGCACTCCGGGGAGGGCACGATGAGAGAGGATGACGAAACGTTCGGTCCCGAGGGTGCCCCGGAGGAGCGGCCGACCACCGTGCTCGCGGCCACCGACCAGCCGGTGCCGATCGAGGTGCGCGAGGTCGCGGATGATCGCGTGCCCGACGGGATGACGTGCCTCGGGACCTTCCTCGATGGGACCCTTGTCGCGCGATGTGCCGTCCCACCGGGTGCGGCCGAGTTCTTTGCCGAGCAGGGGCTGTTCGCCGTGCCGCGTCAACTGGTGCTGTCGGCCCGCGAGGCGGAACCTGGCCTCCGCTGCGAGCTCTATGCGCTGGTGCCGCTGCCGGAGCGCGGCATGCCCTCCGCCGAGGAGGAGCCCGAGGAGCCGTGGGCGGTGTCGGTGCCGTCGTTCGAGGATGCCATGGCGGCGGCCGACGACGACGAGGATGAGCTCGACGACGAGGACGACGAAGCCGACGACGAGGGCCAGCCGATGGCCGCCGTGCTGCTCGGACAGATCGTCCGCTTCCAGCGCGACCGCAAGCATCCGGATTCGCTGCCGCTCGAGACCGTGGATATCCTCGCGCGCATCGTCTCGGGTCGCGTCGTCGAAGTGGTGGACAAGGTCCTCGAGGACCTGCTCGGCTCCTGATCTGATCGCGACGCGCCCGCCTGGCGCAACCCATGGCTCGACCCTGACACCCCCTGACGGAGCATTGATCGTGGAACGCTATGCCATCTACCGCCTGCTGCACCTCGGCGGCATGTTCGCGATGTTCATGGCCCTCGGCGGCATTGCGCTGCACGTCGTGAACGGCGGCACCAAGCAGTCGAACACCGGCCGCAGGTTGATCGCCGCCCTGCACGGCACCGCCCTCTTCATCATCCTGCTCGGCGGCTTCGGCATGCTGGCGCGGTTGAAGATCGTGCAGGGTGGGTTGCCGCCGTGGATCTACGCCAAGCTCGCGATCTGGGCCGTGATGGCGGCGATGGGCACGCTGATGTATCGCCAGCCGGTGCTGGCACGCTGGATGTTGGTGGCGCTGCCGCTGTTGGGGATGCTGGCGTCGTGGGTGGCGGTGACGAAGCCGATGTGATTCGTGAACGGTGAACGGGGCGTGGTCGAGCCGTGACCAGTGACCAGTGACCGGTGACGGAAGCAGAGGACGGGCTCCCAGGTTACTGGTTACTGGTTACTGCCGTTCAGCGTTCACCCCTCTCCCAGAAAATCCATCACCCTCGCAATCACACCGGCATCGCGCAGGATCGCCCGGTGGCCGAGGCGCTCCGTGGTGTGGAGCACTGCGCCATGCCAGGCGGCGGCGAGCTGCTGCCCTTCGGTCCACGGCACGTCCGGGTCGTGCACATCGTGGACCACCAACGCCGGCAGGCGCAGCTGCCTGGCGAGCACCGGGATGTCGAGGTCCTGCCAGGTCATTGCGAGGCGCCGCTCCATGTTGCGCTGCATGCGCGCGTAGACGCCCGCCGGAATGCCGAAGGTGTCGCGGAAGCGAACCGCCCACGATGCGAGGTCGGCAGGGGCGGCGATGATGACGGCGCGAGAGGCGTCGAGTCCGCGCGCCAACGCGAAGACGCTCGCGGCGCCGCCGAGCGAATGGCCGACCACGGCGTGCAGCGGGCCGTGATGATCGCCGACGGCACGAAGTGCCGCGGCGAATTCCGGCATCGTGGCGCGCCAGCCCGTCGAGCGGCCATGGCCCGGGGCGTCGAACGCCACGGCACGCATCCCGTTGGCGAGTGCCGCCTGTGCCATCGGCGCAAAGCGGCCGGCGTGGCTCCACCAGCCATGCGCAAAGACCACCACCGGACCCGACTCGCCCCATTGGTAGCCGGCGATCGACTGGCCGGCGGCCCGTACGGAGAAGCGGCTGGCGGCTGCCAGCCACTTGGCCTCATCGGCCCGTGGGGCGGGGCGGGACGTCTTGACGAACATCGCCTCCGCGACCCGGGCGGTGGTCCGGGGGGCGAACCGGCTCAGCGTCCGCAGCGCGGCGCGCGCGGTGGCCACGCGCCGATCGAGACGATTGAGCGGGTGGGAGGGGCGCAGCGGGTGATCGGGCGACTTGGCCATCCCGTGAAGATAGCCAGCCGCTATATTACCGGGATGACCAATTCCATTGCCTCCGCCCCCCGCTTCACCACGCTTGCCCCGCCGACGGATGGCGAGCGCATCACCCTCGTTGACGGCGTCCTGCAGGTCCCCGACGCGCCGATCATCCCCTTCATCGAAGGCGACGGCACCGGCCCCGACATCTGGGCAGCCTCGCGGCTGGTCCTCGACGGCGCGGTCGAGAAGGCCTACGGCGGTGCGCGGCGGCTGGCGTGGTTCGAGGTGTTCGCCGGTGAGAAGGCCAAGGATCGTTTCGATTCGTGGCTTCCCGAGGACACCATCACGGCGATCGATCATTACCTCGTCGCGATCAAGGGGCCGCTCACCACGCCGGTGGGCGGTGGCATCCGCTCGCTCAACGTGGCGCTGCGCCAGCAGCTCGATCTCTACGCCTGCGTCCGTCCGGTGCGCTGGTTCACCGGGGTGCCCTCGCCGGTGAAGGATCCCGGGGCGGTGGACATGGTGATCTATCGCGAGAACACCGAGGACATCTACGCCGGCATCGAGTACGAGGCACACACCCCGGCCGCGAAGAAGGTCATCGCGTTTCTCCAGGACGAGATGGGCGTCAAGAGCATCCGCTTCCCCGACTCGTCGGCGATCGGCATCAAGCCCGTCTCGGAGGAGGGCTCGAAGCGCCTCATCCGCGCCGCGATCCAGTATGCCATCCGCGAGAAGCGGAAGAGCGTGACGCTGGTGCACAAGGGCAACATCATGAAGTTCACCGAGGGTGGCTTCCGTGACTGGGGCTACGAGGTGGCCAAGGAAGAATTCGGCGCGGTGGATCACGAGGGTGGGCCGTGGCAGGTGCTGCCGAACGGGATCATCATCAAGGACGTGATCGCCGACGCGATGTTGCAGCAGGTCCTGCTTCGCCCGCGTGACTACGACGTGCTCGCCACGCTCAACCTGAACGGCGACTACATCTCCGACGCACTGGCGGCGCAGGTCGGCGGCATCGGGATCGCTCCCGGCGCCAACATCAACTACGTGACCGGCCACGCGATCTTCGAGGCCACCCACGGGACCGCGCCGAAGTACGCCGGCAAGGACATGGTGAACCCGGGCTCGGTGATCCTCTCGGGCGAGATGATGCTGCGTCACCTCGGCTGGCACGAGGCGGCCGAGCTGGTGCTCGAGTCGCTCGCGGCAACCATCGGGCAGAAGCGCGTCACCTATGACTTCGAGCGGTTGATGGATGGCGCGACCAAGCTCTCCACCTCGGCCTTCGGCCAGGCGATGGTGGACAACATGGTGCCGCGAGTCTGAGCTCGCCCCGGACGACCCCCCTCCAGCGGGCGTTCACCACGGCCCGGTCACCCGATGCATTCGGGCGACCGGGCCGCGTCGCGTCACGAGTTGTGGTCCCGTGAGCGATCATCCCAAGGGCGTCCCGCTTCCCAGGCCAGTGGCGCTGGCGCTGCGCGAGTTCGTCAACGCGCTGGGCAAGGCCACGATGTATCCCGCGGGGCATCGCTTCGTCACCGAGGCGGCCGCGGCGATGGCGGCGAGACTGGCCGACGTCGTGCAGGAACGCGGTGGCCTCACGCTGGGCATTCTGCCGCGCGGGATGCTGCTCGACGGAGCCGCCATCGAGCCGTTGCCGCCGATCCTGCGCGAGTTCGCGGCGCGACTGCATCGCAAGAACATCGGCACCATCCACGTGGCCGCCGGGTCGAGTGCGCCGGAGGTGACCGCCATGCTGGCTGCACTGGCGGCCCCGGATGCCGACGAGGTCGTCGGCCGTCAGGGATGGCGAGGCCACGCGATTCGCGTGGAGCCGCTGGTCTATGACGTCCTCGGATTCGGCGACAACGTCTTCGACCAGGAACTCGACGACGCCTTCTGGGGACAGCTCGTCGAGGCGGCATTCGGTCGGCGGTTGTCGGAAACCGACGGGATCCCCACCCCGACGCAGCTCGCCGAGGCGCTGACTGAGCGCACCGCCAAGGGGCCGGAAGAAGCCCGCCGCGTCTTCGAGGCGCTCTCCTCCTTCTCCTCGGCCATCGCGGCGCGCGGCGAGCGCGGGACCGGCGGCGCACGGCGACGCTTCACCGAGGTCCTCGCGGCGCTCTCACGTCCGACCCAGGTGCGCGTCATGGAGGGGGCGAGTTCCACCATGGTGCGTCGGCGCTTCCTGGCCGAGACGCTCACCATCGTCCCCACGGCGTTGATGCTGCAGTTGCTGGAGGCCGTGGCCGAGGCCGATGGCGAGCCGATCTCGCCGGAACTGCGCTGGCTGCTGGGCAAGCTGGCTGTCGGTCCCGATGGCAGCACCACCGCCACGCCGGCGTTCACGGCGCAGGTGCTCTCGATCGTGGATGGCTGGGAAGGCCGCGAGGAAGACGACCTCGCCCCTCCCGGCGACCCGCGGCTCGCCGTCGAACCGGTCCGCACTCTCGCCCTCGGCCTCGAGCTCGGGATCGCATCGGCCCCGGTGACCGCAGCGGCCGTCGCGATGGCCGACCGCGGGCAGCTCGCCGAGGTGCTGCAACTGCTCGACGCGCCGGCCAACGATCGCGGCACCGCGGATGCGATCACGAGTGCCGTGCTCGATCCCGGCCTGCTCGAGCGATTGCTCGCCGACCCGACACCCGACTTCGCGCTCATCGAGCGGATCGTGCTGCTCACGCGCGAGTCGGCCGTGCCCATTCTCCTGACGGCGCTGGAGAAGGCCGACAGTCGCTCGGCGCGCCGCCGCTTGCTCGACCTGCTCGCGCATCTCGGGCCGGTCGTGGAGCCGCTGCTGCTGTCGCGCATCGATGGTGCGCCGTGGTATCTCGCGCGAAACATCCTGATCGTCCTCGCGCAGCTGGACGACCTCAGCGATCCCCAGCCGGTACTCCGTGCCCTGCGTCACGCTGACGTGAGGGTCCGCCAGGAAGCGCTCAAGGTGCTCCTGCGCCAACCCGCGACGCGTGATCGTGCCATCGGCGAAGCGGTCGAGAGTGGGGACGAGGGGCATACGCGCATCGCGCTCACTGCCCTCGGAGGGCACTGCCCCCCCCATCTCGTGGCGCCGGTGCTTTCGGTGCTCGGTCACCCGAACGCGGAACTCCGACTGCAGGCCGTGCGCTTGCTGGCCGACACCGCCAGCCCGCTGGTCGTCCCGCAACTGCTCACGCTGGTGCGCACGCGCGGTGGCTTCCTCCGCCGCACCCGGCTGCTGCCGCCCACGCCGGTGATGCTGGCGGCCCTGGAGGTCCTGTCGCGGCGGTGGCGCAATCACCGCCCGGTGGTGGCCGTGTTGCAGCTCGCGGCCGCCTCATCCGATCCCGCGGTCCGTGCCGTCGTGCAGGGGGTGGCATGAGCGAGGCGATTCGATTCCTCCACGCGCTGGCGCAGGCGCTGGCCACGATGGCGCTCTACTCGCCGGGCCATCCGGCCGCGCGACGCGGCATCGACACCGCATGGCAGGCGCTCACGGCGCTGCTCGAGCGCGAGGCCCGTCCTGCCTTCCTCTTCCTCGGCAGTGCGCCGATCTACGGCGGCCGCGCGCTGCACGAATTGGCCGACTGGCCGTGGAGTGCACGACTCGCCGACGTGGCCGTGCAACGCCTCGACTTCGACCGAACCATCACGGCCGAGGTGTTCGAGACGCTGCTTGACAAGCTCCAGGTCCGACTCAGTGGCGGGGACGACATTGGCGAAGTCCACCTCCTTGGCGTGAGCTACGGTCCGGTCGTGGTCGAGGAGGCGTTCGACGAAGGGGAGCCGGATGCGATCGTCGAACCGGAGGATGAGGGCACGCACGTCGTGGCGATGGACCTGCACGATGAGCTCGATGCCATGCGCTTTGTCCTCGCCGAGGCGAGGCGTGGGCGCGTCGCGCGAGCCGAAGTGGAGGCGGTGGCGCGCCTGCTGGTGGCCCTGATGGCGCACCATGCGCTCCCGCAGGCCGACGCCACGGATCACGGCGACCCTGCGGTCCACGCGGTGAACACGGCACTGCTTGCCCTGGCTGCGGGCGTAAAGGCCGGCCTCGGCCCAGACGACCTCCTCGCTCTCGCCGTGGCGGCGCTCTGGCACGACATCGGCGAGATGCGCCTGCCGTTTGATCTCGCGAGCAAGACGTCGTTGAGCGAGAGCGAGCGGGGCATTGTCGAGGGGCACACCGTGCTCGGCGCCTCCCTGCTCCTCGCCCAAGGGGGGCGGACGCTTCGGCTGGCCTCCTCCGTGGCCTTCGAGCACCACCTGCGGCCCGACGGGACCGGCTATCCTGCGCGTCGCCTCCCGCAGCCGCCCCACTGGGCGTCGTCGCTGATCGGCGTGGCCGCCGCCTATGTGGCGGTGCGTGCCGCGCGGCCCTATCGGGCGGCCTGGACCCCGGAACGGGCGCTGGGCTACCTCCGGGCAGGCGAGGGCACCGTGTTCGAGCGGGGTGCGGCTCAGCTGATCGCCGATCTGGTCGCTCCCTAGGCATCCTCCGCCCCGAAGGATGGAGCTTTTCAGACCACCTGGGGTACCCATCCCGGTGGGTCAACACGTCACGCGGCCCAGCCCCGTCGAGCAGTTTCCTCGCGGGGTGTTGCGTATCCGGAATCGAGGGAGGCGAGGTGGCAGGCACACGGGTGGACCTGGTCGTGGAAGCCGTCCTGCGAGGACTCGAACGGGACGTTGCGCTCGGGTCGGCGTCGGGGCCCGCGGAGCCCTCCCTCGCCGGCCTGCTCGACTGGGCCGCTGCCCGCTCCCTCGCCTTCCTGCAACGCGAGGCGACCCCGGCAGAACTCGCACGGACCCTGGCGGATCGGCGGCTCCCGCTGGTGCTCTGGCGCGAGGATGGCGTCGCGATCGCCGTGACCGAGGCGGGTCCGGGCACGATGCAACTCGCGGTGGCCGACGCCGATGGGGGGATGCGGGAAGAGGAGGTTCTGGCGAGTGAGGCGATCGACCGGTTGCGCGCGCTCGGCTTTCCCGAGGCCCGGCCGACGCTGCTGCTGACGCCGGTGGAGGTGGACCCCGTGCTCGGGACCCCGCTGGACGCCATGCCGGGTGACGACCACCCCGGGCCGTTCCAGCGGCTCTGGCACTTGGTGGTCCGCGAGCGTCGGGACATCGGGCTCGTCTACCTCTACGCCACGCTCAACGGCCTGCTCTACCTCTCGCTGCCGCTCGGCGTGCAGGCGATCACCGGGCTGGTCTCGGGCGGCCTGATCCTGCAGCCCGTGGTGATCCTCATCCTGTTCGTGATTGCCGGGTCGATCGGCTCGGGACTCCTGCAGCTGATGCAGCTCGCCGTCGTCGAGGTGCTCCAGCAGCGCGTCTTCGCGCGGATGGCGTTCGAGTTCGCCTTCCGCCTTCCGCGGGTGCGCCTCGAGTCGGTGCGCGACGAATACCTCCCCGAGGTGATGAATCGCTTCTTCGAATCGGTGATCATCCAGAAGTCGCTCGCCAAGTTGCTCACCGAGACCTCGACGGCCGCGCTGCAGGTCTTCTTCGGCCTCGTGCTGCTGACGTTCTATCACCCGTACTTCGCGGCCTTCTCGCTCTTCCTGCTCCTCGTGCTGGGCGTGATCTTCCGCTACTCCGGACCGCGCGGCCTCGAGACCTCGCTCGCGGAGAGTGCGGAGAAGTATGCGACGGTGCGCTGGCTGCAGGAGATCGGGCGCTCGATCACCGCCTTCAAGTTCGCCGGCAGCAGCGCGTTCGCGATCGACCGGATGGATCGTCACGTCACCAGCTACCTGCACTATCGCAAGGCACACTTCCGCGTGCTGATCCAGCAGGCGCTGAGCGTCGTGATCTTCCGCAGTGCCGTGATCGGTTCGCTGCTCATCCTCGGCTCGCTCCTCGTGATCAATCGGCAGATCACGCTCGGCCAGTTCGTCGCCTCCGAGATCGTGATCGTGCTGGTGCTGGCCGGCATCGAGAAGCTGATCCTCTCGCTCAGCACGCTCTATGACATCCTGACGTCGGTCGAAAAGGCCGGACACGTAGCCGACCTCCCGATCGAGCGCGAGGGGGGCACACGCATCCCCTCCGGCGTCGTCACCGGGATCACGGTGCGCGCCGACGCGCTCGGCTATCGCTATCCCGGCGCTCCGGTCGCCGCACTCTCCGGTGTCACGCTCGACGTGCCCGCCGGGCAGCGCGTGGTGATCACCGGCTTCGATGGCGCGGGCCAGACCACGCTGCTTCGCGTCCTCGCCGGCCTCTACCACGACTTCACCGGTGGCCTCGCCTACGATGGCTTGCCTGCACGATCGCTCGACCTCCCGGCGCTGCGCAGCGAGATCGGGCAGCTGCTCTCGGCCACCGACCTCTTCGACGGCACCGTGGCGGAGAACATCCGTGTCGGCCGCACCACCCTGACCGACGCCGACCTCGCGGCCGCCATCGACGCCGTGGGCGCATCGCAGTGGCTCGCGACCCTGCCGCATGGACTCGAGTCACCCATCCAGTCGGGTGGTCGTGGCCTCGCCTCGCACCTCGTGGCCAGGTTGCTGCTCGCGCAGGCGATCGCCGGTACGCCCCGCCTGCTGGTGATGGATGACTTCTTCCAGAACCTCGAGGCGCAGACGCGCGACAGCTTCGTGGAGCTGCTGATGGATCCCAACCGACCCTGGACGGTGCTCGCCGTGTCGCACGATCCCGCGTTCCTCGCGGCGGCTGATCGGGTGGTGGTGATGCGCGACGGCACGATCGTGGCGGATGGCCCGCTCGCGAAGGTGTGCGAGACGCCGGTGGCTCGCGCCATCCTCGGCCCGGCGGTGGTGTCATGAAGTCGCCTGACGCAGACCTCGGGCTGCCACCGGAGACGGCGCGCCTCCATGCCCCGGCGCTGATGCGCACGCCGCGCTACCACTGGGTGGTGCGGAAGTGGTTGCTCGGCATCGGCGCCGTGGTTGTGGTGCTGATGTTCCTGCCCTGGCAGCAGTACGTCACGGGGAAGGGCAGCGTGATCGCCTACCGTCCCCAGGACCGGCCGCAGGTGGTGAACACCGCCATCGCGGGACGGATCACGGCCTGGCACGTTGCCGAGGGGCAGTTCGTGCGACGTGGCCAGCCGATCATCACGCTCGCCGAAATCAAGGACGACTACCTCGATCCGGCGACGGCCGACCGATACGGCGAGCAGGTGCAGGCCAAGGGGTCGGCTGCCGACGCGAAGCGCGCCAAGGTGCGGGCCCTTGGCGAGCAGATCGTGGCCCTCGAGGAGGCGCGCGAGCTCAAGGCGCAGCAACTGCAGGCCAAGGTCGAGCAGGTGCGGTTCACCCTGGTCGCCGATTCGGCGGCCGTGCAGGCCGCGCTGCTCGACAGCACCATCGCCCTTCGCCAGCTGGGCGCGCAGGAAGCGCTCTATCGGGACGGCCTCAAGAGCCTCGTGGAACTGGAGGCGGCGCGGAATCGGGCGCAGGCCGTGGCGGCGCGCGTGGTGCAGGCGCGGGGCACGCTCGCGAAGACGCGCGCGGAGCTCGACAACGCCATGCTCGAGATCCGCGCGGTCGCGGCGGAGTACGCCGACAAGCTCGCCAAGGCGCAGGGCGATCGCAGCGCCACCAGTGCCGAGGTGGACGAGGCGCGCGCCGAAATCGCCAAGCTGCGCAACAGCGAGGCGAACGTGCGACTCCGGAACGCGCTGGCCACCGTGACGGCACCACAGGACGGCTTCGTGGTGCGCGTGCTTCGTGCCGGCGTGGGTGAGACCGTGAAGGAGGGCGAGGCCGTGGCCACCGTGATGCCCTTCGATGCCGAGCGCGCCGTCGAGCTGTCGGTCAAGGCGATGGATGTCCCGCTGCTCCGGCCGGGGCGCAAGGTCCGCCTCACCTTCGACGGCTGGCCGGCGCTGCAGTTCGCCGGCTGGCCGAGTGTGGCCGTTGGCACGTTCGGCGGGATCATCGCGGTCATCGACCAGGTGAATGCACCCGATGGCAGCTACCGCATCCTCGTGCGTCCCGATCCGACCGACGAGCCGTGGCCCGAGTTGCTGCGCGTCGGCTCCGGCGTGATCGGGTGGGCCATGCTCGACGAGGTGCCGATCTGGTACGAGTTCTGGCGGACGCTCAATGGCTTCCCGCCGACGGTGCAACAGCCGGCGCCCGGCGCGGTGCCGGGCGGGGCCGTGCCCAAGTGACCAGGCCGATGCGGGTGGTGCTGGCGTCGCTGCTGCTGGTTGGTGCGCCGCGGATGGGGCCGGCGCAGCAACCGGCCGGCTCGATCCTCCCACTCGATTCGCTGCTCGCGCGCGTCGCCACCAACCATCCGGTGGCGCGACAGGCCCGCCTCCTCGTGGACCAGGCCGACGGGGTGGTCCGTGGTGCGCTCGGCGCGATGTTCGATCCGACCCTCTCCGCCTCGTGGGAGCGGAAGGGATTCGGAGGCACCGAGTACTTCAACTACTACGAAGCGGCGCTCAAGGTGCCGACACCGCTCGGCATCGACGTCAAGCTTGGCCTCGAGAAGACGCGCGGGCAGTACATCGCGCCGGATCGTCGCACACCGGGCCAGGGACTCGTCTCGCTGGGACTCTCGATGCCGCTGGGGCAGGGCATCATCACCGATCGGCGCCGCACCGACCTCGCGGCGGCGCGCGCCAAGCGCGTGGCCGCGGCGGGGGCGCGCAGCGAGTTGTTGAACGCGTTGCTCGCCGAGGCGACCGCGGCGTGGGCAGATTGGGATCGCGCGGAGCGAGTGCTGTCGGTGGCGCGGGAAGGACAGGCGTTGGTGGCGTTCCGAGCCACCGGCATTCGTCGTCGCGTGGAGGCCGGCGAACTCGCCGCGATCGACACCATTGAAGTGCGCCTCGAGGTGGTGCGTCGCGAGGCGACGCTCGCGCTGGCCGAGGCCGATGCCGTGGCGGCACGCGAGCGGCTGGGCACCTATCTCTGGGACGACCGCGGTGTGCCCGTCGCGCTCGACTCGGCACTTCGTCCGGCCGAGACTCCCACGGTGGCGCTGCCCTCGGCGGAATGGCTGGCCCGCGAGTTGACCCGTGCCCTGGAGGAGCACCCGAAGGTGCAGAAGGCGAGGGGGGATGCCGATGCCGCCGCCGCCCTGCAGCGTCAGGCGGCGGTTGAACTCTTCCCGGATCTCGAGGGCGAGGTGGCGCGACTCGCCGATCGCGCCGAGGTCGGTGGACTGTCGGACTTCCCCGCGACGTCGGGCAACTACAAGTTTGGAGTCAGCGCGAGCTCCGGATTGCTGCTGCTCAAGGAACGGGGCAAGGCTGGCGAGGCGGCGGCCAAGGGGCGGATTGCCCGGCTCGTGCTTGCCGACGTGCAGCGGGATGTGGCGGCGGCAGTGCGCACGGCGGCCGCGGCCATGGATGGAGCGGGTCGGGCCACGACGTGGCAGCGCGATGCCGTGGCACTCTCGCGACGATTGCTCGATGCCGAGCTCTCGCGATTCGAAGCGGGGGAATCCTCGCTGTTCCTCGTGAACCAGCGCGAGCGCGCCCTGCTCGACGAAACGATCAAGCTCGCCGAGGCCGAAGCCAAGCGCGTCATGGCCACGGCCAAACTCGCCACCGCCCTCGGATACCCCGCCCGACTCCCGGAGCCCTGACCTGTCCCCACGCCTGCAGATCGCGCTCGCAGCCTTGCTCTTCTCGACCGGCGGCGCCGCGATCAAGGCGGCCAATTTCACCGGCTGGCAAGTGGCGTCGTTCCGCAGCGGGGTTGCCGCGCTCGCGCTGCTGGTCGCCGTGCCGGCCGCGCGTCGCGGCTTCGGCTGGAAGACCGCGGCGGTCGGCGTGATCTACGCCGTCACGCTGGTGACCTTCGTGCTGGCCAATCGGCTCACCACCTCGGCCAACGCGATCTACCTGCAGTCCACCGCGCCGCTCTACCTGCTCCTCCTCGGACCGTGGTTGCTCAAGGAACGGATCAGCCGCCGCGACATCCCGGTGTTGCTGGCGGTGGTGGCCGGTCTTGCACTCGTCTTCCTGGGTGAGGACGCCCCCAGTGCGACGGCGCCCCATCCGGTGCGCGGCAACCTGCTCGCGGTGTTGAGCGGGGTGTCCTATGCGGTCATGCTGATCGGACTTCGTCGGCTCGGTCGCGACCAGGCCACCGAGGGGCATGGGATCTCGGCCGTCATTCTCGGCAACCTGATCGCCTGCGTCGCCGTCCTGCCGTGGGCACTCCCGCTCGGTCCGACGCCGATGGTGTCGTGGGGCGTGATCCTCTACCTCGGCGTGTTCCAGATCGGGGTGGCGTATCTCCTGGTGACCGCGGGCTTGCGGCGCGTGCCGGCGCTCGAGGCCTCGTTGCTGCTGCTGGTCGAGACGGCGTTGAATCCGGTGTGGTCGTGGTGGCTGCTCTCGGAGGTGCCCTCGGTGCTGGCCCTGTGCGGCGGGGGCGTGATCATCGCCGCCACCATCTGGCAGACACTCCGCGGCGTCTCCACGCGCCCCGTGGAGGCGACATGAGCTCCGTGCTCGCGCGTACCCTGTTCGAGACGGTGCGCGTCCGCGACGGCGTGGCGCCGCTCTGGCCGCTGCACCTGGAGCGGCTTCGGCGGAGCGCCCAGGCACTCGACGTCGCCCTTCCCGACATCACGCGCCCCGAGGGGGGTGAGGATCGCGTGGTTCGTTTCGAGTGTCATGACGGTGGGCTGTATCTCACCGAGCGGGAGGTGGGCGGCACCGCGCCGCTGGCGCTGGTGACCGCCCCGATGCCGCACCAGGGGTACCCGCACAAGGTGGCGGCCCGGGCCTGGCTCGACTCGGCCCGGTTGCTCGCCCGCGCGCGCAGCGCCGATGACATGCTCTTCTTCGACGCCGACGGCTGGCTGGTCGAGGCCTCCATCTGGGCGATCGGCTGGTGGGATCGGGACACCCTGGTCTTCCCGCCGTTGGCGCTCGGGGGGCTCCCCAGCGTGGCACGTGCCCGGCTGGGTGAAATCGTCCGCGGGCGGCTGGCCGAGGGGCGGCTGCGGCGCGAGGAGATCAGCGGGAAGGCCCTCCTGGCGTGCAACGCGGCGCGCGGGGTGGTGGCGGTGGCCGCCCTGGACGCCGACGCCGTGCGGGCCAATCAGCGGACCGTGGCGATCGCCAAGCGCTTCTGGGATCGGCCGGACGCTTGACCCGGAGGGCTCCGGAGGGCATTTTCTGCGTCCGCGTTCGTGGTGCTTGTAGCTCAATTGGTTAGAGCGCCGGATTGTGGTTCCGGAGGTTGCGGGTTCAATCCCCGTCAGGCACCCTGATTGAGTCGTTGGTCGTGAGTCGTTAGTCGTTAGAGGGTGCAGGCAGCGGGACGCTTAGGTCCGTAGCTCAATTGGTAGAGCACCGGTCTCCAAAACCGGGGGTTGCAGGTTCGATTCCTGCCGGGCCTGTTGGGGGTTGATATGCCTTCGGGGCTGGGTATATTGGCCGCTCTTGGTTTGGCCACGGCGCTATCGTCTAGGGGCCTAGGACACAGCCCTCTCAAGGCTGGAACACGGGTTCGAATCCCGTTAGCGCTATGCAGGAGCACCCAGGGCAAGTCGGCCCCATCGTCTATCGGTTAGGACGCGACCCTTTCAAGGTCGAGAGACGGGTTCGATTCCCGTTGGGGCTACTGTAGCAACGCCTCGATAGCTCAATTGGTAGAGCACGTGACTCTTAATCACTAGGTTGTAGGTTCGAGTCCTACTCGGGGCATGTTGACGATCGCAGACGGGCACCCGGTTCACCGGGTGCCCGTTTGTGCGTCTGTTTACGACTCCCCAAACGTTCCAAGTTGGACACTCGCCACCCCTTCGGCTGTCACGCCCCTCGCGTAGCTTTGAGGGGTCGCCTCCCTCACGTACTGATCCACCGCCACCCCCTCCCACAGTCTCCCGGAGTCGTCCAAGGATGTCGAAGATTCCTGCGAAGGTTAGTGACCGTCTCGCGAATGGACTCAAGCGATTTCAGCCTATCATCGATGGAGCGCGGGCACGGGATGTCGGCGAGGCAGACACGGTCACAATCGTAAAGGACATGCTTGCGGAGATTTTCGGCTACAACAAGTACACCGAGATCACCTCCGAACATCTGATCCGAGGCACCTTCTGTGACCTCGCCGTGGAGCTGGACGGCAAGCTGGCCTTTCTGATCGAGGTCAAGGCGGCGGGATTGGAGTTGAAGGATTCCCACGTCAAGCAAGCCGTCGACTACGCCGCGAACCAGGGCTGCGAGTGGGTCGCCCTGACGAACGCCCAGCGGTGGCAGGTGTTTCGGGTGACCTTCGGCAAGCCGATCGAGCACACGCTCATCGCAGATATCTGCATTCCAAACCTCAGCCACCGGAAGGGATCCGACCTCGAGATGCTGTGGTTGATTTCCCGGGAAGGCTGGCTCAAGAGTCACCTGGATGAGTACGCCGCCCAGCAGGAGGCCCTCAGCCGGTTCACGATCGGCGCCCTCCTCCTGACCCCTGGCGTCCTGACAGTGCTCAGGCGAGAGCTCCGCCGAATCAGCCCCGACGCCAAGATTGATATCGAGCAGGTTGAGACTGTATTGCAAATGGGCGTCATCAAGCGCGAGGTGCTCGAGGGTGAGAAGGCCGCCGGCGCGAAGCGGCTGATCGCGCGGGCGGCAAAACGGGCGCTCCGTGAGGCAGGGTCACCGGGGGGCAAGGCAGCTACTGGTGGGGTGGCATTGACTTCCGTCGCGTTGGTCCAGAGTTCCTGAGCATGCCCCTCATGACCTGCCCCGACTGCGGCCGTGAGGTCTCCGACCGCGCACCGAGTTGCCCTGGCTGCGGCGCACCGATCGCGTGGCATGAGCCGGCGGAAGCCGCGCCGCCGCCCAGCGGTCGCGTCGAACGCAAGACCGAGAGCATGGGCACGGGTTGCCTCGTCCAGGCGATCGGCGTGCCGGCGCTCTTTTTCTTTCCGTTCGGCACCGTCATCGGCGTCATCCTGCTGATCCTCGGATCCCGCATGGCGACCTACCACGTCTGCTCCGAGTGCAAGACCAAACTCGGCGGGAAGGACGCTCGCGTCTGCCCGGCGTGTCACGCGGTGCTGGGGTGATGAGCGCCTGATGGAGTACGTGCACGATGGCGATGAGAGCTACAGTGTCGACCACTTCCCATCTGAGTGTCCACTCTGCCATCGGACCATCGATCCGAAGGAAGGAGCGGCGAGGTACGGCGTCGGCCGTGATTCGAAGTACTCAATTGACGTGGTGTTCTCTTGCCCTGCGCGCGAGTGCCGTCGCGTCTTCGTGGCTCACTACGTCGGAGAGACAGTTGGGCAACGAGGCGATCGCCGCGTTGCGAAACTCATCGGTGTGGGGCCGATTCGTCCGCGCCGGCCTGACTTTCCCAAGGAAGTGGTCGCACTCTCTCCGTCATTTGTGGAGATCTACGCCCAAGCCGCGGCTGCAGAGCTGTACCAACTGTCGCAGGTGGCGGGTCCGGGATTTCGAAAGGCGCTCGAGTTTCTGGTGAAGGACTACTGCTGTTCGAGGTCGCCGCACCAAGAGGCCGAGATAAAGTCGATGCAACTCGGGAGCGTGATCGCGCGCCATCTGGGAAGCGAGCGAGTCAAGCAATCCGCGGAGCGTGCCGCATGGCTTGGCAACGACCAGGCGCACTACATCCAGAAGTGGAGCCAGAAGGATACGTCGGATCTGAAAGTACTGATCCGACTCACGGTTGCTTGGATCGAGCAGGAGTTGCTCACTGAGCGTCTCAATGAGGAGATGCCACGACCTGAAAATGGCTTGCGTTGATGACCGATCAATGATGGAAGTGTCAGAAGTGTGGCACCGCGTTCGGGCAAGGTGATGGCGTGGTCCTGATTTTCAACGCGACGGCTGCACTGGGGCGTGTCGGTGGCTATCCCTTCGCGGCCACTCCCGACAAACCTCCGTTTGCCGACGATCCGAATCACGTGTTGGCCCAGGACCCTGATGTCGCGACCCTTGCCGAAATGGCCAAGGCCCAGACCGATGAGGCCATGTGGCACCTCACCGTCGAGCCTAGCATTGGCTTCGGTGCCTACCATTTCTCCTGCAACCCGTACCGTGATTTGGACCCTTACCAGTTGCCCGGCGGCATGAGTGCCGAGGAGTATATGGCTTGGGTGAGCCATCTCTTCGAGAAGACTTGGATGGGCAGGTCGGACTTCGAAAGGATGATCGATTTCTTCTGGCGCCACAAAGGGGCTCAGCCGCCGAGCCTCAAGTGAGCAACAGATGACGCCCTCCCCCTGGGGCACCGACGTCCCGCCGAGCTGGGCGGAGATCCCGCGGCATGTACCGGGCGTCGACCGGGTGAGTCGGTACTTGTTGCGGCCGGAGCTGGCGGTGGTGGGCCACGACAGCCCTGCCTGGCTGAGCTCGGGCCGTGAGCTGGATGGTTTCCGGCCGCACCCGGACGTCGACGAGGTCGTTCTGCTCGAGCCTGGTGGCGATGATCGCGTGCGTGTGCCGGCATCGTGGGTCGAGCTGGTGGCGGGGTCGTGGAAAGAAGGGCACGTGGGGGCCACTGAGGGACAACGGTAGTTCCGGCCCCACGTGTATAGTGCAGATCGAACTCAGGACGTCTTGTCCGTACTGTCGGCCCAGCATTCATCCTTTCTCGAGGGCGTGCCTATGCGCATGAAGATGATCCCGCACATTCTTGCATTCGTTTCCCTCGTTGGCTGTGGTCCCGAGGCCGCAACAAATGCGGAGGTGCTCAGCGTCACCGTGACCGCGGGTCCGGAACCACTACTGGTACCGTTTATTCCCCAGGTGGTTCTGCGCAAGGGAGGTGGGTTCTACGCGACTGGCGTCACAGTCGGCGAACACGCGCAGGACCGAGTCTTGGAGCTGGATGAGGCGTTGCGGGTGGTCGGCGTCGTCGGTGGGGCCGGGCCTGGTCCCGGAGAATACAAGAGGCCCCAGGTGCTCCTGACCCGTGGTGACTCGCTCCTCGTCGGCACCGAGCGAGGGACCACCCTAGTGTTCGACTCTGAACGGCGGCACATTGGCGATCTCGCGCTTCCGACGAGGGTCAGTGGCACCCTCAGGCCAATGCGAGGCGACACGCTCCTCCTGGTTGGGCCGATCCAGACGACCGAGCGGTTTGGCTATCCTCTCCACGTGATCTCGCCGACCGGGGATACCGTGCGTTCGTTTGGGACAGAGGATCGGACGTTCAGTCCAGAGGACGTCATGCAGCTTTATCGCCACACCGCAACGGTTGGGGACTCGGTGGTGTGGACCTCAAGGGTTAGCGATTACAAGCTGGAGCTGTGGCGGCTGGATGGCGAACGGCACAAGTCATTCGCGCCTGAGACACCATGGTTTCGGCCATGGAATGGACAGCAGACTGCTGTCGATTCAGTGCTTCCGCAGACACGAGTTCAAGGGATCGGGGTCATCAATCACGACGAGCTCATCGTCTTGCTTGACCGCCCACGCCCAGACTGGCGTGCGCTCGGCGACCAGAATCAACCTCACCAGCCGAGAGCCTATTCTATTGGGCAAACGCGGCTGTACGTCGAACAAGTGTTGCAGCGCGTGGACACGGCGACAGGCGCGGTAACCGCGGAGTCCGTCCTCACGCCGCAGGATGTGTACTGGTTGCGCTTTCTTCATGATGGGCGATTGGTGGGGCTTCGCATCACCGAAAATGGTGATGAGCTCGTGGTCGGATCGGTGTCGGTAGTTCGGCAGTAGGTTGTTTCACTTTCTCCTCAAGGGGGTTGTATGATCGGATCAGCGAGTCTCCTGGTTTTGCTTTCCACGTTCGCGTTCGTTGGCGGTCCTGGGGGAAAGGCCCCGCAACAGACTCAGGCGGAAGAGCCGATGCAGTGCGAGGAGTGCCGCTTCTCCTTCGATTCGTATCGCCATTGGAACACCGGCACGGTGTGCGCCTACAATAGCCCCTTCGGTCAGGATGGGTGCACCAATTGCACCTCGGCCAAGCCCTGTCACACCGGCACTGTGCTCGGCCACTGCTCCGCGCACCACGACAACTGCCCGGTGGGGGACGCGAGCGCTCCTGCGAAGCTCAAGGAGGCGATTGAGAAGTCGGATCCGAGGGCCGTGAGCATCATCCTCGCCTCGAACTCGAAGTCGTTCAAGGTCAGCAAGGACGGGTATGCGTTGGTGCTCGATTGCCAAGGAGCCATCGCCGCAGCCTACCGACTCAGCCCAGCGCTCGCATCAGCGATTTCGCGGGGCAGCGCAAAGGTTGCCTAGCTCGAACTCTGTGGTAGTTGTGGCCGGTCGGCCGTAGCACGACACCGGAGCGTCCCCGGGGGATTCCTCCGGGGCGTTTCGTCCGCTGCCGGTTTGCCGCGCGTCGTGGGTAGAGCTGGTGGCGGGGTAGGGTCGTGGTGTCTCGGGCCGACCTCAGACGATTCCGGCCTGAACAGTGACACAGACATGTATCACGGAGGGACTGCAGACGATGGCGCCAAGACCTACCGGTAAGTGGGACAAGCTCAAGCACGCCTCCAAGAAGTGGTGGACGCGCGTAAGCCGAAAGGTCGGCTGGGCCGGACTGCTCCCCGTGGCGGGCATTGTGGTGTGGCTGGTCCTTTGGTACCTGGACATAGTCGTAGCGCCTGCTGATACGTGGCGACCTGAACGGGCAGAGGGCTACTGGTCGATGGTCGCCGCCTTCTCCGCGATCATCGTCGGCATCGCTGCTTGCCTCGGCCTGCAATCGCTCTGGTTGACGCGCCGAGACATCACACTTCGCAACGAGCGCGAGTGCAGATCGTGTGCGATCGACCGGTGCCGAGAGCTCGCCGAGGTCTTGATCCCGCTGAACCAGACGGTGCGGGCGATGTGGGCTGCGCAGCAGATCAACCCTCTCCCATTAAAGAAGAAGCTTCCGCTTGTTCATCAGGCGACTGACGCGACCTACCAGGTCGACTCAGTAAAGTGGGTCAGTGCAATGACCTTTGAGGCGCGGGTCGAGTCGAGCGCGTTCTTGAACAAGCTTGAGACGTGGTCGGCGTACTTCATGCACGGGCTGGCAGATCACGAGACCGGGTTCCGGCCGTGTGCCGCAGTCTTCACCGCCTTCGTCTTACAGTATTACCCGTACTTAGTCGCCGCGCGGGCGGACCCCGCATCAGGTCGTTACCCCAATACTGTTGGACTCTACCGTCGGTGGAAAAAGAAGCTTTCCGAGGAAGAGATCGAGCAGGTAATGAAGCGTCGCGAAACGATGTTCCCGGAGATGGAGGACCCCGATGACGACGCCCAGGACGTCCGGGACCTAAATCTGGATGACTGATGGCTAGCAACTTGCGGTTTCTAGGACTGGCCCCTAGCGTTACGGAGAGCTCAACTCTTAGCGACGAGGAAGCAATGGATCAGGTATGAGCGTCTACGCGGCCTTTCGCGCGGCACCATCCTCCCTTTCTTGACGGACCGGCCCCCAAATTGGGGGCCGTTTCTGTCGCCGGGCATGCACCCGCCTCACACCGGGGCGGCAGGCCGAGAGGGCGCCGGGAGAGGGGGCGAACGGCCCGGGAGCGTTTGCTCCCGGGCCGCCCGGTTCACTTCCTTTTCGTGTCGCCGAACCCCGGCTTCGGGACTCGCTCGACGATGTGGTGCTTGGGGTCCGCCTGTGCCTTCTTCACCGGCACAAATTGGCCGGTGTCGGCGTCCCGCCCCCTCTTGGTCGTCTTCGAAGTGTTGCTCATGGCGATCTCCAGCGGCCGCCCATGCGGCAGTCTCAACCCGGCGTCTTGCCGCCGCAGTCGCGGCGGCGCGCAAGGTTGCAGTTCGTCGTCACTGAGCCTAGGATAATGAGCCCAGCAAAATTGCTCGGGTCCCTAAGGCGAATGCATCACGCGTTCCTCTCTGGTGAATTGTTCGAGTGAGACTCAGCCCGGCCCGGTCCCGCGAAGTTCCGGGGTCGGGCTGAGTCGATTAGCGCCCCGGCCCGCGCCGCTCGCTCTCTTCCGGTTGGAGTGCTGCCCCCTTGGCAGGCATGAACGCCCTGACGAGCCCAAGGTTTGCTCGCACCCCCTTAGCACTTGGGACAAGCAGGTGCTGTTCGACGAGCGCCATGACGTCACGCTGTAGGGTTCGGTATGTCCGCTGGTGATATGCCTGCGCGAGCTTCGGCGTGAGGGTGGTCAGCTTGTCCATCGACACCGCTCCGTCAATGGCGCCGAGCGCGAGCGCGAGATCGCGACGGCGCTTCGCCGTGACCGATTCCTCACGCGTCCGAAAGGCAGAGTAGATGTAATTGGTCCACGTTACGCCGATCTGCTGCGTCCTGATTACGTCGATCTGCTCCCGGAGCATGTCGCGAAGGCCCTCGATGGCATAGCAGACGAACGCTGCGGGATCTTCGCGCGCGGCTGACAGTGCGCGATAGTACATCGTGCGAGTCTTGTTGTAGTGGTCGCTGAGCAGGTGCGCGCAGGCGATCGGGACTCCAGCGCGGATGAGAAGGTCGAACTCCACCAGCCGTGCAGTCCGGCCGTTGCCGTCGCCGAACGGGTGCATCCACGCAATGTAAAGATGCGAAAGGATCGCCCGGAGAATTGGGATGACGAACGGCCCCCCGTACTCCTTACCCCAGGTGTCGTGGTTGAGCCACGCGCATCCGAGGCTGACCATTTCTTCCAAGTGCTTCCGCTCGGGCGACAGGTAGTCGCTGACTCCGACCCGCCCTTCTCGGTACTCGCCGGGCACCACTCCCTCCTCGACCCCCAGCCCGTCGAGAACGAGTCGATTCATCTGCTTCAGGTCCTCTGGCCGCAGGTGGATCGGGACTCCTTGGTCCAGCTGGCGCAAGAGGAAGTCGTAGGCGGCGAGCACGTTGTCGACTTCCTTACCCAGATACTCCTGTGTTGGCGGAAGATGGAGATCACCGTCCACGCGCCGCTTGACCTGGGCCTCGGAGAGCGTGTTCCCTTCGATCGCTGTTGTGCCGTGGGCGCCCCGAGCCAGAAAAATCTTATTCAGCTCATCCGCCACATCTCGTTGGAGTGGCGTACCCATCACGTGCTCGATCTTCGAGGAGCACTCTCCTAGCAACGCCCACGAGCGCGGGGGAATCTTCCGCGCGTTGAAGTCGAAGGAGAGGAAGGGGTAGTCCGCGCTCCAGGGATGTTGGCTACGCATCAGGTATGTTCCTTGGTCTGGCGATGCGAATGTCGCGTATAAAGACAATACTCGCAACAGATTAGTAACAAATTGACCGATTGAGTGTCGTATGGCGTGACGTAAAGGTAGGTACGGGTAACGGCGTGAGCAAGGTTTCACGCGCTCACGGCGACGAGCGCACAGGTCGGCGTCAAAACTTGCAGGTTGACTTACTAGTTAGTGATTCATACATTGCAATAACTAGTGATACCCCTCACTAGTATCATGCCACCAGGAGGAAGCCGGGAAGCGACCCGGGGAGAGCGTGCGAGGGGGGAGAGTGCCACCCTTACTATGGTCTGAGGACGCAGATCGCGGGTGGCGCCGGACGATGGCAGTCCGGGATTCGGAACTGGGCGCACTGACACGTCCTCCCTGGACGATTACGGTGCCCAGCATGGAAACCGGAGGAACTCCATGCGCAAGCGAGGGGAAGGTGGAGGTGACGGACCTTCTGGGATGGCGGAAGAGGGGAATGACCCGGTCGCACTCACCGGGCAGCCCATCCGGGAGGCTCAAATCAGGGAGGCCCTAAGGGCGATCACTGATCTCACGACAGTCGCGGGCAGGCTGGCTGGTGAACTGAGAGACGCGTCGGCGAGGCTGGCGAATATTGAGCGGCGACTCGAGTCGCAGCACAGCAAGGGCCTCCAACGATCGGTTCTGACCGGCGTACTGGGTGCCGAAATCCGCCGGTGGATCGACGACCTGCTCGGACGGTAAGAGAGGGACGCAATGTGCCGGGGGTGGTCTCGTCGAAGAGGCTGCCCGCCGGAACACCCCTGGATTTCTGGAGGGGGCAATGGGAAACCAAGGAGATACAATGCGGAAGTTCGAGCTTGATCCACAGGCGAAGTTCCATCTGGGGCTGGCGGCCCGGAAGGAGCGACTCCGCCTCAACCTGTCGCAGGTCGAACTGAGTCATGCGGCAGGTGTTTCGGTAAGTGCGATCTCCCAACTGGAACGCGGAGTTGGAGTCGGACAGCTCGCTCTCGGGAAGATCTGTGCAGTTTTTGGGACGACTGAGGTCCATCTGTTGACCGAGATCAGCCAAGACCTGGCCGGTATCTCGCAGGCGAAGGTGCTCCTCCTGATCCAGGTCTACGAACTGATGGCGCACGTGCACCAAGTAGAGTCGGATTTCACATCCGTGACTGGTGACTGCACCAACTCAGGAGTGTAGGCTTCCGCCAGGGCTGAGGCACGCCGGAGCAAACCTAGACGAGGCGTCACTGACAGAGTGGCGCCTCGTCTCTGTCCAAGCGGGCTGCGTGCTCCACTGGTGCGCCGTCCGACTCACCGGAGCGGGAACCCGCACAGGACGCCGGCCCCGCTCCCGGTGCGGATACCAGCAACAACGCCGGCGCCGGCGACGCAGGTGGGGCGGGGGGGGAATCCGAGGAGTGGCCGTGGTGAGCTGACCGGCGCCGGGGTGATCAGCTTGGCGATCGTCACCCGGCTCTGATGCAGGGCCGCGAGTCCACTGCGATCCGCTGCTGCAGGATAGCATTGACCTCCAGCTCGCCGAGGAACGCATCGTTGGCCTCGAGCAGCGCCCACCGAAGTGACCGCGCCCACTGCTCGGCAGTGTCAGCCCTCGCGGTCACGACCGGCAGCAGGACTGCGTATCCGGCCGGAGAGCCCCCCCGGTCGACGGCCGCGGCGAGCTGCTCCCGGAGGACCTCGTCGCGGGCCCGGAGGCTGGCCCCGGCGGCGGCCAGGCGATCGGCCACCCGGACCGCCGAGTCGCGGGAGGCGAGCGCGGCGATGCGCAGTGTTTCACGTGTCTCAACATCCGCGATGAACCGGGCCACCTTGCCCTCGCGGGCTAGGAGGATGGAGTCGAGACTCGCGACGAGCTCGTGATTCTGTCGTTCCCCGCGGCACGCCTCGAGGGTCCCGCCGATCACCCAGCCCATCCCCAGGCAGAGCAGGACGCGGCCCAGGAGCAGGAGTCCGTCCTGGCACCACGCGCGCGCGGTCACTAGGCGCACCAGCGAGGAGCGATCCGCACCAACGCCTAGGCTTCGAGGTTTTCGTCGGCGATGCGCTCGCAGGCCCAGGGTTCGCTCGGGTTGGCGTCGAGCAGGGCCTTCACGTCGTCCCGGCGAACCCCGCGTCGTAGTTCTAGTGCGCTACTGGGAAATGCCGTCAGCGTCTTCGCGGTCCCGGTGATGGCCGTGCCACCCTCGCTGAGGGCGAGGAAGGCGGCCACGATCCGCCGCCGGCGAACTCCGGCAGTTTCGTCATGGCATGCGGTCGCTCGAGGCGGACCCGGTAGGGGAAGGGGTTGCCGCAACTGATGATCGGCTGCCAGTGCAGGATCGTCGGTGTCAGCTCACGCCGCTCAGGGCGCAATCGCCGTGTATCGTGACGCCCAGCGCAGCGGCTCCGCCGACAGTACGACCTATGCGCTGGGGTTGCCGGTGTCGCACCCCATCCCCGACGCACGTCGCGCCCCGGAGCAAGCCCCGGGACGCGATCGTGTGCGCCAAGTTGAGGCGGCGCGTCCTGCAGTTACTGCTGCTTTCGACGGCGTGCGGCCGAAGCGCCGCCCATGCCGACCAGGCCGATCGCCATCAGCGTCATCGTGACCGGCTCCGGCACGACGTCGGAATCCGGCGTGCCGACGCCCTCGATCGAGAACTGCATCCACGAGTCATTGAAGTCGTGGTCGGCATTGCCACCCGGGAGGATGGTGGTGCAGTCATCGAGCCGCGAGTTCAGGATCGCGCCGTCGCCGAGGTCCTCGCTGCGATAGCGATTGTTGTTGAGCCCCGCGCGCGCGACGCAGCCGGTGTTCATGTCTTCCCAGCCGAAGAGGAACTGCCCCGGCTGATCCACGCCGCCCAGCGTGAGCTGCAGCAGCACGGCCTGGAAGCCGAGCGGCAACGGGGTGCTGTTGCGCACCGACGAGCCGGAATAGACCCAGTTCAACCCGGCGCCGTTGCTGTTGTCCGGCACCCGCAGCCCGAGCACCATCTCGCCCGAGTTGTTGACGACGGTCGCGGTGGCCTTGGTGAAGGCGCCCGTGCAGAACGAGAAGGTGCCGTTGCCATTGCTGCCGCAGTCGTCGTTGAACATGAAGGTGCCAGCGGTGGTCGGCGCATTGGTGACGCCGGAGACGCCGGTGAAGTTGCCGGCCCAGTAGAACTGGTCGCTGACAAAGCCGGCGTCCTCACCGAGCTGCGTCAGGGCGCCCGTGAAGCAACCCGTCAGCGCACCACCGAGGCCCAGCGAATAGGTATAGCCCGCGCTGCCGCACTGCGTCTGTGCCGGCGCGCGAATCGGGGACACGGCGATGGCGACCAGTGCCGCGGCGCCGAGCCAGGTAAAGCGAGTGTTCATGTGGGACTCCTGCGATGGTGAGATTGAGTCGGTCCGTGTTGCATGTCTGAGGACGCTCAGGGGGTCGCTGGAGTCACAGAGTCCGGTGCGGACTGTTGGGCCTAGGCGACATGCATGGTCGTTCTCGAGTGAGCAATGTCGGTCGCAGTGTTGCCAGCAACAATCGGTCGTTGGATGGGATTTCGGACGAGTCCGTGTGGCCTAGTCCGAGAGGACCACGTCGAACGCAGTGATAGATTGTGTGGCGTCCCCACCACGCTTTGATGGCGTTGGTGCGCAGCCTGCAACGCCGCCCGATTTGGAGTGCATCATGCGACATGCCCACCGTCTCCGCTCGTGTCATCTCCCCTTGTTGCTCGCCGTGGTCGCGTGTGGCGAGGGCGAGCCCGCGCGTGCGCGCGCGATACCCGACCCGTCGGCAATCGATTCGGCCGCGATGGCGTTGATGGCCCGCGACTCGGTGCAGGGCATGGCGCTGGCCGTCATCGAGGATGGACAGATCGTCCACGTGGCCGCCCACGGCTGGCGCAACGCGGCCCGGAAGCTCCCGCTCGACACGGCGACCATCATGTACGGGGCCTCGCTCACCAAGGCCGCCGTGGGTTACCTCGCGCTGCAACTGGTGGATGAGGGCACCCTCGATCTCGATGCCTCGATCGCCACGCTCCTGCCGAAGCCCCTCCCGGAGTACGAGGACTTCCGCGATCTTGCCGGGGACGAGCGGTGGCGCGCGCTCACGCCGCGCATCCTCCTCAACCACGCCAGCGGCTTCGCCAACTTCCGCTGGCTCGAGCCCGACCAGAGGCTCCGCTTCCACTTTGCCCCCGGCAGTCGCTACGCCTACTCGGGCGAGGGCTTCTACATCTTGCAGCTGGTCCTGGAGGAGGGGCTTGGCCTCGACGTGGGGCGTGCCATGCAGGAACGCCTCTTTGATCGATTCGACATGCCGCGCACCGCGATGCAGTGGCGCCCCGACTTCGCCGACAACCTCGCCGATGGCCACGCCCTCGACGGATCGATGGAACCGCACGACGAGCGGAGTCGGGTGAGTGCGGCGGGCTCGATGGACACCGGCATCGCCGATCAGGCCCGTTTCTGGGCCGCGGTCGTGCGTGGCGAGGCGCTGTCGCCGACGTCCCGCGCAGAATTCGTGCGACCGCAGCTCGCCATCACCTCGCGCCAGCAGTTTCCCACCCTGTTCGCGGCACGCGGGAGCTGGGACAGCACCGTGGGGCTCTCCGCCGGCCTCGGTGTCGTGACCTTTCGCGATCGCTCCGGGCCGGCATGGTTCAAGGGTGGCCACAACGACTGGACCGGCAACATGGTGCTCTGCCTCGAATCGGGCCGCCGCTGCGTGGTGCTGCTCGGCAATGACGTGCGCGCCGAACGGATCTATCCGGAACTCGTGGAATTCATCCTCGGCCCGACGCAGATGCCGTGGGGCTGGGAGTACGGAGTGCCCTGAGTCAACCGACGGAGTGTACGCCATGCCGCACCGCCGCCTCCCCGTCCGCCCCGATCTCGCCGCGATCACCGGCGAAGTCGATGCACTCGTGCACGGCGTGCTGGCCGGCGACGCAGGTGCCCTGGTGGAATGGCGCGAGCATCACCCGATTCCCGCCGCATCGCCCAGCGCCACCCGCGAAGACGCTCGCCTCGTCATCGCGCGTGCGTACCAGGCACCGGACTGGGCGCGGCTGGTGCACGCGTGCGCCCTCGCGGATGCGATCTGGCGCGACGACGTGGAGCAGGTGCGGCAGCTGATCGTCGAGTGCCCCACCGCCCTCCACGAGCCGACCTTGCTGCGGACCGACAGCAATTGGGGTCCGCCCATGACCTATGCGGCCAACCTCGGTCGCGATCGGATCATCGAGCTCCTCCATGCGATGGGCGCGCGAGATCTCGCGACGGCACTCGATCGAGCCGCCTTGCAGGGGCAAGTCGCCACGGCGCGCATGCTCCACCGGCTGCTTGGCTCGCCGCCCCCGCCGGAGGGCGCGCTCGGCGGTCCGGCCTACACGCTGAGCGTTGGCGGCACGCAGCTCCTCCTCGAACTCGGTGCACCGGTGCGCGGCGCCGATGGTGCGCGCCTCGCGCCCGTGGACGTGGTGCTCGAGACCGACAGCCGCAAGCCGGAGGCGAAGCATCGGATCCTGGAGCTCTACGTGGAGCACGGACTGGAACTGCCCGACACGCCGGTGATGGCGCTGCATCGGGGGCGGATCGACCTGCTTGAGGCCCACCTCGCCCGCGATCCCTCGCTCCTGTCCCGGCGCTTCCGGCACGACGAGATCTATCCGCCCGAGCTCGGCTGTCACGACGAGGTCCAGGCCACGCAGGGGACTCCGCTCGCCGGGACCACGCTGCTGCACCTCTGCGCCGATTACGACGAGTTCGAGATCGCCGAGTGGCTGATCGCGCGCGGCATGGACGTGAACCTCACCGCCGACGTGGATGCCGACGGCTTCGGAGGGCACACGGCGCTCTTCGGCACCGTCGTGTCGCAACCCGCATTCTGGATGAACTACTGGGGCCAGCCGCAGGTGGCACCGTTCACCGAACTGCTCCTCGCGCATGGCGCCGATCCCAACGTGCGTGCGTCACTCCGCAAGCAGTTGCACCCCGGCTACGGCGATCACCCGCTCCGCGAGTATCGCGAAGTCACGGCCCTCTCCTGGGGGCGCCGATTCGAGGAGAAGGTCTTCGTGAGCGAACCGGCGATGCGGCTCATCGAGGCGGTGGGCGGCATGGAGTGACTCACCGGCTTGCCGGAAGCCGGATTCGACGCGACCTTCACGATGTTCCATGGATCGCGCCTCGACTTCCTCCCCCGAGAGGGCACCATGCTCCCCACGCTGCTCGCTGCCGGACTACTGCTTGCCGGCGGCCCCACGCCATCGCCGGATGAACTGCGTGCCTTTCCCACATACATCCTGATTCGCGGCGGCACCCTCAAGGAGCCGGTGCTGATCCACAACAAGCCGACGCACCCAGCTCGTGGGCTTGGCATCATCACCTACGTGCCCGTGGCCACGTTGGTCAGCCGGCAGGACGACCTGCTGCCCCAACCGACCACGCCCGGCACCGTGGTCTATGAGGTGGCGGAGTATTGGGGACTGTGGGGTATGATGGACAGCACGGGGCGGCCGAACGCACCACTTCGGTGGGACGGCGCCTCGCAGTACTCCCGCCTCCATGTGATGGAGGACGGCGACGTCCTCTGGCAGTCACTCGACGGTCCGTACCGCGATCGGACGCGACTGGGCTACCAGCGACTGACGCAGCCGGCGATCGAGGTGCTGGCTGATTTCGGCGTTCCGCTTCCGCCCAAAGTGCCGCGTTTCGATCCGCGTGCCACCGCGGCGCAGCTCGCCGGGTGCTGGGACGCTCGGCAGCGGCGGCGTTACGGCACGGGCGAGCTGGGTGCCGGACTCCCTGCTCGACTCGTCCTGGAGGCCGGCCCCGTTGATGCCGAGGGGCGGCGTCCGCTCGTCGTGCCCGCAGAGTCCGGCAGTCAGCAGGCGTCGGCGCGAGGCACGTGGATCTTCAGCCGTGCGGACATGGTGATTGCCTCGATCCCCGGCCCGGATGGCGTGCGCAATGCGCACCTCTCGTTCACCCACCTGGCCGGGGCGCTACGCGGCTTGGTTGAAGTGCCAGAGTCGGCGGCCGTGCCGAGTGGTGGCGGCACCGACTTCATCGAACTCGTGCGGGCGACGTGTCCGTGACGCGCGCTAGGGCTTCGGGCCGAGGAACTCCAGCATCTTCACCGACGACTGATACTCGACCACGCGCCGCAGCTCGATGCCGTCGGGCCCGAGGATGATCATCGTCGGGTAGCCCTTGGTGCCGAAGCGCGCCACCATCCCCTTCTCGAGGTCCACGTCGATCTTCACGCCGATGTACTCGGCGTTGAGCTTGGCCGCCACCTCGGCGTCGGTCCAGATCCACTCGTCCATCGTGTGGCAGGGACCACACCATACCGCCTCGAAATCGAGAAAGATCTTCTTGCCGGTGGCCTTGGCCGTGGCGAGCGCACGCTCGAAATCGCGCGTGCCGTGACCCCACACCACCGGGGTGGTGGTCCGCGGGCGCGTGCGCTCGGTGCGCAGCTGGTCGTCGGGGGCGCGGTCGGCGGCACTGGTGACTGGGAAGTCCACCACGGCAAAGTCCACGTACCGGCCATCGGGCGAGAAGCCGCGAAACTCGAGCACCAGCTCCTTGTCGGCGGTGGGCAGGAACATCAACCGATTGGTGGGGCGTGTTTCCGTGGTGGTGAGGACCGCCTGCGCCGCCTTCGGGAGTGAGGCGGCGAGCACACCCCACGTGTCGGCGGCGTCGAAGACGGCGTTGTTGTCGGCGTCCATCGCCGCGACCAGTGCGGGGACGCCGTTGACCGTCACGCTCCCGGCGCGCCATGACCCGCGCGAGAAGCGAAGCAACGACGGGGCGGGGGTGGAGTCTTCGCGGGTCAGCCACACGTTCACGAGAAAGGGCTCGACCACGCCGCCGCCATACTGCACCGGGAGCTCGATGGTGTTGATCGAGGTCCACCAGACGCCGGTCTTGGCGTTGAGCGTCGGGGTGCCGGTCACGGCATCACCATCATCGGTGAAGCGCCCGTTCCGGTTGCGGTCAAACCAGAACTGCACCAGGTCCTGACGATGCGCGGTGCTGGCCGTGGCGAGCACCGGGATCCATGCACTCGAGTCGGGGCCGAGCTGGAGGATGCCCTGCTTGGCCGGGCGCACGGCTCCGGCCGGGAGGGCGAGACGTGCCGCGACCGGCGCGAGTTGGACCTGCATCCCCTTCGGCGAAAAGTTCGGCTTCGGTTCGCCGTCCACCGGTGCCCGATACGCGAGCGGGACGCGGATGACCTGCTCCTGCGCCGGGAGCGAGGTCGCGCACGCTGCCAGCACGGTGAGAATGCACAACGGGCGAACGATCATCGGAACCCTCCGGAGGTGGGGCTCGCGCTACCGCAGCGCGACGGGTGCGTCCTTGCGCAGGAAGGCGAGGAACTCATCGGTGCTGCGCGTCATGCCGAGAAATTCCGCCTGCGGCGTGCCGAGGGAGTCGATGATGGCGTAGTACGGGAGGGCGACCGTGCCAAAGAGGTCGAGTTCGAGTTGCTGCTGGCGTCGGAACAGCTCGCCCTGCCCGTCGGTGTAGAGTCGCACGCGAACATAGCGCTCCATCTCCCGCGTGATCTCCGGGCGCGGAAACATGTTCGCTTCCATCCAGCGACAGTTGGTGCAGGTGTAGCCGGTGAAGTCCACCAGCACGCCCTTCCCCTCGGCGCGCGCCTGCTGCAGTGCCCCGGGGTAGTCGTTGACCAGCCAGGAGAGCTCACCGTCGACCGTCGCCGTGCCGGCGAGGATGGCGCCCTCAGGTGGCGGAAGGAAGGATTCCAGCTCGCCGAGGCGCGCGCCGCCGAGTCCGCGGCCCAGATGCGCGGCGATGAGCAGGCAGCCCGCCGCCACGCCCCACTGCAGCAGCGGGACGCGCGGCCGAGGCCGGGCACGCGTGAAGGCTCCCACGAGCCACGCGGCGGCGGCCATGGCGACCACGACCCAGACGCCGAGCACGACATCGCGCGTGAAGATCCCCCACTGCAGCACCATGTCGGCATTGGCCAGGAACTTCATCGCCGTGGCGACCTCGACGAACCCCATCATCACCTTCACGCTCTGCAGCCAGCTGCCGGAGCGCGGCAGCTTCGACACGGCATGCGGCATCAGCGCCAGCAGGAAGAACGGCAGCGCGAAGACGCCGGAGAAGACCAGCAACCCGAGGAGCGGCCATTGCCAACTCCCCTGGGCGGCCATCACCAGCAGGGTGCCCACGAACGGGGCGGTGCAGGTGAACGAGGTGAGCGTGAACGTCAGCCCCATCGCGAGGATGCCGGCGGTCTCGCCGCCGCGCGATCCCGTGGAGGCCGCATGCAATCGCGTGAGCAGGCCACTGGGGAGCGACACCTGCCACACGCCGAACAGGTTCAACGCGAACGCCAGGAAGAGTGCCGTGACGAGCAGGTTGACCCAGGGATTGGCCGCGAAGCGATTGATGCCGCCCGCACCAACCAGAATGGCGATCGCCATGCCGAGGATCGTGAAGGTCGCCATGATCCCGAGCGCATAGATCAGTGCGTTGCCGGCGGCACTCCCGCGCGATCGCTCCCCGGTGCGCGTGAAGTACGACACGGTGATCGGGATCATCGGGAAGACGCAGGGCGTCAGCAGCGAGAGGGCACCCATCACGGCAGCGAGCCAGAGAAAGAGCGGCAACGACTGCGTGGTGGTGGCGCCCTTGGCCGCGGCACTCGACGCCGCCGGCAGGGCCGTGGTCGCGCCGATGGCGGGCGGCGGCGGAGGCGTGACGGGCGGTGGCGCCGGGGCGACCACCGCGGCCATCTCGGCGTCCGCCGCGGCCGGTGTCACCGTGACCATCGCCTCGAGGACCTCGGTGGTCGGCGGCAGGCAGTAGCGATCGGTGCAGGTCTGGAAGGCGACGGTGAGCGAGAGGGTCTGCCGACCCGGCTTCAGCGCCGTCACCGGGACGCGGAAGGAGGCCGAGTCGATGTAGGTCTCGGTGAGGATGCCGAAGTTCGGGTCCTCGGCCACCTCGGGATCCGGGGCGCGAATGATCCCCGCGATCCCGAAGGCGCCGTTCGGCGCCGTGGTGATCGAGGTCGGGACAGGCCCACCCGGACCCTGGCTCGTGGAATAGAGATGCCACCCCTGCGGAATGGCTGCGCGCAGCACGATCCGGTGAATGGTCCCTTGCACCATCTGGAGCGGCGGCACCAAGGTCCAGGTGATTGGACGTTCCTGGGCCGCGACGTCACGCGGCGCCAGCCCCACCAGCAGCAGCGGGAGCGCGACCGAGACGAGCCGTCGCACGGCATGGGAAATCGTCGGGAGGGAAGTCAGCGGCACGTCGAACGATAGCCGATCTGGCGGCTCGCGGCCAACGCAGGAGGTGGCCGTCAACGACGGGACGCCGAAGGGCGTATTCTCCTGTTGGGCACCATCGGGTTGCCTTGCCCCCCACCACCAGCTCCACCGGAGATTCCCCGTGTCTCGCTCTCGCTCGATCCTGCTTTCGCTCGCGCTGATTGCCGTGGTGACGCCGCTCGGCGCGCAGGAGAAGCCCACCGAAGCCATGGTCCGCGCCATTGCCGGCTCGTGGCAGATCGATACCGTCCGCAGCGAGTTGCCGCCGGCGGGAATGGCCGCCTTGTTCGGCCAGGGCCAGCGCCCGGCGGCCGCGCCGCGGCCGGATACGGCCACGGCAGCGGCTGCTCCCGCCGCAGGGGGGCGACGGGGTGGCGGCGGTGGCGGCGGTGGTGGCGGCCGCGGGCTCGGCCCCCGGCAGATGGGGGACGGCAACCTCCGGGTGCTGACGACCGAAGTCCGCGTGCCGCGGACGCTCGTGCTGAAGGTGACCGAGGCGACCGCCATCACCACCGACGTGGCCGGCTACGAGACCAACTGGAAGCTCGACGGCAAGAAGCACCAGGTGGCCCAGATGGAAGGCGGGGTGGTGGAGTTCCTCGGCGAGTGGCACGGCAAGACGCTCTTCCTTGAGAAGAGCATTCCCGGTGCCGGTGGCGTGCGGCGCGAGTTCAAGCCGCTCGGCGAGAACGAGCTCGAGGTCAAGCTCACCGTGAACGTCGGCAAGAAGATGGAACAGAAGCTGGTGTATACGCGGGTGCCCTGAGGCGAGAAGCGAGAAGCGAGAAGCGAGAGGCGAGAAGCGTGGTGTCACGGGGGGATCGCCGCCCGACATCGCGCTTCTCGCTTCTCGCTTCTCGCTTCTCAAACCCGGAACTTGCCGTCCGCTGATCTTCGGGATATTGTATACAATCGTGACCCTCCCCCGACGCACCCTGACCGACGCGACCGCCGACGCCCTGCGTCAGCGGATTCTCGACGGGCTCTACCCGGCCGGCACGCCGCTCCGTCAGGAAGCGCTGGCCGCCGAGCTTGGCGTGAGCCGGATACCGCTGCGCGAGGGATTGTTGCGGCTGGAGGCCGAGGGGTTGGTGACACTCCTCCCGCATCGCGGGGCGGTGGTGGCGCCACTGCCGATCGAGGAGGTCGCCGAGCTCTTCGAATTGCGGGCGCTGCTCGAGGCCGACCTCGCTCGCCGTGCGGTGCCCCGGTTGACGGCCGCCGACGATGCCCTGTTGCGGAGCCATGCCCTTGCCTTCGAACGGGTCGTGGCCGAGGGCGACAGCGCCAGCTGGGGTGAGGCGAACCGTCGCTTCCATTTTGCGCTCTATCTTCCCGCCAACCGTCCGCGGACGCTCGAGACCCTCGGGCGCCTCCACGCCCAGTGCGACCGTTACCTGCGGCTGCAGCTCGTGCTGACGCGCGGCACGTCGCGCGCCATCCGTGAGCACCGGGCCATCCTCGCCGCAGCGCGCGCCCGCGACGCGGCGCGCACGGCGCGTCTGGTGCGCGAGCACATCCTCACTGCCGGCGCAGCGCTCACTGATGCGCTCTCCCGTCACCGCCTCTCGGAGTCCGCCTGATGTCCGACCTGATCCCGCGTTACGTCGCCGGCCAGTTTCACGCTCCGACCGGCAGTGCCCTGTTCGAACACCGGAATCCCTCGGATGTCGCTGACGTGGTAACCCGCTTCGCGCCCGCCACCGCCGCCGAAGTGAGCGAGGCCGTGGCGGCGGCGAGTGCTGCGGCTCCGGGCTGGCGTGCCACCACCGGCCCGGCGCGGGCTGATGCGCTCTACAAATGGGGCGAGGCGATCGCGGCGCGCAGCGAGGTCCTGGCGCAGGCCATCACCCGCGAGGTCGGCAAGCCGATTGGCGAGGCGCGCGGCGAGGTGGGTCGAGCGGTCGTCATCTGTCGCTACTACGCCGGCGAGGCCGTGCGCGAGAGCGGGGAAGTGATCCCGTCGCAAGCGCCCGACGCCCTGCAATTCACCATGCGCGATCCGCTTGGCCCCGTGGCACTCGTCACGCCGTGGAACTTCCCGCTCGCCATTCCACTCTGGAAGGCGGCGCCGGCCGTCGCCTTCGGCAACACCGTCTTGCTGAAGCCCTCGGAACACGCCGCGGGCATGGCGCACGCGCTCGCCGAGTGTGCCGCGGCGGCGGGGCTGCCGGCCGGCGTCTTCAACGTGCTCCCCGGCGACGGCGCAACCGGCGAGGCGCTCTTGCGGCACGAGGGCGTGCGTGGCATCTCGTTCACCGGCTCGCAGGCCGTCGGCGCGCGTGTGGCGGCCATCGGCGCGGAGCGCAACGTCCGGGCACAGACCGAGATGGGCGGCAAGAATGTGGTGATCGTCGCCGCCGATGGTGACCTCGATCGAGCCGCACTGCTGACGGCCGCCGGTGCCATGCGCTATGCCGGGCAGAAGTGCACGGCCACCTCGCGCGTGGTGGTGGAGCGACGCGTGCTGGAGCCGTTCCTCGATCGCCTGCGCACGGCCATGGCGGCGCTCCCCCTCGGCCCCGCCGACGATCCGGCCTGCGCCATCGGTCCGATGATCACCGCCGCCGCGCGCGACCGCGTTCGCGATGCCCTCGCGGCACACCCGGCGGAGATCCTTGCCGGCGGCGCGCTGCCGGGCGATCCGCGCTTTGCGACGGGCAACTGGCTCGCCCCGCAGGTGCTGCGCTTCGACAGCCCGCAGCATCCGCTTGCCCTGCGCGAGCTCTTTGGCCCGGTGCTCGGACTCCTGGTGGCCGAGGACCTCGACGAGGCGATTGCCATCGCGAACGCCACGCCCTTCGGCCTCTCGGCCTCGCTCTTCACCCGCGACCTCGGCAGCGCCATGCAGTACCTGCGTCGCATCGAGGTCGGCCTGGTCCGAGTCAACGGTGACACCACGGGCGTCGATCCGCACGCCCCGTTTGGCGGGCTCAAGGGCTCGTCGTCCGGCAGCCGCGAGCAGGGACGCGCGGCCCGCGACTTCTACACCGACACGCGCACCATTCAGATTCACGCCTGAGAGGATCCTACATGTCGTCCATGACTGCAGCACAGTGGCACGGTGTCTTCCCCGCGATCACCACGCCGTTCCTTGCCGACGGCACCGTCGATCACGGCTTCCTGGCGGCGCACGCGCGGCGCTTCCTCGCCTCCGGTTGCAAGGGCGTCGTGGCGCTCGGCTCGCTTGGCGAGGGAGCAACCCTCACCTTCGACGAGAAGGTCGAGGTGCTCCGCACGCTGGTCGCGTCGGTCGGGGATCGGATTCCCGTGGTGGCCGGCATCTCCGCCCTCAGCACGGGCGAGGCGGTCTCGCTGGCCCGCGCCGCCGCCGGTGCCGGGTGCCACGGCCTGATGGTGTTGCCGCCCTATGTCTACATCGGCGACTGGCCCGAGATGCGGGCGCACGTGTCGGCGATCATCACGGCGACGCCACTCTCCTGCATGCTCTACAACAATCCGATCGCCTACGGCACCGACTTCGTACCCGAGCATGTGCGCCAGCTCTGCGAGCACGCCAACCTGCATGCGATCAAGGACTCCAGTGGCGACGTG
This sequence comes from Gemmatimonadales bacterium, assembly GCA_033764505.1. Classification (GTDB taxonomy): domain Bacteria; phylum Gemmatimonadota; class Gemmatimonadetes; order Gemmatimonadales; family GWC2-71-9; genus Palsa-1233. The sequence goes on from JANRIW010000017.1 coordinate 127,148, forward strand.
CGCCGCATCACCGCACTCCGTGCGCTGCTTGGCGATCGGCTGGCGCTCTTCGTCGGACTCGACGACGCGGTGGTCGAGGGCGTGATGGCCGGTGCGCGCGGCTGGGTGGCCGGCCTCGTCAACGCCCTCCCCGACGAATCGGTGCTGCTCTTCGAGCATGCCGCCGCCGGCCGCGTGGCCGAGGCGCGCGCGCTGTATGATTGGTTCCTCCCGCTGCTCCGGATGGATACGGTGCCCAAGTTCGTCCAGCTGATCAAGTTGGTGCAGCAGGAAGTCGGCCTTGGCCACGAGCGGGTGCGCGCCCCGCGGCGTGCCATCGAGGGTGCCGAGCGCGAGATGGCCATGGCGATCATCGGCCAGGCGCTCGCCTCGAAGCCGGTCGTCGCATCATGAGCATGCCGCCCACCATCGAGGTGGTGGACTCCCATACCGAGGGTGAGCCAACCCGCGTGGTGGTGGGCGGCTGGCCGATGCCGGAAGGAGCCACCATGGCCGAGCGGCGCGATGCGATGCGACGGCAGCAGGACCACCTCCGCCGGGGCGTGGTGCTGGAGCCGCGCGGCCACGATGCCGTCGTGGGTGCGCTGCTCACCCCGGCGATTCGGCCCGAGGCCGTCGCCGGCGTCGTCTTCTTCAACGACGTGGACTACCTCGGCATGTGCGGCCACGGACTCATCGGCGTGGTGCGAACGCTGCAATTCCTCGGGCGGATCACACCGGGCACCGTCGAGCTCGACACGCCGGTCGGACCGGTGAGTGCCCACCTCGCCGAGGATGGCGAGGTGACCATTCGCAACGTCCCGTCGTTCCTGCATCGCAGCGACGTCACGGTCACGGTGCCGGGGCTCGGCGTGGTCACGGGTGACGTGGCGTATGGTGGCAATTGGTTCTTCCTGACCGCACTCGAATCGCCTGCGCTCGAACTCGCCAATCGGGCCGTCCTGCTCCAACTGGCCACGGCGATTCGCGACGCCCTCGCGGCCCAGGGGATCACCGGGGCCGATGGCGCGATGATCGATCATGTCGAGCTCTTCGGCCCGCCACAGCGCTCCGATGCCGATTCCCGCAATTTCGTCCTCTGCCCCGGCGCCGCGTACGATCGTTCGCCCTGCGGCACCGGCACGTCGGCCAAGATGGCCGCCCTGGTGGCGCACGGTCTCCTCGAGCCCGGCACACCGTGGCGACAGGAGAGCATCGTCGGGTCCCGCTTCGTCGGCTGGATCGAGCGACACGGAGACGAGCTGGTTCCATTCATCCGGGGTCGCGCGTACGTGACGGCGAGCAGCACGCTCCGCTTCGACGCCGACGATCCCTTCCGACTCGGCCTCGCGTGAACGCGGGTACGTCGCCCGATGCGATCGTGATCGGGGCCGGCCTGGTCGGCGCCTCGACGGCGCTTGCGCTCGCAGAGGCGGGGCTCCGGGTGACGCTGCTGGAGGGTGACTTCGCCGGCAGCGGCAGCAGCGGGGCGGCGATGGGTCACCTCGTGGTGATGGACGACTCGCCCGCCCAACTGGCGTTGACGGCGCACTCGCGTCGTCGCTGGCACGCCCTGGCCGAGACGCTGCCCGCCGATGCCGAGGAGGAACGCTGCGGGACGCTGTGGATCGCTGCCAGCGACAACGAGCTTGCGGGCGCGGCTGATCGCGTGCATGGCTACGCCGCGGCTGGTGTGCGCGCGGAGCTCCTGACGGCCGCGCAGCTGCAGCGTGCGGAGCCGGCGCTTCGGCCTGGGTTGGCTGGTGCATTGCTGGTCCCCGACGACGGCGTCTGCTATCCCCCCACCGTCGCACGTGAACTGGTGCGCCGTGCCGGCGCGCGTGGCGTGGTGGTGCGTGATCGCTGTCGCGTGCGCGCGGTGACCCCAGGCCGTGTGCTGCTCGAGGATGGCGAGTCGCTCCTGGCCGGGGCGATCGTCGTGGCTGCCGGGGTCGAGAGTCCCGTGCTCGTGCCCGGACTGCCCATCGTTCCGCGGAAGGGACATCTGGTGATCACCGATCGCCGCCCCGGCACCGTGCATCATCAGCTTGTCGAGCTCGGCTACCTGCACAGCGCCCACTCCTTCGGTGGCGCGTCGGTGGCCTTCAACGTCCAGCCGCGGCAGAACGGACAGCTGCTCATCGGGTCGTCGCGCGAACTCGTGGGCACCGACCCCACCATCAACCGATCGCTGGTGCACGCCATGCTCGCGCGCGCCACGAGTTTCCTGCCGATCGTGTCGCACGCGCGCGCGCTGCGCACGTGGGTGGGATTTCGCCCAGCCACCGCCGACAAGTTGCCGCTGATCGGTCCGTGGCCGGCGATCCCCGGTGTCTGGATCGCCGCGGGTCACGAGGGCCTCGGTATCACGATGGCACCCGGGACCGCCGACCTGATCGTCGCCGGCATCACCGGACGCACGCCACCGGTCGATCCGGCCCCGTTCCGGCCCGACCGCCCCATGCCCGACATCGAGGCGGCCACATGACGGACGACGTGACCATTCTGGTGAATGGCGTTCCGCGTCGCGTGCCCGCCGATGCGATGCTCGCGGCCGCGCTCCTCGGACTCGGAATCAGCACCTTCCGCCGTGACAGCACCGGAGCGGGCCGTGCGCCGATCTGCGGCATGGGCACCTGCCATGAATGCCGCATCACCGTGGACGGCACGACCGAGGTACGCAGCTGCCTCGTCGGCGTGCGCGAGGGGATGCACGTGGAGACCGCATCGTGAGTGCGCGCGTGCGAGCGATGGATGTCGTGGTGGTGGGTGGCGGACCCGCCGGATTGGCGGCCGCGGCCGCTGCCGCCGAAGCGGGCCGCCAGGTCCTGCTCATTGATCAGGGGCGTCGCCTCGGCGGACAGATCTGGCGCCACCGCCGCAGTGCGCACCTGCCGCTCGAGGCGCAGGCATTGCTCGATCGGGTCCGTGCCGCACGGGTGACCGTCGCGAGCGAGGCACGCGTGCTCGATGCCTCGTCGCCAACAGCGCTCGTGGTGGACTTCCGTGGCCGCGTCGATGTGCAGCCGACCGAGCGACTCATCCTCGCGACCGGTGCGATCGAGCGCTTTCTCCCCTTCCCGGGGTGGACCCTCCCGGGCGTGACCGGCGTGGGCGGCTTGCAGGCGCTGCACAAGAGCGGACTCCCGCTCACCGGCACGCGGGTCGTGCTCTCCGGTTCGGGGCCGCTGCTCTTTCCGGTGGCGTCGAGTGTGGTGCGGGCCGGGGCACAACTGCGACTCGTGGCCGAACAGGCATCGCGCGGTGCATGGCTCGCCTTCGGTGCCTCGTTGCGCCACGACGTGAGCAAGGTCGCCTTGGCCGCTCGGTACCGGTGGTCGTTCATCGGCACGCCATTTCGCACCGGGAGCTGGATCGTGCGGGCGGAGGGCGACGAACGGGTGCGCGAGGTGGTGATGTCGGTGCACGGGCGCGAGCGGCGCTTTCCGTGCGACTGGCTCGGTGCCTCGTTCGGTCTGGTGCCCAACACCGAGTTGGCGCGACTGCTCGGTTGCGGCCTCACGGGCGATGCCATCACGGTCGACGCCACGCAGCAGACGACCATCGCCGGCGTCTACGCGGTGGGCGAATGCACGGGCGTGAAGGGAGAAGGGCCCGGCGTCGCCGAGGGTGAGATTGCGGGACGCGCCGCAGCCGGGGATCTGGGTGCGGCCGCGGACGCCGGCTTGCGACGGACGAGGGAGCTGGGGCGGCGCTTTGCCGAGGCGCTGGCACGGTCGTTCGCACCGAGGGAGGAGCTCCTCGCACTCGCGGCACCGGAGACGATCCTCTGCCGCTGCGAGGATGTGCGCGTGGGTGCGGTGGACCCGGCATGGAGCGCGCGTCAGGCCAAGCTCTGGACGCGCGTCGGCATGGGGTCGTGTCAGGGCGCCGTGTGCGGCGAGGCGTGCAAGCTGCTCTATGGTTGGGAAGGGAACAGTGCTCGTCCTCCGCTCGGCGGGCCCCCGCTCGGCGCGTGGGGCGAGGCGCTGGGCCGTCCGGCGGAGTGACGGCTAGCGCACCTCGAAACGGCCGCGCAGTCGCAGGTCTTTCGACGACGCGCCGAGCATCACCCTGAAATGCCCAGGCTCCACGATCCGCCGGCCGAGGGTATCGGTGAGGGCGAGGTGGGTCGAATCGAGCAGGAAGCGCACGACGCGCGTTGCGCCGGGTGCCAGGTGGATCCGCTGGAATCCCTGCAGGGCGACAATCGGTTGCGCCACCGACGCGAGTTCGTCGCGCAGGTAGAGCTGCACCACCTCGTCCCCCGCGCGCGCGCCGCTGTTCCGAATCGTGGCGCGGACTTCGAAGCGCTCCCGACCGAGTGGAGCAATCTCCAACCCTGAATAGTCGAAGGTCGTGTAGCTCAGCCCATGGCCGAACGGGAAGAGCGGTTGACCGGTGAGATCGGCATAGTCGTCGCCGCGCCCGGTGGGGAGGTGCAGGTACGGCAGCGGCAACTGTCCCTCGGTCATCGGCACCGTGAAGGGCAGGCGCCCTGCAGGGTTGACGTCGCCGAAGAGCACTTCCGCCACGGCGGTGCCGCCGGTCTCTCCCGGGTACCAGACGTTCACGATCGCGCCGACCTTGTCCACCCACTCGCGCATGGTCACGGCGCTCCCCCCCACCACGACAACCGTCACCGGTCGGCCCGTCGCGGCGACCGCGCGGATCAGGGTCTCCTGCAGGCCGGGCAGCGCCAGGGACGCGCGATCCTGAAACTCCCCTTCCTCGATCCCCACCACGATCACGACCGCATCGGCGCGGCGCGCTTCGGCCGCCGCTTCCACCACCTTCGCCATGGGCAACCCGGGGTTGATCCCCTCGCTCCAGATCAGGCGGATCCGGCCGTTGCCGCTGCTCTCCACATACTCCAGGCGGACGCGATACGAGCGACCGGCGGTCACGGAGACGCGCCGCAACTGTCGTCCGTACGAGGCACGCGCCGACTGATCGATGAGCAGGGAGTCGTCAAGCCAGAGGCGATAGCCGTCGTTGCCCTCGACGCCGAGCTGCAGGTATCCGGTCGCGGGGGCCACGAGGGTCCCGGTCCAGCGCACGGAATACCAGTCCCAGGCCAGCGCGGTGTCGGGGGCAAAGAGGGTCCATCCGAATCCGACCTGCGCGTCGCGGCGCACCACCCGCGGCGCGCCCTCCAGCCGGATGTTGTCGAAGTATTCGCCGTCGAGCCCCGGCGCTCCATCGCGGGTGCGCAGTGCCGACGAGGGAACGGTCACCACCGAATCGCCGGTGCGTCCCGGCCCCGGCAGGTGGTGCACGCGCACGCCGGTGCCGGCGATCGCACGGAGTCCGTCGAGGATCGTGATGGGGGCGTTGCCGCTGCCGCTGTAACCGCCGAAGCGTGCCTCCACGGCATCGGGGCCGATCACGAGGAGCGAGCGCAGCGTGGTGCGATCGAGCGGGAGTGTGTGGTGCTGGTTGCGGAGCAGCGTGATCGACGCCCGGGCCGCCTCGGTGGCGAGGGCGCGTGATGCGGGCGCGCTGGCGGTGCGCTCGGCCGCGGCGACATCCACGTAGGGATCGTCGAAGAGGCCGAGTTCGAACTTGGCGCGCAGGACGCGCACCACGGCCGAGTCGATCACGGCCGGCGGGATCGAGCCATCGAGGAACGCCGGGCGAAAGAGCGGGGCATGCTCCCACGACGTCTGGAAGATCACGTCGAGACCGGCCGTGATGGCGCGACGGGTGGCGTCGGGATAGTCGGCCGCCGTGAAGTGCAGCACGTTGGCGCCACCCGTGCCCCCGGCATCGGCGATCACGAAGCCGGTGAAGCCCCAGGCGGCACGCAGCGTTTCGGTCAGGAGCCAGCGATTGGCGGTGGCGGGCTCGCCGTGCACCGAGTTGTACGACGCCATCACGCTGCGCGCACCGGCCTCAAATGCCGCGCGAAACGGTGGAAAGATCACGTCGTCGAGGTAGCGCTGGTCGAAGTGCGTCGGGTAGCTGTCACGACCACCGTCACCCACGTTGGACACGAAGTGCTTCGGGGTGGTGATCACCCCCGCCGACTCGAAGGCGCGAACAAAGGCGACGCCAAGTCGCGCCGCGAGCCACGGATCTTCGCCGTAGGTCTCCTCGACACGGCCCCAGCGCACGTCGGTGACGACGTTGAGCACGGGGGAGAGGATCTGGCGGACGCCGCGCGTGCGTGCATCCTGCGCGATCTGCGCCGCCACGCGACCCATCAACGCGGTGTCCCATGTGGCCGCGAGGCCGATGGCCTGGGGGTAGACCGTCGCGCCCTGTTGCACGAGGCCGTGCAGCGCCTCCTCGAACGGAATGATCGGAATGCCGAGTCGCGTGCGTTCGAGGAACCAGCGCTGGGTCGCGTTGATGCGGCGCGCCACCTCCCCCGCCGAGCCGGAAGGATCGCGCTGCAGCAACTGCGCGGCGGCGTCGTTGCGATCGCCGCGGGCCGCGACTTGCAGCCCGAAGAGGCCGTGTCGAAAGCGGCTGCTGTCGGGGGCCAGGTCGCCCGGGAGCATGTAGAGCTGCCCGAACTTCTCCTCGATCGTCATCCGCGCCAGCAGATCCTGCGCGCGACGCGCGCTCGGCAGCGCAGGGTCCTGGTACGCTGGGCGCTGTCCCGCCAGCGGCAGGGCGGCGGCGAGCGCGAGCAGCACCATGCGCCCCATCATCGGCCAGATTCCTCGGCGGCGAGGGCCTCGGTCGCGACGAGCAGCAGGCGACGCAGGTGGTCGGAGCCACCCTCCCCGAGCGCCCCGCGGACCAGCTGCTCGAGTTCCTCGGTGCCGCGACGGACGCTCGCCTCCAGCAAACGGGATCGTGGCGTCGGATGGATGCGCCAGAGGCGTCCGTCGTTGGCGTCGCGCTTGCGCTGCACCAGGCCGGCGCGCTCCAGCCGTTCGAGCATGCGCGAGACCGTGGGCGGCTCCACGCCGAGGCGGTCGGCGAGGGCTGCTTGCCGGAGGCCGGGCTGCGTCCAGACCACCAGCAGCAGCGCCTCCTGGCCGGCGTGCAGGCCATGCGGGGCAAGCAGCGCGGCGAGGCGGGCGCGGTGTGCGCGTTGGCACTGCTGGAGGAGTTCGAGGAGCGGGGTGGCGATCATGGCGCGGTCGAGGGAAGGGGACCGGCAAAAGATAGCCGACTGACGACCCGATTGACCGACAAGTTCAGTCGGGATTAGAATCGACAGGGTATTACTTACAAATGATTCTCATTCGCAAGGAATTTGACATGTTCCCAGTCGCCGTCGAGCCGCTGCCACTCCGTGAGCGCTACCAGCGTCACCACGCCCTCAACCCCAAGCAGTACCTCCGCGACGCCGCCACCGCCCTCGGGGTCTCGGAGCTGGAGCTCCTCCTCGCGTCCGCGCCCGGCGAGACGTCCCTGCTGCGAACGGATGATCTCGCTGGGCTCCTGGGCAGCCTCGCCCCCCTGGGCGCCATCAAGTCGATGACGCGCAACGACTCGGTGGTACTCGAGCGGATTGGCGAGGTCGCTGCGCCGACCTTCTTCGGCGCAGTCGGTCAGGTCCTTGGCGACATCGACTTGCGGATCTTCTCGGCGCACTGGCGTCACGCCGTCGCAGTGCATCCCGCGTCCGGGCGCGTGTCGCTGCAGTGGTTCGATGCGGCTGGCGTGGCGGTGCACAAGGTGCACCTCGATCCGAGTCCCGCCTTCGACGCGCTCGTGCAGTCGTGGCGCGGCGAGGCCACGGAGGTGCGGGTGGTGCCGGTCACGGCGGAGGAGATCCGTCGCACGCCTCCCGCCGATGTCGCCGCGTTCCGGTCGGAGTGGGACGCGCTCACCGATACGCATGAGTTTCACGGCCTGCTTCGCCGGCACGGCGTCTCTCGCGTGGCGGCCCTCGAGGCCGCCGCGCCGCCGCGGGCACGCCGGGTCGCGGTCTTCTCGCTCGGCCAGGTGCTCGAGGCGGCGCGGGACCGCGGGCTGTCGATCATGACCTTTGTCGGCAATCGCGGCGTGATCCAGATCCACTCCGGTGTGCCGCAGCGCGTGGCCCGCACGCCGGGGTGGCTCAACATCCTCGATCCCGACGTGAACCTCCACGTCCGCGAAGCGGACATCGCGGAGGCGTGGGTGGTGCGCAAGCCGGCGAGTGGCGGCGTCATCGCTTCACTCGAATGCTTCGACCGTCACGGCCGCGATGTGCTCCTGGTGTTCGGCAAGCGCCACGATAACGCGCCCGCTTCGGTCACCGAACCCTTCGCGTCGCTGCTCGAGACCCTGCCGTCGGTGTCGGCATGATCGCGCGCACCGTGGTGCTCCTCCTGCTGACCATCGCGACCGGTCCGCGCGTCCTCGCGTCCCAGGCTGGGCCGGTCCGCATCGTCACGCTGTCCGCTGCGATCACCGAGACGGTCTTTGCGCTGGGCCGCGGCGGGGATGTGGTCGGCGTACCGAGCGGCGTGATCTTTCCCACCGAGGCCGCACGCCGCGTTCCGGTCGGCGCGGCCCGCCAGCTCGGTGCCGAGGGGATCCTCGCACAGCGACCGACGCTGATCCTCGCCGATTCGATGCTCGCGCCGGCGCTTCGACGCCAACTGGGGCACGCGGGTGTGCGGATCGAGCTCGTCAGCGGTGCAGAGACGACGGAAGGCGCGATGGCTCGCATCCAGCAGCTGGGACGCCTGCTCGACCGACGCGTCGCGGCCGACTCGCTGGCCATGGGACTGCGCCGGCGTCTCGCGGGAGTGGCGCCACTCGCACCGGCCCCGCGCGTGCTCTTCGTCTATGCGCGCGGGGCTGGCACGCTGATGGTGTCGGGGAGCCGCACCAGCGCGGCGGAGATGCTTCGCCTTGCAGGCGCCACGAACGCCGTGCAGGGCTTCGAGGGCTTTCGCCCCCTCACGGCCGAGGCCGTCGTGGCCGCCCGGCCGGACATCGTGCTCCTGCCGAGTCGTGGCTTGGCGAGCCTCGGTGGGGTGGAGGCCGTGCTCAAGTTGCCCGGGATGGCGTTGACGCCGGCTGGCCGGGCACGGCGCGTGGTCGCGCTCGACGACACCTTGCTGCTCGGCTTCGGGCCGCGTCTCGCCGACGCCGTCGAACAACTGGTCCAGCTGCTCGAGCGTCCGGCCCCGTGAGTGCTGATCATCGCCAGCGGCGCACACGGCTTGTCCTGCTCCTGGTCGGCGGGCTGCTGGCGTTGGCGTGCGTGACCGGCCTCGCCGCCGGGGCGATCGCACTCCCGTTCCGCCAACTCCCCGCGATGCTCCTTGCCGGGCCGGGTGCCAGCTACGATGGCAGCGCCGTGCTCTGGGGCATTCGAATCCCGCGCATCCTGCTCGGTGCGCTGGTCGGGGCCACGCTGGCCGTGGCCGGCACCGGACTTCAGGGGGTCTTCCGGAATCCGCTGGCCGATCCCGCGCTCATCGGCGTCTCCTCGGGGGCCTCACTCGGGGCGGCGTGTTGCCTGGTGGTGGGCCCGCGTGTGCTGCCCGACGCTGCGCTCACCCTCCTGCCTTGGCTCTTGCCCGTGGTGGCGTTCGCCGGGGCGTTGCTGACGACCGCGATTGTGCTGGTGGCCGCGTCCAGAGGCGGACAACGCGACATCGTGACCATGCTGCTCACCGGGCTCGCCATCGCGGCGCTGGCGCAGGCGGGCACCGGGTTGCTCGTCACCGTCGCGACCGACGCGCAATTGCGCTCGCTCTCATTCTGGACGCTTGGCAGCCTGGGCGGCGCCACCTGGGAGACGTTGTTGCCGGCGGCCGGCCCGATGCTGCTCGCGCTGCTCCTGCTCCCGCGTGACGCCACGGCCCTCGACCTGCTGCTCCTGGGTGACGCCGAAGCGCAGCACCTGGGCGTGCGCGTCGCGGTGGTGACCAGGCGCGTGATCGTGCTGGCCGCGCTCGGGGTCGGCGCCGCCGTGGCCGCGAGCGGCCTGATCGGCTTCGTCGGCCTCGTGGTGCCCCATGCGCTGCGCATGCTGCTGGGCCCGACGCATCGCAGCCTGCTCCCCGCGTCGATGCTCCTCGGTGCCGGCGTGCTGGTCCTCGCCGATACGGTCGCGCGGACGGTGGCGACGCCGATCGAACTCCCCATCGGAGTGGTCACCGCGCTGCTTGGCGCGCCGCTCTTTCTCTGGATGGTGGTGCGACGACGCCATCAGGAGGTCCTGTGACGCTTTCGGCATGCGGGATCTCGTTGGTGCGCGCCGGCATCGGCCTGCTGCGCGACGTGCACTGCGAGGTGCATCCCGGTGAGGTGCTCGCGATAGCCGGAGCAAACGGTGCCGGCAAGAGCACCCTGCTGCGCGTGCTGGCGGGCGACCTTGTGCCCGATGCCGGCTGCGTGGCGCTGGACGGGCGACCGCTGGGCGAGTGGTGCCGCGGGGCCTTGGCGCGTCGTCGCGCCGTGCTGCCGCAGCATGCGGCCCTGAGCTTTCCGTTCACGGCGCACGAGGTGGTGCGACTGGGACGGGCGCCATTTGGGGAGGGGCGCCGCAGCGCGGAGATTGCCACGGAAGCGCTCGACGCGGTCGGGCTGCGCGCGTTCGCGGCGCGACGGTACGATCGGCTCTCTGGTGGGGAGCGTCAGCGCGTGCATCTCGCGCGTGTCCTCGCGCAGCTCTGGGACACACAGCCAGGCGAGTTGGCCGGATACTGCCTGCTGGATGAACCGGCGTCGGCGCTCGATCCCCGGCAACAGCGGTTGCTCCAGGACCAGGTGCGCGGCATGGCACGCCGCGGCATCGGCGTCGTGGTGGTGCTGCACCAGCTGGCGCTCGCGGCGGGCTGTGCCACGCGCTTCCTCATGCTCGGAGGCGGTGGTGTCGTCGCGTCGGGCTCGCCGCGCGAGGTGCTCACGCCGGCCATCCTCGAGCGAACCTTCGCGGTGCCGTTCGACGTGGTCGAACTCGAGGGTGTCCCGCACCCGCTGGTTGGCGCGGCCGAGACGACTCCGTAGTTGTCCGGTGGGCACTTCACCGGATTTTGCCGAATGTCGTCGCGCCCTACCTTGCGTGCGTGAGTCCCTGTCAAATGGCAGCGCTCACTGCAACCGCCTTCATCAGACATTCACAGGATCTGCCATGCCTGTTTCGTCACTGCGACCGCTCGTTCTCGCCGCCCTCCTGCTCGCGGCTTGCGAGAGCGAAGCCACCCTGCCGATCACCCCCGATCTCGGTACCGTCGGCCAGACCACGATCAACGCCTCCTCCGCCAGCGAATTCCGCTACTTCAACCTCGGCACCGGTGCGGAGGTGGTCGTCACCGATCCGCGCACCAGCACGGCGTGGGACGTGGCGTTCCGTCGCTATGAAGTGCGCCTCAACGGCGGCGTCGCCGGCAGCAAGGGCGTGACCGGGGTGCGCGTGGTGGACAACAGCACGCTCCCTGCCGCCACGTTGCTCGGCTACACGCCGGAGAACCAGCTCGCGTCCTTCGAGGGGGTGACGGCCACCAGCATTCCTGCCGCGAATCTCTTCACGTCGACGGTGATCGCCCCGACCCTCAACGCCTGGTTCCGTGCCTCGGGTCCGACGACCCTCGTCGCGGTGCCCTCCGTCGCGTGGAAGCTGCGTCGCGCCGACGGTGGCCATGCCGTGGTCCGCGTCGCCGAGCTCACGCTCGCCGGCTTCTCGCTCGCCACGTTGCGCCTGGAGTATCGCGTGCAGTCCGTGGGTGGCGTGCTCGGTGCCGTGCAGAGCGTAACCGTACCCGCTGGCACGCCCGAGGCCCCGACCAAGGTGGCGCTCGCGACAGGCGCCCTCGTCACCACGACCGGTTGCACCTGGGATCTTGCCGTCACCAATGCGATCACGCTCTCCGTCAATCCCGATGCCGTGTGTCCCACCGGCACCTTCCCGCTCGAGGCCACGGAGCCGTTCACGACCGTCACCTCCGCCGCGGATGCGCCGAGCTACGGCCGCTTCATGGCGGCGCTCTCGTCGCCGATTCCCAACGGCTTCTCCGCCGACGTGAAGCCACCCTTCATCTACGGCATCGATCCCGTCAACACCAATCGCCTCACGCCGACGTTCAACGTGTACCTGATCAAGACGGGCTCGGCGACGTACAAGCTCCAGCTGCTCTCGTTCTACAATCCGACGACGGGTGACAGCGGCTTCCTCACCCTTCGGTACGCGCGGATCCAGTGAACGCCCGGCTGGCGCTCCTCCTCGTCCTCGGGATCGTGCACGTCACGATCCCGGTGGCGGGACAGTCGCCTGCTGCAGGTGTCGTGACCGGGGCCGTGCTCGATGCCTTCACGGGGATGCCGGTACCCGGCGCGGAGCTGCGTCTGGTGCGCGCCGGGGCCATCGTGCGCAGCCTGGGTGACGGCGCCTTCCGCTTTGCCGGCGCACATGGGGCCGACACGCTGCGGGTGCGTGCGATCGGCTATCTCCCCATCCGAGTCGCGTGGAACCCCGCCGCTGGTCGCAGCATGCGCGTCCTGTTGACCAACGCCCCGACCACGCTCCCCGACCTGGTGGCGATCGGCGGCGTTCGCATTCAATCGTCGGCCGAGATCGTGATGCCGGTGCTGCGCGTGGACCGCCGCGAGATCGAGGCGACCGGGGCAACGTCGGTGGTCGACGTGCTGCGCGAGCTCCCCGGGTTGCAGGCCACCACCGCACCACCCACGGCGGCCGGCATCATGATCCGCGGCATCGGCGATGGTCGCGTGCTGGTGTTGCGCGACGGCCAACCGGCCCCGGGCCAGATGCTCGAGGATCGCGATCTCTCCCGGCTCTCTACCGTCGGGGTGGAGCAGATCGAGGTGGTGAAGGGTCCGCTCTCGGTGATTCACGGTTCGCAGGCGCTTGGTGGCGTGATCAACATCGTTTCGCGCGCCCCGGAGGGGCCCTTCCGCGTGGAGGGCGCCGCGCACGGCGGCTCGCTTGGCCGTCGCGATGCCTCGCTCACGCTGCAGCAGGGTGGCCAGCGGGCATGGCGCGGTTCGCTCGGGTGGCGTCAGCAGGATCGCCTGCCCGGACAGGTCGAGCGCGACGGCACGCTGCAGCGGATGCTTGATGCGCAGGCGTCGCTTCGCACCACGGTCGGTCAGGTCGCCGTGCGCGTGGACGCGAGTGCCTTTCGCGAGCGCCAGCGCTGGGCCGTGGGTGGCGGCTTCTTCGGTTTCAACGACAACAGCGGCGTCACGGCATGGAGTGAAGCGGCGGTGGACCGCCTTGGCGGGAGCTGGCGCCTGCGCGTCACGGGGCAGGAATTTCGCCACCGCTTTCGCCAGGCCCTCGGCGACGTTCCCTTCGAGGGCACCGGTGCCCCGGTTCAGCAGGAACGGATGCTCCGCGTGCAGCTTTCCCACTCACGGCAACTCGCCGGGAAGCACCAGCTCGATGCCGGCATCGAGGCGAGCCGCCGTCGCGTGGTCGCGGCCGATCGCCTGATCGGCGAGCGGCTCGGCGATGCGATGGTCGAAGGGTTTGTGCAGGACGCGGTGCACCTGGGCCCCGCGCTGCTCACGGCGGCCGCGCGCGTGACGCACAACTCGCGCTGGGGCAACGCCGTCACGCCGAGCGTCGGCCTCGCACTCGAGCCGACGGGGGCACTTCGGCTGCGCGTGGGCACGGCGCGCGGATTCCGAGGGCCGACGTTCAAGGAACTGGGGTGGAACTTTCTCAACGCGGGTGCCGGCTACACGGTCGAGGGCAACACCGCGCTGGTGCCTGAATCGAGTTGGCAGCTCTTCGCCGGAGCCACGTGGGCCGTGCGTCCCGACCTGGTCCTCGAAGCGGACATCTACCGCAACGCACTGCGCGACATGATCGACCTGGCGCTCGTTGGCAGCACCGAGGCCGGGCTGTTGCGCTACACGCCGCGCAATCTCGCGCGCGCCCGGACGCAGGGGGTGGAACTCGCGGCACGCTACACCGGCACGACCGTGCGACTTGCCGCCAGCTACGAGCGACTCGACGCCACCGACCGCACCACCGGGCGTCCGCTCAGCCAGCGCGCGCCGCACGCCGCGCGACTCCGGGCGAGCGGCGATCCGTGGGCCAACGCGCGCCTCGACGTGACGGGGCGCTGGACCGCAGCCGCACCGGTGCTCGATGCCGGCGGGACGCGCCTTCCCGATCAGGACGCCCTGCTCGCGTGGGACGTTGCCATGCAATTGCTGCGTCGCGACGGGATCCGGCTCGAGGCCGGCGTGGACAATGTGCTCGATGCGAGACCGTCGGGGTGGCAGGTGGCGCTCCGTCGGACCGCACGGCTCGGGCTGCGATTCGGCGTCGGCCGCTGATCGCCGTTCGCTGATCGCGCCAAGATAGCCAAGGGGCCGCCCTCGGAATTCCCGAGGGCGGCCCCGGCCGCATCAAGGGCTGCTGACGACTAGCGGTCGCGCAGTTCCACGCCGCTGGCGACGAAGGCGACTTCCGTCGCGGTGCCGTCGGCGTTGCGCACCAGCTTGGCACCCTCGGCGATCAAGTGGTCGGCGTCGCCCTTCGAGTGCTTGGTGGTGGTGACGACCCCGAACGCCCGCGCCTTCATCCCGGCCGCATTCAGCGGAATGAAGAAACCGTAGTCCTTGAACGTCACGCGCACGCCGGTGTCGTCCTTGGTGGGCGCCAGCTGCATCCAGCACCCCTTGGACGTGCAGCTCTTCACGATCACGCCCTCGACGAGCACCGGGGCGCTGGTGTACTTGGCCGGCGCGGCGAGGACCGCCGCCATCGAGACCGAGGCGGTGGCCGGAATCGCATCACCGCGGGTGATCACGGTGTCGGTCGGGGCAGCGAGCATGGCCAGCACGGCCAGGGTGGTTCCGATCATCAGGCAACTCCGTCGAGGGAAAGGACGTGGTGATGGCTCAATGGCAACCGCAGGAGGGGCCGCAGCCACCGCTCACCGTCGGCTCGACGCCGCCCGCGATGGTGGTCAACGGGCCGCGTCCACCGGTGATGACGCGCTCCACCGGTTCGCCGCTGTCAGGGTCGTGCGTCAGCGGTGCCTCGCTGATGGACTGCTTCACCTCGAAGCGACGCGTGGTCGCGCCCGGGGTGGTGGGCAGGGTCTGATAGAGGTACGTCGGCATCGCGGGAAGATAATGCCCCCCGTCCGTGGCTCAGCCGCCGTGCGAGGGGAGCGGCGAGGCCACCAGCCAGGCGGTCAGCCCGAGGACGACAGCTGCCAGGAGCAGCTCGACGGCGATGGTGCGGCGAAGCGCGGTGGCCGCCCCGGAATCGCCCCGCAGCAGGGCGGGGGTCCCCACCCGCCAATTCCACGCACCCAACGCCATGGCACCGAGCACGAGTCCCACCTTGAGGAGCAGCAGTTGCCCCCAGAGCAGTTGGGGGAGGGACAGCACTTCGCCACCCGTGTAGCGCCAGGTGGCGGTGAGCCCGGTGATGGCGACCATGACCACGCCGAACCGCGCCGGCGTCGAGAAGGCGCGCATCACGCGGGCGAGCGCGGGAAGCCCCTCCTCGCCGCGAAGCCAGGGGAGGACCACCAGCGCGAGAATGCCGAGGGTGCCGAGCCAGAGTCCGCTGCCGAGCACGTGGACGGCGTGGACCACGCGTCCGAGCAGGCCGGGCCAGAGCTCGTCGGCGCCGTGGCCAAGGCCGCCCTGGGCACCGACGATCACCAGCATCAGGAGGACCATCACCATCAGGAGTCGGCGCGGCTCACGACGCCAGAGCCACGAGATCGCGAGGAGCAGGAACGCCGCGAGGCTCTGCGCCACCCACGCCGCGCCCCAACTCCCCTCCAGCAGCACCGCGCGCGCAAGTTCGGCGCTGATCGGCTCGCCCGGCTCGGAGAAACTCAGGAGCTGCAGGGCACCGCGGAGCAGCGAACAGACCAGGAGGAACCACGCGAGCAGCCCGGGGAGCGGCTCGAACCAGCCGTCCATCACCTCGCGCGCCGGCATGCCGGGACGCGGCCCGTGCAGGCGCACCAGCGTCGTCGCGACGGGCACGCCGAGCAGGAGGAGGATGGTGAGGGAAATCAGCCCGCGCACGACGGGGAAGAGCCACGTCAGCGCGTCGGGCATCGACTCATGGCGCGTCGGCGCAGTCGGGGCAACGGCCGTAGAGCACCACTTCGTGGTCCTCCAGCGTGAAGCCGGCCGGGACGATCGAACTCAGCGTCCCGACACAGCCGGGAACTTCGAAGACTCGATTGCATCGGCGGCACTGGAAGTGATGGTGATGTGCCTTGCCGTGCACCTCGTAGCGCGGCACTTCACCCGGCAGCTCCACCGGGACCAGCCACCCCTCGTCGAGCATCGCGCGAATGTTGCGATACACGGTCGCGATACCGAGACGACCCACTTCCGCACGCGCGAAGTCGAGCACCTCGGAGGTGCTCAACGGTCGGTCGGCGCGCTGAAACGCCCGCCGGATCGCGCCACGCTGTCTGGTATTACGTTCCATTGCCGCTGATCCTCTACCTGACGGTGATGAGGGCGTTACGAAGATACGTGTTTGTACACGGCTCCCCAACCCGGTGGAATCCGAATGTTTCGTTCCCGATTCGCGGCCTTCGCCCTCGTCGCGGCAGCCGTCCCGCTCTCCGCCCAGCAGGCGCCGGCCAAGCCGATCCGTCTGGTGCTCGCGTTGACCGTGGACCAGTTGCGCCCCGACTACCTCGAACGCTTCGGCGGCGAATTCACCGGCGGCCTCGGCCGCCTGCTGCGGGAGGGCGTCTACTACCCGCGCGGCGAACAGGACCACGCCATCACCCAGACGGCGCCGGGGCACTCCACCATCATGTCGGGGCGCTCCCCCGCCAGCACCGGCATCCTCTCCAACGACCTCGGCGTGCCCGATCCTGCGGTGCGACTGATCAATTCCACGGGCGCCGGTGCCTCGCCCTGGCGCTTTCGCGGCAGCACGCTGGTGGACTGGCTCAAGGCGCGCGATTCCGCGACGCGGATCCTCTCCGTGTCGCGGAAGGATCGCGGCGCGATCCTTCCGGTCGGCCGTCAGGTCGCTCCGATCTTCTGGTACTCGCAGGGGAAGTACACCACCTCGCGCTACTACGCCGACACCCTGCCGACCTGGTTGCAGGCGTGGAACGCGAAGGATCCGGTGAAGGCGCTCGCCGGCACGGCATGGGAGCTCGGCCGAAATCCGTTGTTCTATCCCGAACCGGATGATCGTCCCTTCGAGGATGGTGGCGGCGGTCGCACCTTCCCCCATCGGATTCCGGACGACTGGACCATGGCGTCGGGCGTGCTCGAGTATCGCTCGGTGATGGACTCGCTCACGCTCGACGTGGCGCTCACCGGGCTGCGCGCGATGCGGCTCGGGCAACGGGATGGGACCGACTTCCTCGCCGTCTCGATCTCGACGCTCGACAACATCGGCCATCGCTGGGGACCGGGATCGCGCGAACTCCACGATCACATGTTGAACCTCGATCGCTGGCTCGGCGCCTTCCTCGACTCGCTCGGACGCACGGTGCCGCTCGATCAGGTCGTGATCTCGCTGACGTCCGACCATGGCGTCGCCGAATTTCCCGAGGCGGGGAAGGGTGGGCGCGCCTCGATCTCGACCGTGGCCAACGACCTCAACCGCTGGGCACTCGCCCGCTGGGGGATCAAGCTCGGCGCAGCAAGTCACGCCGGCCTGTTGCTCGCCAACGTGGCTGACCTGCGTGCGCGGGGGGTCAACGTGGATTCGCTTGCCCGTGCGGTTGCGGCCAAGACGCGCGCACTGCCAGGCGTGCGCGCCGTCTACACGCCGGCCTCGCTCGCGGCCGCGCCGCGCACCGATCCCGAGGCCAATCGCTGGCGGCGGCAGATCATTCCCGGGATGGGGTGGCTGGTGGCCGTCGCCATCGAACCGGACTGGGTCTGGGGCACCAGCAAGGCCGAGACGGGCCATGGTACCACCAACCTCGACGATATGCGCGTCCCGATTCTCTTCCGGATACCGGGTGTCTCCCCTGCACGCGTCGAACAGCGCGCCCGCACCATCGACATCGCCCCGACACTCGCCGCCGTGCTCAAGCTCCGCCCGACGGAGACCATCGAAGGAGTGGCGCTTCCCGCCGCCCTGCCACGCCGCACCCCGAGGTAGCCCATGCGCCGCGTCCTCCTTGCGCTCCTGTGTGCTGTCAGCCCGCTCGCCGGCCAGGGCGTGCCCGAGGACGCGGCGCTGCGGCGCGCGAGGCAGTTGCTCGCCACGCTGCCGATCGTGGATGGGCACAACGACCTGCCCTGGGAGATCCGCGTCAACCCGGCCAGCATGATGGACGTGACCAAGTACGACATTCGCGGCCGGGCACCGGGGCAGACCGATCTGCCGCGGCTCCGCACCGGTGGCGTCGGCGCGCAGTTCTGGTCGGTCTACGTGCCGGGCGAGATCAAGGACTCAGGCTATGCGCGGCTGCAGCTCGAACAGATCGACATCGCGAGGCGCATGATCGCGCGGTACCCCGACGCGCTCGAACTCGCGCTCTCGGTCGCCGACGTGCGGCGCATCCGTGCCTCCGGCAAGGTCGCCTCGCTCCTCGGCATGGAAGGCGGCCACGCGATCGAGAATTCCCTCGGCGCCCTGCGGATGTATCACGCCCTCGGGGTGCGCTACATGACGCTCACGCACAACGTCACCCTCGACTGGGCCGACGCGGCGACCGGCCTCCCGATGCACGATGGCCTCACCGACTTCGGGCGCGAGGTGGTGCGCGAGATGAACCGGCTCGGGATGATCGTGGACCTGAGCCACGTGGCGCCGAGCACCATGTCCGATGTGCTCGACGTCGCCACCGCGCCGATCATCTTCTCGCACTCGTCGGCGCGCGCGATCCTCGACCATCCGCGCAACGTCCCCGATTCGATCCTGGCGCGGCTGCCGAAGAATGGTGGCGTGGTGATGGTGACCTTCGTCGGTTCGTTCATCTCGCCGACCATTCGCGCGTGGGAGCAGATGCAGCGCGACTCCACGGGGAGCATCGCCGATCGCGAGACGCGTCGCGTGGCGGTAGAGGGATTCCTGAAGCGCCATCCGAAGCCGCAGGCCACGGTCAAGGAGCTGGCCGACCACGTGGACCATGTGCGCCGCATCGCGGGTGTGGACCATGTCGCGCTGGGTGGCGACTATGACGGCACCTCGGAACTGCCGATCGGCATGGAGGACGTGACGGGCTACCCGCAGCTCTTCGCGGAGCTGATTCGCCGCGGGTGGAACGACGCCGACCTGCGGAAGCTGGCCGGCGAGAATGTCCTCAGGGTGCTAGCGGCGGTCGAGCGCGAGCGGGATCGGCTCGCCGGAGCGCGATGACGCCGAAGGCGAGGATGGCGATCGCGATGCAGAACCACTGGACCGCATAGCTGAAGTGGGGGCCGTCCTCGAGGGACGGTGGCACGACGCCGCGGAGACCCCCGGGCCCGGTGGAGTCGCCATCGAGCAGGAGGTAGTAGGCTGGTGATCCCGGGAGGCGCGCGGCGGCCACCGTGCGATCGAGCCGGCGGTAGGTCGTGCGGCCCAGGCGGTCCAGCGGCTGGCCGCTGTCACTCGTTTCGGGGATGGCGAGGAGTACGCCACGCACGGTGACGCTCCCAGGCGTCGGCAGCGGCACCGAGTCCGGCGGCGTGGCCGCATCCGCCGAGACCACGAAGCCGCGCAGCACCCAGAGCTGGCCCGCACCGCTGTCGAGGACGAACGGCGTCATCACGTCCAGGCCCGGCGACTTCTTGTTGACGCGGCCGCGGAGCAGCAGGTCACCACTCGGGTCGAACTGACCACGGGCCATCCCCAGACGCCCCTCCAGCGGCGTCCCGTCGCGCAGTGCCTGAGCCAGGTCCAGCACCGGGAGTTCCCGCCCCGCGAGGAAGATGGCGTTGCTCGCAAGCCGGGCCTCGCGTCGCTCGAGCTGCCAGAAGCCGAGGCGCACCGCACCGGCAGCGAGCAGGAGGACGGTTCCGATGAGCGCCGCACGACGAATTGGGGACACCTGTGACCCTCCGAGTGGACAGTCGGCCCCATTTGAGGCCCCGCCAGATTGTGCCAAGCTGTTGTGGCCATGGAAGATAGCGTGGTGGCACGGCCCCTGCTCCTTCCTGAAACGTTCCCGCCGCCTCTTGGTGGCTTTACTACCCCGCTGTGCCAGAATCGGAGATTCGACGATGCGTCGCCCCATCCTGCTCGCTGCCCTCTTTGCCGTTTCGGCGGCCTCCCTCGCCCCCTTGGCTGCCCAGCGGTCGAGCCGTGACCGCGGCATCGTCGAGCTCGCGCCCGAGCCGACCCGGGGCGGCTTCTACGCCACCCTCGGCGTCGGCGCCGGGCGTGAGCAGTACAAGTTCAGCGACCAGAACGAGTTTACCGATGCGCTGACCAAGCCCACGATCGCCATTCGCCTCGGTGGCACCCCGAACGCCAATGTGCGCGTCGGCGCGGAGCTGTTCGGGTGGGGGAGCGAGGTTGAGGAGGGGACCGAGAGCTTCTCGACGGCGCTGCTCAGCGCGCAGATCTACCCGAGCCAGACCGCCGGTCTCTACCTCAAGGCGGGCGGTGGCATCGCGCGGAGCGGCATTGATTTCGACAATGGCTCCAGCACCTTCGAGACGGGCTTCGGCTGGACGCTCGGCGCCGGCTACGACCTCCCGCTCTCCCGCTCGGTCTCCCTCGGCCCCACGCTCGACCTGTACCAGGGGAGCTTCACCCAGCGGAATGAGCCGACGCTCACCGAGCGCGTCCTGAACATCGGGGTGCAGGTGACCTTCCAGACCGGTCGGCGTGGACGTTGACCCCCGGGGCGGCGGTCACTATGTTCTGCCCGTTACGCCCTGGTGGTGAAACTGGTAGACACGCTATCTTGAGGGGGTAGTGCCGCAAGGCGTCGCGGTTCGAATCCGCGCCAGGGCATCGAATGAGCCTGCCACTGTAGCTCAGGGGTAGAGCACTCGATTCGTAATCGAGCGGTCGTCAGTTCAAATCTGACCAGTGGCTCTGCTGTCGATGCACAAAACCTCGCAACATCCGCAACGGCGTCTCCTCGGAGGCGCCGTTGTTCTGTCATGCCCCCAGGTTGGCCGGAAGCAGCTCGCGGTAGTGTTGGT
>JANRIW010000018.1:0-75506 GCA_033764505.1 Gemmatimonadales bacterium
CAAGCGCGAGCACCTGATGAAGGAGCTCAGCGCCGGTCAGGTGCGGAAGGGCGTCGTCAAGAACGTGACCGACTTCGGCGCGTTCATCGACCTCGGCGGCGTGGACGGCCTGCTCCACATCACCGACATGTCGTACGGGCGCGTCTCGCACCCGACCGAGATGGTGCAGATCGGCCAGGAGGTCGAGGTCAAGATCCTCGACATCGACTGGCAGCGCGAGCGCATCTCGCTCGGCATGAAGCAGCTCCAGAGCTACCCGTGGCAGAACGTCGCCGCCAAGTACCCGGTCGGCACGCGCGTGCAGGGCAAGGTCGTCTCGATCACGAACTACGGCGCCTTCGTCGAGCTCGAGCCGGGCATCGAGGGCCTCGTGCACATCTCCGAGATGAGCTGGACGCGCAACGTGCGTCATCCGAGCAAGATCGTCTCGATCGGCGAGACCATCGAGGCGGTGGTGCTCAAGGTCGACGAGTCGGAGGAGAAGATCTCCCTCGGCATGAAGCAGACCGAGCAGGATCCCTGGATGATCCTCCCGCTCCGCTACCCGATCGGCACGCGCATCACCGGCAAGGTCCGCAACCTGACCTCGTTCGGCGCCTTCGTCGAGATCGAGGCCGGCATCGACGGCCTGATCCACATCTCGGACATGTCGTGGACCAAGCGCGTGCAGCATCCGTCGGAAGTCGTCAAGAAGGGCGACACGGTGGACGTCGTCATCCTCAACATCGATGCCGACAACAAGCGCATCTCCCTCGGCCTCAAGCAGGCGACCGACGACCCGTGGCTCACGATCGGCGAGAAGCTGCCGATCGGCACCGAGCTGCGCGCCAAGGTCCTCCGCCCGGTCGACAAGGGGATCGTGCTCGACCTCGGCAACGACATCGAGGGCTTTGCCCCCGTGTCGCAGATGGGGATCGGCCACGACCAGAACCCCGAGGATGCGGTCGTCCTCAACCAGCAGGTGATTGCCAAGATCCTCGAGGTGGACCCGATCCATCATCGCGTGGTCGTCGCGATCATCGAGTATCCGGAAGACGGCATTCCGGAGCCGGGCACCGAGCCGCGCCTCTCCGAGATCCCCAAGCTCCCCGAGCCGGGCGATATCGAAGTGGACATGTCGGAGTTGGAAGACGACAGCTGAGCCAGGCAGCATTGCTGGACCATACGACGCGGGGGCGGCCACTGGCCGCCCCCGCGCTCGTTTCGCCCCCCGCCTTCGGTCGTTAGCTTTCGGTCCTATGCCTGACAACCCGTCCCGCCTCGAGGACCTCCACCACCGCCAGACCCTGGCGGAACAGGGTGGCGGCGCCGCGCGCATCGCGCAGCAGCACAAGAAGGGAAAGCTCACGGCGCGGGAGCGCCTCGACCTGCTGCTCGATCCGGGTTCGTTCGTGGAGCTCGATCGCTTCGTGACCCATCGCGCCACCGACTTCGGCATGGCCGAGGATCGGCCCCTCGGCGACGGCGTGGTGACGGGCTGGGGGCGCATCGACGGCCGCCTCGTCTACGTCTTCTCGCAGGACTTCACGGTCTTCGGCGGGTCGCTGTCGGAAACGCACGCCGCGAAGATCTGCAAGGTGATGGACCTCGCCGTCCGCAACGGTGCGCCGATGATCGGGCTCAACGATTCCGGTGGTGCGCGCATTCAGGAGGGCGTCGCCTCCCTCGGCGGGTACGCCGACATCTTCCTCCGCAACACCATGGCGTCCGGCGTCGTGCCGCAGATCTCGGCGATCCTCGGTCCCTGTGCCGGGGGCGCGGTCTACTCGCCCGCGATTACCGACTTCGTACACATGGTGCGCGGCGTCGGCTACATGTTTGTCACCGGCCCCAACGTGGTGAAGACGGTGACCCACGAGGACGTGACCTTCGATGATCTCGGCGGCGCGGACGTGCACGCGGAGGTCTCCGGCGTTGCGCACTTCGTGCACGCGACCGAGCCGGAATGCCTCACCGCGATTCGCACCCTGCTGGGCTTCCTGCCGTCGAACAACATGGACGAGGCCCCCCTCATCCCGACGTCGGATCCGGTGGACCGCCGCGAGGAGCGACTCCTCGAGCTCATCCCCGATCTCGCCTCGAAGCCCTATGACATGCTCGAGGTCCTGCGCCTGGTGATGGACGATGGGATCGTCCATGAAGTGATGCCCGCCTTTGCCGGCAACATCCTCACCGCCTTCGGCCGACTCGGGGGGCGCTCCGTGGGCATCGTGGCCAACCAGCCCGCCGTCCTGGCCGGGGTGCTCGACATCAATGCCTCGGTGAAGGCGGCCCGCTTCATCCGCTTCTGTGACGCCTTCAACATCCCGGTCGTCACCTTTGTCGATGTGCCCGGCTTCCTGCCGGGGGTGGGGCAGGAGCATGGCGGCATCATCCGGCATGGCGCCAAGTTGCTCTATGCCTACTGCGAGGCGACCGTCCCCAAGCTGACGGTGATCACCCGCAAGGCGTACGGGGGGGCCTACGACGTGATGAGCTCGAAGCACATCCGCGGCGACGTGAACCTTGCCTGGCCCACGGCCGAAATCGCCGTCATGGGGCCCAAGGGCGCGGTGGAGATCCTCTACAAGCACGAGATCGCCAAGGCCGCCGATCCGGCCGCCGAGGCCGCGGCCAAGACAGACGCCTACACCCAGGCATTCGCGAACCCCTACCAGGCGGCGGCGCGAGGCTACATTGATGACGTCATCGACCCGCGCGACACCCGGC
This sequence comes from Gemmatimonadales bacterium, assembly GCA_033764505.1. Taxonomy (GTDB): domain Bacteria; phylum Gemmatimonadota; class Gemmatimonadetes; order Gemmatimonadales; family GWC2-71-9; genus Palsa-1233. The sequence continues at coordinate 2,710 of JANRIW010000018.1, forward strand.
CCCGGCTGATCGACGCGCTGCAGACCCTCGAGACCAAACGCGACCGCAACCCGGCCAAGAAGCACGGATGCATTCCACTCTGACCTCTCGCCGCACCATCGCCGCCGTCGCGGCCCTCGGCCTCGCGGCCTGGGCCGGCGGCCTCGCCGCGCAGGCCACGCCGATCGGTGGAGCCGCCTCACGTGGCGCCTCCGCGGTGCAGCGTGCCGAGGCGCTGTTGCGTGAAGGGCGACGCGGCGACGCGAAGATGTTTCTCGGCGAGTACCTCGCCCTGTCACCGACCGACGGGCGGGCCTGGTTCGCGCTCGGACGGATTCACCTCGGCGACGCCCAGCGGTGGCATCGCGAAGGCCACCCCGCCGAGGGGAGTGGCATCCCGGTCGTCGAATTCGCCACGTCGGCATTCGAGCAGGCGCACCACCTGCTCGCCGATTCCGCCTCCGTGTACCTCGTGCTGGCCGTGGTGGAACGGACCACGATGCGCATCGAGCGCCTCGGCTGGGCAGGGGCCATGCAACCGCTCCGGCCGGAAGAGCTCCCCCTGCCGCCCGTCCTCACCGAACTCGGTCGCAATCTGATGGGCTCGTGCCCGCGTGGCGGCGTGCTGGTGACCGGATCGTTGGTCGAGACGGCTGCTGTCTGGGGCGTCAGGCTCCTCGACGACGAGCGCGGCGACCTCGTCCTGATCCGCCCCGACTTGTACGAGGCCGATCTGGAGTATCGCGGCCAGATGGCCATGGCGATCGGCGCCGAGCCCGCCACCGGACTGACCGAGGCGCTGGTCCGCGCGGCGAAGCGCCGCCCGGTCTGCATCACGCCGACCACCGATTCCATCACCAACGCGGCGCTCGATTGGGACCCGAACGAGCTGGTGCTCGTGGCGGGGCCGTTCGCCAACGGCGAACCCCCCGTCGCATTGAGCGTGCACCAGCTCGCTCGCACCGGGCTCGCCGGCTCGGTCTGGAGCGAGGCCGCGCGTGAGGTCTACGAGTTGGCCGCGCGCCGCAATCGTCGCCTCTGCGAGACCCTCTTCACTCGGCCCGATGCCCAGGGGCTGCCGACGATCGCCTCCTGCACCCGATGACGTCACGCCCGATGCACCGTGTCCTCGTGGCGAACCGGGGTGAAATTGCCCTGCGCATCATCCGGGCATGCCACGACGAAGGATTGCTCGCGATCGCGGTCTACTCCGATGCGGATCGTCACGCGCCGTTCGTGCGCGCGGCGGATGTTGCCGTGCGCCTCGGACCGGCGCCCGCGTCCGAGAGCTATCTCCGCCAGGAGCTGTTGCTCGAGGCGGCGCGCACGTCCGGCGCCGACGCCATCCACCCCGGCTACGGCTTCTTCTCGGAGCGCGCACCGTTCGCGCGCGCCGTCGAAGAGGCCGGACTGATCTGGATCGGCCCGCCATCCTCGGCGATCGAGGCCATGGGCGACAAGACGGCCGCCCGCCGACTGATGCAGGCCGCCGGCGTCCCGATTGTCCCCGGTGCCGTGGCTGCCGTGGACGATCCGACCGAGGCGGCGGCCATGGCGGCGTCGATCGGGTATCCCGTGCTCGTGAAGGCAGCTGCGGGCGGCGGGGGGAAGGGCATGCGCGTCGTGGGCATCCCGGGCGACCTCGCCGGGGCGTTGACGTCGGCCGCGAGCGAGGCGCTCAAGGCCTTCGGTGATGGCAGCGTGTATCTCGAGAAATACGTCGAGCGGCCGCGTCACGTCGAGATCCAGATCCTCGCCGACCACGAGCGCACCGTGCACGTGGGCGAGCGCGAGTGCTCGGTGCAGCGCCGCCATCAGAAGCTGCTCGAGGAGGCTCCCTCGGTGGCCGTCTCGCCCGCACTGCGCGAGCAGATGGGGGCGGCCGCCGTCGCAGCCGCGGTGGCGGTGGGGTATCGCGGCGCGGGAACCTGCGAGTTCCTCCTCGCGGCCGACGGCTCGTTCTACTTCCTCGAGATGAACACCCGCATTCAGGTCGAGCATCCGGTGACCGAGCAGGTGTATGGCGTGGACCTGGTGCGCGAACAGCTGCGGATTGCGCGCGGGGAGCTGATGTCGCTCCCGCCCGGTCCGTTGGTGCCGCGCGGCTGGTCGATGGAGTGCCGCATCACCTCCGAGGATCCCGCGAACGGCTTGCTCCCGAGTGCCGGACGGATCAGCTGGATGCGCGCGCCCTCGGGACCCGGCGTGCGGTGGGAGAGCGGCGTGGAGGCCGGCAGCGAGGTCACGCTGCACTACGACTCGATGCTCGCCAAGCTGATCGTGCACGCACCGGATCGGTCGGCGGCGATCGCCACGATGCAGCGCGCCCTCGCGGAATTGGTGATCGTGGGCGTCGCCACCAACGTCCCGTTCCAGCGGCGGCTCCTTGCCGATCCCGACTTCATCGCCGGGGCGATCGACATCCAGTTCCTCGAGCGTCGCCCCGACTTGCTGGGCGTGCCGAGCAGTGAGGAGGAGGTCGTGCGGCTTGCCATCGCGACGGCGCTCCTCGAGGAGCAGCGTCGTCGGCTCCGCAAGCCGGCCAGTCTTGCGGCGTCGGGCAGTGTGGCCGCGCCCGCGTCCGCGTGGCGGCTCGCGGCTCGTCGCGACGGCCTCCGGTGAGCGACGGCGTTGTCGACGTCGAGGTACGCGGGATCGCCTCAAGCGGCGACGGCGTCGCCACGCTGGAGGATGGGCGCACCGTCTTCATCCCGCGCGCCGCGCCGGGTGACCGGCTCCGGCTGCGCTCGCTTCGGCTGCACAAGCGCTTTGCCCGCGCCGAGATTGGCGAGATCCTCTCGCATGGAGCCGGGCGTGCCACGCCGCCGTGTCCCCACTACATCCGTGACCGTTGCGGCAGCTGCCAGCTGATGCACCTTGATGCGGCGACGCAACGTGCCGTGAAGGGCCGCATCGCGGGTGACGCGCTCCGACGCATCGGCAAGCTCGACCTGCCGGATCCCGATGTGGTTGCTGCGCCGTCGCAGCTGGGATATCGCGCCAAGATCACCCTCGCCGTGTCCGGCGGCCGCATGGGATACCATCCCCTCGGCAACCCGGATCGCGTCCTCGACATCCGCGACTGCCTCATCGCCGAACCCGCCGTGCGCCAGCTGCATCAGGCCGTGCGCGGGGCCATGTCGCTGCTGCCGCCCGACGCCACCCGCGTGGTCTTTCGGCGTGACCAGCAGGGAGGATTGCATGTGGTCGTGCGCACCGACGGCGAGGGGGCCTGGGTGCTCGGGCGTCAACTGCACCTGCGGCTGGAGAAGGCGGGTGTGACGGCGACGGTCTGGTGGCACCCCGAGGGCGGCGCGCCTCGCGCCGTCGCCGGTGGTCTGCAGCCGTGGCCGGCCACCGTCTTCGAGCAGGTGCACCCCGCGATGGGTCGCATGGTGCGCGAGGCGGCGCTCCGCTCCCTGGGTGACGTGCAGGGCAAGCACGCGTGGGACCTGTATGCCGGCATCGGCGAGACCACCGTGGCGCTCCTTGAGCGCGGTGCCACCGTGGACAGCATCGAGCTGGATCGTCGCGCGGTCGAACAGGCGGAGCGCCTCGGACCGGCGGGGCCCAAGCGTCGGGTGGGCACGGTCGAGGAGCGGATCGCCGAGTTGCGTCCTGCGGCCGTGGTGATCACCAACCCGCCGCGCACCGGCATGGAGCCGGCCGCAGCGGACGCCCTCGCCACATCGGGCGCTGCCCGCATTGCCTACATCTCGTGCGACGCCGCCACCCTGGCGCGCGACCTCGCGCGCATGCAGTCGGCCTACGCCGTGACGTGGGTCCAGGCCTTTGATCAATTCCCCCAGACCGCCCACCTCGAGTGCGTGGCCCTGCTGGAGAAGCGATGAAGTATTTCGTGACGGTCGGTGAGCGCGTCGTCGAAGTGGACGTGGATGGCGACCAGCTGCGCGTGGATGGCACCGCGCACACGGCCCATCTGGAGGCGGTCCCCGGGACGCCGGAACAGCGCGTGATCGTGGATGGCGTGGCCACGTCGGTGGCGGTCGATCGCTTCGATGATGGCAGCTGGCGCCTGGTGCATCGGGGTGCCGTGCACGACCTCGCGATCGAAGACGAGCGCAGTCGCCACATTCGCTCGCTGGTCGGCGCCGGCGCGAGCGCGGCCGCCGGCGGCGTGCTCAAGGCGCCGATGCCGGGGCTCGTGGTGCGCATCCAGGTGGCCGTCGGCGACCGAGTGGAACCCGGCAGCGCGCTCGTGGTGCTGGAGGCGATGAAGATGGAGAACGAACTCAAGGCCACCATGGCCGGGGTGATCATCGCGGTGCGCGTCGAGGTGGGCGCGGCGGTGGAGAAGGGCGTCGTCCTCCTGGAGCTTGGCCCCGCCGACTGAAACCTCCCTTTCGCGCGGTCGTACCACGCATAGCTTATCTCGTGTCCTTCCCCTCATACGATCGGAGCCAGCGATGCCGGTGACCTTCACCCTCAACGGCAAGCGCACCACGGTGGATGTGGTGCCGGAGATGCCGCTCCTCTGGGTTCTGCGCGATGTGCTGGACCTCAAGGGCACCAAGTACGGCTGCGGCGAGGAACTCTGCGGCGCCTGCACCGTGCACCTCGACGGCGAGGCCATCCGTTCCTGTCAGACGCCCATCAGCGAGGCCTCCGGCAAGCGCGTCACCACCATCGAGGGGCTCTCGCCCGATGGCCGCCATCCGGTGCAGCGCGCGTGGGAGGCGATCGACGTGCCGCAGTGCGGCTATTGCCAGTCGGGGCAGCTGATGTCGGCCGCCGCGCTGCTCGCCACGACGCCGAATCCGACCGACGCCCAGATCGACAAGGCGATGGACGGCAACCTCTGCCGGTGCGCCACGTACACCCGCATTCGCGAGGCGATTCATCAGGCCGCCACGCTGGCCAAGGGGGCCCGATGAACGCCGCCCTCGATCGTCGCGAGTTCCTCAAGGTCACCGCACTCGCGGGTGGCGGTCTCGCCATCGGGTCGTGGTGGGAGCCGCTCTCGGCGGCCGGACAGCTGGTCGAGCCGTTCGCGCCCAACGCCTTCATCCGCATCACCGCCGATGGCGTCATCACCATCGTCTCCAAGAATCCCGAGATCGGGCAGGGGATCAAGACCTCGTTGCCCATGCTGGTGGCCGAAGAGCTCGACGTGCCGTGGAGCATGGTGAAGATCGAGCAGGCCGCAAGCGAGCCGGCCAAGTACGGATCGCAGGTGGCCGGCGGGAGCACCGCGACCCCGGCGCACTACGATTCGATGCGACAGGCCGGTGCGGCGGCGCGGCAGATGCTCGTGGCGGCGGCCGCTGCCACCTGGGGCGTGCCCGAGGCCGACTGCACCACCGGTGGTGGCATGGTGCGCCACGCCGGGAGCAAGCGCGCGATGCGGTACGGTGCACTCGCCGCGAAGGCCGCGACGATGCCGGTGCCCGAACTGAAGTCGGTCAAGCTCAAGGCCCCCAAGGATTACTCGGTCATCGGCACCTCGGTGCCCGGCGTGGACAATCCCGCCATCGTGCGGGGCAAGCCGCTCTTCGGCATCGATGTGACCGTGCCCGGGATGCTGCACGCCGTCTACCAGAAGTGTCCGGTGTTCGGCGGCAAGGTGGTCAGCGCCAATCTCGATGCCGTCCGCGCCATGCCCGGCGTGCGCCAGGCGTTCGTGCTGGAGGGCGGCACGGCGCTCGCCGGCCTCCTCGGTGGCGTCGCCATCCTCGCCGACACTTGGTGGGCCGCCAATCAGGCCCGCCTCAAGTTGCAGGTCACCTGGGATGAGGGGCCCACGGCGGCACAGAGCAGCGTCGGCTTCGCCGAGCGCGCGGCCGCACTCGCCGCCGGCACGCCGCAGCGGACGCTCCGCAAGGACGGCGACGCGCTGGCGGCACTCACCACGGCTGCGCGAACGGTCGAGGCCGAGTACAGCTATCCCTTTCTCCCGCACGCCACGCTCGAGCCGATGAACTGCACGGCGCGGGTGGCCGATGGCAAGGTCGAGATCTGGGCAGGCTCGCAGAACCCGAATTCGGGACGCCAGTTGGTGGCTCGCACCCTCGGCGTGGCCGAGGCCGACGTGACGATTCACATGACTCGCGCCGGCGGCGGCTTCGGGCGCCGGTTGAACAACGACTACATGGTCGAGGCGGCCGCCATCGCCAAGCAGGCCGGCGTGCCGGTCAAGCTGCTCTGGTCGCGCGAGGACGACACGCAGCACGACTTCTATCGTCCGGCGGGCTTCCACTACCTCAAGGGTGGCGTGGACGCGTCCGGGGCACTCGTGGCCTGGAAGAATCACTTCGTCTCGTTCGGCGAGGGGCAGGGCTTCGCGGCGAGTGCCAACATGGGGGCGACCGAATTTCCCGCGCTCTTCGTGCCCAACTACCAGCTCGACAGTTCGGTGATGCCGCTTGGTGTGCCCACTGGATTCCTCCGGGCGCCCGGCAGCAACGCACTCTCCTTCGTGGCGCAGTCGTTCATTGATGAACTCGCCGTCGCGGCGGGCAAGGACCCGCTGCAGTTCCGGCTCGACCTCCTCGGTGCGCCGCGGGCCGTCGAAGAGAACGGGCGGATGATCTACGACGCGGGCCGGATGCGCGGCGTGCTCGAGTCGGTGCGGGATCGCTCCGGCTGGGGGAAGCGCGCGCTCCCCACAGGGCACGGACTCGGCGTCGCATTCCACTTCTCGCACCGCGGCTATTTCGCCGAGGTGGTCGAGGCGAGCGTGTCGGCGCGGGGCGGGGTGCGCGTGCACGCGGTGTGGGCGGTGGGCGACATCGGGCGACAGATCGTCAACCCGAGCAACGCGATCAATCAGGTGCAGGGATCGATCATTGACGGCCTCTCCGAGGCGTTCGCGCAGGAGATCACCATTGTTGGCGGCAAGGTGGTGCAGTCGAACTTCCACGACGTGCCGCTGGTGACCATGTCCCAGTCACCGCCGGTCATCGACGTGCACTTTGTCCTCTCCGAGAACGCGCCCACCGGGCTGGGAGAGCCGGCGCTGCCGCCCGTCGTCCCGGCGCTCTGCAACGCGATCTTCGCGGCGACCGGCCGACGCATCCGGTCGTTGCCGTTGGCGCACCACAAGCTCTTCGCCACCTGAGGCGAGCGCCGTCTCGTGAAGCATTGGCTCGAGTCGCGCCTCGTCTGCGACGCCATCGGCCGGTTGCACCAGCGCGGCATCGGCGCCGCGCTGGCGACCGTGGTGCGCGTGCGCGGCTCCGCCTACCGGCATGAGGGGGCCAAGATGGTGGTCGGTGCCGACGGCAACGTGGTCGGCAACGTCAGCGGCGGCTGTCTCGAGCAGGATGTCCGGGAAGTCGCCCGGCGGGTGATGGCGAGCGGCGTCGCCGAGCGACGCCACTATTGCTCGGGGAGCGACGAGATCGCGGCGTGGGACCTCGGCGTGGGGTGCGAGGGTGAAGTCGAGATTCTGGTCGCGCCGGTCCACGATGCGTACGCCGCCGAGCGCGCCGCACTCGGTCGTGAGGTGCCGTTCGAGGTGCACACGCCGCTGGCGGGTGGTCCGCGCCGCATCGTCGCCGCGGCCGGCGCAACCGGGATGGTCATGGACGCGGATGGCACGGAGTGGTTCGTCGAGGCGTTCTCTCCGCCGCCCCGGCTGCTGCTCTGCGGCGCAGGGGATGACGCCATCCCGCTCGCGCGCATGGCGGTTGACCTGGGCTTCCGCGTCACGGTGACCGATCGTCGTCCCGGGCTGCTCGAGCCCGCGCGCTTTGCCGACGGCGTGCGCCTCGTGCAGGCGTTGCCGGATGCGCTCGAGGGAGCGGTTTCACCCGATGACGAGACCTTCGCGGTGGTCATGACTCATCACTTCGCCGACGACGGTGCGTACCTCGCCACGCTCCTCTCCAGTGCCGTGGCGTACATCGGGATGCTCGGTCCTCGGCAGCGCACCGAACGCCTGCTTGCCCTCGTCACGCCGGCAGGCGTGGCGGATGATTCGCGCGTGCACGGACCCGTCGGCCTCGACATCGGGACCGACGGCGCCGAGCAGGTGGCGCTGTCGGTGCTCGCGGAGATCATGGCCACGCGAGCGGGGCGGCCGGCCACGCCGCTGCGCGAGCGCATGCAGCCGATCCATGCCGATCGAGGCTGACGCGCTGGTGGCCGTTGTTGTCCTGGCGGCTGGTGCCTCGGTGCGAATGGGGGCGCCGAAACTGTTGTTGCCACTGGATGGCGAGACGCTGCTCGAGCGCGCGGTGGGTCGAGCGGCCGCTGCGGGCGCGGAGCAGGTGGTGGTCGTGGTGCCGCGGGATGCCGCCGACATGCGCGCACTCCTGGCGCCGCTGGGGGTGACCGTCGTCGAGCCGCTCGATGGTGCCACCGCGATGAGCGCGTCCCTGCATGCCGGGATTGGCGCCCTCATGCCCGAGGTGACCTCCGTGGTCATCGTCCTCGCCGACATGATCGACGTATCCACCGAGATGCTGCGGGAAGTGACGCACGCGGCGCGGCAGCCAGGCGCGCCGCTGGTGGTCTCGCGCTACGGCATCATCCAGGCGCCGCCACTGGCCGTGCCGCGACGGTATTTCGCCGAGGTGCTGGCGATGCATGGTGAGGGGGTCGGCAAGGCCATCGTCGCGCGACATCAGGACGAGGCGTCCTGGCTGGATTGGCCGCCAGGGGCCCATCGCGACGTGGACACCCCCGACGACTACCGCGCGATCAGGACCACGCCATGAGCGACACGACAACGCGCCCGGACGAGATCTCGTCCGGGCGCGTGTGACCATCTCTGACCGGTCCCTCAGTTACTCGCCGCCGGGACCCCGTCCGCCGCGGCCCTGACCACCCATGCCACCCTGACCGCGACCGCCATCACCGCGGGCCGCCTGACCGATCGGGCGCTGCTGGCCGTACCAGGTCTTCAGGGCGTTGTACTGCTCCTTGCTGAGCTCCGGCTTGACCTGCTTCTCGAAGAACGCCACGTCGAGCTTGCGGAGCGACTTGATCTGCTTGTCGTAGGCCTTCGACAACTCCGGCTTCGACACCGCCGTGAGGCTGAACGCGGTACCGGACGTCAGTCCCAGTTCCGTGGCGGCCTTCTTGACCGAGTCCCGCATCACGGCCGTGGCCGCGAGGTGGGCCGCCCGCAGCGACTGCAACTTGGCGTGCTTTACCGAGTCCAGCGTGAGCAGGACGGTGAACGAGTCGAACGAGAACGGGCCGTCGAGGTCGTAGTGCAACGGCCGGGCAATGTTCGCCGCACCCCCACCGCCCATGCCGGTCATGTCGACGAAGCCGCCGCCGCCGCCCATCCCGCCGCCACCACCACCGCCGGCGCCACCACGTCCCTGCGCCGAGACGCCGGCCACGGGGACCGCCACCAGGGCGAGGACCAGCGCCAGCCGCTGCATGTTGCCAAGAACCTTCATGGGAAACCCCCGGTTGCATCGTCGATTTGGGGTGCCGGCCAACCGCGAGTCATCCGGCACACTGCAGGGGTGATACGACGCGGGGGGGCAAATGGTTGCGTCGGGCATCGGGGCTGGCGGTGGATGTAACTTTGGACGCGGTCGCCCCGTCGTGGCCGCCATTCGTGACACCCTTCCGGAGTCCATTGATGCGCCGTCTCGCCGTTGTTCTCGCCGTCTCCCTGGCCGCCACCAGCCCGTCGGCTGGCCAGGTCACGAGCCCCGTGCCGGAGCGCGCCATCCGGCGCGACATCCCGATCACCAACAGCATCCGGCGGGCCTTTGCCGCCGGTACCCGCGATTCCACCGGGCGGCCGGGGGCAAAGTACTGGCAGCTCCGGACCGACTACACCATCAACGTGCGTCTCGACGCGGGCACCAGCCGGCTGTACGGTCGGGAAACGATCGTCCTCCACAACCGCTCCGACACGGTGCTGCGGACCATCGCGCTCCGCCTCGATCCGAACATCTTCCGGCCGACCGTCCAGCGTGGCGGGTCCACGCCGGCCGAAACGACCGACGGCATGATCATCACGCGCCTGGCGGTGGACGGGGTGGTTGCCGACCTGGCGACGCCGGGTGGCGGCCGAGGGGGGGCGGCACCGGCCGCCGGGGCCCTCCGCGTCAGCGGACTTGGCTTGACCAACGCCAATGTCTTCCTGCCGACCCCGATCGCCGCCAAGGGCACCGCCACCCTTGAGATCGAGTGGAACCACAAGCTCCCGGGCGGGCCCGGCGGGGTGGGCCACCGGATGACCCAGCGATGGGGAGACACGCTCTACCAGCCGACGCAGTGGTATCCGCGCGTGGCGAAGTTCGATGATCTCCGTGGCTGGGACACCGAGCCCTACCTCGGCCCCTCCGAGTTCTACAACAATTTCGGTCGCTTCGACGTCTCGATCGACGTGCCGGCCGGCTGGATCGTGAGCGGCACCGGCGTGCTGCAGAATCCCGAGCAGGTGCTGACGCCGACCGCGCGTGGGCGGCTCGCGCGGGTGCTCGAGAGCGATTCCATCGTGACCATCGTCGGCCCCGACGAGGCGGGGGCAGGGAAGGCGACCGCTGCAGGCGACCGCCTGGTCTGGCGCTTCGTCGCCGACACCGTGAACGATTTCGCGTGGGCCACGGCCAAGCAGTTTGTCTGGCAGGCCACGCGCGCGACCATCCCGAATCGGGGCCGCGTGCCGATCCACATGGTGTTCCAGCCCGGCAACGCACGCGCCTTTGCGCGGGCGGGGCAAATCACGCGGCATGCGCTCGAGTTCTATTCCAAGCTCTGGATGCCCTACGAGTTCCCGCAGATGACACTGCAGGACGGGCCGAGCGCCGGGATGGAGTATCCGATGGTGATCAACTCCAATCAGGGCGCCGCCGACCACGAGACCGCTCACCAGTGGTGGCCGATGATGGTCGGCACCAACGAGACGCAGTACGGCTGGATGGACGAGGGCTTCAATCAGTACATGAACATCCTCTCCGATGCCGATGCTGCGGGGCGTCCCGCGGTGCTCGGCCGTCTCGGTCAGAGCTACGGCCGCATCAGCGGTGACGAACGCGAGCCGGCGATGATGTGGAGCGCCAACAACGGCGGGAGCATGTACGGCTTCCAGACCTACCAGAAGGCGCCCCTGATGCTCTCGATGCTGGGCGGCATCGTGGGTGACTCGGCGGTGCACCGTGCCATGAGCGAATACGCCCAGGCGTGGCGCTTCAAGCATCCGTCGCCGTGGGACTACATGTTCTTCATGAACAATGCCCTCAAGCGCGATCTGGGCTGGTTCTGGCACTACTGGCTCTTCACGACCGAATCGGTGGACGGCTCGATCCAGTCGGTGACGCCGGCGGGGATCCGCACCTCCGTGGTGGTGCGCCAGGACGGGGCGATGCCCTCGCCCGTGGTACTCAAGGTCGAGTTCGCGCCGACCGGTCCGGCCATCCGGCCGATGCGGAACGCCGTGATGACCGACAGCGCCACCGCGGTGGTGACCTATCCGGTGGATGTCTGGTTCGCGGGGAGCCGGACCTTCAAGGCCGACTTGATGTTCGGGGGCCGGAAGGTGACCAAGATCACGCTCGATCCGGACGGGCGCTTCCCGGATCGGAACGTGGCGGACAACGTCTGGCCCAAGTAGTAACCCGGGTTGTTGCAGTGTGAATCATCAGGGGGTCCGCCTGAAGTCCGTGGGTGGAAGGGGAGGCGGTGCAGGAGGCCGCCTCCCCTTCCACGTGCCCTAGACTTGACCCAACCCCTTATCAGCCGCTAGCTTTGGGGTCTGTCTCCGAAGTGGCCTTTTTGTCCGGTGCCAAGGAAAAGTCAGTAATGAAGACGTATACGCAGAAGCAGAGCGAACTCGAGCACGACTGGTTTGTGGTCGACGCGACCGACATCCCGCTCGGACGCCTCGCCAGCCATGTCGCGCAGCTCATCCGCGGCAAGCACAAGCCGACCTTCACGCCGCACATGGACGGCGGGGACTTCGTCATCGTGACGAACGCCTCCAAGGTCCGGCTGACTGGCCGCAAGGCGTCGCAGAAGACGTACTTCCGCCACACCGGCTACATGGGCCACGATCGCCACACGGTGGCGCAGGACCTCCTCGCGAAGCACCCGGACCGGGTGATCGAGAAGGCCGTCTTCGGCATGCTGCCGAAGAACTCCCTGGCCAAGCAGAAGCTGCGCACCAAGCTGAAGGTGTACGGCGGCGCCGAGCATCCGCACGAGGCGCAGCAGCCGAAGACGTTCTCCATCGACACCGCGAAGGCCAACTGATGAGCGAGACCCCGGAACTCCGTTGGCAGGCCGTCGGCCGCCGCAAGACGAGCGTTGCTCGCGTCTACCTCACGCCGGGCACCGGCAAGTGGGACGTGAACGGCCGCACCCTCGGTGACTACTTCCCGCGTCCGTCGCTGGTGCAGCACATCCAGCAGTCGTTCAACGCCACCGACTCGCTCGGCGCGTTTGACGTGAAGGCGCACGTGGACGGCGGCGGCGTGAGTGGCCAGGCCGGCGCGATGCGCCACGCCATTGCCCGCGCCCTCTGCAAGGTCGACGAGCTCAACCGCCCGAAGCTGCGCACCGCCGGTCTCCTGACCCGCGACCCGCGCGCCGTCGAGCGGAAGAAGCCGGGCCAGCCGGGCGCCCGCAAGAAGTTCCAGTTCAGCAAGCGGTAGGATTGGCGCCGCAGGGGCGAGGCTCGCCTCACCCCTGCGATTGCCGCGTCTGGCCGAACGTACCGGCCGCACCATACGCCCGCGCCACACCGGCGCGGGTGACACACGCCTCCCGATCGGGACGAGCGGTGCCCTCGAGGCACTCGTCCTGAGGTGACGGAGCGCGGCGGACCAACCAGACCGAAGGAGTTGACGTTCGTGGCAACACCCACCCTGCAGGAACTGCTCGAGGCCGGCACCCATTTCGGCCACCAGACCCGCCGCTGGAATCCGAAGATGCGCAAGTTCATCTTCGCCGAGCGCTCGGGCATCTACCTCATCGACCTCCAGAAGACGCTGAAGCAGCTCAACAGCGCCGCCGAGCTCCTCAAGGGCGTGGCGATGCGCGGCGAGAACGTGCTCTTCGTCTGCACCAAGCGCCAGCTCAAGGCGGTGGTCGAGGCCGAGGCGCGCAACGCCGGCGCCCACTGGGTCAACGAGCGGTGGCTCGGTGGCACGCTCACGAACTTCCAGACCATCAAGAAGCAGATTCGTCGCCTCCGCGACCTCGAGCAGGGTGCCGCCGAGGGCGACTTCGAGAACTACACCAAGAAGGAGCAGCTCCTCTTCTCGCGTGAGCGGGAGAAGCTGTCGCGCAACCTCGAGGGCATCAAGATGATGAACCGCCTGCCGGGCGCGCTCTTCATCGTCGATGCCAAGAAGGAGAAGATTGCGATCCAGGAGGCCAACCGCCTCGGGATCCCGGTCGTCGCGATCGTCGACACCAACGCCGACCCCGATCCGATCACGGTGCCGATTCCGGGCAACGACGACGCGATCCGTTCCGTCTCGCTGATCACCGCCGCCCTGTGCGACGCGATCCGCGAGGCCCGCGCCCAGATGCCGGTGCGTGACGGCGGGGCCGCCGAGGACGGCGACGAGACCTTCTCGGCCGGCGAGGGCGATGGTGCGACGGACGAGGATCGCAAGCGTCGGCGCCCACGGCGCAAGCGGAAGGCGCGGCCGGAGGCGATTGCGGCCCGGCTCAAGCAGGACCCCGCAGCCCCGACCGAGGGCGGCGACGCAGGCGCCTGAGCCCGGACCGACCGGATCGAGCGCACCGCCGCCCCAAGGGCCCCTCGTGGGCCCGGGGCGGCGGTTTCACAGACGGACCAGACACTTCAGCAGGCGGCCATGAGCACGATGACGATCAATACCAAGGATATCGCGGAACTGCGCGCCCGCACGGGCGCCGGGATGATGGATTGCAAGAAGGCGCTCGAGGAGGCCAACGGCGACATGTCGATGGCGTCCGAGATCCTTCGCAAGAAGGGCATCGCCAAGGCCGAGAAGCGCGCCGGGCGTGACGCGTCCCAGGGCCTCGTCATGATCGAGACCGCCGCCGACGGTTCCGTCGCCGCGATGGTCGAGGTCAACTGCGAGACCGACTTCGTCGCGCGCAACGAGGACTTCCAGGCGCTCGCCAAGACGCTTGCCGTCCACGCACTGGCGCACTCGCCGGTCGGCGTCACCCTCGAGGGGTACCTCGCCGAGCCGATGAACGGCACCACCGTCGAAGAGGTGGTCAAGTTGGCCTCCGGCAAGACGGGCGAAGCCGTCTCGATCAAGCGCGTGGCCAAGTTCGGCGGCGCGGTCGGCGAGTACCGGCACTTCAACGGCCAGGTCGGCGTGCTCGTCGAGCTTGCCGGGGTGACCGGTGAGGCGGCCGTGGCGATGGCGCGCGAAGTCGCGCTGCACATTGCCTCCGCCGACCCGATCGCGGTGAGCACCAGCGACATCCCCGCCGAGTTGCTCGAGCGCGAGCGCCGCATCGCCGAGGAGCAGGTCGCCGCCGAGGGGAAGCCCGAGGCCATTCGCGGCAAGATCGTCGATGGCAAGGTCGCCAAGTTCGCGTCCGACCGCGCCCTGCTTGAGCAGCCGTTCATCAAGGACGAGTCGGTCAAGGTCGGCGCGATGGTTGCCCGCCTTGCCGGGGCGTCGGTGGTGCGGTTCGCCCGCTTCAAGGTCGGCGAGGCGGTCTGAGATGGCACTCGCCTATCGCCGGGCCCTCCTGAAGCTCTCTGGCGAGGCACTCGCCGGCGGGAAGGGCGGTGGCCTCGACTATCAGGTGGTCGAGGCACTCGCCGCGGAGATCCAGAAGGTGCACGCGATGGGCGTGCACCTCGGCCTGGTGGTGGGTGGCGGCAACATCGTCCGTGGCGCGATGGCGAGTCGTGAAGGACTCGATCGCGTCTCGGCCGATTACATGGGCATGCTCGCGACGGTGATCAACGCCCTCGCGCTGCAGAACGTCCTCGAGGGCCTCGGTGTCGAGACCCGCGTCATGACGGCCATCCGCATGGAATCACTCGCCGAGCCCTACATCCGCCGGCGGATGATGCGGCACTTCGAAAAGAATCGCCTGGTGATCTTCGCCGGCGGCACCGGCAACCCGTACTTCTCGACCGACACCGCGGCGGTGCTGCGCGCGCTCGAGATGGACGCGGAAGTGGTGCTGAAGGCGACCAACGTGGACGGCGTCTACACCGCCGATCCGCGCACCGACCCGACCGCCACGCTGCTGCCGGAGATCACCTTCCAGGATGCGCTGGTGAACGGCTACGCGGTGATGGACGCCAACGCGTTCGGACTCTGCCAGGCCAACAACCTCCCCATCGTCGTCCTCAACATCAATCAGCCCGACACCATTGCACGCGTGCTCCATGGTGACCGGGTCGGGACCCTCGTCCGATGACCATCCCCGAGATCGTCAAGGCTGCCCGCGAAGGCATGCAGAAGGCCGTCGAGAACACCCGTCGCGAGTTGAGCGGCATCCGGTCGGGGAAGGCGACCACCAACCTCCTCGACACCGTCCGCGTCGAAGCCTATGGCTCGGCGGTCCCGCTGAACCAGGTGGCGATGGTGACGGCGCCCGAGCCGCGGATGCTGGTGGTGCAGCCGTTCGACAAGAGCATGGCGATCGCCATCGACAAGGCGATCCGCGACGCCAACCTCGGCCTCAATCCGCAGAGCCAGGGCACCGTCATCCGCGTGCCGCTCCCGATGTTGTCGGAGGAGCGTCGCAAGGAATTGGTGAAGATCTGCGCGCGGCTCACCGAGGAGGGGCGCGTGGCGGTCCGTCAGGCGCGCACCGACGCGATGACCAAGATCAAGAAGGTCGAGAAGGTCCCCGAGGACGAAAAGACCCGCGGCGAGAAGGAAGTGCAGAAGCACACCGACGAGGCGAGCAAGCAGGTGGACGAACTCCTCAAGGCGAAGGAAGCCGAGATCCTCGCGGTGTGAGCACCGTCGTCCCGACGCTCCTGGATCAGCTGCGCCTCCACGGCGCGATTCCCCGGCACGTCGCCATCATCATGGATGGCAACGGACGGTGGGCGCAGGAACGCGGCCTGAGTCGGCCAGCGGGCCACCAGGCCGGGATGCGCTCGGTGCGCGAGGCCGTTGAAGGCTGTCTCGCCGCCGGCGTCGAGGTGCTGACGCTCTTCGCCTTCTCGCAGGAAAACTGGCAGCGCCCCCCCGCCGAAATCGACGCCCTGATGACGTTGCTCGAGGAGTACATCGCCCAGGAAGCGGCGGAACTCCGGGCCGAGGGCGTGAGCGTGCGCATGCTGGGCGACCTCGACCGACTCTCCCCCTCGGCGCGCGCCGCGGTGGACCAGATCGAGGCCGCCACGGCCGGCGGCACCCGCCTCGCCCTCAACATCTGCATCTCCTATTCGGCGCGTGCCGAGCTGGTGCGGGCCATGCGCCGCCTCGCCGAGCGCGCGCAGGCGGGTGAGCTCGCGCCGGAGGCCATCGAGGAGGCGCACGTGGCCGCCGAGCTGTACACGGCCGAATGGCCCGACCCCGACCTGATCATTCGCACGTCGGGCGAGATGCGCGTCTCGAATTTCCTCCTCTGGCAGATGGCCTACGCCGAGCTGCACGTGACGCCCGTGCTCTGGCCCGACTTTACCCGTAACACGCTCTATGCGGCGCTGCTCGACTTCCAGGGACGCGACCGCCGCTTCGGACGCGTGAGCGCCTGAGGCACACCATGGACGCCAATCTGGTTCGTCGCATCGCCTTCGCGGCCGTCGCCATACCCGTGGCCGTCGGACTCGTGTGGCTCGGTGGCTGGCCGCTGGCCGCGCTGGTCGCGCTGATCGGCGTGCTCGGCACGCGCGAGCTCTTCGACATCGCCGCGAAGCAGGGCGTCCTCGCCTTCCGCGGCACGGGATTGGCCGCCGCGGCGATCGGTCCGCTGCTGGTCTATCACGTCATCGCCGATGAGCCCGCGCGCGTCCTCTTCGCGGCGAACTGGATGTTCGTCGCGGCGGCGTTCATGCTGCTCCTCCTCTTCGAGGCGCTCCGACTCCGCGCCCCGAGCGAGCGGCCGCTCGGCGCCGTCGCCGTCACCGCGTTCGGCGTGCTCTACGCCGGCATGCTTCCGACCTTCCTGCTCGGCATCCGCCACGGCGCGTGGCCCGAGCGCTCGTGGGCCGGTGCCACACTGGTGCTCTTCCCACTGGTGGTGACGTGGGTCTGCGATACCGCGGCGATGTTCGGCGGGCGCGCCTTCGGCGGCCCGAAGCTCGCGCCCACCATCTCGCCGGGGAAGACGCGGTCGGGTGGCCTCGCGGGTCTGGTCGGTGGCGCGGCGGTGGCGCCCCTCTTTGCCCTCTGGTTGCTCCCCAAGGTGGGGATCACCATCGGGGTGCTTCCTGCCGTTGCGGTGGCCGTGATTCTCGCGACGGTGGGGCAGCTGGGGGATCTCGCCGAATCGCTCTTCAAGCGCGAGGCGGGGGTCAAGGATTCGTCCACGCTCATTCCCGGACACGGCGGCGTCCTCGATCGCTTCGACTCGCTCTACGTGGTCCTGCCGACCGCGGCGCTCTGCTATCGCGTGCTGGGGCTGATCTGACGGGCGCCGACGCCGGCCGCCCGCGCGGCATTGCCCTCCTCGGGTCCACGGGCTCGATCGGAGAGAGCACCCTCCGCGTCCTGAAACGCCACCCGAACGACTTCCGTCTGGTGGCGCTCGTGACGGGGTCCAACGCCACGGGCCTCTCGGCCCAGGCCGCCGAGTGGCGGCCCGCGTACGCCGGCGTGGTCAACGGCCGCGAGACGCATCCCTGGGCCACCGGTGCGCAGTGCCTCGTCGACGCCGCGACGCATCCCGACGTCGACATCGTCGTGAATGCCGTGGTGGGGGCCGCGGGCCTCGATGCCACGCTGGCGGCGCTTCGCGCCGGCAAGCGCGTGGCACTCGCCAACAAGGAGACGCTGGTGATGGCGGGGCCGCTCGTCGCCGAGGCGGCGGCGGCCGGGGGCGGGGAACTCGTGCCGGTGGATTCCGAGCACAGCGCCGTTCTGCAGTGCGTGGTCAGCCAGGGTGCCGCGCCGTCGCGACTGATCCTCACGGCCTCGGGCGGACCGTTCCGCACCTGGGAGCACGACGCGATCACCAACGCGACGGTGAACCAGGCGCTGAATCACCCGACGTGGAGCATGGGGGCCAAGATTTCCGTCGATTCGGCGACGCTGGCCAACAAGGCGCTCGAGTTGATCGAGGCGCACTTCCTCTTCGGCCTCGGGTATGACGTGCTGGAGGCGGTGGTGCATCCGCAGAGCATCATCCACGCGTTCGTCGAGTTTCCCGACGGCAGTGTGCTGGCGCAGGTTGGTTTTCCGTCCATGGAAGTGCCGATCCTCTACGCCCTGACGCACCCGACGCGGCTCGCCGACAGCGGCGTGCGTCGCTTCGATCCGGTGGCCGCGGGGCCACTCACCTTCGAACCGGTGCGGCGAGAGGCCTTCCGCGCGTTCGGGCTCGGCATTGACGCGGGGCGTGCCGGTGGCACCGCGCCCGCAGTCTTCAACGCAGCAAACGAGGTGGCGGTGGCAGCGTTCCTTGATGGTCGGATCACCTTCGGTGGCATCGCCGACGTGATTGATGGCGTGCTGGCGCGTCACGCCGTGGAGCCGGTCTCCTCGGTCGAGACGGTGCGTGGTGCCGATGCGGAAGCGCGGCGCCTCGCGGTGGAGGCCATCTCGTGAGCGGCTTCCTCTTCACGGTCGCCGTCCTCTTCGTGGTGCTCGGCGTGCTGATCTTCATTCACGAGTTCGGCCACTACTGGGCCGCCAAGCGATTCGGCGTCTGGGTGCATCGCTTCTCGGTCGGCATGGGGAAGCCCGTCAAGGCACTCTCCTTCCAGCGCGGCGAGACCGAGTGGGCCATCTCCTGGCTGCCGCTCGGCGGCTACGTGAAGATGGCCTCCTCCGAGGAGGATCCCTCGTCGTCGGTGCTCGAGGGCGGACACTCCGCCGACGTCCCCGCCGACCGGGTCTTCGAGGCCAAGCCGGTCTGGCAGCGGATGATCATCATCCTGGCGGGCGTCACGCTGAACGCGCTCTTCGCGTGGGTGGTCTTCACCGGGCTCGCGTGGAAGAACGGCCGCCAGTTCGATCCGACCACCACCATTGGCCGCGTGGACGCGGCGATGCTGCCTCCGGAAGCCGCGGAACTCGCGACGGTTCCCGCGGGCACGCGGATCACCGCGGTGGATGGCGAGCCGGTGGATTCGTGGGACGAGATTCGCGAGCGGATCGCGACGGGTGATCGGAACGAGATCGGCCTCACGTTCGAAGGGCGCGCACCGATCGTGATCTCGCTGCATCGCGATGCACTGGCGGAGCGTGGCAAGGTGGCGATTGCCATCGAGCCGCAGCAACGCGCCGTCATCGGCGCGCTGTCGCCAAGTTATCCGGCGGAGCGGGCCGGGCTGCAGCCGGGCGACTCGATCGTCGCCATCAACGGCCAGCCGATCGCCCAGTGGTACGACGCCGTCGGCCTCATCAAGGCCTCGGGCGGCACCGAGCTGCGCCTCGATCTTGTTCGCGACGGCGCACCGCTCACCGTGACGGTGGTGCCCAAGCTCGAGCGCGAGTTCCCGTCGGACACGTCCTCCGCGATGATCGGCCGGATCGGTGCCTCGCCGTTGCGGCCCTTCCAGACCGAGTCGCTCGGTTTTGTCGGCGCACTGCGCGTCGGCACCGAGCTCACCATCTCATCGGCTGGTGCGATCGTGCGCACCTTCCGCGGTCTGGCCACGCGCAAGGTGGCGACCACCGAAATCGGCGGGCCGATCATGATCGGGCAGATGGCGGCCCAGCAGGCCCGTGCGGGGATCGAGCCGCTGCTCGCCTTCATGGCGCTCATCTCGATGAACCTGGCTGTCGTGAACCTGCTGCCGATTCCGGTCCTGGACGGCGGGGCCTTCCTGATTCTCCTCGCCGAGGGAATCATTCGGCGTCCGCTCCCGACGCGTGTGCGCGAGGTCATCTCGCTGGTGGGTCTCGGCATGATCCTGCTGATCATGTTCGTGGCCTTCAAGAACGACATCATGCGGTTGCTCGGCCAGTAATTCTCCCGAAGAGGCCGACATGCTCGAGCCACTCATCACCGCACCCCGCGACGGGTTGGAGGCCGCGACCCGTCTCGGCATCGCCGCCCTCCTCGGGCTTGCCGTCGGCATCGAGCGACAGTGGTCGGGGCACGCCTCCGGCCCGACCGCTCGATTCGCCGGGCTGCGCACGTTCCTGATTCTTGGCATCGGCGGCGGTCTCGCCGGCATTCTCTCGGCCGTCGATCGCCCGATCGAGTCCGCGGTGCTGCTCGGCGGCGCGGTCGCGCTGGTCATCGCGGCGTTCGTGGTGACCATGCGTCGCCCGGAGGCCGAGGTGGACGGCACCACCGAGGCGGCGGCGCTGGTGGTGCTCGGCCTCGCCCTCGTCGCCGGGATGGGGCAGCTGGCCCTGGCCAGCGGAGCAGTGGCTGTCGTCGTCTTGGTGCTTGGCGAGAAGCAGCGACTGCACGGGATGGTGGCCAAGGTGGGCGCGGCGGAACTCCAGGCTGCGGCCCGCTTCGCGGTGATGGCGCTGGTCATCCTGCCGGTGCTCCCCACCACGCCGCTCCCGTTCGGCGGCGACATCTCGCCCCGCAGTCTCTGGATGCTGGTGCTGCTCTTCTCGGCGATCAACTTCGCGGGCTACCTCGCCCGTCAGGCGGTCGGTGCCAACCGGGGCTACGGCATCACGGGGGTGCTCGGCGGGCTGATCTCCTCCACGCTGATCACGCTCCAGTTCTCCCGGAAGAGCCGCGAGGAACCGCAGCACGCGGCCGCGCTGGCGCTCGGCACCGTGGCCGCCTGCACCGTCCTCCCGGCGCGCATCATCGGCGTGCTGATGGTGCTCTCGGCAACGGTGGCGCAGGCGGCCCTGCCATACCTGATTCCGCCGATCCTGGTCGGTGGGGTCATCCTGCTGCTCGCCTTCCGGCTGCGGCACGCGGGAGGCGCCACGACCGGTGATGAGGCCGTGGAGCGCTCGCCACTCCACGTGGCGGCTTCCATCCGAATGGCTTTGCTCTTCTGGGTCGCACTCGTGGCGCTCGGCTATGTCCAGACGCGCTTCGGGACCACCGGCGTCTACACTTCTGCCGTGCTCCTCGGCCTGACCGACATGGACGCCCTGACGGTGGCCATGGCCCGCCTCGGGAACGGCGGAGACATGACGGCCGTGGCGGCGGCTGGCGTGGCCGTCGGATTGCTCTCCAACACCGCCTTCAAGCTCACGCTCGGCCTGGTCCTCGGGAGCCCGGGGTATCGGCGGTGGCTACTGGTCGGGCTGGGGGCGCTGGGCGGGGCAGTGGGGGTGGGGTGGCTGGTGTAGGCGAGAAGCGAGAAGCGAGAAGCGAGAACGATGATGTTGCAAGGTGAACCATTTTGCGGTCAGGGCGTACCCCCAAAGCCACGCTTCTCGCCTCTCGCTTCTCGCTTCTCGCCCAGCCCCTTGCCTCCTCCCCCCATCCGGCCCTATAATTGTGGGCTATCCAGAATCTCCTAAGTGTAAGCGCAGCATGACTCAGCGTAGGGAACAGCATGATTGAAAAGCAGCCTGTCATCGAGCAGCACCGTCAGCACGAGACCGACACCGGATCTTCCAAGGTCCAGGTGGCTCTGCTCACGACGCGCATCAACCATCTCACCGAGCACTTCCGCACCCACAAGAAGGACCATCATGGTCGTCGTGGGCTGTTGAAGATGGTGGGCACGCGTCGCCGGTTGCTCAACTACATGAAGAGCCGCGATCTCTCTGCCTACCGTTCCCTGATCGCTGAACTCGGACTCCGGAACTGACCGGGGAATGATGCTGCATGGGCGTCCCACGTGAGCACCGTGGGACGCTTTTTCGTATTGGCGTGCTCATTGACGTGAAGGAATGAAAGTGCATCGCATTGAAACGCAGTTCGCGGGTCGCCCGCTGGTCATCGAGACCGGCCGCCTCGCCAAGCAGGCCGCCGGGTCGGTCCTCGTCCAGTATGGCGAGACCACCGTGCTGGCCGCCGTGACGGTCTCACCGAACGTCACCCACCTCCCGTTCTTCCCGCTGACCGTCGAGTACAAGGAGAAGACCTACGCCGCGGGCAAGATCCCGGGTGGGTTCCTCAAGCGCGAAGGTCGCCCGTCGGACGACGAGATCCTCAACTGCCGGATCATCGACCGCTCGATCCGGCCGCTCTTCCCGGAAGGCTTCCGCCACGAAGTGCAGGTGTTCGTGACGGTTCTCTCGACCGACCAGCAGAACGAGTCGGACGTGATCGGCGTGCTGGCCGCCTCGGCCGCGCTCGCGATCTCGGAGATCCCCTGGAACGGCCCGATCGCCGCGGCGCGCGTCGGCAAGGTCGAGAACAACTGGATCCTCAACCCGACCTTCCAGCAGCTCGAGTTCTCGTCGATGGACCTCGTGGTCGCCGGCCTGAAGGACTCGGTCATGATGGTCGAGGGTGGCGCGCTCGAAGTCAGCGAGGCGGAAGTCCTCGACGGCCTCAAGGTCGCGCAGCTCGGCATCGTGGAGCAGGTCAAGCTGATCAACGACCTCGTCAAGAAGGTCGGCAAGACCAAGATGGCGTGGGTCGCCCCCGAGAAGGACGCGGAGCTGGTCAAGGCCGTGAAGGGCGCCGCCGAGAAGGCGATGGCGAAGGCCATGAACGCCAAGGACAAGGCCGGCCGTGCGGCGGGCGTGTCCACCGTGCGCAAGGAGGCGCAGGCCGCCCTCGCGGAGAAGTTCCCCGAGCGCGCCAAGGAAATCGCCAACGAGCTCGAGGACATCGAGTATCACGCGATGCGTGCGCAGATCCTCGACAAGGGCGAGCGCATTGACGGTCGCGACCTCGAGACGATCCGTCCGATCACGCCGGAAGTCGGCGTCGTCCCGCGCGTGCACGGCACCGCCGTCTTCACCCGTGGCGAGACCCAGGCGTTCGTCGCCGTGACCCTCGGCACGGCCGAGGACGAGCAGCGCATCGACTCGATCGAGGTCCCGGGCGAGTCGAAGAAGTCGTTCATGCTCCACTACAACTTCCCGCCGTACTCGACCGGTGAAGTCCGGCCGCTCCGCGGCACGTCGCGCCGCGAGATCGGCCACGGCGCGCTGGCCGAGCGGGCGATCCATCCGCTCCTCCCGGCCACGGCGGACTTCCCGTACACCGTCCGCATCGTCTCGGAGATCCTCGAGTCCAACGGTTCGTCGTCGATGGCGTCGGTCTGCGGCAGCTCGCTGGCGCTCATGGATGCCGGCGTGCCGCTCAAGGCCGCCTGCGCCGGTGTCGCGATGGGCCTGATCAAGGAAGGGAAGAAGGTCGCCGTCCTGACCGACATCCTGGGCACCGAAGACCACCTCGGCGACATGGACTTCAAGGTCGCGGGCACCGAGGCGGGCATCACCTCGATCCAGATGGACATCAAGATCGAGGGCCTCTCGCTCGCGATCATGGAGACCGCGCTGGAGCAGGCCCGCAAGGGTCGCCTCCACATCCTCGGCGAGATGAACAAGGTCATCTCGACGCACCGCGCCGAGATGTCGCCGTGGGCGCCGCGGATCTTCACCATCCAGATCCGCCCGGACAAGATCGGCGACGTGATCGGCCCCAAGGGCAAGACGATCCGCGGCATCCAGGAAGCCTCGGGCGCCAAGGTCAACATCGACGACACCGGCCTGGTCACCATCGCCGCCGTCGGCGCCGAGGCGGGCGAGAAGGCGCGCGAGATGGTCATGGCCATCACCGCGGAGCCGGAAGTCGGCAAGATCTACGAGGGCCCGGTCAAGAGCACGACCGCGTTCGGCGCCTTCATCGAGATCATGCCCGGCGTCGAGGGCCTGCTGCACATCTCCGAGATCGACCACAAGCGGGTCGAGAAGACGGAAGACGTCCTGAAGAAGGGCGATATCGTGCAGGTCAAGTTGCTGGAAGTGGATGAGCGCGGCCGCATGAAGCTGTCGCGGAAGGCGCTCCTCCCGAAGGAGTGAGGACAGCGTCGGTGCGTACCGTCCAGCTCGACGAAGCGCTTTTTCGCACCGACCTGCCCAACGGCCTCGTGGTCGTCACCGAACGCCTCCCCGGTGTTCGGTCGGCGGCCGCGGGGATCTGGGTTCGCACGGCCAGCGGGCACGAGACGCCCGCGAAGATGGGCGTCTCGCACCTGCTGGAGCACATGGTCTTCAAGGGAACCGAGCGGCGCAGCGCGCGCGAGATTGCTCTCGCGCTCGAGGTCCGCGGCGGTTCCCTCGATGCATATACCTCCCGCGATCACACCTCGTACCAGGCCCACGTGCTCGACGCCGACCTCCCGTTGGCGATCGACGTGCTCACCGACCTGGTGCGCCGTCCGTTGCTGCGCGACAGCGACCTCGCCCTCGAGCGCAACGTGGTCCTCGAGGAGTTGAACGGCGTGAAGGACACGCCCGATGACCTCGTCTTCGAGCTCTTCGGCGAGACCATCTGGCCCGGTCATCCCTACGGCTACTCGATCCTCGGCACGGCCGAGACCGTCGGGGCGTTGCAGACCACCGACCTCCGGGCGGTCCACGAGGCGGGCTACTATCCGGGCAATGCGGTGATCGCGGTGGCCGGAAATGTCACGCACGAGCAGGTGCTGGGGCTGCTCGAACAGGAAGGCTGGTTCGAGGGGACGGCACGCGAGGCGCGGCCCACGGTGGTGCCGGTGCCCGCGGTGCGCGGCGTGCACCGGGTGGAGCACGACGACCTGCAGCAGGTGCACGTCGTGATGGGGACCGACACCGTTGGCTCCGCCGATCCGCGCCGCTGGGGCCTCGCCCTGCTGACCACGGCCCTCGGCGGCGGGATGTCGAGCCGCCTCTTCCAGCGGGTCCGGGAAGAACTCGGGCTCTGCTACGCCATCTCCGCCTGGCACACGCATTACCGTGCCACCGGCGTCTTCGGCGTCTATGTTGGTACCCAGCCGTCCACGGCCGATGAAGCCGTCGCGGCGATCGAAACCGAGCTGACGCGCATCGCGTCGGAGGGGCTGCCGGCGGACGAGTTCGCCGACGCCAAGAGCCAGCTGCAGGGGCAGGTGATGCTGGCGCTCGAGAGCACGTCGAGCCGGATGCATCGGCTCGCCGCGCATGTGCTGCAGGAAGAACCCTACCGTCCGCTCGACGAGGTCCTTGGCCTCATTGCGGGCGTCACGCGCGAGGAATCGGCAGCCCTGGCGGCCGAATTCCTCACCCCGACGCGGATGAGCAGTGTCCGCCTCGGCCCACGTCATTGACCTTCACGGAAGCGAGCGGATCATGCTGATCGGCGTACCGAAGGAAATCAAGACCAACGAGAATCGTGTCGGCCTCGTGCCGGCTGGCGTCGAAGCGCTGGTGCGCGAAGGCCACCAGGTGCAGGTCGAGACCGGGGCCGGCATCGGCAGCGGCTTCAGCGACGAGAACTATGTCGCGGCGGGCGCGACGATCGCGCCGAGTGCCGACGCGACGTGGGCCAACGCCGACATGATCATCAAGGTCAAGGAGCCGATCGCGGTCGAGTGGCCGCGCATGCGTCCGGGCCTGGTGATGTACACCTACTTCCACTTCGCCGCCGACGAGCCGCTGACGCGCGCGGTGATGAAGTCGGGCGCCATCGCCATCGCCTACGAGACGGTGCAGCTGCCGGGCGGGCAGCTGCCCCTGCTCACGCCGATGTCGGAAGTCGCCGGCCGCCTCGCGGTGCAGGAAGGCGCCAAGTACAACGAGAAGCTCTTCGGCGGCCGCGGCGTGCTGCTCGGCGGCGTGCCGGGCGTCAAGCCGGCCAAGGTCGTCATCATCGGCGGTGGCGTCGTCGGCATCAACTCGGCCAAGATGGCTGCGGGCCTCGGCGCCGACGTGACCATCCTCGACACGTCGCTCGATCGCCTTCGCTACCTCGATGATGTGTTGCCGGCCAACGTCGACACGGTCTTCTCAAATCGCCACAACATCCTCGACGCGGTGAAGGACGCCGACCTGATCATCGGCGCCGTGCTCATTCCGGGGAAGAAGGCGCCGCACCTGATCACCAAGGAAGACCTCAAGGGGATTCCCGACGGCTGCGTGATCGTGGACGTGGCGGTGGACCAGGGCGGCTGCGTCGAGACCATCAAGCCGACCACGCACGAGAACCCGACCTACTTCGTCGAGGGCGTGCTCCACTACGCCGTCGCGAACATGCCGGGCGCCGTGCCGCGCACCTCGACGCTGGCACTGACCAACGCCACGCTCCCGTACGCCATCAAGCTCGCCAACCTCGGCTGGAAGGACGCCTGCCGTCAGGACGGCGCGCTCAAGCTCGGCCTGAACGTGGTGGACGGGAAGATCGTCTATCCGGGCGTTGCCGAAGCGTTCGGCCTCGAGTGCACGGCCGTTGACGCCGTCCTCTAGTCCCGACGCGCCCATCGAACTCCTCGTCGTGCGATTGCCGCACGGCGAGGGGTTGCCGCTTCCGGGCCGCGCCACAGCCGGAGCGGCAGGGATGGACATCGTCTCGGCGGTGGACGTGACCATCGCACCGGGGGCGCGCGGACTGGTGCCGACCGGATTGTCGGTGGCAGTGCCCGAAGGGTATGAGCTGCAGTTGCGGCCGCGCTCCGGTCTCGCGCTCAAGCACGGCATCACGCTGCCCAACACGCCGGCCACCATCGATTCCGATTACCGCGGTGAGTTGCAGGTGATCCTGATCAACCTCGGCGACGCGCCGTTCGTGATCGCACGGGGCGACCGGATCGCCCAGGCGCTGGTGCAGCGGGTGGAGCCGGTGGTGTTCCGTGAGGTGGCCGAACTGCCGCCGAGCGGGCGCGGGGCGGGGGGATTCGGGAGTACGGGGCGCTGACTCAGCCGCGAAACAGGCAGAGTAGTTTCAGCCGCGGAAGCCTGCCCTGAGCGGTCGCGAAGGGTCAGGCCGCGGGGTGAACGGTGAACGGTGAACGGTGAACGGCATCCTGCGGGGTGCCGTTTGGCTTTCCCGGGGTCGGTTGAGGATCGGTTGATGGTCGGGCGGTAGCCTCTGCACTCGCGTGATGCAGTTCACCCGAGTCCCCGAGGCGCCGATGCTACTCCCCGCACGTCCCACCCGTTTGGTCGCCGCGCTGATCCTCACCACGTGGCTGGCCGCCTGTGATCCCGACCCGCTCACCATGCCTCCCCCAGTGGACGATGCTGGGTACCGTTCCTTGGCCGTGCAGGACGAGGCCGCCCTCGGCGTCACCGCCTCAGGGATCATGGCCGACATCGGCTGTCGGTCCCTCAGGGGAACCCCTGATTCCGCAACCATCGCAGTGCGCCTCGTTCCGCCCCGCGTGAAGGCTTACCAGTGCCGCGGGGTACCGACGGCGCGGATCCGGGCTGCGGCCCGGGCGGTTCGGCAGATGGTCCTGGCCAACCCGCGCTGGGCCTCCGTCCAATCGGAGGCGGGTGACGGTGGCGGTGGATCGGGGTACTATGCCTACGACCACATGGAGTGCATCTGGCACCCGGCGGCGCCCCCGGAATACGGCGAGCGGATCAACGCCGACGGCGACTTCGAGGTCTACGTGCTGGTCGAGGCGCAACCCGGGCATTGCTCTTGGATGGCGATCTTCCGCTACGTGGCGCCGGGGGGTGGGAGTGTCGGCGCGGGAGAGATCGGAAGCGGACCCATCGGGAGCCTCCCAGGTGGTGATTTGCCCGTCGAGTACGCTCCGCCATTGCTTGAACCGTTCTGCACGACCTTCGACCGGAGCCGCTGCCCCGGCATTCCGATGCCAGCCGAGTCATTGCCCACGATTCGTGCGGCCATCGGTAGGATCCGCCAGACCGGGGAGTGTGGCCTAATCCGGGCAGGCTTGCACGCGATGGACGACTCACGCTTCTATTTCGTGCCGGTTCTTCCTGCGGCGCCCGGGTACGTCCGACACGGGCAAATCAGCTACGCTGTTCCTGGCACTGCCGCAGAAGTGGCCGCGCTCCCGTTGACTTCGATCATTGTGGTGTCCAGCTCAGGCCTGAGCGGGGTGCAGCGAAAGCTGGAAACGGTTCTTGCGCACGAGTTCATCCATGTGCTCTTCTACCCGGAGTATGGCATGAGGCCGACACGAGAGCAGGAACTTGCCATCACGCGGCGCGCGGCGGCGTGCACATGACCGGCCCCCAGCAGTCCACGTCATGCGCAAGGCTGTGGTGGACGCATCTGCTTGGCGGTCTTCTTCTGGTCTGCCTCGCGCACTCTCCGGTTCGCGCCCAGGTGGTCGATACCGCGGGGGTCAAGGCGGCGGTGCGTGCAGCAGTTCTTCGGATGAAGGTAGGAAACGGCCTCGTCGAGGCCGACAGTGCCGGCGCGGACTCGCTGCTGTTCCGCTGCCTCCGGGTGAAAGCCGCCGCTTCGACGGCGTGTGGAGCAAAGCCGCTTCCGACGGTGCTCGTCGTCTCCCAGGTGCGGGTTCGTGGTGATCAAGGCGGTGCCGTCGCGGTCATCTATTCGCCCAAGGCATCGCGCGATGGATTGGATGTCACGGAACTCGAACTGCGGATCACGCGCCAAGGGTCCACCTGGATTGCCATAGTCGAGCGGGTCACGGTGAGCGAAGAGTTCATCGGTCCAGGCGGGCAGTGACACCAAGACGGCGCACCGCGGAACCCTCCCCGCGCTGCGCCGTTCTTGGGACCTACGACCTACGACTCCGCGGCCTGACGGCCGCGGCTGATGGGATTCCTCTCAGGACTAACGACTAACGACTCACAACTCCCTCACGGCACGTCATTCCAATTGATGATCGCATTGAACACCATCCCGAACTCGCCGTGGTTCTGCCAGCGGTAGATCGGGTTGTTTGCAAAGAGCACCACCCGCCCCTTGCCGTTGTTGGCTCCCGGAATGTCCACCGCGAAGGGCCGCCCCTTGAGCACATCCGCGCCGGTCATCAGTCCTGAAAGCACCGCGGCATCCCCGCCCACGTAGCGCCCGAGGATGTTCCCCTGGTCGGCGACGCCGACCCGAAGCGCCGGGCCGCCCACGTACTTGAGCGGCAGCGTCTTCCCGCTGAAGCCGTAGAAGACCGGGTGCTCCGGCTTGACGATCTCGCCTTCCACGAGTGGACGCTGCGCCGTGAGCCCGGTGAGCGCCTCGGTGTCCACGGTCCGCGCCCACCCGAAGTCGATCGGCAGGCGCATGGCGTCACCACTGGCGATCAGCGTGCCGCCCTGCGCCAGGAACTCGGCGAAGGCATCCACGCCCGGCTGTCCGAAGCCGCCGGTCATGTCGTCGGTCTCGCCGTACATGCCGAGGAACTGGTACTTGTCGCTCTTCTTGTAGGGGACCGGGGTGGCGCCCTTGGCCTGCATCACCGTGGTCTTGCTCAGGTTCTGCTGGGCCACGAGGATCACGTCGTACTTCTCGCGCAGCTTCCCGGCAATCACCTGCTCCTTGTAGATCAGGTCGAAGGGAATCCCGAAGTTGTCGAAAGTGAGCCGGTACCAGCCGAGCGACTGCGTGCTTCCCCACTGCGAGTAGATCGCGACGCGCGGCGGGTCGGCGTCGTGCGACGGGGCCGCCGGCAGCTCCTTGAGCGCCGTGGCGGTGAGGCCCAAGCGCTGCACGGCCTCCCGCACACGCGCGCTCGCCAAGCTGTCGGTGACCAGGAAGGTACCGGCCGGGTACTCCACGCCATCCACGGTGAACGGCTTCTCGGTCACCTGCATCTTCACGTCGCGCAGCGCGTAGCGGAAGGCGACCATGTTGTTGGAGCCGAAGTGCGCCACGGCGATCGCTGCCGTGCCGTTGCCCTTGGTGGTGCCGACCAGGGCGTCGCTGGTCACCAGCGTGGTGGGGGCCTTGAGGACTGCGGAGTCCGCGATCTCACGAACCGCCACGTTGAACGCCCAGCCCATCGACCAGCCGCTATCGTCGTAGGTCTGCAAGCGTTCGTCGGGGTACTGCTGCTTCTCAAGCAGGTTCTTGGCGAGGCGGCCATACGGCTGGTCGAGCTTGATCACATACGAGCCGGCTGCGTAGGTCGAGTCGCCGAGCTTGATCTCCTTGGTGGCCACGCCCACTTCGATCCGCTGCACGCGGAGCACCTTCACCAGCTCGGCCGCACGCGTCATGTCGCGCTGCACCGGGAGGATGTAGGCGTAGGGGGCCTTGCTCTTGCCCGCTTCCATCGAGTTGCGCGTCTTGATGTAGAAGTTCTCGACAATCGTCTGCGGGAACATCGCCGTCAGCTGCAGCGCCGAGAGGACGCCGGTCTGCATGTAGTTGGCGTTGGCACGGCGGGAGAACGACGCGACGTCGTCGAAGCCCACCGGGATGCCGCGGTACCACTCGCGGTCCTGTGCGCCGCCTCGGCCCGTCGGGACCGCGCCGCCGCGGCCAGCCGCGGGGGGGGCGCCGGCCGCACCGCGGGCCGCGGCAGGGGCGGGAGTCGTTGCCCCGGCGGTCGGCGTCGGCGTCGGCGTGGTCGCGGCCGGCGTGCCCGCGCCACCACGTCCGCCGCCCGGCGTGGCTGCCGCACCCGCTGCGCCACGCCCGCCACCAGCGGCTCCCGCCGCGCCGCGTGCAGGCGCTGGTGTGCCGGCGGTGTCGAGGTCACGTCCCGACTGGGTCTCGTACATCTTCATCAGGCCGTTGTGGTTGTAGGCCACCGAGCCGAGGTAGCCGGGCGACCAGCCATCCATGAAGGCATGGGTGTAGACGCCGGGCATGCCCCACTTCGTCATCTGCGCCATCTCGTAGTTGGCGAACCACGGCAGCTCGGCGAAGAGGAGCGGATCGAGATTGGGGTTCTGCGGTGCGGCCCCGCTGTAGGTGTAGAGCAGCGAGAGCGACTCGTGCAGGTCGTGCATGATCGGCGGCGTGGCGGTGAAGTACCAGTCCACGATCGCGCGCATCTGCACCAGCGAGAGGTTGATGTCGCGATTGTTGTCGTGGAAGGCGTACTTGCCCCAGTAGGGGAGCGCCGGGCCACCGCCGCCGCGTCCGCCCGTGGCGCCTGCCGCGGGCGGCGTCGCGCGCGCCACCTCCTGCCCGCGGAAAAACCAGTCCACGTTGCGGTCACGACCATCGGCGTCGGCCACCGGGGTGACCGACACGTAGACGTTGTTGCGGATCTGCTCGATCACCGGCGACGTCTCGGTGGCCAGGCGATAGACCAACTCCATCAGCATCTCGGAGGGGCCCGTCTCGCCGCTGTGGAGTCCGCCCATCAGGTGGTAGTGCGGCTTGGTGGACTGGATCAGCTCGCGGATCTGGGCGTCACTCTGCCCGCGCGGGTCGGCGATCTTCTTGAGCTGGTCCCGGTTCTGCTGCAGCTTGGCCATGTTGGCATCGGACGACACCCACACCACCACCAGTTCGCGCCCCTCGTCGGAGCGGCCGATCGTCTCGACGCGGACGCGCGGCGTGGCCGCGGCGAGGGCGCGGTAGTACCTCAGCTGATCGGCGTAGTAGGTGAGGGTCCGTGGCTGGCCGATGTAGTAGCCCAGCACGTCCTTGGGCGTGGGGATCCCGGGAACGAGCGGCAGGTGGTCCACCAGCGGCGAGCCGAACTTCGGCTTGCCAGTCCACTGGGTGTAGAGCCGGGCGAACGCGGTGTCCTGCGTCTGGGCGGGGTCGCGGGTGCCGACCGCGGCCTGGGCCCCGAGGGGAGCCAGGCCGACCAGCAGGGCGGCGAGCGCGAGCAAGGACGTCGAGACGCGGGGCAGGGGCATCGCGGGGCTCCGGGGCCTTCAAGTGGGTCGGTGGTGGTGTCGGGTGGGAACCCGGCAAATCTACCTAGCGACCCGCCATTCTTCACGCCCCGCCGAGGGTCACCCCAACGGCGTCCTCCCCTTCATCGCCGCCACCCGCTGCGGCAGGCCGAAGAGGCGGATGAAGCCCGCCGCGTCGGACTGTTTATAGACGTTGTCCTCGCCGAAGGTCACCGTCGCCTCGTCGTAGAGCGAGTGCGGTGACGTGCGCCCGATCACGCGGCACGAGCCCTTGTAGAGGCGCATCGTCACGCTGCCGGTGACGCGCGCCTGCGTGACGTTCACGAAGGCATCGTATGCATCGCGCTCGGTGGTCCACCAGCGTCCCTCGTACACCAGCGCAGCGTAGCGCGGCGCAAGCAGGTCCTTGGCGTCGAGCGTGCGGCGGTCGAGCACCAGCTGTTCCAGCTCGGAATGCGCCGCGTAGAGAATGGTGCCACCCGGCGTCTCGTACACGCCGCGCGACTTCATCCCCACCAACCGATCCTCGACGATGTCGGCGCGACCGACGCCGTGGCGGCCGCCGATGGTGTTGAGCCGCTCGAGCAATGCCACCGCACCGAGTGCCTCGCCATTCACCGAGACCGGCGTGCCGGCCTCGAAGCCGATCACGATCTCCTCCGGCGTGTCCGGCGCCTCACGCGGATCGACCGTGAGCATGAACATCGATTCGACTGGCGCCGAGTCGGGGTCTTCGAGGTTGCCGCCCTCGTGCGAGATGTGCCAGAGGTTGCGGTCTCGCGAGAAGAGCTTCTCCTTGGTGGCCGTCACCGCCACGCGATGCTCGGCGGCATACTGCAGCGCGTCCTCGCGCGACCGGATGTTCCACACCCGCCACGGGGCGATCACCTCGAGCTCCGGCGCGAACGCCATGTAGGTGAGCTCGAAGCGCACCTGGTCATTTCCCTTGCCGGTGCAGCCGTGCGCCAGGGCATCGGCGCCGACCCGTCGCGCCACCTCGACTTGGGCCCGGGCAATGAGCGGCCGAGCGATGGCCGTGCCCAGCAGGTACGTCCGGTTGTAGATGGCGCCGGCTCGCAGGGTGGGGAAGGCAAAGTCGCGCACGAACTCCTCGCGCAGGTCGAGGATGTGGCACTCGTCGGCCCCCGAGGCGATCGCCTTCTCGTGGACCCCGATGAGCTCCTCGCCCTGCCCGATGTCGGCGGCGACGCAGACCACCCGTGCCCCCGGATACTGCTCCCGGAGCCAGGGAACGATGATCGAGGTGTCGAGGCCGCCGGAATAGGCGAGGGCAATGGTGCGAGGCATGGGATCCGCCGGGAACGAGGTCTGGGCGCGCGGGACGGGCGGGATAATGGGGCGAGTGGCGCAGGGCGGCAAGTTCCCGGCTCTCGGTGAGCGCCTGCTCACAATCGTCTCGGCCGCCGACCCGGGGTGCCCCGCGTGAGTGCCTGCTCACGGGACTCGCCAACACCGCATCCGACAAGCGGTTGCGCCTTATTGACCCCGTGGGCACTTTACCAGCGTGCATTGGCGTTAATTCGACCTGACCCGGCGGTCTACCCCGTGAAATTCCCCTCCTTTGGTTCGCTGCTCCCCGCGAACGAGATCGCCGTTGATCTCGGCACCGCGAACACGCTCATCTACGTGAAGGGCGAAGGGATCGTCCTGAACGAACCCTCGGTCGTCGCCATCGAGAAGGCGACCGGTCGGGTCAAGGGGATCGGACTCGAGGCAAAGCGGATGCTGGGACGGACGCCGGATGGCATCGTCGCCGTGCGCCCGATGCGCGATGGCGTGATCGCCGACTTCGACGTCACCGAGAAGATGTTGCGGTACTTCCTCAAGACGATCATCGACAAGCACTTCTTCCGCGTGAAGCCGAAGGTCATCGTCGCCGTGCCGTCCGGCATCACCGAAGTCGAGCGTCGTGCTGTGCGCGACTCGGCCGAGACCGCGGGCGCGAAGCAGGTGCTCATGGTGGCCGAACCGATGGCCGCGGCGATCGGTGTCGGCCTCCCGGTGGAAACACCGACCGGCAACATGGTGATCGACATCGGCGGTGGCACCACCGAGATCGCCGTCATCGCGCTGTCGGGCATTGTCTCCGACACCTCCATCCGCATCGGCGGTGACGAGCTCGATCAGGCGATCGTGATGTTCATGCGCAAGAACTACAACCTGCTGGTCGGTGAACCGACGGCGGAGCTCATCAAGATCAAGGTCGGCTCGGCGTTCACGCTGAACGAAGAGCGCGAGATGGAGGTCAAGGGTCGCGACCTCGTCTCCGGCATCCCGAAGACCGTGCGCGTGCACTCAAGCGAGATCCGCGAGGCGGTGCAGGAGCCGGTGCAGCAGATCGTGGACGCCGTGCGCCGCGCCCTCGAGATCACCCCGCCGGAACTCTCCTCGGACATCGTCGATCGGGGCATCGTCATGACCGGCGGCGGCGCCCTGATCCGCGGGCTGGACCAGCTCCTGGCCCAGGAAACCGGCCTCCCGATCCACGTGGACGAGGACCCCCTCACCTGCGTGGTCCGGGGCACCGGCCGGATCCTGGACGACTTCGAGAAGTACCGCAGCGTCCTCGTGACCTGATCATGGGCCGGCGCGCGGGGAGTGAGACGGCCCGCGGCGACGTCCTCCTGCTGGTGGGATGTGTCGCCCTTGCGCTGGTCGCGCTGGCCTTGCCGCGCCCATGGGTGCAGGGACTCACCTCGGCCCTGCGGGCCACCGCCCTTCGGCCAATGGTCGTCCTCCAGTCCCGGGCCGCCGAGGACTTCACGGCCCGATTCCGCCTCACCGTCATCCAGCAGGAACGCGATTCCCTCGCCCTGATCGTCGCCGGTCAGGCGTCGGTGCTGCGCGAGAATGCCAACCTCGCCTCGCTCATTGCGCTCCGTCAGCGCTTGCCTCGCCCCTACGTTGCCGCCGAGGTGCTCCATCGGCCCGCCTCCACCGAAGGCCGCATGCTGCTCATCGGCGTGGGCCGTTCGGTGGGGGTCGATTCGTTCGCCGCCGTGGTGACTGCCGAGGGGCTGCTCGGCATGGTGTGGAACGCCGGCGCGAGTGCCAGCAGCGTGATGACGTGGGCCCACCCGGAATTTCGCGCGTCGGCGGTGACCGGCGATGGTCGCGTCCTCGGATTGGTGCAGGCGTCGCCGGCGCTCGAGGGCCGTCAGGCGCTGATCGAATTGCGCGGCGTCGCGATTCGTGATTCGCTCGCCATCGGGACGGTCGTCTACACCTCCGGTCTCGGCGGTGTCTTCCCGCGCGGCATCCCGATCGGCACCGTCTCGCAGATCGGCAAGGATGAACTCGGGTACGAGCGCGTCTATCAGGTGCGGCCCTTCGTCAATCCGGGAATCGTCTCACACGTCCTGGTGCTCACGGCACCGCGCGATTCGATCTTCCTGCAGTTGCCGGGTGGCGGGGAAGGGCCATGACGGGGTTCCGCGCCGGCGAACGAAACCGCCGCACCCGCTCGACCGACCGGTTCCGCGTCGGCCTGGTGGTCCTGCTCCTCGTCTTCGCAGACGCCTACCTGCTCCCCTCGCTGGTGGCCGGGGCATGGGTGCCTGACCTGCTCCTGTTGTCGTTGCTGCTCCTCGCCATCCGCCAGACGCCCGGTCGCGCGGCGGTCATCGGCTTCGTCATCGGCCTCGTCATGGACGTGCTGACCCCGGCGCACTTCGGCGCGGGGATCCTCGCGCACGTGCTGGTGGGATGGGGCGCGGCGTGGGGGCGGTCGGTCTTCTTCGCCGACAATCTCTTCGTGAACGCGGCGCTCTTCGTGGTCGGGACCTGGGTGCGGAATCTCCTCGTCCTGGTGTTGAGCGGGACCGCACTGCCCGAGCTCCTGGTGCAACTCACCGTGTGGTCGCCGCTGCAGGGCCTGAGCACCGCCGCCGTCGGCATCCTGGTGGTGATCCTCTTCCGCGACTGGCTCGCGATCCGGATCGACACGTGAGCAGCTGGGAGTCGTGGCAACTCGCCCAGCGCGCCGGTCGAGCGCAGGCCGTGCTCGTGCTGATCTTTCTGGTGCTCGGCAGCGCCTTCTTCAAGGCGCAGGTGGTGGACGGCGCCGAGTTCCGCGTCCGCTCCGAGGGAAGCCGGTTGCGGCCCATCCCGTTGCCGGCGCCACGCGGCGAGATCTACGACCGCAACGGATTGTTGATCGCCGAGAACGTCCCCGGCTATTCGATCCGCCTGCTGGCCTCGAACGAAGACTCGCTGCGCGCGGTCCTCTCCCGTCTCGATGATTTCGTGCCTGCCGATTCGGTCAACGTCGAGAAGGTGATCGAGCGATGGCTGCGCGCCAAGTACGAGCCGGTGCTGGTCTTCGCCTCGAGCGAGTTCGGCCTGGTCTCCACGCTCGAAGAGCACCGCGTGGCGATCCCCGGCCTGGTGATCCAGGCCGAGCCGTCGCGACGCTATCCCGACAGCTCGGCGGTGGCGCACCTCGTGGGGTACGTGAGCGAGATCAGCGAGCGCGAGCTCGCCGAGGGACGCTTCCCCGATGCACGGCAGGGCGAGATCGTCGGCAAGAACGGACTCGAGGTGGAGTACGATTCGCTGCTGCGAGGCAGGCAAGGTGTTCGCTACGTGGAGGTGACCCGCCGGGGACAGGCGATCCGTGACCGCGGCGTCAGCGGCTCGGTGCGTCCGCGCGAGGGGGTCAGCATCCGGACCACGATCGACCTGCCGCTGCAGCGCTTCGTGGACTCGATGTGGCGTGCGGCGATGCCCGACAAGAACGGGGCGCTCGTTGCCATGACGCCTCAGGGTGAGATCCTCGCCTACGTGTCGTATCCCTCGTACGATCCCAATGCGTTCGTGGGTGGCATTGATGTCCCGACGTTCACCCGACTCAACACCGATTCGAACCGGCCGCTCTTCGATCGTGTCATCCAGGCAACCTATCCGCCCGCCTCGCCGTGGAAGCTCGCCACGGCCGCGATGGGACTGCGCCGCAACCTGGTGACCATGGACACCCGGATGCGCACGCCGTGCACGGGAGGGTACCAGTTCGGCGGCCGGTTCTTCCGTTGCTGGAAGCGTGATGGTGGACACGGTTCGCTGACGCTGACGCAGGCCATCGCCACCTCGTGCGACGTGTACTTCTATCAGCTTGGCTTGATGATCGATCAGGAGGGGCTTCTCGCCGACGGTGCCGCGATGGGCTTTGGTGAACGGAGCGGCGTGGACCTCGAGCGGGAAAAGTCCGCCGGTTTCCCGACCGCCAAGAGCTACATCCGCAGCCGAGGCGGCACGTCGTGGTCGCGCGGCGAGATCCTGAATCTCTCCATCGGGCAGGGACGCAACGTGCAGACGCTGGTCGGCATGACGTCGTTCTACGCCGCCCTCGCCACCGACGGGGTGCGCCGCGCGCCGTACCTGGTGCGCCGCCGGACGGCGGCCAAGGAGTTCGACCTCGGACTCACGCCGCCGCAACTGCGAGGCCTCCGCGATGCGCTCGCCGACGTGGTCGACATGGGCACGGCGGCGGCCTCGGGTGGGCGCGATCTCAAGGTGGCCGGCAAGACCGGCACCGGGCAGTTCCCGCCGCAGAAGGATCTCGGGTGGTTCATCGGCTATGCGCCGTCCGACGGACCAAAGATTGTGGTCGGTATCGTGGTCGAGGAGGGACTGCACGGCTCCTCGGTGGCAGGCTACGTGGTAAAGGCGATCGGGAAGTATCTCGGCCAGCCGGTGGGGGAGGCGCGCGTCAAGGTCACCGAGGACCTGACACCCGTCTCCGGCGACTCCATCACTCCGGCGCCGCTCACCACCCCGCGTGATTCGGGCCGGGGTCGGGGGACGCGGCCGTGATTCGCGGACTCGACCGCTCCTTGCTCTTCGTCGTGGCGGCCCTCGCCCTCTTCGGCGTGCTGGTGCTCTACTCGGCCGAACAGACCGACATGCCGATCAAGGCCTCGGGCATCTGGACCCGTCAGCTCATCTGGCTCTCGGTCGGGACCGTCGCGGCGGCGATGACCTACCGCACCTCGTTCCGCCTGCTCGACTGGGCCGCACCGTGGATCTATGGCCTCGGCCTCTTCCTCCTGGTGCTCACCATCGTCGGCTTCGGCTCGGGTGGCGAGGGGACTGGCGCGGCGACCAGCAGCTGGCTGACCATCGCCGGCAAGCGAGTCGGGCAGCCCGTGGAGCTCGCCAAGCTCGCAACCATCCTGATGCTGGCCCGCTGGCTCTCCGCCCGACGAGATCCGCCCACCACGCTGCGCGGGCTCTTCCCCCCCATCGGTATCGCCCTCCTGCCGGCCCTGCTCGTGCTCAAGCAGCCGGACCTCGGCAGCGCGATGGTCTTTGCGGGCATCCTCTTCGTGATGCTCTTCTGGGCCGGGATCGCGCCCTCGCTTCTCTTTCTGCTGGCCTCTCCCGTGATCTCGCTCCTGCTGGCGTGGAACACCACCCTGTGGAGCATCTGGATGGTGGTGATCTTCGGGGCGTTGCTCCTGATCCGCCCCTTCATCCTGGAGTCGATCGCCGTCTTCGTTGCCAACTCCGCGATGGGCGTCCTGGCCTTCGTCGTCTGGGCACGGATGGGGGAATACCAGCGGATGCGAATCCTCTCCTTCCTCAATCCCGAAGAGTACCGGCGCGAAGGCGGTTATCAGGCCATCCAGAGCAAGATTGCCATCGGCTCCGGCGGTTGGCTCGGGACCGGCTTCACCGAAGGGCCGCTCAAGCGAACGGGCGGCATTCCGGAGCACTGGACCGACTTCGTCTTCGCGGTGGTGGGGGAGGAATTCGGTTTTCTCGGCGTGACCGTCGCGCTCGGGCTCTTCCTCGCCTTCTTCGTGATCCTGATCCGTATCGCGCGCCGCGCGTCCGACCCGTATGCGTCGCTCGTGGTCTTCGGGCTGATCGGATTGGTCCTCACCCACCTCTTCGAAAACGTGGGCATGACCATCTCGCTGATGCCGATCACCGGCATCCCGCTGCCGTTCTTCTCCTACGGCGGGTCCTTCCTGCTGGCCCTCTTTCTGGGGCTCGGCCTGGCGTTTCGGGCCGCCGCCGAGGCTCGGGCCTCGGGCTATGTGGATGCCTGACAACGACTTGCATGTCAAGGTCTTGCGCGAATTTCGCTTTGGCCGCACAATGAAGTCTCCCGTCGGCCGTCCGTGAGGCTGACCCTACGCGAGGTCGTATGACCGTCATGGCGTGGTTCAAGAAGGAGCGCAAGACCAGGACCGCTACCCGGGAACGTCTGGAAATCCCCGCGGATGCCTGGGAGAAGTGCGAGTCCTGTGGCCACATAGATATTCGCGAGAAGTTCGAGAAGGCGCTCAACGTCTGTCCCGAGTGCGGGACGCACAAGCGCTTCTCGGCCGAGGAGTACCTGGAGCTGCTCACCGACGAGGGGACGTGGAAGGAGCTCTATCCCGAGCTTCAATCCGTGGACCCGCTTTCGTTCGAGCACTATGCCGACCGGCTCGTCGCGGCGCGCAAGAAGGGCGGCGCCTCCGACGCCATCTACACCGGCATGGCCAAGCTCGAGGGGCATCCGTTGCATCTCGGCGTGATGAACTTCCGCTTCATGGGTGGCTCGATGGGCTCGGTGGTCGGCGAGAAGATCGCGCGTCTCGCGCGTCGCTCTGCCGAGAAGAAGGTGCCGATGGTCCTCGTCTGCACGTCGGGTGGCGCACGCATGCAGGAAGGCGCACTCTCCCTGATGCAGATGGCCAAGACCTCGGCCGCGATTGCCCAGATGAAGCTGGCGAACGTTCCGTACATCTCGATTCTCACCGACCCGACCACCGGCGGGGTCTCGGCCTCGTTCGCGATGCAGGGTGACGTGATCCTCGCCGAGCCCGCCGCAGTCATCGGCTTCGCGGGCCAGCGCGTGATCAAGCAGACCATCGGGCAGGATCTTCCCGAGGGGTTCCAGACGGCGGAGTTCCTGCTCGACAAGGGGCAGATCGACGACGTCGTGCCGCGCGCCTCGCTGCGCGAAACCACGGCGCGTCTGCTTCGCCACATGCAGGGCCACCGGTTGCGTGGTTCCGCTGCCTGATTCCTGCCGCACCACGTCGGCACACGCGCCCCGCTCTCGGTCAGGAGCGGGGCGCGTTGCTATGGGGCTGAGCTTGTGACCTCCACGTACCAGCAGTCGCTCGATTTTCTCTTCCCGCGCACGACCCAGATCAAGTTCGGCCTCGACACCACCCGGGCGCTGCTCACGGCGCTGGGGAATCCCGAGCGTCAGTTCGCCACGGTGCACGTGGCGGGGACCAACGGGAAGGGAAGCACCGCCACGCTGATTGCCGAGGCGCTCGGTGCGGCCGGCTTTCGGGTGGGGCTGTACACCTCACCGCACTTGATCTCGTTTCGCGAGCGGATCAGGGTGGACGGCGCGCCGATCAGCGAGGGCGCGGTCGTCGCGTGGACCGAGTTGCTGCGGCCGACCATCGAGGCGACCGCCGCGACCTTCTTCGAGGCCACCACGGCGATCGCCTTCGCCGACTTCGCCGCACGCGGGGTCGAGATCGCGGTGGTCGAGGTCGGTCTCGGTGGACGCCTCGACAGCACCAACGTGCTGACCCCGCTGGTGAGCGTGGTGACCCACATCGCGCTCGACCACCAGAAGTACCTGGGTGACACCATCGCGGCGATCGCGGCGGAGAAGGCGGGGATTGCGAAGCCGGGGGTGCCCTTCGTGATCGGCGATCCCGACCCAGCCGTGGTGGCGGTGCTCAAGGAGGCTGGGGCGGCCACGGTGGGCGCGACCGAGGGAGCCGGGAGCTTCGTTCCGGTCGTGGTGGCGGCCGAGGCGGCCTGGACCCTGCCTCTCGGGCTCTCCGGGCCTCACCAGCGGCGCAACGCGGCGGTGGCGGCCGCGGCACTCGACGCCTTGCCCGAGGCCTTCCAGGTGCCTCCTGCAGCCCGGGAGGCGGCCTTTGCCCGGGCCCGGGTGCCTGGCCGGCTCGACCGGCGGGGCAAGTGGCTCTACGACGTGGCGCACAATCTGGATGGGATGCGGGCGCTGACTGCCGCGCTGGGAGCGATGGCCCCCCCGGGGCCGGTGCACGCGCTCGTCTCCATCCTCGGCGACAAGGAGTGGCCGGCCATGCTGGTCGAGCTCGACCGTGCCATCGACGTCGGCATCCTGACCATCGCCCCGAGCGCCGACACGCGGCGGTGGGACCTCGCCTGGCTGGAGCGATGGCTCGCCGATCCGCTGCGCCCGGCGGCGCGGGCGCGTTGGCGACTCATCGCCGATTTTCGTCAGGCGCTCCGCGAGGTGGAGCAGGGGGCCGGGACGGTGCTGGTGACGGGATCGTTCCATACCGTGGGGGATGTGATGGAGGCGCAGGGGGTGGAGGTGTTGGGGTAGGGGTGGTGAGGGGTGAGGGGATGACATGCTTCGCGCACCCCCACCTCTCACCCTCTGCCCCTCATCCCAGTGGTGCTGGTCCGTCGGGATTGTGAAGTGAGGGCGGGTCAGTCGATCAGGTGTGCCGGGATGTTGCCGCCGTTGTAGGCGATCCGTTCGAGCACCGTCTTGTGCAGCCACATGTTCATCTGCGCCGAGTCTTCGCGGAGCTGCAGCGGGCAGCCCATCTCGTTGGCCAGTTCCTTCCGCGCGGTGAGGCTGCTGTCCATCTCGAGGAGCTTGAGCAGGTCCACGATGGAGGTCTCCCAGTTGAGCTTCTGCGGATTGGCCGCGGCGCGCTTGGTCAGGTCCGCCACCACGTCCACCACCGCGATCGGCGTCGGTGCGGCGGGAGGGGCGAGGGCTGCGGAGGTGGTCGGCGTGACCGCGGGGGGAGGGGTCTCGTCCTTGCCGAGTCCGAGCTTGCCGAGAATGGTGCCGAGGATGCCCATGAGATACTCCTGCCTGCAATGAGTGCCGGGCGCGAAGCCGCGCCCGGATGGAGCGTGATACGAGAGGGAAAGGGCTCGGGGTCCGGTGGTATCGGGGAGGGGGCACCTGCAGGGCCCGCATCGGCCCCATTCCCCCCGTTCCCCGACTATTTTGGGCCATGACTGCGAAGCCCCTCCCCGGATTCCGTGACTTTCCCCCCGGCGACTTCGCCCTGCGGGCCCATATCTTCGCCGCCTGGCGTCGCGTGGCCACTCGGTACGGCTTCGAGGAGTACGACGGTCCCCCCCTCGAGACCCTGGAGCTGTACACGGCCAAGAGCGGAGACGAAATAGTCGGTCAGTTGTACCACTTCATGGACAAGGGTGGCCGTGCCGTCGCCCTCCGGCCCGAGATGACGCCGACGCTGGCCCGGATGGTGGCCGAGCGCGCCAACGGCCTCAAGAAGCCGATCCGCTGGTTCTCCATCCCCCAGCTCTTCCGCTACGAGCGGCAGCAGAAGGGGCGGCTCCGCGAGCACTTCCAGCTGAACTGCGACCTGATCGGCGAACCCGGCCCGCTGGCTGACGCCGAGATCATCGCGCTCTCGATCGACGTGATGCGCGAGTTCGGGCTCGGCCCCGCCGACGTGCGCGTGCGGCTCTCCGATCGGCGCGCCTTGACCGCCCTGCTGAAGGCGCGCGGCGTGACCGACGACGGGATGTACGCGGCCTATCAGTTCATCGACAAGCTCGAGCGGATGTCGCCCGAGGACATCGAGAAGCGGCGCACCACCCCACAGGACTTCGCACCAGCCTCCACCGATGACCTCATCGCGATCTCCCAGCTGCGGGGATTGGCCCAGGTCGAGGCCGCCGTGACCGGGCTCTCAGGTGGCAGTGAGGCCGTGGCGCCGCTCCGCGCCACGGTGAATGCGCTCGAGGCGATGGGGCTCGGTGACTGGCTCGAGATTGATTTCACCATCGTGCGCGGCCTCGCCTATTACACGGGCACCGTGTTCGAGCTCTTCGATGCCGGGCGGTCGCTGCGCGCCATCTGCGGCGGCGGACGCTACGACACGCTGCTCAAGAATCTCGGCGACGTGGACCTGCCGGCGCTCGGCTTCGGCATGGGCGACGTGGTGCTGGGCGAGTTGCTCAAGGAGCG
Source organism: Gemmatimonadales bacterium (assembly GCA_033764505.1). Lineage (GTDB taxonomy): Bacteria > Gemmatimonadota > Gemmatimonadetes > Gemmatimonadales > GWC2-71-9 > Palsa-1233. Next base: position 45,313 of record JANRIW010000018.1, read on the forward strand.
CGGACTCCGGCCCGATGTGCCGTCGGCGATCGATGCGTTCATCGCCGGCGTGACGCCGGACGACCAGCCGCACGTGCTGGCGCTCGCGCACGAACTGCGCGACGCCGGGCTCAGGATCGAATACGCCTTCGGCGAAACGGCCGTGGGGCGCCAGCTCAAGTTGGCTGACGCCCGCGGGGCGCGGTTGGCGATTGTGGTGGGGCCCGACGACCGGGCCCGTGGCGAGGTGCAGCTCAAGGACCTCGTCGGCAAGACGCAGGAGGCCGTGGCGCGCGAGGCGCTGCCGGCCCGTTGTCGTGATCTCCTTTTCCGGATGCCCTGACCGCATGGCTGACAACAAAGCGCTGACTCCACGAGCCCAGGATTTCTCCGCCTGGTACAACGATCTCATCATGAAGGCCGAGCTCGCCGACTACAGCCCGGTGCGCGGCTGCATGGTGATTCGTCCGAACGGCTACGCCATCTGGGAACAGATGCAGCGAGCGCTCGACGACGCCTTCAAGGCCACCGGGCACCAGAACGCGTACTTCCCGCTCTTCATCCCGCAGAGCTTCCTCTCGAAGGAGGCGGAGCACGTCGAGGGCTTCGCCCCGGAACTCGCGGTGGTGACCCACGGCGGCGGCAAGGAGCTCGAGGAGCCGCTGGTGGTGCGTCCCACCTCCGAGACGATCATCTACGCGATGTTCTCGAAGTGGATCCAGAGTTGGCGCGACCTCCCCGTCCTGATGAACCAGTGGGCCAACGTGGTCCGCTGGGAGATGCGCACGCGCCTCTTCCTCCGCACCACCGAATTCCTCTGGCAGGAGGGGCATACCGCCCACGCCACCGAGGCGGAGGCGGAGGAGGAGACGCTGATGATCCTCGGGCTCTATCGCCGCTTCATGGAAGAGTGGATGGCGATGCCGGTGATCACGGGCCGGAAGACCGACGCGGAGAAGTTCGCCGGGGCGCTGCGCACCTACTCGTGCGAGGCGCTGATGCAGGACAACAAGGCGCTGCAGGCCGGCACCTCGCACAACCTCGGGCAGAACTTTGCCAAGGCCTTCGACGTCACGTACCAGACGTCCGAGGGAGGCCTCGCGCACGTGTGGAACACGTCGTGGGGCGTCTCGACGCGGCTCGTCGGCGGCCTGATCATGACCCACGGTGATGACGTCGGCATGGTCTGCCCGCCGCGCCTCGCGCAGTGGCAGGCGGTGATCATCCCGATCTGGCGGAAGGACGAGGAGCGTGAGGCGACCTTTGCCGCCGCCACCGCGATGCAGCAGGAACTCCGCGCCGCCGGCGTGCGCGTCACCACCGACCTGCGTGACATGAAGCCCGGCGCGAAGTACTACGAGTGGGAGGCGCGCGGCACGCCCTTCCGACTGGAGCTCGGGCCCCGCGACATCGCGGCCGGCACGGTGATGCTGGCGCGCCGCCTCGGCGGCAAGGAAGCGATCCCGATGGCGGGCCTCGGCGCACGGATGCACGAGGAGATGGCCGCGATGCAGCAGGCGCTGCTCGATGCCGCCCTCGCGCGGCGTGAGGCAGCCTCCCTCCGCGGCCCGAAGAGCAAGGAGGAGTTCATCGCCTTCCTCGAGGGCAATGGCGGTTTCGTCTATGCCGGCTGGTGCGGCGATCCGGCCGTCGAGGCCGAGATCAAGGAGCAGACCAAGGCCACGATTCGCTGCCTCCCCGATGCGGAGTTCCGCTCCGCGGAGGCGCCGACGACGTGCATCTGGACGGGGCGACCGGCGACGGTCGAGGCGCTGTTCGCGAGGGCGTATTGAGCACGCACCTGGGTGAGGCGGGCGTCGTCCGCGGCGACGACGGGCTGCTGGCCATGGCCGGCGTTCCGTTCACCGCCATCACGGAGCAGGTGGGCACGCCCACCTACTGCTACGACGCCGCCACGATTCGCGAGCGGTACCATCGGCTCGACGCGGCCTTCGGTGCGTTGCCGCACCGCATCTGCTACGCGGTCAAGGCCAATTCCAATCTCGCCATCCTGACCATGATGGCCCGGCTCGGTGCCGGCGCCGACATTGTTTCGGGTGGCGAGATGCTGCGTGCGTTGGCGGCGGGATTTGACCCCGAGGATCTCGTGTTCAGCGGCGTCGGCAAGACCGACGAGGAACTCCTCGCCGCGATCACGGCAGGCGTCGGCCACATCAATGTCGAGTCACTCGCCGAGCTGCGCCGGCTGGCGATGTTCGCCGACCTGCGCGGCGCGACGGTGAATGTCGGGGTCCGCGTCAATCCCGACGTGACGGCGGACACGCATCCCTACATCTCGACGGGGAAGGGCGGACTCAAGTTCGGGGTGCCGGTGGACCAGCTCCCCGAGGCGCTGCACGTGATCGACGAGTCCACCGGACTCCGCCTCGACGCGTTGGCCATGCACCTCGGCTCGCAGCTGCTGGCGACGGCGCCCTACGAGGCCGGCGTCGAGCGGTTGCTGGGGCTGCTGGCCGACGTGCGCGCGGCCGGGCATGCACCCACGGTGCTCGACATCGGCGGCGGGCTCGGCATTCGCTACCGCGACGAGGAGCCGCTCGATCCCGCCGTGTGGATGGCCACCCTCGCCGATGCGCTTGCCGGGAGTGGCTGCACCGTCCACGTCGAGCCGGGGCGGTACCTGGTCGGCAGCGCGGGCGTGCTGCTGACGCGCGCGCTCTACCGGAAACATTCGGGTGGGCACGACATCCTCGTGGTGGACGCCGCGATGAACGACCTCATGCGGCCCTCGCTCTACAAGGCGTGGCACGAGATCGTCCCCGCCGAGGCGGTCGAGGGCGAGGCGACGATCACCGACATTGTCGGCCCGGTCTGCGAGACCGGTGACTTCCTCGCCCTCGAGCGCCCGCTTCCCCCGGTGCAGGCCGGGCAACTCCTCGCCGTGCTCGGCGCGGGGGCATACGGCTTTGCCATGAGCTCCAATTACAACAGCCGCGCCCGCGCAGCCGAAGTCCTGGTGGACGATGGCCGCTGGGCCGTGGTCCGACCGCGTGAACGCCTCATCGATCTCTTCCGTGACGAGATCGCCGACCCTTTCGCCGACGAGTCCCCGTGAGTCATCCCGACGGCATCCTGATCATCGATTTCGGCTCGCAGTACACCCAGCTCATCGCGCGCCGCGTGCGCGAGCAGCGCGTCTATTGCGAGATCCATCCACCGTCCCGCGACATGGAGTGGATCCGCGCCTGGAAGCCCAAGGGGATCATCCTCTCGGGCGGGCCCAACTCGGTGTACGGCGACGGCGTGCCGACGGCCGATCCGGCGCTGCTCGATCTCGGCATCCCCGTGCTCGGCGTCTGCTACGGGATGCAGTTGCTGGCGCACCTCTCCGGCGGCAGCGTGGTGCGCGCATCACGTCGCGAGTATGGCCGCGCCGACGTGAAGATCGAGGGTGGGGCACTCTTCAGCGGCTTCACGGTGGGCGGCACCACGCCGGTGTGGATGAGCCACGGCGACCACGTGGATGAAGTGCCGCCGGGGTGGCGCGTGATCGCCTCGTCGGAGAATTCCCCGATCGCGGCCATCGAGCACGTCAGCAAGCCGCTCTTCGCGGTGCAGTTCCACCCCGAGGTGGCGCACACGCCGCGCGGTGGGGAAGTGCTCAGCAACTTCCTATTCGAGATCTGCGGCTGCGCCCCCGACTGGACGTCGGAGCATTTTGTCGAGAGCGAGGTGGCACGGATTCGCGAACTGGTCGGCCCCGACACGCGGGTGATCTGCGGACTCTCGGGGGGCGTGGACTCGTCGGTTGCGGCGGCGCTGGTGCACCGGGCCGTCGGCGACCGCCTGACCTGCATCTTCGTGGACCACGGCATGCTGCGCCTGCACGAGCGCGAGCAGGTCGAGCGCACGTTCCGCAGCCACCTCGGCATTGACCTGCGCACCATCGACGCCACCGACCTCTTCCTCGACGATCTCGCCGGCATCACCGATCCCGAGACCAAGCGGAAGAAGATCGGGCATCGCTTCATCGACGTGTTCGAGCAGGCCGCGAAGGACGTGGATGGCGACGTCGGCTTCCTGGTGCAGGGGACGCTCTATCCCGACGTGATCGAGTCCTTCTCGCCGACTGGTGGACCGTCGGTCACCATCAAGACCCACCACAACGTCGGTGGGCTTCCGGAGCGGCTGCCGTTCAAGCTGATCGAGCCACTGCGCGAGCTCTTCAAGGACGAGGTGCGACAGGTGGGTCGCGAGCTCGGACTGCCGGAGGAGATGGTGGGTCGCCATCCGTTCCCCGGTCCCGGGCTCGCCATCCGCATCCTCGGCGAGATCACCCGGCCGCAGCTCGACCTGCTCCGCAAGGCCGACGCGATCTACATCGAGGAGATTCGCGCCGCGGGTCTCTACGACCAGATCTGGCAGGCGTTCGCCGTCCTGTTGCCCATTCGCTCCGTCGGCGTCACCGGGGACGAGCGGAGCTATGATCAGGTGATCGGACTGCGCGCGGTGACTTCACGCGACGGCATGACGGCCGACTGGTTCCCGTTCCCGCACGACGTGCTGGCGCAGATCAGCAGCAGGATTTCGAACGAAGTGGCCGGCGTCGGGCGCGTGGTCTACGATGTGAGCAGCAAGCCGCCCGCGACGATTGAGTGGGAGTAGATGAGTCGTTAGTCGTTAGTCGTTGGTCGTTAGAGGTACCGTGGTAGGCCCGGGGGCCCAAGCTGCTCCTAACGACTAACGACCAACGACTCACGACTTCTTCGTCCCAAACAACTCCAAGAACTCCCCCGCCGTCTTCACCCCCTCCAGTCGCTCGATGTTGCCCGGCTCCTTGGCAAAGCCGGCGAGTTGACCGAGGGTGGGCAGGTACTGGTTGGAGACCTCGAGGGGCGGGGCCACGATCAGGAAGACGTGGCGCACCGGCTTCCCGTCGATCGCCTCCCAGGGGAGGGGCTCCGCAAGCCGGGCATAGGCCATCCGAAGCCTCGGGACCACCAGCGAGCGGCAGTGGGGGATGGCGATGCCGCGTCCCATCCCGGTCGAGCCCATCTGTTCCCGGCGGGTGAGGACCCGGAGCAGCGTCTCGGCCGACTTGGTGTCGAGGTGGAGGAGTCCCACGGCGGCGGCGAGGGCGGCCGCGCGGTCTGTGGCGTGGAGGCCCAGATCGATGGCCTCGGCGGAGAAGAAGTCGTGGAGGGACATGGGCGAAGGCTAACCCCACCCGTCCCAGCCTTCAACGCGCCGGGACTCCCTTCGCTCCCGCCTCCTCCCTAGATTACCGGGCATGAAGTTCCCGTATCCGACCGGATCTGACCACGTCCCGCTCTTCCTCGCCCCCATGGCGGGGGTCTCGGAGCCGCCGTATCGCCGCATTGCCCGGCGGCACGGTGCCGATGTGGTGCTCTCGGAATTCCTGAACGCGGAGGCGATCCGGCGCCGGATCTCCTCCACGCTCGAGGGGGCGGAGTTCGACGAAGTCGAGCGCCCGATCGGGATCCAGATCTACGGCGCGCATGCCGATGCCATGGCGCACGCCACCGCCCTGGTGACCGAGCACTACCAGCCGGATTTCATCGACATCAATTTCGGTTGCCCGGTCAAGAAGGTGGTCCAGCGGAACGGTGGTTCCGGCTGCCTCCGCGACATGAACATGGTGGACGACATCATCCGGGCCTGTGTGGCGGCCACCCACCTGCCGGTGACGGTCAAGACGCGCAGCGGCTGGTCGGAGGAGTCGCGCGATCCCGTCGGCATCGCGCTGCGGATGCAGGATGCCGGCGCCGCCGCCTTCACGCTGCACGCCCGGACGCGGACGCAGATGTTCAACGGCAAGGCCAACTGGGACGACATCGCGGTCGTGGTCGAGGCGCTCGACGTGCCGGTCATCGGCAACGGCGACGTGGTGACGGCCGAGGACGCCGTCCGGATGCGCGAGCACACCGGCTGTGCCGGCATCATGATCGGCCGCGGCTCGTTCGGGAATCCGTGGCTTTTCCGCGACGCTCGCGCCCTGCTCAACGGCGAGGAGCGCCCGGCCGCACCGGATCCGGCGGAGCGCTTTGCGGTGGCCCTGGAGCATGCGCGCCTGGCCCTGCGGCTCCAGGGCGACACGCGCCACACCATGATCGAGTTCCGGAAGCACTTCGGCTGGTACACCAAGGGCTTGCATGCCGCGACGGCACTGCGCGGCAAGCTCTTCCAGGTCGAGACGATGGCGCAGGCCGAGCAGATCTTCGCCGACTATCTCGCCCGCGAATCGTTCGCGACGGCGGCGTGACCCTCCATCGCGTCGTCGAGCGGGAGGGCTTCACCTGGCTCGACGTCGTTGGTCCCTCCCGGCTCGACCTCCAGGACATCGCCCGCCGTCACGACCTCCATCCCAACGTGGTGGAGGACTGCCTCGATCCTGAGCACCTCCCCAAGCACGAGAAGATCGGCGACGCGACCTTCCTGATCCTTCGCGCGCACGACAACGCCGCGACCGACGATGCCTCGTCGATCCAGGAACTCACCCGCAAGGTGGCCATCTTCTTCCGCCCCGACTTCGTGCTGACCGTGCACCGCGTGGACCTGGAAGAGGTGGCCTCGCTGCGCGAACGGTTCGGGACGGGGGAGGGCAGCGCCGAGTGCACGTTGCCGCTGCTCCTCTTCGGCATCGGCAACAACATCCTGACGTCGTATGAGAAGCCGCTGGAGAGTGCCGAGGCGACGATCGACCAGATCGAGGCGGCGCTGTTCGACGGCGGCGCGCCGCCGTCCCTGGAGCGGGCGCACCACCTCAAGCGGCGCGTCTCCCTCATCCGGCGCATCCTCTGGCAGAGCAGCCAGGTGATCAATCGCCTCGTGCCGCAGGCCGAGCGCGCCGAACCGCTCTATCAGGACGTGCGGGAGTCGGTCGAGGCCCTGCTGTTCTGGGCCGACCAGCTGCTCGACGAGGCCACCAACCTGCAACAGGTGCACCTCGCCGTCGCGTCGCATCGGAACAACGAGGTAATGCGCGTCCTCACCGTCTTCTCGGCCTTCTTCCTGCCGCTGACCTTCATCGTCGGCATCTACGGGATGAACTTCGCCCACATGCCGGAACTCGCCCAGCCCTGGGGCTATCCCGCCGTGCTGGTGCTGATGGTGGGCGTCTCGGCGGCGATCTTCATTTGGTTCCGGCGCAAGGGGTGGCTGGGGGGGTAGACGAGAAGCGAGAAGCGAGAAGCGTGGCTTGGCGGATGAATCTCCCCGCTGGACCACGCTTCTCGCTTCTCGCTTCTCGCTTCTCGCCTATCGGTTAAGCAGGACCTCCTCCCACAACTTCTGCATCCGCCGCTGCGAGTCGCGCTTCGACCACGACGTGCTCCAGCCGTGCGCCTCGATCGGATAGGTCACGAAGTCGAAGTCCTTCCCCAGCTCCATGAGCCGCTGCACCAGCCGCGCGGCATCCTGATACTGCACGTTGCCATCGACCAAGCCATGCTGGATGATCAGCCGGTCCTTGAGCCCCTCGGCGTGGTAGATCGGTGACGAGGCGCGATAGGCGGCCGAGTCGCTCGCGGGCGCGCCGTTGAGGATGCGGGCGGTGTACCAATGGTTGTAGTGGGCCCAGTCGGTGACCGAGCACTGCGCCACGCCGCCCTTGAAGGTGCCGGGGTGCTTGAAGAGCGCCATCAGGGTGAAGAAGCCGCCGTACGAACAGCCGTAGAGGCCGATGCGGTCGGGGTTCACGTTGTACTGGGTGCGCAGGAAGGGCACCGCGGCCACCGCGGAGGCGACGTCGCGATCGCCCATGCTCCGATAGACGGCGGTGCGCACGTCGCGCCCGTAGCCGGCCGAGGCACGGTAGTCGAGCACCATGTAGGTGACGCCGAGGTCGGTGAGGTGCTTGGCATAGAGAGAGCCGCCGTGCGCGCTCGAGCCACTGAAGGCCTTGTGGACACCCTGGGCGTAGCCCGCCCCGTGGATCTCCATCACGGCCGGCCGATTGGCGTGCTGCGTCGCCGGCCGATAGACGCGCGCCCAGACCGGCTTCCCCTGGTCGTCGTTGAAGGTGACGAAGTCGCTGGTGGGCCACGCCAGCTTGTAGAACATGTCCGTTCCGCTGCGGGTGAGCCGGACCGGTGCCGCCGTGAGCGTGGGCATCAGGTAGAGGTCGGTCAGTTCCTTCGGCGTGCTCCAGCGCAACACCATGGCGTCTTCGGCGGGCGACCAGACCGCGGTGACCTCGCCCTCGCCCAACTGGTCGAGGCGCGTGCGCGGGCCACCCTCGGCCGGCATCCGGTAGAGGTGCAGTTCGCTCGGATGTGCCTCCGACGTGGAGAGCGTCCACCACTTGCCGTCGCGCGAAAGGGAGGCGGAGCGAACCTCCCATTCGCCGGCGGTCAGGGCGCGTCGGGTGCCGTCCATGGCGACCAGCACGAGATGATCCCAACCCGTCTCTTCGGTCCGGATCGCGAGGCGCTCACCATCGGGCATCCAGGTCAGTCCGCGCGGCTCGAGCAACCAGGCGTCGTCGTGCTGGTGGTCGAGCGTCTTCAGCTGCTTGCCGGTGGCCGGATCCACCAACACCACCCAGCGGTCCTTGTAGTCGAGCGACGCGAACTCGGCGATGAGGCGCGTCCCCTGCCGATTCCACGAGAGGGTGGTGGCGCGCACCGGCTTGCCGAATCCGGCGGTGTCCACGAACGTGACCTTCACGCTGTCGGGCTCGGCGATCGGATCGACGGCGATGATCGCGGCGCGGCTCTGCGCCAGCGGGGCGCCCACCTTGGCGCGCGAGGTCCGCTGGATGACGATCCCCGAGTCGTTCACATAATCGCCGAAGATGGTCTGGCCCTCCTCGATCTTCGGCGTCACGAGGTAGCTGACATACTTGCCGTCAGGGGTGAGCTCGAGGCCGCCGATGGTGTCATCGCGCTTGGGCTTGATGACGACGGCGGGGAGGGGAATGCGGTCGCGACGCTGGCGCGCCTTGCTCGAATCCTCCTGCTCCTTGCGTCGCTTGACGAAGTCGAACAGCTCGACCTGCTGCCGCTTCAACTCGGCCGCGTTCTTCGCGTCCTTCGGTGGCTCGGTCTTGACGCTGGTGCGGGTCAGCTGCCGCTCGACACCCGTGGCGGGGTTGAGCGAGAAGAGGTCGCCATCGCGGAGGAAGCGGAGCTCGCTCTCGTCGTTCGACCAGCGTGCGCCCACGCCCGCCATCCCGGCACGCAGCACGCGCTCCCCCTTGCCGCGCTCCCAGATCCGCAACTCGTTGCGCGCGGTCCAGATGGCGCGGCTGCCGTCACGGGTCCACTGCACGCCGATCGGAATCCGCGTGGCGGCCTCGCGATCCACGGCCTCGATGCGCTTGCCGTCGCGCGAGACGCGGAACCAGGGCGACTCGGGGGCGACCGGCTCGGCGGGCCGCACCACGGTGTCATACGAGAAGTAGACCCACTTGCCCTCGAGGTCCCACCGCGGTGCGCCCGGGGCGATGCCGAGCCATCGGGCGTCGACGGTCGAGTCCAACGGGACACGGAGCGAGGCGTCCCGCGCCGTGGCGTCGAGTCGGGACTGTCGGAGGGGGAGCGTCTGGGCCTGCAGCGCAGGCGCCGTGGCCAGGAGGGCAAGGAGAAGGAGGCGCATGGGGATCCGGGGAGGGACGGAGAATCGGGCTGGAACGGGCGTGGAGCAGCACCAATATCCACCGTTGGAGCGATTCTCTCCAGTCTCCCCTGGACGGACTTGTCCGGGGCCCGACTTTCGGTTACTCTTCGGTCACGGGGGCGATCGGCTTCGACGGGTTGATAGAAGGCATCGCCGCGTGCCCAGGTCCGGGGTCCTGGATAATCCCTTCGGAAAACAACACAATTGCCAACACTGATCTGGCGATGGCTGCGTAAGCTGAGCTTTAAGTAGTTCGCTTCACGCACCTCCGAGATGAAAGCCCGTCCGGGGCGTTCTGATCGGAATCATTAATCCGGAATAGCGACTGGCGGTCCTCCGACGCCAGAAGCGAGACTTCAGGAGGTCAACGTTGGGAAGGTCGGCTCGGCACCGGCCCAACGCCAAGCTCGAAGCGGAGCCTACGCACGTAGACGCGGTCCCGGAAATTGATTCGGACCAGGGTTCGATTCCCTGCGCCTCCATCAGACGAAAGACGCTGACCGGGATCCTCTCCGGTCAGCGTTTTTCATTTGTGGCGAGAAGCGAGGACCACGCGACCTACGACCCACGACCTACGACCTACGACCTACGACCTACGACTTACGACCCCCGTGCTTCCTCTCGCAGTGTCGTCGGATCCCACCCCATGTCCCGCTCCGCACCACCCGCCGCCCGGTCGGCCAGCAGCAACTGCTCCAGTTCGGCGATGCGCTCGCGCGCGGTGCTGAGGTAGCGGCTGCGATCCCCCCGGAGCGCCGCCAGCTCACGCAACGTCGCCTCGTCGTGGCGCAGGAAGGCGCGAGCGGCCCTGCCGGCCGGGTAGGCCCGATGCCCGAGGTGTCGCAGCACATCCACGCCGAGCCGGAGGGACGTGTCGAGCGTCTCGCGGTACACGTGGGCCACATCCGCATCGAGGAGTTCGGAGGCGTCGTCACGGTCGGCCGCACGGGCAAAGACGGTCAGGTGAGGGAAGTGCTTGTGGACCGTCTCGATCAGGCCTCGCACCTGCTCGCGCCCCTCGATCGCCACCACGATCACCCGCGCACGCTCGGCACCGGCCGCCTTGAGGAGGTCGAGTCGGGTGGGGTCGCCGTAGTAGACGGTGAGTCCGAGGCGGCGCAGGACTTCGACGCGTTCGGAGTCGTGATCGAGCACCGTGGTGCGGACGCCATTGGCGCGCAGGAGTCGCCCCACCGTGTTCCCGAAACGATCGAAACCCGCGATGATCACCGGGGCATCGCCGTGGACCTCGTCGGCGTCGCGCGGCGCGGCCTCGGTGGTCCCGACGCGCGGCATCACCACGCGCTCGAAGAAGGCGAGCAGCACCGGCGTCAGCCCCATGGTGAGGGCAACCACGGCGACGAGCGGATTGGCGACCTCCGCGCTGAGGACGCCAAGGGTGGCCGCGAATCCCAGCAGGACAAAGGCGAACTCCCCGACCTGGGGCAGGGCGAGGGCAAAGAGCAGTCCCTGGGCCGTCGCCATCCGGAAGGCCCGCGAGAGGAGGAAGAGCAGCAATGCCTTGCCGCCGAGGGCCAGGGCGACCATCCCCGCAATCGCCCCCGGTTGCGCGGCAATCAGGCCGAAGTCGAGCGAGGCACCGACCGCGATGAAGAAGAGGCCGAGCAACAGCCCCTTGAACGGCTCGATGTCGCTCTCGAGTTCGTGACGATATTCGCTGGTGGCGAGTACCACGCCGGCGAGGAAGGTGCCCAGCGCGGGGGAAAGGCCGACCGCAGACATCAGCAGGGCGATCCCCACCACCAGCAGGAGGGCCGCCGCGGTGAAGAGTTCTCGCAGCCGGGTCGCGGCGATCACGCGGAACGCCGGCCGCAACAGGAGACGCCCTCCTCCCACGATGGCCGCCACGGCCGCGAGCACGGCCAGCGTGCGCCCCCAGGCCGGCAGGCCATCCACCAGCGTGGCATGGGTTCCCGCCGCCGTCGCCGCGCCGGCGGGCGTCAGGAGGGGAAAGAGCGCCAGCATCGGGATGACCGCGATGTCCTGAAAGAGCAGCACCGCGAACGCTCCCTGGCCGCCACTGGTGCGCATCCACCCCTTCTCCTGCAGGGTTTGCAGCACGATGGCGGTGGAGGAGAGCGAGAAGGTCATTCCGACCGCGATCGCGGCCGGCCAGGGCAATCCAAGCAGGTGCGCCACCACGGCGCCGATGGCGCTCGTCGCCAGCACCTGGAGGCCGCCGAGTCCGAGGATCGGGCCGCGGAGTCGCCAGAGGAGCGACGGCTCGAGCTCAAGCCCGATCACGAACAGCATCATCACCACGCCGAACTCGGCGACATGCATCACGTCGTCGCCGCCAGTGCCGACGAGCTCCAGACCCCACGGTCCGATCACGGCACCCGCCAGCAGATAGCCGAGCACGGATCCGAGGCCCAGTCGCTTGGCCACGGGCACGGCCACCACGGCCGCCGCCAGGTACACGAATGCCTGGAAGAAGAAGCCGCTAGCCATTGCGCGCCTCCTCCAGCACCCGGCGGTACTCGTCGGCCGCCGCGGCGATCTCCCCGGAGTCGAGCCGATGGGTGCCGTGCACCACGAAGGGAGCGAGGTATTCGAGGCCGCAGAGTCGCGCCGTGGCCTCGATCGGGAGGAGGTACTGGTCCAGCGGCACCCGATTGAAGCCCTCCGGCGAGTACGCCCGTTGCCCACCTCCGGAGGACACGGCGCAGAAGAGGCGCTTGCCCTTCAGGGCCGTGCCGCCGCGGCCATATGCCCAGCCATGGGTGAGGACGAGGTCCTGCCACTGCTTCACGAGTGGCGGCGTCGAGTACCAGTAGATCGGGAACTGGAGGATGATCGTGTCATGCTCCAGGAGCAGCTGCTGCTCCCTCGTCACGTCGACGTCGAAGTCCGGGTACTGCTCGTACAGGTCGTGGATCGTGATCCCGGCCACGTCGCGCGCGGCACCGAGCAGGGAACGATGGACGCGCGACACGTCGAGCGCGGGGTGGGCGAAGAGGAGAAGGATTCGGCTCATAGGGGGTCTGGGGAATGTATCTTCACCGCCTCATGCCGGCACCTGCCGGGCCCGATGCGTCCCTGACCTGACCAGCCGATGACCGAATTTTCCTCGCCTCCCGTCGCTGACCGCCGCCCCGTGACCACCACGCACCACGGCGAGACACTGACCGACGAATACGCCTGGCTGCGCCAGAAGGACGACCCTCAGGTGCAGGCCTACCTCGAGGCCGAGAATGCCTGGGCCGAATCGTGGCTGGCCCCGACGGCGGCGCTGCAGGAGCGCCTCTACCAGGAAATGCTGGGCCGGATTCGCGAGACCGATTTGTCCGTGCCGTATCGCAAGGGCGACTGGTGGTACTACACCCGGACCGAAGAGGGGAAGCAGTATCCGATCCACTGCCGACGGCTCGGCTCGCCGACCGAGGGCGAGGAGGTGGTGCTGGTCGACCTCAATCTCCTCGCCGAGGGGAAGTCGTACATGGCCCTGGGCGACATGACGGTCAGCGACGACGGCTGGCTCCTCGCCTACAGCACCGACGACACCGGTTATCGGCAGTACACCCTGGTGATCAAGGACCTGCGCAGCGGCGAGCATCTCCCGTGGCGGCGCGAGCGGGTCACCTCCGTGGCGTGGGATGCCGATGGGGCGAGTCTCTTCTACGCGGTCGAGGACGAGGAGACCAAGCGCTCCTGCGAGGTGTGGCAGCATCGCCTGGCCGTCGAGGCGGACGCGTTGGTCTTCACGGAGGCGGATGAAGCGTTCAACGTGGGCGTGGCGCGCACGCGGAGCCGGGAATGGCTGGTGATCTTCAGCGGGAGTCACACCACGTCCGAAGCGATGGTGCGACGTGCCGGGCGCGACGAGCCATGGCGCGTCGTGCTGCCCCGACTGGCCGAGCGGGAGTATGACCTCGACCATCACGGCGAACATTTCTACCTGCGCGTGAACGATACCGGCCGCAACTTCCGCTTGGTCACGCTGCCAGTGAGCGGCGGCACGTTGGCGGATGCGATCGAGGTGGTGCCGCATCGCGATGACGTGATGCTGGAGGGCATGGAATGTTTCCGCGACCACCTGCTCGTGCACGAGCGAGAGGACGGCGTGCCGCAGATCGCGGTCCGCCGCCTGGCCGACGGCGCCACGCACCGGATCACCTTTCCGGAGCCGGCCTACGAGTGCTATCCCCACGCCAATCCGGAATTCGACACCGCGATCTATCGCTACGGTTATCAGTCGCTGGTGACCCCGTCGTCCGTGCTCGATTACGACCTCGAGTCGCGCGAGCGCATCCTCCTCAAGCAGCAGGAGGTGGTGGGCGGGTACGACGCGACGCGCTTCGTCTCGCGACGGATCCACGCGCAGGCGGAGGACGGGACGCTGGTGCCGATCTCGCTGGTGCGTCGCGCCGACGTGGCGGAGGATGGCCAGGTGCCCGCACTGATGCACGGCTACGGCTCGTACGGCTATCCCTATCCGGTCTCGTTCTCGTCGAATCGCCTCTCGCTGCTCGAGCGGGGGATGGTGGTGGCCATCGCACACATCCGCGGTGGCGGGGAGCTGGGCAAGCCGTGGCATGACGCCGGCCGGATGGGGGAGAAGATGCATTCCTTCACCGACTTCGTGGCGTGTGCCGATCAACTGGTGGCAGCCGGTATCGTCGCGCCCCATCGCCTCGCCATCGAAGGGGGGAGCGCCGGCGGCCTGCTGATGGGGGCTGTCACGAACCTGCGCCCTGACCGCTTCGCGGCGGTGCTGAGCCAGGTGCCGTTCGTGGACGTGATCAACACCATGTCCGATGCGTCGCTGCCGCTCACCGTGGGCGAGTACGAGGAGTGGGGCAATCCGGAGGTGCCGGAGCAGTACGCGTGGATGCGACGCTACTGTCCCTACACCAACCTCTCGGCGCAGGCGTATCCGCCGATGCTGGTCCGCACGGCCTTCAACGACTCGCAGGTGATGTACTGGGAACCCGCCAAGTATGTGGCGCGGATGCGCACGCTCAAGACCACGGACGCCCCGTTGCTCTTCCTGACCAATCTTGGGGCGGGGCATGCCGGGGCGTCGGGACGCTACGACCGACTGCGGGAATACGCGGTCGACTATGCCTTCCTGCTGAGCGTGCTCGGGGCCGACTAGGACTCGTCGGTGGCCCCCAGGGCCGCCTCGATCGCCCGGTGCATGGCGACGGCCACGAGGCGATCCGCGCGGCGATAATGCAGTTCCAGTTCCGCCCCCTTCGCCCCTGGGACATCGGCGAAGACGGCGAGGCTTCGGGCCCGCAACTTCACTCTGGGCCGCAGGATGCCGCCGGTCAGCTCGACGCCCGTCAACCACTCGAGGGGGATCTCCAGTTCTTCCGCCTCGAAGGTCTCGGTCGTCGAGCTCACGCTGCTGAGACCCACCTCGTCCACCGATTCCGTCACGGCCCACTCCAACAGCAGCAGTCCATCGAGCAGGTGCAGCAGGCCGTCCGCCCGGCGGGAGACATCGCGGACTTCGGTGAAGTCGACGGTGTCTTCCCCGGGCAGCGTGATGCGAAAGGGCAACGGGGCGGGGGCCGACACGCGGCTACTTCGCGGCTGCCACCGGCACCGTCACGCTGGTCTTCTCCCACGCCAACGTCAGCGCGCTCGAGGTGAGCGTGATGGTGAACTTCTCGATCGGGGTGGCCACCGCCTTCGGCGCCGCCTCGGCCCGGCCGACATCCTGCGCCTCGGGGTAGCTGGTGCCCCACTGCGTGGTGCTCTTGTTGAGCATCACCGTCCAGCTCTTCTCGCCCGGGATCGTGTAGATCGAGTAGCTGCCGGGCGCGAGACGGACGCCGCCCACGGTGATCGCGCCGGTGGTGTGCAGGATCGTCGGCTCGTTGGCGCCGGTGCGCCACACCTTGCCGAACGGCGCGAGCGTTCCACCCACGGCGGTGCGTCCCTTCAGCGACGGCCGGCTGTAGCAGATCTTGACCTTCGCCGTGCCGACGGTGGCCATGGTCGAGTCGTAGGGCGAGGGCGCCGTGGCGAGCTGGGCGGCGGGCCGGGTCGGGGCGCACGCGGGATCGGCGGCAAGGGTCAGGGCGAGCAGGGACAGCATGATCATGCAGCAACTCCGGGAGAGTGGGTCAGTCCGTCAGCGCCCGCCAGGCGGCGAGGGCGCGATCAAGGGCCTCTGTGGCATTTCCAGCGGTCACCGTCAGGTGTCCCATCTTCCGGCCGGGACGCGCCTCGTGCTTTCCGTACAAGTGGAGCCGCACGCCAGGCAGCGCCAGGGCGGCGTCCCAGTGCGGCGTGCCCTCCTGCCACGCATCGCCGAGGATATTCACCATCGCGGTGGGACCGAAGGCGGCGGTGTCTCCGAGCGGCATCCCGGCCACGATCCGGACCTGCTGCTCGAACTGCGACGTGACCGACGCATCGAGCGTCCAGTGGCCGCTGTTGTGTGGACGGGGCGCCAGCTCATTCACGAGTAGACGCCCGTCCGTGGTCAGGAAGCACTCCACGCCCATCACGCCTTCGTACCCCAGTACCTCGACGATCTGTTCCGCCACGCGCCGCGCCTCCGCCTCCACCGCCGCCGAGATCCTGGCCGGCACGGTGGTGGTGTGGAGGATCCCGTTGACGTGGACGTTCTCACCGATCGGCCAGGTCACGGTGGCACCACGGGCATCACGCGCGACCATCACGGAACACTCGAGTGCCAGGTCAACCTGCTGCTCGAGGATGCAGGGCACGCCGCCGAAATCGGTCCAGGCGGCCCGGAGCGCGTCCGCGGACGCCACCCGTGCCTGTCCCTTGCCATCGTAGCCGAGTTGGGCGGTCTTGAGGATCGCGCGGCCCGCGCCGACGGCCTGCCAGGCATCCTCGCACGCCGCCAGCGACTCCACCGCATGCCATTGCGCCGTCGCGACGCCGGCGCGATTGAGGAACGACTTCTCGCGCACCCGGTCCTGCGTGGTCCAGATCGCGTCGCCCGAGGGGCGCACCGGCCGGTGGGCCGCGAGGGCACGCAGGACATCGGCGGGAATGTTCTCGAATTCGGTGGTGATCGCGTCGGCATGTGACGCGAGCTGCATCAGCGCGTCGGGATCATCCCACGCCCGCGTCAGATGCTCGTGCGCGATCTGGCCCGCCGGCGCCGCCGGGTCGGGGTCGAGCACCACCACGCGATACCCCATCCGCTGGGCCTCGGCGGTGAACATCCGACCGAGCTGCCCGCCGCCGACGACGCCGAGCGTCCCCCCTGGCAGGATCACGCGGGGGGGAGGGTGATGGCGCGGACCTTCATCTCCTGCGCAATCCGGAAGCCTTCGAGGCGGGTCGCCAACTCGGCGTCCTCGCGGGCCAGAATCGAAATGGCGAAGAGGGCCGCGTTGTGGGCGCCGGCATCGCCGATGGCGAAGGTCGCCACCGGCACGCCGTTCGGCATCTGGACGATCGAGAGCAACGAATCGAGTCCCTGCAGGTGGCGCGAGGGCACCGGGACGCCGAGCACGGGGACGATCGTCTTGGCCGCGAGCATGCCCGGGAGGTGCGCCGCGCCGCCTGCGCCCGCGATGATGCACTTGAGGCCGCGTGGCGCCGCCTCGGCTGCGTACTGGTACAGCAGGTCGGGCGTGCGGTGCGCCGACACGACCCGCGCTTCGTAGGGGACGCCGAACTCGACCAGTCGGGCCGCGGCGTGCTGCATGACGGTCCAGTCGGAATCGGAGCCCATCACGACGCCCACCAGCGGGGTGGCGTGGGCGGTCATACCGTGGCCTTCGTGCGGTCGACGGTGCCCCGTGCCGCGAGCGCGGCCTGGGCCGCGGCGAGGCGCGCCACCGGGACGCGGAAGGGCGAACAGGAGACGTAATTCATTCGCACCGTCTCGAAGAAGGCGATCGACGCGGGGTCGCCGCCGTGCTCGCCGCAGACGCCGATCTTGAGATCGGCGCGCGTCGCGCGACCGAGTTCGCAGGCCATCTTGACCAGCTTGCCGACGCCGGCCTGGTCGATGGTCTGGAAGGGATCCTGCTCGAGGATGCCGCTCTCGATGTAGTGCGGCAGGAAGCGGCCCGCATCGTCACGCGAGAGCCCGTAGGTGGTCTGCGTGAGGTCGTTGGTCCCGAACGAGAAGAACTGCGCCTCGCGCGCGATCTCGTCGGCGGTGAGGGCGGCGCGGGGCAGCTCGATCATGGTGCCAAGCAGATAGGGCACCGTCAGCTGTCGCTCGCGGAACACTTCCTCGGCCACCTGGCGGACCAGCAGCGACTGCCGCCGGAACTCGACGACGGAGGCGACCAGCGGGATCATCACTTCCGGCATCACACGACCCTTGCGGGCGGCCACGGTGCAGGCCGCCTCGAAGATCGCGCGCGCCTGCATCGCCGTGATCTCGGGGTACATGATCCCGAGGCGACAGCCGCGGAGCCCGAGCATCGGGTTCTCCTCGTGCAGTGCCTGCACCACGTGACGGAGACGCTCGACCGGCTTGCCGAGGTCGGCGGCGAGCTTGACGAGCTCCTCCTCGTCCTTGGGCAGGAACTCATGCAGCGGCGGGTCGAGCAGGCGGATGGTGACCGGGAAGCCTTCCATGGCGCGGAAGATCGACTCGAAATCGCCGCGCTGCATCGGCAGGAGCTTGGCCAGGGCGCGCTCGCGCGCCGGCCGATCCTCCGCGACGATCATCTCCCGCATGGCGAGCAGGCGATCGCCGTCGAAGAACATGTGCTCCGTGCGGCAGAGGCCGATCCCCTCCGCACCGTAATCGCGACTGCGATGCGCGTCGGCGGCGGTGTCGGCATTGGCGCGGATCTTCATCGGCCGAATCCGGTCGGCCCACGCCATCAGCGTGTGATAGTGCTCGCCGAGCTGCGGTTCGATCAGCTTGGCCTGGCCCACATAGACCACGCCCGTGGTGCCATCGAGGGTGATCCAGTCATTGCCGCGGAGGACCCGGTCGCCGACGCGCACCGTCCCGGCCGCCTCGTCCACCTCGAGCTCCTGCGCACCCGCGACACAGGGCTTGCCCATGCCGCGCGCGACGACGGCCGCATGCGAGGTCATGCCCCCGCGTGCCGTCAGGATCGCCTTGGAGGCCACCATGCCGTGGAAGTCCTCCGGCGAGGTCTCGCGACGCACCAGGATGACGGCGTCGCCGTGGCGCGCGCGGTCGGCCGCAATGTCGGCGTCGAACACGATCTGTCCGCAGGCCGCGCCTGGAGAGGCCGGCAGGCCAGTCGCCAGGGGGTCGAGTGCGGCCCCCGGGTCGATCATCGGGTGCAGCAGCTGCTCGAGCGCCGCGGGCGGAATGCGCGCGACCGCCTCTTCCTCGCTGATCAGGTCCTCGGTGACCATCTCGCAGGCGATGCGGAAGGCGGCCTGGCCGGAGCGCTGGCCGCGCCGGGTCTGCAGCATGTACAGCTGGCCTTCCTCGATCGTGAACTCCATGTCCTGCACGTCGCGGAAGTGGCGCTCCAGCGTGCGGGCCATGCGCTCCAGTTCCTGGTACACTCCGGGCATCGTGTCGCGCAGCGCGCTGATCGGCTCGGGCGTCCGGGCGCCGGAGACGACGTCCTCGCCCTGGGCGTTGCGGAGGAACTCGCCGTAGAGGAGCCGTTCGCCGGTCGACGGATTGCGCGAGAAGGTGACGCCGGTGCCGGAGTGCTCGCCGAGATTGCCGTACACCATGGCCACGATGTTGATGGCCGTGCCCAACGTGTCGGGGATCTCGTGCATCCGGCGATAGTCGATCGCGCGGCGCGTGTTCCAGCTCTCGAAGACGGCCGAGATGGCCCCCCAGAGCTGCTCCATCGGCTCTTCGGGGAAGGCACGGCCCGACTGCTCCTCGATCATCGCCTTGAACCGGGCCACGAGCGCCTTGATGGCGCCGACCGGCAGGTCGATGTCGCGCACGGCTCCATGGGAGTGGCGCGCTTCGTCGAGCAATTGGTCGAACGGTGCGCGCGGCTGGTCGAACACGACCACGCCATACATCTGCACGAAGCGCCGATAGCAGTCCCACGCGAAGGCCGGGTTGTTGCTCTTGGCCGCGAGCCCCTCGACCGTGCGGTCGTTCAGGCCGAGGTTCAGGATGGTCTCCATCATCCCGGGCATGGAGACGGCGGCGCCACTGCGGACCGAGACAAGCAGCGGGTGATTCGCGTCGCCGAACTCCTTGCCGGTGGCTGCCTCGAGGCGATGCAATGCCTGCTCCACCTGGGCGCGCAGCCTGGGCGGGAAGGAGTGCGTGTCGAGATAGGTCTGGCAGAGCGAGGCGGAGATGGTGAAGCCGGGGGGCACCGCAATGCCAAGGTTGGTCATCTCGGCGAGGCCCGCTCCCTTGCCGCCGAGGATGTCCTTCATGGCCGATGATCCGTCGGCGTGGCCCTGTCCGAAGGAGTAGACCAGCGGCTGCTGAGCGAACGGATCGTTCATGAGATGACCTCGAGGGGCGTGCCGGCGCGGAAGGCCCCGAAGGTGAGTTGGACGGGGGTCGGATAGTCGCCAGAGAAGCAGGCGTGGCACCACTGGGTCCGCATCGACGTGGCGCCGGTCATTTCGTCCAGCGTCAGGTACTCCAGCGTGTCCACGCCGAGGTAGGCGCGGATCTCCTCGCGGGAATGCGTCGCGGCGATCAACTCCTCGCGATTCGGCGTGTCGATGCCGTAGTGGCAGGGACCGGTGATCGGTGGCGAACCCAGCCGAAGGTGGACCTCACGCGCTCCCGCGGCGCGGATCATGTTCACCAGGCCCTTGCTGGTGGTGCCGCGGACCAGCGAGTCGTCGATGACCACCACCGAGCGGCCCGCGATCACCTCGCGCACCGCGTTGAACTTGATCTTCACCTTCTCGACCCGGATGGCCTGCGTCGGGTTGATGAAGGTGCGTCCGACGTAGTGATTGCGGATCAGGCCGTGCTCGAGCTTGACCCCCGACACCTCGGAATAGCCGAGCGCCATGACGTTGGCCGAGTCGGGAACGGAGAAGACCACGTCCGCGCCGGCCACGGGGTGAAAGCGGGCGAGCTGGCGGCCGAGTTCCCGACGCACGCGGTCCACCGATTCGCCGAAGATGGTCGAGTCGGGTCGCGCGAAGTACACCAGCTCGAAGATGCAGCGGGTGATGCGGCGCGGCGCCAGCGGCGCGAGCTCGGTCAGCTCGCCTTCTTCCAGCCGCAGGAACTCGCCCGGCTGAAGCTCTCGAATGTCGGTGGCGCCGACGAGATCGAGGGCGCAGGTCTCCGAGGCGATCACCAGCCCACCGCCAACGCGCGCCACGAAGAGCGGACGGAAGCCGCGGGCGTCCACGGCTGCGTAGAGTGCCCGCCCGACCCCAATCACCAGCGAGTAGGCTCCATCGGCCTGTTCCAGCGCATCCCGGATCTGCCCCTCGACCGTGGCCGCATTGGAGCGCGCGATCAGGTGAATCAGGACTTCCGTGTCGCTGTTGGAGGCGAAGATCGCGCCGTCGCGCACCAGGGCGTCGCGCAGGGCGTCGGCGTTGACCAGGTTGCCGTTGTGCGCCACGGTGAGCGGCCCGGCGTGGTAGTTGACCAGGAAAGGCTGCGCGTTGGCCAGCACGGTGCTGCCGGAGGTGGAGTAGCGCGTGTGACCGATCGCGACGTCACCGGGGAGCGCCTCCAGCGAACGCTCCGAGAAGGCATCGGCCACCAGCCCCATCGAGCGCTGGATCCGGGCGGCAGCGTGTTCGTCCACCGCCATGATCCCGGCGCTTTCCTGGCCGCGATGCTGCAATGCGTAGAGGCCGAGATAGGCGACGCGAGACGCGTCGGGAACGCCGGAGACGCCGATGACACCGCACATCGCTTACTCCCCTCCCGCGGCGGAGACCACCGCGGCCATCCGACGCGGGATGGCGTCGAAGTAGGTCTGCCGCAGGTCGCGCGCGGCCCAGTGCCAGCGACTGCCATCGCGCTCGATCACCAACGCGCCATCCGCCGGGCCGACCAGGCCGAGGTAGTGCGCCGGAATGCCGTGGGAGGCCGCCAACTGCTGGATCGCGGCCACGTTGGCCGGATCACACGAGACGATGGCGCGCGCACCATCCTCACCGAAGAGATACCCCTCGTTGCTGACGGCGGGTTCGTGCTGGCTGAGGTTGGCCGACGCACCGTAGGTGGTGGTCGCCCAGGGGCCACCCATGCAGCACTCCGCCAGGGCCACCGCGAGGCCGCCATCGCTCAGGTCGTGCGCGGAGCGGAGCAGGCGTGCGGCTGCTGCCGCGATGAGCACTTCCTGCAGGGCGCGCTCGGCCGTGAGGTCCACCGGCGGCGGCGAGCCAGCCACCGTGTCGAGCACCTCGGCCCAGTACGCCGAGCCACCGAGATGGCCGGCGCTGCGACCAAGCAGGAGGATCGCGTCGCCCGTCTCGCGGAAGTGCGACGGCACCGCGGTGGTGATGTCGGGGAGGAGTCCCACCATCCCGATGGTCGGCGTCGGGTCGATCGCACCGTGCGGATTCTGGTTGTACAGCGAGACGTTGCCGCCAGTGACCGGGGTGTCGAACGCCAGGCATGCCTCGCTGATGCCGCGGCAGGCCTCGGTGAACTGGAAGAAGATCTCCGGCTTCTCGGGGTTGCCGAAGTTCAGGCAGTCCGTGATGCCGAGCGGACGCGCCCCCGTGCAGGCGATGTTGCGCGCCGCCTCGGCGACCGCGCCCTTGCCCCCCTCGAACGGGTCGAGGAGGACATGGCGCGCGTTGCAGTCCACGGTCATGGCGAGGCCGAAGGTGGTGTCGGCCACGCGGAGGACGCCGGCATCACCGCCCGGCACCAGGGCACTGCCGGCGCGGACCGTCGAGTCGAACTGCTCGAAGACCCAGCGCTTGCTGGCGATGGTGGGCGCGTCGAGCAGGGTGACCAGGGCTTCCTCGGGCGATGGCGCCGCACGCACCGGCTGCTGCTGCCGACGTGCGATGGCCTCGGCCGATTCGGTCGCCGGCGGGGAATACATCGGGCAGCCGTCCACGAGCTCCTGACCGGGAATCGCGGCCACCGTGCGTCCCTCGTGCACGATCCGGAAGATGCCGTCGTCGGTGACCTCACCGATCGCGGTGGCGTCGAGGTCCCACTTCCGGCACACGGCCTGGATCTCACCGATGCGGTGTGGCTCGGCCACGACCAGCATCCGTTCCTGCGACTCCGACAGCATGATCTCGTAGGGTGTCATGCCCGGTTCGCGGGTCGGCACCCTGGAGGTATCGAGCACCACACCCACTCCGCCACGCGCCGCCATCTCGGCCGACGACGAGGTGAGGCCAGCCGCGCCCATGTCCTGGATCGCGACGATGTAGTTGCCCGTGATCAACTCCAGCGAGGCTTCGAGCAACAGCTTCTCGGTGAAGGGGTCGCCGACCTGCACCTGCGGGCGACGCTTCTCGCTCTCGGCCGTGAGGTCCTCGGAGGCGAACGACGCGCCGTGAATGCCGTCACGGCCGGTGCTCGCGCCGACGGCCAGCAGCACGTTGCCGACGCCATGGGCCCGTGCGGTGATCAGGTCGGCCTCACGGAGCAGGCCGACGGCCATCGCGTTCACGAGCGGGTTGCCACTGTAGCCCGGGGCAAAACAGACCTCGCCGCCGAGGGTCGGGACGCCGACGCAGTTGCCGTAATCGCCAACGCCCTTCACGATGCCGGCGAAGAGCCAGCGATTGCGCGGATCGTCGAGTGGGCCCAGCCGCAGCGAGTTCAGGACCGCGACGGGGCGGGCCCCCATCGTGAAGACATCGCGGAGGATGCCCCCGACGCCGGTGGCGGCACCCTGATAGGGCTCGACGGCGCTCGGGTGGTTGTGCGACTCGATCTTGAACGCGACCGCCCATCCCTCGGGGAGGCGCAGCACACCCGCGTTTTCCCCGGGACCCTGCACGACCTGGGCGCCCTCGGTCGGGAATCGCCGCAGGACCGGCTTGGTGTGCTTGTAGGAGCAGTGCTCCGACCAGAGCGCGGAGAAGATGCCGAGCTCGGTCAGCGTCGGTGCGCGTCCCAGCAGTTTCAGGATCGCGGCATGCTCGGTCGCGTTGAGCTTGTGCTCCGCCACCACCTCGGCGGTCACCAGTCGTTCGCCGGGAAAGGCCTCGGCACGCAGGGCGTCGGTCATGCCGCCACCCCCGTGCGCGTCAGTCGGCTGATCAACGAGGTGAAGACGCGGTGACCTGCCTCCGAGCCCAGTGATGCCTCGGCGAGCCGCTCCGGGTGCGGCATGAAGCCGACCACGGTCCCGGCCGCATTGCAGATCCCGGCGATGTCGTTCGCGGAGCCGTTGGGGTTGTGCGCCACGTCGGTGCCTGGCACCGCCACGTAGCGCATGACCACGCGTCCCTCGCCCTCGAGCATCGCCAGCGTCGCCTCGTCGGCGGCGAATCGGCCCTCGCCGTGGGCCACCGGAATGCGAAGCACTTCACTCGCGGCATAGTCCGCGGTGCAGACCGTGTCACGCCGCTCGATGCGGACATCCACCGGCCGCGAGACGAATCGCTGGCCGGCATTCCGGAGCAACGCGCCTGGCAGGAGGTGCGCCTCACAGAGCACCTGGAAGCCGTTGCAGATGCCGATCACGGCGCCACCCGCCTCGGCGTGGGCCCGAACCGCCTGCATCACCGGCGAGAAACGGGCGATGGCGCCCGACCGCAGGTAGTCCCCGTAGGAGAAGCCGCCCGGCAGGATCACCGCGTCGGCCCCCTGGAGCGTGGTCTCGCGATAGTCGAGCAACAGACCCTCGCCGCCGGCGCGTTCGATGGCGGTCAGGGTCTCGGTCTCGCAATTGGATCCGGGAAAGCGAACCACGGCCACTCGCGTCATCAGGACGACACCTCGATCACGAAGTCCTCGGTGACGGGGTTCGCCAGCAGGCGTTCACACATCGTGCGCACCGCCGCCTCGGCTGCCGCCGCGGACGCCGCATCGACCGTGAGCTCGATCGCCTTGCCGATCCGGACGCCGGTCACGTCGGCAAAGCCCAGCGACGCCAGCGCGTGCTCGACGGCCTGCCCCTGGGGGTCCAGGAGGCCCGGACGGGGAATCACGCGCACATGGACATGGAAGGTCATTCAGCAGTCTCCTGGCGCGGCTCGGAGCGGCGCGCACGGTTGGTCGGCGTCACAAGGGTGATCGGTGGCTGCTCGTCGTGGTGGTCATCGTCGCGAGCGCCGATCAGCAGCACCACATGACGAATCACGCCGTAGAGCAGGTACGTCAGGCCCAGCGGGAAGAGGAAATATTCCGGCACGAGGAGCGAGCCGGCCAGCACCACGAGGTACCATGCCAGTCCGGCGACCTGGCCCGGCGTGCGCAGGCCAGCCGCAGGCCAACGCGGATACTGCACGTTGCTGACCATCAGGAGGGCCAGCGCCACCACGAGGAAGACCAAGCCCTGGTGCTGGAAGTTCAGGTAGGCCAGGGAGCCGGCGTACCACTCCGTCTGCGAGAAGGCGAAGTACGTGGCCAGCGTCATCCCGGCGGAGGGCGAGGGGAGGCCGGTGAACCAGTGCGAGGGCTTGCCGCCCTGGCTGGCCAGGACATTGAAACGGGCAAGCCGGAGCGCCGCACAGGCGACGTAGAAGAAGCAGATGACCCACGCCAGTCGACCCGCGGTCGAGAACTCGAGGAAATACATCAGGAGGGCGGGGGCGACGCCGAACGAAATCACGTCGACGAGCGAATCGAGCTCGGCGCCGAACCGCGAGCCGGTGTTCGACGCGCGCGCGATGCGGCCGTCGAGCATGTCGAGGACGCCGGCGAAGACGATGAACCAGCCGGCCCACATGAAGTTGCCGTTGTGGGCGGAGACGATCGACCAGAAGCCGAAGAAGAGATTGCCGAGGGTGAAGGCGTTCGGCATCACGACGACGACCCGGCGCATGCCGCTGCGATGCGGCGCAGGATTCATTTCCATTCGGCAATGACCGTGACACCGGCCTGCGTCACGTCTCCTTCCTTGACGAGGATGGTGGTGCCTGCCGGGAGGAAGACATCCACGCGCGATCCGAAGCGAATCAGCCCGAGGCGTTCGCCCTGCCGCGCCACCTGCCCCTCGGCGTGGTCCGTGATGATGCGGCGCGCGATGAGCCCGGCGATCTGCCGCACCAGCACCTTGCCGCGCGGGGTGGTGAGCCCGATGTCGCTCTGCTCGTTCTCGATCGCGGCCTTCTCGGCGGCCGCGTTGAAGAACTTGCCGGGGCTGTAGCGACGGAACGTGATGGTGCCGTTGCTCGGATAGCGATTCACATGGACGTTGAAGACGTTCATGAAGATCGAGACGCGCGTGGCCGGGCCGCCGATCACGTTCGGCTCGTGAATCGGAATGACGCTGACGACCTTGCCGTCCGCCGGCGCAATGACCAGCTCGTCCCCGCGTCGGCCCGGCCGCACCGGGTCACGGAAGAAGGCGATCACCCAGATCGCCACGGGGAGCCAGAGCACCGCGGCCACCGTCTGCCCGAGCGCGAAGAGGACGGCCGCGATCAGCCAGGCAATGACGATGAACGGAATGCCTTCGGGTGCGACTCGCATCAGGCGTCCTCAGGGAGTTCGTGGCCGGTGAGGCGACGGTAGGCCTCGCGGTAGCGCGACGTCGTGGCGGCGATCACGTCGGCAGGGAGCGAGGGCGGGGGGGCCTCACCGTTCCATCGCCCCGCCTCGCGTTCGACCGCGAGCCAGTCACGCAACGGCTGCTTGTCGAAACTCGGTGGCGTGGAACCTGGTGCCCACCTGGCTGCCTCCCAGAAGCGGGAGGAGTCGGGCGTGAGCACCTCGTCAATCAGCATCGGGTGGCCCGAGAGGTCCAACCCGAACTCGAACTTGGTGTCGGCGATGATCAGTCCGCGCTCCGCGGCGGTATGCCGACCGGCGGCGTAGATCGCGAGCGACAGGTCGCGCAGGCCATCGGCGAGGTCGGGGCCGAGCGCCTCGCGCATCCTGCCGAACGGGACGTTCTCATCGTGGCCGCTCTCGGCCTTCGTGGCGGGCGAGAAGATCGGCGGCTCGATGCGCGCCGACTCGACCAGCCCCTCGGTGAGCGGCTCGCCGGCGAGCGTGCCGGCGCGGCGGTATTCCTGCCATGCCGAGCCGGAGAGGTAGCCGCGGACCACGCACTCGAAGGCAACCGGGGCGGTCCGTCGCACCAGCATGGCTCGCCCGGCGATCTGCGCGCGGTGCGCGGCGAGCGCCGGGATCTCGGTGATGATGGCGTCGGTCGATGCCGTCAGGAAATGCGAACGCATCATGTGGCCGAGCCGCTGGAACCAGAACGCCGACAATTGGGTGAGGACGCGCCCCTTGTCGGGCACCGCCTCCGCCATCACGACGTCGAAGGCGGAGACGCGGTCGCTCGCCACCATCAGGAGGCGTGCGTCGTCCACCTCGTACACTTCGCGCACCTTGCCCCGGCGCCACAGCGTCAGCGGAAGTGCGCTCTCGCGCAGCGGCGTGCTCATACCCGCAACTCGGCGCGTTCGGCCACTGCCGCGTGCGGTTGCGCGATGGTCACCAACGGATCGAGATACTCGGCGATGAACTCCGCGACCTGTTCGCGCGAGCGGCCGGTGTAGCGCGAAGGGTCGAGCTCCTCGGCCAACCGCGTGCGATCAATGCCGCCGAACGCCGGGTCGCCGGCGAGGCGCTCCATCAGGTCGTTCGGTCCGCCGGCCGCCACGGCCGCATGCACGGTCATCGCATGGGTGCGCACCACCTCGTGGAGCGCCTGCCGATCGCCTCCGGCCTGCACGCCGAGCATCAGCCACCGCTCGGTGGCCATGAACGGCATCTGCTCCCGCACGTGGCGCGCGATGACCGGCTCGCGGACCTCCAGCCCCTGGGCGATGTTCGAGGCCAGCAGCAGGATCGCGTCGACCGCCAGGAATGCCTCGGGGAGCGTGAGCCGGCGATTGGCCGAGTCGTCGAGCGTGCGCTCAAGCCACTGCGATGCCGCGGTATGGGCGCCATTCGCCTGCAGGGTGATGACGTGCCGTGCGAGCGCCCCGATCCGCTCGGCGCGCATCGGGTTGCGCTTGTAGGCCATCGCGCTGGAGCCGATCTGCTCGGACTCGAACGGCTCGAGCAGTTCACCCTCGTGCTGCAGCAGGCGCAGGTCCGCGCCGAACTTGGCCGCCGACTGGGCGATGCCACTCAGCACGTCGAGCACCTGCGCGTCCGCCTTGCGCGGATAGGTCTGGCCCGTGACGGCGAACGCGCGCGGCAGGCCGAGGGTCTCGGTGATTCGTCGCTCGAGCTCCCGCACCTTGGCGTGGTCGCCCTCGAAGAGCTCCAGGAAGGAGGCCTGGGTGCCGGTGGTCCCCTTGCAGCCGCGCAGGCGCAGCGTGGCGAGCCGGTGGACCAACGCCTCGACGTCCATCGAGAAGTCCTGGAGCCAGAGCGTGGCCCGCTTCCCCACGGTGGTGAGCTGCGCCGGCTGGAAGTGCGTGTAGGCGAGGCAGGGGAGGGCCGCGTGCTGTTCGGCGAAGCGCCGCAAGTGGCCGACCACGTCGAGGAGGCGACCGAGCACCAGCGCCATCGCGTCGCGCATGATCAACACGTCGGCGTTGTCGGTCACGAAGGCGGACGTGGCCCCGAGGTGCAGGTGGGCCCGCGCGGCCGGCGCCTGCTCGCCGAAGGCGTGCACGTGGGCCATGACGTCGTGGCGGAAGCGCTTCTCGTACGCCGCCGCGACCTCCAGATCGGCGTCGTCGAGGTGGGCGCGCATGGCGTCGAGCGCGGCCTCCGGGATATCGAGCCCGAGGGCGCGCTCCGATTCCGCGAGGGCGAGCCACACGCGACGCCACCGGCCGATGCGGTACGGCTCGCTCCAGAGGTGGAGCATGGCCGGGGAGGCATAGCGCCCGGAGAGCGGGGACTGCCAGCGGGCGTCGGTCATCAGATTCGCAGGTTCAAGGGATAGAGGGTGCCGCGGCGCTCGATGATCATCTGGAACGAGCTTCCGGCACGCATGCCGTCGAGGATGCGCGCGACATCGGGCGCCGTGCGGATCGTCGCGCGATTGATGGCGACGATCACGTCGCCCTCGCGCAGGCCGGTGGCGCGTGCCAGCTCGGGCGGCACCTTGGTGATCGCCGCCCCCGCCTCGCTGCGGATGCCAAGCTCGGCGCGCACGGCCGGTGTCACGGTGACCAGGTCGAGTCCCCCGAAACGAATCCGGTCGGCTGTCGCGGTCGGCAGGTCTGACGAAACGAGGCGGCGCTCGGCGGTGCGTCCACCACTCTGGACCGTGAGGGCAACGGGATCGCCGACATGCAGGTCCAGCTTGACCGATTCCCAGTCGAGTGCGTTGCGAAGCGTGCGACCGTTCGCGCGCACGAGCACATCACCCGGTCGGAGACCCGCCCTGGCGGCGGGACCGTCGGGGGCGACCGATTGGACGGCGACACCGCCCGTGCGCTTCCACTCGCCCATCTCGCCACCCTGCGCGACATCGAGTCCCACCCACGCGCGTCGCACCGAACCGTTGCGGATGATCTCCTCGGCCACGCGCACCGCGCGCTCGATCGGAATGGCGAAGCCGAGTCCGACGCTGCCGCCACTGCTCGAGAAGATCGACGAGTTCACCCCGATCACCTCGCCGAGCGCGTTGACAAGCGGCCCGCCGGAGTTGCCGGGGTTGATCGCCGCGTCGGTCTGCAGCACGTCCTGGCTGCGCCCGTCGGTGATCGGGAAGGGCCGCTCGGTGGCGCTGATCACGCCGACGCTCACGGTGTGGGCCAGCCCGAAGGGGTTGCCGATCGCCATCACCCAGTCGCCCGGCTGCATCTGCGCCGAGTCGCCGAACTTCACCTCGATCAGCTCGCGCTTCGGCTTCTCGGTCAGCTCGATGAGGGCGCTGTCGGTGAGCGGGTCGCGGCCGACGACCTGGGCCAGGTAGGTGACGTCGGGGTCGTCGCCGTAGAACGACACCTGGATCTTGGTGGCGCCCTCGACGACGTGGTTGTTGGTCAGGATGAAGCCGTCCTTGCTGATGATGAAGCCGGTGCCGGCGGCCTGCGTCACCTGCGGGCGCTCCTGCTGCCGGTTGCGGTTGCCGCCCTGGCCGAAGAAGCGCTCGAGCAGGTCGTCGTCGCCGCCGAAGAACTGGGTCATCTGCGACGACCGCTGGCGCGACTCGGTGCGGATGTTGACCACCGCCGGGCTCATCGACTTGGCGATGGTGCGGAAGGTCGAGGCGTCGACCGGGCCGCTGAGCGGGGCGCTGTTGGCCGGCGGCACGCCCGCCGTCACGGTCTGCGCCGACGACGCCGGCGACAGCTCGAGCCGCGAGGCGATCACCATGCCCACGGCCACCGAGGCGACGGCGATGAGCAGGGCGTAGAACACCGTGGTTTTGCGGGTCGACATCTGGTCCTCCACCTCTTGCCTATACCAGCGGCACCACGGCCATCTGCCGCGGTCCGGTCACCTCGGGGCCGGTGGGACCCCAGGCGACGTTGATTTCCGTACGCACGCCGAACGTGTCGAAATAGAGCCCCGGCTCGATGGTGAAGCCGGTGCCGGGCAACAGCCGCCGCTCGTCGCGGGTCTCGTAGTCGTCGAGATGGGCGCCGTTGCCGTGAATCTGCTCGCCGAGGCTGTGGCCGGTGCGATGCAGGATGGCGCCGCCGAACCCCGCCGACTCCAGCACCGCGCGGGCGGCCCG
>JANRIW010000021.1:0-145182 GCA_033764505.1 Gemmatimonadales bacterium
CGGGCGGGGGCGGCGGGGGCGCGGGCGGTGGCGCCCCCCCGGCGGTCACCGCGGAGCTCGCCGTGGCCGAGACGCGCGCGGTGCAGGACGTGATCCCGGCCAACGGCCAGATCGAACCGGTGCAGGCGATCGAGCTCCGCCCCGACATCGAGGGGCGCCTCGTGCAGATCCTCGTCACCGAGGGCGCCGCCGTGGCCGCGGGCCAGCCGCTCTTCAAGGTGGATGATGGCGAGCTCCGCGCCCAGGTCGACCGCGCCGAGGCCGACCGCGACCTCGCGCGCCAGTCCCTCGAGCGCACGCGCGACCTGCTGCAGCAGCGCGCCGCCTCCCAGTCCGACCTCGAGCGCGCCGAGGCGACCGCGCGCAGCACCGCGGCCGCCCTCGAGCTGCTGCGCCTCCGCCTCGCCCGCACCGTCGTGCGCGCGCCGTTCACCGGCGTCGCCGGCCAGCGGCTCGTCAGCCTCGGCGACTACGTCACCACCGCCACGCGCCTCGTCGTCCTCCAGACGGTCGACCCGCAGCGCGCCGCGTTCACCGTGCCGGAGCGCTTCGCCTCGGCGCTGCAGCGCGGGCAGGAGGTGCAGTTCACCGTCGCCGCGCTGCAGAACCGCGTCTTCACGGGCACCGTCGAGTTCATCGACCCGCGCGTGCAGCTCCCGTCCCGCACCATCACGGTGAAGGCGCGCGTCGCGAACCCGCGCCGCGAGCTGCAGGCCGGCATGTTCATCGAGGCACGGCTCGTGACCGCCACGCGCCCCGAGGCGATCGTCGTCCCTGAGGAGGCGGTGCTCACGATCAGCGGCACCACCTCGGTGTATCGCGTCGAGGGCGGCGTCGCCAGGCGCCGTCCCGTCTCGCTCGGCGTGCGCTCGCCAGGCTTCGTGGAGGTCGTCTCCGGCATCGATGCCGGCGACCGCATCGTGATCGGCGGCCTCGAGCGCCTCACCGACGGCGCCCCGGTCAAGGCGCGCGAGCGCCCGGCCGTCGCCGCCGAGTCCACCGCGCAGCCCGCCGTCGCCGACTCGGCGTCCCGCCCCGCCGCCGCGGACACGGTGGCGCGACGGACCGATTCCACGGCGCGTCGGCCGTCGTAGAGGGTCGCGGGTCGGGGGTCAGGGGTGAAGGATTGCGCCTTGGCCCCGCCGCCACGAGACTGACCCACGACCCACGACCCACGACCCACGACCCACGAGCCACGTCCACAGACCTCCCATGCCCCTCACCCCCGGCACCAAGGCCCCCGCGTTCGCCCTTCCGGCCGACGACGGCTCCACCATCGCCCTCGCGGACCTGAAGGGGAAGACGGTCGTCCTCTACTTCTATCCGAAGGACGACACCTCCGGCTGCACCACCGAGGCGTGCGAGTTCCGCGACAGCTGGGCGACCCTCAAGCGCCGCGGGATCGTGGTGCTCGGCGTCTCGCCCGACCCGGTGAAGAGCCACGTGAAGTTCCGCGCGAAGCACGACCTGCCGTTCCCCCTCCTCGCGGACGAGGACCACGCGGTCGCCGAGGCGTACGACGCCTGGGGCGAGAAGAGCATGTACGGCCGCAAGTACTTCGGCATCCTCCGCACGACGTACGTCATCGACGGCGAGGGCCGCATCCGGCACGTCTTCGAGAAGGTGAAGCCGAAGGGCCACGCCGCCGAGGTGCTGGCGGTGATCGAGGCGCTGAAGGAGTAGCCACGGCTCCGGAATACTCCGGAGGGGGAGTCGGGGGAGGACCGGATGCCGCTCGGGACCGGGGCGCGGTAGCGTGATGCGTCCTTCACGCGCCCCTCGACTTCCATCGTTCCCGAGGCCATGCTCCAGATCTCCCCCGCCGGTGTCCGCTCGCGCCGCTTCGCTCTCCTCGCCCTGCCCCTCGCGCTGCTCGCCGCCTGCGAATCCGAGAGCGCCCCGCCCGCGCCGCTGCCGAGCGGCACGCTGCAGGTCGACGCCACCTCGCAGACCGCGTTCCGCTACTTCTCCTTCGACAACAACGGCGCCGTCGTCACCGTCACCGACCCGCGCACCTCGAGCGCGTGGGACGTCGCGTTCCGGCGCTTCGAGGTGCGGCTCAACGGCGGCGTGGCCGGGCCGAAGGGCGTCGTCGGCTTCAACCTGGCCAACAACGCCGCCGTCGACACGTCGGCATACCACGCGATGACCGCCGAGAACCAGCGCGCGGCGTTCGAGGCGGTCGGCGCCGCCGCGATCCCGGCGGACACGGCGTTCCGGGCGGAGGCGCTCGGACCCGACTTCTCGACCTGGTTCCGCTTCAATCCCGCCGCCAACACGATCGTCGCCAACAGCCAGCTCTCGTGGCGCCTGCGCCGCGGGGCGGACGGCTTCGCGCTGTTCCGCGTCGCGTCGATCACCGTCGCTGGCAACAGCATGACCACCGCGGTGCTGCAGGCCGCCACGATCGAGTACCGCCTCCAGGCGCCGGGCGGGGTGCTCGGCCCGGTGCAGTCGGCCACCGTGGCGCTCGGCGGCCAGCCGCGATCGCTCTCGCTCAGCACGGGCGCGGTGGTGGACGCGCCGTCGGGCTGCAACTGGGACCTGCGGTTGACGCCCGGCGTCCAGCTGCTGGTCAATGCCGACCCCACCTGCAACCGCGGCACCTTCCCGAGCGACATCACCGAGAGCTTCACCGCCCTCACGCGCGCCGATGACGCACCCGCGTATGGGCCGTTCCTCGCGCTGGTGAGCGGGCCGATCCCGAACTCGTTCACCGACCGCCGCGCGCCGTTCCTGTACGACCTGCGCCGCGACCAGCGGATGACGCCGACGTTCAACATCTTCCTCGTGCGCCGCGGCGCCGAGGTGTACCGCTTCCAGATCACGGACTACTACAGCCCGTCAGCGCAGCCGGGCGTGCTGACGGTGCGCTGGGCGCGGATCCGCTAGTGGCCGCCGCCCGCCGCTGGCTCGCGCTCGCGCTGCTCGGCGCGCTCGCCGCGCCGGCGGCGGCGCAGGCACCGGCGTGGCGCGTCGTCGTGCGCGACGCGGCGGGCGGGCAGCCGGTGGCACAGGCGCGGGTCGACTTCGTCGCGGGCGGCCGCGGCGGCATGACGGGGCCGGAGGGGACGCTCGCCCTCCGGCCCCGCGCGCTGCCGGATACGCTCCTCGTCACCGCGCTCGGCTTCCGCCCGCTGCGCGTCGCCATCGCCGCGTGGCCGGAGGCGCCGCTCCACCTCACGCTGACGGCGATGGCGCCGATGCTCGAGGAGCTCGTCGTCTCGGGCAGTCGGCGCGAGCAGCGCGCGGCCGAGGTGGCGATGCCCGTCATCGTGGCCGGTCGCGAGGAGGTCGCGGCGCAGGGGGCCACGGCGGTCGACCAGGTGGTGCAGGAGCTGCCGGGCGTGCAGGCGCTGCCGACGCCGCCCGCGGGCTCGACCGTCTCCATCCGCGGCCTCGGCGATGCCCGTGTGCTGGTGCTCGTCGATGGCGAGCCCGCGCCGGGCGCGCTGCTCGACAACCGCGACCTCAGCCGCCTCTCCACGCTGCACGTCGACCGGATCGAGGTCGTGAAGGGCCCGCACTCCGCGCTCCACGGCTCGGATGCGCTCGGCGGGGTGATCAACGTCATCACCGAGGCGCCCGACGGCCCGCTCCGCCTCGACCTCCGCTCACGCGCCGGCGACCTCGGCCGGCGCGAGGCCGCCGTCGCCGCCGTGCGCGGCGGCCGCCTGGCGCTCCGTGGCAGCGCGGGCGTGCGGCAGCAGGACCGCGTCCCGGGCATCATCGACCTCGTCGATGCCTTCGAGCGCACATGGGATGCGTCGGGCTCCGTGCGCTACCGGCTCTCGGACGCGACGCAGCTCCGCGCCGACGGCCGCTGGTTCCAGGAGCGGCAGCGCTGGGAGGGCACCGGCGGTTTCAACCAGTTCACCGACACCTGGGCCGCCACCGCCTTCGTGGAGGCGACCGGACGGGTCGGCGAGGCGCGCTGGCGCGTGCGCACGGCGGGGCAGGAGTACCAGTACCGCTTCCGGCAGGCGCGCGGCCTCGATCCGATCGCCAACAGCGGCGCCCCGCCCCAGCGCGAGCGCGTCTGGCGCACCACCGTCGGCGGCAGCGCGCCGCTCCTCGGCCAGGTGGTCGACGCCGGCGTCGACGTCGGCTTCCGCGACGTGCAGGCCGCCGACCGCCTCGTGGGCGCGCAGCTCGGCGACCGGATGGCCGAGGCGTACGTCCAGTCGAGCGTCGTGCTCGGACCGGTGCTCGTGACGCCCGCGGGCCGCGTCACGCACAACTCGCGCTGGGGCACCGCGCTCACGCCGAGCCTCGCCGTCGCGTGGGAGCCGGCGGCGACGCTCCGCCTGCGCGGCAACGCGTCGCGCGGCTTCCGCGGCCCGACGTTCAAGGAGCTCGGCTGGACCTTCGCGAACCTGCAGGGCGGCTACGTGCTGCAGGGCACGCCGACGCTCCGGCCGGAGCGGTCGTGGCAGCTCGCCGTGGGCGCCACGTGGGCGGCGGGCGGCGGGGTCGCGTTCGAGGCGGACATCTTCCGCAACGACGTGAAGGACCTGATCGACCTCACCGCCGGGGGGCAGACGCCGGCCGGCCTGCTCGTCTTCGCGCCGCGGAACGTGAGCGAGGCGCGGACGGAGGGCGTCGAGGTCGGCGCGCGGCTGCAGCGAGGCTGGCTCACCGCCGCCGGCGGCTACGAGTACCTGCGCGCCGTCGACCGCACGACGGGTGTGCCGCTCAACCGTCGCGCCACGCATGCCGCGCGGCTGCGCCTCACCGGCGCGTGGCGCGGCCCGCGCGCCGGCCGCCTCGATGTCACGCTCCGCTACACCGGCGCCGCGCCGATCCTCGGCAACGACGCCGGCCCCAACGCCGGGGCCATCGGCGCTGCCGTCGGCATCGTCGGCACGCAGGGCGCCTTCGCCGCGCTCGACCTGCACGGGCAGGTGAGCGTGCTCCGTGGACTCGCCATCGATGCCGGCGTCGACAACGTGCTGGACGACCGTCCGTCGGGCCTCGCCTTCGCCCTGCCGCGCCGGGCGTACGTCGGCCTCCAGACCACCCTCGTGCCCTGACCGCGCCCGCCCGATCCCCGCTCCCGCTCCCGTTACCTTTGCCGCCTGACATGCCGACCATGATCCCGCCGCACGCCCGCCGGGCGCCCGCCGCCGCCGCCGTCGCCCTCGCCACCGTCCTCGCCGCCTGCGGCGGCGCGCCCGCGCCGGGCACGGCCGCGCCGGCCTCGCCGCCGTCCGAGCTGTGGCACACCGCCGCGCCGACGGAGAAGCACATCGGGCGCATCCGCCAGCTCACCGTCGGCGGCAATGCCGCCGAGGCGTATTTCTCGCGCGACGGCAGGCGGCTGATCTTCCAGTGGCAGCGGGAGGTCGACAAGGGATGCGACCAGGAGTACGTCATGAACATCGACGGCTCCGGCCAGCGCCGCGTCTCCACCGGCACGGGGCGCACGACGTGCGGCTTCTTCTACGAGGGGGACCGCCGGATCTGGTTCAGCTCGTCGCACGAGGCGGGCGCCGAGTGTCCGGCCGACCCCGACCGCTCGAAGGGATACGTCTGGCCGCTGAACCCGCTGCACATCTACACCGCGCGGCCGGACGGCTCGGACCTGCGCCGCCTCACGACGGCGGGCCGCTACAACGCCGAGGGGACGCTCTCGCCCGACGGCACGCGGCTGCTGTTCACGAGCGACCGCGACGGCGACCTCGAGATCTACAGCATGAAGGTCGACGGTACCGACGTGCGCCGCCTCACCAACCGCGTCGGCTACGACGGCGGCCCGTTCTACTCGCCGGACGGGAAGCGCATCGTCTGGCGCGCGTGGTACCCGCCCACGGCGAAGGACTCGGCGGAGTACCTCTCGCTGCTGGGCGAGCGGCTGGTGAAGCCGTCGCGCATGGAGCTCTGGGTGGCCAACGCGGATGGCTCGGAGCCGCGCCAGGTCACGAACCTCGGCGGGGCCAACTTCGCGCCGTTCTTCCACCCCGACGGGAAGCGCATCATCTTCTCGTCGAACCACAGGAACCCGCGCAGCCGCAACTTCGACCTGTTCCTGGTGAACGTCGACGGCACCGGGCTCGAGCAGGTGACCGACGACCCGGAGTTCGACGGCTTCCCCATGTTCAGCCCCGACGGGAAGAAACTGGTGTGGGCGTCGAACCGTACCGGGAAGACGCCGGGCGAGACGAACGTGCTCGTCGCCGACTGGACCGACTGAGCGCGAGAGCGCTGGAGGCGCGACGGTGAAAGGTTTCGCGGGCTGGCTGTGGGAGTGGGTGAAGTCGATCGCCGTCGCGCTGGTGCTGTGGCTCTTCCTGCGCACGTTCCTCTTCGAGGCGTTCCGCATCCCGTCGGGGAGCATGGAGCGGACGCTGCTCGTGGGCGACTTCCTGTTCGTCAACAAGCTCCTCTACGGCGCGGAGGTCCCCTTCACGGGGAAGCACCTGCCCGCCGTGCGCGAGCCGAAGCGCGGCGACATCGTCGTCTTCGACTCGGTGGAGGAGGAGGGGCTGAAGGTGGTGAAGCGGCTGATCGGCGTGCCGGGCGACACGCTCGCGATGGTCGGCGGCGCGCTGGTACGCAACGGGAGCCGCGTCGACGAGCCGTGGACCCAGAGCACCGACCCGCGCCTCTCCGCCGACGCGCTGAGCCGCGCCCGCATGCGGGAATGGCAGGCGCCGCACCTCGTCGGCCGGCAAGCGACGGGCTACCAGCCCGACCTCCACGACTGGGGCCCGATCGTCGTCCCGCAGGACTCGCTGTTCGTGATGGGCGACAACCGGGACAGCTCGTACGACGGCCGCTACTGGGGCTTCCTCCCGCGGAAGAACCTCCGCGGCTCCCCGCTCATCGTCTACTTCAGCTATGACGCGAGCAGCTGGCGTCCGCTGCCGTTCCTCACGGCGGTGCGCTGGACCCGCCTCTTCCACCTTCCGAAGTGACCGCCGGCGCCGCGCGGCCGAGCCGCGCGGCGCCGAGCACGGCGGCCACGGCCGCCGCGACGGCCGCGGCCGTGAACGGCGCCGCCAGCCCGAGCTGCTCCGCCGTGGCGCCGTAGGTCGGCGGCCCGGCGACCCGCGCCACGAAGCCGGCGCTCTGCAGCACGCCCAGCGCGGCGCCCTGCCCCGAGGCCGGGGTGCGCCGCGAGACCCACGCGGCGAGCGCCGGGCTCAGCAGGTTGAAGCCCGCGCTCGCGAGCGCGAGCGACACCAGCAGCTGCCCCGACCAGCCGGGTGCCATGCCCCCCAGCGCGAGCCCGCCGAAGCCGAGCGCCAGCGCACCGGCCCCCACCGACGCCGCGCGTCCCTCGCCCACGCGCGCCGACAGCCGCGCCGCGAGCACGCCCTGC
Source organism: Gemmatimonadales bacterium (assembly GCA_033764505.1). Classification (GTDB taxonomy): domain Bacteria; phylum Gemmatimonadota; class Gemmatimonadetes; order Gemmatimonadales; family GWC2-71-9; genus Palsa-1233. The sequence goes on from JANRIW010000021.1 coordinate 7,325, forward strand.
ATCACCACGCCGACGAGCCCCGTGAGCGCGAACGCATAGCTCACGTCGCGCCGCGCGAAGCCCAGCGCCTGCTGCATCCAGAGCGGCACCGCCGCATACACCGCCGAGAAGGCGAGCGTCGCCGCGCCCTGCACGCCGATCGCCGGCAGCAGCCCGGCGCCGGCGCCGGCATCGGCGTCGACGGTTCGGCTCCAGCCCGTGGCCGCCGCCGGCTGCCGCGTCTCCGGGAGCGCCAGCCACGCGAGCCCGAGGTTCACCGAAGCGATCGCCGCCGCGAGCAGCCCCGGCGCCGACTCGCCCAGGCCGGCGGCGAGGCCGCCGATGGCGGGACCGATGGTGAAGGCGATGCCGAAGGCGGCGCCGAGGAGGCCGAGCAGCCGCGCGCGCTTCTCCGGGGCCGAGCAGTCGGCCAGCGCGGCCTGCGCGACCGTCACCGTGCCGCTCAGGCCACCCGAGACGAGCCGCGACGCGAAGAGCAGCGGGACGGAGGCCGCGAGCCCGAAGAGCAGCGCGGCGAGCACCGAGCCCGCGAGCCCGGCGAGCAGCACCGGGCGGCGGCCGACGCGGTCGCTCAGCCGCCCCCAGGCGGGGGCAAGCACCGCGGAGAGCGCGGAGTCGGTGGCCGCGAGGAAGCCGATGAGGAGCGGCTGCGCGCCGAAGCGCGAGGCGCTCACGGAGAGCTGCGGGACGATGATCGCGAAGCCGACGAGGTCGGCGAGGACGATCGCCAGGACGAGGCGCGCCGCGTGCTCGCGGCGCTGGGGAGAGGCTGCCATCGGCGGCGGGGAGAGTCACCCCGGCCGCCGATAGGGTCAAGGGGCGACTCGGCGCCGCCCCTCGGGAGTCAGGCGCCGGCGCGCGTGCGGGCGCGGCCCGCGGCGGCGGCGACCATTGCGGCCGCGAACACCCGCGGCGCCTCGGGCGAGGCGACGGCGGCGCGCTCGATGTAGCTCGCGCTCCGGCTGCAGGCGTTGCAGCGCAGCGTGATCCGGCCGATGCTCGGCCCGGCCGCGCGCGGCGGCGTGCGCTCGATGGTGGTGGCACCGCACGACGGACAGACCAGCGACTGTTGGTCGCGGTCGGCCCCGATCAGCGTCAGCGCTTCCCCGGCACGGAACTCCCGGACGGTACGACGGCCCACGGGACACCTCCCTTTGGCGGCGCCGTCATGGCGCCAGCGTCCTCGACCCCTCCAAGGTATGGATTCACGGTTGACAACGCAAGTAATGAAATTTCAAGTATTTAGAAGTTTCGTTCACAACCCTCTTTTTGTGCGACATTGACGCTTTCCGGCGTGCGTTCGCGCGGCTCCATGGTAGTGGTATGCAGTGCTGCTACTGTCCGACTTTGCGACAGATTGCCTTGACCATTCCCGACGCTGATGGTAGGTTGGCATCGTAGGTGCTTGCAGCGTACCAACTTCGGACGCTCCACGCCGATTCGCCCCGCAGGAGGGACGGCGATGACCGATCTCGGTGGAACCCAGATCTCTTCGCTCATGGAGACGCTGCCCGGCATCGCGGCGGTGCTCCGGAGCCCTGTTGCCGACGCGCTGGTGAACACGCTGCTCGCGGCCGCCCGGCTTCGCGAGCTGCACCAGATCGACGCCGACGAGCTGATCAAGTACGCGACCCGCCGCGGCCTGCTCCAGCAGGACGAGGGCGACCAGCTCCTGGGCGAGGTGTTGCAGGCGATCCGCCAGCGCGAGGAGCGGGCGGCGGCGAAGGTGGCGGCCAAGGTGGCGAAGGCGGCCCCGCCGCCGCCGCCGCCGCCGGCGCCGAAGCCCAAGGCGGCGGCGCGTACCGCCCCGAAGCCGAAGCCCAAGGCGGCGGCGAAGCCGGCCCCCAAGGCGAAGGCGAAGGCCGCCAAGTCGGTCGCCAAGGCGAAGCCGAAGAAGCGCAAGTGACCGGCGCGGGCGGGCGCGGCCGATGCCGCCCCCGCCCGCTGCTCACACCCGCAGGCCCCCCACCAGTCCGAGCAGGCGGTCCGCCGCCAGCTGCCGCTCCGCCGTATCTCCGCGCCCTCCCGCGCCTGCGCGAGGTACGTTTCGCGCCGTACGGTGAGCGCCTGCTGCCGCGGGCACCGAATGCACCGGAGCGGGAGGCGCATGCGTGGACTGGACGGCACGACCGCCGGCGATGGTCTTCGACCTGCACGGCCAGACGGTGCTGGAGGCGGTGGGGAACGCCGAGCGGTTCCTGCGTGCGCAGCGCACGGCTCGGCCGGGCGCGGTGGTGCGGCTCATCACCGGGCGCGGCCGGAGCGGCGGCGGCGCCCCGATCCGCACGCGCGTCGGCACGCTGCTGCGCACGCTGCGCGAGGCGGGCGTCGTGGTGCGCGACTTCGAGCGCGAGCCGAGCGGCGGGAGCTACCTGGTGCGGCTGCTCGGCTGAGGCGGCGGCGTCCACGCGTCGAGGCGCGCGCCGTCCACCAGGCTCACCGCCACGCCGGGGTCGGGCGCACGCGTGCGCCACGTGAGCCGCAGCATCCGCGTCCCCCGGATCCACTGCTGCATCGACTGCTCGTGCTGGCGCGCGGGGCTCGCCGGGCCGAGCCGCGCCACCAGCTCCGCGCGCCACCGCGCGATCCGCTCGGGCGACGGCGTGCCGCGCACGCTCACCACGGCCGCGCCGCTGTCGATGGCGCTGATCCACAGCGCAAGCGCCTCCTCGCTCCCGGGCTCGCGGAGCGCGGCGCGGCAATCGTGCACGCGCCGGTCGCGCGCCGCCGCCCGGCACCGGAGCGTGCCGCCCAGGGCGCGCGCGACGCTGTCGGCCGTGCGGAGCGGCTGGCCGGGCGCGAAGCCGAGGAAGCCGAGGGCCGGTACCGCCGGCCCCTGGGCCCCCAAGCGCATCGCGGCGCCCACGAGGAGCGCCGCGACGAGGTACGGGACTCGGCGCGGGAAGGCGCTCAGCGCGCCTTCCGCACGTTCGACGCCTGCAGGCCCTTCGGCCCTTCCACCACCTCGAACTCGACCGCCTCGCCCTCCTGCAGCGTGCGGAAGCCGTCCATCGCGATCGCGGTGTGGTGCACGAACACGTCCTTGCCGCCCTCCTGCGCGATGAAGCCGAAGCCCTTCGCGTCGTTGAACCACTTCACGGTGCCCTTGGCCATGGTGCGTCCCTGCCCGGAAACGGTGATCGGTGCTGCGGGGGTACGGTCCTAAGGTCACGGTCGGCCCGCGACTTTGTCAATGCATGGCCCGGACGCGCACCCGCCGGACTCCTGGGAGCCGCCGGGGCGGGGCGCCCCGCGCCGCGTTAGCTTTGCGCCGATGCACGTGCACGAGTCGATGACGCTGCGCCACTTCGCCGACCGCGGGGAGGCGTTCGCCCACCTCTTCCGGCAGGCCGGGGAGTCGCCGAGGCTCCTGGCCTGGGACGACGCCGTCGGCTGCCCGATGGCCACCGCGCTGGCCGCCCTCGAGTGGACGAGCGCCGTCGGGATCCTCCGCGAGGACGATGCCGTGCACGCCGCCCGTCTCACCACCGAGACCTCCGCCGCCGTCATCGAGCGGAAGCACGAGGGCCGCCGGCAGTACCTGTACCTCGGCCCCCGCCTCGACGCTCCGGCCATGGACGTGTTCGAGGGGACTGTCGTCATCGATGAGCCGGGCGTGAAGGTCGTGGAGTTCGCCCAGCGCGCCCACGCACTCGCGCACTTCCTGCGCGCGACCGCCGGCCACGGCGCGCTCGTCAGCCTGCTCAGCCGCCGCGCGCCCGAGGTGCGTCACCTTCGCCGCGGCCTCACGCCGATCCTCGCCCAGCTCGGTGCACCCCACGCCCTCGTCGGCGGCTGGTTCGCCGCCACCTCGGCCGGGTGCCTGTTCCTCGAGGACGGGGCCGGTGCCGGGTTCCGCTATGTCGAGGTCGCCGTCGAGTCGTAGGCGCGGGGCGGCGTCAAGCTGGTTTTGCTCTGCGCAAGCCCCCTTGCGGTGTGGAAAAGAACTCCTCCACATCTCAACAATCTGTTGAGAAGCGTCGCAACTGGCATGGGCACAGAGGCTTCGGACGGGGGTGTTTCTCCCCACGAAGTGAGCTAAGCCGAAGAAAAACAAGCACTTGCGGGTTTCTTCCACGTTTCGGAGATTGTAGCTGTCATTCTGTTCGCACGGGGTGACCTCTCCGATGTGGCGTCTCGGTGAGCTGTGAGGGCGGTCGGTCCGCGACCCGACCCGACCCTCAGCGCCCGCACCAGCTGACAGGTTGATGCGCCGAACGGCCGCCGCGGCTCACGCCGGGCGGTCGTTCGCTTTCTCCGCCGCTCCCCAATCCGCGCTGCAGCGCCAGACCCGCGCGCCGTCGAGCTGCCAGAGCCCTCGGCTGCTCACGGCGGCCTCGCCGTCGAAGCTCGCCGGGTCGGCGAGCGCATCGGCGACGCTGTCCCCCTTGGCCGACGCATCGTCCGCGAAGTGCAGGAGCTGCGCCTCGAGCGTCATCGGGCGCACCGCGGCGCCGTGCTCGAGCCGCCCGTGATGCGAGAACACGAAGTGTTGCAGCAGGAGCCGTTCGGCGGGCGTGAGGCCCAGGCCGCCCGCTTCGGCGAGGCGGCGCTCGATCCACAGCCCGCCGAGCACGACGTGGCCGAGGGCGCGGCCGGCGTCGGTGGTGGTGAAGGCGCCGGTGGACCAGTCGTACGCCTCGAGCTTGCCGATGTCGTGCAGCAGCGCGCCGGCGGTGACGAGGTCGGGGTCGGCGCGGAGCGCCTTCGCCATCGCGCGCGCCATGTAGCCGACTTCCCAGACGTGCTTGAGGAGGCCGCCGAGCAGCGCGTGGTGGCCGTGGGTGCTGGCGGGGCAGTCGCCGAAGCGCGCGCGGACGTCATGGTCCTCGAAGGCGAGGTCGAGCACGGCGCGGAGCCGGGGGCCGCGCAGCTTGGCGCGCCACTCGTCGAGCTGGTCCCAGTACCACTCGCGGTTGGCGACGGCGGGGACGAGCTCCTCCCAGCGCGCTTCGCCGGCGGGGAGCGGGCGGATCGACGTCGGCTCGAGCTTCCGCTTGCCGCGGTACTCGCCGACGGTGGCGATCACCTGCACCACGTCGCCCGCGCGCAGCCCGGCGATGAGGTGCTGCTGCTCGCTCCAGATGTAGGCGGGGAGCTCGCCGGTGGCGTTGCCGAGGGTGAGCACGGTGTAGCTGCCGCCGCCCGGCGACTCGCGCGGGTCGACGGCGCGGAGCAGGAAGGGATGCTGCACGCGCTCGCCGACGACGAGGCGGCGCAGGTCGGGCGGTGGGGGCGTCATCGCTCGCTGGTGCTCGGGCGCGAGGGTGGGGTCGGCGGCCGGAGGCGCCGTGACCGGTCCGTGGCGCGGCCGTGTCGCGTCCGCGACGGTTCCGTGGGAGACTCGGCGCGTGAAGATAAGCCTGGTCACCGACACCTTCCTTCCCGAGGTGAACGGGGTGACGACGGTGCTCGCGACGATGCGCGCGGGCCTCATCGCGCGCGGGCACGCCGTCTCGGTCGTGGCGCCCCGCTACCCCGGAGCGCCGGGTGGGGCCGAGCCCGCGGTGACGCGCCGCCCGTCGGTGCCGTGCCCGGGCTACGCGCAGGTGCGCCTCTCGTGGGCGTACGACGGCGCGGTGGGCCGGGCGCTCGCGGCGGCCGCCCCCGACGTGGTCCACGTCATCACCGAGGGCCCGCTCGGCTTCGTGGGGCGGCGCTGGGCGCTGCGCCGCGGCATCCCGCTCGTCACCAGCTTCCACACCGACTTCCCGCAGTATGCCGTGCGCTACCTCGGCGGGTGGGCGCGGCGGCCCGCCGAGGCATACCTGCGCTGGTTCCACGGCGCGGCCGCGGTGGTGCAGACGCCGAGTGATGACACGCGGGCCCGCCTCGAGGCGCTCGGCCTGCCGCAGGCGGTCACCTGGGGGCGTGGTGTCGAGACCGCGCGCTTCACGCCGGCGCGGCGCAGCGAGCGGCGGCGCGCGGCGCACGGGGGCACGTTCACGGTGCTGCACGTCGGGCGCCTCGCCCGCGAGAAGGACCTCGACGCGCTCATCGTCGCGTTCACGCAGGCGCATGCGCAGCTGGGCGGCACGGCGCGATTCGTCGTGGCGGGGGACGGGCCCGAGGCCGCGATGGTGCGGCGCGCGCTCCCGTTCGCCGAGCACCTCGGCTTCCTGCATCGCGACGTGCTCGCCGACCTCTACGCCGACGCCGACCTCTTCGTCTTCCCGTCGCGCACCGAGACGTGCGGCCTCGTGGCGCTCGAGGCGATGGCGTGCGGCCTGCCCGTGGTCACGGCCGACGAGGGCGGTGTGCTCGAGAACGTGCGCCACGACGGCAACGGCCTCGCGGTGCGCGCCGGTGATGGCCCGGCGTTCGCCGAGGCGATCGTGCGCCTCGCGACCGACGCGCCGCAGCGGCAGCGGCTCGCCGCGGGGGCCCTCGCCTTCGCGGCGAGCCGCGGCTGGGAGCCGGAGCTGGACCGCCTCGTCCCGATGTACGAGGGCGCGGCGCGCGGTCGGCCGATGGCGCAGGAGCGCGTGCTCGCAGTAGCTTCCCTCCATGGCGGTGCGTCGCATGCTGGTGGTGGCGGCTGAGCGCGAGCGGGCGGAGCAACTGGCGCAGCCCGCCCGCGCCGCGGGTGTGCCGGTCGAGGTGTCGACCGACATCGCGGCGGCGCGCGCAGCCCTGACCGACCCGGCCATCGACGCACTCGCGCTCGACCTGACGGTGCCAACACTCGACCGGGCCGCGCTGCTCGTCGCGCTGGACCCGGGGACGCCCGTGCCGCCCGAACCGCTGGACGACGTCGAGCGCCGCCATATCGCGCGGACGCTGGCGTTCACCGGCGGCAACCGACGCCACACCGCGCAGCTGCTCGGCATCGCCCGCTCCACGCTCCTCTTCAAGCTGCGCCGGTACGGCCTCGACGGCGGCTGACCCCGCCGCCGACCTCCCCGCCTCATCGCTCGAGCCGCACGCGGCCGAGCCGCGACACGATCACGCGCGCCGACGCCGGCCCGCGCGTGAGCGTGATCGTCGCGTTCGCCACGCCGACGGCGAGGCCGTTCGTCGCGTAGAGCACCTGGCGCGGGAGGCCGCGTGCGGCCACGCCGAGGCGTTCGGGGCCGGGACCGCTCCAGCGGAGCGCCGTGTCGGCGCCCGCCACGGCGGCGACGGCGAGCCGTTCGGTGCCGGCGGTGAGCAGCATGGGGCGTCCCTCGACGAGGGCGAGCAGGCGCGCGCGCGCGTGGGCGAGGGCGAGCGTGTGCGCCGCGTCATCGAGCGCGGCGCGGTCCTGCCAGTGGCGGACGGGGGGCACCGCGATCGCCGCGAGCAGGGCGGCGAGCGCGACGATGATCGCGAGTTCGAGGAGGGTGGCGCCGCGGGTCATGCGCCACGATAGCGCGCACTTCCGGCGGGACGCGTACCGGAATCGTGGCAGGGCGGTGGCGAAAAAACGCGCGCCGGCGCGGGCCGGCGATGGTCAGCTGTCGACGAGCACCTGGATGTCGGCGGCGAAGCGCGCGGGGTCGAACGGCAGGGCGATGGCGAGGTCCGCGCCGGCGGCGCGCGCGGCCGTGCCGTCGCCGGTGACGAGGGCGACGACGCGGCAGCCGCGGACTCGGGCGAGGCGGGCGCCGCCGAGCGGGTCGCCGCCGGGCACGGCCTGCACCACGGCGAGCGTGGTGGCGGCGCTGCCGGTGGTGCGGGTGAACGCGGCCTGGTCGCCGCAGCGCTCCACGCGGAAGCCGGCGTGGCCGAGCAGCATGCCGACGATGCGCGCGAGGTCGGCGTCGGCGATCCAGAGGGCGGCGTTGCCGCGCATCGGCGCCTTCCCCGCCGCGGCGCCGCCGTGCAGGTCGATCATCGCCTGGCCGCCGATGTAGCGCGTCGTCGCCGCGTGCTCGAGGTCGCGGGCGCGGCGCACGATCTCGGCGATGCGGGCGAGCGCGCTCCGCACCGCGAGCAGCCCCTCGCGCTGGCCCGCGGCGAGCCCCGGCTCCGTGAGCAGGAGCTCGACCTCGGCGGAGGCGCCCATGAGCGGGTTGTTGATCTCGTGGTGCAGCGTGACGTTCATCTCGGCGATCGCGCGGGCGCGCTCGGTGGCGACGAGCTCCGCCTGGGCGGCCTCGAGCGCGGCACGGAGCGCGCGGTCGCGCCGGACGCGCTCCAGCACGGATGGCAGCAGCTCGCGGAGGCCGGCGTCCTTCGCCAGGTAGTCGTCCGCGCCGCGGCGGAGCGCCTCGGCGGCGAGCGCCTCGGAGCCGTGCGCGGTGATGACGATCACGGCCGGCGCGCCGGGCGCGGCGCGGATCGCCTCGATGACGCCGATGCCGGGCGCGTCGGGGAACTGGTGGTCGAGGAAGACGACGTCGCAGCCATCGGCGAGCGCCACCGCGTCGCGTGCCGTGCCGGCGGTGGCGGCGACCTCGTGCCCGAGCGCACCGAGGAGGGCGCGCAGCAGGGCGACCATCGCGGCGTCGTCGTCGGCGACGAGGACGCGGAGCGGGCGGTGGTCAGGCATCGGCGGCGCGGCACGTCATGCGGCGGGCAGGAGGGCGCGGATCGTCGCGAGCAGCTGGGGGATGCGGACCGGCTTCGCCAGGCAGGCATCGGCGGCGGGTGCGCCGTCGGGCGCGCCGCCGGCCGGGGCCTCCTTCGCGCTCAGCAGCACGACGGGGCAGGCGGTCGCCTCGCGCGCGCGCAGCGCCGCCATCGTCGCGAAGCCGTCGAGGCCGGGCATCAGGATGTCGCAGAGCACGAGGTGCGGCCGGAAGGCGTCGGCGGAGGCGAGGCCCGCCTCGCCGTCCGGCGCGGTGGCGGCGTGGAAGCCGCTGGCGGACAGCACGCGGTCGAGCAGCTCGCGCTGGGCCGGGTCGTCGTCGATGACGAGGATCCGCGCGCGCTCCCCCACCCTCACACCGGCTCGTCGAGGAAGACCAGCGCCTGCCGCCGCATCACCACCGTGCGGAGCGCGCGGAGCACCTCGGGGTCGAGCAGGTGCCGGACCTGCGTGAGGCGCTCGACCGCCTGCTCGGGGAGCAGCTTGTCCTGGTACGGTCGCGCCGTCGTGAGCGCGTCGTAGACCTCCACCGCCGCGAGGATGCGCGCCCCCCACGGGATGCGGTCGCCCGCGAGCCCGTCCGGGTAGCCCGAGCCGTCCCAGTGCTCGTGGTGGTGCCGCACGAACTGCGTCATCTCGCGCAGGTGCGCGAGCGGCGCGAGGATCTGCCAGCCGATCGTCACGTGCTGCTGCACGTGCGCGACCTCGTCGCTCGTGAGCGGGCCCCGCTTGGCGAGCACCCCCTCGCGGATGCCGATCTTGCCGATGTCGTGCAGGCGACCCGCCGTGCGGACCTTCTCGACGTCCTCGTCGGAGCGGCCGAGCTCGGCGGCCACTGCGGCCGCCATGTCGGCGACGCGGGCGGAATGGCCGCGCAGGAACGGGTCCTTGGCCTCCAGCGCGTTCACGAGCGCCTCGAGCGTCGCCACCGAGAGGCGCTCCAGGTTCTCGCGCTCGGCGCGGAGCTCGGCGGCGCGCGTCGCCACCTCGTCGCGGAGCCACTGGCTGATGCGCTGGTCCTCGAGGCGCTGCTCGCGCCGCTGCAGCGCGCGGCCGATCGCCTTGCCGAGCCACTCGAGGTCGACGGGCTTGGTGAGGTAGTCGAGCGCGCCACGCTGCAGGCAGAGCGCCGCGGTCGCGGCGTCGTTGACGCCGGTCATCATCACGATGGCCGCGTTCGGCTCGAGCTCGACGATGCGCGGCACCAGGTCGATGCCGCTGATCCCCGGCAGCCGGATGTCGAGCAGCACGCCCGTGACCTTGTGACGTCGCAGGATGGCGAGCGCCTCCTCGCCGGTCCCCGCCGTGAGCACCTCGTGCCCGAGCGTGGCGAGGAAGCGCCCCACCGCGCGCCGGATCGCCTCCTCGTCATCGACCACCAGCACGGTGACCGGATCGCCGCTGACCGTCACGTCCCCTCCTCCGGGCTCCGTCCCCTGACCCGCTCCGCCCACGCGCCCCCGCGCGCCGGGCACGGAATCGCCAGGCCGCCGGAAGGCTGCTGCGGATGTTATCGGAAACGGCGGATCGGATTTGAAGGGCGGCCGGTCGGGGTGCGGGCCGGCGGGACGCGGGGTGCCGCGGGGTCAGGGCGTGTCGGCGGCCTTCCGGAACTCGTCGAGCAGCGCCTTGCGCTCCTCGTACTCCGGGCGTGCCGCCTTGACCTCGGCGTCGTAGTCGGCCTTGAAGCGCGTGAGCGCCGCCGTCTCGGCATCCCGGCGCCCCTCGGCCCGCGCGAGCGTCGCCTCCATGATCGTCGCGAGCAGGTGCTTCGGCACGCCGGCGCGGATGGAGTCGGTGAGCCCCTTCACCGCCGGGATGTTGTTCGCCTGCAGCTGCAGCAGCGCCGCGTCGAAGCGGTCGCCGGCGTCGGGCGCGGGGAGCTGCTCGTACGACGCGATCGCCATCGGCAGGAAGTTGATGACGGTCGTCGTGTCGCCGCGGGCGCCGGCCTCCATCACGCGGTTGAAGAGGCGCAGGAAGCGCTCCTTCGGCGACATCTTGGAGATGTCGGGCGCCGGCCCCGACGCGCCGCCGGCGAACGGCGCGCCGCCGGCGCTCCCCGCGCTGGCCGTCGCGGGCGCGGCCGTGGCGGGGCTGCCGTCCTTCCACACCTTGGCGACGATGAGCCCGAGCAGCAGCACCAGCGCGGCACCGCTCGCGAGCCAGACGGAGCCGTTGCCGGCGGGCAGGGGGGCGTTGGCGGCGGGCAGGGGAGCCGGCGGGCCGGCGGGCCGCGGCGTGCCCGCGAGGGCGGCCGGCGCCGGCGCGGGGGCGCGGCCGTCCATCGGCACGCCGCAGCGATGGCAGAATCGCGCGGCGGGCGAGACGTCGACGTCGCCGCAGGGGCAGTGGCGCACGCCGGTGGCGCGGCCGCACTGGGGGCAGAACTTCGCGTCGGCAGGGAGGCTGGCGTTGCCGCAGGCACACGCGACGACAGGTCGACCGGTCATAGATTGCGCAAAGGTAACCGCGGGCCATCGGGCCCGCAGCACGGAGATCGCATGCCAGACGGCACCATCCTGCCGCCGCTCGACGGCGCCACGCGCGACGACATCCTCGCCCTCGCCGACCAGCACGGCGTGGCGTTCCTGCGCCTCCAGTTCACCGACATCCTCGGCGTGAACAAGCACGTCGAGGTGCCGCGGAGCCGGTTCCCGAAGGCGCTCGAGGGGGAGTGCACCTTCGACGGCTCGTCGATCGAGGGGTTCGTGCGCATCGAGGAGTCGGACATGAAGCTCCGGCCCGACCTCGCCACGTTCCGCATCCTCCCCGGCGCGGACGAGGGGGGCCGCATCGCGCGGCTGATCTGCGACATCCGCACCCCCGACGGCGCGCCGTTCGCCGGCTGCCCGCGCACCGCGCTCATGCGGCAGATGGAGGCCGCGCGCGCGATGGGCTACACGATGCTCGCGGGGTGCGAGGCCGAGTTCTTCCTGTTCGAGAAGGCCGCGGACGGCGCGCTCACCACCGTCACGCACGACCAGGGCGGCTACTTCGACCTGGCGCCGGTCGACAAGGGGGACGTGATCCGCCGCGCCATCGTCGCCGAGCTGGAGCAGATGGGGTTCGAGGTGGAGGGGGCGCACCACGAGGTCGCCGCGGGGCAGCACGAGGTCGACTTCAAGTACGCCGACGCCCTCACCACCGCCGACAACCTCGTGATGTTCAAGTCGGTCGTGCGCGACGTCGCCAACCGCTTCGGCTTCCATGCGTCGTTCATGCCGAAGCCGATCCAGGGGCAGGCCGGCAGCGGGATGCACACGCACCAGTCGCTGCTCGACGCCGGCGGTCGCAACGCCTTCGACGACCCGGTGGGGCCGTTCGGGCTGAGCGTCGTCGCGCGGCAGTACATCGAGGGGCTGCTGCAGCACGCGCGCGGCTTCTGCGCCATCACGAACCCGCTCATCAACAGCTACAAGCGGCTGGTGCCCGGGTACGAGGCGCCGGTGAACGTGACGTGGAGCGAGCGGAACCGCTCGCCGCTCATCCGCGTCCCCGCGGGTCGCGGGCACGCCGCGCGCTGCGAGCTCCGCATGCCCGACCCGTCGGCCAACCCGTACCTCGCGCTCTGCGTGCAGCTCGCCGCCGGGCTCGACGGCATCCGGCAGCAGCTCACGCTGCGCGACCCCGTGAACCGCAACGTGCAGACGATGTCGTTCCGCGACCGCCGCCGCTACCGCGTCGACGAGCTCCCGCGCGACCTGCACGAGGCGCTCGACTTCCTCGAGCGCGACGAGGTCGTCCGCGACGCCCTCGGTCCCCACATCGCCGAGCGCTTCATCGAGGCGAAGGAGAAGGAGGTCGAGCAGTACAACCTGCAGGTCAGCCGCTGGGAGATCGAGCAGTACCTGGGGCGGTATTGACGCGGCCGGGGGGCCGCGGGGCGGACGGGCGGGCGGGCGGACAGGCGGACCGGCGCGCGTCCGTCGTCGCGCGCCTCCACCAACCGTCGTCCGCCCGACCGCCTGTCCGCTCGTCCGCCGCCGGCGGCGCGCTGGCGACGGCGCTCCTCGCCGTGGCCATTGCCGCCGCCGGCCCCGGCGTCGCCGCCGCCCAGCGCCCCGTCGAGCGGGTCGTCATCGAGCGCCGATCCGTCTTCGACAGCGCCGAGGCGGCGCAGGAGTGGTGGCGCCGGCTCGTCAATGGCACGCACTTCATCACGAAGACGCGCGTGATCCGGCGCGAGGTGCTGCTGCGCCCGGGCCAGCCGTTCGACTCCGCGCGCGCCGCCGAGTCGGCGCGCAACCTGCGCGGGCTCGGCATCTTCCGCCGCGCGCTGGTCGACACGCTCACCGGCGACAGCGGTGTCATCGTGCGCGTCCGCACCGACGACGGCTTCGCCCACCGCGCGCGCGTCGAGTTCGGCTCCGTCGGCGCGCAGACGACGTACAACCTCGGCTACACGAACGTGAACTTCCTCGGGTGGGACGGCCTCGTCTCGCTCAACTACCGACGGAACCCCGATCGCGCGATCTGGTCGGGCACCTGGTCGCAGCCGCGCCTCGTGCTCGACCGCGTCGGCTTCCGCGTGAACTGGCAGGACCGCTCCGACGGGCGCGTCCTCTCGGCCAACGTGAGCCAGCCGTTCTTCGCGTACCAGTCGCGGAGCGCCGCCGGCGTCTCCGCGCTCGACTTCGACGGCGACGTGCTGCGCTTCCGCGACGGGAACCCCGCCGCGTCGTCGGTCCTGCGACGCCGCTACGCGCTCGTCTCGGGCGAGGTGGCGCTCGCGCTCCGCGCCACGCCGCGCGAGTTCGTGCGCGTCGGCCTGGTCGGCCAGTGGCGCCGCGATGACTTCGTCCCCGCCGCCGCCGTGCCCGCGCTCTTCCCCCGCTCCGTGACCGGCGCGCTCGGCGGCTACGTGAGCTGGAGCCGGGCGCGCTTCGCCGTGCAGTACAACGTGGAGTCGAGCTTCCGCGAGGAGGACCTCGACCTCTCCACCAGCGCGCGCCTCGGCGTGTGGGCCGCGCCGGCCGCGTTCGGCTACGCGCGCGACGGCGCGGGCGTCGACGTGCGGCTCCGGCACGGCGTGGCGCTGCCCGGCGGGGCCGTCATCGCCGGCGTCAACGCCAACGGCCTCGTCGACGCCGCCGGCCTCGACTCCGGCCGCGTGCGCGCCTTCGCGACGGCGATCCTCAAGCCGTTCGGGCGCGCGCACACGCTCGTGCTGCACGCGCAGGGCGGCCTGATCCGGAACCCGCTCCCCGGCGACGAGTTCGACCTGGGCCTCGGCTTCGGCCCGCGCGCCTTCCCGCTCCACGCGTTCACCGGCGACCGCCTCTACTTCCTCACCGGCGAGTACCGCTACCTCGTCGCGGAGGACCTGTACGGACTCGTCGGCCTCGGCGGCGCGCTCTTCGTCGACCACGGCGGCGCGTGGTGGTCCGATGGTCCCGGCGCGCGTCAGGGCACCAACGCCGGACTCGGCCTCCGCGTCGGCCCGAGCCGCCTCACCACCGGCACGCTCGGCCGCATCGACCTGTCGTACCGCTTCCGGAACGACCGGCTGCCGGGCGGCTTCGTGGTGTCGGTGGGGCAGGGGTTCGCGTTTTAGGCGGTCAGGCGGTCAGGCGGGCCGGCGGGCAGGCGTGCCGGGCTCGGCGCGGCAGTATTGTCCGCGAAGCGTTCGGCGCCACCCACCCTGGTCCCCGCCCTCCGATCCCCGGCCCATGAATCTCCTGCACCACCATCTCCTCGCCGAGCCTGACGCCGAGCACCGGCTCGGCGCGATCGTGGCCGACGTGGTGCGCGGGCGCGCGCGCGAGGGGCTCGGCGCGCGAGTGCGGGAGGGGATCGCGCATCACGAGGCGGTCGACCGCTTCACCGACGCGCATCCGGCGGTGCAGGCGAGCCGCGCGCGCGTCGGCGCGCCGTGGCGGCGGTATGCGGGCGTCGTGATCGACGTGTACTACGGCCACTGCCTCGCGTGCCGCTGGGGGGCGCAGGCGCCGGGCACGTTCGACGCGTACGTGCGCGACGCGTATGCGGGCGTGACGCCGCTCGTGCCGACGCTCCCCGAGCCCGCGGCGACGTTCGCCGGGCGGCTCGTGCGCTTCGACTGGCTCGGCGCGTACGCGTCGGTGGAGGGGACCGCCTCGCTGCTCGCGGGGATGTCGCGCCGGCTCGCCGCGCGCTTCGGGCGCCCGGTGGCGATGGAGGACGCGATCCCCGGGCTCGTGGCGCAGCACGATGCGCTGCTCGGGGAGTTCGACCGCTTCGCGCGCGAGGCCGCCGCGGCGCTTGCCGGGGGCCGCGGCCCCCACCTTCTTTCGCCGACTCCACCCCGGGACCACCCGCCGTGACCGCTGCCGCCGCACCCGCCCCCTCGGGGGGCGCGAAGAGGAACGTGATCCGCGTCGCGATCATGGCGCTCGCCGCGCTCCTCGTGCTCGCGTTCCTGTATCTCACGCTCGTGCTCAACTGGACCTACTCGGAGGGCGAGCGCTCGGGGACGATCCTCAAGTTCTCGAAGAAGGGGTGGCTCTGCAAGACGTGGGAGGGGGAGCTCGCCATGTCGATGGTGGCCGGCGGCGCCGTGCCCGGCGACAACGCGGGGATCAGCACCAACGTGTGGTACTTCACCGTCCGCGACGACCAGGTCGCGCAGCAGGTCTCGCAGGCGAACGCCACCTCGGCGGCGAACGGCAGGAAGGTGGTCGTCTACTACCGCGAGCACCGCGGCATCCCCACGAGCTGCTTCGGGGACACGCCGTATTTCGTGGATAGTGTGCGGGTGGAGAAGTAGGGCGGCAGGGGGGCCGGCGGGCCGGAGGCCATCAGGGAGCGAATCGGGGGCCGTTTTCCTTCGGCCCGCCTGCCCGCCTGCCCGCCTGCCCGCCTGCCTACCGCCACACCCTTCCCTGCCGCGCCACCGCATGTGCCGTCTGCTCGTCCCGGCGGAGCGTCGCCGGGTCATGGGCGGTGAGGCGAATGGCGGCGGCGGTGAGGAGCCAGCTCAGGCGGGGGCGTCCCGTGGGCGTGGAGGTCTGCTTCGGGGGGACGATCCGCCGGGAGGACATGCGGGGAAGGATACTGGTTTCCCGGCCGGTATTCAAGCTGTAAATCCAAGTTTTACATAGACTTACAACTTTACAACGTCGCATTGTTCGACACGCGGCAGGGTCGGCTGGCGGCGGCATTTCCTGCCTCTTGCGTCTTCGGTTTTTATTCGGTAATCTGGAGCCATGTCGCTCGCGCTCCTCCGCCAGCAGCTGCAGGAGATGGTCCCGGTCGCGCCGGCCTCGCCGGGGCTGCGGCCGGGGGTGCCGGGGGGAGAGCGGGTGTTGCCGGCGGGGGTGCCGCGCGGCCGGCTCACCGCGCTCGAGGCGGCACTCGGGGCCGGGTCGGCGACGGTGCTGCATGCGCTCGTCTCGGCGGCGCTCGCGGACGGGCACGCGGTTGCCTACGTGGATGCGGGGTGCACGCTGCATCCGCGGGACTGGGCGCCGCTCGCGGCTGCGGCTGCCGAGCGGTTCCGGGTGGTGCGGGCCACGCGGGAGCGGGGGGCGTGGTGCGCGGACGTGCTGCTGCGCAGTGCCGCGTTCCAGCTCGTGGTGCTGGACCTCGCGGGGTCGCCGGAGCCGTGGCCGATCCCGCGTCCGGTGGCGATGCGGCTGGCGGGGCTCGCCCGGGAGACGGATACCGCGTTCGTGGTGGCGGGCCAGGCGGGGACGGTGCGCGTGGGGGTCGCGGTGCGGCTCCGTGTGGAGTTGGCGGAGGCGGGGGGCGGGGTGATGGGCGCGGCCGGGGTGGGGCACGGGTCGTGGCGAGGGCGCGGAGGGGGCGGGGCGGCCGGCCGTACGGGTGCGGCGCAGGTCGATCCGGTCCGTCCGTGTCCCCGTCACGACCATTCCCACTCCGTCGAGGTCCCTGATCCGCCCACGCTTCCAGCGCCAGACGCTCCGCTGCTCCGGCTTGTCACCACCCACGCCACCGTCGAGTTCCCCCGTGCGATCCGTCTGGCGCGTCGCCTGTGTGCGCATCCCGAGGTTCCCGATCGGCGGGGTGTGGCTTCAGGGGCGGGCGGGCGGACCGGCGGACGGGCGGACGGTGGCACCGGGCATGGACGGTCATCAGCGTCCGATGCCCAGTCCGCCCATCCGCCCGTCCGCCAGTCCGCCTCCGGCGTGGGACACCACCCCCACCGCACTCGAGACCGGGCAGCGTCTCCGCGTGGTTTCGCAGGCCGCGGGGGCGCTCGGGGTGCGGGCGGGGATGGGCGTCGCCGAGGCGCGGGCGCTCGCCGCCGGGCTCGCGATCCGGCCGTGGGATGACGCGGCGATCCGGCGCGCGATCACCGAGGTGACGGCGGCGCTCGTGGCGGCGAGTCCGCAGGTGACGCCGGCCGCGCCGGGGCTGTGGTGGGTCGGCGCCGATGGCGTCGGGGGGTCGGCGGGGGAAGCGGCGCTGGTGCAGGCGCTCCTCGCCATCGCCGCCCGCTGGCACCCTGACGCCCGCGTCGCCCTCGCATCGTGCTGCGTCGCCGCGCGCGCCGGCACCTTCCTCGAGGGTGGCGCTCCCGCGCGCCTCGTCCCGCCCGGCGGCGATGCCGACTTCCTGGCCCTCGCCCCGCTCGCGCTGCTGCCGATGGATGGCGAGATGCGCGCCGCGTGCGCCGCACTTGGCCTGCGCACCATCGGCGCGCTCGCGGCGCTCGATGCGTTCGACGTCGAGGCGCGCTGGGGCGATGCCGGGCTCCGCGCCTGGCGCCTCGCCCGCGCGGACGATCCGCGCCGCCCCATGCTCGCGCGCCTCCCCGTCGTGCGCGCCGTCGCGGCCGACCTCCCCGCGCCGGCCGACACGCTGGAGCCCGTGCTCTTCCTGGTGAAGGCGGCGGTCGATCGCCTCGTCGCGCAGGCGCTCGCCGAGGCGCACGCCATCGCCGAGCTGGAGGTGACGCTCGTGCTGGACGACGTGCGCCGTGCCCTGCCGACGGGGCCGGGCGGCGCGGAGGGGCGCACGGTGGCGCGCCGCGTCGTCGCGGCACGGCCGGTCGCGCGCGCCGCGCCGCTGCTCGAGCTCTGTCGCGCCGCGCTGGAGGGGCTCACGCGCCCGGCGGAGGATGCGGCGGGGCGCGCCGAGGGGATGCTCGCCGCGCCGATCCTCGCCGTCACCGTCGCCATCGTGCGCGAGGTGCCGCTCGCCGCGGAGCAGGGCGACCTGCTGGCCCTCGGCTGGCGCGATCCCGCGGCCGCCGCCGCCGCCTTCGCCCGCCTCCGCGCCACGCTCGGCGCCGAGGCCGTGGTGGTGCCGATGGTGCGCGACGCGCATCGCGTGGAGGAGCAGGGGGAGTGGCGAAGGGCGGACGAGCGGACGGGCACGGTGGCGGACGAGCGGACGGGCGGACGGGCGGAATGGAGTGTGGTGCACGGGCCGTCATCGGGCACGAAGCCACCGTCCGCCAGTCCGCCAGTCCGCTCGTCCGCCCGCGCAGCGTCCGCCCGCCTGCTCACCCCTCCCGAGCCCATCACGCGCGAGGGCGATGTCGCCTTCCGCTGGCGCGGCCGGCGGTACGCGGTGACGCAGTCCGCCGGCCCCGAACGGCTCGATGGCGACTGGTGGCGCGGGCCGTACGCGCGCGAGTACTGGCGGTGGGCGGGGCCGGACGGCGCGTTCCTCGTCTACCGCGACCTGCTGGAGGCGGGGGAGGCGTGGTACGTGCAGGGATGGGAGGACTGAGGGCAGGGGGGCCAGGGGGCAGGCGGGGAGGGTGCGTCCGGCCACCCGTATGCAGGATGAAGATGCTCCGCTCGTTGCCTTATTGACGTACAATTTATATGGTTAACCATATGAAGACCACACTGAACATCGATGATACGGTGATGGCCAGCCTGCGGCGTGAGGCGGCGCGGACTGGCCGCACCATGTCCGAACTGGTCGAGATGGCGCTGCGCCAGCTGCTGCAACGCCGGATGGCCGCGCCGGACCTGGCTCCGCTGCCAAGCTTCGACTCGGGCGGCACGCTGGTGGACATTGCCGATCGCGATGCGCTGTACCGGGCCATGGAGGAGCGGTAGGTGTTCGTGGTGGACACGAACGTGCTGGTGTACGCGGCCGACGTGCGTGCCCCGGAGCACCAGCGCTGCCGCGCGCTTCTTGAGCGATGGAGGGCGCAGCGGGGTGCGTGGTACCTGACGTGGGGCAACTGCTACGAGTTCCTGCGGGTCGTGACGCACCCGCGGGTGCTCCGGCAGCCGTGGTCGGCCCAGGAAGCCGGCGCATTCCTCGCCGCCGTCCTGCGGGCGCCGGCGCTTTCGATGCTGGTTCCCACAGAGCGGCACGAAGGAGTGCTCGCCGAGGTCATGGCCGAGGTGCCGATGATCGCGGGCAACCTGTGGCATGATGCCGAGACGGCGGTGCTGATGCGGGAGCACGGGATTCGCCGCATCTGCACACGCGACACCGACTTCGCCCGCTTCCCGTTCCTCGAGATCGTCGATCCGCTGACGGGCGAGCCATAAGGCCGCTGACGCACCCGACGCGCCATGCCGTCGCCGCCGGCGTCACCTGCATCCCCGTCAACGGCCTCGCGACGCTCGACCGCCCGGGCGCGCGCTTCACGCTCATCGGATCTGGCAAGACGGGCATCGAAGCGGTGCTGTGGCTGCTGGCGCATGACGTGCCACCCGCGCGGATCCGCTGGATCATGCCGCGCGATGCATGGATGCTCGACCGGGGCAACGTGCAGATGGCGCCGTCCGCGTTCGCGCGGCTGGTCGGCGGCATCACCGCGCAGCTCGCCGCGATCGCCGACGCCGAGTCCGTCGCCGACCTCTTCGCCCGCGTCGAGGCGGCGGGGCAGCTGGTACGGCTCGACCCGCCGGAGGCGATCGTGCTCGAGCGCGGCACGCTGCCGTTCGCGCCGGGCGAGGTGGTGGTCGACTGCAGCGCGAGCGCCGTGCTCGCGCCGCCGCCGCTGCCGGTCTTCGACGAGGGGCGCATCAACCTGCCGATGGTGCGCACCTGCCAGCCGACGTTCAGCGGCGCGCTGATCGGCCTCATCGCATCGCTCGAGCCCGACATCGGTCGGCGCCGTGCGCTTGAGCAGCCCGTACCGAGCCCGAACTGCCCGATCGACTGGCTCCGCACGTGGGGCGCGACCATCCGCAACCGAGCGGCGTGGGCGGCGCACCCCGGCGCTGCTGGCCGGCGCGGCGTGAGCCGGCGGTCGTCACCCGTTCGGCGCCCCGCTCTGGCGCGCCGCTAGACTGCAGGATCCAACCGCTGCCCGCACCCGCCGCGCGCCGCGCCTGACCCGCGCGGCGGCCCGACACCGCTCCGGAGCGCGCCATGTCCCGTCGTCTCCCCTGGCCGGCCGTCCTCGCCGCCAGCCTCGCCGCGCTCCCCATCGTCGCGCAGGCGCCGGCCCCGCCCCTCCTCAAGCCCGGCGAGCTCCGGCTCACCTACCTCGGCAACGCCGGCTGGGAGATCACCGACGGCAAGCTGGTGATCCTCGTCGACCCGTTCCTCACGCAGTTCGCGCGCTGGCAGCCCGGCGCGCGCGCCGAGGGGCCGGAGCCCGACGCGCTGTACGCGCCGGACACCGCGCTCATCAACCGGCACGTGAAGCGCGCCGACTACATCCTCCTCACGCACGGCCACTCGGATCATGCGCTCGACGCGGGCGTGATCGCGAAGCGCACCGGAGCCGTGGTCGTCGGCCACGAGACGTCGGCCAACCTCGCGCGCGCCTTCGCCGTGCCGGAGCCGCAGCTCATCACCGTGAAGGGCGGCGAGGACTACGCGTTCGACGGCTTCTCGGTGCGCGTGATCCCCAGCATCCACAGCGCGCTCGACGACAAGCGGTACTTCAACAACGGCCGCGGCATCGCGGGGACGGCGCCGCGCGGGCTCGTGGCGCCGCTCCGCCGCCGCGACTACCAGGAGGGCGGCAGCCTCGTCTACCTGCTGCGCCTCGCGGGCCACGAGGTGCTGGTGATGGGCTCGATGAACTTCATCGAGCGGGAGATGGACGGGCTCAGGCCCGACGTCGCCCTCGTCGGCGCCAACAGCCAGCGGCTCGAGATCTACGACTACACGCGCCGCCTGCTGCGCGCCCTCGGCCAGCCGCCGCTCGTGATCGCCAACCACGCCGATGCCTATGGCGACCCGAAGCCGAACACGGCCGCGCTCGCCGACCGCGCGCGCTTCCTCGAGGAGGTGCGCCAGGCGTCGCCGGGAAGCCGGGCGCTGATGCCCGAGTGGTTCGCGCCGATCGTGGTGCCGCCGCGCCCGGCGGCGGCGCCGGCGGCCACCGGCGGCCGCGGCGGCCGCGAGGTGCTCAATCCGCCGGGGCTCGCGCCGTACGTGCCGGCGTACTCCGTGGGCATTCGCGATGGCGACTGGGTCTTCGTGTCGGGCATGACGGGCGTGAAGCCGGGGACGCAGGAGATCGTGCCGGGCGGCATCGCCGCGCAGACGCGCCAGACGATGGAGAACATCCGCGCCACGCTCGAGGCCGGTAGCGCCACGATGGCCGACGTCGCGGAGTGCACGGTGTTCCTGAAGGACATGGCGGACTACGCGGCGATGAACGCGGAGTACCTGAAGTCCTTCCCGGCGAACCCGCCGGCGCGCGCGACGCTCTCGGTCACCGCGATGCCGAGGCCCGCGGCGCTCGTGGAGGTGAAGTGCAGTGCGAGGCGCGGTGGCGCGGCGACGCGCGAGCTCGGCGCCCGCCGCTTCGACCGTGCGCTCGCGCTCGAGGACTCGGGCTACACGTCGGCCGCTGCCAGCATCGGCGACGTCGATCGCGACGGCCGCCTCGACATCGTGCTCGTGAAGGGACGGCACTGGCCGCTGCCGAACCTCGTGCTGCCCGGCAACGGCGACGGCACCTTCCGGCGCCCGGTCCCGGTCGACACCGCGGCCGACCGCTCGTACTCGGGGATCCTCGTCGACCTGAACGGTGACGGCGCGCTCGACATGGTGGTCAGCAACGACTCGCCCGATGCGAAGAAGGTGTACCTCAACGACGGCCGCGGGCGGTACCGGCTGCTCACGACGTTCGGCAGCCCCGCCTGGAACACGCGGCATGTCGCGGTCGGGGACGTGAACGGCGACGGCATCCCGGACATGGTGCTCGCCAACCGCGGCAGCCGGCAGGCGACGGCGAGCATGCTGTGCCTGGGCGCGGGCGGCGGGCGCGTCACGGAGCCGTGCCGCGAGGTGTCGACCGGCTCGGCGACCACGATCACGATGGCCGACCTCAACGGCGACCGCGCGCTCGACCTCGTCGTGCCGCATCGCGATGGCGGGCAGGGGTACGTGCTGTTCAACGACGGACGCGGAGCGTTCCCGACGCGCGTGCCGTTCGGGCCGGCGAAGGCGACGATCCGCGCGGCGCACGCCGCCGACTTCGACGGCGACGGCCTCGTCGACCTCGCCGCCATCGACGAGCTTGGCTCGGCGCTGCTGCTGCGGCGCGAGCCCGGCGGCGGCTTCGCGGCGGCGGAGCCGCTCGGGCCGGCCGACGCCAAGCCGTACGCGATGGCGGTGCATGACGTGGACGGCAACGGCCGCCCGGATGTCGTCGTCGGCTACACGAACGCGCGGCCGATCGTCTTCTTCAACGAGGGCCCGGGCCGCTTCACGCCGGTGCCGTTCGGCGACGCCAAGGGCGTGGCGTACGGCTTCGCGGTGGCGGACCTGGATGGGGATGGCCTGCAGGACATCGTGCTGGCGCGGTCGGAGGCGCAGAACATGGTGTACTTCGGGGGGCGGTAGGGACGCAGCTACCGCCGTGCGCGTGGCCGGCAGTCGACCACCGGCGTTTCCCCCTCGGCCTCGGCCCACGCGACGATCGAGGAGTCGAGCGTGGCAAGGGGAATGCCCGTGAGCTTGGCGGTCGCCACGAGCATGCGGTCGGCAGGGTCCCGGTGCAGCGTGGTGAGTGCGGTGCTCAGCAGCAGCACGTCACGCGTCAGCGGAAGCGCGTGCACGCCGGGCGCGGACTGGGCCTTCGCGGTCCACAGCGCCACCGGGCTCGTCAGCACGAGGCGACCGGACGCGGCCTTCTGGCCCACTTCCCAGTACGAGATGTCGCTGACGTGGATCGCGTCGGCGGCCGCGGCCCTACGGAGCAGGGGAACGACTGCGGGGGGCAGCCTGCCAGCTGCCGGATCGAGCATCCAGACCCAGAGATGCGTGTCGAGCAGCAGCGGCCCCGCGTAGCCGGGTCGCGATGCGACGCGCCAGACAGGCTTCACGGCCCCTGCAGCGGATCGCCGGCGTTCTCCTCCCATGCGGCCTCGTCGGGTGCGACGAGGCCCGCCGCCCGCACGACCGTGCCGGCCATGAATCCGATGGGGTCGGTCGGTCGCGCCGCCGCCGGCATCACCTGCACGTACGGCTTCCCGTGCTTGGTGACGGTCAGCGTCCGCTGCGTGCGCGCCACCGCCTCCATCCGTTCCGCACAGGCGTTCCGGAAGTCGGACGCGGTGACTTCCATGCTGTGGTCGGTCGCCGCGGTCCGGCCCGCCGTGGTGCGCTTCCTGCGCGACATGCCGCCTCCATGGTTTTGCACAAAGGTAAGTGGCCAATCTGATTTCGGAAGCCGCATGGGGCATCGCGGTGGCCCCGCCCGGAGGCAGGACGCCGACGCGGGCACCGCGCCGTCATCGACGATCCATCTATCCTTGGCCATGACCCCGGGACGCCGGCCCCGTGCAGGCACGCCCGCACCCCGCACCGCCGCCAGCCTCCTGCAGGAGCCGGGCACGTGACCGATGCCGCCGTGCGCCTCGCCGCCGCCCTCGACGGGCGCTATCGCCTCGAGCGCGAGCTCGGCGCGGGCGGCATGGCGACGGTGTACGTGGCGGACGACCTCCGGCACGACCGCAAGGTGGCCGTGAAGGTCCTGCGCCCCGAGCTCTCCGCGGTGATCGGCGCCGGGCGGTTCCTCCGCGAGATCAAGACGATCGCCGGCCTGCAGCATCCGCACATCCTCGGGCTCATCGACAGCGGCGAGGTCGACGGCACCGCGTTCTACGTGATGCCGTTCGTCGCCGGCGAGTCGCTGCGCGACCGGCTCGCGCGCGAGACGCAGCTGCCGATCGCGGAGGCGGTGCGCCTCGCGAGCGAGATTGCGAGCGCGCTCGACTACGCGCACCGGAACGGCGTGATCCATCGCGACGTGAAGCCCGAGAACATCCTCCTGCACGACGGCCGCGCGATGGTGGCCGACTTCGGCATCGCGCTGGCGGTGAGCTCGGCGGGCGGCACGCGCATGACCGAGACCGGCATGAGCCTCGGCACGCCGACGTACATGAGCCCCGAGCAGGCGATGGGGGAGCGCGAGATCACGGCGAAGTCCGACGTCTACTCGCTCGGGTGCGTGCTGTACGAGATGCTGGTGGGCGAGCCGCCGTTCACGGGGCCGACCGCGCAGGCGATCATCGCCAAGCTGATGACGGACGACCCGCGTCCGCCGAGGCAGCTGCGGCGGACCGTCCCGGCGTCGGTGGAGGAGGTGACGCTGACGGCGCTGGCGCGCCTGCCGGCCGACCGCTTCGCGAGCGCCGCGGCGATGCTGGACGCGCTCTCCGTCGTCACCCACGAGACCGCGGCGCGCGTGCCGGCCGCCGTGGCGCCCGGGCGCGCGCCGCGGGGCGGGGGCGTGGTGCGCAGCGCGCTGCTGGTGGCGCTCGGCGCGGTGGCGGCCTCGTTGGCGTGGCTCCCGTGGCGGCGCCCGGCCGCGGCGCCCGGCGAGGTGCGCCGGCAGGTCACGTACTCCGGACGCGCCCAGGCCCCCGCGATCTCGAACGACGGGCGCTTCCTCGCGTACCTCGAGCAGCGCTGCAGCCCGATGCACGCGGACAGCGGGTGCGTGCGGCTGATGGTCGTCGAGGTGGGCGGCACGCGCCCGCTGGAGATCGTGTCGGGCGCGCGGCGCCTGTCGCGGCCCCGCTGGACGCACGATGGCCTGTCGATCGTGTTCGCGGGCGTGCTCGGCGAGGGGAAGTCCGGCCTGTTCGTGGTGCCGCGGCTCGGCGGCCTCCCGCGGCGCGTGGCCGACGAGCCGCTGGCCTACGACACGCATGCGCGCGCCGACAGCGTCGCGCTCGCGCTCCGGCGCGACTCGGCCACCGTGCTCGAGGTCGTCGACCTGGCGTCAGGTGGCGCCGCTGGCGCGCCGATCCCGGTCACGGGCGGCGTGTGGTTCCTCGCGTGGTCGCCCGATGGGCGCACGCTCGCGCTCACGAGCGCCGACACCCTCTTCCTCGTCGCCCGCGACGGCGCCGAGCGGTCGCGCGTGGCGCGGCTCGGCATGCGCGCCCCGGTCCGCTGGTCGACCGACGGGCGCTCGCTCCTCTTCTTCGAGTGGACCGAGGGGGTGTACGACGAACTGGTCGCGCTGGACGTGCGCGAGGACGGACGGGTGCCGGCGCCACGGCGGCTCGCCTCGCAGGTGCCGACGATGTACCGGGGCGAGTTCGACGTGGCCCGCGAGACGGGGCGCGTGGTCGTCGGCAGCGGGTTCGAGTTCGCGGACATCTGGTCGTTCGACGTGCGGCCGGGTGCCGTGCGCGCGGAGCGCCTGACGCAGGGATCCAACTGGCACGGTGCGCCCGTCCTCTCGGCGGATGGTCGTGCGCTCTACTTCCTGCGTGCGGACCAGCTCGGCAACAACCTGTACCGGTTGCTGGACGGGCGCGAGACCGCGCTGACCGCCGAGCGGCAGATCGTGAACTACGCGCTGCGCCTGTCCGTGGATGGCCGAGCGATCACCTTCGAGAGCCAGGTGGGCTCCGCGCCCGTCCTGATGCTCCACGAGCTCGCGTCCGGGGCGACGCGTCAGGTCCCGCGTGGCTACACCGACGTGGGCTGGCTGCTGGCGGGTGGGAGCCGGCTCCTGTGGATCAACCCGTGGCGCGGACGCGTCTGGAGCACGGATGTCGCGGGGCGCGATGTGCGCGAGATCGCGGAGGTGTCCGGGACGAGCCCGTTCGCGCAGCTCGGGGCGTGGCGCCTCTCGCCCGGCGGTGATGCGCTCGTCACGCTGCGCGGCACCCCCGACGCGATGCAGCCCGTCATCGTCCCGCTCGACGGCCGCGCGCCACGGCTGCTGGACCGCCCCCTGGCGAGGTACGGACCGATGGGCCTGGTCACGTGGGCGCCGGACGGCACGATCTACGTCGCACAGTCCGACCCGGCGGCGGCGCAGGTGACCGTGGTCGGCGTGGATGCCGCGACGGGTGCCCGGCGGGAGAGCTTCGTGCTGCCCGCCATGTGCGAGCCGATCGCCGTGTCGTACGTCCCGGCGGCGCGCCGCGCCGCGTGCACGGCCAGCGACCGGCGCCTCGATCTCGTCGTCCTCGACGGCGTCGTGCCCTGAGGTCCTGCGGTGCCCTTGCGGTGCGGCGGTGCGTCGATCCGTCGCGCGACATCGAGGCCGCCGCCCTGGGGGGCGAACGGTGTGGCGTCCCGCCGGACGTCGTGGCGGAACGGAGTCGACGCCTCGGGCATCGTCAGCGCCGCCTTGCCGATGGCGGTCCGGGAGGAATGATGGCGTGTCCGCCCGTGGCAGGCGCCTGCTCGCGGCCCTGCCGGGTCGGGCTGGGCGCCGGGTCGCGCCGGAGGGCGGGACCGCTGCACGCGCCGCGGAGGCTGCGCGGGAACGTCGACCGACACCGTCCTGCCCGTGGGCCGTGTCAGGCGTCGGCGTTCGTGGCCCACGCGCCGGGAGTGGTGCCGGTCCACCGACGGAACGCGCGCGTGAACGCCCCCGCCTCCGCGTAGCCCAGGAGCAGCGCCACCTCCGCGGCGGTCACGCCCGGCACGCGGAGCTGCGCGAGCGCCAGCTCGCGGCGCGCCGCGTCGAGCAGCTGCTGGTAGCTGGTGTCCTCCTCCCTCAGCTTGCGCTGGAGCTGCCGAGCGCTCATCGCAAGCTCGCGCGCGATGGCGCCCACCGCCGGAACCGCGCCTGTCAGCCGCGCGCCGAGGAGCCGGCTGACCCGCTGGCTCGTTCCGCCGAGGCGGTCGAGTTCGTCGAGGCGGCCGACGGCGTGCCGGTCGAAGAGGGCGAGCAGCGACGGGTCGGCCGCGGGGATGCGACGCTCGAGTTCGGCCTCGCGGAACGCGAGCCGGTGCTCCGGCATCCCGAACCGCACCCGCGTGCCGAAGATGCGGTCGTACTCGGCGAGGTCACCGCCGGCGGGGTGCCGGAACCACGCCTGCACGGGCACGGTCGCCGCGCCGGTGAGGCTGCGCAGGGTCAGCAGCGTGCCCGCCAGCGTGGACTCGAACGGATGCCGCCCGGCGAGCCGCAGGGCATTCGCGCTGCCTTCGATCGCCTCGAAGCGGACGATGGCGAGGCCATCCTCGCGGTCGAGCCGCACGCGCATGCCGTCGTTGAGGAGCCGCGCGAAGCGGCCGAGCCGCTCGAGGGCCGCGCCGGCGGTGGGGCAGTTGAGGACGACGTAGCCCAGGATGCTGATGGCGCCGGTGCGGAAGCGCTCCGCGACGTGGAGCCCGAGCAGCGGGTCGCCGGTCAGCGTCTCGGCCGCCGCCCAGACCCGCTCGGCGCCGGAGCCCGGCAGCCGGTCGTGCGGGCGCGACAGGATGGCCGGGTCGATCCGGGCGCGGCGGCAGAGCTCGGCGGACGCGATGCCGCGTCCTTCGAGCTGGTGCACGAGGTCGATGATGATGGAGGCGGCGACCGACGTCTCCGGCATGGTGGCATCCTCCCCTGGCGCGATCGGCCAATGCGATGGCGCGTGCCGTCAATGTGCGGATGGGCGTGGCGCGCGAGCTTCGTGGTCAGCAGCAACATGACACCCTGACCTCGGAGCCTCCCATGCACAGCCGTACCATCCCGCTGGTTGCCGCCATCCTCATCTTCGTCACGCGCGCGCTCGTCGCGCAGGCCATGCCGGACGACCTCGCGCCCGCACCGAGCGTGGAGAATGGCCTCTACCTCACGGGCTTCCGTTCGCCCTCGACCGGCCTCGAGTTCCGCCTCGGCTCGTTCGGGCTCCATGGCGGATGGTACCCGACCATCCTCGAGGCCGACGGGCAGAACGAGGGGCAGAATACCAACTTCATCCGGATCGGCGTGTCGGCGTTCCTCCGCTCGCGGGGCGTCACGCCGTACGTCGCGCCGGCGTTGCTGCTCAGTCTCGACGACGACTGGGGCAACGGGGTGCTTTCCGAGGCCGGGGTGCGCGTACCCGTGACGCGCGGCTTCTCGCTGCGCGGCGGCGTGGGCGTGCTCACCACCTTCAGCGGCGAGGTGCGGGTGAACCCGACGATCGGCTTCGACCTCCGGGTGGGGCGCCTGTGAGCGCGCCCGCCTCGGCAGCTCGCGCGGGCGGGTGGTCGCTGATCGCCGCGGCGGTCGGCTTCATCGGCGTCTTTGCGTGGCTCGCGGCGGCCTTCGGCTATCCCGACGTCCTTGAGGGGCCGGCGGCGGAGGTACTGCCGCGGTTGCTGTCCCTTGGCGCCACCGGCCGGGCGGTATGGGCGCTGTATGCGCTCCTGCCGCTGCTGCTGCTGCCGGCCGCCGTCGGTGCGCAGGCGGTGCTGGCCGCCCGGGCGCCGTCCGTCATGCGGGGGGCGGTGCTCCTCGCGCTCCTCGCGGCGGTGACCATGCTGCTCGGGCTGGCCCGCTGGCCGAGCATCCACTGGACGCTGGCGGCCGCGTACACCGGCACGTCGGACGCCGCGGTGCGCGAGGCGATCGCCGCAGCGTTCGACGGGCTCAACATGTATCTCGGCCGATTCCTGGGCGAGTTCGTGGGCGAGCTCGGCCTCCATCTCTTCTTCCTG
Organism: Gemmatimonadales bacterium; assembly: GCA_033764505.1. Lineage (GTDB taxonomy): Bacteria > Gemmatimonadota > Gemmatimonadetes > Gemmatimonadales > GWC2-71-9 > Palsa-1233. Next base: position 35,607 of record JANRIW010000021.1, read on the forward strand.
CTCACCGCGCTCGCGATGGGGCGCCATGCCGGTTTCCCGCGCTGGGCCGGTCCGGCGGGCGTGGGGGCCGCGGTGATCGGACTCGTGGCGATGTGGCGGAACGTCACGCCGCTCGTCGCGCTCGCCGCCCAACTCGAGAACTGGCTGCTCCCGGCTTGGATGGTGGTGCAGGGCGCGCTGCTGCTGCGTGCCGGCGGCGCGATGGGCAGGGTCGGCGGGCGCGTGGTGTCACCCTAGCGGCGCACCACGGTCCACGCGTGGCGCGCCGCATCTGCGGTACACTTCCCCCGCTCCCGCCCCCGACCTGCGAGTGCCTGCCTGCGCCCGAACCGCGTCCGTCCGTCGTCGCTCCTGCTCGCCCTTCCTGGCTTGCTGCTGTTCGCAGCGCCGGCCACGGGGCAGGAGATCCCCCGTGATCGCTATCTCGACTACGTCCCGCGCGAGCTCCCGCGCATCATCGGCGCGAGCCCGGCGAGCGAGCGGTTGTCCCTCTTCGGCGACGCGGCGGATCCCGCCTACCTCGACGTCGCCCCGCGGGACGGCGTCGACGACCGCCGCGGGGTCGTGCTGCGTGGCATCGCCACGCGCTTCGCGCCCTATCTCGTGCGCAACACGACGCAGGTCCCGATGGACTTCACGAGGTTCATCGACCGGGGCGAGAGCTTCCCGCTCCACGTGGACACGTGGGACGAGTCGGGCCCCTCGCCGGTGCTGCTCCGCTCGGATCAGGTGGAGATGAAGGCGCTCGTGGCGGAGCCGTGCCCCGACGCGCCGGCCGTTCCCGCGACGGACGGGCGGCCGCCCGCCGACTGCGCCCTCCGGGCGCTCGTCGAGCAGCTCGGACCTGGCGGCTCGTCGTACTCGTCGCGCGCGCAGTCGGTCGTCACGCCGGGCGAGGCGAGGCGTCGCGTGCTCTTCTTCGACTTCCCCGGGCACGACCCGTCGAGCTGGAAGGCGGAGTACCGGAACTTCGTCTCGAGCCAGCTGCCCCGGCGCTACGGCGACTTCGCGCGGAGCTACGTCCATCCGTTCATCGCCGAGGTGGTGCCCGAGGCGCGCGGCGCGCCGGCCTACGAGCTCGTCCTCCAGTACTGGTTCTTCTACCCGACGAATGACGGCGGCAACAACCACGAGGGCGATTGGGAGCACTTGAACGTCGTGGTCATGCCGGCCGGCACCGGGCGCGCGCCGATGCCGGCGGACACCGTCCGGGCGATCCTCTCCGGCGCGATCCCGCTCGAGCGGCTCGTGATCCGGCGGGTGGAGTACTTCTTCCATCACTGGGTGCACACGCTCGACTACACGGTGCCGGACGCCTATGCCCCGCGCGCCGACTGGGAGCGCGAGGTGCGCGACCTCCCGCCCGAGCGCATCGGCGAGCGGCTGTACTGGGAGATCGCCCGCGAGCGCGCGTGGCGGGACGACGCCGAGACCGTGGTGGAGACGCACCCGCTCGGCTACATCGGCGGCATCAACCAGGGCACCGACCAGGTGCTCGCCGCGCCCGGGGGCTCCAACCTCGACAGCCACGGCACCTACCCGTTCCCCGGCAACTACCGCGACATCGGGCCGGGCGGCGCGGCGGAGGCGGTGGTGGGGCGGCTCGACTACCTGCGCCTCGTCGCGCGCGGGGTGCCGTCGCGCGAGGCGTCGCGCATCGAGCGCTACGACGACCCGGCGCGGCTGCTGCTCGTGCCCGACTGGGAGCGCCTGCTGCCGCTCGTGCGCGCGGAGCCGGCCGTGCGGCGCGAGTGGGCGTGGCTCGTGCTGCCGGTGATGTTCGGCTACCCGGCGTCGCAGTCGCCGTTCGCGGGCGCGGTCAAGCGCGCCGAGACGGGCAACCTCTCGCCGCTCTCGCCGCCGTGGAACAACGGCTGGAACCGCAGTGGCCCGGCCGCGGGGTACGCGGCGTACGAGCCGCACCGCTTCAGCTCGTTCTTCGCGCTGGGATGGCAGGACAACCTGATCAACAGCTGGGGCTACCTCAACCTCACGCTGCCCACGCTCGCCTCGCTGCCGCCGTTCGACATCGTCACGCGCGTGCTGGCGGCGCCGTTCCGCACCGGCCGCCGCGCGCGCCCGACGTTCTTCCCGAAGGACCGCATCCCGTTCCGGTTCGTCGGCGTCGGCATCGGCGAGACCTCGATGCAGGTGCCGAAGGGCTTCGCCGACGTCTTCCTGCAGGACTCGACGCTGCTCGAGGTGCTCGAGCGGCTCTCGGTGGCGGACTCCACGATCTCGGGCGCCGGCGTGGTGACCACGGAGCGGGCTTCCGCACCGCTCTACATGCTGAACTTCCACGTGGGCCGTCGCGTGGTGAGCGAGAACTCCCTGCGGCATGCGCGCAGCCGGATCGGGCAGACCTTCACGGGCGGCGCGGGCAACCGCTACGACGTGGCAGGCCGGCTCGAGCAGTGGGAGTACGCGGGGTCGCTGCGCTACAACTTCGCCACCGAGGCGCTGCAGCCGTTCGTCAAGGTGGGCTACGGGCTCAGCTGGTACCGCATCCGGGACATCACGTTCGGGGCGGACACACTGCGCAACGCGACGACGCCGTGGGTGCGCAGGCCGTCGCTGGAGCGGCCCGGGTCGCTGTTGCCGAACACGTGGCACATCGGCCTGGGCATCGAGTACCTGCCGATCCGCGCGTTCGGCGCGCCGCCGCACGGCCTCGACATCGGCGTGCGCGCCGACGCCACCGTGTTCACGCACCGGCTGGGCGTGCAGCCGATCACGGTGCGCGACCCCTCCCTCGGCCCGCTGGTCCTCACGCTCGGCGGCGAGGCGCGGAGCATCGTTCGCACCCAGCTCGCGATCGGCCTGACGGTCGGTTTCTAGCCCGTCGCGGGAACGCGGCATCACGGCTGTCGCAGTGGCCGGTGGTGTTCGTTTCCCGCCATGCCTGCCAGCGGGTTCGCATCGGCTGCCATGCCCGCCGTGCACGCGTTGGTCTGGCGGCGACGCTCGATCCCCGCTCACTTCCCCACCACCGGCCTCCGCGGCCCGCCCGCATACCCGCTCCGCGTCCGAGCCCGCGACCGATACAGCCGGTCCCCCTGCAGGTCGAGCACGACGGGGCCCTCGGTGAAGACCCACGTGCCGATGATCCACGTCGGCAGGCCCACCAGCTCGACCGCCGCCCGCGCCCGCGGCGGCAGCACGCCCACCTCCAGCTCCTTCAGCCGACCATCGAAGTGGATCGGCACGCGCCACACGGGCGTGCTGTACGTCCCGAAGCCCAGGAGGAAGTCCTCCTGCACCCGCACCGGCACATGCTCGGCGGTCGCCCGCTCGTCGGCGTACGACAGCGGCGCACCACTGTCCACGACCGCCTCCGCGAACCCCGTCGGGGTCTCGATGGTCGCCGTGATCAGGCCGGCGTACTCCCGAAGCCGCACCGGAACGCCGTTCGGGATCCGCGCGTCGAAGTCGATCACGCCGGCCTCGACGTCCAGCAGGACGGGACGCCGGGACAGCCGGTCGTTGCCCAGGATGAGGTCCACCGGGGTGCCGATGAGCTCCGTCAGGTTCTTTGGCGCGGTGAGGGTCACCGGCGACCCCGTGTCCACGACCGCCCTCCCCTCCGGCAGCTCGGCGATGAGGTGACCGTTAACGAGCGAAAGCGGCAACATATTGATGCAACTCCTTGATGGATGACAGGAACGGCTGGCGTGCAACCACTGTACGCGTTGCGTCTGCCGCTGTCAACACATGGCCGATTCCCGTACCTCCTTCCACTGTCATCTCCGCGGTGTTACAATGTCAGAATGCTTGCAGATCAAGAACTTACGCGGACTGGTTCGCCAGCCGAAGCGCGCATCCGGACCAGCCTTGGCGACGCCATCGCCATCGTCGAGGAGCAGGGCGCCTCCTCGCTCACCTTCCGCTCCCTCGCCCAGCGGACCGGCTCCTCGCACACGAAGGCCTGGAGCGACTTCGGCGACCGCGTCGGCCTCCTCGCCGCCGTCGCCTCCGCCGGCTTCGAGCGCCTTCTCGCCAACCTGCTGGCCGCTCCCGCCGACCTCGAGGCGCTCGCCCTCACCTACATCGACTTCGCCACCAAGCACCCGCAGCTGCACCGGGTGATGCACGATCCCGAGCTCTGGGCGGGCATCGCCGCCGTCGAGGCGCAGGCCGCGGCCGACGCCGGCGCGAGCCCCGAACCCGCGCGCGACTCGCGCAGCCTCCGAGCCCGCGCCGATCGCGCCCGCGAACGCTGGCTCGCCGAGCTGGAGCGGGCGCGCAATGCCTGCTTCGCGCCGTTCGGCCACGCCGCCACCGAGCGCGCCCGCAGCATGCCCGGCGTCCCCGCCGGCCGGCTCGCGCTGATGGTGACCGCGCTCGCGGACGGGATCATTCGCCAGCATGTGGACGAGCAGGTGATGGCCCACGCGTCCCCGGAGCGCCGGCGGGCGGAGGCGGCGGCGCTGATCGGGTTGGCGTTGTGGGGGGCTGGGGGAGCTTCCGGCAGGGGTGGCGGCACGACGGGATGACGCGCGGGCGTAGCTCGCGGCCCGCGCGAGCCTGGTGACGGCGCGGGCCGCACTATCCGCCGGGCCGATCTGACCTCCCCCCCGAAAACGACGACAGCGTGTCACGAGAGTCGGGTAGCCTTCAGGGACCGCCCAAAGGGGGGGACCATGAAGCGCTCGAAGTTCAGCGAGGAGCAGATCGCGTAGGTGTTGCGGCAGGCGGGGCGCCGGTGGCGGACGTCTGCCGCCAGGTGGGGGTGAGCGAGGCGACGTTCTACGTCTGGAAGAAGAAGTTTGCGCACCTGGGCGTGAGCGAGCTGCGCCGGCTGCGGCAGCTGGAGGACGAGAATCGGCGGCTGAAGGCGCTCGTGGCCGACCTGGCGCTCGACAAGCACATGCTGAGCGAGGCGCTCAGAAAAAAGGACTGAAGCCCAGTCGGCGGCGGGAGTTGGTCGGCTGGTATCGGGGCACCTTCGGCGTCAGCGTGGTGCGGGCGCGCGCCCTGGCGGGCTTCAGCCGGGCGGCGTGGTACCGCCCGAGCCGCGCGCGGGACCAGACGGCGCTCCGGCTGCGGATCAAGGAGCTGGCGCACGCGCGGCCGCGGTTCGGGTTTCTGCGGATCTGGGTGCTGCTGCGGCGGGAGGGCTGGCAGGTCAACAGGAAGCGGGTGCGGCGGCTGTACCGCCTGGAAGGGCTGCAGGTGCGGAGGCGGGTGCGGCGCCGGAAGCCCATCGCCTTGCACCGGGGGCCGGCCCCGGTGCCGCAGGGGCCGACGGAGCGGTGGAGCATGGACTTTGTGCACGACGCGGTGGCGGATGGGCGGGCGTTTCGGGTGTTCACGGTGGTCGATCAGTGGAGTCGCTGGAGTCCGGTCCTTGAGGTGGGGTTTCGCCTGAGCGGGAACGACGTGGCGGCGGCGCTCGATCGGGCGATCGCTGCGCATGGGACGCCGCGGTCGATCACCGGTGATCACGGGACGGCGTTCATGTCGCGGGCGCTCGAGGACTGGGCCTTCCAGCGGGGGGGGGCAGCTCGACTTCACCCGGCCGGGGGAAGCCGACGGACAACGGGCACATCGAGTCGTTCAACGGGAAGCTGCGCGACGAGTGCCTGAACGTGCATCAGTTCGTGGATCTGGATGACGCCCGCCACCGGATCGAAGCGTGGCGGCATGACCACAATGAGGCACGGCCGCACGGCGCCTTGGGGCACCTGACCCCCAAGGAATTCGCCGCCACCCGTCAGGTCGAACCGGTCGCTGAAGGCGCGCCGCTCTGACTGAGCGCTGTCTCGATACGGGACCAAGGTCAATTGTAGGCGGCGAAAAGCGCCGACTGCCCCGAGTTCGCGGCGAGCAAAGAAGGCGACATGCTTTAGGCGGCTGGCGTAACAAAATCGTCCCGCATCCTGAAGGCGGCGGAAGAACCGCTCTCGACAAGAGCATCGAGCACGTACAGGATCGCCTCGCGCAGGGCCGGAGCGCGCTTGAGTTCCAGCGGCCTTGCGTAGACATGTCGCTGGAGAAGGACTTCGAGCATGAAGACAGTGTTGGACTCGCGCAGCATGTCGGCAGGGTTCCCGCGCCTGAGCGCGTTCGCGATGCGCACAAACGCGGCGGGCATTGAACGCTCGCCGATGTGGTAGAGGAAGCGGACGTAGCTGTCCAGCACGATCCAGACCGACGGCAGCGCATCGAAGAGTGCGTCGACGTTGTGGGCGTAGCCTTCAAGGCTTCGCCAGTGACGGACGTTGTCCTTCCACCACGAGGTAAGGAAGATCGTCGAGAGCACCTCGCTGCCGTGCGGATGCTCCCTGTCCAGATGCGCGAGCCACTTTGCGCGCCTGACCCGCTCGGCAAACAGATTCCAAAGGAACCAGTAATGCGGGGTATTGGGGTTGCTGTCCTCGCTGCTTGTGAACCCCTGGATGACGTTGTGAACCTCGCGCGGATGCTGGTCAACGGCGTCGAGGATCGGCTGGAGGACGTGCTCGGCATCGGCATCTGACGCGCGCATCACAAATTGCGTAATGCGGTCGGATATGGCCTGCTCACTGTGATAGTTCCTGTCGCCCCGGCCGGGAGAACGATCGTGCTCACGGTTCCAGCACTCGACGAGGCCTTCGCTGGCGCGCCGGTGTGCGGCCACAGCCAGAGGCTCATTGGGAACCTGGCCCAGGATCGCGAGGACCTTCGCGTGCGCCTCGGCTCCGAATCCGTCGGTGATGTCGAACCTGACGTGCGCATCGTCGGCGATTTCCCCTTCGGTCCAGAACCGCCGGCGGACGTCTTCGGCCGCGGCGGCAGAGATCGTGTCCGGCGTGCGCCGCTTGTCGTAACGCTTCTTCTCCTCGGCGTTCCAGTCGCGATCGGCAAGGGCGGCCTCGGTTGCGACGGCGTTGACGACACGCAGGGCAAGGGCGGCGTTCGCGGCCCAGAACTTGTCGTCGATGCCCCAGGTAGCGTACCAGCGGACCTCGTCGATCGGATGGGTTAGCGCGGCAACAAAGGCCCGGCGCACGCGCGGCGTCTGGGTTTCCGTCAGGGTCTTGGAGAGCAGCAGCGGCACGACGAACGCACAGGGCCGATCAGCCAGCATCGAGAACCGCTGCACGCGGTCGATGGTTCCCCATTGATCGGCGTGTCTGGAGATTTCAGAGCAGATGACGTCGATGCACCAGTCCCTCTCTTCCGGCGACATCTCGTCCCAGTGATCGCGGACGCAGACGGCGGCGACGAAGCCGGGTGCGTTGCGGCTGTTGTCCGGATCTTCCGCGGCGCGGTCCATGCCCTGCGCGCTTGCCAGCTTCTCCCGCCACTGGGCTGGGTCGGCAGAGCCGGAGTCGCGCTGGAAGATCTGGAGGCCCCACATGTAGACACCGAGCCGGGCATTCATCTCGCCCAGCCTCTTTGTGCTCTCGTCAATGAGTTCCTGCACTTCCGGAGCCGGAGGCTTGAGTTCAAGGCGGATGTAGTTCTTGGGGGGCTCCTCGCCGTTCGTCGCCGGTGTCTCGTCCGCTGCGGGCTGGACGTCGGCGAGGTCGTACTGGCGGAAGTCCATCCGGTGCAGCGCGAGCTGCCACGTGAGGTCGTGCTTGTCACGCTTGTCCGGCGCAGGCAATGCCGCGCTGTACTTGTCGATAATGGCGTGAACCCGCGGGGCCAGAGGACCGAGTTGCAGGTTTGCGATGGCCGCTTCAAGGTCATGCTTGCGGTGTGGCAGCGCGTTCGACTTGTTCCGCTCCTCTTCGTAGATCCTGTTTTTGGCGCGGAGGGTCGGGAACAATCCCGTGAGGCTCGAGGTCTCATGCTCGCCGGCCATGCGGCTGCGGTCAATCTCGATGTAGTCCTGCACCGACAGCAGCACCAGAAGGGCCTCGCCTGACCGGTGAGGATGAGCGGTCGCCACGCTTGCGACGACGGCTGCGAGCGCGGCGGACTCACTGCGCTGCAGGATTTCGAGGAGCACGGCGTCGAGCCCCTCGGGATGGGACTTGGCATAGTCGAGCAGCCATTGCTCGAAGGCCATCAGCAGCGACTGGAGCACATAAGGCCCGACGGTCATACCGCGATACAGGCCCCAGAGGCGCGGGTTCACCCACTGCTTGCGCGTCGTCCCGTTCGCAAAGGTGAGCTCGACTTCCCAGGCGGGCTCGAGGCGGTCCGGGAGACGCGGATGCGCGTACCACTCGGCACTGTGATTGAAGACCTGGATCAGGAACTCGAGACCCTTTCTCGGGTGGTGCGTGAGCAGGTTGACCCACGGCCCCCGGAAGGCACTGGCAGGGAAGAAATCGTGGCGCAGGTGTTCCTTTATGCCGAAGTACAGGCCAACGTCGATGGATGAGCGGCCGTAGGGTTCCGCGCGCAGGTATTCCTCTGTGGCGAGGAAAGTATCCAGTGCCACGGAGATCAAGAGGTCCGGCAGGTCGCGCGCCGCGGGCGTGCCGTCGAGGCCTGCGAGGAGGATGTCGCGGAACTCTTCGGCGACGGGATCGCGTCGGCGTCCCTCCCTTACCTGCCCGCGCAGGACGGCTTCGAAGCGCGCGGGGTCGGCCTTCGGGATCTTCGCAATCACCTTCAGAACGCGTTTGCGCGTGTCTCCGCCCCTGTAATGGTCAAACCGCGGCAGGAGCCAATGGGCAATGCCGGCGACATGTTCGGCCCCGTCGATGTCCGGTGCCCACCAACTGACGCCGCGCACGGCATCCTCGATCAATGCGAGAAGCAGCGGCGCGTCTTCCGGTCCGAAGCTGCCGATGTTGCGATGGACCAGCCCCACGACGGTTGCCCAGACCGTGCCTTCCGGCACACTCAGGATCGAGCTGTGGCCGCGCACGTCGGCAAGCCACGCGGGGGAAGTTACACAAGCAACGCGCAGGAGGTGGATGACCCGCCTGAGGATGGCGCGGCCATTGGCGAGCAGCTCGGCCTCGTGCCGCGTCAGGAATTCGGAGGCGGACGGTGCCTTCAGCAGCGACACCAGCGTGTCGTCGCGGAATTGGGCGGGCACGTCGGCTTGCGCGATGGCCGCGCTGAACAGCCGGTCTGCTGCGGGTGCGTCGCGGTCGACCAGTTCGGCAACCCACTTCCGGAAAGAGCGGCGCACCGCAGGGTGAGGCCCTATCGCTGACGACAGAGCCTTGAACGACGTCTCATCCGTGACGTGCTGTTCCTCGATCCATTGCAGGATGGCCCAGTCCTCGAGGACGTCGTGCGCCGTCGCGACGAGCAGAGCGTTGCTGTGCGGCGAAACCACGAGCGAATCCTGCTTCAGGAGGCCGATGGCCGCGGCATTGAGTCCTGTCGCAGGCACGTAATCTGAAAGCGCGCGCGCCCTGCGCACCGCCAGCTCCTGCAAGGCCTCTTCGCGCAGGCGCGGCATGCCGTCGACCGGATTCTGGTCCGCGCGCACGATCTGCCGCCAGAAGACGGCCCGGAAATCACGCTCGTTCTCCGGTAGCGGACGTCCCGCGTCCCACGGAATCTGCAATGCCTTGTCGATGAAGTACGGGTTGCGCAGGATCTCGCGGAGTGCGGGGTTGCCAAGCGGCACTGCCAACGACGGAAAGGCGGCCTGGATCTCCTGCAATTCGGTGTCGTCGAGCGGCGGAACCTCGATGACGGCGTGATCAATGCCCGCGGGTCGGAGGAAGCTGGCCTGCACCTGCTCCACGGAATAGTCGCGGCAGGTCATGACGATGCCGACGCCGTCGTCGCCCTGGGCGATCGTCATGAGGTCGCTGAAGGCGTCGCGCGTTGGCTTTTCGAGCAGGCGTTCGACGCTCTCGATGACGAGCACCTTGCGGCCCTGCGCGCCGAGGATGGCCTGAAGCTCGGTGGCGCGCGCCGGAATCTGGCTGTTGTGGAGCGTCTCGTCGATGTGAGCGACGGCGAATTCCTCGACACGGAACCCGAAAGCGAAGAAGTCGCGGGAGAGAAAGGCTACCGCTTCCTTGCCGATGACGGATTTGCCGCTGCCGGCTGGCCCTGTTATCAGGACGACCTGCTTCGCCTCGATGGCCGCAAGCACTTTCTGGACGATCCCAGCGCGACGCAGGTGAAAGGCCGGCCCGATCGTCGTGCGGATCTTCCGCAGAACGAATTCCGTGTGGTTCGTCAGTGCCGTCAGCACGCGCTGCTCGTTCGCGCCCACCTCGCCGTATGCCTGGACGAGACCGGCTGGAAGGTCGGCGCGTGTCAGGCTCCGCGCGGCCGGTCCAGCCTCGCTCGCCAAGGCTAGGAGCGCGTCCCACGCGGCCGTCGCTCTTGCGACGGGATCTGGATCGGTAGACTTGAGGGCGAGCAGCGTTTTGATGTGCGCCTCGGTCTGGCGCGTGGAGGTGTGCAGGTCGAGGCTCAGGACGTGCAGCACGCTCAGGAAGGGCCACAGGTCTTCGGAGGTGACGGGCGTTCCCTCCAGTGCGCTGACGATCTGGCAGAGCTCGTTGCACTGGTGGACGGACTTCTTCGAAATGAACCCGTCGAGAGACAGCCGCCGTTGGAACTCTTCGCCGTCGGCCGTGCCCCGCGCGCAGTCGAGCAGCCCGACAAAGGTCTCGAGAAGCGTATTCGTGCCGCGCAGCGTGACGAGCACGAAGCGGTCGTGCTGGGGATTGAAAGGATCGGCCTTCTTGAAGTCCTTCCAGAAATCGCCGATGGCTTTTTTGCATTCATCGTTGGCGGCACTGATGGTGAAGCTGCGTTTCACCTGCCCTACGAGCCGCGCATTCGCCGTGCCTGCGCGCGCGCAGACGACGAGGAAGTCGTCCGTATTGAAGCCGAGATGCTCGGTCTGAAAATGGACTTCGGTGACGCCGGTATCGGTCAAGATCGGCGGGATGCTACGGACAAGAAGCTGGGCCAGCCAGTACGCTGCGACGTGTTGCTCGAAGAACACACCCTCGCCGCCGGTGGAGATCGGACTTGAAACGCGTTCCTGGCCTGGGCCATCCATGCGATCCATCAAATGCGCCACTCGCTAGTCGGGGGAGCCGCTCAAAGCCTAGTTCGCTGACTGCCTCATGCGGGTAGTTGAACGGCCCAACTCCCAGGTTCGCTCCATGCCGCCTAACGTGTGCTTCTGCTGCAAGCGCTTCCATAAAATGCGGTTGTGGGGCCGCAGCCGACCTTCCGGAAGATGAAGCTGAGGCCCCACAACCGCTACCGCACCCGCGCTTGTCGGCAGCAAGCGTCGTTATGACGCAAGTGAGTCGACGACGGCTACACGAACGTGCGGCCCGCGGTTCCTATCTCCAGGCAAACGCTCGAGCGCTGTACGGATGACGTCGATCCCGGCGGCCTGTGCGATGAAGACTTCGTGAACAAAGTTCAACGTGGACACGATGTTGACAAGATCGAGGCTCAATGCCTCTGCGTCGAGCTCTTCATGCAGGAAGGTGTCGATGTCCCGGTAGTTAGCCTTGATGCGCTTTCGGTAAAGCAGGCTGAAAACGGAGGTGTAACCTAGGGCAGCCGAGACTTTGGCCCAATCTTCCGGCCGGAAGGCCTTTCGCCGCGTGCCGCCCTTGTTCTGGACCTTGATATCGCCCTTCTTTTCGTCGAGGTCGATGCGCCTCGTAGCGCACAAGAACTGCGCCACTTGACCCTCAACTGCGTCAGGAGAGGCGGGATCATAGTACGTGCTGTGTGGCAGCTTCACCGCGCGGACACCGATCGCAACGGCTGGTCGGCCGTCGGCCAGTGCGCACAATGCGGCAGGATATTTGTTCGCGGCAGACTCGCTCCCAAACTTCCGGATGACGGAAGCGTGAGAAGTCTCCGAGTACCCGACAGTCTTGAAATAGGCGAGAGCTACGGCAAACGCAGAGTAATACGCTTGCGGAAAGGCCCAATGGAGGGAGTGCCTTAACGCCTCCCCTTCCAAGAGCCGCCGATTGGTGCGGAGAAGCAACTCCGTGTTCCAGCCGTTGAGCAACCACCGTCGAACCTCCGTGGGCTCGAAGAGCTTGCTTTTCACGGGCCGCCGACGAAGAGCCAGCTGCTTCAAGTCGGCTACGACAGTGGCGTGGTCCAGTCGCTTTGCCAGCGCGCTGAACTGAACGTTTGTCATTCGAGCGGCAAAGCGAACTTCGTCTCGCTCCGGAAGCTTGGCGATTATCGGATCGGGCATGTCGTCATAACGTCGAATTAGGTGTCGTGCTTAGGCCGCGAAGCCGCCGGTTATCCCGCGCAGCCCGCCGCTCTTACCCAAGCTGTATCCCCCGGCGAGGCTTCGCAACTCCACGCTACGCCAAGGGTTGCCCCCATCACCGCCAAGCTCCCGGGCAGCCTAAGCGCCGTCTGCCTAATCCCGCGGCCCGCGTGACCGGGCGGCCCCCGGGCCGCGCCCTCCTCACGACAAGGAGAGCGTGTCCGCAGGACTGTTCACTGCGCGCCCGCCCCGATTGAGGACGTGCGTGTAGATCATCGTCGTGCGCACGTCGGCATGGCCCAGCAGTTCCTGGATGGAGCGGATGTGTATCCGTCCTCCAGCAGGTGCGTCGCGAACGAATGGCGCAGGGTGTGGCACGTCACGCGCCGTGGGATGCCGAGCCGCCGCGCCGCCGCACTCACCTCCCGCTGGACGACGGTCTCGTGAAGGTGATGCCGGCGGCGCTCACCCGTGTCTCGGTCGACGTACTGCCGTGTGGCCGGAAACACCCACTGCCACTCCCAGGCGCGCGAGGCAGCCGGCAGCTTGCGCCGCAGCGCGTCCGGCAGCTCGACATGGCCCCCACCACCCCGGCAGTCCAGCGCATGCTGCTCCCGCCCCCGCGCCAGATGCGCCCGCAGCACCGGCACGGCCGATCGCGGCAGGACGGTGGCCCGGTCCTTGGCCCCCTTGCCGGCACGCACCGTCACGATCGCACGCTCGAGGTCGAGGTCCTTGACCCGCACCCGCAACCCCTCCATCAGCCGGAGCCCTCCGCCATATAGCAGCAGCGCGACGATCCGGGCCTCGCCCCGCATCTCGCCCAGCAGCTGACGCACCTCGTGACGCGTGAGCACCGACGGAAGCCGCTGCGGCCGCCTCGCCGCCACCATGTCGGCGATCGGCGGCAAGGGCGCCTGGAGGACGTGCCGGTACAGGAAGAGCAACGCCGCCAACGCCTGGTTCTGTGTGGACGCGGCCACCCCCTGCCTCACCGCCAGATGCGTCAGGAACTCGCTCACCTCGGCGGCACCGATGGTCGACGGATGCCGCAGCCGATGGAAGCGCACATACCGGCGCACCCACCCCACGTACGCCTCGACGGTCCGCGGGCTGTAATGCCGCGCCGCCAGCGCCGACACCAGTCGCGCCAGCAGCTTCGGTGACCGCTCGACACCAGCAGGTAGGCCCATCTGCGCAACATCGCCCCGCCGACCCGCGCAACGCGTACCCATTTGCCGCGCGCGCGGCGCACGATTCCTCGGCCAGAAGACAGCCCGCCGTCGCCCCGCCCCGCCTGCCCCCCCCTCTTGCTCGATTTCGGTTTTTATTCGGTATCTTCCCCCCATGCCCCCCCGCTACGTCGAGCTCCACTGCCACTCCGCCTTCTCCCTGCTGGACGGCGCCTCGCTCCCCGAGGCGCTGGTCGCCCGTGCCGCCGCCCTCGGCATGCCCGCCCTCGCCCTCACCGACCACGACGACCTCGGCGGGATCGTCCGCTTCGCCCAGGCCGCGCGCGAGGCGGGGATCGGGGGGATTGTCGGTGCGGAGCTGACACATGAGGCGGACGCCATGGCGGACTGGCGGACTGGCGGAATGGCGGACGGTGATCCTGCGATCGGGTCGCCGCCCTCGCGCGATGCCCGCTCCGCCCATCGGTCCGCCCGTCCGCCGGTCCGCCCGTCCGCGCTGCGCAGCAGCTACCACCTCCCCCTCCTCTGCGAATCCGCCGAGGGGTACGCGAACCTCTGCACGCTGATCACGCGCGCGCGGATGGACGCGGCACGCGGTACGCCAGCGGTGTCGCTCGAGGTGCTCGCCCAGCACACCGACGGGCTGGTCGCGCTCACCGGCAGCGCACGCGGCTGGGTGCCGAGCCGGCTCGCCGCAGGCGACGAGCGCGGCGCGTGCGATGCGCTGGCGCTGCTGCGCGACCTGTTCGGCGGGCGCGTGGTGGTCGAGTGCCAGGACCACGGGCTGCCAGAGGAGCGCGCGCTCGCCGCGTCGCTCATCGCGCTCGCCGAGGCGTTCGGGCTGCCGTGGATCGTCGCGAACGACGTCCACTACGCCGACCCCGAGGGGCGGATGATCCACGACGTGCTGTGCGCGCTCCGCCACGGGAAGCCGCTCGACCAGATGGGGACGCGCCTCCGCCCGAACGGCGAGTGGTACCTGAAGGGCTACGAGCAGCTCCGCTTCCGCTGGCGCGAACGGCCCGAGGGGCTGCATAACACGGTCGCGGTCGCCGAGCGGTGCGCGTTCCGCCTCGAGCAGCTGCGGCCGTCGCTGCCGCACTTCCCCCTGCCGCCGGGCGTCACGGCCGACGAGTACCTGGCGCGGCTGGTGGCACGGGGGGCGGGGGAGCGATGGGCGGACGCAGGGGCGGGCGAGCGGACGGGCGGACGGGCGGACGGTTGCTCCGTGCGAGAGCCGCCGCCCGCGCACGATGTCCAGTCCGCCAGTCCGCCCGACCGCCAGTCCGCCCGCGCGGCCCGCGCGCGTCGCGCGCAACTCCGCCACGAGCTCGCCCTCATCGCGAAGCTCGGCTACGCGGGCTTCTTCCTCATCGTGTGGGACATCGTGCGCTACGCCGCGCGCCACGGGATCCTCGTGCAGGGACGCGGCTCCGCCGCCAACTCCGCCGTCTGCTACTGCCTCGGCATCACGGTGATCGACCCGGTGGCGATGGGGCTCCTGTTCGAGCGGTTCCTCAGCGAGGAGCGGCAGGAGCCGCCCGACATCGACCTCGACGTGGCGCACGAGCACCGCGAGCAGGTGCTGCAGTACATCTACGAGAAGTACGGCCGCGACCACGCGGCGATGGTGTGCGAGCAGATCACCTACCGCGGCCGGAGCGCCGTGAAGGACGCCGCGCGCGTGCTCGGCTTCTCGGTGGAGCAGGCCGAGGCGCTCGCGGCGTACGCCGACCGGTACAGCGCACAGGCCACCGCGGCTGCGCTGCGCGCAGAGGCGGACGGGCGGACGAGCGGACTGGCGGACTGGGCGGCTCCCGATCGCGCGGACCTCCGGATGCGCGAGGAGCGTCCGTCCGCCCGTCCGCCTGACCGCCCGTCCGCCTCCGAGCCCGCCCGCCTGTCCGCCCTTCTGGGCAGCCATCTCGCGCCCGGCACCGAGGCCACGACCCGCGCCCGCGAGGTGAAGGAGCAGACGCGCCGCGCCTACGCCGTGCACGGCAACCCCAACGCGCAGGCCTCGGGGGCGAAGGCGAACGACTGGGGCCGCTCCACTCCCCCTTCCGCCCGTCCGCCCGTCCGCCCGTCCGCCGCGCCGGAGGCGCCGCAGGCGCTGGCAGGGCTGGACCCCGCCGACCCCCGCGTCCGCCGCCTCGCCGACATCGTGGAGGGGCTGCACCAGCTGCCGAGGCACCGGTCGATCCACGTGGGCGGCTTCGTGCTCACGCGCGAGCCGCTGCACCGCCACGTGCCGATCGAGCCCGCGTCGATGCCGGGGCGCACGGTGATCCAGTGGGAGAAGGACGACCTCGATCCCGTCGGCCTGATCAAGATCGACGTGCTCGGCCTCGGCATGCTCTCGCTGCTGCAGCGCGCGCTGCGGTACGTGCGGCAGGTGCGCGGCGTCACGCTCGACCTCGGGCAGCTCGACTACGCCGACCCCGCCGTGTACGACATGCTCTGCGCGGCCGACACGATCGGCGTCTTCCAGGTGGAGAGCCGCGCGCAGATGAACACGCTGCCGCGGCACAAGCCGCGCTGCTTCTACGACCTCGTGGTGGAGGTGGCGCTCATCCGCCCCGGCCCGATCCAGGGCGACATGGTGCACCCGTACCTGCGCCGCCGCGCGGGCGAGGAGCCGGTGACGTACCTGCATCCCTCCCTCGAGCCGATCCTCCGACGCACGCTCGGCGTGCCGCTCTTCCAGGAGCAGGGGATGCAGGTCGCGATCGCGGCCGCGGGCTTCTCGGCGGGCGAGGCCGACACGCTGCGCCGCGCGATGGGGCACAAGCGCTCGCGCGAGCGGATGGCCGAGATCTGCGAGAAGCTGGTCGCGGGGATGGCACGCAACGGCATCCCGCCCGAGACGGCGCGCCGCATCTACGACCAGATCAACGCCTTCGCCGACTACGGCTTCCCCGAGAGCCACGCCGCGAGCTTCGCGACGCTGGTGTACGCGTCGGCGTACCTCAAGCACTACTACGCGCCCGAGTTCACGGCGGCGCTGCTCAACGCGCAGCCGATGGGCTTCTACGCCCCCGGCACCATCATCGACGACGCGCGGCGCCACGGCGTGGAGGTGCGCGGGGTGTGCCTGGCGAGGTCGGGGTGGGAGACGGGGTTCGAAAAGGCGGACGGGCAGCCTTGGGCGGACGGGCGGACTGGCGGACTGGCGGACTGGGCATCGCGCACAGGCGGCCGCTCCCGCACGGAGCGACCGTCCGCCAGTCCGCTCGTCCGCCCGTCCGCCACTGCGTCCGTCCGCCCGTCCGCCTTGCGTCTGGGCCTCCGCCTCGTCCGCGGCCTCGGCGCGCGGGCGCGGGAGGCGCTGCAGCGGGCGCGGGAGGGGGGGCCGTTCACGTCGGTGGCCGACGTGGTGCACCGCACGGGGCTCGATCGCGGCAGCCTCCGCGCGCTCGCGGAGGCGGGGGCGTTCGACGCGTTCGTCCCCGGCGAGCCCGACCTGCGGAAGCGGCGCGCCGCGCTCTGGCAGGTGCTCGAGGCCGCGCGCGGCACGCCGGGCCCGCTCTTCCCCACGCCCGCGCCCACGCCCGCCCCCGCGCTCCCGCCGATGGCGCCCTGGGAACTCACCGAGGCCGACTACCGCCTCACCACGCTGTCGCTCAACGGGCACCCGATGGGGCATTTGCGCCCTTGGCTGCGGACGCTGGGCGTTCGTTCGGCCGCCGAGTTGACGGCGCAGGGGCGTCCGCAGCCGGCGGACGCAAGGGCGGACGGGCGGACGGGCGGACAGGCGGACGGTGGTGCCGTGCCCGGGCAGCCGCCTGCGCGCGATGCCCGGTCCGCTCGTCCGCCCGTCCGCCCGTCCGCCTCCGAGTCCGCCCGTCCGCCCGACCGCCCGTCCGCCCTTCTTGTCGCCGGCCTGGTGATCTGCCGCCAGCGCCCGGGCACCGCGAAGGGGTTCGTCTTCCTCACGCTCGAGGACGAGACGGGGCTCGTCAACGTCGTCATCCGGCCCGACCTGTTCGAGCGGCAGGCGCTGCTCATCTCCCGCTCGCCGCTCCTGCTCGTGCGGGGCGACCTGCAGGTGGAGGCCGGCGTCGTGAACATCCGCGCCCGCGAGTGCGAGGCGCTGGTGGCGAAGGCGGGGGAGGGGTGGGTGCGGTCGAGGGATTTCAGGTAGGAGGGCCGGAGGGCAGGCGGGCCGGCGGGCAGGACCGTCAATGCACGGGCTGGCCCGGTGGCTCGATCCACAGTTCGCGGGCGCAGGAGGCGCACGACGTCGCCGCGGGGAGCGACACGGCGCCGAACACGAAGAAGCGCTGCGACTGCTCGCAGTGCGGGCAGGTGCCGGCCGCGAACTGCCAGACGGCGCGCGTGAAGAGGCGCCGCACCGCGATGATGATCGCCGCGAAGAGCAGCAGCGGCGGCGCGATGGCGTGGATCACCGCCATCAGCAGGATGTGGATGACGAAGAACACCGCGCCGCCCACGAGCCACGCCACCGAGTGCTCCACCCGCTGCACCGGCGAGAGCCGCCGCACCACCGCGTGCACCGGCCGCACCGGCTCCGGCGTCCGCCCCCGCACCTGCAGCGCCACCTCGCACGGTGCCCCCATCCACAGCCGCACCAGCCGCTCGCGCGCCCGCACGCCGAGCGGCGGGGGCGGGGCGAGGTCGGGGGCGGCGAGGGCCTGCGGCATGAAGGCAACGTACCCCGGACAGGGGCGGACGGGCGGACGAGCGGACTGGCGGACGGGCACCGCGACGGGCGGGCTACCTTGAGGACATGGCCACTTTCGTTCCCACTGCCGCGCTGCCCACGAACGGGCAGCGGACGCTGCCGCGTGACGCCTACCTGTCCGACGCGGTCCACGCCCAGGAGCTGGAGCGGATCTTCCGGCGCCGCTGGCTGTGCGTCGGGCGCGCCGCCGAGCTGGCGCGCCCCGGCGAGTACGTGCTGCGCGAGGTCGCGGGGGAGTCGCTGATCCTCGTCCGCGACCGCGACGGCGTCGCCCGCGCGCACTTCAACGTCTGCCGCCACCGCGGCACCCGCCTCTGCACGGAGGCGCACGGCACGCTCGGCGCCACGATCCAGTGCCCGTACCACGCGTGGACGTACGCGCTCGACGGCCGTCTCGTCGGCGTGCCGAGCGAGGACGCGCTCGACGGGCTCGACCGCGCGGCGTTCGGGCTGCACCAGGCGGCGCTCGTGGAGTGGGAGGGGTTCCTCTTCGTGAACCTCGCGGAGCGTCCCGAGCCGTTCGAGCAGGCGTACGCGCCGCTCCTCGGGCGCTGGGCGGCGTGGAACCTGCCCTCGCTCGTGGCGCTCCGTCGCATCGACTACGACGTGGCGGCCAACTGGAAGCTCCTCTTCGAGAACTACTCCGAGTGCTACCACTGCTCGCCGCTGCACCCGTCGCTCGTGCGGCTCTCGCCGAGCGACTCGGGCGAGAACGACCTGGTGGACGGGCCGTTCCTCGGCGGGTTCATGGTCGTCTCGCGCGCGGGCGGCTCGCTCTCGCTCTCGGGGAACACGTGCGGCCTGCCGGTCGGCGCGTTCGACGCGGAGGCGGCGCAGCGCGTCTGGTACTACTCGGTCTTCCCGAACATGCTGCTCTCGCTGCACCACGACTACGTGATGGTGCACACGCTCTGGCCCGCGGGCCCGGCGCGCACGCGCATCACCTGCGAGTTCCTCTTCCATCCCGACGTGGCGTCGCGGCCCGACCTCGACCCGGACGACGGCGTCGCCTTCTGGGACCGCACGAACCGCGAGGACTGGCACGTCTGCGAGCTGACGCAGCAGGGCGTGTCGTCGAGCCGGTACGTGCCGGGTCCGTACTCGCGCCGCGAGTCGCTCTCGGCAGCGTGGGACCGCGAGTACCTGCGCGCGATGCAGGGGTGAGCGACCCCGATCCCGGCGACGCCGCCGGCGCGGACGGGCTCCGGCGCCAACTCGGCCTCCTCGACGCCACCACCATCAACATCGGCACCATGCTCGGCACGGCGATCCTGCTCGTGCCGGGCCAGGTGGCGGCCGCGTGCGCCACGCCGTGGCAGGCGCTCGGCCTCTGGCTCGCCGGCGGCCTCCTCTCCATGCTCGGCGCGCTCGCCATGGCCGAGCTCGCGGCGATGATGCCGGAGGCGGGGGGGCAGTACGCCTACCTGCGCCGGGCGTTCACGCCGTTCACCGGCTGGCTCTACGCGTGGACGACGTCGGTCGTCATCAACCCCGCCTCCATCGCCGCCATCGGAATCGGCTTCGCCACCTACGCGGCGCCCGCGCTCGGCCTCGGGCCGATGGCGGTGCTGCCGCTCGCCGTCGCGTCCATCGTGGCGCTCACGCTGCTCAACTGCCTCGGCCTGCGCGAGGGGGCGCGGGTGCAGACCGTGCTGACGGTGCTCAAGATGCTGGGGCTCGCGGCGTTCGGCGTCGCGGGGCTCGCCGCCGGGGGCGCCGACGCGGCGGCGGGCGCGGCCGCCGCGCCGCGCGCGTCGCCGGTGCTCGCGCTGATCGCGGTGCTGTGGGCGTACGACGGCTGGATGGAGGTGACGCTCGTCGGCAGCGAGGTGCGGGACCCGGCGCGCGTGCTGCCGCGGTCGATCGTGCTGGGGATGGGCGCGGTGGTGGCGCTCTACGTGCTCGCGAACGCGGGGATGCTCGCGGTGCTGCCGATCGGCGCGCTCGCCGAGAGCGACCGGCCGGCGGCCGCGGTCGCCGAGGCGCTCGGCGGCGCGGCGGGCGTGGGGCTCGTGACGCTGCTCATGACGCTCTCGTCGCTCGGCTCCAACAACGGCATCATCCTCTCCGCCGCGCGCGTGCCGTACGCCATGGCGCGGCAGGGGGAGTTCTTCGCGTGGGCCGGCGTGGCGCACCCGACGCGCCACGTGCCGGTCAACGTGCTGCTGGTGCAGGGCGCGTGGTCGATCGTCCTCGCGATGACGGGGACGTACGACCAGCTGATCACCTCGGTGGTGGCGGCGAGCTGGGTGTTCTACGGGCTCTCGGCGGTGGCCGTGCTGCGGCTCCGGCGCACCGAGCCCGACGCCGAGCGGCCGTACCGCGCGTGGGGGTATCCGTGGGGTCCGGTGCTGTTCGCGGGTGCGTCCGTCGCCGTCGTGGTCGCCTCGGCGATCGACGCGCCCGTGGCGACGGCAGGCGGCATCGGGCTGCTGGCGCTGGGGTGGCCGGCGTTGCTGGCCCTGCGGGCCAGCGGCGGGCGTGTAGGCGGGCAAGGGGGCCAGCGGGCCTGAGGCCAGGCGCGGCGCACGGCAGCCCCTGGCCTCATGCCCCCTGGCCCGCCGGCCCCCTTCCCTCCAGCCACGCCACCAGCGGCGCCCGCAGCTTCCCGATCCCCTTGTAGTCCGCCTCGTCATCGCGCATCGACCGGATCGCCGACGCGAGCTGGCGCGCGCGCGCGGGATCCTCGCCGACCTCGGTCATCGGCACCACCCAGGTGCGGATGGTGAACAGCGAGCGGCCGAGCGCGGGGAAGGGGTTCGTCGTCTGGCGCTCGACGCGGTACCAGGTGGCGCGGGCGGCGGCGTCGGGGTCGGTGTAGGCGGCGGCGGGCGGCTCCGCGAGGTGGTGGAGGCGCGGGTTCAGGTCGAGGCGCGGGTCGCGCGCGATCGACCACGCGTAGCGCAGGAGCGGTCCCTTCCGCACCATCGCCCGCACGAGCTGCCGGTGCGCGCCGATGATCACGCCGTTGTTCGCCACGGGGGCGTGCACCGCCGCGAAGTTCCCGCCAAGCTTCTCGGCCGGGGCCCAGTGCGACGGGAAGCAGATGTGCATCAGCTCGAGCACGTCGCCGGCCGGGTCGTCGTCGTCGTCCGGCGCGCGCACGACGGCGAAGTCCTCCATCACCGAGAGCGCGAGCGCGTCGGCGAGCAGGTCGATCCCGCGCTGGCGCGCGAGCCAGGTCTGCGCGTTGCGCGCGAGCGGGCCGAGGCCGGGCGCGGGCGGCGCCACGCGCTCGACCGTGTCACCGCGGAGCAGCACGCCGAACGGCGGCAGCGCGATCGCGTCGCCGTCCACCACGCAGCGCTCCGGGTGCTCGGCGGCGAGCCAGCCGAGCGCATCGCGCAGGATGGTGGCGAGCGCGTCGTCGTCCGCGCGCGAGCGTGCGGGAACGCGCAGGCGCACGGCGTCGGCGTGGTGTTCGAGGAGGTCGAGCTTGCGCGCGAGGTACTCGCTCGCGCGCGCGTCGGTGACGAAGCGCACGGGGCCGTGGTCGTCGGGGCCCGCGAGGGCGAGGGGGACGAGCCCGGCGCGCACCTCGTACGTGCCGCTCGCGGGCGGGAAGGGGACGCCGAGCATCCTGCAAATGTACGGGGCCGGGACGGATCCCGGCCCCGCACGGGGAGATGATCGCGAGGCGACTGGCGCCTCCTCCCTCGGGCCGGTCTCGAGGCCGGCCCCTGGTCCGGGCTAGACGTGCCGCCCGGCCACCGCGCGGACGATGTCGCTCTGGGTGATCACGCCCACGAGCTCGCCGTCCTGTTCCACGAAGACGCGATGCACGCCGCCGTAGAGCATCATCTGCGCCGCCTGGCGCGCGTCCTCGTCCGGGCCGATGGTGATAGGCTTCGGGGTCATCAGCTCGCGCACGGGCGTGTCGCTGAACAGCTGCTCGCGCGCCTCCGCGGTGTCGGTCTCGGCCTCGGCCTCGAGCAGGTCGGTCGTCGACAGCACGCCCACCAGCCGGCCACGCCGGTCGAGCACCGGCAACCCGGAGACGTGCGCATCCGCCATGGTCAGCACCGCCTGCGCGATCGGCTCGTCATCCCGGACGCCGCGCACGTCCGACGTCATCAGCTCAGCCACACGCATGGGATCCTCCGCGAGGATGGAGCCGTCCGCCGCGCCGGGCGACTCGCCGGAGGCCGGGAAGTTCCGGCCTCCACGCGCCACGGTAGGGGTCGGTGCGTGAAGGAGTCTTGAAGCGCCCGTAAACCGGCGGGGCAGGCGCGCCTCCCGCGCCCTTCATGCGGCCCGACGTACGATGGCAGGGTGCGCGCCACGGGTGCGCCCCGCGCCGGGAGGCCGATGATGCAGCCGCAGACGTCGTATGCGATGGGGACCGAGCTCGATCTGCCATTCCCCGAGGCGCTCTCCCGCGCGCGGGCCGCGCTGGCGCGCGAGGGGTTCGGCGTCGTGACCGAGATCGACATGCCGGCGACGCTGCAGCGGAAGCTCGGCGTCGACTTCAAGCCGTACGTCATCCTCGGCGCCTGCAACCCGTCGCTCGCCTACGAGGCGCTGTTGCAGGAGCCCGACATCGGGCTGCTGCTCCCGTGCAACGTCGTCGTGTACGAGGACGGCGGGCCCGGGCGCTCGGTGGTGAGCGCGGTCGACCCGGTCGAGAGCCTGCGGCGCGCGGGGAACCCGGCGCTCGCGCCGCTCGCGCAGGAGGTGAAGGCGCGGCTCGAACGCGTGCTCGACGCGGTGCGCCACCCCGCCTGACCCCGGGGGGCGCGCCGCGTCGCCGGTGCGCCCCTTCGCCCCCGCTTCACCCGACCTTCATCCCGCCGCGGGCAGGTTCCGACATGACTCCCCTTGCCGACCTGCTCGCGCTGCAGCCGAAGTACGACCGGCCGGTGCCCCGGTACACCAGCTACCCGCCCGTGCCCGCATGGCGGAAGGACGTGGGGCCGGCCGAGCACGGCGCGGCGCTCGCCGCGCTGGCGCAGCAGCCGGCGTCACCGATGGCGGTGTACGCGCACCTGCCGTTCTGCCGCACGCGCTGCCTCTACTGCGGCTGTCACGTGGTGCCCACGTCGCGCGCGGAGAAGGTCGACCGCTACCTCGACCAGCTCGAGGCGGAGATCCACCTCGTCACCGGTCGGCTCGGGCTCGGGCGCCGCGTGCAGGCGCTGCACCTGGGCGGCGGGACGCCCAACTTCCTCTCCGCCGACCAGCTCCGCCGCCTCGGCGGGATGCTGCACCTCGCCTTCGACCTGAGCGCGGCCACGGAGCTCTCCGTCGAGGCCGACCCGCGCGAGGTGTCGCCGGACCAGCTCGGTGCGCTCGCGGCGCTCGGCTTCCGCCGCATCTCGTTCGGCGTGCAGGACACGGAGCCCGCGGTGCAGACGGCGATCGGCCGGGTGCAGCCGCTGCCGGTCGTGGCGGAGGCGGTGGCGGAGGCGCGCGGCGTCGGCTTCCGCGGCGTCAACATCGACCTCATGTACGGCCTGCCGCACCAGACGCCCGCGTCGCTCGACCGCACGATCGACGCGGTGCTCGCGCTCGGGCCCGACCGGCTCGCCTGCTTCGGCTATGCGCACGTCCCGTGGATGCAGAAGCACCAGACCGCGATCAACGAGGCGTTCCTGCCCGACGCGCCGGCGCGCGCGTCGCTCTTCCACCGCGTGGTGGAGCGGCTGGAGGACGCGGGGTACGCCTGGGTCGGGCTCGACCACTTCGCGCGCCCGGACGACCCGCTCGCCATCGCGGAGCGGGAGCGGCGCCTGCACCGCAACTTCATGGGCTACACGACGCGGCACATCGCCGACATGGTGTCGCTCGGCGCGAGCGCCATCAGCGAGGTCGGCGGCCGCTTCGCGCAGAACGAGGGCCGGCTGCCGGCGTATGCCGCCGCGATCGCGGAGGGCCGCCTGCCGATCGCGCGCGGGCACGAGCTGACCGCCGACGACCGGCTCCGCCGTGCCGCCATCCTGGAGCTGCTGTGCAACCGGCGGGTGGCGCAGGCGCTCGCGTGGGGCGAGCTCGCCGAGGGGTACGAGCGCATCCGCGAGACGGCGGACGACGGCCTCGTCGCGATCACCGGGGACGGGCTCGAGGTCACCCGCCTCGGCCGCTTCTTCCTGCGCACGCTCGCCAGCGCCTTCGACGCGCACCTCCCCACGGGCGAGGCGGCGCGACGGATGTCCCGCGCGCTGTGACGGCGGCGGTGGCGGGCCGCATCGGCCCGAACGCGATCCTGCAGACGGCGATCGCGCTGGACGAGGAGGAGCCGTGCGACGTGCGCCGCCGGATCTTCGACGCCGCCGGCCTCGCCGCCTACCTGCGGGAGCCGCCGACGCGCATGGTGCCCGAGGCCGAGGTGATGGCGCTCGGCCGCGCGGTGCACCGGGAGCTGGGCGAGGCGCGCGCCGGCGAGATCCTCGCGCGCGCGGGCGAGCTCACGGGCGCGTACGTGCTCGAGCACCGCATCCCCGCGCCGGTGCGCCTGCTGCTCCGCCTGCTGCCGCCCACGCCCGCGGCGCGGCTCCTCCTCCGCAGCATCACCGCGCACCAGTGGACCTTCGTCGGCACCGGCACCTTCGCCGGGACGGCGGCACCGGGGCGGGCGACGCTCGTCGTCTCCGGCTCGCCGATGGCGCGCGGCGTGCGCACGCACGACCCCGCGTGCCGCTTCTACGCCGCCACCTTCGGCGAGCTGTTCCGCCGCCTCGTCTCGCCGCGCGCGACGGCGCGGGAGGTGGCGTGCGCCGCCTGCGGCGCGGCGCGCTGCACGTTCGAGGTGCGCTGGTAGGAGGCCCGCGGTATCCTTGGCGGCGCCATGGCCTCCGCGTCGCCGCTCGCCGGTCCCCCCCGTCCCATCGACCGCGCGCTCGCCCCCTTCCGCGCCTTCGCGCGGCTCGAGAGCGCGAGCGGGCTCGTGCTGCTCGCGTGCACGCTCGTGGCGCTCGCCATCGCCAACTCGCCGTGGGCGGCGCCGTACCACGCGCTGCTCGACACGCCGGTCGGCCTCTCGGCCGGCAGCCATGCGCTCACGCTCACGGCGCACCAGTGGATCGACGACGGCCTCATGGCCGTCTTCTTCCTCGTGGTCGGGCTCGAGATCAAGCGCGAGCTGCTCGTCGGCGAACTCGCCGCGTGGCGCCGCGCGGCGCTGCCGGCCGCGGGGGCGCTCGGCGGGATGGTCGTGCCGGCGCTGCTGTTCACGGCGCTCAACGCGGGCGGCGACGGGCTGCGCGGCTGGGGGATCCCGATGGCGACCGACATCGCCTTCGCGCTCGGCATCCTCGCGCTGGTGGGCCGCGGGCTCCCGCCGGGGCTCCGCGTCTTCCTCGCCGCGCTCGCCATCGTCGACGACCTGGGCGCGGTGCTCGTCATCGCCCTCTTCTACTCCAGCCAGCTCGACTGGACCGCGCTGGGCGGCGCGGGCGGCGTCGTGCTGCTGCTCCTCGCGCTCAACCGCCTCGGCGCCCGAAACGTCTGGCTCTACGCCATCGGCGGCGTCGCGCTGTGGGCGCTGGTGCTCGCGTCGGGCGTGCATGCGACGGTGGCGGGGGTGCTGCTGGCCTTCTGCGTGCCGGCGCGCACCCGCATCGACCCGGCCGATTTCCGCACGACGGTGAGCGAGGAACTGCAGGCGTTCCGCGCCGGCGACGCCGACGTCGACCCCGAGGAGCCGTTCCTCTCCAACGGCCGCCAGCAGGCCGCCGTCGCGCGGCTCGAGGCGGCGTGCGAGGCGGTGCAGACGCCGTCACTCCAGCTGGAGCGGAAGCTCCACGGCCTCGTCGCGTTCGCCATCATGCCGCTCTTCGCGCTCGCCAATGCGGGCCTCCACCTGCCGGCCGACGTCGCCGGCGCGCTCGGCGCCCCGGTGACGCAGGGCGTGGCGCTCGGGCTGCTGCTCGGCAAGCCGGTCGGCATCTTCGGGGCGGCGTGGCTCACCGTGCGCCTCGGCGTCGCGGCGCTGCCGGAGCGGGTGCGCTGGCCCCAGCTCTTCGCGATGGCGGTGCTCGGCGGCATCGGCTTCACCATGTCCCTCTTCATCGCGAAGCTGGCGTTCGGCGAGGGGACGCACCTGGACGAGGCGAAGCTCGGCGTGCTGGGCGCCTCCACGCTGGCGGCGGTGGCGGGCGTGCTCCTCGTGGCGCGCGGGCGGACGACCGCCGCCGCCTGACGCCGCCTTGCCCCGCGGACCGGGGCCGCGTTGCTTTGTCGGATCGTGGTGACCCGCTTCCCCCACCGCCAGGCCTCCGCATGACCGCCTCGCCCGCGTCCGGCATCCCGGACGACCTCGCGCCGTTCGTCCCCGGCTCCGCCGCCGCCCCGAGCCCGGAGGTGGAGCGCGAGGGCGCCGAGCTGCGCGCCGCGCTGGACGAGCTGCAGCGCATCGTCGCGGGCCAGACGGTGCTGCTCGAACGGCTCCTCCTCGGCCTCCTCGCCGACGGCCACCTGCTGCTCGAGGGCGTCCCCGGCCTCGCCAAGACGCTCGCGGTGCGGACGCTCGCCACCGTCATCGGCGGCGACCACCGGCGCGTGCAGTTCACGCCCGACCTGCTCCCCGGCGACGTGCTCGGCACGCAGGTCTACAACCAGCGCACCGCCGAGTTCACGGTGCAGCGCGGGCCGGTCTTCACGAACGTCCTCCTCGCCGACGAGATCAACCGCGCGCCCGCCAAGGTGCAGTCCGCGCTGCTCGAGGCGATGCAGGAACGCCAGGTCACCATCGGTGGCACGTCGTATCCGCTGCCTGAGCCGTTCCTGGTGCTCGCGACCCAGAATCCGATCGAGAGCGAGGGGACCTATCCGCTCCCCGAGGCGCAGCTCGACCGCTTCCTCCTGAAGATTCGCGTCGGCTATCCCGCACGCGCCGAAGAGCGGGAAGTGCTGCTGCGCATGAGCGCGTCGGGGCACATCCCGGTCGAGCGACTTGCCGAGCCGGGTCAGGTCATCGCGGCGCGTGCGGCGATCGAGGCGATCCACCTCGACGCACGACTCGCCGACTACATCGTGGATCTGGTGCGGGCCACTCGCGAGCCGGCCACGATCGGCCTCGCCGCGCTCGCGCCGATGATCGCCTTCGGGGCGTCGCCGCGCGCGTCGATTGCGCTCGCCCAGACGGCGCGTGCCCACGCCTTCCTGCGCGGTCGCGACTTCGTGATGCCCGAGGACGTGCAGGCGCTCGCCCCGGACGTGATGCGGCACCGGATCGTGCTCACCTTCGATGCCGAGGCCGAGGGCGTGGACACCGATGCGGTGATCCGACAGGTCCTCGCCGCGGTGCCGGTGCCGTGACGTGGCCGGCCTCCTCCCGCCCGCGCTGCTGAAGCAGGTCCGCACGCTCGCCCTGCGCGGGCGGCGGGCCACCGAGGCGCTGCTCGGTGGCGAAGTGCGCTCGGTCTTCCGCGGCACCGGCATGGAGTTCACCGATGTCCGCCCGTACGCCGAGGGCGACGACGTCCGGCATCTCGACTGGAACCTCCTGGCCCGCACCGGCCTCCCCTACGTCAAGCTGTACACCGAGACCCGCGAGCTCACGCTGCTGCTGGTGCTCGACCGATCGCGCTCCACGTCCGTGGGCGATCCGGAACCGAAGGCGTCGCGCGCCGTCGAGGTGGCCTCGCTCCTGGCACTCGTCGCCGCGCAACAGCAGGACCGGGTCGGCCTCGTCGCCTTCGGGGAACGCGTCGGGCCGGTGATTCCACCGGGCCGTGGGCGTCGCCACGCCTACGCCATCGTGCAGCGCCTCTTCGAACTCGAGACGGAGGGGGGCGCAACGGACCTCGCCGGCGCACTCCGCGCCGCGGGTGCCTTGCTCAAGCGTCGCGCCCTGGTGGTGGTGCTCTCCGATTTTCTCGCCCCCGACTGGGAGACGCCCCTCAAGGGGCTCGCCGCCCGTCACGAGGTGACCGCCATCGCCCTCGATGACAGCCGCGAGACGGCGCTCCCGACAGGTGGGTGGGTGCAGCTCGAAGGCGCGGAGCGGGGTGGCTCGGTCCTGTTCGACAGCAGCGACCGCACCGCGCGTCGGCGTGCCGAGGCGATGGCCCAGCGGCAACGGATGCGGCGTGGGGCGACGTTCGCGGCGGCCGGTGTGCGCGAGGTCGTCATCCGGACCGATGGCGACTACCTCCCCGTGTTGCGCGCCGCCTTCGGGCGTCAGGGACGACGGCGGTGACACAGTCGCAGGGCAAGACCACCGTCGGCGACACCACCACCGTGGTCTATCGGGTCTTGGTGCCTCCTGGCGCCCTGGTGCAGCCCCGGGCCCCGACGGACACCACGGTCGCCACGCTGCTCGGCTCGCCGGTGGTCACCCGCGAAGGGGACTCGGTGCGCGTCGCGTTCACGATCACGCTCTGGGCGCCGGGGAAGCACACGCTGGTCCTCCCCGGCGCGATCGTCGTGCGCACCGATGGCCGCATCGACACGCTGCCGGACTCGCGCGTGATGATTGACGTGGCATCGGTGCTGCCATCCGGTCGGCCCGTCGCCACGGTCACCCCCAAGCAGGCACGGCCGTGGGTGGCGCGCGCGGACCGCACGCTCATTCCGTGGGCGGTGGCTTGGGTGCTGCTGCTCGTGGTGGCCGCCGTGTCCATCTGGCATTGGCGTCGTCGCGGGCCCGTGCCGGTGGCGCTCGCACCTCGCGCAACGCCCGCCGTGGATCCCGACCGCCTGGCCGCGTGGATCGCGGCCGGTGAGGCGCGTCTCGCCGTGCAGCACCTCGAGGTGGCGCTGCGGGGTCGCGACGAGGCGGCAGACTGGGTCGAGCGCGCGGCCGCCGTGCGCTTCGCGCCGGAGTCGGGCCCCGACCTCGCCGCGCTCGCCGACGAGGGATTGCGCCTGCTCGCCGGGAACTCGGCATGATCGGCTTCACCCGCCCACTGTTGCTCCTCCTGCTGCTGCTGCTCCCGTGGTGGTGGTGGCGGCGGGCGCGACTGCGGCCCATGGCGGCGGTCGTCTCCGACCTGGCCCCATTCCTCTCGGCACGGAAGGGCCGTTGGCGCCTCTGGTTGCCACCGCTCTTCCGCTCCTGCGCCTGTGTCTCGCTCGTGGTCGCGGCCGCCGGTCCGTATCGGCGCGGTGACCGAACGGTGATCAACGCCGAGGGCATCTCGATCGTGCTGGCGCTCGACGTGTCGAGCTCGATGCTCGCCGAGGACTTTGCGCCATCCAACCGACTCGAGGTGGCGAAGCGTCAGGCCACCGCATTCGTGCGCGGGCGGACCGCCGATCGGATTGGTCTCGTGGTCTTTGCGGGCGAAGCCCTGACGCAGGTGCCCGTCACGGTGGACTACGCCACGCTCGAACAGGCGATCGGTGCGCTCGAGGTCGGGCAGCTTGAGGATGGTACCGCGATCGGCTCCGGACTCGCCACGGCGGTCGCGCGACTGCGCAAGCTTCCTGGACCGGAGAAGGTGATCCTCCTGTTGACCGACGGGGAGAACAATCGCGGCATCATCGATCCGCGCACGGCGGCGCGCACCGCGCAGGCCTTCGGCATCAAGGTCTACACTGTCGGCGTGGGGACCGACGGCGAGGCGCGCATTCCGACCAGCCGGTCGCTGAGCGGCTTCCGCTACGAAGTGGTGCCCGTCCGGATCGACGAGGCCCTGCTGACCGAGATCGCGAAGGAGACCGGGGGGCAGTACTTCCGGGCCAAGGATGCCGCCTCACTCGGCCGGATCTTCCAGCAGATCGACCGGCTGGAAAAGACCGCGGTGGACGTGGTGCGCTACACGCGCCGCGACGAGCGCACGCGCCCCTTCCTGGCACTCGGCCTGGCCTTCCTGGCGCTGGAGCTGCTGTTGAGTTCCACGATCGCGGTGCGGGTCCCGTGACGGTCGAGGTGCGCTGGCTGCTGTGGCTCGCGCCACTGATCGCGCTGCTCGTCGCGGGGCTGGCGTGGTGGGCGCGTGCCAATCGGCTGCGCGCCGCCTCGGCGTGGTCTGTTGCCCTCGGGCAACGCGCGGCGACCATGGGCCGGCGCACCACGCTGCTGCTCGGCATCACGGCGCTGTGTGCGGCCGTCGGGTTGGCCGGGCCACGGTGGGGACGCGCCGCGCAGGCCACCGAATCGCGCGCGCTCAATGTTGCGGTCGTGATGGATGTTTCGCGATCCATGCTCGCGCAGGACGTCGCGCCCGATCGCCTGACCCGGGCGGTCGGCCTTGCCCGGCGCGTGGTGCAGGATCTCGACGGTGACCGCCTCGCCCTCATCGCTTTCGCGGCACGTGGCTACCTCCTCTCGCCGCTCACGCTCGATCAGAGCGCGCTCGCCCTGCAACTTGACGCCCTCGATCCCGAGGTGGCCAGCGAGGGCGGTTCCGGCCTCGCGTCGGCGATCGCGCTCGCGGGGAGCGTCCTGGAGGCGGCGACGCAGGGCGGCGACAAGGCCGTCGTGGTCTTCTCCGACGGCGAGAGCTTCGAGGGCGATGAGGTCCTGCGCAGCGCAGGGGCCGCACTGCTCCGCGAGGGGATCACGCTCGTGCTCGTGCCGGTGGGGGGCACCAGCGGTGCACGCATTCCCTCGCCCGACGGTGGCTGGCACAAGGATTCGGAAGGGAAGGAGGTCGTGACCGTGCGTCGGGATGACCTCCTGCAGGCCGCCGCGGACGGCGCCCGCGGCGTGCTTGTGCCGGCGGACGCCCCCGACCCCTCGGGCGAGGTCACGCGGGTGCTCGAGCGGCTCGCGCGCGCGCCCGCCGAGGACCGCAGTGCCGATGACCTCGTGCCGCGCGCCTGGTTGTTCGCGCTTGCCGCCGCGCTGCTCTTGTTGCTGCACACGTTGACGCGGCGAAGTGCTGCGCTCGCGGTGTTGGCGCTGCTGATCGGCACCGGTGCGGCGAGTGCCCAGCGCCCTTCCGCCGGTGGGCGATTGCTGCAGCGTGGTGATACCACGAAGGCGCGCGAGGCCTTCGCTGCCGAGGCGAAGCGACTGGGAACCGACTCGGCCTGGTTCAACGCCGGCACGGCAGCGCTCATCGCGGGCGACCTGGTGGCCGCGCAGGACGCGCTGCAGCGCGCCTCGCTGTCGCTCGACCCGGATCTTCGTCGCAGGGCGCTCTACAACCTCGGCACCAGCTATCTCACGCGGGCGCGGCGCGATTCGACCGGGCGGGACTCGCTGCTCAATGCCGCATCGCGTCAGCTGCAGGCCGCGCTGCAACTCGCGCCGTCCGATGCCGACGCGAAGTTCAACTACGAGCTCGCGCGTCGCCTCATGCCTCCGCCGCCGCCGCCCCAAGGTGGGGGAGGCGGTCGCGGCGGAGGCGGACAGCCCGCGCCCCCGCCACCGGCGGCACCAAGCAAGGGAGGCATGAGCGAGGCCGACGCCGAGCAGGTGCTCTCGGCGATGGAGCGCGCCGAGCGCGAGACGCGCATGGCACAGGCCAAGCGGCAACGCCGCGGCCAGCCGCCGACCGGGCCCGACTGGTGATCGGCCTCTTCCTCCTGGCTGCGTTGGTGGCGCAGGACACCACCGGCCTTTCGCCCCGCGCGCAAGCCATGCTCTCGCGATTTCCGCCTCCGACCACCGCGGGGGCGGTGACCGTGGCTGTCGGCTTTTCGACCGACGCGGCGTGGGTGGGCGAGCAGGTCGAACTGGTCACCGCCGCGTGGTTTCCGCGCGAGTTGCGCGACCGCCTCCGCCGGACGCCGACGTTGCGCGCGCCATCCCTCAAGGGACTGTGGAGCGTGCAGTCGCAAACATTGCCGAGGCTGGTGGACACGCGACGGGTACGGGGTGAGGTGTACGACCTCTTCGTGATGCACCAGACGCTCTTCCCGCTCGGCCCGGGGCGCATCGAGTCGCCGCCGGCGTATCTCAGCTATTCGGTGCCGACCTCCACGTCGTACTTCGCGCCGGAGGAGGCCAAGAGCCTGGCGTCGCGAACCGCGGTGCTGCAGGTCCGGGCCGTGCCCCCTGCGTTGGCGACCATGCTCGCCGGCGGACCGACGGCGCGAGGAATGCGCCTGATCTGGCGTGGGCCGGCGGAAGGGCTTCGTGCCGGAACGCCGGCCCAGGTCGAACTCGTCGCGGAAGGGAGCGGCAACGTCACCCTCTGGCCGACCCCTGAGATCCGCTGGCCTGCGGCCGTGCGAGTCTACCCCGAGCGCACCGAGGAGCGCACCACGCTCACGGCCGGCCTTCGTGGCGGGGAGAAGCGCTTTCGCTTCACCATCGTGGCCGACAGCGAGGGCGTCGTCACCCTCCCCTCGGTGCGGTATCCGACCTTCGACCCGCTCGGGGTGGCCGTGCGCACGATTGTCGCGCCGCAATTCTCGCTACCGGTGTTCCCCTCGACCGGGCGCACCGGCGATCGTCGGCCGCTCCCTGTCTCCGGCGATGGCTCCGTCCCACTGGCCACCCGCCTGGTGCGAGGACTTCCGGGGCAGATCGTGGCGATCGGGCTTCCGATCTTCCTGCTTGTCGGCGTGGCGCAGCGCCGGCGCCATCGTCGTCCCGCCGCCCTGGCCCCCGCGGTGCCACGAGACCCCGAACAGGAACTCCACCGCCTGCTTGGCACCCCGCTCGAGGCGGGGTCCGAGCGCGTGGTGGCGGCCCTCCGACAGCGTGGCGTGCCGCGCGGCGAGGCCGAACAGGTGCGCCGCTGGCTCAGTGCCACCGGGCGTCGGCGCTATGGTCCGACCGGAGGCGCCGCTCCCGAACCGCCGACGGCGCTGGCCTCGGTGCTGGAGCGTCTGCGCCGCAAGGCCACGCTCGTCGTCGTGTTCGTGCTGCTCGCGGTGCCGCTTGGCGCGCAGGTCAACGATGGCGCGGCGCGCTATCGTGACGGCGACTATGCCGGCGCGATCCGGAGCTTTGCCGCACGGACGGCCACCGAGCCCCGCGCAGCCGCGGCCTGGCGTGATCTCGGGTCGGCGCGCTGGATGTCGGGCGACGACGCCGGTGCCGTGGCCGCGTGGTGGCGGGCGCTCTCGCTCGCCCCGCGCGACCGAGTGACGCGCAACGCCTGGCGTGGCGCGAGCACCCTCCCCGCGAGCGTGCAGGAGTTGGCTCCGACCATTCCGATCAGTCGCGACGAGTTCGTGCTGCTCGCTGCGGCCCTGTTGGGCGCGGCCTGGCTCACGCGCGCGCGTGGCCGCCGTCTGGTGTATTGGATGTGTCTGGGTGTCGGGGCCGCATCCCTCGTGATGGCCGCGATGCGCTGGCGTCGCGAGACCGCACAGGTCGCGCTCGTCCGCGAGACCGTCGCGCTTCGCGTCTCGCCGCACCCCGGGGCGCCGGTCCTGGCCCAGGCATCCGCTTGGTTGATCGTGGCCGTGGAACGACAGGATGACGGCTGGCTGCTGGTGTCCACGCGCGACGGCGGCAGGGGGTGGCTGGCCCAGGACGCAGTCGCCCCGCTCGCCACGCTAGATTGAACGCATGACCTCCGGGACCGCCCGTCGCATCGCCATTCTTCCCGACGCCGTGGCGAACCAGATCGCGGCCGGCGAGGTGGTGGAGCGTCCGGCCTCCGTCGTGAAGGAGTTGGTGGAGAATGCCCTCGACGCCGAGGCCCGCCACATCCGCGTGAGTGTGGAGAACGGCGGCAAGACGGTGATCGAGGTGGCCGATGATGGCACGGGGATGTCGCGCGACGACGCCCTGCTCGCCCTCGACCGCCACGCCACCAGCAAGATTCGCCTTCCGGGTGACCTCGTCGGCATCGCCACCTTCGGCTTCCGTGGCGAGGCGATCCCGGCGATCGCGTCGGTGAGTCGCTTTGCCCTGCACACGGCCATGACCGACGGTCATGGGGTGGAAGTGACGGTCAACGGTGGCCGGGTCGATCAGTTGCGCGACCAGCCCCGCCAGCGGGGCACCACGGTCACCGCGCGCACCATCTTCTACAACACGCCCGCGCGGCGGAAATTTCTTCGCTCCGCCGCGAGCGAATCGCGGGCGGTGTGGGATACCGTCGCGACCCTGGCGCTCGCCCATCCGGAGGTCGGCTTCGAGCTGATGCTCGATGGCCGACCGCGACTGATCGTCCCCGCCGACCAGGCGCGTGATGAACGACTCGCTGCGGTGTGGGGCGCCGAGCTCGCCAAGACGCTCCTGCCGGTGCACTACGCCGTCGGCGGCGTGCGCGTGGAGGGTTTCACGCAGCGTCCCGCCGACGCGCGGCCCACTGGACGTCGCACCCAGCTCTTCGTGAATGGGCGCCCCTTCCGCGACCACTTCCTGGTGCGCGCGGCCGAGGCGGGCTATCGCTCCGCGATTCATCCGGGCGACCGACCCTCGCTCTTCCTCGACATCGATGTGGATCCGTCCGAAGTGGACGTCAACGTGCACCCCGCCAAGCTCGAGGTCCGCTTCCGCGATCGGTTCGGGGTGGAGCGCGCCATCGAGGAAGCGGTGCGCGAGTCGCTCAGCGGACTCGTCGCCTCCGCGCAGATTGGTGAGGGCCCGATGCCCGGCGCCTTGCCGGCCCCGCGACCGCTCGACGCCACCGGCGATCAGTGGGCCGCGACCGACCTCTTCGCGCCGCTCGAGGACGCCACGCCCAGTGCCGCGCCGATGGCGGCGACGCCCGAGCCGACCGGATGGCATGCGCCGCTGCTGCAACTGGCCGACACCTACCTCTGCTATGAGTCGCCCGAAGGGTTGGTCATCGTCGACCAGCACTCGGCCCACGAACGCGTGCTCTACGAGGAGGTGCTGGCGCAGCTCGAGGGGCAGGGGATGCCGTCACAGCGCCTGCTGATGCCCATCACCATCGAGTTGACCGACGAAGAGCTCGATGTGGTCGCCAGTCACGGCGAGATGCTGCGGCGGATCGGCTTCGAAGTCGAGCCCTTCGGCGGGCGTGCCGTCGCGGTGCATGGTGTGCCCAATCCCCATCCGCGTTTCGATGCCGTCGCCTGCTTCCGCGAACTGGTGGCCGATCTCGCGCGCGGCCGCTTCGGTGGCTGGGCCAATCGACTGGAGCGCTTCGCGGCGACGTACGCCTGTCGCGCCGCGGTCAAGGCGGGCCAGCGCCTCGACGAGCGCTCGATGCGCGAGCTGCTGCTCCGCCTCTTCGCCTGCGAGCTGCCGCCGCACGATGTCCACGGCCGCTCCACGATCGTGCAGCTCCCGCGCGAGGAACTGGAGCGTCGCTTTGGCCGACGGTAGGACGCCGGTGCTGGTGGGGCCCACCGGGGTCGGGAAGACCGCGGTGGCGCTCGCCCTGGCGGCGCACTGGCCGCTCGAGGTGATCTCCGCCGATTCGCGCCAGGTGTACCACGGGCTCGACATCGCCACGGCCAAGGCCACGCGGCGCGAGCGCGAGCGCGTGCCGCACCACCTCCTCGACGTGGTGCGACCCGGCGAGCGCTACAGTGCGGGCCGCTTTGCGCTGGAGGCCGCCGCCGCGATCGAGGGCGTCCGCGCTCGGGGGCGGTTGCCGGTGATCGTGGGTGGCACTGGGCTCTACATCCGCGCGCTGGTGGACGGGCTCTTTGCCGAGCCGCCGCTCGACCCGGCGCAGCGGGAGGCATTGGCCACCGCGATCGACGGGCTCGACAACGCCACGCTCGTGCGCTGGGCGGGGCGACTCGATCCGCACTACCGCGGCGAGGGCGGGCGACATCGCGCGGCGCGCGCCATCGAGATCGCGCTGCTCACGGGGCAACCGCTCTCCTGGTGGCAGGCCGCGGCCGCGGCACAGGGGGTGGTCGAGCCGTGGACGGTTCGCCTGACCGCCCCGAGACACCTGTTGCACCAGCGCATTCTCGCGCGCACCGAGGCGATGCGCGAACGCGGCCTCCTCAAGGAAGTGGCCACCGCGCTCGCCGAGGGGGCACCGCTGGTTGGCCCGGGGATGGATGGCATCGGCGTGCGCGAGGCGGTGGCGGTCCTGCAGGGAAGGCTTCCCGAGGAGCTCATGGTCAGCGCGATTGCGACGGCGACGCGCCAGTATGCCAAGCGACAGGAAACCTGGTTTCGGCACCAATTGCGCGGGGACGTCCTCGTCCTCGACGCGACTCGCCCACCTGAGCAGCTCGCCGCCACGATTGCGGCAGCCTGGGAGCGTCCGACGGCATGAAGATCGGCATCACCTGCTACCCGACCTACGGCGGCTCCGGCGCCGTGGCCACCGAGCTGGGACTCGACCTCGCGCGCCGCGGCCACGAGGTGCACTTCATCACCTACGACTCCCCGTTCCGCCTGCGGGGCTACGTCGAGCGCGCCTACTTCCACGAGGTGGATACGGCGATGAGCCGCTATCCCCTCTTCGAGCACTATCCCTACACGCTCGCGCTGGCCTCGCGCCAGTACGAGGTGGCCCTGCAGGAGAAGCTCGACCTGCTCCACGTGCACTACGCCATTCCGCACGCGACCACCGCCTTCCTCGCTCGAGAGATGCTGCGCGGCGAGCGCGACCTCAAGATCATCACCACCCTGCACGGCACCGACATCACGCTGGTGGGGCAGGAGGCCTCGTTCTATGCCATCACCAAGTTCTCCATCGAGCGTTCCGATCGCGTGACTGCGGTCTCGGAGTTCCTCCGCGACGAGACCTATCGCGCCTTCGGCTGCGTCAGCTGCGACCTCGACGTCATCCCGAACTTCATCAACCTGCTGGAATACCGGCCCGAGGCGGCGGCGTCGCGCGAGACGCTTGCGCCGGGTGACGAGCGGCTGCTCCTGCACGTGTCGAACTTCCGCGAAGTGAAGCGGGTCAAGGATGTGGTCCGCATCTTCGCGAGGATCCGGAAGGCGATGCCGGCCACGCTGCTGATGGTGGGCGATGGCCCCGATCGTGGCGACGCCGAGCACGAGGCACGCGAACTCGGCGTGGCGGCCGATGTGCGCTTCCTGGGCCGACTCGACACCGTCGCACCACTGCTCGCCGCCGCCGACCTCTTCCTGCTGCCCTCGCAGAGCGAGTCCTTCGGTCTCGCCGCCCTCGAGGCGATGGCCTGCGGCACGCCCGTGATCGCGGCACGGACGGGTGGACTCCCCGAAGTGATCACCGACGGCGTGGACGGCATCCTCGAGCCCGCCGGGTCGGTCGAGGCGATGGCGCGACGGGCTATCGACCTGCTCAAGAATCCCGCGCGTTACGCCCAGATGCGCGATGCCGCGCTCGCGCGCGCTGCCACCTTCTCCTCCGACATCGTGGTGCCGCAGTACGAGGCGCTGTATGATCGCGTGCTGACGGAGGGATGATGCTCGCGCCATTGCTCATCGCCGTCATCCTCGGCCTGGTCGAGGGGGCCACGGAGTTTCTCCCGGTCTCCTCCACGGGGCACCTGATCGTCGTCGGCGAATGGCTCGACTACCACGGCGACCGCGCGGCCACCTTCGAGGTCGTGATCCAGGTCGGCGCGATCCTCGCCGTGGTCTGGCACTACCGCGCGGCCCTGGTCGCCCTCGCCACGCGCATGGTCGCACGCGGTCCCGAACAACGGCTGGTCGGCAACCTCCTCCTCGGCTTCTTCCCGGCGGCCGTGGCCGGCGTGCTGCTGATTGACTGGATCAAGGCCACGCTCTTCGCCTCAAGCGTCGTGGCGTGGGCGCTGATCGTCGGCGGCGTGGTGATGCTGCTGCTCGAATGGCGGCGCCCCACGATGACCGCGCCGACGCTTGCGGAGGTCACGCCACGGCAGGCGCTGGGGATTGGCGTGGCGCAGGTGCTGGCGATCGTGCCGGGCACGTCGCGCGCCGCCGCCACCATCCTCGGCGGGTATGCCTTCGGCCTCTCGCGGCCCGCGGCCACGGAGTTCTCGTTCCTCCTCGCGATTCCCACGATCTTCGGGGCGGCCGCGCTCGACCTCGCCCAGAGCTGGCAGCTCTTCACGGTGGCCGACCTGCCGATGTTCGCCGTCGGCATTCTCGTCTCCTTCGCGTCGGCGCTGCTGGTGATCCGCGGTTTCCTGCGTTACGTCGAGCGGCATTCGTTCACGCCATTCGCCTGGTATCGGATTGCCGTCGGCATCCTGCTGCTGGTGATGCTGCAGCGAGGCTGGCTCTGAGCGTCGCGCCGCCGGTCGTTCGGGTCGATCAGGTGCCCAGCACGATGGAGCTGGCGCACGAAGCGGCCGCGGCCGGCGCCGTGCACGGCAGCGCCTTCGTGGCGGCGCGGCAACATGCCGGGCGCGGATCGCGCGGCAGGGTGTGGGCATCGGAGCGGGGCGGACTCTGGTGCTCGATCGTGGCCCGTCCTCCGCGCGCCGATGCCTTTGCCGCGCTCTCGCTGCGCGTCGGCCTCGCCGTGGCCGAGGCGCTGGAGTCCCTCCTGCCGTCCCTCCCGTCGCTGCAGCTCAAGTGGCCCAATGACCTGCTGGCGGAGGGCCGCAAGCTCGGGGGCATTCTCTGCGAAGCGTCGTGGAGCGGCCCCGAGTGCCGCTGGGTGGTGGTGGGGCTCGGCATCAATGTGCGCAACCCCTTGCCGGCCGAGCTCGCCGGGCAGGGCGCACGTTGCGATGAGTGGGCCCCGACCGTGGACCTGGAGGCGCTTCTCCCGGTGGTGCTGCGCGCGGTGACCCGCGTGTCGTCCAATGCCGGGCCGCTCGACAACGCCGAGCTGGCGGCCTTTCTGCGAAGGGATGCGCTCGCCGGACGACGGGTGCGCGAACCGGTCAGCGGTATCGCCAGCGGCGTCTCCCGGGACGGCAGCCTCCTGGTTCGTGACCCTGCTGGCCATCCCCGGCCCGTGCTGGCAGGGCTGGTCCTCGATCCTTCCTGACGCGAGATTCCGCCATGCTCCTCGCCCTCGACATCGGCAACACCGAAGTCACCGTCGGTCTCTTCGGCGGTCGTCGGCTCCTCGGCCAGTGGCGCCTCACGACCGTGGCCGATCGCACGCCCGATGAATGGGGCATGGCACTCGACGCCTGCCTGCGCCGTGCGGGACAGCAGGCCAGCGATGTCTCAGCCGCCTGCCTGGCGTCGGTCGCGCCGGCGGTGACCTCGCCGATGCTCGCCGCCATCGCCGCCTCGTATACGCCGCGAGTCGGTCTGGTCGAGGCGCGTGCGGCGCTCCCGATTGTCCTCGACGTCGATGAACCCTTCGCCGTGGGACCCGATCGGATTGCCAACGTCCTCGCCGCCCTCGATCGCCATCCGGGCGACACGATCGTCGTCGACTTTGGCACCGCCACGACCTTCGACTGCGTCACCGCCGATCGGCGCTTCATCGGCGGCTCGATCATGCCCGGCCTGCGCACCTCCGCCGAGCAGTTGGTGCGCAAGGCCGCGAAGCTCACGGCGACCGAGTTGGTGCCGCCGTCGCGCGCGATCGGGCGACGAACCGACGAGCACATTCGCGGCGGTGTCCTCTTCGGGACCGCCGACGCGGTCGACGGCATGATTCGTCGCATCCGGGCCGAGTGGCCGACTGCCGCCACGCCGCGCGTCATCGCCACCGGCGGCCTGGCCTCCCTGGTGGCACCGCTGACCACTTCGGTCGATGGCGTCGAGGCCGACCTGACGTTGCACGGGATCCTGGTCGCGGCGGAATCGCTCGGGCTCGTCGGATGAGCGAGGCGATCTCCGCCCGCGCGGCACGCGACCCGCTGAGCGCCACGCCGGCCCGCCGTGCGGCCGGCCGAGTCCTCGGGCCCCTGCTTCCCTACGTGCTCCATTTGCGGCCAGCCGAGTGGCCGATCATGGCGGGCCATACCGCGCTGGGCTGGTGCCTGGCCGCGGGCCTGGTCTGGCCTGATCGGATCGCGGCGCTCGGACTCCTGGCGTGGGTCGTCGCGCTCAACGGCGGCACGCTCGCGCTCAACTCGGCCTTCGATCGCGATGACGACGACGTGGCCTATCTCCGCCAGCCCCCGCCCGTCCCGGTGGGTCTCGCCGTCGTCTCCTTCGCGCTGATGCTGCTGGGCCTCGCCATCACCTGGCAGGCGCCCGTCGGGTTCCGCTGGGCGTATGCCATCTGCGCGCTGCTCTCCATTGCCTATTCGGTGCCGCCGCTCCGCCTCAAGGCCGTCGCAGGGGCCGATTGGGTGATCAACATCCTCGGATTTGGCGTGATCTCGCCGTATGCGGGGTGGGCGCTCTTTGGACGCCCCCTGACAGCCCCCATGGGGATCGTCTTTCTCGCGTTCGGGGCGCTCTTCGCGGCGTTCTATCCGCTGACCCAGCTGTATCAGATGGATGCCGACCGTGAGCGTGGTGACCGCACGCTCGCCATCCGGCTCGGCGTCGGCTCGTCCCTGTCCGTGGCCGTGCTCGGCGTTGGCGTCGCCTTCGGCATGCTGGCGGGTGCGGCGCTCGCCAGCGGATGGGGGGGACGCGAGGCCTGGCTGCGTTGGGGGCTCCTCTTCCTCGCGGGTCTGGGATGGATCGTTGTCCTCGGCCCGTGGTATCTGCGGGGCAGGGGGTGGAGCAGCACGGACCATCAGCGGGGGATGTACCACGCCCTCGGTGCCTGGGCCCTGACGGACGTCGCGGTCCTCCTCGCCTGGACCGCGTAGTCGCGCCCCCCTTGGCTCGGCGGCCTCAACGCCGCTATTTTCGGCCTGTTCGGACCCACTCTCGGAGAATCAGTGATGGCCACTGCGGTCCCCATGGATAACAGCACCGATGCCACCGACGTTCCCGTCATTCTGCGCGGCTCCATCGTGCTCGGCGTGGTGCAGGCGGTCTGCGTCCTTCTGGTCTCGCTCATCAACAAGGCGATGACCGGCACTGCCGATGCGGCACTCACCGGTGTGGTGGTC
Organism: Gemmatimonadales bacterium; assembly: GCA_033764505.1. Classification (GTDB taxonomy): domain Bacteria; phylum Gemmatimonadota; class Gemmatimonadetes; order Gemmatimonadales; family GWC2-71-9; genus Palsa-1233. The sequence goes on from JANRIW010000021.1 coordinate 76,261, forward strand.
GCGGTCGGTGCCGTCGTCACCATGTTCTATCCGGCCATGCGCACGCGGCCCCGCACCATCGAGGGGATCGCCGGCGCCGCCGGGATCGGACTTGGCGCCGCGCTCGCCTTCCTGGTACTGGATGTTGCGCTTCTTCAGCCGCTCGGGACCTACACCAATCGGTGGTACGAGGTCGGCGGTGGCTCCAATTGGTGGTATCATCCGACGTGGTGGATGGTCGGCTGCTACCTCTCCTGGCTCGGTGCATGGATCTTCGCCAATCAGGCCAACAAGAACGGTGCACCCTCCCTGCCGGGTGCCGTGGCCCTCGTCGCGGTGCTGACGGCGGTCGTCGGCGCCGCGGCTGCGGCGCTGCACTTCCCGGGGGCGTCGTTCAACGTGCCGACGTTCGCCGTGGCCGTGCTGCCGGCGCTGACGCTCGCGACCTGGATCAGCGGGTTCGGCGCGTCCAAGCGCTAACGGGGCGCGCGTGATCCGCCGCGTCGTTCGGCTCCTCGTCCGCCTCGCGGGCTGGCTGCTGACGCCGCTGGTGCTCACCCTAGCTGCCGCACTCGGGGCGACCGCAATGGCTGTGGTCGCCCCGGTCTTTTCCACCACCCTCGCCCTCGGGCTGGTGGTCCTCGCCGGCCTCGCCGCCGCTGGGGTCGGGCTGTGGCTCTGGTTGCGGCTCCTCCGCGTCTCCCCGGAGCTTCAAGAAGCACTGGCGGTCACGCCCGAAGGCGTCCCGCTCGAGTCCGAGGTGGATGCCATCCTGGGTCCCGTCGATCCGGCGCCGCCGGAGGTGGGCGCACCATGATCCGTGGCCCTGTCGTTGCCCTCTCGCTGATCGTCGTCGCCCCGCTCCCCGCCCAGCAGGGAGTCTTCCTCACGGCTGGCCGCGTCCTCGCCGGCGCCCGCGACGAATCCAGCTACCGGCTCACCATGCAGCGCGATCTGGCAGGACCGCTCGGCCTCGACCTCTCCGCCCAGATGCTCCCAGGTGCCCGCCCCGACGAGGGGGAACTCTACGGCGTGGGTGCCGATGTCACCCTCTTTGCCGGCTCTCGGGCAATCCCCACCGTCTTTGTCGGCGCAGCGGCGGGTCTCGGCTTCGTGGACCAGAAGCGAGTCTGGAGCTCCGGTTCCGTCGGTGTCCGCTTCACCGTGATCAATGTCGGCGTGGCTCGGGTCATGGCCGAAGGGCGTTGGCGCAACCTCACCGTCCCCGGGCGGGACGGCATCGAGGTCGGGGTCACCTTCGGGTATCGTCGAGCCCGTGAGGTCTATGCGACTCGACCCGAGACCGCGGGACTCTGGGTGCCACGGTCGACCGGCGATGACCTCCGCGCCGCCGGCATTCCGGCTGCGAAGGCGCGCGTCCTCGGCGCCGTGGTCACCAGGGCGCTGGAGGAAATGGGCCAGCCGTATGTCTGGGGCGGCACTGGCGACGGCAGCGGCGGCTTCGATTGCAGTGGGTTGATCTACTTCGCCTATGAGCAGCAGGGCATCCGGATCCCCCGCACCTCGGCGTCGCAGGCCAAGGCCGGCGTGGCCATCCGCCGCGACCAGGACGCCCTCCTCCCCGGCGACATCCTCACCTTCGCCGAACGCGGCGACCAGGTCACCCACGTCGGGCTGTACGTCGGCGAGGGGCGCTTCATCCACTCCGCCTCGAAGGGCGTCCGCCTCTCCCGCCTGGCCGAGGACGATCCCGATGGTCGCTGGTGGCTGCGGCGGTGGGTTGGGGTGCGGCGGATCGTGGAATAGTCGTAAGTCGTAAGTCGTAAGTCGTAAGTCGTAAGTCATCCCGAGCAGAGCGAGGGATCTGCGTGCTCGCGCCACGCAGGTCCCTCGCTGCGCTCGGGATGACAGCCGTTCAGGACCTACGACCTACGACCTATGACCTACGACCATCATCTGTCTGCCATTCTGGCCTAGCACTCCGGCACATCGATTGCCAATCCTCGCGCGCGGTTGACAGGGCGCGGGAGCGGGCTAGTTTTCCCCTGTTGCTGGCAGTCTCCTCGTCTGACTGCCAAGTTGTTGTCTCGCAGTCACTTACAGAAACACGTTCACGTTGGAGGTGCAGGACATGGCGAAGAACAAGCTTGCGATCACTCCGCTCGAGGATCGCGTGGTGATCATGCCGACCGAAGAGGCGGAGTCGATGCGGGGCGGGCTGTACATCCCCGACACGGCCAAGGAAAAGCCGACCCAGGGCGAGGTGCTCGCGGTTGGTCCGGGTCGTTTCGAGAAGGGTGAGCGCGTGCCGGTCGACCTCAAGGTCGGCGACAGGGTCCTCTATGGGAAGTACAGCGGAACGCCGTTCACGATCGATGGCGATGAGGTCATGATCCTCAAGGCCTCGGACGTTCTCGCGAAGCTCGGCTGACCGACCACTACTGAAGGGAGAATCTCGCAATGGCTGCAAAGGAATTGATGTTCGACGTGGACGCCCGGGCCAAGCTGAAGCGGGGCGTGGACGCCCTGGCCGAGGCGGTCAAGGTCACCCTCGGCCCCAAGGGCCGGAACGTCGTGATTGACAAGAAGTTCGGCTCGCCGACGGTCACCAAGGACGGCGTCTCCGTCGCCAAGGAGATCGAGCTCTCCGATCCGATCGAGAACATGGGCGCGCAGATGGTGAAGGAAGTCGCGACCAAGACGTCCGACCTCGCCGGCGACGGCACGACCACCGCGACCGTCCTGGCGCAGGCGATCTTCCGCGAAGGGCTGAAGAACGTCACCGCCGGTGCGAACCCGATGGAGCTCAAGCGCGGCATCGACAAGGCCGTCGAGGCCCTCGTGGCCGAGTTGAAGGCGATGTCGGTTCCGACCAGCGGCAAGAAGGACATTGCCCAGGTCGGCACCATCTCCGCCAACAACGACCACGAGATCGGCAAGCTCATCGCCGAGGCGATGGAGAAGGTCGGCAAGGAGGGCGTCATCACGGTCGAGGAGGCCAAGGGCCTCGAGACCACCCTCGAGACGGTCGACGGCATGCAGTTCGACCGCGGCTACCTCTCGCCGTACTTCGTGACCGATCCGGAGGCGATGGAGGCGTCGCTCGACGCCCCGTACATCCTGATCCACGACAAGAAGATCTCCGCGATGAAGGAGCTCCTCCCGGTCCTCGAGAAGGTCGCGCAGACCGGCAAGCCGCTGCTGATCATCGCCGAGGACATCGAGGGCGAGGCCCTGGCCACGCTCGTCGTGAACAAGCTCCGTGGCACGCTCAAGGTCTCGGCCGTCAAGGCGCCGGGCTTCGGCGATCGCCGCAAGGAGATGCTCCGTGACATCGCCATCCTGACCAACGGCCAGGTGATCTCGGAGGAAGTCGGCTTCAAGCTCGAGAACGCGACGCTGAACGAGCTGGGTCAGGCCAAGCGCGTGGTGATCGACAAGGACAACACCACGATCATCGACGGCAAGGGCGAGGAGGCCGCGATCCAGGGCCGCATCGCCGAGATCCGCGCCGCGATCGACAAGAGCACCTCGGACTACGATCGTGAGAAGCTCCAGGAGCGCCTCGCGAAGCTGGCCGGTGGTGTCGCCGTGATCCATGTCGGCGCCGCGACCGAGACCGAGATGAAGGAGAAGAAGGCCCGTGTCGAGGACGCGCTCCACGCGACCCGCGCGGCCGTCGAGGAAGGGATCGTGCCGGGCGGCGGTGTCGCCCTGCTGCGCGCCCAGTCGGTGCTCGATGGGCTCAAGGTCAAGGGCGACGAGAAGATCGGCGTCAACATCATCCGTCGCGCCATTGAAGAGCCGATCCGCGCGATCGCCTCGAATGCCGGTGTCGAGGGCTCGATCGTCGTGGCGCGCGTCAAGGAGTCGAAGGAGAAGGCGTTCGGCTACAACGCCGCCACCGACGAGTACGAGGACATGGTCAAGGCCGGCGTCATCGACCCGACCAAGGTGACCCGGACGGCGTTGCAGAACGCCGCCTCGATCGCCGCCCTCCTCCTGACGACCGAGTGCGTGATCGTCGAGAAGCGGGAAGAGAAGGGCGCTGCCCCGGCCGGTGGCGGCGGCGGCGGCATGGGCGGGATGTACTAGGCCACCACGTGGCCTAGTATCCTGAGGCCCGCCGCCAGGCAGCGGGCCGAAGGATCCCTCCACGAATGATGTGCAAACGGCCACCCCTCGGGGTGGCCGTTTGCACATCCGGACGGTCCGGCGCGGTCACAGCTGCGACTTGAACGGCAGCAGCACGAGTTCGCTCACGCGCTCACGCCAGGACCGTTGCTGCCACCTCGCCAGCGTATACGGCGTGCCGAATTGCAGGTCCCCTTCGAAGACCCGAGTCATCTCGCCGGCGAAGTCCTCGTCGTAGACATTGAGCGAGGCCTCATCATTCAACCGGAAGGAGCGCAGGTCGGCGTTGGTGGACCCCACTGAGACCATCAGGCCATCGATGACGAAGAGCTTGGTGTGGAGCATGGTCGGCTGGTACTCGAACACCTCGACGCCCGCCTCGAGCAGCGGGCCCCATTCGCGCTTGCTCGCCACGCGAACGGCGGCAGAGTCGATATGCGGCCCGGGCACGAGCAACCGAATGCGTACGCCACGCTGGCGGGCCTCGATGAATGCCCGAACCAACAGGTGATCCGGTACGAAGTACGATGCCGCCAGGTCGATGGTCCGCTCCGCCGCCGCGATCGTCAGCAGGTACATCAGGTGCATGCTTTCGCCACCTCCTGCTGGTGACGCGAGAAACATCTGCGCCTGAGCGTCCCCAACCGCGTCGAGCTTCGGGAAGTACTTGGCGCCGCTGAGCACGGCGCCGGTCATCTTGATCCAGTTGTCCGTGTACGCGGCCTGCAACTGCGCGACGACCGGCCCTTCCACGCGATAGTGGCTGTCACGCCAATGCTCAGGGCTCTCGGCGTTCCCGGCCCAGCAGTCCGCAATCCCCACGCCGCCCGTAAAGCCGAGGCGACCGTCGATCACCAGCAGCTTCCGGTGCGTCCGGTTGTTGAGCCGGCCGAGGTTGTACCAATGCAGCGGACGATAGCGGTGAAGGCGGACCGTCGCCTCCTCCATCTGCCGGAGGAGCACCGGGTCCATCTCCATGCTGCCGACCCAGTCGATGGTGACGTGCACCGCGACGCCGGCCCGGGCGCGCTCCGCGAGTGCCGCGGCGAACCGGGTGCCGATGTCGCCGGTCCAATAGATGAAGGTTTCGAAGGTGATGGTCTCGCGCGCACCCGCAATGGCCTCCAGCATCGCGGGGAAGATGGCATCCCCATTGTGGAGTGGAGTGATGCGGTTGCCAGCCACGATCGTGGGACCGAGGATGACCGACATCTCCCGTGCGAACTGTGCGTCTGCGATCCCATGCCGGTGCACCACGGTGCGTTCGATCTGCTTCTCGGAGGTCACGAAGTTCATGCCGAGCACGATCAGCAGCCCGGTGATGCCGGCGGTCGCAACAATCGTCCAGAACATGGGATCTCTGCGTGGCGGGTCGAGGGGGGTGGAATGTCGGAGCGGCACGGATGACAGACAGACACGACGTCGGCCGCTCGGTTGGCCACACATCCCGCGACCCGAAGCTGCTCGGTTTGGCATTCCCGAGCCGACGTGGTTGATTCCGGCATCATCCGCCTCACCTCAGGAGCCCCGATGCGCCGCCTGCTGCCGTTCCTCGCCTTGCTCGCCGCCTGCGCCCCGACCCCCGACGCCGAGCCCGCACTCGACCTCTCTGCCGAGCGGCTGCTCGCGGACATCAGCGTGCTCGCCTCCGATTCGTTCCAGGGCCGGGCACCTGGCACCGTGGGCGAAGAGCGCACGGTCGCCTACCTCACCGCGCAGTTCAAGGCGGCGGGGATGGAGCCGGGCAACCCTGATGGGTCGTGGGTCCAGGCCGTGGACCTGGTCGGCATCAAGGGGACGCCGATGGCCACCTTTCGCGTGAACGGCAAGACGCTCCCGATGGTGTGGAAGGACGACTTCGTCGCCCTCTCGCGCCGGGTGCAGCCCGAGGTGATCGTGCCGCCGAGCGAGCTGGTCTTCGTCGGCTACGGGGTGGTGGCGCCCGAGTACGGCTGGGACGACTACAAGAACGTCGACGTCCGCGGCAAGACGGTGATCATGCTCGTCAACGACCCGGCCGTGCCGGACTCCGCCGATCCCTCCCGCCTCGATGCGAAAGTCTTCCGTGGCGACGCGATGACCTATTACGGTCGGTGGACCTACAAGTACGAGATCGCCACCGAGAAGGGTGCGGCCGCCGTGGTCCTGATTCATGAGGATGGACCGGCAGGCTACCCGTGGGAGGTGGTGCGCGGCGGGTGGAGCGGCGAGCGCATGGACACCCGCACCGCCGACAACAACGCCTCCCGCGTCGCCGTCGAGGGGTGGATCACGTCGGCCAGTGCGCGGGCGCTCTTCGCGGCGGCCGGCGACGACTTCGCGCATTTGAAGCAACTCGCCGTCTCGCGCGACTTCACGCCGGTGGCCCTCAACGGCACGGCCTCCTTCCAGATTGCGCAGGACTTCCGCGAGGTCCGCTCCGCCAACGTGGTGGCGCGGCTGCCGGGCACTGATGCGACGCTGCGCGACGAGCACGTGGTGTTCACGGCCCACTGGGATCACTTCGGCGTGGGCGAGGCGGTCGATGGCGACTCCATCTACAACGGTGCCGCGGACAATGCCACGGGCACGGCCGCACTCCTGGAGCTCGCACGCGCCTTCAAGGCCGCCGGTGCACCCAAGCGCTCGCTCCTCTTTGTCGCGGTGACGGCTGAAGAGCAGGGACTGCTCGGCTCGAAGTGGTACGCCAACAATCCGCTCTATCCCCTCGAGAAGACGCTCGCCAACATCAACGTGGACGTGCTCAACACCTGGGGCGCCACCTCGGATCTGGTCGTGGTCGGCAGCGGCAGCACGACGCTCGAGGACGTGCTCGCAGCCGCCGCGGCGGAGGCCGGGCGGACCCTCGCGCCGGACCCGGAGCCGTCGAAGGGATTCTTCTATCGCTCCGATCACTTCGAATTCGCCAAGCAGGGTGTCCCGGCGCTCTACCTCGATCCCGGGACGAAGTACATCGGCAAGCCCGAGGGCTACGGGGCCGAAAAGCGGGAAGTGTACACCGCCAAGCTCTATCACAAGCCGGCCGACGAAGTCGATCCCGCGTGGGACCTGAGCGGGGCGATCGCCGACCTCGGCCTCCTCTACGCCGTCGCGCGCAACGTCGCCGACGGCACGACGTGGCCCACCTGGAAGGAGGGCACGGAGTTCAAGGCCGTGCGTGAGCGGAGCCTCCAGCGGTGAGGTCAGCCCTGCTCGCGATCGTGGGAGTGGCCTGCGGCATGGTGTCGCTGCCGGCCCAGTCCGGGGCGCGGTCGGCGGCCCTGGTCTTCTTGCGAGGCAACGACACCATCGTGGTCGAGCGGATCCTGCGCAGCGATACCAACGTGGTGGCCCACGTGATCGGGCGCGGGGCGCCGCGGATGACGCTCATCTCGTCGCTGGCGCCGGGACACCTGATCGGCATGATGCGCTTCTTCGCCTACGGCGCCGGCTCCCCGGCCGACGCGCAGCCGCTGCAGAGCGGCGAGCTGCGCTTCGATGGCGATACGGCAAGGCTGGTGATCCGGCAGGGAGCCAATGCGCGGCCACTCGCGATCGCCACCAAGGCGGGCGCCATGCCGGTCGTGAACAACGATTTCGTGCTGGTGGAGCAGGGGGTGCGGCGGGCACGCTTCCTCGGCCTGCAGCGGCTCCAGGTGCCCCTCTTCGCGCTCGCCGGTGGCGTCACGCTGGATGGTGTCCTCGATCTCTTTGCGCCGGACAGTGCGCGATTCACCGTTGCCGGCAATCAATCCGTGGTCAGCATCGACGCGGCCGGCAACGTCACCGGCGGTTATCTCCCGGGGCAGAACATCCGCATCGTGGTGGTGGAGGGGGCCGCCGCCGCCGCGATCGCGTTTGGTCGACCCGACTATGCCGCGCCGGCAGGGGCACCGTACCTCGTGGAGGAGGTCGAGGTGAAGGCACCTGCCGGGCACATGCTCGCCGGCTCGCTGACCCTTCCCATCGCCCGCCGTGGACGCATGCCGGCAGTGATCACCATCACCGGGTCGGGCCAGCAGGACCGCGACGAGTCCCTGCCGATCGTCCCCGGCTTCCGGCTCTTCCGGCAAGTGGCCGACACCTTGGCGCGGCATGGCATCGCCGTGCTGCGTCTCGACGACCGTGGCGTGGGTGGGTCGGGCGGTGAGATCAACGGCACCTCGGCCGACTTTGCCGACGACATCCGCGCGGCTGTGGCCTTCCTCCGCACTCGGCCGGAGATCGATCCTGCGCGCATCGCCTTGGTCGGGCACAGCGAGGGAGGGATGATCGCGCCGATGATTGCCGCCACCGATCGGCGGCTCGCGGCCATCGTCCTGATGGCCGGGCCAGCGCAGTCAGGGCGCCAGATCATCGACTACCAGCTGGGCCGAGCCGTGACGGGCGACCCGACGATCCCCGCGGCGAGTCGCGATTCTGCCGCGGCGGCTGTCCGCGCCGCCTTCGACAGCACGACGGCGAAGGGGCCCTGGATGCGCTATTTCCTTGCCTACGACCCGTTGCCGACGTTGCGCCGGGTCAGGCAGCCCGTGCTGATCCTGCAGGGGGCCACGGACCGCCAGGTGACCGCCGAGCAGGCGCCCCTCATCGAACAGACCCTGCGCGCGGCCGGCAATCGCCGGGTGACGTCGGTGATCTTTCCCGATCGTAATCACCTCTTCCTGCGGGATGCGGACGGGTCCCCGACAGGCTACGCCAGCCTGCCGGGGGGACACGTTGATGCAGAAGTGATGGGGACGTTGGTGCGCTGGCTCGTCGAGACGCTTGGGGCTAGGCCGCCTGCATGACCTCGGCGACCCACGAGACGGTGCGATGGTATGCCACCGGCAGGATCGCCGGATCGATGCCGAGGGTGCCGGCGAGCGAGTCCACCTTGGCCCATTCGCCCTTGTCATAGGCGATCGTCAGGTCGAGGCAGGTCCGGAGCGGCGTCTCGTCGCCGAGCAGCGTGTTCACGATCTCCCGCCCGAGCTTCATCTGTTCGAGGAGGATCGGCATCGGGCGATCGAGCAGCGCGTCCAGCGTCGAGAGCAGGCCGACCAGGAAGAGCTCCGAGCGGCGCGAGTCGCCCAGGGCCAGCGCACCGACCTCCTCGCAGAGCTGGGCGCGCAGCAGTGACGTCTGCATCAACTCGCGGGGCTTGTGGTCGCCGGCCATGGTCATGGCCACGAGCGACGCCCATTTCCGGGTCGTGTTCTGGCCCAGCACACGGAGCGCCTGACCGATCGTCGTCACCTCATGGCGCCAACCGAGCCCTGCCGAGTTGAGGTAGCGGAGCAGCTTGAAGGAGAGCGCGACCTCACCCTTGATGATGGCCTCGAGTCGGTCGACGTCCAGGTCGGGACGGTTCACCTCGGCGACCAGCTGCGCCAGTTGGATTCCCGATACGCCGATGTCCTTCTCGTGCAGCAATTCCGGCTCGCAGAAGAAGCTGCCCTGGAAATACAGTGCGCCCTCGGCACTCGCGGCCTCGAAGTCGGCGTAGTTGCCGACGTGCTCGACGACCAGGCGGCAGGCGCCCCCCATCAGGCGTGCCGCGAGCGCCTTGCGCTCGGCGGGCGGGGTCGCGAGCCAGGAGGCCTTGGCGTAGCTGAGATGCGGGAGGAGCAGGTCGTGGCCGTTGGACTGGTCGTACCCGGCCAATGCCAGTTGGTACCCTGCAGCCGTCGCGCGCAGGCACGCCTCGACCAGTTCGGGGTCTCCGCTGACGCTCCGCGGCAGATTGAGGACCACCTGACGTGGGGGCAGGACCTGATAATGGTCCTCGAGGAGAAACTGCCGTGACGCCGGGAAGATCCCCGACAAGCCACCGATCAACGCCTCGAGCCCGAACCCGAGCATCGTGTTGTTGACCATCTTGCGGGCGACCTCGTCGGGCTTCCCCCCGACGCCCTGAAGACGCCCCGCACGGTAGTTCAGTTCATAGGCGACAACGTGACGTTGCCGATCGAAAATCGGTTGGCGGGCGACGAAGATGTCCATAGGTGGCGAGTAGTGTAGCGACCCCCCCCCCGCTCTGCGAAGGGGGGGGCGAGCACCGCTGTTGTGCGCCAACTCGGCTGCCATCCGTCCACTGGGGCACTTTGGGAGCGGCACCGGGGGCCCGCGTTCGGGTATCTTTGGGGAGTCGCTGCCATCACCACCTCACGGAGAACCGCTCGTGCTGTCTCGCCTCGCCGTCCTGAGCGCCCTGCTTGCCCTGCCGATTGCCCTCCCCGCGCAGTCCAAGGCGAAGGGCCCCGATATCACGGGCATCTGGCGCGTGGATGCCGGCGCCGACGTCAAGGACGGCCCCAGGGAGGTCATCATTCGCGCCGACTCCAGCGCCAGCTGGGGCAAGGAAATCGTGCGGTGGCGGGTGAAGGACGGGAAGATCTGGATCGCGCTGGGCGGCGAGTGGGAGATCTACAAGCTGAAGGCCAGCGCCACCGCGATCACCCTCTCCGAGGGTGACCTCACCAAGCCGGTCACCCTCAAGAAGGTCGGGCCGGCCACGCCGCGCCCGGCCGGCGTGAAGGTCCCCGCCGACCCGGACGCCTAGCGCGATTCTCCAGGGGTGGCCTTGGTCGGTGGCCCCCCCTCGGCCAGCCAGTGCCCGAACCACTGCCGCAGGCGTCCCAGGCGATCGACCAGCAGCCAGGGCTCGCCAGTGCGCGACAGGTCGTGCGTCGAACGCGGGTACCGCACGAACTCCGCCGGGACGCCCAGGGTCTTGAGGGCCATGAACCACATCTCGGCCGTGGCCATGGGCGTCCGGTGGTCCTCCTCGCTCTGCACGATCAGCGTCGGTGTCTTGACGCGCTGCACGAAACGGATGGGAGAGAGCGTGTCGTACATCGCCTGATTCTCCCACGGCTTCCCGAAGAACTCATTGTTGGTCAGCGACTGCACGTCGGACGTGCCCCACCACGCATTCCAGTCGGAGATCATCCGGTCCGCCTGCGCCGCCTTGAAGCGGTGGGACTTCGTGGTGATCCACGCCGTCATGAAGCCGCCGTACGAGCCGCCGGTCACGCCCATGCGGGTCGAGTCGACGTCCGCGCGCTGCGCCACGATGTCGACGGCCTTCATGATGTCGAGGTAGTCCTTGCCGCCCCAGTCGCCGCGCGAGGCGTGGGTAAAGGCGCCATTGGTGCCGGTGGAGCCACGCGGATTGGTGAAGAGCACGAACATCCCGGCGCCGGCCAGGTTCTGGAACTCGTCAAACCACCCGTCGCCGTAGGCCGAGTGCGGTCCGCCGTGGATGTAGACCACGACCGGGTAGCGCTTGCCGGGCTGATAGCCGAACGGCTTCATGAGCCAGCCGTCGATCTCGAGGTTGTCCACCGAGCGATAGGCAAAGTGCTCGGCATCCGACCACGCCACCTCCCGGTTCAGCGCCTCGTTGAACGACGTGAGCTTCCGTTCGTTGCCGCCATGGATGTCCGTGGCGAAGAGTTCGGTCGGGTGCGCATGGTCGGTGGCAACAAAGACCATCGTGGTGCGCGCGGTGTCCACCTGCAGGCCGGCAATTCGACGTCGCCCGCCGAGCACCGTGGTCACGGCGCCCGTCGCGACGTCGACGGCATGGACGCCATTGTTGCCACCGGTCTCGGTCTGCATGCGGATGGTGCCGTTGTCCCACCAGGTGATGGTGCCCGGTTCGTAGCGCCACGCACCCAGCACATCGCGCGGCTTGCCGCCGGCCACCGGCACCACGAAGAGCCGGTTGCTCTGGTAGGCTCCCTTGCGGGCCACGAAGGCGAGCTGCTTCGAGTCGGGCGACCAGGTCGCGCTGTTCTCGTCACCGGCGTGGGCGATGCGGCGCGGCACACAGGCGGCGGTGCGGGCTTCGCAGGCAGCCACTGGCAGCAGGTAGAGGTCGGTGGTGTTGCGATCGGCCTCGTCGCGCTTCCGGGAGAAGGGAAGCTTGGCCAGGGAGTCGCGCTCACGCGTGACCACCGAGTCGGCGCGCAGCGACACATCGGCCAGGAAGACGATCCATTCGCCGTCCGGTGAGACCACGGGCGAACGATGCGAGTACGCGGTGGACGTGAGCGCGACGCGCGCGCCACCGGTGCGCTGCAGGTAGAGCTGGGCCGCGCCTCGCGTGGCGGCGGCCGGCGTGGCGGCGCTGTCGCCGCTGCCGCCTCGGCCGGTGCTCGGCACGAAGCCGTTGCCGTTCGCCTTGTACCGCGTGTCGGTGATGTGCATCCCGTCGAAACGCGCCGGATCGAGCGGGGCCGTGATGGCGGCAGGCGATGGGCGCGCCATCGGCGGCATTGCGGCGAACGGGCCCGGTGCCGCGGGCGCCGCCGCCCCGCCCCCGCGTCCGCCACGTCCGCCAGCACCGCGTCCCCCCGCGCCCGCGCTGTCGCCGCTGGTGACGCGGAAGCGACGGTCCTTCGGTTCGCTGCCGGCAGGAGCCGCCGCCGGCGCCGGGCTTGTTGGCTGGAACGCCTCGCCGAGTTCGTCCACCCGCAAGGCCCATTCCGTCCCACGGCCCCCAGGCCGGCTCGACGTGAAGTAGAGCGTCTTGCCATCCGGCGACCATCGTGGCGTGCTGCTCTCGAACCCCGGCGACGTGAGTCGTCGCGCCGGTCCCCCCGCGACGGCCTGCAGCCAGATCTCCTGATGGCGCTTGTTGGCCGCCTCCTGCACGGTGGTGACCGTGAACGCGACCTGTGAGCCATCCGGGGAGAGGGCCGGCGTGCTCAACTGGGCCACGCGATACCAGTCACTCGGCTGGAAGGCGCGACCACTCTGCTGGGCCGCGAGCATCGCCGGGACGAGGGTGAGCACTGCCGCGACGCCGTGGCGCGACCGAACCATCATGGAGGACTCCTGGTGGGGTGGGACCGACAGGGGCGAAAGGTGGCGCGGTCCGTGCCTTCCCGCCACCCGCGAGGCCTCGCTACCTTCAGCAGTCCCTCCTCTCTTCCTTCGAGTGTGCCATGTCGCCCTCTGCTCCGCTTCCGCGCCGCGACTTTCTCGCGCTCGGCGCCGCCGCCGTTCTCGCGCCCCACTGGCCGCGTCCCCGCGGCATCGCGCGCCCGGTTCCGACCGCCGCGCAGTTGGCGTGGCAACGCGAGGAGCTGGCGCTCTTTGCGCACTTCGGCGTCAACACCTTCAGCAACCGCGAATGGGGCGACGGCAAGGAGTCGCCGGCGAGCTTCAACCCCAGCGCACTCGATGCGCGGCAGTGGACCCGCGCCGCCAAGGCCGCCGGCTTCGGCATGGTGATTCTCACCGCGAAGCACCACGATGGCTTCTGCCTCTGGCCGACGGCCACCACCGCGCACTCGGTGGCCTCGTCGCCATTCCGGGGCGGGCAAGGTGACGTGGTCCGCGAGGTCGCCGACGCGTGTCGCGCCGACGGGTTGCGCCTCGGGCTGTACCTCTCGCCGTGGGATCGCAACGCCGCGGTCTATGGCTCGGAGGGCTACCACGATTTCTACCTGACCCAGCTGCGTGAGTTGCTCACGCGCTACGGCCGGGTGGACGAAGTCTGGTTCGACGGCGCCAATGGTGAAGGCCCCAACGGCAAGCGGCAGGTGTACGACTGGCCGCGCTACTGGAGCGAGGTCAAGCGGCTCCAGCCGCAGGCGGTCATCTTCTCCGACGCCGGCCCCGACGTGCGCTGGATCGGCAACGAGGCGGGATCGGCAGGCGAGACCAATTGGTCGATGGTGAACCCCTCGGTGGTGGCCGCGCCCGGCGTCAGCGGCGACGCCGTCACCCGCATGCTGCAGGAGGGCGATCCCCTCGGCACGGTCTGGCGTCCCGGCGAGACGGATACCTCGATCAGGCCGGGTTGGTTCTATCACGCGACGGAAGACACCAAGGTGCGCACGGTCCAGAACCTCGTGGACATCTACGTGAGTTCGGTGGGGCGCAATTCCAAGTTGCTGCTCAACGTGCCGCCCACCCCGGCGGGACTCCTGCACGAGACGGACGTGGCCCGACTCAAGGGAATGCGCAGCGCGCTCGATCAGCGCTTCGGCGCCCCGATCGAGGTTGCGAGTCGCATGCGCACCAGCGAGATGGCGGGAACCACCGGCCGGCTCGAACTCGCGCTGGCGCAGCCGCGCCGCGTCGGCTTCGTCACCTTGCAGGAGGAGATTGTCCGCGGCCAGCACGTCGCCGCGTGGCGCCTAGAGGGCCTGGCCGGCGACGGCAGCTGGAAGCCCCTCGCCCGCGGCACCACGATCGGCTACAAGCGCATCGTGGCCCTTCCGCCCGCTGAACACCACGGCATCCGCCTGGTGATCGAGCAGGCGTTTGCTCCGGTGGAATCACTCAGCATGGTGCTCCATGGCGAAGGGTGAGCCGCACGCGGGGGCCGCGACGTTCCGCGTCGCGCCGGACACGCCCGTGTCGCTCGACCGCCTCCCGACCAAGGTGAAGGACATCTACGCCGACACGGCGGGGTACGAGACCCTGCTGAAGGCGCGCACCAAGCAGCTGCGCCATTTGCAGAACCTGCTCTACGCCGACGATCGACACGCGCTCCTCGTCATCTTCCAGGCGATGGATGCGGCCGGCAAGGACGGCGCGATCAAGCACGTGATGAGCGGCGTGAATCCGCAGGGGTGCCAGGTCTTCTCGTTCAAGGCCCCGTCGGCGGAAGAACTGGACCACGATTTTCTCTGGCGCGCGGTGCGTTGCCTTCCCGAGCGCGGTCGGATCGGACTGTTCAATCGATCCTACTACGAGGAGACGCTGGTCGTGCGCGTGCACGAATCAATCCTCGCCGGACAGCCACTCCCCGATGCCGTGCGGCAGGCGCCCGACATCTGGGCGCAGCGCTTCACCTCGATTCGCGACTTCGAGGCGCACCTGGCGCGCAACGGCACCACGGTGGTGAAGATCTTCCTGCACCTGTCGAAGGAGGAACAGCGAACGCGTTTCCTCGAACGTATCGACGATCCGGAGAAGCACTGGAAGTTCAACGCCGGCGACGTGCGGGAGCGCGGACACTGGGATGCCTACCAGGCGGCCTATGCGGAGATGCTCGCCGCCACGAGCACCGACCACGCGCCGTGGCACGTGATTCCCGCCGACGACAAGAAGAACGCCCGGCTCTTTGTGTCGGAGGTGCTGATCGAGGCGCTCGGGAAGCTGCCGCTGGCGTTTCCGGCCGCGAGCGAGTCGGCGGAATCGCTCGCCGCCTTGCGGGCCCAGTTGGTGGCGGAGGGGTGAGGGGCTAGCGGAAGAGCGTGGACTGCACCGGCGCGTGGATGCCCACGGCCGGCATCGGTCCGTCCTGGACCGCCAGCACCAGCTCGCCGGTGAAGCCGGCGTCGCGCAGCACCGGTTCAACGGTGGCACGCGCGGTCTCGGGGTCGTTGCAGCGCTGGCTGAGGTGGGCCAGCACCACCGTGCGCAACTCCTCGTGGTGCAGTTCCGCGAGGAGTCGAGCCGCGTCATGGTTGGCGAGGTGTCCGCCCGGGCCGGCGATGCGATCCTGCACGACGGCGGGGTAGCCGCTGGAGCGGAGGAGCGTCTCGTCGTGGTTCGACTCCAGCACCAGGCAGTGCCGCTCACGCAGGAAGAGTCGCACCGCCTGGGTCGGGCGCCCGAGGTCCGTCGCCATCCCGAGCGAGGTACCATCCGGCAGCGTCACGGCCAGCGCGATCGGCTCGGCCGCATCGTGCGAGGTGGGGCAGGCCGCCACCACGAAGGGTCCCACCGTCGCCACCCCACGCGAACCGATCGGCAGGTAATGGCACGGGTCGCCGCCGCGTGCCAGTGCGTGAAAGGTCCCGAACGAAGCGAGGAGGGGGACATCATGTCGGCGCGCGAGCTTGGTCGCGCTCGCCGCGTGATCGCCATGCTCGTGGGTGATGGCGATGCCGACCAGCGCGCCGGCGTCGAGGCCCGCCTCCACGAGGCGCCGATCGATCTCGCGAAGTGAGTAGCCGGCCTCCAGCAACAACACGGCGCCCTCGTGCACCAGCGCGAAGGCGTTGCCCTTGGAGCCGGAGCCGAGGACGACCAGCTCGGCCACGGGAGGGCGGGTCGAGGTCACGCGGACGACTCGGCTCAGCCGGTCGCGAGACGGCCGTGCAGGGCGCGCAGCGAGGCCTCCATGGCGCCGTCCACCTTCACCTCGCGGCGCGGCAGGATGCGCGACGCGGTGGCGATGAAGGCATCCACCGTGAGCCGTTCCTCGGTGTCACCGCCCCACGCGAACGGAGCGACATACTTCGGTGCCCGCGGCGGACCGAAAAGGTTGGCGCCCGTACCCACCACGGCGCCGGTCGGGAGCAGTGTGCCGATCGCCGTCTTCACGTGATCGCCGAAGAGCGTCCCGACGTTGGTGCGCCCGGTCTCGATGCGCGCCGTGCCGACATCGAGTCGCACCGGGCCGTAGGTGTTCTTGAGATTCGACGTGATCGTGCCGGCGCCGAGATTGACCCACTCGCCCACCACGCTGTGCCCGAGAAAACCGTCATGACTCTTGTTTGCGTAGCCCGCAAAGCTGGAGGTGCTGATTTCGCCGTGGAGTCGGCAATGGGGGCCGACGCTCACGTGACGGAGATAGCCGCCCAGCAGCATCGTGTCGTGGTCCACGCGGGCCGGCCCCTCGATGCGCGTGCCGGCGCGGACGTCCACGCCGCGCTCGAGGATGATGGCGCCCTTGCGGGCGTCGAGGATCACGCCGGGCTCGAGCGTCGCGCCGCGCAGGGCGATCGCGCCCGGATTCCCGAGGACCAGCACGCCGGTCGGAATCGGATCGCTCGCGCCGTCGAGATCGCCGAGCAGGTCGGTGAAGAGTTGCTGCTCAAGGGCGGCGAGAAGGTCGAAGGCCCCGCGCAACGCGAGTCCCTCGATCACGATCCCGTCGCCGTCGTTGTGCGCACCCTGCCAGCTCTCGCCCGGATCGAGCCGCCACGCCACCGTCTTGCCGCCGCTGAGGAGCCGCTTGGCGCCTCCGACGGCCCGCATCGGCACCTTCGGCGAGAACGTGCTGTCCACGACCCAGCACGGCCCGCTCACCGCGCCCGCCGCGACCACCGGCGCCGCCCCGGTGGGCCGCGGACCCGTGACGTGCGGTGCGATGTGTCCGGCGACCGACGCGCCAAGCGCGCGGCTCCAGCGCTCGCGCAGGCGCCACGCCCCGGCGCGCAGGTCGCCGAACGGGGTGCTGCCGGTGTACGGGGCCCAGGCCGCGCCGGGGGTGGTCGGGTCGAGCAGATACAGCGAGCTCATGTCACTCCAGTTCACGCACCTCGGGAGGGAGGGCGTCGAGGGTTTGCTTGAGGGCCGGCGCGCGGGAGCGGTCGAGTACCAGCGTCCGGTTGTTCGCGTGCACCACGACCAGGTCGCGGACGCCGCTGAGGACCATCGGGGGGCCGTCGTTCCAGACGATGCAGTCGGCGCAATCCACCAACGTGACCGGACCATGGATCACGTTGCCGTGGCGATCACGGGTGCGCACGCGCGCCATCGCCTCCCAGGTGCCGATGTCGTCCCAGGAGAAATCGCCGGGGACCACCGCCACGGCGGCCGAGCGTTCGAACACGCCGACGTCGATCGAGACCTCGCGAACGCCGGCGAAGAATCCTGCCACGTCGCCCTGGTCGAGTGGCGCGAGCCACGGGGCGATTTCGTCGGTGTGCAGTTCGACTTCGCGCCGGAGATCCGTGGCGCGCCAGGCAAAGAGGCCGCTGTTCCAGAGCGCGCCGTCGGCCATCAGGTCCAGGGCGGTCGCGGCGTTCGGCTTCTCGATGAAGCGGTCAACAGCTTGCGCCGCGCCGTCGAGCCGGGCGCCCGGGACGATGTAGCCGAAGCCGGTTTCGGGACGCGACGGGACGATGCCCACCGTGACCAGTCGACCATGCCGGCGCGCGGTATCGAGCGCGGTGGCCGCCGTGGCCACGAAGGCCGCCGCATCGCGGATGCTCCAGTCGGCGTGCATCGAGATCACCTCGGCCTCCGGATCGCGGCGGGCCGCCTCGAGCGTGGCCCACACCAGTGCCGGTCCGGTCGAGGCCGCCCGCGGCTCGATCAGGTAGTTCGCGGTGGGGACCGGCAGCTTGGCCTGGAGTGCCGCGGCGAGGGATTGCCCGGTGACGATCAGGATCCGCTCGGGCGGGATGAAGCCCGCGAGGCGGTCCACCGCCTCCTCCGCGCTGGAGCGCGGCCCAGCCAGCGGGAGGAGCTGCTTGGGGCGATTCGGCGAGGAGAGCGGCCAGAACCGGGTTCCCGACCCACCGGCGAGGAGGACGGCCCATTGCATCGCGGCCCCCTAGACCAACGGTGCGAGCGCGGGACCGTGCCGCCGCAACTCGTAGAGGAGGGCTCCCAGGTCGCCGGCGTCCGCGGCGAACACCACGAGCGAGGCACTCCCCGCGAGGCGCTGGACGGCGAGCACGCCACCCGGGGCGTCCACCACCACCTGCACCGGGTCGCCCAGCCCTGCGGACTGGGTCAATCCGCCGAGGGTCCGGAGGGCCGTCGCAGCGAGGGCGGCCACCGCATCGCGGTCCATCGCGGGAGGGAGGGCCGCCTCGACCACCAATCCCTCGTCGCTGACGACCACCGCACCGGCCACTTCTGGACGGTCAACGAGGGCCTGCAGGATGGTGCGAAGGGGGGTGCTCACGCGCGGACTCCGAGGTGGGAGGGTACCGCGCGAAGCTAGGTCGGCCAAGGCGGCGAAGTCAAGCAATGATCGTGGGTTGCCGCGTTCCCCGGAGCGGTCTAACCTTCTCGCATGACCCCTCGCCTGATGCTCGCAGCGGCCCTGCTCGCCACCTCGGCGTGCTCCGATTCCCAGCTGGGGGACGCGGCGTCCTCCAACGTCGTGGACACCATCACGCTGGGGGCCCTCAACGGGGCCGCCCTCACCGTGCCCGCCGCGTACTCGATCACCGCCGGGATCACGGTGCGCACCGACCAATCCTCGTCGTTCGACTTCGCCTACGACATCCTCCCTGGCAAGGGCCCCTCGCTCCTGCCTCTCTCGGCCCTCGGGTTGAGTGGCGGTGGCAGCACCAATCCGGCGCTGCAGAAGGTGACCACCGCCTTCGATGATCTCAAGGAAGGCCCGACGAACGGCTGGAACCAGACCGACACCGTGCCGATCGCGGTGGGGGATGTCATCGCCGGTCGCTCGCGCGCCACCTGCTACCTGGGGGTGCCGCAGTACGCCAAGCTGCAGGTGCTCAGCTTCGACCAGGTCGCCAAGACCGTGGCCCTCAAGGTGCTTGCCAATGTCAACTGCGGCTATCGGAACCTCGAGCCCGGCATCTCCCGGAATTGATGCCATGATCGATCTCCGTCGCCTTCGCACCGATCCTGACGCCGTCCGCGCCGCCGTGGCGCGCCGCCAGGATGGCTTCGCCCTCGAGCAACTCGATCGCGTGATCGAGCTCGATGCGCGGCGGCGCGCCTTGGTGACCCAGGTCGAACGGCTCCAGGCGGAGCGCAACGCGCAGACCGAGGAGGTCTCGCGCCTGAAGCGGGCCCAGCAGCCGGCGGACGCCCTGCTGGCCACGTTGAAGGCCTCGGGCGAAGCGGTGCGCGGACTCGAGGCGGATCTCCGCGACGTCGAAGCGCTGCTCGAGGTTCACCTGCTGAACGTGCCGAACCTCGTGCTGCCCGAGGTCCCGGATGGCGGCGTCGAGTCGAATCGGGTGGTGCGCAGCTGGGGGACGCCGCGTGACTTCGCCTTCACGCCGCGCCCGCACTGGGAGATCGGCCAGAGCCTCGGACTCTTCGATCTCCCGCGGGGCACCAAGGTGGCCGGTTCGGGCTTCCCGCTCTTCACCGGACCGGGCGCCCGACTGGTGCGCGGCCTCGCCTCGTTCATGCTCGACCTCCACACCGCCGAGCATGGCTACCTCGAGGTGCAGCCGCCGTACGTCGTGAATCGGGCCTCGCTCACCGCCACGGGGCAGCTGCCCAAGTTCGAGGACGATCTCTATCACGCGAGTGCCGACGATCTCTTCCTGATCCCGACGTCGGAAGTGCCGGTCACCAACATCTACCGCGACGAGATCCTCGACGCGGCCGATCTGCCGATCGCGATGACGGCCTACACGCCGTGCTTCCGCCGCGAAGCCGGCGCGCACGGCAAGGACACCCGCGGCCTGATTCGCGTGCACCAGTTCGACAAGGTCGAGCTGGTCCGCCTGGTGCGACCGGAGGAGAGTGCGCGTGAACACGCGCTGCTGACCGGTCATGCCGAGGCCGTGTTGCAGCGCCTCGAGATTCCCTACCGGGTGCTGGCGCTCGCGGCCGGCGACACCGGCTTCGCGTCGGCGTGCACCTTCGACCTCGAGGTCTGGGCGCCCGGGGTGGGGAACTGGCTCGAGGCCTCCAGTGCGTCGACGTTCGAGGATTTCCAGGCGCGGCGGGCCAACATCCGCTTCCGCCCCGCCCCCGGCGCCAAGCCCGAGTTCGTCCACACGTTGAATGCGTCCGGTGTGGCCTTCCCGCGCACCATCATCGCCCTGCTGGAGAACGGCCAGCAGGCCGACGGCTCCGTCGTGCTGCCTGCCGCGCTGGTCCCCTATGTCGGGACCGATCGTCTCGTCCCGCGCGCGTAAGGGGCGCCTCAGCCGCCTCGCCCCTGGCGCGGCCGTGCTCCTCGTCGCGCTGCTCGCCGGCCTGTCGCTCGGGGTCTCCCTGCTCGTCGCGCGGCACTTCCGCGACGAGGCGCGCACCTCCTCCCAGCTCTACTCCGTGGTCTTTCGCGGCCTCAGCGATCCCGATCCGGGCGGCGGCGCGGCGGCGCTGCTCGATCTCGGCGCGCGGGTGCGTGACCTCGGCATCCCGCTCGTGCAGACGGACAGCGCCGGGCGGGTGCAGTTCGCGGCGAATCTCCCGTTCGAGGCGCCGCTCGACGATCCGAGAGTCGTGGCCTACGTCGCCGAGCTTGATGCGATCAACCCACCGATCGTCACCCCGGGCTTCGGCGTGCTGCACTTCGGCCCCGTCCCTGCCACGCGGATGCTCTTCACGCTGGGCATCCTGCAGGGACTGACCCTGATCGTGATGGTGGCGGTCGCCGTGCTCGCGTACCGCAATGCCACGACCGCCCAGCGTGACCGCCTCTGGGTGGCGATGGCCCGGGAAGCCGCGCACCAGATGGGGACGCCGCTCACGTCGCTGCAGGGGTGGATCGAGCAGCTTCGCACCGCCGGCCTGCCTCCCGAGAAGGTGGCCGAGTTCCTGGACGCCGATGCCGACCGGCTGCAGCGCGTCGCGCAGCGCTTCGAGCGGATCGGCAACCCGGCGCGGCGTGACCCGGTGGCATTGGGAGCGCTCGCCGAGCGCGTGGCCGGCTATTTTCAGCCTCGGTTGCCGCGCCACGCCAACCCGATCGCGCTCGCGGTGCGGGCGCCGAGTGCCGGTCCCGTGGTCTCCGGCGATCCGGTGCTGCTCGAATGGGCACTTGAGGCGATGGTGAAGAATGCCATCGACGCGCTGCAGGGGCGCGGCGGAACGATCACCCTTGCCGCCGAAGTGGACGGCACGCAGGCGGTGTTGCGCGTGATTGATGACGGCCCGGGGGTCCCGCGCGAGCTGCGGCGGACCATTTTCGAGCCGGGCATCACCACCAAGCGGGGGGGATGGGGCATCGGTCTCGCCCTCGCGCGTCGTGTCATCGAGGACGCCCATCAGGGGGTGCTCGCACTGGAACCCACTGACCTCGGAACCACCTTCGTGATGCGTTTTCCCCTGGCGATCCCCCAGACGTGAGCACCGGCAAGGATCTCCTGCGCGGGCTCAACCCGGCACAGCGTCGCGCCGCCGAACATGTCACCGGTCCGATCCTGGTGCTCGCGGGCGCAGGCTCGGGCAAGACGCGCGTGCTGACAGCGCGCATCGCCTCCCTCATCGAGTCGCACGGCGTCCCGCCGGAGCGCATCTTCGCGGTGACCTTCACCAACAAGGCCGCCGGCGAGATGAAGCACCGCATCAGCGACCTGCTGGAGCGTGACGCCACCGGACTCTGGATCGGCACCTTCCACTCGCTCTCCGCGCGCCTCCTTCGGCGCGAGGGCGATCGCCTCGGTTTCTCGCGCGACTTCTCCATCTACGACCAGGACGACCAGCTCTCGCTCATCCGCCGCCTGATGGACGAGCGCAACCACCCAGTCAAGCTCTATCCGCCCAAGCTGGTGCAGAACCTGATCTCGGGCGCGAAGAACGCGATGCAGACCGCGCAGGAACTCGAACGCAGCGCGCCCCACGATCCGGCGATCCGGGTCGCGGCCGACGTGTACGTCGCGATGCAGCGGGCGCTGAAGCTGGCCAACGCGATGGACTTCGACGACCTCATCCTGCACCCGCTGACACTCTTCCGTGAGCATCCGGATGTTCTCGAGCGGTGGCGGCGCCGCTTCGACTTCCTGCTGGTGGACGAGTTCCAGGACACCAACAAGGTGCAGTACGAGCTGATCAAGCTGCTCGGCGCCGGTCATCGCAACGTCTTCGCCGTGGGCGACGACGACCAGAGCATCTACGGATGGCGTGGTGCCGACGTGCGCAACATGCAGTCGTTGCAGCAGGACTTCGGTGACGCCGTGCTGGTCAAGCTCGAGGAGAACTATCGCTCGACCAAGCCGATCCTCGACGCGGCCAACGCGGTGATCGTGCGCAACCGCGGCCGACTCGGCAAGACGCTCCGCACCGTGCGCCCCGGTGGCGAATCGATCGTGGTGCTCGCGGCGGCCGACGAGCGCGATGAGGCCGAGTGGATCGCTCGTGAATTGCAGCGCCGGGTGCAGGGCGGGGCATTGCACGTCGAGTGCGCCATCCTCTACCGGACCAACGCGCAGTCGCGCGCGCTGGAAGAGGCGCTCCGTCGCGCCGGCGTGCCGTACCGCATTGTCGGCTCGATCTCGTTCTATGATCGGCGCGAAGTGAAGGACCTGCTGGCCTACCTGCGCTTGATCGCCAATCCGTCCGACGACGAGGCCTTCATTCGCGCCGTCGGCGTGCCGCGGCGTGGCGTAGGCGACTCCTCGCTGACCATCCTCGCCGAACAGGCGCGGCAGTGGAACCTCTCGATGCTCGCCACAGCCGAGCGCGCCGAGATGGCCACCGAGCTGCGGCCGAACCTCCGCGCCGCACTCGCCGGCTTTGCCGCGCAGGTCAACGACGTCCGCGCGCGGGTCGGTGAATCGGCGCCGGTGCTGGTGATGGAAGAGCTGCTGCGTGTCCTCGACTACGAGAAGCTGCTGCTGGCCGAGGGCCCCGAAGGGGCCGACCGGTGGGACAACGTGCGCGCGATGGTGGCTGGCGCGGCCGAGTGGTCGGAGGTCATCAGCGAGAGCGACGAACCCGGCACGCCGCTGCAGCGCTTCCTCACCGAAGCCGCCCTGATGTCGGCCGTGGATACCACCGCAGGCCGCGAGGACGGCGTCACCCTGATGACGCTGCACACCGCGAAGGGGCTCGAGTGGCCGGTGGTGGTGCTCGCCGGGATGGAGGATGGTCTCTTCCCCTCGGGCCGTGCCCTGGAGTCGGTGGACGGGCTCGACGAAGAGCGTCGCCTCTGCTACGTCGGGATCACCCGGGCGCGCGACGCCCTGCTGATGACCTGGGCCCGCGCGCGACGTCGCGGGGGCGAGTTGCGCCCCGCCATGGCGTCGCGCTTTCTCAAGGAGCTGCCGCCCGAGCTGGTGGAGGAGAAGCGGACCTCCTTTGCGGTTGGTACCGCACTCGGGCAGGGTTCGTGGGGGTCGAGTTCGGGATGGGGCGGCGGTCGCTCGGCCGGTACATCCGGCGGCGGGACCAAGTGGCGGTCGTCGGGCGGCGCGAGTCCGGCCACACCCGCCAAGCCCAAGGGGGTCTGGGATGAGCCAGCCCCGGTGGACGCACCGCCCGCGAGCGACAACCAGGACGCGCCGCGCTACGTGAAGGGCGAGCGGGTTCGCCACCGTCGCTTCGGCAGCGGCGCGATCCTGGGACTGAGTGGCGGCGGGAAGGATCTCAAGGTCTCGGTGGCCTTCGACGATCCCGAGATTGGCACCAAGCAACTGCTCGTCGCCTTTGCGGGCCTCGAGCGCGACTGGGAGAGTGCATGAAGATCGGTGAAGCGGAAGTACGACATGTGGCACGACTGGCGGAGTTGGCCGTGGCGGAGGCCGACCTGCCGCTGCTCGCCACGCAACTCGAGGGGATCGTCACCTTCGTGGAGCAGCTGAGCGAAGTCACCCTGCCGCCGGAATCCTCGGCCGTGGCCGTCGGCCCGGAGCGACTGACGCTCCGCGAGGATGTGGTGAATCCGATCCCGATGGCCCATGGGCCGGAGGCCATCGCGCCCGTGTTCATCGACGGTTTCTTCGTCGTGCCGAAGCTCGGCGGGATGGCCGAAGAATGAGCGCGCACGATCTCGCCGTGGAGACCGGCCGCCGGTTTGCCGAGGCCGCTCCACTCAATGCCACGCTCCACTGGTCGCAGGCGGTGCTCGATCGTGAGGCGGCACGGCTGAGCGTCACGCCGGATGGGCCGCTCAGCGGCATGGCGATCGCCGTCAAGGACAACATCGTCACGACCGACGAGCCGACCACCTGCGCCTCGAAGATCCTCGCCGGCTACACCTCGCCCTACGAGGCCACCGTCATCTCGCGGCTGCGCGCCGCCGGGGCATTGGTCGCGGGCAAGGCCAACCTCGACGAGTTCGCGATGGGCTCGTCCACCGAGAACTCGGCCTACGGTCGGGTGCTTCATCCGCTCGACCACTCGCGTGTCCCCGGCGGATCCAGCGGCGGCTCCGCTGTGCTCGTTGCTGCGGGCGTGGTCCCGGCCGCCCTCGGCTCGGAGACGGGCGGTTCGGTCCGCCAGCCGGCCGCCTTCTGTGGCATCGTCGGCGTGAAGCCGAGCTACGCACGGGTGTCGCGATTCGGCCTCGTGGCGTTCGGTTCGTCACTCGATTGCATCTCCGTCTTCGGTCGCACCGTGGACGATGCCGCCCGGGTGCTCGCCGTGATGTCGGGCCATGATCCGCGCGACTCGACGACGCGGGCGGAGCCGGCCATGCAGATGCCGGTCCCGCGAGCCGACCTGCGCGGCGTGGTGGTCGGGCTGCCGCGGGAGTACTTCCCGGCGGACCTCGACCCCGGCATCCGCGCCGGCTGCGACCGCGCGATTGCCGCCATGAAGGAATTGGGCGCGACGATCCGCGAGGTGTCGTTGCCCCACACCCGATACGCGGTCCCGACGTACTACATCGTCAACCCCGCCGAGGCAGCCGCCAACCTCGCGCGATTTGACGGCGTGCGCTATGGCCCCCGTCACGTGGGCAGCGGTGCCGACGTGCGCGCGCTCTATCAGGCCACGCGGGGCGAGGGATTCGGCCCGGAAGTGCGCCGCCGGATTCTGGTGGGCACCTTTGTGCTGAGTGCCGGCTATGCCGATCAGTACTACGTGCGCGCCCAGGCGGTGCGGAAGCTCATCGCCGACGACTTCGCGCGCGTCTTCGCCGACGGCGTCGATCTGCTCTTCACGCCCACCACCCCCACGCCGGCCTTCAAGGCCGGCGAGAAGACCACCGATCCGGTGCAGATGTACCTCGCCGACGTCTTCGTGGCGCCGGCGTCGCTCGCCGGGGTGCCCGCGATGTCTCTCCCCGTCGGACGCGATCAGGGGCTGCCGATCGGTGGACAGCTGATTGCGCGTGACTTCGACGAGAGCCGCATGCTCGCGGTGGCGGGGTTGCTCGAGCGGACCATCGATGCCGTCGCGGAGGTGCGCGCATGACCTGGGAAACCGTGATCGGACTGGAGATTCACGTCCAGCCGGCGACCCGCTCCAAGATGTTCTGCGGCTGCGCCACCACCTACGGGGAGGCGCCCAACACCAACGTCTGCCCGGTCTGCCTCGGACTGCCCGGGGCGCTGCCCACGCTCAACGCCGAGGCGGTGCGACTGGGCACGCTCGGCGCACTCGCGCTCGGCTGCCAGATTCGCGAGCGGAGCGTCTTCGCGCGCAAGAACTACTTCTATCCCGACCTGCCGAAGGGCTACCAGATCTCGCAGTTCGACAAGCCGCTCGCCGAGCATGGCGCGGTGCTGATCGAGTCGCCCGAGCGCGGCCCGATCGAGATCAGCATCACTCGCCTGCACCTCGAAGAGGACGCCGGCAAGTCGTTGCACGACCGGTTGCCGGGGCTCACGGCGGTGGACCTGAACCGCGCTGGGACGCCGCTGGCCGAGATCGTCAGCGGTCCCGACATGCGTTCGCCGGGCGAGGCGCGCGCGTACCTCACCACGGTGCGGCAGCTGCTCATCTACGCCGGCGTCAGCGAGTGCTCGATGGAGAAGGGCTCCCTCCGGGTGGATGCGAACCTCTCCGTCCGGCGGCCCGGCGATCCCCTCGGGACCAAGACCGAGGTCAAGAACATGAACTCGTTCGCCAACGTCGAACGGGCCCTCGAGGCGGAGCGCACGCGGCAGATCGCCATGCTGGAGCGCGGCGAACGCGTCACCCAGGTCACGCTGACCTTCAATGCCGCGACCGGCGAGGTGAAGCCGCTGCGGTCCAAGGAGGACAGTCACGACTACCGCTACTTCCCCGATCCCGACCTGCCGCCGCTGGTGCTCGACGCGGCCTGGATTGCGGCGCAACGCGCGGCGCTTCCCGAACTGCCGGCCGCGCGACGCACCCGCTACCACGATGTGCTCGGGCTGCCCGAGTACGACGCGCGCACGCTGATCCAGGAGCCTGCGGTCGCGGCCTACTTCGAGGCCGTTGTTGCGGCTGGCGTCGATCCCAAGACCGCTTCGAATTGGGTGCTCGGCGAGGCGATGGGCGGATGGAACGAGCAGGGGCACTTCACCGTGGCGCCGGAGCGGCTCGCCGCCCTGGTGGCCATCGTGACGGACGGGACGGTCTCGTTGCAGGCCGCGAAGCGCATCTTCGGGGAGCTGGCGAACTCCGACGAGTCGCCTCGCGCCCTCGCCGATCGTCTCGGTCTCGTGCAGGTGCGTGACAGTGGGGCGTTGGAGGGATGGGTGGCCGAGGTGCTCGCGGCGCACCCGGACGAAGTGGCGCGCTACAAGGGTGGCGACACCAAACTCACCGGGTTCTTCGTGGGGCAGGTCATGAAGCGCAGCCAGGGGAAGGCCGACCCGAAGGGGATCCACCCGATCCTCGCCGCGAAGTTGGCCGAATGAGCGCGGCCCGGACGGTGGACGCGATTCGCGCCGACTTTCCCGCGTTGGAGCGGCAGCACGGAGGGCACCCGGTCGCCTACTTCGATGGGCCCGGCGGCACCCAGGTGCCGCTGGCCGTGGCCGATGCGATGCGGGACTACCTGCTGCACCACAATGCCAACACCCACTGGGCGTATCCGACCTCGGTCGAAACCGATGCGCTGCTCCTCGAGGCACGGCGGACCTACGCGGCATTCTTCGGTGGTGCCGAGAACGAGGTGGTTTTCGGCAACAACATGACGACGATCACCTTCCATGTCGCGCGTGCGCTCGCGCGCGGCTGGCAGGCGGGCGACGAAATCATCGTCACCGAACTCGATCACCACGCCAACCTCGCGCCATGGCAGGCCGTGGCCAAGGAACGCGGCTTGGTGCTCAAGATGCTGCCGCTCGATCTGGAGAGCTGGCAACTCCGACTCGACCTCCTCCCCGAACTGCTGACGTCGCGGACGCGATTGCTGGCGATCGGTGCTGCCTCCAACGCGCTTGGCACCATCAGTGACGTGGCCGCCGCGGCGCGCCTCGCCAAGAATGCCGGCGCGCTCGTGTACGTGGATGGCGTCCACCTCTCGCCGCACCACCTCCCCGATCCCAAGTCCGTCGGCGCCGACTTCTTCGTCTGCAGCGCCTACAAGTTCTACGGACCGCATGTCGGCGTCCTCTGGGGTCGCCATCCGCTGCTCTCCTCGCTCGACGTGCCGAAGCTCGAGCCGGCGCCTGACACGGCGCCTGAGCGACTCGAGACCGGGACGCAGAACCACGAAGGGATCATCGGGGCGGCCGCGGCCGTGCGCTGGATCGCCGGGCTCGGCGGTGGGGAAGGGAACCTCCGCTCGCAGTTGGTTCGGAGCTACGACCTGCTCCATCGCCGCGAACGCGAGCTCTTCGCGCAGTTGTGGGAGGGGCTGGGGCAGATCGCCGGGGTGCGTCGGTTCGGACTCGGACCGGGCCGGCCGCGGACGGCCACGGTGGCCTTCACCCTGGACGGGCACTCTTCGGAAGCGGTGACGCGATCGCTCGCCGACGCGGGGTGCTTCGTCTCGCATGGCGACTTCTACGCCAGCACGGTGGCGCAGCGATTGGGCGTCGCCGACGAGGGGATGGTCCGGATCGGCGCCGCCTGCTACACCACGCCGGCAGAGATCGATCGAGTGCTGGAGGGGATCGCCGCGCTGCGCCGCTGATCAGCCGTTGGCGCTCGGCGGCGGTGGCAGGTCGCTTGGCATCGGGGAGGGCAGCGGCGGCAGTTCGGGCAGGCCAAACGAGGCATCGGCGATCGCCGTGAGCCATTCGCGGTCGCGCCGACCGCGCCCCGTGAGCGCCTGACGGCGGACATCCTTGCTCCGGAGGATCGCGCCCTCGCCGTTCGGGTCGAGTCGCAGGACATCGGCGGTCTCGCGCGACAGCACCTCGCGGATATTGGCCGTGGCCTGGTCGAGGTGCGCCCCGACCAACTCCTCGGTCAGCTCCCACCGGCTCTGGTCGGTGGCCACTTGCATGCCCAGCTGCCAGGGCCGCGAGTCGGCCACGCGCACCATGCCGCGAAAGAGCCGCCGATTGGTCGCGACCGAGAAGATGGTCGGCGAGAGGATCCGCTCGAGGTGCTGGTCGGCGGCCCGATGGTCGAGGCGGATCAGTTCGCGTGCAGCCCGGGGCACGGCATCGCCCAGCACCGACTCGGCTCGACTCTCCCAGTAGGTGTGGCCCATCGAACGGGTGCTGCTGGTGACGACGAGCTGCCGTGGCACGTAATGGTTGTGCGCGACCACGTCGGCGGCGAGGTGCGAGAGATAGCCAAGGCCGAAGGCGTGCAGCGCGTCGCTGTCCGCGAGATCCCGAACTTCCTGGCCGACATGCCACGCGTGACAATGCCGATCCGAGGGCGCGAACTTCTTCGCCATCGTGGTGTCGGCGGCAATGTTGCCGTAGAGGAAATCGTAGGGAAAGGCGCGCAACAGATCCGCCACCGCGGCCGGCAGCAGCGACAGCGAGGAAAGGATCCGTTCGCCGAGGACCACGTGCGTGCCAGGAGTCCACGCATGGAGCGAGTCCGGAAGGACGAGGGCGGCGATCGCAACCAGCGCGAACGCCACGGCGAACCTCATCGGCGGCCTCGGCCGCGACGGGGGGCGATGATCAGCCGGCGCAACTGGCCGAGCATCCCGCCCCCGGTGCGAACGGTGTGGAGGGCGCTGGTGACGTCGAGCGCCGTCTCCTCGAACTCGTCCTGGACCACGTCCACCACGGCCTCGAAGTCGGCGAGGCGTCGCCGGGTCCGCGTGATCCCCTTCTCGACGTCCTTGCGCAGGCGGCGCGCCGAATAGACCATCTCGCGCACCTCTTCCTTGGCGAGGTCGGCGATCTCGGCGCCCTCCTTCCCCAGGCGCCCCAAGGCCTGCAGGGCGGGGGCGAGCTCGCGACGCAGCTCGCCGACTTCCCGCGCCAGCGATTCCCCGCGCTCGATTCCCTCACGCAACGCGATGATGGCTCCGAGCACGATGCCGAGGACGCAGAGCGCGATCACGAGCAGGGAGATGGCGACAGTTGGTCCGACCCATGTGGGCATGCAGTACGCTCCAGTCGGGAGAACAAGCAAGTGGAAATCTAATGCGCCGCCGCCGTGCCGCTTGCGGCGTCCGGGTCCTCGGGCGAGCTTTGCGCATGGCTCCCCGATTCATCATTCGCGGTGGTCGTCCCCTCTCCGGGACCATCCGCCCCGCCGGCAACAAGAACGCCGCCCTCCCCGTCATCGCTGCCACGCTCCTCGCGGACGGGCCGGTGCACCTCGGCAACATTCCTCGCATCCGCGATGTCGAGACGCTGCTCGAGCTGATCGCCGATCTCGGTGCGATGGTCTCGTGGACCGGGCCC
Organism: Gemmatimonadales bacterium; assembly: GCA_033764505.1. Taxonomy (GTDB): domain Bacteria; phylum Gemmatimonadota; class Gemmatimonadetes; order Gemmatimonadales; family GWC2-71-9; genus Palsa-1233. The sequence continues at coordinate 106,344 of JANRIW010000021.1, forward strand.
AACGCCGTGACCATCGACGCCAGGCCCGTCAAGCCGAAGCCGCTCGATCCGGTTCTCTGCACCCGGATCCGCGCCTCGATCCTGCTCGCGGGGCCATTGTTGGCCCGATTCGGATCGGTCACCTTGCCACCGCCGGGTGGAGACGTCATCGGACGGCGTCGCGTGGACACCCACTTCCTGGCGCTCGAACGGCTCGGGGCCTTGGTGACCGTCGGCGATCGCTTCGAGATCGAGGCCAAGCAGCTGGTCGGGGCCGACATCTTCCTCGACGAGCCGAGCGTCACCGGCACCGAGAACGCGCTGATGGCGGCCGTGATGGCCAAGGGACGGACCGTGCTCCGCAACGCGGCGGCCGAGCCGCACGTGCAGGACACGGCACGCGTGCTGGTGGCCATGGGCGCGCACATCGAGGGGATCGGCAGCAACACCTACGTCATCGAGGGTGGCAAGCCCTTGGGCGGCTGCGACTACACCATCGGTCCGGACCACATCGAAATCGGCTCGTTCATTGGCCTGGCCGCGGTGACCAATGGGCAGATCACCATCGACGGCGTGCGCCCCGATGACCTCCGCTCCATGCTGCTCGGCTTCGAGCGGCTTGGCATCGCACCGCGCCTGGAAGGCGACAAGCTGATCGTGGATGCCGGGCAGGAGCGTCGTGTCCGCCCCGACCTCGGCGGCCACGTCCCCAAGCTCGAGGATGGACCGTGGCCCGCGTTCCCGGCCGACGTGATGTCGATCGCCATTGTCGCCGCGACGCAGTGTGAGGGCATGGTGCTCATCCACGAGAAGATGTTCGAGTCGCGGCTCTTCTTCGTGGACAAGCTGATCGGCATGGGCGCGCGCATCGTGCTCTGCGATCCGCACCGTGCCGTCATCAGTGGCCCCTCGCCACTTCGCGGCGGCAAGGTGGAATCGCCCGACATCCGCGCCGGCATGGCGATGGTGCTCGCCGCCCTCGCCGCCGATGGCGAGAGTGCGATCCACAACATCGGGCAGGTCGAGCGCGGATACGAGAACATCGACAAGCGGCTGATCGCCCTCGGCGCCGACCTCGAGCGTGTCGAGGGTTGATGAGCTCCGCCTTCCCGGCACCGTCCCGCTCTGGGAGGTGCCGGGGTGGCGCGAGCGGTTCGGGGTGGTTGCCGGCGTCACTGGTCGCGGTGAGGACCCGGCCCACCCCTTCGACCTCGGCCTCTGGACGGAGCAACCGGTCGGCACCGTGATGGGGCGGTGGCGGACCTTCCGTGCGGCGTTGCCCGAGTGCCCCTCGGCCGTCATGGCGCACCAGGTGCACGGTGGACGCGTCCTCTGGCATCGGGACGCGCCGGGCGGATGGACCATCCATGAGGGAGCGGACGGCCACGCCACCCGGACCCCAGGCCTCCTGCTCCTGGTCACCGTGGCCGACTGCGTCCCGGTCTATCTGGTCGCACCCACCAAGGGGGCCATCGCCATGCTCCATGCCGGCTGGCGCGGTACGGCCGCCGGGATCGTGGCCAACGGCCTGGCCCTCCTCGCTCGGGAAGCCGACGTCTCCCCGGACGAGGTGGTACTCCACGCCGGGGTGGCCATCTCGGGTCCCTGCTACGAAGTCGGGGCCGAGGTCATGACCGGGGTGGGTCGGCAGGTGGACGGACCAGGCCCCTGGCACCTCGACCTGCGGGAGATCCTGCTGGAGCAGGCCGCCCGGTTGGGGCTCGCAGAAGCCACCGCCAGCGGGCTCTGCTCCTCGGCGCGGCGGGACGCCTTTTTCTCCCATCGGGGAAGTGGCGGACGCGACGGGAGGATGGTGGCCTATCTGGGTTTGGTCCCGACCGCACCATAGCGGCGCCCCGGACCGGCTCCCCTTGCCGTAATCCCCTTCGGAAGGGTATTTTTGGGTGCTGGGGGGACTTTCGTGCGGTCGGCGATGTGTCGGGTTTCCCCCGACATTTTTTCTTTACCCCCAACTGTCGGATGCGCAGGTGACGCCACCCCTTCTCACCCCCGATGCCTTGCGCGCGACGATCGCCTCGCTCGGCTTCGAATTGGTGGATGTGCGGGTTGGTGGATCGTCCTCCCGGCGGGTGGTGCGAATCCGGATCGACGTCCCGGGTGGCGGGCGGCCCGGTCATGGCGTCACGAGCAGTGACTGCCAGCGGGTGTCGCGCGCGCTTGAAGAGGCGCTCGAGGCGGCCGGCGCGGTCGGCCCGCAGTGGGAGCTTGAGGTGTCGTCGCCCGGGATCGAACGGCCGGTGCGCTTTCTCGAGCATTGGCAGCGGTACGTGGGGCGTGATGTTCGCCTCAAGGCGATGGGGGTGCCCGGGGTCCGCACGGCGCGGATCGTGGCGGTGCCCGATGCAGCACACGTGACGCTGGACATGGGGGGCGAGACCGCCACCCTCGCGTTCGAGGCAATCAAGGAAGCGACCCTCGTGCACGATTGGTCCAGGCAAGGCAACCGGGAAGCAGGAGAACCGTGATGGCGACGTCTGCCGAGATGCTGTCGGCCTTCCGTGAACTGTCCAACACCAAGCAGCTCGAGCGCTCCGAATTGCTCGACCTGCTTCGCGACGGCATTCACGCGGCCCTGATGAAGAAGTACGGTCCGAACGTCCGCTTCGAACTCAACGTGGACGAGCTCCAGGGCTCGCTCTCCGTGAGTCGGCTGCGGCAGGTCGTCGAGGTCGTCGAAGACCCCAGCGCCGAAGTGACGCTCGAGGAGGCCCAGTTCGAGGATCCCGACTTCCAGGTCGGCGACGTCCTCGAGGAAGAGGTGCCCTTCGAGACCTTCGGGCGGCTCGCGGTGCAGGCGGCCAAGCAGCGGATCATCCAGCGCGTCCGCGAGGGCGAGCGGAATCGCATCCGCGATGAGTTCGCCAACAAGGTCGGCGAGCTCCTCTCGGGCGAGATCCAGCAGGTCGAGCGCGGCAAGTTCGTGATCATGCTCAACCGGTTCCGCGAGGCCGAGGCGATCGTCCCGTACCGCGAGCAGAACCATCGCGAGCAGTTCCATCAGGGCGACACCATCCGGGCCGTGCTGAAGCGCCTCGAGGAGACGCCGAAGGGGCCGCGCCTCATCCTGTCGCGCGGCGATCCGCTCTTCGTCAAGGCGCTGTTCAAGCTCGAGGTGCCCGAGATCCAGCAGCAGATCGTCGAGATTCGCGGCATCGCCCGCGAGGTCGGCAGCCGGACCAAGGTCGCCGTCATCTCGCGTGACGACGCCATCGATCCCGTGGGCGCCTGCGTCGGCCTCAAGGGCTCGCGCGTGCAGGCCGTGGTCAACGAGCTCGGCGGCGAGCGGATCGACATCGTGCCATGGTCGCCCGATCCGGAGCGCTTTGCCCGCCTGGCGCTCGCGCCGGCCCGCGTGGCCAAGGTCTTCTCCGATCCCGCGACCAAAACCATCCAGGCCGTGGTGGACGAAGACCAGCTGTCGCTCGCCATCGGACGCAACGGACAGAATGTCCGTCTCGCCTCCGAGCTGACCGGCTGGAAGATCGATCTCTACTCGAGCCGCGAGTGGCTCGAGCGTGGTGGCGAAGGGCCGTTGTTCGGCCTCGCTGCCGGCGACGACGAGACCGAGACGCGCGTGCCGTTGGCGCAGCTCGAGGGTCTCTCGCCGGAGCTGGTCGCGATCCTCGACCAGGCCGGCTACACGACGCTGAACGACGTGATCGACCTCGAGGCCGAGGACATCGCGAAGATCCCGGGCATGACCACCGAGTCGGCGGGCGAGCTGTTGCGCTTCGTCACCGAGTTGACCGAGGACGAGCCCGAGGGTGGCGCACCAGCCGCCTGACGCGACGTCGCGCCTCCTCGGCCTGATCGGCCTCGGGGTGCGTGGCGGCGGAGTGAGCATCGGGGTCGATGGCACCCGCGCGCTGTTGCAGCGCCGGGAGTGCCTGCTGGTGATCGTGGCGTCGGATGCCACGCAGCGGGTGCAGGACAAGGTGGTGCGCTTGGCAAAGGGCATCGGCGTCACGGTGGTCGAGGGTCCCTCGGCCGACGCGCTTGGGGAGCGACTTGGTCGCCCCGCGACGATGGTGGTGGGTGTGCAGGATCGGGCGCTGGCGGCGGGAATCCTCGCCGTGACCGCGACCCGTGACAGGACCTGACGGAGGGTAGTGAGTGGTCAAGAGCAGAGTGCACGACCTCGCCGCTGAATTCGGCGTGCCGGTGGAACAGGTGATGGGGATGCTGCGCGAGATGAACATCTTCGTGCGCAGTCACCTGTCGGCTCTCGAGCCGGACCAGGTCGCGGCCGCGCGAGTTCGCTGGGAGCGTGAGAAGCGGAAGGCTGCCGAGGCACCGGCCCCCAAGAAGGGGCGGCGCAAGGTGGCTGAGGCCGCGCCTGTGGTGGCGCCCGCCGATGGCAAGCCGGTTCGCCGTCGCCGCACCGCCGCCGAGGTCGCCGAGGCCGAGGCCAAGGCCGCCGTCGAGGCCGAAGAGGAAGCCGCGCGCGGAGGGTTCGACCTCGAGCCGTTGCACCTCGAGGTGCCCGTCGTCGAGGCCAAGCCGATGCTCTCGCTGGAAGAGCGCGCCAAGCTGCTCTTCAAGGATCTGCCGCCGGCCCCGCCGGAGCCGGAGGCGCCGCCTGCCGAGGTGGTTGCCGCGGCCCCGGTCGAAGCGCCGACGTCGCCGACCGCGCCCGTGGATGCCGCCCCGAGTGCACCGAGTGCGCCGAGCGAGCCTGCAGCCCCGGCGGAGCCAGTGGCCGTGCGGCCGCCGCTGCCCCCGATGCCGCCGCGTCCGCAGCCCTCACGCCCGTCCTCGCCGATTCCGGCGGCCAGCAGCAGCCCGGGTGGTCCGGCCAAGCCGTTCATTCCGCCCCGCGTCCAGCGGCCCGCGCCGAGCACCGGTGGCCAGGGACCGCGTGGCGGTCAGGGCCAGGGACAGGGCAGTGGCCCCGGTGGGCGTCCGCGCCCCGTCTTCTCGTCCAGCTCGCCGCCGCAGGGTCGTGGTCCGGTGCCGGGTCAGCCCGGCAACGCCGGCAGCACGGCGCCGCGCACGTTCGGCCCTGATGCCGCGCCCGGTGGAGGCCGCAAGAAGGGTCCCGGCAAGAAGGGGAAGAAGAGCTTCGTCGACCAGGATGCGGTGAACGCCAACATCCTCAAGACCCTGCATGGCATGAAGGGTCCGGCGCCGCGGCGCAAGATCCGCTCGGACGAGCCGTCGTACCGCGACATCATCGCGTCGCGGGCCGCCGAGGAGAAGGAGCGCGAGAAGACGATCATCCGCGTCAACGAGTTCATCTCGGTGAGCGAGCTCGCCGAGGCGATGAAGGTGCCCGCCAACCAGATCGTGGCGTTCGCCTTCAAGGAACTCGGCCTGATGGTCACGGTGAACCAGCGGTTGGACTTCGACCAGATCGAGTTGATCGCCTCCGAGTTCGGCTTCCAGGCCGTCCGCGAAGAGGAGTATCTCGCCGAGGTCGAGGAGCCGGAGGAGGAGGAAGAGGGAACCCTCACCCCGCGTCCGCCGGTCGTCACCATCATGGGTCACGTGGACCACGGCAAGACGTCGCTGCTCGACTACATCCGCAAGGCCAACGTCGTGGCGGGCGAGGCGGGCGGCATCACGCAGCACATCGGCGCGTACCACATCGAGATGGGTGGCAAGTCGATCACCTTCCTCGACACGCCGGGCCACCAGGCCTTCACGGCCATGCGTGCCCGCGGTGCGCAGGTGACCGACATCGTGGTCCTCGTCATCGCCGCCGACGACCAGGTCATGCCGCAGACGATCGAGGCCATCTCGCATGCCAAGAATGCCGGCGTGCCGATGGTGGTGGCGATCAACAAGATCGACCTGCCTGCGGCGAACGTGGCCAAGGTGAAGCAGGACCTGCTCCAGCACAGCGTGGTGCTCGAGGAGTTCGGCGGCACCGTGCTGCATTCGCTCATCTCGGCCAAGAAGGGCACCGGGGTGCCGGAACTGCTGGAGCAGCTGCTCCTCCAGGCCGAAATCCTCGAGCTCAAGGCCAACGCCGACACCCGCGCCCACGGCTCGGTCATCGAAGCCACGCTCGACGCCGGCAAGGGTCCGCTGGCCACGATCCTGGTCCAGAAGGGCACGCTCCGCGTCGGCGAGAATTTCATCTGCGGCAAGTACTCCGGCCGCGTGCGCGCACTCTACGACGAGCGCGGCAAGGCCGTGAAGAGTGCCGGTCCGTCGATCCCGGTGCAGGTGCTCGGATTCGAGGGCGTGCCGGCGGCAGGCGATTCCTTCATCGCCATGACCGACGCCGTCGAGGCGCGTGACATCGCGCAGAAGCGGCAGCGGCTGGAGCGCGAGGCGCAGAACCGTCGTTCGGCGCGCGGTGGCACGCTCGAGGACATCTCGCGCGCGCTCAAGGAGGGCGCGGTCTCGCAGCTGCGGATCATCATCAAGGCCGACCAGGGCGGTCCGGCCGAGGCGCTCGCCGACTCGCTGGCCCAGCTCGGCACCAACGAGGTGCGCGTGGACATCGTGCACCGCGGCGTCGGTCAGATCAGCGAGAGCGACGTCCTGCTCGCCAAGGCCTCGGGCGCCATCATCCTCGGCTTCCACGTCCGCCCCGACGCCAATGCGCGTCAGGCAGCCGAACGCGAGGGTGTGGACATCCGCACCTACCGGATCATCTACGAGGCCGTGGAGGACGTGAAGAACGCCCTCGAAGGCCTGCTGAAGCCGGAAGAGAAGGAGACCATTCTCGGCGAGGCCGAGGTCATGGAAGTCTTCAAGGTCACGCGGGTCGGCACCATCGCCGGCTGCATGGTCCGGAGCGGCATCATCCCGCGCACGGCACGCGTGCGCCTGGTGCGCGATGGCGCCATCGTGTACAACGGCAACATCGCGTCGCTCAAGCGGTTCAAGGACGACGCGAAGGAAGTCCGCGAGGGCCTCGAGTGCGGTATCGGCATCGAGAACTTCAACGACGTGAAGGTCGGTGACCGGATCGAGGCGTTCCGCACCGAAGAGATCAAGCGCACGCTGGCCGCCTCGGCCGCGCAGGACTAGGCCATGGCCGGGAAGGGAGCGTCGCGTCGCCCGGAGCAGGTGGCGGAAACCATCCGGGCGGTCCTCGCCGAGGCGCTGTTGCGCGGCGAGGTGCGTGACCCGCGGGTGGGCATGGTGACGGTGAGCGCGGTCGAAGTGACCCGTGACCTCTCGCATGCCACGGTCCGCGTGGTGCCGCACGGCGAGGGAACGGAGAAGGAAGCGGCCGTCGAGGGGCTGAAGAGCGCCGCAGGGTTCCTGCGTGGGCTCGTGGCCAAGACCCTCACGACGCGGATCACCCCGGAGCTGCATTTCGTGCTCGATCGCGGGTTCGAACATGCCCTCGAGATCGACCGCCTGCTCGCGGGACTGAAGCATGAGGAGGACGCCTCCTGATCGGAGGAGTGCTCATTGACAAGCCGGTCGGCTGGACCTCCCACGATGTCGTGGCGGTGGTGCGGCGACAGTTGGGATTGCGGAGCGTCGGTCACGCCGGCACACTCGACCCCTTCGCCACCGGACTGCTGGTGGTGCTGGTCGGGCGGGCGACGCGACTGGCTCGCTTCGTCGAGGCCGAACAGAAGGTGTACCAGACCACGGTTGAATTCGGTGTCGCGACCGACACCGATGACGCCACCGGGACGGTGACCGCGCAGTTGGTCCCACAGGCGTGGCCCACGCTGCAGCAGCTTGCGCATGCGGCGAGCCAGCTCGTGGGTGTGCAGCAGCAGCGACCACCGGCCTATTCGGCCAAGCACGTGAACGGGAAGCGGGCCTATGCGATGGCACGCGCAGGCGAGGTCGTCGAACTGCCCCCGGTGGAGGTGATGGTGCACGCGCTCACGTTGCAGGACTGGTCCCCACCGCACCTGCAGCTGATGGCGACCGTCGGACGGGGGACCTACATCCGGGCGTTGGCGCGAGACCTCGGCACGCTGGTTGGATTGCCGGCGCACTGCCACGCGCTGCGGCGCACGGCGATCGGGCCCTTCGCGGTGGCCGATGCCGTGGCGCCGGAAGCGGTGACGGCCGCGGTGCTCCGATCGCCGGCGGACATGGTCGGCAGCCTCCCCCGTCTGACCGTGACCGCCGACGAACGGCGCGACATCGGCTTCGGACGCGCCATCGCGCAGCGGGAGGCTGGCACCGGCCACGTCGCCCTGCTCGACACCGAGGGAGCGCTGCTGGCGGTGGCGGTGGCGCACGAGGGCCGCTGGCAGCCCGAAGTGGTGCTGGAGCCGGCGGCCTGATGAACGTCGGCAGCGTGGTCACCGTCGGGACGTTCGATGGCGTGCACCTGGGGCATCGGGCCGTGCTCGACGAGATTCGGCGGCGTGCCGACGCGAGCGGACGGCGCAGCATCCTGGTCACCTTCGAGCCGCACCCGCTCGAGGTGGTCAATCCGGCCGCGGCCCCCGCGCTGCTGACCACGCCGAGCGAGCGCCTCGCGGTGCTGGCCACCAGCGGTATCGACCGGGTGATGACGCTTCGGTTTGACGAGCGGATGGCCGCACGCAGTCCTGCGGAGTTTGTCGACGAGGTGCTGCGGCCGCACACCGACCTCCGCGAGTTGGTGATCGGGCATGACCATGGCTTCGGCCGCGGGCGGCAGGGCGACGTGAGCACGCTGCGCGCCCTCGGCGCCGAGCGGGGAATTCCGGTGGACGTGGTGGCGCCGGTGACGTTGGCGAGTGGGGTGGCGGTCTCGAGCACGGCGATTCGCCGCGCCGTGGCGGGGGGAGACCTCGCCGGCGCGGCCCGGCTCCTGGGGCGGCCCTACACGGTGGATGCGGTGGTCGAGCGGGGCGAGGCGCGGGGTCGGACCATCGGCTTTCCGACGCTCAACCTCGGCATCGTGCCAAGGAAGCTCCTGCCACCGGACGGCGTCTATGCCGTGGTGGTGGACACCCCCGCCGGCCGCTTTGGCGGGATGATGAATCAGGGTGATCGGCCGACCTTCGGGGATGGCCGACGCCTGCTGGAAGTGCACCTCTTCGGATTCGACGGGGTGCTGTACGATCGGAGGGTGAGCGTCCAGTGGGTCGCTCCGCTCCGCGGCATACGCCGCTTCGACGATGTGGCAGCACTCCAGCGACAGCTGGAGGACGATCAGCACCGCGCCCGGACCATGCTGGCCGAGGCGCACCCGGACCTTGAAGCGCCCGCACGGGCGTCCGAGTGACGATGTTCGCAACCATCCGCAATCGCATGATCCTGATCGCCGTGTTGGTCATCGGCTCGATCCTCTCCCTCGTGCCGCGCGAGGTCACCACGCGCGAACGCGACGTCAACGGCGTGATGCAGGACGTGACGGTCAAGCGCGTCCCGCTCAAGCGCGGCCTCGACCTCCAGGGCGGCATGCACCTGGGCCTCGAGCTCGACGAATCGAAGCAGGTCTCGTCCGACGTCAGTCGCGACATCGACCTGGCGCTCACCGTGCTCCGGAAGCGGATTGACGAGTTCGGCGTGACCGAGCCCGTGATCCAGAAGGTCGGCGACCGGCGCATCGTCGTCGAGCTCGCCGGCATCTCGGACCCTGCGCGCGCCAAGGCGCTGGTGCAGCAGAACGCCTTCCTCGAGTTCCGGATGACGGACAAGACGGGGTCGCTCGAGAACGCGCTGCCGGGCATGGACCGCGCCCTCGCCCAGTTGGGCGTGAAGGCCACGGGCGCGCCCGCCGCGAGCAAGGGGATCGACGCGCTGCTCGGCAGCGACTCGACCAAGCCGGCGACCGACTCCGCCGCGCCGGCCGCTGGTGGACCGATCCTCGCCTCGCTCATCCAGCCGGGCAGCAGCATCGGGATGACGACGCCGGGGGCGTACGTCGTGGCCGAGGCGAACTACCTGCGCGTGGACTCGCTGCTCAGCCTCCCCGAGGTGCGCCGGATGATGCCGCGCGGCATCGAAGTGCGCTGGGACCAGGCGCCGACTGGCGGGCTGGAGCCGGTGCGCATGCTGTACGCGCTTGAGGACAAGCCGATCATCACCGGCACCTCGCTCGTGGATGCGACCGCCCAGATCGACCCGCTCACCAACAAGCCGATCGTGGTCTTCGATCTCGACCGCGCCGGTGGCCGTCGCTTCGGCCAGGAAACCGGCCGTCGGGTCGGCGACTTCATGGCGATCGTGCTCGACAACAAGGTCCAGGGCGTCCCGCCGGTCATCAACAGCCGGATCGACCGTCGTGGCCAGATCGAGCTTTCGGGACGCACGGTGCTTGAGGCACAGGACCTGGCGCTCACGCTCAAGGCCGGCGCACTGCCGTTCACGCTCAAGATCGTCGAGGAGCGCCAGGTCGGCGCCTCGCTCGGCGAGGACTCGATCCGGGGCGGCATCGTTGCCGGCTTGGTCGGCACCGGCATGGTGATCCTCATCATGGTCGGCTACTACCGGATGGCCGGCGTGCTCTCGGTGCTCGCGCTGATGCTGTACCTGCTGTTCACGCTCGCCTTGCTGTCGCTGCTGGACGCGACCCTGACGCTGCCGGGGTTGGCGGGTATCGTGCTCTCCATCGGCATCGCGGTGGACGCCAACGTGCTGATCTTCGAGCGCATCCGCGAGGAGCTGATCGCCGGTCGCACGGTCCGCGTGGCCGTGGACGAGGGCTTCCGGCACGCGATGTCGGCCATCATCGACTCCAACGTGTCGACGGTGCTGACGGCAGCTTTCCTCTTCCAGTTCGGTACGGGTCCGGTCAAGGGCTTCGCCGTCACGCTGATCATGGGCATCATCGCCTCGATGGTCACCGCGATCTTCGTCACCAGGACGTTCTTCATGGTCTGGCTTGACCGGAAGCCGGCCGCCACTTCGCTGAGCATCTGACCATGATCCGTCTCTTTTCGAACGCCGATTACGATTTCATCTCGCACCGGAAGCAGGCCTTCGGGATCACCTTCGTGCTGCTGGCCATCGGCCTGATCTCGCTGCTCACGCGGGGCGTGCACCAGTCGATCGAGTTCACTGGTGGCACCCTGGTGCAGTTCACCACCACGGCCCCCATCGAAGTGGAGAAGCTGCGTGCGGGGCTCGACGCGGCCGGCATCAAGGGCGCCGAGATCCAGCGCTTCGGGGCCGAGAACGAGTACGTCGTCCGCGCACGGACGGCGGCCGAGGGCACCGACGCCGACGACACGCAGGCCACGGCGAGTCGGGTCAACGCCGCGATCGCGGCGGTGGCGGGCGAGGGCAACTTCACCCCGGGCAGCGGCGAGGCGGTGTCGCCGAAGGTCGGCGGTGAGCTCAAGAGCCAGGCACTCTACGCCATCCTGCTCTCGTTCCTCGCCGTGCTCGCGTACCTGGCTTATCGCTTCGAGTGGCGCTTCGGTCTCGCCGCGGTCATCGCGACGGCGCACGACATCCTGCTCACCGTCTGCTTCATCGCGATCATGCGCATCGAGCTGTCGCTGGTCGTGGTCGCCGCCGTGCTCTCGATGGTCGGCTACTCGCTCAACGACACGATCATCATCTTCGACCGCGTTCGCGAGAACCTGCACAAGTACCGCCGCAGCGAACTCGTGCCGGTCCTGAACCGCTCGATCAACGAGACGCTGCCGCGCTCGGTGCTCACGCACGCGACGACGCTCGTCACCCTGCTGGCGCTCGCCATCTTTGCCGGCGACGTGATCCGGCCCTTCGCGCTGGTGATGTTCTTCGGCGTCTTCACCGGCACCTTCTCGTCGATCTGGATCGCGGCGCCGGTGTTGATGCTGATCGAGCAGCGCTGGCCGGGCGTGGATGGTCGGGGTGTCAAGGTGAAGGGCGGCATCGTGCAGCCGCGCGATCACGCGCCGGTCTGACCTGATGCTGGTGGACAGCCACTGCCACCTCGCGGACCCGGCGTTTGACGCCGACCGCGAGGCGGTGGTGGAGCGGATGACGACGGCGGGGGTTTCCCGCGCCATGGTCATCGAATCGGTCACCGCCCAGCTCGAGGTCACCCTCGACTGGGCGGCTCGTCATTCCGGCCTGGTCGTGGCCACGGGGTGCCACCCGCACGACGCCTCCCGCTGGGAGCCGGCGCTCGCCGCACGGCTCCAGACGGCCTGGCAGCACCCGCTGGTGCGCGCGGCGGGCGAGATGGGGCTCGACTACCACTACGACCTCTCGCCGCGTGATGTCCAGCGCGCCGCCTTCGCCGAGCAGCTGGCCCTCGCCGTCGAGGCCGGGATGCCGGTGGTGATTCATGCGCGCGAGGCAGACGCCGACGTGGTGGCCATCCTGCGCGAGCAGCCCACTGCCACGGTGATCCTGCATTCGTTCTCGAGCGGGCCGACGCTGCGAGAGGCCGGACTGGCCGAGGGATGGTACTTTTCCTTCAGCGGCATGGTGACCTTCCGCACCTGGACCGACCAGGAGTCGATGCGCGCCGTACCGGCCGATCGCCTGTTGATCGAGACCGACGCCCCCTATCTGGCGCCGGTACCACATCGCGGCAAGCGGAACGAGCCGAGCTTCGTGGCGGGCGTGGCGCGCACGCTGGCCGAGGTGCGCGGCACCTCGTACGACGAGATCGCGGCCATCACGACCGCCAACGCGATGCGATTGTTCTGGCCTGACGAGCCGCGGATCGCTGTTCGCTGATCGCGGTTCGCAGTCAACCGGTCTTCACCTCTTTTGTGAGCTTCCGCATGCAGACCATTGCCACCCCCGATGCCCCGGCCGCGATCGGCCCCTACTCGCAGGCGATCCTCGTCAACGGCATGCTCTACACCGCCGGACAGATCGCCCTCGACCCGGTCTCCATGGAAATCGTGCCCGGCGGCGTCACGGAGCAGACCGAGCAGGTGTTCAAGAACCTCGGGGCGGTGCTGGCGGCGGCGGGGATGACCTTCGCCAACGTCGTGAAGACCACGGTGTTTCTCCGCGACATGGCAGAGTTCGCCCCGATGAATGCGGTCTATGCCGCCGCGTTCGGCGACCATCGCCCGGCTCGCAGCACGGTCGCCGCGGCAGGCCTGCCGCGCGATGTGCGTGTCGAGATCGAGCTCGTGGCGGTCGCCTGACCAAGCTGCGGCGGCTCCGGGCGCTGCTCCTGCTGGCGGTGACGGTCTCTCTCGCCGTCCCGGCGGCGGCACAGGTGCGTCCGGATTCGCTCCCCGCCGTGCCCTCGCGCCCCTCGCCCCTCGGCTACTTCGCCCGGTCGTTGCTGCTGCCGGGGTGGGGGCAGGCCGCGCTCGACCGCAAGCTGAGCGGCGGGCTCTTCATCGCCTTCGAAGGCGTCGCCCTCGGCATGGCGCTCAAGGCCCACCACGAGATGCGCTACCTCGAGCGCACCGGCTCCGGCCGGCTGCAGTCGAAGCGTGACGAGCGCGCCGACTGGTTCTTCCTGCTCGGGGTGAACCACCTCTTCGCCGGCCTCGAGGCGTTCGTCTCCGCGGCCCTGTTCGATTTTCCCGGCGAACTCCGCGCGCAGCGCCTTCCCGGCGGACGCCGCGGGCTCGGCATCACCCTCCCCATCCCGCGATGAGCGTCGACGCACCGATAGGCGTCTTTGATTCCGGCATCGGCGGCCTGACGGTCGTGCGCGCCATTCATGCGCTGCTGCCCCACGAGTCCACGCTCTATCTCGGCGACACCGCGCGGGTGCCGTACGGATCGAAGTCGCCGGCCACGGTGCGTCGCTACGCGCTCGAGATCCTCGCGTGGCTCGAGGAGCGCGGCGTCAAGGCGGTGGTGGTGGCGTGCAACACCGCGACGGCGCACGCCCTCGAGGAGCTGCGGGCAGTCGCGCACGTGCCGGTGATCGGCGTCATCGAGCCGGGCGCTCGCGCGGCGGCGGCGGTGAGCCGGGGAGGTGCCGTCGGCGTGATCGGAACCGCGGGCACCATCCTGTCGGGGGCCTATGGGCGGGCGCTGCGACGGATCCGACCGGAACTGCAGGTCGTGGAGCAGGCGTGCCCCCTCTTCGTGCCGCTCGTCGAGGAGGGATGGTTCGAGCATCCCGCCACCCGACTCGTGGCCGAGGAGTACCTGGAGCCGCTCCGCCAAGCCGGCGTGGACACGGTGGTGTTGGGCTGCACGCACTACCCGATGCTGAGCGAGCTGATTGGCCAGGTGCTTGGTCCCGGAGTGACCCGCATCGACAGCGCCCAGGAAACCGCGCGCGAGTTGGCGCAGGTCCTGGTGACTCAGGGACTCGAAGCGCCTGCCGGTACGCCAGTGCACCATCGCTGGGCTGCCACCGACGACGTGGCGCGCTTTGCCCGGGTGGGTACGCTCTTTGTTGGGGAAGCATTGCCCGAGATCGAGCTGGCGCAGTTGGGGAGTGAGCGGCTCAGCTGAAGCGGTGCAGGGAGGCCCCGGTGCCGTCGAGGATGCCGTAGGCATGCCCATCGAGCCACGCACCGGGGTTCAGGTACCAGCGTCCCGGGAAGAGCTCGTGGGCGGCCGCCTGGTGGGTGTGGCCCATGACGATCGCGCCCAGGGACGCGTCGTCTCGGAGCATGGTCTCGGCGAGGACGCGCTGCCGTGTGGCCGCTTGTTCCACGATGCCGGGGTGGGCCGCCGCGTATGCGGGATTGTGCTGCAACCGGTCCGCCGCCCAGAAGGCGATGGACGACGGCAGCGCCGCAACCGCCCGGATGGCGAGCGGCGAATTGATGAACTGGTTCAGGACGTTGGCGCGGAGATGCTCGCGGTGGAGGCCGTCGCCGTGCAGGGCGAGCAAGCGACGCTCACCCACCTGCAGCTCGAGCCGGTGCGGTTCGAAGCGGAGGCCGGCCTCGCGGTCCCAGAAGCCGCTGCCCCAGCGATCATGGTTGCCGCCGATCATGCACACGGGGAAACGTCGCGCGAGCGAAACGAGCGCGGCGGTGGTCCGGATGGCGTGACGGGGGATGACCTTCGGCCAGGTGAACCAGAAGTCGAAGAGGTCGCCGGTCACGAGGAGTGTGTCGCCCAGGGACGGCACGGCGTCGAGGAAGGCAAGCATCGCCTCCTCGTCCGCTGCGGGGGCCCCCCCGAGGTGGGCATCCCCGACCACCACCACACGTTGCGCCGTCACGGCGAGAAAGGTGGACGATGCACCCAGCAGAGGCAACCGACGGCGCCGACGTGACCACGATCCGGCACCGCGTTGACTACTCCGAGACCGACCAGATGGGCGTGGTCTACCATGCCCGGTATCTCGTGTGGCTCGACATCGCCCGGACCGAGCACCTGCGGCGCACCGGTCTGTCGTATCGCGACCTCGAGGCACTTGGCTTCCGGCTCATGGTCTCGGAACTCACGGTGCGCTACCGGCGCGCGGCGCGCTACGACGATCCCGTCCGGGTGCGGACCTGGGTGCGCGAGCGGGCCTCCCGGCGCGTCACCTTCGGATATGCGATCGAACACGACGAGACCGGGGAGCTCCTGGCCACTGCCTCGACGGCCCTCCTGGTGATGGACCAGTCCTTCGCCTTCGGGCGACTCCCCGAGACGCTGGCGGCCCGCCTCCAGCCGATCCCCGACCCGGTACGACTCTGATGCGCACCTTGCCGTCCCTCCTGCTCGTCGCGTTGTTCGTCGGTGCCTCACCCGCCGCCGCCCAGGACCCCGCGCTGGTCGAGGCCCTCGCGCCGATCCTGATGACCGAAGACCGGCGCGTGCTCGATCTCGCCGTGCTGGCTCGCGGCATCGGTCATCCCGATCCGCTCGTGCGGCGCACGGCGGTGACCGCGGTCGGGCGGATCGGCGATCGGCGCGGAGCACCGCTCCTGATCGAGGCGCTGGTCGATCGCGACCAGGGCGTGGTGGCCGACGCCTTCTTTGCCTTGGGCCTCCTGGCCGACAGTGCGTACGCCCCGGCCATCCTCGCCAGACTGCGCAGTCCGGACACGCTGGCCGCGGCGGCGCTCTCCGAGGCGGCGGCCGCCCTCGCACGAATCGGTGGACAGGTCGCGGTCGCTGAGCTCGGGGACATCGTCAGTGGTCGCAGTGGCGTCACGGCGGCGCGCCGTGAGCACCTGCTCCCCACCGCCGTCCTCGAGACGTGGCGACTCGGCGCCAAGGCCCCGGTCAACGGGCTCATCCAGTACCTGACGAGCACCGACGAGGATCTGCGCTGGCGGGCGACGTACACCCTGGCGCGCGTCCGGGCGCCGGTGGCAGGGCAGGGGTTGATGCAGGCTTCCCGCGACGCCTCATCACTCATTCGCGAAACGGCGGTGCGTGCGCTCTCCCGCAGCCTCGCCGACAGTGCGGGGCTCCCGGCTGCCGCGGTGCTCGGTGAACTGCGTCGCGCCCTCGACGATCGCGCGCCGGGTGTGAAGGTCCACGCGCTGCAGGCGCTCGCCACGTGGCGTGACAGCACCATGGTTGACGGCGTCGTGCGGCTCCTGTCAGACCCCGATCTCAACGTCCGGCTGCAGGCCGCCACGGCCCTCGGGGAGATTCGCGGATCGGCGGCTATTCTCGCCCTCGACGGCCTCTTCGAACGACGTGAGGCCACCTGGCCGATGCGCCGCACGGCGCTCACCGCACTCGCCCGACTCGACACCGCCCGCTTCGCCAAGCGCGCTGCCGTCTGGGCTGCGAGTGCGGACGTTCGCGAGCGGATGGCCGCCGTCGAGGGATGGGGGGTGATTTCCGGCGCCGTCGAGCAGCACTTCCGCACCGCGATGCAGGATGCCGATGCGCGGGTCCACGCGGCAGGACTCGCGGCGTGGCGCGGCGCACGGACGCGGAGTGACAGCACCGTGCTCGCGGCAGCACGCGAGCGGCTCCGTCACCCCGCGCCCGAAGTGCGAGCCACGGCGGCCGGCGTGCTCGGTGCCAACGCCCAACTCGACGATGTGGATGCGCTGCTGGCCGCGTGGCGGCTCGGTGCGACCGACGTCGAGCGCGATGCGCAGTCGGCCGTGCTCGCCACTCTCTCGGGTCTCGCGCGTCGCCTGCCGACGCTGATGCAGATGCTGGCCGAGCCGGCGCGGCGCGATTTCCTGACACCTCCCGCCGATCCGCTGCTGCGGGGCGCCGCCGTGCGCACGTGGCCCGCGCTCGCCGAGCGCTGGGGGCCGGTGGCCCCGATTGCCACCGGCCGCTCCCTCGAGGACTATCGCTCGATCGTGCGGACGCTCGTCTTGGCCCGCGAGAACCCGAAGGTCGTGGTCGAGCTCGAAAACCGAGGGACCGTCGAGATCGAACTGCTCGGTCGGGATGCGCCCCTCACGGTGGCCAATTTCCTCCGGCTCGTGGACCGGCGGTGGTTCGACGGGAATCGCTGGCACCGTGTCGTCCCCAATTTCGTGGTGCAGGACGGCGATCGGAGCGGGACCGGGAGTGGCGGGCCGGGGTGGTCGATCCGCGATGAGTTCAACCGTCGGCGCTACGACGTCCCGATGGTCGGGATGGCGCTCTCGGGCCCGGATACCGGTGGCAGCCAGTGGTTCATCACCCTCTCGCCGCAGCCCCACCTGGACGCCCGGTACACCATCTTCGGGAAGGTCGTGGGCTCCTACAATGGGCTCCAGCGCATCACGCAGGGCGACCTGATCCGGAGCATCCACCGATGAGCAAGGGTTGAGTCGGCACCGCCGAGGGGCGAACTTGCGCACAATGCGAATCCGTCCGCTCCTCCTGCTGCTGCCCCTCCTCCACGCCTGTGGCGGAGGCTCGACCCGGGTGGCCCCCGCCGGCCTGGCGCCGGTCACCGAGGCCCAGGTGCGGGGCTGGGTTGCCGAGACGCAGCCCTCCGGCAATCAGGAAATCCGCTTCCGCTTCGTCTTCACCGACCGGCGCTCGGCGGCCGCCAAGGGGCAGGGGAGCGCCTCGATTGCCGGTGCCGACTCCCTCCGCTTCGATTTCCGTGGGCCCCTCGGCGCGGGACGCGGCGCGGCGGTCGTCATCGGCGATTCCGCGAGTTGGGTGCAGCCCCAGGATCAGGTCGAGAAGCTGGTTCCCAGTTTCCCGTTGCTCTGGGCCATGCTTGGTCGGGCACGCCCTCCCGCTGGGGCCACCGAGTATCGCGGCCTCAGCGACGAGCGGATCACCGCCTGGCGCTACATCGCCGGCGCCGACACCGTGGACTATCTCAGGATTCGCAGCGGCACGGTGCAGCTCCGCGCCGAGGTGCGTCAGGGGGGTCGTCGGATCGGCATTGTCACCACCACCTTCGGCACTGACGGTGCGCTGGTCAAGTCGCGCCTCGATGTGCCGAGTGGGCCGGCCCGCCTCGACCTGACGTTCACGCGGCAGTCCGCGCCCGCGTCGTTCCCGGCGGATCTCTGGGAGGCGCCGCGTGATTCGCTCTAGCCTGCTCGGGCTGTTGTTGCTCACGGGGTGCAGCTTCGGCTTCAAGTCGGGCGGCGGCTTGCCACCCGAGATCAAGACCGTCGCCGTCCTGCCGTTCGAGAACGAGACCTCCGACGCGACGCTCGGTCAGCAGGTGAACCTCGCCGTGCGCGAGGCCGTCGAGCGACGCCTCGGTCTGCGTGCCGCCACCGAGGCCAAGGCCGACGTGATCGTGCGAGGACGGATCACCCGCTACGAACCCGACGAGCCGACCTCGTTCTCGGGTGGGACCCAGGGCACCGTGCAGGTCACCCGGCGTCAATTGGCCGTGACGATCGCGATCGAGATGGTGGCAGCAAAGGACGGGCGCATGCTCTTCCAGGATCGAGCCCTCAGCGCCCGAGGGGACTACGAACCAGGCCGCGAGGCCGATGGGCGCCGCAAGGCGCTGGAGCTCCTGGTGACAACCATCGTCGACAAGGCGCAGTCCCAGTGGTGACCCGCACCGATCCGCGGCGAGGTGGTGGTGGCCTCGGTTGCCTCGTGATGATCGTGGTCCTCGTGGCGATGTTCTACGCCGGCGTGACCCTCGGGCGGCCCTGGTTCCGCTACCAGCAGTTCAAGGACGAGATGCAGACCACGGCCCGCTTCGGGTCCACGCTGAGCGACTCGGCCATCCTCGTGCGGTTGCGCGCCGTCGCCGACACGCTCGAGCTGCCGCCCTCCGCGCGTCGCATCGTCATCAAGCGGGCCGAACAGCCGCAGGGCGTCACCATCTCCACCAGCTGGACGGTGAAGGTGAAGGTGCCCCTGCTCAACGAGAAGACGTTCAAGTTCGCGCCCAAGGTCGTCGAGGGGCCCTGAACTCGATGATCACGAGCGCCGAGAAGATCCGGTCCACCGAAGCCGCCCTGGCGTGGCGTGCGGCGCAGTCCGGCCCCGTGGTCTTCACCAACGGCGTCTTCGATCTGTTGCACGCCGGCCATGTGCACGTGCTCGAGTCAGCACGCGCACTGGGCGGTGCACTCCTCGTGGCCGTCAACAGCGACGCCTCGGCACGCCGACTTGGCAAGGGGCAGGAGCGTCCCATCGTGGGCGAGCGCGACCGCGCCCGCGTGGTGGCCGCGCTCGGGTGCGTGGACTGCGTCGTGGTGTTCGACGAGGACACGCCCGCCGAACTGATCGCCGCGCTCTCGCCCGACGTCCTCGTGAAGGGGGGTGACTACGCCCCCCAGACAATCGCCGGCGCCGACCATGTCCGCAGCACCGGTGGGGAGGTGGTCATCATCCCCCTGCTGCCTGATCGTTCAACTACTCGTCTCGTGGAGCGCCTTCGTGTCTCGCCCTGATGGTCGTCAGCCGCACCAGCTTCGTCCCACCGTGCTCGAGCGCCGTGCCAATCCGTACGCCGAGGGCTCCTGCCTGATCCGGATGGGGGGCACGCTGGTGCACTGCACCGCGTCGGTGGAGACGGGCGTTCCGGGATTCAAGAAGGGGAGCGGCGAGGGGTGGGTGACGGCGGAATACTCGATGCTGCCGCGCGCCACCGCCGAGCGCTCGTCACGGGAGCGGAATGGCCCCGGTGGCCGCACGCACGAGATCCAGCGACTCATCGGCCGGTCGCTGCGTGCGGCGATGGGCACCATGACGTTCGGCGAGTACACCATCAAGGTGGACTGCGACGTCCTCACGGCCGATGGCGGGACGCGCTGCGCCTCGATCACCGGCGCCTGCGTGGCGCTGCACGACGCCTGCACCTGGTTGGCCGAGAAGACCGGGCAGCCGTCGCCCTTCGGCCGGCTCGTGGCGGGCGTGTCGGTGGGCACCGTCGGGGGAGTGCAGGTGCTCGATCTCGCCTACCTCGAGGATCGGGACGCGGAAGTCGACGCCAACGTGGTGATGCTGGCGCCGGATGGTTTCGTGGAGGTGCAGGGGACGGGGGAGCACGGGACCTTTGATCGGGCCGCGCTGGATCGTCTGCTCGACCTGGCGCAGGTCGGCTTGAACGAACTCTTCGCGCTGCAGCGGACCGCCCTCGGCCTGTGAGCGTGCTGTTGCTCGCGACGCGGAGTCGTGGCAAGGTGGCGGAATTCAGCCGCCTCCTGTCACCGCTCGGCGTCGAGGTGCGCTCGCCGGACGAGGTCGGGTTGGCGGAGCACCCCGAGGAAGACGCACTCGAGATGGCGCAGACCTTCGCCGAGAATGCCGCGGCCAAGGCGGCATGGTTTGCGGCGCGGAGTGGGCTGGTGACGCTG
This sequence comes from Gemmatimonadales bacterium, assembly GCA_033764505.1. Classification (GTDB taxonomy): domain Bacteria; phylum Gemmatimonadota; class Gemmatimonadetes; order Gemmatimonadales; family GWC2-71-9; genus Palsa-1233. The sequence continues at coordinate 126,773 of JANRIW010000021.1, forward strand.
GCCGACGACAGCGGCCTGGAAGTGGATGCGTTGCACGGGGCCCCGGGCGTCTATTCGAAGCGATTCGCCGGACTGTCGGGGCCGGACCATCTCGTCACGGCCGCCAACAACGCGGCGTTGCTGGCCGCGCTGCGTGACGTGCCGGAAGGCCAGCGCACCGCGCGTTATCGGTGCGCCCTGGTGCTGCACCATCCCGGGCTGCCTGAGTGCTCCTGGCCCTATTCGCGGCCCACGGCGGGCACCTCGCTCGTGGTCGAGGGCACCACGAGTGGTCGGATCCTGGAGGCGCCCGACGGGGACGGTGGCTTCGGCTACGACCCGCTCTTCTGGAGCGACGATCTCGGCGTGAGCTTCGGACGCGCGACCGCCGAGGCGAAGGGGGCGGTCTCGCACCGGGGGCGTGCGGTGGCGGCGCTGTGCGCGGCGCTGGGCGTGACGGGATCCCCTTTGGGCACCTCCTCCTCTGCAGGCTAAATCGCCACCATTGCAGGTACCGCAGTCTAATTCGCGCGTTCTGCCCGGAATCTGAGGGCTGACGGGGCGGGGATGGTGGTCGGCTGCGGCCGGGTGGCGCCCTCCCTGGGCGCTGGGGTCGCGATTGCACAGCACTTCCCAAGCTGGTTTCCCGGATTAACCTGCAGAGGCTACCGTGTCGCGGGATTGGGCTGCACGGGGGTGCAGCTGAATTGTTGTTAGGCCGACAACGAGCGGAGTTCCAAGTGAAGCTTGAAGACTTTCTACGGCGTGGCGCAGAAGTTCTTGCCCTGGGGGACGCCACGATCCGTACCGAAGGCCGCACTGATTGGGGTGGAAGCCATGTGGCGCCGGGCGAGTTCGCCGCATTCCGTGCCGCTGCACTCTCCTTCTTGCAAAATCTCTTTGGTGAGCACCACCCGTATTATCGTGACTTCGATGCAAGGATCGACACCTCAATCAGTGCTAACGCGCGGGCCGGGCGTGCCATCGTGGAAGCGGCCGTCGACGAGCTACGAGGTGGGTGGTTTGTGTCTACACGAGGTCTACTTTCCGCCGAGATCTTCGGGGACTTCTTGGAGATGGCCGATCACCTACTTACTGAGGGCTATAAGGATCCGGCAGCCGTCCTTATTGGCAGCGTTCTGGAAAAGCACCTTCGCTATCTGGCCAGTAAGAATGGGATACCGACAGAGGTCGCAAAGGGTGCGGGGCAGATTCCCAAGAAGGCTGACCTAATCAATGCGGAGCTGACCAAGGCCAACGTTTATAACGGCCTCGATCAAAAGAACATCACGGCATGGCTTGACCTTCGGAATAAAGCGGCTCACGGGCACTATAACGAGTATGATGCGGCACTGGTCGTCCTTATGCACCAAGGCGTGTCCAACTTTATGGCGAAAACCATCTAGCGTAGCCTAACTAGCTCGCTGCTTCCGGCGCGCGAATGATGCCGTAGCACGGCATTCACGCCGCGACAGCAGCGAACGAGGTTAGCTCCATGGAAAGGATTCCACTGTGAGCCTTCAGCCGATCTGGCCCCAAGTACAAATCAACAGCTGGCCGGCCTTCGCGACTGCTGTGTCGCGAGTGACCGGGATGTCAGGGCTTAACCCTGCCTACCTATTCCGCGGACAGGCGAACGCGGAATGGACACTTCGGCCAACTCTTGCCCGCCTCCTACCACCCGCGATGGAGCACACTAAGGCCTGCGCATTAGAAAGGCGCGTCTATGATGAATTTGGTGCGCATTTCCATCTGGCCTGCAGCGAATCGGAACGCCACCTATATGAACCTGATACCGATTTACTCGACTGGTGGCCGGCAATGCAACACTACGGCTCTCCGACTCGGCTCCTCGATTGGAGTGCTTCACCATATGTAGCGGCCTACATCGCGACAATTGGTGAGCCTGAGTCTGATGGGACGATATTTGTCTGCCACCCAGCATCGGTCGCACGACGGTGGGGTCAGCTTGACTCACTTGGGCCCAGCCCATGGTGGAAGGACAAACCACAGGACGGGGTGTTTTTCTTCTATCCTCGGCGCAAATCGCAGAGAGTCGCAGCCCAGCAAGGACACTTTTCCATCGCGTGCAACCCTTCAGCTGACCATCAGGATGTAATCCGATCTGGATACACGGCCCAAGAACTCGCGAACCCTGACCTGCAGGCTCTCGGTCGATGGACCATCCCGAAGGCGTTGAAGAGTGAATTCCTGCGACACTTGCGCAGTATGAATGTGACGGCAAACTCATTGTTTCCTGGGCCTGACGGATTGGGGCGCTCGCTGAAGGAAATCTTCGCCGCAAAGCTCTTCGGCCTACAGTAGTCGGACCTAACAAGCGTGTGCTGCGGTCGGGGCCTGACGCCTCGGCCCACGCGCTGTAGTCTTACAAGGGTACGCGCGGGCCTCGGCAGGCCCCGCCGAAGAAACGCACGACGTTAGGCCGCCTGAAGCAGCTGTCGGCACGAGAACCCCTTAACGACGGCTGACCGTTGAGTACTCTTCAATCCCTGACAAGGCCGGTGATGCAGATGGCACTTCCCAGCAGCTACTTGACCAGCGTAAAGAACTGGCCGGCGTTTATGGACGCAATTCGCTCAGCGCAAGCGCCGGACAAATTTACGCTGAGTTTTCTCGAGTCGTTGGACTTTACGAGCAGTTCAGACCGATTGTTCATTGGTACGCTCAAGATGCTCGGGTTCTTGGACGATGCGGGCCGGCCTACTGAACGGTACTTTCGCTATCTCGACAAATCACAATCCGACGCCGTTATGGCGGAAGGTATCCGCGAAGCCTACCAAGATCTGTTCCGGGTAAACATCAATGCGCACACAATGTCCCGCCAAGACCTCGTTAATAAACTGAAGACACTTACTCAGGGTAAGGTAGGTGAGTCTGTTCTGGATAAGATGGCGATGACGTTCGCTGCATTGGTTAAGCAAGCAGACTTCAACGCTCCGCCGGCTGCTCTCCGCGCGGAGCCGGATGCGACGGATGACGCGGAGGATTTGGAGGAAACGGAGGGTGATGCGGTTCCACCCGTCCGTCGCAAGCCATCAGGGCAAGGTCTCGCGCTAAGCGGCCTTGTGTATAATATCCAGATTGTCCTTCCCGAAAGCCGCGATCCGGCAGTTTACGATGCACTGTTTCAGAGTCTACGGAAGCACTTGGCATGACTAGGCACGGAGACGTTTATGAGTTCGTTTTTCGCGGTGTCCTCGCGGAAGAGTCACTCGACTCAGTAGGTCGCCGACATCGCCGACAAAGTGTCGCGCTTGACCAGGAGTATCAGCGCACACTGGGGATTGACATCCTGGACGAGGAGATTGTCGCAGCCGCCCGGTCAATGGCAACGGTGTACACAGCGATCGCCGCTTTCGAGATTTCAGTTCGTAGGCTGATCACCACTGTCCTGCTGGAACAGGTAGGTGCTGACTGGTGGACTACATCTGTCTCCGAGAAGATCCGGGCCAAGGCGGACGGGCGGCGGCTTGAAGAGGAGCGCGTAAAGTGGCATTCGCAACGGGGCGCCGATCCGATCGAGTACACTCAGATGGGGGACCTCGTTGCGATTATTCGGCAGAATTGGCCCTGCTTCGAACCGCATCTACCGTCTATAGAATGGGTGGCAAGCATCGTCGATGTCCTAGAACGGTCGCGAAATGTGATAATGCACAGCGGGCAACTCGAACGACCGGACGTCGAGCGTATTGGGGTGTTTATCCGCGATTGGGTTAAGCAGGTTGGCGGCTAGCGCCCATCGAGTAGCACGGACGCCTTAGTCGCTCGACGTGAAAGCGATCTAACCCGGCTTGCTGCGGTCGGGCCATGTGCCCCGGCCGGCGCACTGTACATTCGCTAATGTTGGACCGGTGGCCTCGGCAGGCCCTGCCGCCGAAGTGCACCACGGTATGCGGTCAAGGGCAATGTCATCGGAGGATCGTGATGTCTAGGTTAACAGGTTGCTTCGTTGCAGCGCTCGGCCTATCAGCATGCACCGCGGCACCTGGCGGCAACTCAGCATTCCTCGCTGAATCCCTGGCACTCGAACTGGTCGAGGCCAGAACTGCTTTGGCCGCCTCCGCCGATAGTGTGCGCGCGTCCTTCACCGCCGACTTACGGCGCGAACTAGACTCCCTCGGCAGCGAACGAAGCGCCCGGGTAGCCACGATCGCTGCCCTTGAGGAATCACGCCGCCAACACCTCCGCGGGCTCCCAGGCGCTGTGTCTCTCGATTCCCTGAATTCATACTATGCCGCGCGATGGAATGACCCCGGCTTCGGAGAGACCTTCGAGACTAGCGCCGGCAACCTGGGGTTCACCAAGAGCCATTTCACCTTCGCCTATCTTCCGTCTACTCGAGATGTTGCATACATCCGGATCGGCCGCGAGAACGACAGCTTTACGTCGCGCGAGGCAATTAGGGCTTGGATTCGGGAGGCGACCGAGATCAAGCAACTGCAAGGGTACACCAAAGTATACCTCCGCTCCGGGTCCGCCGAGTACGGCGAGTACACCGAAGGGCTATATCGAAAGGGTGACTCATATTTTAAGACATTCTTCCGATACGGGCGGGTCCAAGGTACCTATGGACGTTACTCACTTCAGTATGATTACTACATTGAGATCGGCTCAACGGCCCGCGCCGAGCAGTACCGACTGGAGCGGTACAACAACCGCCTCGGTAGCGAGTGAGTGTCTGTGGCCAAGGCCGCCTATCCCAGCCTTGAACTGGACGGGCGCCCGACACTCCACTTCCCAAGGCACGGCCGCGGCTCGATCTCGGCTGAACGCCGCCGTGGTCGTCCCCCCCTCCGGGCGGCGCCCGCCAGTTAAGGCTAGGTCGTTATGGAGCAGCGTACTGCATCCATGAGGAAGAGCTGATGCGACAGGATGACTCCGTGCAGGAAGACCCCATATTCTCCGCACTCCGAGAAGTGAAGACGCTTTCGCGCATCCCCTTGCCGATGTTCACGGCACCGCCTTGGGAAAAGATCCGCGCGGCCCTGCCCCCAGGGGCCACTCTACCTGATCGACCGGTCCACGTGCTCGTCGATCTGGACATCGATGCTTCAGGTACCGTCGTGCATGCTGCAGTAGGCCAGGTCCCCCCCTCGGTTTCAAGCCACCGGATGGTGGCGGCGAGTGTGGGAGCAGACGGGAGGATGACGATCCAGCCGCCGTCGGATACCGCGAGCATCGAGTTGGCACGGGCGGTTGCCGTCGCGCACCTCGGCGCGAAGTTCAGCCCGGGCGAGCGTGATGGCCAAGCGGTGCCGGTTCGGATGTTCCGAATGGGGATCGAAGTGTCGCCCGCGGAGCTCCGAGACCGCGCTGCACCCTAGTATGCGTGTGCTGCGGTCAAGGCCTGACGCCCCACCGCCCTTCAGGGGCGGGGCAAGCTCTCGAGGCCGGCCCTGCCGCAGAAACGCACCACGTTCGGCGTATTTGAGCTGTACCCGGTTTGGAGGACACCTCATCTAGGTGTTCTTATTCAAACCGGAGGTAGGGATGACATCCAGACGGCGGTTCAGTCGAGAGTATAAGCTCGAGGCAGTACGATTGGTGACCGAGCGTGGGGTCAGCATGGCCCAGGGCGCCCGCGATCTCGGGCTCCACCTGAATACCCTGCGCAAATGGGTCCGCGAGCACGAGGCCGATCCGCGGCACGCCTTCCCCGGCGAGGGCCAGCAAAAGCCGGAGGCCGCCGAGCTGACCAGGCTCCGTCGCGAGGTCGCCAAGCTGCGCATGGAGCGCGACATCCTTAAAAAAGCCGCGGCGTACTTTGCCAAGGAGTCGATGTGAAGTTCGGCTTCGTGGTAAAGCACCGAGCGACGTGGCCGGTCCCGGTCCTCTGCGACGCGCTCGGTGTGTCGCGCAGTGGCTTCTACGCGTGGATGGGGCGGGCGCCGAGTATGCGGGCCCAGCGGCATGCGCGGGTGGCCCCCGCCGTCCACCAGAGCTTCGTCGCGAGCGATCGGACCTACGGCGCCCGGCGCGTATGGCGCGATGTGCTCGAAGCGGGCCACCCCGTGGGGCGACGCCAGGTCGAGCGCCTCATGCGGGCTCAGGCGCTACGGGCCCGCCCGCGACGTCGTGGCCTGCCGCTCGATCGCGGCGCGCGGCCCAGTGTCGCGCCCGCGGGCAATGTCCTGGATCGGCAGTTTGTGGCGACGGCGCCGAATCAGAAGTGGGTCGCCGACTTCACGTATCTCTGGACCGCCGAGGGGTGGCTCTACGTCGCGGCGGTGATGGATCTCTTCTCGCGCCGCATCGTCGGCTGGGCCATGCAGGCGGAGATGACCACCCAGCTGGTCACCGACGCGCTGCTGACCGCCATCTGGCGCCGTGGACGCAGCGAGGCGATCCTCCATCACTCGGATCGAGGCAGCCAGTATACCGCGGACACCTTCCAGCGGCTGCTGCGCGAGCTGGGCGTGACGTGCAGCATGAGTCGCTCGGGGAATGTCTGGGACAACTCGGCGATGGAGAGCTTCTTCTCGTCACTCAAGACGGAGCGGACGGCCCGGAAATTCTATCGCACGCGCAACGCGGCCAGGGCGGATGTGTTTGATTACATCGAGCGCTTCTACAATCTGACCCGTCGCCACTCGACGCTCGGGTACATCAGTCCCATCAGGTACGAAGAGCAGGCCCAAGTAGCTTAGGCAACCGTCCACCGAATCGGGTACAGCTCATACCGCTGGGACTATCGTGGCATATGATAGTGTGTCTTTGGCATTGCCGACCTTTGCGTTCCACGCATGGACGGGCATGAGACTACCGAAGCCGGAATCGAAGGTGCCGCTCACGGACAGTCTGTGGCAACGAATACGAAGCACCTACAGTCAGCGAGAGGCGCTTCCGAAGTGCTTTGGCGCCGGCAAGCGAATTGTGCGGGTCCCCTATGATTCATTGCGCGCACAGTTCAAGGATCGGGAAAAGGGGTGGGATCAGTTTCAGGCGGTGTTCCCCACTGCACCAGGGTTTCTGATAGCAGGCCGCCCTTTCTTCATGGGCGAGGCCCACTCTGAGGCGCTGGTCTACATCGCTGTCGCGACACACTGGCTCTCTGGCTCCGGCATTGTCATGTATCTTCGTAAGGTTGACGGAGAGTGGGTAGTCATCGGCCGCTACTCAATCTGGGTATCGTAGCCGTCACTGCAAAACGCCTAACCGGCGCTTGCTGCGGACGGGGCCTGACGCCCCGCCGCCCTTCGGGGGCGGGGCAAGCTCTCGAGGCAGGCCCCGCCGAAGAAACCCACAATGAGTGCCCGCTCAAGGAGCTTCGAATGAGCAACTCCCCATTTGTACCTGAGCCACATCCTGAGTTCGTTCTCACGATCTTCGGGCGGCGCGCTCCGCGCTGGCTGTCGCGCCTCGTCCAGGTCGTGTGGCGGCCGACCGTGCTCTGGTCGGAGCCTCGCGACCCAGCTAGCCGGAGCCGTGGCAACCGGCGGCCATAGCGGGGGGGCGGGTGCCATGCGCGTCGCATCGTGATGGCGTCGGCTCCGGCCTGGCGACGCGTGGACGTTGCGAGCGCGGATTGTCCTGCGCAGTGACTCGTTCGTAAGAATCCCGTCAAAAGCGCGCCGGCGTGGAACTGCCGCGCTACTGTGCCCGTTGAATCGAGGCGGGCGACAGTCGTTCCAGTGACACCCCCCACCATTGTGACCGTGTCGTGTGCGTCGGCGCCGAGGAGCACCTGCCGTCGCGGGCTGTCCTCGTCGTTCCACCCCTGGTGACCGTGCGCCTTCTGCGCGAGGGGTCATGGCAGCCGCACGTCGTGGGACGGCGCGGATGACCAGCACGACTGCGGTAGACCTGATCCGGAGGCGTCAACCATGAAGAGTCGGCGAATGGCCGGCATGAATCCGGGCGTGCGACGCCCAGCGCGTGTGCTGCGATGGCAGCGCGCATTCCTCTCTCTGGCCGCACTGCTTCTGCTGCTACCGGGCGTCGCCGCGTCCCAGGGCGCGGCCGCCGAGACGAAGTCGATCTTGGCGATCGTCGGAGCAAACGTGATTCCCATGGCCGGGAGCCAGCGCATCCTCCGCGATCAGACCGTGATCGTGCGCAATGGGCGCATCGTCACGATTGGACCGCGCCAACAGACGGTCGTTCCGACAGATGCGGTACGCGTCGACGCGGCCGGGCAGTACCTGATCCCGGGGCTCGCGGACATGCACGTCCATCTTGAGCACTTCGACGACCAGGCCTACCTCCAGAGCTTTCTTGTCTTCGGGGTCACCTTCGTCCGTAGCATGGACGGGCGTCCCAATGTCCTCGAGTGGAAGCGAGCGGCCCGCGATGGAACGCTGCTCTCACCGCAGATCTACTCGGCAGGTCCCATTCTAGACGGCAATCCGCCGGTGCGTCAGGACAATCGGGCGGTCGGCAGCGGCGACGAGGCGCGGGCCGCCGTCGCCGAGCAGGCGGACGCGGGGTACGACTTCATCAAGATCTACGGCAACCTGTCCCCCGAAGCCTACCGTGCCATCGTGACGGCGACGCGGGAGCGGAAGCTTCGGATCGCGGGGCATGTTCCGCATGCGGTCGGCGTCAGCGCGCTCCTCGCGGATGGCGTGGCGACGATCGAGCACCTGGGTGACTACGCCGACGCCCTGCGGGTCGAGGGTGTGGAACTCCCGCCCGGGACGCAGGCGCTGAAGCGTCGGCTGGCCGCCGAGTTGGATCCGACGCGGATGGCCGCGTTGGCCTCCGAGCTCGCCCGATCGAGCACCTGGGTCGTTCCCACCATGGTCCAGGCGGACAGGAGCGTCGCGAACGCGGCCACCCTGGAGCGTTGGCTCGCGGACCCAACGGTCGCGACGGTGGACCAAGGTATCGTCGAGAACTACTGGAGCGGCTCGGTCCTTCGCGCCGGCGGTGGGCTCGATGAGCAGGGGTGGTCGCTCGTGGAGCGGGGGCGGGTGAACCGTCTGCGGGTGGTCCGAGAGTTCCACCGCGCCGGCGTCCGGATGCTGGTCGGGACCGACACGCCGCAGCCGTTCGTCGTTCCCGGCGCCTCGGTGCATGAAGAACTCGCCAATTTTGTGGCAGCGGGGCTGAGCCCCGAACAGGCGCTCGCGGCCGCCACCCGTGACGCAGCCCGGTTCCTCGGACAGGATTCGCTCTGGGGAACCATCGAACCCGGCAAGCGCGCCGACCTCCTGCTGCTCGCGGCCGACCCGCTGGCGGACATTGCGGCGACCCGCCGCATCAATGGCGTCGTCGCGCAGGGTCGGTGGTTGCCGGCCGATCGACTTCGCGACATGCGTGCAGCGGTGGAACGCGTCGCGGCGGCCAGTCGATGATGCCGCGCGGTGTGACATGAAGAAGGAGCGAGCCGTTGCTGTCCGTCGTGTGATGGCGTTTGCGATCGATTGGCTGGTCGTGGCCCTCTGGGGTGGCATGCTCTTCGCCGCCGTGATGATTGCAACCCGTGGCAATCCACCACGGCCGGAGAATCCCTGGAGCGGGCAAGCCATCGGTCTCATCGCGATGACTCTACCGTTCACCCTCTACTTTGCCCTCTGCGAGAGCTCGGCGATGCAGGCATCGCTCGGTAAACGCATGGTGGGGCTCGTCGTGACCCGGGAGACGGGAGGGCGGCTCGCGTTCGGGGCCGCGCTCCTTCGGAATGCCGCCAAGTTCGTTCCGTGGGAATTTGGGCACACGGTGGCCCAGCAAGCGGCCTTCTCGGGCGAGGCAGGGTTCCCGGCATGGGTGTGGGGGCCTGCGGCCGTTGCCCTGGTCGGTCCCGTATGGTGGCTCATCTCGATGATGACGACGGGGCGGACACCGTATGATCGTTGGGCCTTGGCGCGGATCACACGGTCAGGTGCTCAGGCGGACTGACTCCCTTTCCGGACTTGGCGTGCGCGATCAGGTGCCGTCACAAACTGGCGGGGTCGCCTTGCCCCGCAGCGTGCTTCGACGTTTCGTTCGCTTCGTGCTGGATGGCGGCCCATTCATCGCGCGTTTGGAGTGCTGCACTCAGGGCCTGATGCCTCACCGCACATCATCCCCCTGACAAGGCGGCCTGATGCATCACGTCTCACTCTCCCTCGCGCTCCTCGCGCTGGCCTGCGCTCCGCTGACGGCCCAGGGCCCGGCCGACACCCCCCGCGCCCTCTTCAAGACCCTGCTCGACCTGGAGCCCGATCCGGCACGGGGCGCCACCGTCACCAACCTGATCCTCACCCGGGGTAGCGGGACGATCACGCTCGAGAGCGGCACCCTCTCGCTCGCCAAGCCGGTGAACGGCCGCGTGGTCGCGGCGATGTTCGTCGGCACCGGATCGTTCCGGTTCACCGCCCCCACCGCCATCGAGCGCGGCCAGCTCGACCGACTGGTCGGTGACTCCACGGTCGATGCCAAGGTCAAGCGGGTCTTCTTCCTCTTCACCGACTCGACCCTCGCCGAGCTGGAACGCAGCGTGAAGTTCGGGCCGCAGGCGCCGGTGGCGGCGGCTGCGCGGCTCGCCAACGACGCGCTGGCCTACATCAAGCCGGACGAGGACGAGAGCTTCGGTCCCGAGTTGATGCTCCCGCTCCTGAACACCATGCAAGCCGGCGCGTTCTACGCACACATCGAGCGGGCTGGTGGGAACCCGGTGATGCTCCAGATCGATCCCTTCAGCACCGAGCCGGTGCGACTCCTCACCAAGGCGCGCCGCGTAGGGTGGCTGCGCACCACCGAGAGTGCCGCCCAGTTCGGCTCGGCGCCGGTACCGACCGACGGCTCGGACGTGAAGGCGCCCTACGCCGTTCCCGACTATCGCATCGACGCGACCTTCAGCAGGAGCGGCATGGGCGAGGCGCGCTTCGGCGCCGTCACCACCATGCGGGTCACCGCCAGCGAGGCGGTCGGTCCCTGGCTCCCGTTCTACCTCGCGTCCGGCATCACGGTCGACTCGGCCACCGCGTCAGGCGGCGGCGCGCTCGCCTTCCAGAAGGCGAAGGGTGGCACGATGCTCTGGATCCGCCTGCCCGAGCCGCTCCCTGCCGGTGGCGTTGCCACGATCCGACTGGTGTATGGCGGGGACCTGATCGATCGCTACGGCGACTTCTTCTTCCTCAAGTCGTCGTCGACCTGGTACCCGCGGCCGCTCGACAGTCGCCAGCGCGCCAACTTCGACCTGACCTTTCACACCCCCGAGTCCTATCGCTTCGCCTCCGTGGGTGTGCTCAAGGATTCCACGGTCGCCAACAAGGCACTGACGACGCACTGGGTCAGCGACGCCCCGATGCGCAATGTCTCGTTCAACCTCGGCTTCTTCGAGGACCATCTCGTCGCCAGCAACGGGAAGCGCCCGGAGATCGTCGTCCTCCACTCCGACCAGGCGCTGCGGTCGTTCGGGATGCGCTCGATGGCGAAAGCCAAGGAATCGGTGGGGCAGGATGTGTCTCAGGCGGCAGAGTTCTACACGGCGATGTTCGGCGACATGGGCCACAAGCGCTTGTACGCGACGATCATCCCCTACAGTCACGGCGAGGCCTTCCCCGGCCTCATCCACCTGAGCCTCACCACCTTTGCGGATGACGACGGATCCAACGCCGACTTCAACCAGTTCTTCCGCGCCCACGAGGTGGCACACCAGTGGTGGGGGATCGGTGTCGACTTCGCCAGCTACCGCGACCAGTGGCTGAGCGAAGGCTTCTCCAACTTCTCCGGGCTCTGGTACACGCAGATCGCGCAGAAGAAGAACAAGTACTACTTCGATCAACTTGACCGCTGGAAGGCCGACCTGCGAATCCGCCAGGGGGAGGTCGGCCCGGTGGGTCTGGGCTATCGGACCGCGACGACGTCGGACGGCTCGGAGTACGGCCTGGTCGTGTACCAGAAGGGCGCCTGGACGCTGCACATGCTCCGGATCCTCATGCTCGACCTCCGCACCATGCGGGAGGACAAGTTCGAGGCCACGATGCGCGACTATTTCCAGACCTACAAGGGACACTCCGCCTCGACCGACGACTTCCGGCTGATGGCCGAGAAGCATGCCGGGCTCCCCCTCGACTGGTTCTTCGATCAGTGGCTCACCACGACCGCGATCCCCGAGTATCGGGTGGCATGGACGGCCGCTCAGGGGGAGGGCGGGAAGTACGCGGTCAAGCTCCGGGTGAAGCAGCAGAACGTGTCGAACACGTTCCTGGCGTACGTGCCGATCAAGATCGAGCTGGAGGGCGGGCAGGTGGCGCGGCTCCGCGTGAAGGTGCAGGGGCCACTCACCGAGATCGACCTCCCCCTGATGCCGGCGAAGCCGACCTCGCTGCTCTTCAACGACTTGTCGGGTGTGCTGGGCGAAGTGCGCATGGAGAAGTGGTAGCGCGACCGTGAAGGGGTCGCTCCCAGCCACCAACGCGGAGGATATCGCATGAAGGGCACGTCAATGCGCCTGTGCTTGTGGGGACTCCCCCTGGCCTGGGCTCTCGCAGCCTGCTCCAGTCCCACCGGAACAGACGCCCCACCCGTCGCGGCGACCTTCGCGACGGAAGTGCGTTCGCCCACTCGGCAGCCCGACCTCAGTGTGTTTGACCCGGAAATTGTGGCGGTCGGTGAGCCCGGGCGACTCACGATCACCGGCTTCATCCCGTTCGACCTCTGTCGCGAGACGCTCTCCGGCGAGTTCAGGCGCGAGGGTCAGGACCTGGTGGTCACCCTGAACAATCCGAGCCGCCCGAACGCAGGCAGCCTGGTGTGCCTGCCGTGGATTGCGGAGACTCGGTACCAGGCCACCCTGACGGGACTCGAGGGTGGCGAGTATCGGGTGACTGTCATCCAGAATCCGGCACGCCGAATCGTGAATGGGGAGCTCGTGGCGCGGGTCGACACGGTCGTCGTTGGCGCGGTCACCGTCGGCGCGGCGCCGTGACGCGCTGACCCGGCCTGCCGTAGCGTCGGGAATCCGCGTCGCGAGCCTTTAGGGGAGGATGGCCGGACCGACCACGCCCATCCAGGCCACGGTTCCAGCGATGACGCCGAGGACCAGGTCGCTCAGCAGCGCCCGCCGGTCGCCGACCGGGATGGTCCGGGCCACAGTGCGGATGCTGAGGGCCGCGAGGAGGATCCCGAACAGAATCAGGACCGGGAGCAGGCCTGGCAGACCCATCGCCTGCGCGACATGCGCCTCGTCGGTGTGCTGCGCGACGCCTCGAACGAGGAAGAGTCCGACCGGCACGAATCGGACGGCCGAGGCAAGCACCACGGCCGCGGCCGCGATCCTGACCCTGGGGCGCCGGACGAGCCATGCGCCGCCAAGCATCAGGCCCCAGGAGACCGCGATCCCGAGGAACGCGGCGATCCCCGCACCCGTCACGCTTCCCATCGTCTCGGCGAGCGCCATGTCGCCAGCCCGGACCGCATTCCAGAACGCAGGCTGATCGCGAAATCCGCTGGACGCGTACTGGATCGTCGGCTCGGGAAGACCGGCCAGTACATACCCGATCCAGTGCCCGGCTTCGTGCGCCAACACCGCCGGAGGCACCCAGCACGCGGCAAGGATGCCTCGGCGAAGTCGATCAACGAGAGCCGCGCGTCCGGTCATAGGGTGCAGAGCATAGCGCCGTCGCCCGCGCGCGGGCAGGTTGCGGGGCCACGGTGAGTCCCGCCTTTACCGAGAGCTAACATTTCGAGACGCTCGTGAGCCGGCAGGCACTCAGGGGGTTTCGATCCGCGAGGCTCAGGTTGGCGCATGCCCCCTCGCTGAACCGCACGACGTTACGCGTCTATCTTCATTCAGGTGGTGCCGATACCCATGTGCAGAGGCCGAGGATGACCAACCCGCGCGCCACCATTGCCCTTGTTGTTGTCGCATTGGCTGTCCTGGCCTCGCGGTCGATTGCACAGGCCCGCGACAGCGCCGGCGTACGGATCGTGGAGAGTGTCGCGCCGGTGTGGACCAGTGCGTCGCAATTGCGGCTCGACAAGGCGCCCGCGCTGGTGTTGGGCCGCGCGGACGGACCGGCGGAGCAGCAGTTCGGCAAGGTGAGTGGCGCGACCCGTCTCCGCGATGGCAGCGTGGTCGTGGCCGACGGGCAATCGTCGCAACTGCGTCGATTTGACGCGACCGGCCGATTGCTCGGGACCATGGGTCGACCCGGCGAAGGTCCGGGGGACTTCCGATGGATCTCCTGGATCACGTCGCTCGGCACCGACTCCGTGCTGGTCTGGGATTGTCGCCTGCAGCGCCTGACCGCGTTTACCGGCACGGGCCGACTCCTCACCACGGTGGTGTTCGAACGCCCTCCCATGATGCGGGATCCTCGCGATGGCGCGGCGATCCGTGTCGCGGTCGATGTCGTCGGGCGGTTTGCCGATGGATCCTTCCTGACATCGCATCGCTTGCCGTTCGGCATGAGTCAGGAGACTGGCATGCACGCCGACACGCTGGTCATCGGCATCCTGCGGGGCCGCGGTCCGGCACAGGAGGTCGGCCGGGTTCTCTATCGCGACGCCTTTGTCTACAACTTTCCGAAGGTGAGCATTTCCGGGGATGCCCCATTCCCTCGGAGCGGCGCCCTCGCCGCGGGTGCGCAGCGATTCTACGTGTCCGATGGCCAGGCCTTCGCGGTGCGCGAGTGGTCTCCCACCGGTTCGCTCGTCGGCGTCTTCCGTATTCGGCGTCCCTTGACCCCGGTGACTCCGCGAGAGATCGCCGCCGACAAGGCCGAGCGACTCAGCAGCGAGGGGCCGCGATTGCGCACTGAGATGGAGAGGGTGAACAACTGGCTCGTCTTTCCCGCCACCAAGCCCGCATTCGATGCCCTGCAGACGGACCGCCACGGGCGCATCTGGGCTCAGGTGGCCGGAGACTCCACTCGGCCCAGGCAGTGGGAAGTGTTTGCACCGGCGGGAGCGTGGCTCGGGAGTGTCACCGTGCCAGGAGGAATCACGGTGCTTGAAATTGGACGGGACTACCTCCTCGGGCGGGCGAAAGACCAGGATGGCGTGGACACAGTCCAGCTCTTCCTGCTCCGCGGGGGATGACATCACGACCAGGAAATCCCTTCGTACCCGGAGGTATATTCGTCGTCGGGGCGAGCACGGCTGCCGCCAGCCCCCTTCTCCAGGAAGCCCCATGTCGCACCGAGATGCCCCCCGTCGTCGGGGTCACGCCACCGTGGCCATGCTCGCGGCCACGGCCTCCCTCGTCGTCACCGGGCTCGTGATGGGCCGTGATTCCACGCCGCGTTCGGCGCAGGGTCCGGCCACGGACTACGCGAAGGACGTTGCACCCATTCTCTATCGCGACTGCGCCGGCTGCCATCGCGAGGGCGGGATCGGGCCGTTCTCCATGCTGCACCCCGACACAGTGAAGTCGTATGCCGTCGACATTCGCGACGCGGTGCGCACCGGGTACATGCCGCCCTGGCACGCGGAGGGGCCGCACGGCACCTTCACCAACGACCGCCGCCTCTCCGAGCGCGACAAGCAGACCATCATCCGCTGGGTCGAGGAGGGCGCCACGCTGGGGAACCGCAAGGAGCTCCCCCCGGCGCCAGAGTTTTCGTCCGCGTGGGAGATCGGCACGCCGGACGCGGTGTACACCATGCCGACCGAGTTCGTCGTTCCGGAGAAGGGTACTATCGAGTATCAGTACTTCGAGGTCCCCACCAATCTCCCCGAGGACAAGTGGGTGCAGGCGATCGAGATCATGCCTGGCGCCCGCGAGGCAGTGCACCACGTGCTCGTCTATGCGCGTCCGCCGGAGGGCCCCGCGCCGGGCGCCGCAGCTGGCCAGTCCGCGGCGCCGCTGAAGCCGGCGATTTCCTTTGACGAGAACAATGTGACCTCCGACCCGCCGCGTACCGACCAGCGCAACGCGCCCCCACGGCGCCTGGGAAGCCTGGTCGGCACCACCGCGCCGGGCACCAACGTGCTGCGCTTCCCCGAAGGGACCGCCCTTCGCCTTCGGGCCGGGACCACGCTCGTGTTCCAGATGCACTACACCGCGCATGGGCACGAGGCGAAGGACCGAACCAGCATCGGCTTCAGGTTCGCGCCGGCGAGGCCCCCCGATCAGATCATCGCCTCCAACTTCCTCAACGGGAAGTTCGTGCTGCCGGCGGGGAAGAAGGATGTCATGGTGCCGAGCACGCTGACGATCAACGAAACCATCACCGTGTACGGTCTCTTTCCGCACACGCATGTCCGTGGCACGCGCTGGCGCTATACGATGGAGAAGCCCGATGGCACCTCCGAGGAGATTCTCGATGTGCCGCGCTACGACTTCAACTGGCAGACGTATTACATCTTCGCGAAGCCGCTCGTCGTGCCTGCGGGCGCCCGGATCGTCTCCAAGGCCTGGTACGACAACTCGGCCAGCAACCCCGACAACCCCGATCCGACCAAAGACGTGCGCTGGGGTGACCAGTCGTGGGAGGAGATGCAGTACACCGGGATCCTGTACTCCGTGAATAGTCGCCGCGTCACGCCCGCGCCGAAGTAGGCAGCGGCCTCTCACGACGCATGACTCACGACTCATGGCTCGGATCCTGACTGCCCTCGAAGTCGCCGGGTGAGTACCTTTGTGCCCGACGGGGCGTAGCGCAGTCCGGTAGCGCGTCCGCTTTGGGAGCGGAAGGTCCCGGGTTCGAATCCCGGCGCCCCGATGATGTAACTCATGGCACCGCATGGCGTTCGCGCTCTGCGGTGCCGTTCGTTTTCCCCCTCCGGCTGAAGAGTTCCAGCGCGAGAGTTCCGACGCAGCCAACCCGCCACCCTTCCCAATCGGCCGGCACGGGGTATCCTGAGGAATCCTTGGTAGCGCCCCCCCTCGAACCAGAGCATCCCCCATGCGCCTTGTGATCGATCTGACCTCCGCCGCACTCCGCGAATATGAACCGAAGCGTCACCCCCACGTTGACGTGTACACTCTCGCCGGCGTTTCGGTGTCAGAGGGCGACCATAGCACCAGGGAGGGACTTACTGCGTTCCTCCCGCCGGAAGCTCCGTTCGAGGTCTTGCTGGTTGATACGACCATGACAACGTCGGTCGCGGCCTCCTCCGAGGTCGACTGGGAGCCCTGGCATGATGTGCTACAGTCGGCACAATCCCATCTCGCCGGCCTCATCGATCGGACCGCATACCTTTTCCCAGGGAAGGGGCTGCCAACTGTCATCATCCCCTGCAAGCCATCGTTTCGACTGAGGGTCAAGGAGGGGAGGGCGGCGATCCGTTCCTTGGACGACAGGCTCGAGTTGATCGCGCCCACTTATGCCCCTGCCATGGCGAATACTCTCGGAGTCCTTACCCTTGACGCTTGGGTGAGTGGGGTGAGTTGCCGGTTGGCTCAGGGCTTGGTCTGCCGAGTCAGCACGGTCCCCATTTCTCCCCGCTGAAGCCGCCGCGCGCGCTGCCTCGCATCACCGGGGAGGCTTGAATCGCTTCGCTCGGACGGGCGCCTCCGCATGGGATCGCATCTTGGGCTGCTCCCGACCGGTCTGTCGCTCGACGCTTCGCACCTGCGACATTCGGCGGTGGAAGGTGAGCTCGGCGGCTTCACACTCCAGGCGCTCCCGCTCAAATGCCGCCACATACGCCCCACTCGCCACCTTGACCAGTGCCTGGGGGGTGAGGGCCGCGGCGGCGGCCTCCATGCCCGCCCTGTGGCACTCGGTTTCCCATCCCTCGCCGGCGTGCTCGCCCCGACGTTTGCGGAGCGCTGCCACGGCGCGTGACCGAACTACCTCCTCCAACGCGAACGCAACTACCACCTCAGTCATCTCTTGCCAGTCAGCGCGCAGAGTCTGGGCCGCCGCATCGATGTCGTCCCTGCTCGCCGCTTGCCCGAGGAGGAGCCAATCGATGCTACAGCCAAAGATGCGGCTCAGTCTGGCTAAGTCGCCCCCTGACGGGAGCCTCTTGCCGCTCATCCAGCCGCTGACGGTCGGAGGGGACACGCCGGCAGACTCGGCGATTTGCTCCTGCGACAGCTCGAGCTTGTTCTTGAGTTGCCGCAATCGTTCCGCAAACCCCGATTCAGGCCTCTTCCGCTTGCCTGCCCCCTTGGGTTTTCCTGCCCGCTCGGCCATACGCCCGCCATTCAATAAATTGAAGTTGCTGATTTAAGAAACTAGTCAAGGAAAATTATAGCGCCCCCCAACTCAATCACACAACTTCCGCCTAGATCAAACACGGGGGTTGTCGTGGCTGTTGAGTGTGTCGCACGCGAGTCTAGGATCCTCACTGCTCGGGAGGCCGCCGAGCTGCTTGGCCTCCCCTCCGAGGATGCCGTCTGGCGTGAGGCACGCTTGGGGCGCATCCCTGCGCTCAGGCTTGGCCGCCGGGTCCGCTTCGATCGGAGAGCGATCGAATCATTCTTGGCCTGCCAGGTGGTGACCGCCCATGACTGACCTCGCGGTCATCGGGCTTACCCTCCGCACCGATGAGGTCGAACGCGGCGAGAAGGTGGTCGTCAAGGCGTT
>JANRIW010000025.1:0-98275 GCA_033764505.1 Gemmatimonadales bacterium
TTGGCACCTCGATGTCGGCTTGTCACATCCTGGGGCTGGAGAAGGTCCCAAGGGTCCGGCTGTTCGCCGGTTAAAGTGGCACATGAGCTGGGTTCAGAACGTCGTGAGACAGTTCGGTCTGTATCCGTCGTGGGCGTGGGAATGTTGAGGGATGTCGACCTTAGTACGAGAGGACCGGGTCGAAGTGACCGCTCGTGTACGGGCTATCCTGCCAAGGGTATCGCCCGGTAGCGATGTCGCGCGCAGATAACCGCTGAAAGCATCTAAGTGGGAAACTGTTCCCAAGATGAACATTCCTGGGTCTTAAGACCCCTGAAGGGCCCTGGGAGACTACCAGGTTGATAGGCGGCAGATGTAAGGCGTGCAAGCGCTTCAGTCGAGCCGTACTAATCGCCCGTGAAGTTTGATCTCTCCCCATTATTTTTGGTTTTCGGTTGCCTTCCCAGGCACATCATCCCTCCCTTCGCTTGTTAATTAGCCAAATATTTTGGCTGGCGACTAGCGCGCAGGGGCCACACCCGTTCCCATTCCGAACACGGTAGTTAAGCCCTGTAGCGTCGATGGTACTTCGACTGCGAGGTCGTGGGAGAGTAGACCGTCGTCAGCCACCCCATTGAAGCCCGAGTGTCCGCAAGGATGCTCGGGTTTCTGGCGTTTAGTGAGCTGCGAGAGGTCCTAAGTCATAGGTCGTAAGTCGTAGGTCCTGCACTCGGAACGGGCCATAGCCAAGTGAGAACCGCTGACACGACCTACGACCTATGACTTAAGACCTACGACCACTTTCCCGACTATCTTCCCGCATGCCCAAGACCGGACGCATCGCCCTCGCCGGCCGACCCAACGTCGGCAAGTCCTCCCTCATGAATGCCATCCTCGGCACCCCGCTCGCCATGGTTTCCCCCAAGGCGCAGGCGACCAGGATTCCCGTGACCGGGATCCACACCGAGGGCGACGTCCAGATGATCTTCGAGGACCTTCCTGGGCTCCTCGATCCCGCCTACCTCATGCAGTCGTCGATGCGCCACATGGCCCTCGAGCTGCTGCCCAAGGTGGACGTGATTCTCCACCTCCATCCGGCCGACGAGGGGGACCATCCGGATTTCGCCTCGCTGGTGCCCGATGCTCCACCGTTCACCGCGCCGATACTCAAGGTGTTGACCAAGGGTGACCTGGTCAGCGGCCCCAGGCGGACCGAATTGATGAAGAGCGTCGTCGTTACCGAGATCGGTCGGCCAGCGTCCATCAAGGCGCTGCTCGCCGCCATCACCCCGCTGCTCCCCGAGGCACCGTTCAGCCACGACCCCGACGACATCGGGACCCAGCCGGTCCGCTTCTTCGTCGGCGAGTATCTGCGCGAGGCGGCCTTCCAGGAATTGGGTGACGAAGTCCCCTATTCCTTCGCGGCCGAGGTGGACGAGTTCCGCGAAACGCCGCCGCCAGTGTACATTCGGGCGACGCTCTACGTGGAAAGGGAGTCGCAAAAGGGGATCGTGATCGGCAAGCAGGGGGCGACGCTGAAGAAGATCGGCGCCCATGCGCGCCAGCGACTCGAGACCCTCCTCGGCGAAAAGGTGTATCTCGAAACGTGGGTCAAGGTGCTGCCCAAGTGGCGCCGATCGCCCACTGCACTCACCCGATTTGGTTTTCCCGTTCCCGACCCGGAGATCCGCTGATGCCGCTCGCGCCGGAACTCCTCGATCTGCTCGTCTGCCCGAAGTGCAAGGGCGACCTGGTCCATCGGGTCGAGCCCGTGGAGTCGCTGGTCTGTACTGCCTGTCGCCTGGTGTTCGCGGTCGAGGATGACATCCCGATCATGTTGCTCGACGAAGCCACCCCTCTCGACTGAACCCCCGTGCCCCCACTTGAAGAACTGCGCACCGCCGCTGCAGGCCGGGCCGCGGCGCTGGAAGCCGATTTCACCGGTACCGAACATCTCCTGCTCGCATGGCTCGACACTGCCACCGGCCCGCTCGCCGAGGCCGTCGCCGGGGCCGGGCTGACCCCGGACACGCTGCTCGCGCTGATGGCGAGTGGCAGCAAGGGTCGCCGCCGCGGCGGGGGCGTCCCGACCGGCGAGCCTGGTGGGCTCTCCTCACAAGCGCAGCGGGTCATGGACCTGGCGACCGAACAGGCGACCGCCGCCGGGCGCGAGGAGGCAACACCCGACGACCTCTTCCTCGCGATGATCCACGAGCCCCGTGGGGTCGTGGCGCGGGCGCTCACGGAGCATCAACTCAAGCCATCCAAGCTTCGCGCCCTGGTGCGCGCCGATGCGCCAAAACCGCGTCGCGACCCAGCCGAAGCAGACGCGAAGGCGGCCGAACGCGCCGCCGAGAAGGCCGCGCGGAAGGCGGCCCGTGAGGCGCAGCCCAAGCCGGAACGATCGGCAGCCCCCGAAGCCCATGCGGGCCGACCGGAACGCGCCCCCAAGCCCGAGCCTCGCCGCGGGCGAGATCCCGAAATCGACGACATTCCAGAGCCGCGCCCGCCGGTTCGCCCGAAGCTGACCCCGCCCCCCAAGGTGGCGGCGGTGGTCGAGGCGCCTGCGCCCCGCAAGTTCGGCCTGCTGACGCCCCTGTACCTCGCGGTGCCGGTCGCCATCTGGATGCACCTGACGCACGTCGAGCCGCTCGCGGTGTTCATCACCGCCTGCCTCGCGGTGCTGCCACTGGCCGGGCTGATGGGGAAGGCCACCGAGCACCTCGCCGAACGCACCGGTCCGGCACTCGGCGGCCTCCTCAACGCCACCTTCGGCAATGCCGCCGAACTGATCATCGCGCTCGCGGCACTTCGCGCCGGCTACGTCGAGTTGGTCAAGGCATCCATTACCGGCTCGATCCTCGGGAACCTGCTGCTCATCCTGGGCCTGTCGCTGCTGGCGGGCGGCACCCGGAAGCCGATGCTGGCGTTCAACCGCACCAATGCCGGGATGAGTTCGGCGATGCTGGCGCTGGCGGTCGCCGGGATGGTCTTCCCGGCACTCTTCCACGCCACCCACCCGGGTGCCGCGCTGCTGGTCGAGCTGCACCTCTCCGAGGCCGTCGCCACCATCCTGGGTGTCACCTATCTCTTCTCGCTGCTCTTCGTCCTGCGCACCCACCGTCCGCTCTTCGGCGGGGCGAGCCACGCGATCGAGGGCAAGGCGTGGGGCGTCGGGCTCGCGCTGGGCGTGCTCGGCATCGCGACCGTGGGCGTTGCGGTGATGTCGGAGATCCTGGTCCACGCGGTCGGGCCGGTGACCGCCTCACTCGGCGTCTCGCAGGCGTTCCTCGGCCTGATCGTGATCCCCATCATCGGCAATGCTGCCGAACATGCGACGGCGATCGTCGTGGCGCGGAAGGGCAACACCGATCTCGCCTTCCAGATCGCCCTTGGCTCGAGCACGCAAATCGCGCTGCTGGTGGCCCCGATTCTTGTCTTTGCCGGCGCCTTCATGGGCGTGGCCGGCATGAATCTGGTCTTCCCGGCCTTCGAGGTGATGGCGCTCTCGGTGGCGGTCATCGTCTCGGCGATCATCACGCTCGATGGCGAATCGCACTGGTTCGAGGGCGTGCAGTTGCTGGCCCTCTATGCCATGCTCGGCGCGGCCGCGTGGTTCATTTGACGCGCTCCGCGCGATCGGATACGTTGGTGATCCTGAACACCTTCGCCTCGGAGTAACCGCGTGCCGCTGCCGCGTCGCACGATTCTCTATTGTGGCTCCGCCGACCGTCCCATCCCGGATCTGATCCGGCGCTGGGTGGAGACGACGGGGTTCGAGGTGGAGGAGAGTGACTCGCCGACCGAGATCGAAGCCCGGATCCTCCGGGGTCGCGGCGCGTTGCTGATCGTCGACGACGATCCGGCCCACGCCGATCGCGAGGAGATGGTGCGGCGTCTCAAGGGCGATCCCTTCACGGCGATCGTCCCGGTGACGATCCTCTCGGGGAGTCACGACGCCGAGCGGGTTGCCCATTGGTATCTGGCCGGTGCCGACGAGATCCTGACGCCGCTCTTCGCCCCCGGGGAACAACGGGCCCGGCTCGGTGCCCTGATGGCACGCACGGAGCGAAACGTCGGCGTCCACCCGTCCACGCGGTTGCCGGGCACCATCGAGATCGAGCGGGAGTTCCGCCGTCGCCTCGACGCTGCCTCCGGGTTTGCGGTCTGCTATGCCGACCTGGATCATTTCAAGGAGTTCAACGACCGATACAGCTATTACGACGGTGACCGGGTCATCTTCGTGCTGTCGCGGATTCTCCATGACGTGGTGCGGGGCATGGTGGGATCGGAGGGCTTCGTCGGGCACATCGGCGGCGACGACTTCATTTTCGTGGTTCCGCTCGCCGCGCACGCCGAGATCTGCACCGAAATTCTCGCGGTGTTCGACGCGCTCGTGCCGCTGCAGTACAGCGAGCAGGATCGGCGCGCCGGCTACTTCTTCGGGAAGGATCGCCGCGGCCAGTTGCACCGGGTGCCGCTCATGACGCTCTCGATCGGCGTGGTGACGAACGCCCACCGCACGTTCACGCATCCGGCGCAAGTCAGCGAGCTGGCGACCGAGATGAAGAGCTATGCCAAGACGCTCCCTGGCTCGGTCTATGTCGTGGACCGGCGCCACAGCGATTACGACATTCGCAGCGGGCCCGGTGGTCGAGATGCCCGCGGCTCCTGAGGTCCCGAGGTTCCGATGAACGTCACCTGTCCGCAGTGCGCTTCCGTGTTCCGCGTCGATCCTGCCAAGGTCCCCGAGCAGGGCGTGCGCGCCCGCTGCTCCGTCTGCGGCGGCCTGATCGCCGTGCGACGCCCCGCCGTGAACGCCCCGGTGATTCCGCCGTTCGACGTCCCGAACGCCATGGCCGAGGTCGTGGCGCCTTCGGTGCCGGCCGCCACGATCGCGGCACCGCCGCCACCTCCGCCGCCGCCGGCGGTCGAGCTGCCGGCGACGCCGATGGAACCGATCGCCCCCAGCGACGTGGCAATGGCCGAGACCTACGTCCCGGTGATGCCGCCCTCCGTGCCGTTTGCCGCGCTCCCGGTCGAAGCGCCGCCACCGGCCCCCACGCCGCCGATCATCGAAGCGGCCCCCGCGCCCCAGGCCCCTGCGGGCCGCTTCGCGAATCCCTTCCTGCAGCAGGACCCCGCCACGCGAGCACGCCGGCTGGCACGGGCCCTGGTGTCGGACCTGGTGGTGTACCATCCCGAGAAGCGCCAGCGGGGCCTCGCCGACGGGACGCTGAAGGAGCTCTTCTCCGAGGAGATCCGGAAGAGTTGGGAGGAGTATTCCGAGCAGGTCGGTGAGGAGATCGCCTCGACCACGCCCTGGTTCACCGAGGCACTGAACGAGATCCTGGCGGAGGGGCGCCCACTCTTCGGTTGAGCGCGTCGCCGGCGTCGCCTGCAGCGCGGGGCGGCGTTATCTTGCAGTGCTGAGTCCGGGTCGTTTCCCGCCACCGGGCGGTGAAGCGGCCCGGTGTTGTCTCCGGTCCTGACGAGGGTGCCAAGATGGCCGATCTTTCCGAGCGCGCAGCGGGCTTGAAGCAGCGAGTCGTCGAACTACGAGACTTCCTTTGACGTCCCGAGGAAGACGGCCCGATTGAACGACCTCGAGTCCCGGCAGGGCGACCCCGCCTTCTGGGCTGACTCGGAGCGCGCCCGGGAACTGGTGCAGGAGATCAAGACGCTGAAGGCCTGGATCACGCCGCACAGCGACCTCTCGGCGCGCGTGGATGATGCCGCCGGCATGCTGGAGCTCCTCGAGCTGGAGCCGGACGAGGCGATGTCGGCCGACCTCGCCGGCGAACTCGACAAGATTGCCGCGGGCCTCGACAAGCTCGAGCTGCAGACCATGCTGCAGGGTCCTGACGACCAGCGTGACGCGTTGCTCACTATCCATCCGGGCGCCGGCGGCACCGAGTCGCAGGACTGGGCGCAGATGCTCATGCGGATGTATGTCCGCTGGGCCGAGCGCAAGGGCTTTGCGGTGACCGTGCTCGACCTCATGGAGGGCGAGGAGGCGGGCATCAAGTCGGCCACCATCGAGATCAAGGGGCAGTACGCGTACGGCTTCCTCAAGGCGGAGAAGGGTGTGCACCGGCTGGTGCGGATCTCGCCGTACGATTCGCAGGCGCGACGCCACACCTCGTTCGCCTCGGTGTTCGTCTATCCGGACATCGATGACACGATCGTCGTCGACCTCCGCGACGAGGACATCAAGATGGACGTCTATCGCGCGTCGGGCGCCGGCGGACAGCACATCAACAAGACGTCCTCGGCGGTGCGGTTGACGCACATCCCGACGGGCACGGTGGTGGCCTGTCAGCAGGAGCGCTCGCAGCACAAGAACAAGGACACGGCGATGAAGATGCTGCGCGCCGCGCTGTATGCGCTGAAGCTCGAGGAACAGGAGGCCGCCAAGGCGACCCTCGAGGCCACCAAGAGTGACAACTCCTGGGGCAACCAGATCCGTTCGTACGTGTTCCAGCCGTACACCATGGTCAACGACCACCGGACCGAGCTCAAGCTCTCGGACGTCCACGAAGTCATGGACGGCGACCTGGATGAGCTCATCGAGGCCTTCCTGAAGCGGAACGGAGAATCGGCAGCGTGAGTGACCACCTCCTGATCCGGGGACACGTCGAAGAGGGTCGTCGCGCCAAGCGGGCGCAGCTCGAGGCGCTCGGCATCGCGCCCTTCGCCTACGCCTTCGAGCGCACCGACGCCGCGGCCGCGGCCCTCGCGAAATACGATGACAGCATGGGCGACGACGGCCCCGAGGTACGGGTCGCCGGCCGATTGGTGGCGCTGCGTGGGCAAGGGAAGACCATCTTCGCCCACCTCGAGGACGCGAGTGGGCGCATCCAGCTCTACTGTCGCCGTGATGCGCTGGCCGAGGCCTGGCCACTGCTCGAGCTGCTCGACCTCGACGACCACGTCGGCGTGCGCGGGCGACTCTTCCGCACCCGCACCGGCGAGGTCACGATTGCCGTCGCCGAGGTGGTGCTGCTGGCCAAGAGCCTGCGGCCGCTCCCGCGCGGCAAGGTCGAGACACTGGCGGACGGCACCACCGTCACGCATGGCGGCCTGACCGATCCGGAGGTCCGGTACCGGCAACGCTACGCCGACTTCGCGGTCCACCCCGTGCTGCGCGAGACCTTCCGGCTCCGCGCCCGGGTGATTGCGCACATCCGCCGCTTTCTCGATGACCGCGGTTTCCTCGAGGTCGAGACGCCGATCCTCCAGCCGCTCTACGGCGGGGCCTCGGCGCGGCCGTTCGTGACGCATCACAACGCCCTCGACATGCCGCTCTACCTGCGCATCGCCGACGAGCTGTACCTCAAGCGGCTGATTGTCGGCGGCTTCGAGCGCGTGTACGAAATCGGCCACGACTTCCGCAACGAGGGGATGGACCGGACGCACAATCCCGAGTTCACCATGCTCGAGTGGTACATGGCGTACGCCGACTACCACGACGTGCTGGCGATGTTCGAGGAGCTGCTTGCCGGGCTGGTGCGGGAGACGCTGGGGAGTCTGCAGCACGAGCGGCAGGGCGTGACGCTCGACTTCACGGCACCCTACCGGCGGGTGTCGTTCGTCGAGGGAATCCGCGAGACCTCCGGTGGCCTGGATGTCCTCACCGACTCCGAGGCAACCTTGCGCGCCTACCTGGTCAAGCGCGGGGAACCGGCCGAGTCGGCGGCGACCATGAGCGGCGGCCGGTTGCTCGATGAAGTGTTCAAGGTCACGCTCGAGCCCACGCTGGTGCAGCCCACCTTCGTGGTTGACTACCCGCTCGCGCTGTCGCCGCTTGCGAAGCCGCACCGCGCGGACCCGCGGCTCACCGAGCGCTTCGAGTTCTTCGTGCTGGGCCGGGAGATCGCCAACGCCTTCTCCGAGCTCAACGATCCGGACGACCAGCGCGGCCGCTTCGAGGACCAGGTGGCGCAACGTGCCGCCGGCGACGACGAGGCGCAGCAGTTCGACGCGGATTACATCCGGGCGCTCGAGTACGGCATGCCGCCCACCGGAGGGATCGGCGTCGGCATTGATCGCCTGGTGATGCTGCTGGCCGACGAAGCCTCCATCCGCGACGTGATCCTCTTCCCGGCGATGCGTCCCGAACAGGGCGTGCCCGGCTCCGCGGCCGCCGAGGACTGATGGCCATTGCCTGGTGGCCGACGGCGCTCGAGCGCAAGATCGCTGTCCGCTATTTGCGCGGTCAGCGCGGCACCCGGAGTGCCTCGCTCCAGACGCTGATTGCCACGGGCGGCATCGCCATCGGGGTGGCCGCGTTGATCGTGGTGCTCGGGGTGATGAACGGGCTGCGCAACGACCTCCGCGACCGCATCCTGGTGGCCGCGCCGCACTTGCGGGTCAACACGTATGGTGCCGGCCTGCGACTCGATGACTGGCAACGTCAGATCGAACGCATTCGCGCGGTGCCCGGGGTCCTCGAGGCCGCGCCCGAGGTGAACACCCAGACCATCATCGCCAACACCGACGACTACTTCGAGCCCGCCTCGGTCCTCGGCGTCGAGCCGGGCGTGGGCAGCAGCGGCGTGGTGCGGATCGACTCGGTGATGGTGCAGGGGAATCTCGACTTCGTGCCCGTCGACAAGGAAGTCGATGCCGGGGTCGTGCTCGGCTCGGCCCTGGCGTCGCGGCTTTCCGCCTATCCCGGCGACCTGCTCTCGGTGGTTCCGCCCACGGCAGCCAAGCGGAGTCGCGCCCTCGGCGTTCCCACCAACATCACTTACTGGACCGTCGAGGTGACCGGCATCTTCGAGACCGGGATGTACACCTACGACAACTCGTTCATGGTGATGGCACGCCGCGACGCGCAGCGTTTCGCCGGGCTCGACACTGCCGTCTCCGGCATCGCGGTGCGACTTGCCGATCCGTGGCAGGCGATTGTCATCGGACGCACCATCGACACCCTGCTCGGATACCCATACCGCACCACCGCGTGGCAGGAGCAGAACAAGACCCTCTTCGCCGCGCTGGAGCTCGAGAAGAAGGCGATGGCGCTGGTGATCTTCTTCATCATGGTGGTCGCGGCGTTCAACATCGTCGGGACACTCACCATGGTGGTCGCCTTCAAGACGCGGGAGATCGGCATCCTCCGCGCGATGGGCCTCACGTCGGCCGGGATCGGTCGGATCTTCCGTGCGCAGGGCACCGCCATCGGCGCGGTGGGGACCACCACCGGCCTGGTGCTCGGCCTGAGCCTCGCCACCGCCGTGGATCGCTGGCGGCTGATCCGGCTCGACCCCACCATCTACTTCATCGATCGGTTGCCCATCCGCACCGAGCCGCTGGACGTGCTGGTGGTGGTGGCCGTGTCGTTGGGCATCGCCATCCTGGCGACCATTCCTGCTTCGCGGCGTGCCGCGCAGCTGGAACCGGTCGAGGCGATTCGGGCCGAATGAGCCCGATCCTCGAGGCCACGCGCGTGGTGCGCTGTTTCACCGGCGGCGACGGCCGCGCCGTCGAAGTGTTGAGCGGCGCGTCGCTCTCGCTGGTGGCTGGCGAGTGCGTCGCGATCACTGGCGCGAGCGGCACCGGCAAGAGCACGCTGCTGCACTTGCTTGGCGCGCTGGACCGCCCTGACCAGGGCGAGGTCCAGCTCGAAGGGGTGCCCTTCGCCCGGCTGAGCGCCGATGCGCTGGCCGATGTGCGCAACAGGCGGATCGGGTTCGTCTTTCAGTTCCACCATCTGTTGCGCGACTTCACTGCCACCGAGAACGTCATGATGCCGCTCCTGATCGCCGGAATCGCGGAGGCCGAAGCCCGCCAGCGCGCCTCCGACGAGTTGGCCCGGGTCGGGCTCGCGGAGCGTGCGGTCTCCCGCGTGACCGTCCTCTCCGGGGGCGAACAGCAGCGCGTGGCCCTGGCGCGTGCCCTCGTGCATCGGCCGGCGGTGCTGCTGGCCGATGAGCCGACCGGCAACCTCGACGCGCCGACGGCCGCCCGGATGCACGATCTCCTCCTCGGGGCGGCGCGCGAGGCCGGCGCAGCCGTCGTGCTCGTGACGCACAGTCGTGCGCTCGCGTCGCTCGCCGACCGGGTGCTTGCCCTCGATGGCGGGCTCCTCCGTCCCGCCGACCACCTTGAGGCGCTGGCGTGACCCATTGCGAGGCCTGCCACCAGCGTGAGGCCGTGGTCCACCTGACCCAGGCGGAGGGGGGCCAGGTCCGGACCCTCCATCTCTGCAGCAAGTGCGCGGCGGAGCGTGGGGTGGCCACCGAGACCGAGGCGATCGACACCCCCCTCGGCGCCTTCCTCGCGGCGATGGGGAGCGCCGGGCCGATGCTGGCGGCCGCGTCCGCGGCGGCTGAGCACTGTCCGGCCTGTGATGCGACGCTGGCGGACTTCCAGGCATCAGGTCGGCTGGGATGCCCAACCTGCTGGGAAACCTTCGAGCGCCCCCTTCGTGACCTGCTCCGTCGAGTGCACGGGGCCACCCGCCATGTCGGCGAGATCCCCCCGACGGCCACCGGGGAGCCCGGCGTTTCGACCGTGGCTCAGCAGCGCGACCGCTTGAAGGCGGCTCTCGCCGCTGCCATTGCAGCGGAGCGGTTCGAGGAGGCCGCGGAGGTCCGGGACCGGCTCCGCGCCTTGGGGGACGAATCGTGACCATCCGACCCCTGCTCCCCGACGGGGACCTCCCCTGGCTCGACGCCTCGGGCCCCGATGCGGGGTTGATCGTGTCCACCCGGGTCCGGCTGGCCCGCAACCTTGCCGGACGCCCGTTCTGGGGCCGCAATTCGCCGCTGGACCGCGAGAGCGTGATCCGGCTCACGGAAGGCGCTGCGGCGGAGTCGAGCGGCCTGGCCGGCGCGCGGATGCTCCGGGTCGATGGGCTCTCCCGGCGCGATCGCCAATGGCTCCACGAGGGCCAGCTGATCTCGCGGGAACTGGCCGGCCTCGACCCTACCGGACGGGTGCGCTCCGGTGCCGCCCTGCTCCTCGGTCGGAGCGCGTCGGTGATGCTGAACGAGGAGGATCATCTCCGGCTTCAGGCCTTCCGGTCGGGCTTTGCACTCGCCGCAACGCACGCCGATGTGGCAGTGGCCGAGGCCGAGTTGGGGGGGCGCCTTTCCTTCGCCTTCCACCCCGAGTTCGGCTATCTTACGAGCTGTCCGACGAACGTCGGAACGGGGCTTCGGGCCTCGGTTCTGATCCACCTGCCGGCCCTCGTCCTGACCCGTGAAGTGGCCAAGGTCCTGCATGGACTGGGACAGGTGGGGCTGACCCACCGGGGGCTGTCGGGCGAGGGGAGCGAGGTGCTGGGGAACCTCTTCCAGCTCTCGAACCAGACCACGCTGGGCAAGTCGGAAGCGGAACTGCTGGAGCACCTGGCCCAGTTGGTCCGCCAGGTCATGGAGTACGAGTCCCGGGCGCGTGCCGTGCTGTGGCGCGATGCCCCGGCGGCTTTGGAAGACCAGGTGTGGCGCGCGTGGGCGCTCTTGCGGCACGCTCGCATGCTCGGCTTCGAGGAAACCGTCAATCTGCTGAGCGGCGTCCGACTCGGGGTCGGAATGGGAATGCTCCCTGATGTGACACTGTCGACATTGAACCGGCTCCTGGTGCTGGCGCAGCCCGCGCACGTCGCCCAGGATGCGGACACCGGCCTCGATGATGAGGCCCTGCCGGTGCACCGAGCGACTCTGGTGCGCCGGCTGCTTGCGGAGAAGGGGGAAGGCGCATGAACGGGTACAACTTCACCGACCGAGTGCGGAAGGTGCTCCAGATGGCTCGCGAGGAGGCAGCTCGCCTGCATCACGAGTACGTCGGCACCGAGCACATCCTGCTGGGCCTGATTCGCGAGGGCGAGGGGGTGGCGGCCGCCGTGCTGACCAACCTCGGCGTCGAGCTCGAGGATGTCCAGCAGAAGATCGAGGAGACGGTGACGAAGGGGAAAGCGGCCTCGGCGGCCGGTCCCGAGTTGCCGTATACCTCGCGCGCCAAGAAGGTGCTCGAGCTGGCAATGGTCGAGGCGCGCGAGTTGAACCACTCCTACGTCGGCACCGAGCACTTGCTGCTCGGCCTCCTCAAGGAGGAGAAGGGAATCGCCGCGCAGGTGCTGACCGACGCGGGCATCTCGCTGGAGCAGGCGCGCGCCGAAACGCTGCGCCTCCTCGGCAGCGACCTCCCCGCCGCGCCGTCGGCGTCGGCGGCGCCACCGGCCGGTCCGCAGAGCGTGCCGCCGAAGGGCGACAAGAAGTCCAAGACGCCCGCCCTCGACCACTTCTGTCGCGACCTGACCGCGCTCGCCGCCGAAGGGGCCCTTGATCCGACCATTGGTCGCGCCAAGGAGATCGAGCGGGTGATGGAAATTCTCGCGCGGCGGAAGAAGAACAACCCGGTGCTGATCGGCGAGCCCGGTGTCGGCAAGACCGCGATCGTCGAGGGACTCGCGCTCCTCGTGGCGAACGGGACCTGTCCCGATGTCCTGCGGGATCATCGCGTGCTGTCGCTCGACATGGCGGCGGTCATCGCGGGCACCAAGTATCGCGGCCAGTTCGAGGAGCGGCTCAAGGCCGTGATGAACGAGATCGCGCAGAGCAAGAACGTGATCCTCTTCATCGACGAGCTGCACACGCTGGTCGGGGCCGGCGCGGCGGAAGGGGCGATCGACGCCTCCAACATGCTGAAGCCCGCCCTGGCACGTGGCGAGCTGCAGTGCGTCGGCGCGTCCACGCTCAACGAGTATCGCAAGTACATCGAGAAGGACGGCGCGCTGGAGCGTCGGTTCCAGACCGTCGTCGTGGAGCCGCCTTCGATCGACGAGACGGTCGAGATCCTCAAGGGGCTCCGCAGCAAGTACGAGGACCACCACCGGATCACCATCCCGGACGCGACGCTGCGCGCCGCGGCGGAGCTGTCGGAGCGCTACATCACCGACCGGTTCCTGCCGGACAAGGCGATCGACGTGATCGACGAGGCCGGCGCGCGTGCGCGGCTGGCGTCGCAGCATCCACCCGCCGAGGTGGGCGCGCTCAAGCTGCAGCTCGACCAGGTCACGGTCGAGAAGGAAGAGGCCGTCCGCGACCAGAACTTCGAGAAGGCCGCGGCGCTGCGCGATCGCGAGCGCGACCTTCAGCAGCAGATCCGCCAGGTCCAGGAAGACTGGGAGCGTGAACGGCAGACCATGCGGCCGATCATCGACGAGGAGGCCATCTCCTTCATCGTCGGTCGCTGGACGGGCATCCCGGTGACCCGCATCGCCGAGGCCGAGGCGTCGCGCCTGCTCCGGATGGAGGACGAGCTGCACGCGTCCGTCATCGGGCAGGACGAGGCGATCAAGGCGGTGTCGCGTGCCATTCGGCGCTCGCGCGCGGGGCTCAAGGATCCGAACCGTCCGATCGGCTCGTTCATCTTCTCGGGGCCCACGGGCGTCGGCAAGACCGAGCTCGCCCGGTCGCTCGCCAAGTTCCTCTTCTCCGATCCCTCGGCGTTCATCCGCGTCGACATGTCGGAGTACATGGAGAAGTTCTCGGTGTCGCGGCTCATCGGCGCGCCCCCGGGATACGTCGGCTACGAGGAGTCGGGGACGCTGACCAAGGCGGTCCGGCGCAAGCCGTACTCGGTGGTGCTGCTCGACGAGATCGAGAAGGCCCATCCGGACGTCTTCAACATCCTGCTGCAGGTGCTCGACGAAGGGCACCTCACCGACAACTATGGTCGCGTGATCGACTTCAAGAACACCGTCGTGATCATGACCTCCAACGTCGGCGCGCGCGACATCATGCAGGGGAAGTCGCTCGGCTTCCACGCGGCCGATGGTGCCCAGACGTTTGCGAAGATGGCCGAGACGGTGAAGGAGGAGATCGGGAAGGTGTTCAACCCCGAGTTCCTCAACCGGCTCGATGACGTCATCGTCTTCCATCCGCTCGGGAAGGAGCACATCGCCAAGATCGTCACCGTGCTGCTCAAGGACGTCATGCGGCGCCTCGGCGACGAGGTCCGGCTCACGCCCGCGGCGATCGACTTCCTGGTGGACCACGGCTACGACCAGGCCTACGGCGCGCGCCCCCTCAAGCGGGCCATCCAGCGCTACATCGAGGATCCGCTCAGCGAGCGCATTCTCGCGGCCGACTTCGTGCCCGGTGACGAGATCGAGGTGGACGTGGCCCCCGAAGGGGACAAGCTGGCCTTCCGGGCCCTCACGGGGAGCAAGGCCTGAGCCCGATCTCGATGCTCCGACGCGCGGGAATCGCCGCGGCCGCCGCACTCGCACTGAGCGCCACGCCCGCGCAGGCGCAGGACCCGCAGGACCTGCCGCCGGTGGACTCGCTGCTGGTCGAGGGCAACGTCCGCAACCGCACCGACCAGATCCTCGCGGTGGCCGGACTGGCCAAGGGCGCGATCATCACCTGGCGCGACATCCAGCGCGCCATCTCGGTCCTCTACCGGACCGGGCAGTTCGATCGCGTCGAGGTCGAACAGCGCGAGGGTGAGGAGGTCCTGATCCTCGCCATCGTCGTCGTCGAACGGCCGTTGCTCCGCTCGTGGACCCTCGAGGGGCCCGAGAAGCTGCCGCCGCGCATGTCGCGCGAGTTGATCCGCCTCGCGATCGGCCAGCCCGTTGAACGGGTTGCCGCCGCGCGTGCGCGGTACCAGATCGACTCGATGTACCACAAGCAGGGGTACTACACCGCCTCGGTCACCATGAAGGAGACCAAGACGGAGGACGGCGGCGTGGCGCTCGCCTTCACCGTCGACGAGGGGAACCGCGTGGCGATTGCCCGGGTCGAGGTCGAGGGCAACAGCGCGATGCCGACCAAGGAGATGGTCGGGGCGATGGCCACCAAGCCCGAGGGCTTCTGGTGGTTCCGCTCCGGCGAATACAACGAACGCGAGCTCGAACTCGACCTCCGGGAGCGACTGCCGCGCTGGTACGGCGACCGCGGGATGATCGACTTCCAGGTGGTCGGTGACACGATCATCGACGAACTCGACAACGGGAAGGCCACGCTCAAGCTCAAGGTCGAGGAGGGCGACGTCTACACGGTTGGCACCTTCGAGATCCTCGGCAACCGTCGCTACTCGCTCGACGAACTCTCGCAGGGCTTCCCGTTCGGCCTGCCGGGACAGGTCGGCACCGGCCAGGTGCTCGGCGGCGTGTTCAATCGCAGCGAGTGGGAGAAGATCACGGCGAAGGTCCAGGAGACCTACTCCAACGCCGGCTACATCACGGCGCAGGTCGAGCCCGAGCAGGCCGTTCGCACGCTCCCCGACGGCAAGAAGGTGCTCGATCTCCGGTGGCGGATTCAGGAAGGTGCGCCGGCGACGGTGGCGAAGGTCAACATCGTCGGTAACGAGGTGACCCACGAGCGGGTCATCCGTGAGGCGATCGTCATTCTCCCGGGTCAGCTCTTCAGCCGCGACGCGCTGATGCGGTCCTACCAGAACATCTCCAACCTCGGATACTTCGAGGAGCTGCCGAATCCCGACGTCGATTTCTCCGAGAACGGGGTCGACGTGACCATCACGTTCCGGGTGACCGAGAAGCGGACCGGCAACATCAACTTCGGCGCCTCGGTCGGGCAGGGCACCGGATTGGGCGGCTTCCTCGGCCTCGAGGAGCCCAACCTCTTCGGGCGCGGCAAGCGGGGTCGGTTGCAGTGGCAGTTCGGCCGCAACATCAACGACTTCTCGCTGTCGTACTCCGATCCGAACATCAAGGAGAGCAACGTCTCCGGCACGCTGACGGTGTACAACTCCCGGCAGCGGTATGTGATCGGCGACCTCGGCCGGCAGCAGCAGGAGGGAGCCTCGCTCCAGCTCGGCCTGCCGTTTCTCGGGTCGCGCGTGTCGCGTGTCTTCGCCTCCTACGGCTTCCAGCGGATCCGCTATTCCGAGGGCTCGCTCGACCTGCAGTCGCGCTTCCAGTGCGCCCCCTGCTCGCGCTCGACGCTGGGGCTCTCCTTCCTCCGCGAGACACGGGTCGGCTTGCCGTTCCCGATCGCCGGTTCGATGGTGCAGGTCGGCATCGAGCAGAACGGTGGCCCGCTCGGCGGCACCGGCGACTACCAGAAGCTCGACCTGGACACCCGCTGGTACGCACCCCTGGGCCGTCTCGGCGGCACGCCGGGATCCCTCAGCGGCGGCGTCCAGTTCACGCTCGGCGTCACCGCCAAGTCGGGCTTCATCTTCGGCAATCCGGGCGGCTTCTTCACCCAGCTCTACTCGCTGGGCGGCGTCCAGTTCGGCATCCCGCTGCGTGGCTACAGCGAGTTCTCGATCACCCCCAACGGCTTCGACGCCCTGGCCGGCGGCCAGCGCGCCAGCGCCGACGGCTTCGGCAAGGCATACGCGGCCTTCACCGTCGAGGCCGGCGCCCGGGTGTCGCAGGCGCTGTACCTCAGCACCTTCCTCGATGCCGGCAACGTCTATCGCAGTGTGCGCCAGTACGACCCCACTCGTCTCTATCGAGGCGCAGGGGTGGGCGTGGCGTTAATTTCCCCGCTTGGCCCGATCGGGGTCGACCTCGGCTACGGCTTCGACAAGCTCGATGTCCAGGGTCGCCCGGCGCCAGGGTTCCAGATCCATTTCCGACTCGGCAACTTCTTCTAGTGGCCGACCTCAACCGGCAGCACGCCAAGGATGTCCCGATGATCCGTGTTGGATTCCCGACCCGCGCCCTGATCCTCCCGATGGCCCTCCTGCTCGCGGCGACGCCGGCGGCGGCCCAGACCCTGACCGGCTGCAAGGTCGCGTACGTCAACGGCCAGACGGTGCTGGTGCAGACGCCCGGCTACCTGCAGGCCGACTCGATCTGGAAGCGCGAGATGCAGGTCTATCAGACCGAGATCGTGCAGATGCAGAACGCGCTGCAGACCGCCGCGGCCAAGTTCGAGGAGACGTCGGTGATGCTCTCGGCCACCAATCGGGCGGCCGAGCGGAAGAAGCTGGGTGACCAGCAGGATGCCCTCGAGCGCCGACAGGACGAGATCTCGAACAAGGCGGCCGAGCGGCGCCAGCAGCTGGTCGAGCCGATCGAGCAGCGCATCACCGCGGTCATCGAAGGGATCCGCGCCGAAAACAATTGCGCGATGATCTTCGACGTCGGCGTGCAGGCGAACGCGGTGCTCGCGGCCGACAAGTCGCTTGACCTGACCGCCAAGGTGATTGAACGCCTCCGCGGCGCGGCGGCGGGGGCTGGGAAGCCCTGAGCCTCGTAGACGACGGTGCATTGACAGCACAGGCGGTCGCCGACTCGGTCGGTGGCCGCCTGTATGGTCACGGGGGCGTGCCGCTGCGGCGTCTCCGGTCGCTGGAGCGCGCCGAGGCGGACGCGCTCGCCGTCTGTGTCGGCCCCCGGTACGTGGAGGCCCTGGCCGAGTCGCGGGCCGGGGCGGTCCTGCTGCCCGAGTCGTTGCGCGACAGTGCCGGGCCGGCCACGCGCATCGTCGTGGCCGATCCGGCCAAGGCGCTGTTCGACGCGGCCCGGCTGCTGCACCCTGCGCCATTCGCGAACCCCGCGTTCGACCCGACGGCGCGAATCGGCGCGGGCACCACGATCGGCGACACCCCGCGGATCGGCGCCTATGCCGTGATCGGACGCCACGTGCGCATCGGGCATCGGGTCACCATCGCGCCGCATGTGGTCATCGAGGATGGCGCCGTGATCGGTGACGACGTCCGCCTCGATGCGCGAGTGGTCATTCACCAAGGCGCCGTCCTCGGCGATCGCGTCTGGTGCAAGGCCGGCGCCGTCATCGCGGGAGAGGGCTTTGGGTTCACCTCGACGCGCGAAGGGCACCGACGCAGCCCGCAGGTTGGCGGCTGCATCCTCGGTGAGGACGTCGAGGTCGGATCGGGAAGCTGCGTGGATCGCGGCTCCCTGGACGACACCGTGATCGGCCGCGGCACCAAGATCGACAACCTCGTCCATATCGGGCACAACGTGCGCATTGGCGAGGCGTGCCTCGTGGTCGCGGGTGTCGGCATCTCCGGCAGCACGATCGTCGGTGATCGCGTCGTGCTCGCGGGGCAGGCGGGGATTGCCGGCCACCTGACCATCGGCAACGACGCGCGCGTCGGGGCCCAGGCTGGCGTCATCTCCTCCATCGCCGCCGGTGAATCGGTCTCCGGCTACCCCGCCAGGCCGCATCGGGATTTCCTGCGGGCCATGGCGTCCCTTTATCGATTGACCCCGCACGTCGCAGCGCTCGAGGCGCTCCTGACGAAGGCAAAGGAGCAGGATGATGGCTAGGCGTACCCTCGCGGCGACCACCTCGCGTTCCGGCGTCGGACTGCACACCGGTGCACAGACCACGGTCCAGCTGGCGCCGGGAGCGCCGGGACTCGGGATTCGCTTTCAGCGGGCCGATCTGCCGGGCCAGCCGATGGTGTCGGCTCGCGTCGCCCAGGTGGACGCCACGGAGCGGCGCACGGGTCTCGCGGATGGTGCGACCTCCGTGCAGACGGTCGAGCACCTGCTGGCCGCGCTCTTCGCCCTGCAGGTCGACGACTGCCTCATCACGCTCGATGGCCCCGAACCGCCAATCCTCGACGGCTCCTTCCGCCCGTGGCTCGAGCTCATTGAGGCCGTCGGCGTGGTGGAGCGCGAGGGGGAGCCGGCCGTGTTGCGCGTGAGTACGCCATTCACCGTCGAGGAAGGCGACGCACGATACGTGGTCGCGCCGGCTGCGGGCTTCCAGGTGACGGCGACCATCGAGTGGCCGCATCCCGTGATCGGACGGCAGTCGGCGTCGTTCCTCGTCACCCCCGATGTCTTCCGCCAGGAGATTGCCCCGGCGCGGACGTTCGGCTTCCTCCACGAGGTGGCCGCATTGCAGGCGCGTGGCCTGCTGCAGGGCGCCTCCCCCGAGGTGGCCGTGGTCCTGTCCGAGGACGGCATCGCCTCGGGCACGCTGCACTGGCCTGATGAATTCGTGCGCCACAAGATCGGCGACATCATCGGCGACCTCTCCCTGCTCGGTGCCCGTCTCGAGGCGCACATCATCGCGGAGCGGCCAAGTCACCAGGGCAACGTCGCACTGGCCCGCGCGCTGGCACGGCTGGCCGCTCGCAGCGACGCGACCCGGGTGGACGTCACCCGGATCATGGATGTGCTGCCGCATCGCTATCCCTTCCTCCTCGTCGATCGCGTGCTCGAGATCGAGCCGGAGAAGCGACTGGTGGGGATCAAGAACGTGACCATCAACGAGTCGTTCTTCCAGGGCCACTTCCCGGGCCACCCGATCATGCCCGGGGTCCTGATCATCGAGGGCATGGCGCAGGCCGGCGGCATGCTGCTGATGGATCACTTCGACGATCCCGGCTCCAAGGTGGTGTATTTCGTGTCGCTCGACGGCGTGAAGTTCCGCCGACCCGTGGTGCCCGGCGATCAGCTGCGCTACGAGCTCGAGATGCTCCAGTTCAGGGGACGACGCTGCCGCATGCGCGGCGAGGCCTATGTCGATGGCGTACTTGTCTGCGAGGC
Source organism: Gemmatimonadales bacterium (assembly GCA_033764505.1). GTDB lineage: Bacteria > Gemmatimonadota > Gemmatimonadetes > Gemmatimonadales > GWC2-71-9 > Palsa-1233. Next base: position 19,436 of record JANRIW010000025.1, read on the forward strand.
GGAGATGATGGCCCAGGTGGTGGATCGATGAGCCTCCGCATCCATCCCACGGTGATCGTGGACCCGTCCGCCACGATCGGCCAGGACGTCGAGATCGGACCGTTCGCCATCATCGGCCCCGACGTGACGATCGGCGACGGCTGTCGCATCGCCGCGCGCGCCACGCTGGAGCGCAACGTGCGCCTGGGCGAAGGGGTGCAAGTCGGCAGCGGCGTGATCCTCGGGGGTGCACCACAGGACCTCAAGTACCGTGACGAGATGACCTGGGTCGAGATCGGCGATGGCACCATCATCCGGGAGTACTCCACGGTGAACCGAGGGACGGCCGCCTCGGGTCGCACGGTGGTCGGACGGCAGTGCTTCATCATGACGTACGTGCACGTCGCCCACGACTGCATCGTGGGCGATGGCGTGGCCATCGCCAACGGCACCCAGCTCGCGGGGCATGTGACCATCCAGGATCGTGCTGCCCTGTCGGGCCTCGTGGCAGTGCATCAATTCACCACCATCGGCGCGCACGCCTTCATCGGCGGCGCCACGCGCGTGAGCCAGGACATTCCGCCGTACGTGAAGGCGGTCGGCAATCCGGTGGAGCTCTACGGCCTGAACTCGATCGGGCTCCAGCGCTCCGGCTTTCCGCCGGAGACCATCGCGGCGCTGAAGCGCGCCTATCGCCTCTTCTTCAACTCCGACTTCAACCTCGGCCAGGCGCTCGAGCGCGCGCGCGCCGACCTGCCGCCGCTGCCCGAAGTGCAGCGATTCGTCGAGTTCGTGTCGATGTCGCAGCGGGGCGTCCCGGCGTGAGCACGCCGCTGCCGGTCGGCGTCGTTGGTGTCGGCGCCCTCGGGCGGCACCACGCGCGACACTACGCCACCATGCACGGCGCCTCGCTGGTCGGCGTCTACGACGCCAATCCGGCCCAGGCGGCCAAGGTGGCCGAGGAAGTCGGCACGCGCGCCTTCGCCGATCTCGATGACCTGCTCCAGGCCGTGCGCGCCGTCTCCGTGGCCGTGCCCACCTCGTATCATCGCGACGTCGGCCTGCAATGCCTCGGCCGTGGCGTGGCCGTGCTGATGGAGAAGCCGCTCGCCGTCACGCTGGCCGAGGCCGACGAGATGCTCGCCGAGGCGGCCCGGCAGGGCGTGGTCTTCGCGGTCGGCCACGTCGAGCGATTCAATCGCGCCGTCCGCGCCGCCCAGACCGTGCTCGAAGCGCCGCTCTTCATCGAAGGGGTCCGCCTCGCGCCGTTCCAGCCGCGCGGCACCGACGTGGCCGTGGTCCTCGACCTGATGATTCACGATCTGGACCTGGCGAATCACCTCGTGGGCGGAGCACCGGCGCACGACGTGCGCGCGAATGGCGTCTCCGTCCTCTCGTCGCATCTCGACATGGTCAATGCGCGGGTGGAGTTCGAGGGGGGACTCGTCGCGTCCATGACGGCGTCACGAGTCGCGCGTGACCGCGTGCGGCGACTGCGGCTCTTCCAGCCCTCGGGCTACATCTCGATCGACCTGGCGGAAGGAAGCGGCACCTTCATGCGGCTGCGCGACGGCTGGCGGCCCGGCATGGGGTCGAGCATCGAGGAGATCGTGGAGATGATTCCGCTGGTGGCACCGGAGGCGGACGCGCTCGGGCTGGAGCTCGCCGCCTTCGTGGCGGCGGTGCGTGGTGAGCGTGCGGCCATCGTCACGGCCACCGAGGGACGTGCGGCCCTTGCGCTCGCCGTCGAGGTCACCGCCGCGGTCCAGCGCTCGCCCCAGCCGCGCCTCGGGCGATGACCCCGCGCATCCTCGTCACCGCCGGGGAGCCCTCCGGCGACCTTCATGCCGCCCACATCGTGACCGCGCTGCGCGCGAGACTGCCCGGCGCCATCATCGAGGCCGTTGGCGGGCCGCACACCGAGCGCGCAGGGGCCGTGCTGCGTCGCTCGATCGAGGGGCTCTCCGCGATGGGCCTCGTCGAGATTCTCGACAAGCTTCCTGCCCATGTGCGTCTGCTGCGAATGTTGACGGCTGATTTCCGCGCCGGACGCTACGACCTGCTCATCACGGTCGACTATCCTGGCTTCCACTTGCGGCTCGCCGAATCGGCCAAGCGTCATGGCGTGCCGGTGCTGTGGTACATCGCCCCGCAACTGTGGGCCTGGCGGCCCCAGCGTGCCGCCCGCCTCGCGCGGACGGTGGATCGCCTCGCCGTGATTCTCCCCTTCGAGGCGGAGTTCTTCGCGTCTGCGGGCGTCGAGGCCACGTACGTGGGGCATCCCTTGGCGGACCGGGGCCCGGCGCCCGACCGCGCGGCGGTCCGCGCACGGCTCGGGATCGCAGCGAACGCCAGGACGCTGGCCCTCTTTCCGGGATCGCGCGAGGGCGAAGTGCGGCGGCTGTGGCCGGCGTATCGCGACGCCGCGCAACTGCTCTTGAAGCAGGGCGCCTGCACGGAAGTGCTCATCGCTGGCACCGAGGGCAGGGAGTATCCGGGGGCGGAGGGAATGCGGGTCGTGCGCGACGACTCGTCGTCGGTGCTCGCCGCGGCCGACGCCGCGTTGGCCAAGTCCGGAACCACCACGCTCGAAGCGGCCATGGCCGGCGTGCCTATGGTGGTCGCGTATCGAGTGCACCCCCTCACCTATCGACTCGCGCGGCGACTCGTCACGGTGCAGTGGGTCTCGCTCGTGAACCTGATCGCGAATCGCAGCGTGGTTCCCGAGTTGTTGCAGGGCGATTCCACGCCTGCTCGTCTCGCCGCGGCGATTGCCCCGCTGCTCGATGCCGACCATCCGGCGCGGCGCGCCCAGCTCGACGGACTGGCCGAGGTGCGGCAGCGCGTCGGCGGCCCCGGTGCGAGTGGCCGTGTCGCGGAGATCGCGGCGGAGTTGCTGGCCGCATGAAGATCCCGATGCCGCCCTTGCTGATGCGCGCGGTGCTCGAGCCGCTGGTCTCGCTGCTGGCCCGTTCGTGGCGAATGCGGAGTCACGGCGAGGATCGCGTTCGCACCCTGCGCGAGGGGCGTACGCCCGTGGTCTTTCTGCTGTGGCACGAGACGCTCCTGCCGCTGCTCTGGTGGCAGCGACAGCAGGGAATTGCGATCGTCGTCAGCCAGGGACGCGACGGGCAGTACCTCGCGGATTATGCCACCCGACTCGGCTACCGCTGCATCGCGGGCTCGTCGTCGCGCGGCGGGGTGCGCGCGCTCCTCAAGGCGGTGAGGCTGCTGGACGAGTCGGTCTCCGTGGCGTTCGCGACCGATGGCCCGCGTGGCCCGCGTCGCGAGGTGAAGCCGGGCGTCGTGCGCGCTGCGCAACGTGCGGGCGCGCCGATCGTGCCGCTGCATGCCGTCGTGCGATCGGGATGGCACCTCCGCTCCTGGGACCGGACGGTGATCCCGCGCCCCTTCACGCGGGTCGAGGTTGGCTACGGCACGCCCTTCACCATCGGCGAGGGTCCCGAGGGACTCGATGCCGGGGTGCGGCAGGCTGCCGCCGCGCTCGACACCCTCGAGCGGGAGATGGTGGCGTGACGCCGCGCAAGCGCGGGGATGGGCACCGCATGGTGCGCTGGCTCTGGACCGCCCGGACGGTTGGGGCGCGAGCGGCCCGCGCGGCGCTGGTCCCCGCGAGTGGATTGTGGCACGCCGGCATGGCGCTCCGCGGCATGGCCTACCGGCATGGCTGGATGGCCACGCACGAGTTGCCGATGCCGAGCGTCGCGATCGGAAATCTCTCCGTGGGGGGCTCCGGCAAGACGCCGCTGGCGGGATGGGTCGCACGTCACTATGTCTCGTCTGGGATTCGGCCAGGCATCCTGCTGCGTGGTGTCGGTGGCGACGAGGTGCTGGTGCATCGCGAGGCCATCCCGGAGGCGATCGTCGTGGCGAATCCCGACCGCGTGGCGGGGGCAGCCCTGGCGGTGGCGGGCGGCGCGCAGGTGCTGGTGCTCGACGATGCCTTTCAACGCCTCGACGTGGCACGGGACCTGAACATCTGCCTCGTCAGTGCCGAGACGAGTCGGGCGGTACCGTGGCGACTGCCGGCGGGACCATGGCGCGAGGGGTTCGATGCGCTCGCACGGGCCGACGCCCTGGTGATCACCCGCAAGCGGGCGGATGCCGAGACGGCACGGCAGCTCGCCGAGCGGTTGGCGCCTCGCGTCGCAGGGCCGGTGGCCATTGTGCGGCTCGACCTCGCCGTCCTCGAAGGCCTGACGAGCGGGGCGCCCCAGCCCATCTCGGCGCTGGCGGGGAAGCGGGTGGTGGCGGCGAGCGCCATCGCCGATCCGGACGCCTTCGTGACGCAGGTCAAGCGGACGGGGGCGCAGGTGCAGGTCGCCACATGGAAGGATCATCATCAGTTCCGCGACGAGGACATTGCCTGGCTCGCGCATGCTGCGCGCCGCGCCGACCACGTCGTCATCACGGCGAAGGATGCCGTAAAATTGCGCGGCCGCTGGCCCGCCTCCGTCCCCGAGCCGCTCGTAGCGCGGCTCGCGGTGACCTTCGAGGCCGGCGAGTCGGAGTTGCGGGCCGCGCTCGACCGAGTGATCGGGCACCACGCCTGATCCCGAACCCAGAGGTCCCTCGCGGACCGGAGTCTGACATCATGTCCAGCTCGAAGTCGCGCAAATCCCAGGAAATCATCTCTCCCGACAAGGACCGTCGCTTCGCGTCCGAGGAGAACCCGTTCGAGGCGATGATGTCCCGCTTCGATGACGCCGCTCGACGATTGAATCTCGAGCCCGGGCTCTACAAGGTGCTCCGCGCCCCCGAGAAGCAGCTCATCGTCTCGGTGCCGGTCATGCGGGACAGCGGGGAGATCGAGGTCTTCACCGGAATCCGTGTCCTCCACAACACGTCACGTGGGCCGGGGAAGGGCGGCATCCGCTTCGACATGAACGTCTCGCTCGACGAAGTGAAGGCGCTCGCGGCCTGGATGACCTGGAAGTGCGCCGTGGTGAACCTGCCGTTCGGCGGCGCCAAGGGCGGGGTCATCTGCGACCCGACGTCGATGTCGGCGGCCGAGCTCGAGCGGCTCACGCGGCGCTACACCTCCGCGATCATCGACCTGCTGGGGCCGGATTCCGACGTCCCCGCGCCCGACGTGAACACCAACGAGCGCGTGATGGCGTGGATCATGGACACCTACTCCATGCACAAGCGCCACACCGTCACCGCCGTCGTCACCGGCAAGCCGATCGCGATGGGCGGCTCGCTCGGCCGACGCGAGGCCACCGGCCGCGGCTGCCTCGTGGTCACCCGCCGCGCGCTGCAGCGCAAGAAGATGAAGGTGCAGGGCGCCACCGTCGTGGTGCAGGGCTTCGGCAACGTCGGCTCGATCGCTGCGCAGCTCATGCAGGAGGAGGGGATGAAGGTCGTCGCCGTCTCGGACAAGAGCGGCGGCATCTACAATCCCAAGGGCCTCGACGTCAACGACTGCCTCGCGTGGGTCAAGGAGCACAAGTTCCTCGCCGGCTATCCCAAGGGGAAGCCGGTCTCCAACGAGGAGATCCTGACGCTGCCGTGCGACGTGCTCGTGCCCGCGGCGCTCGAGAACGTGATCACCAGCAAGAACGCCGGCGACATCAAGGCCAAGATCATCTGCGAAGGCGCCAACGGACCCACCACCGCCAAGGCCGACGCCATCCTCGACGCCAAGGGGATCTACGTGATCCCGGACATCCTCGCCAATGCCGGCGGCGTGACGGTGTCGTACTTCGAGTGGGTGCAGGACCGCGGCGGCTACTTCTGGGACGAGCAGACCGTGAACGAGCGGCTCGAGAAGATCATGGTCAACGCCTTCGACGAAGTGGCCGCGATGTCGGCGAAGCACGAGGTCTCGATGCGCATCGGGGCGTACATGCTGTCGATCGACCGGGTGGCCTCGATGCACCGCATGCGCGGCCTCTATGCCTGATGCGGCTCCTGCTTGTCGGGGTCGGGCGGCTTCGCCCGGCCCTGCGTGACGTCTGTGATGACTACCTCCGCCGCCTGGGCCGGTATCTTCCGGTCGAGGAGCGCGAGGTGCGCGAGGCGGGTCGGGCAGGGTCGCCGACTCGCCAGCGCGATGAGGAAGGGCGCCGTCTCCTCGAGGTGATTCCCGCCTCCGCCGACGTGGTCCTGCTCGATGTCGGTGGCACGGCATGGTCGAGCGAGGAGCTCGCACGGCAGCTCGACGGCTGGCGCCTGGCCGCGAGGGACCGCGCCTTCGTGCTGGGCGGCGCCGAAGGGGTCTCCGAGGCCGTGCGAGCCCGAGCCACCGTGCGCTGGAGCCTCGGCGCGCTCACGCTGCCCCACGAGCTCGCGCGCGTGGTGGTGGCCGAACAGCTCTACCGCGCCGGGACCATCCTCCGGGGCGAACCCTACCACCGCGGCGACCGCGATGCGTGATCGTGACTCTGACTGACCTCGCGCTGATCAGCCACTCGCCGGGACCGATTCCCCCCATCGCCCCGCACGACGGTTCTTGGCTGCCCGCCCTCGACGCGGCCATCGCGCCGTGCGCCGAGCGTGCCGCGCTTGTTGCTCGGCTGCACGCGCCTGGTGCGCTGGTGGTCACCACCGGCCAGCAGCCCGGCCTCTTCACCGGTCCGCTCTACACCATCCACAAGGCCTTGGCGGCTGGCGCACTCGCCCGACGGCTCGAGGCGGCGTGGGGGCGCCCGGTGGTGGCGCTCTTCTGGCTCGCCGGTGACGACCACGACCACCTCGAAGCGAGCGGCGCGTCATGGCTCGATGCCGAGGGGCGGCTCGATGGCTGGCAGCTGTCGCCGCGCCTCGATGGGGCGCCGCAGCGGCCCATGTCGCAGGAGCCGCTTCCTGAGAGCATTGAAGTCGGCATCGCCCACTTGGCGGCCACGCTGCCCCGGGGTCCCCACGCCGAGGCGACCATGGCATGGCTGCGGAGGCACTACCGTGCCGGCGCATCCATCCACGCCGCCTATGCCGGTGCGCTGGCCGAGCTCCTCGGCCCGCTCGGCGTCGCCTGCCTCGACGCCACCCATCCGGCGGTCAAGCAGGCGCAGCGCCCTGCGCTGCGGCATGCGCTCGAACAGGCGCTCGAGCTGGACGCCACCCTCGCCGCGCTGCCGGCCGCAGGAACCGGAATCTCGGCGGGTGATGGTGCCACGTTGGTGTTTCTCGAGACGGCGGCCGGTCGTGAGCGGCTGATCGTTGACGGGGAGGGCTTCACCACGCGGCGCAGCGGTGAGCGATTCACGCGCGCCGCCGTGATGGCCCTCCTCGACGGGGCGCCGGAACGATTCTCGGCCAACGTGTTGCTGCGTCCGGTGGTCGAGCGACTGATCCTGCCGACGGTGGCCTATGTCGCCGGGCCGGGGGAGCACCGGTACCTCACCGCCCAGGCCTCCGCGCTCTATCCCGTGTTCGGCACCACGCCGCAGGTTCCCGTCCCACGGTGGGGCGGCACGTTGGTCGAACCGTGGGTGCAGCGCCTCCTCGACCGGCTCGGTGTCACGGCCGAGGCGGTGGTGAGTGATGACGGCCGCCTGACTCGCGAGATCCTTCGCCGGGATCTTCCCCCGGCCGTCACCGAACGGCTCGCGGCACTGCGCCATGCCATCATCAGCGCGGAGCACGACCTCACGGCCGCGGGACACGCGCTCGACCCCGTGCTCGATCGCGCCGTCGCGGGCCGGGTCCGCAAGCTGGTTGCGGTGGCCGATGATTTCGAGCGCCTCTTCGAGCGGCATCTGCGCAAGCGCGATGACATTGCCTTCGCCCAGTTGCGGCGCGTGATGGATGCGCTGCGACCGGGTGGGGCGCCCCAGGAACGGCGGCTGACGGCGGCCACCTTCCTGGCGCGGTACGGCCGAGCATGGCTCGATCGCATCGTGGTTGCCACCGACGCGTGGGCTGCGGGGTGGCAACCGTGAGCATCATCACGGTCGTGCTCATCCTTGCGCTCTGCATTCCGATCGTGGCGCTGATCGTGGACTCGCCGATCGGCCGGGCAATCGGCCGACGGCTCGAACGCGAGCCGACGCCGGCCACCCGGCGCGACGGCGTCGTCGCCGAGCTGACCAAGCGACTGGAGCTGCTGGAGGGCGACGTCGAGATTCTGCAGCACTCGGTCAATGAGTTGCGGGACGAGAACCAGTTCCTGCAGCGGCTGCTCGACGAGGCGCCTCGGCTCCCGGTACGTCCTCCCGAGGCGCCGTGAACGGCCGCCACCGCGGCTCCTACCTCGTGGCGACCGGCATCCTCCTCAGCCGGCTCGCCGGCCTCGTTCGCCAACGGGTGATGGCGAACTACCTCGGCCTCTCCGACTCCGCCGACGTCTTCGCCGCGGCCTTCCGCGTTCCCAACCTGCTGCAGAACCTCTTCGGCGAAGGGGCGCTCTCCGCGTCCTTCATTCCGAGTTACTCGCGCCTGCTCGGTGAGGAACGGGACGAGGAGGCACGCGGACTCGCCGGGGCGATCCTCGGCATTCTGGCCCTGGTGGTCGGGGTGATCGTGCTGGTGGGCGTGTTGGCCGCGCCACTGCTGGTGTCGGTGTTGGTACCGAGCTGGACCGGCGAGAAGCGCGCCCTGATGGAAGTGCTGGTGCGCATCCTCTTTCCGGGCGCCGGGCTGCTCGTCATCTCGGCCTGGTGCCTTGGCGTCCTCAACTCGCACCGCCGTTTCCTCCTCTCCTACGCGGCACCGGTGGTGTGGAATGTCGCCATTCTCACCGCCGTGCTTCTCTCGGCCGCTCGTGGCGGGACCATGCCGGAGATCGCGGTGTGGGCCGCCTGGGGCTCGGTCGTCGGGTCGCTGCTGCAGGTCGCCGTGCAGTGGCCGATGGTGCGGAGCGTTGGCGGTGCGATCTGGTTGCGCACGTGGCGCGGGGTGGCCGAGGTCGGCACCGTGCTGCGCACATTTCTCCCCGCGCTGATTTCGCGCGGTGCACTCCAGATCGCCGCCTTTGTGGATGTCTACCTCGCCGGCTTCCTGCCCGGCGGTGCGTTGGCCGCGCTCGCCTCGGCCCAGGTGCTGTACACGCTCCCGGTCTCCCTCTTCGGGATGGCCGTGTCCGCCGCCGAGCTGCCGGAGATGTCGCGCGAACGCGGCGACCCCGAGACGATTGCCGGCTCGCTGCGGGTGCGCCTCGACGCGGCGACGCAGCGACTCGCGTTCTACATCGTCCCCTCGGCCGTTGCCTTCCTCTTTCTCGGTGGCGTGCTGGCTGCGCTGATCTACCAGGGCGGGGCGTTCACCGCCGCCGACGCGTTGTATGTCTGGGTCATCCTCGCCGGCGCCGCCACGGGGCTGCTCGCCTCCACGCTCGGCCGCCTCTACGCCTCGGCCTTCTACGCGCTGCGCGATGCCCGCACGCCACTTCGGGCCGGACTCGTGAGGGTCTTCACCGGCGCGGGCCTTGGCGCCGTGGCGGCGCTGGTCCTTCCGGGGGTGCTCGGCATCGACGCCAAGTGGGGAGCCGTCGGGCTCACCGTCGCCGCCGGGGTCTCCGGTCACCTGGAGTTCCTGATCCTTCGCCGCGGCCTCTGCCGGCGCATCGGCCGCTTCGCCCTGCCGCAGATCGAGCTCGTGAAGCTCTGGATGGCGGCCATGGTGGCTGGCCTCGCGGCGACGGGCGCGCGCGTGCTGGTGGGCGAGCTGCACCACGTGGCGTTGGCGGCCCTGGTGATCCCGTTGTTCTGCGCCATCTACCTCGCGGTCACCTCGGCCCTCGACATCCCCGAAGCCGCCGTGCTCACGGCACGACTTCGCCGCCGCAGTCGCCCATGATGTCCGAGGCGCTGACCCGCAAGCTCGACACGCTCCCTGATGGACCGGGCGTGTACCTGTGGCGCGATGTCGACGGGGAAGTGCTCTACGTGGGCAAGGCCAAGAACCTGCGCAGTCGGGTGCGCTCGTACTTCGCCACCGACTTTCCCGACTCGCCCAAGCATCGGTTGCTGCAGCGTCGCATCGCCGACGTCGAGACGATCGTCGTGGTCAACGAGGCGCAGTCGTTGCTGCTCGAGAACAACCTGATCAAGGAATATCAGCCGCGCTTCAACGTGCGGATGAAGGACGACAAGAGCTACCCCTCGATCGCCGTGACGGTGGGCGAGCCGTTCCCGCGTGTCATCGCGACCCGCCGTCGCGACATCGCCAAGGCGAAGTACTACGGGCCGTACACCGATGTCGGCGACATGCGGCGGACGCTCGGCATCGTGCGCCGGATGTTCACGGTGCGGTCGTGTCCCGACAACCTTCCCGTCGAGCGTCGAGAGCGCCCCTGTCTCGACTACCACATTGGCCGCTGCAAGGCGCCCTGTGTCGGCTGGCAGAGCGCGGCGTCCTACCGGGCGATGATCGACGAGGTGATCGACTTCCTCGATGGCCGAACCGTGGACCTCAAGGCGCGCATTCGGGTGATGATGCACGAGGCCAGCGCACGAGAGGACTTCGAGCGCGCCAAGGACTTCCGCGACACCCTCAAGTGGCTGGAGCAGGTCGAGACCCCCGCCACGGTGGACGTCGTCGGCACTGGCGACGCCGACGTGATCGGCTATGCCCGCGATGGCGACGATGCGGTGGGCGCCCTGCTGCGCATTCGGGATGGCCGGGTCATCGGGCGCGAGCATCGCTTCCTCGAGAACGTGGACGAGGTGCCCGACGAGGAAGCGCTCGGGGCCCTGCTCGTGCAGTGGTATGTCCCGCTTCCGGGGAAGGCGCGCCGGGTCATGCTGCCGTTCCTGCCGGCCGAGATGGCCGGTCTGGACGAGATCCTGCCCGACGCGGTCATCACGGTGCCGCAGCGCGGTGTCGGCTCGCGCTGGAGTGAACTCGCCGACCAGAATGCACGCCACCTGCTCGAGTCACTCCGCATGGAGAGTTTCGAGACGGAAGAACGCGTCGAGGATCCGGTCTACCTGCTCGGGCGCGAGCTCGGCATGACGACCGTGCCCCGCACCTTCATCTGCATCGACATCTCCACGGCACAGGGGAAGGACACCGTGGGCTCACTGGTGACGTTCGAGGCTGGACGGCCGCGCAAGGCGGACTACCGCAAGTTCAAGATCCAGGGGCCGGGGCAGCAGGACGACTTCGCGGCGATCCACGAAGTGGTGACGCGCTACTTCACGCGCCGCCTCGAGGAGGGCAAGCCGCTCCCCGACCTTGTGATCATCGATGGCGGAAAGGGGCAACTCGGCGCCGCGCTCGACGCGATGCAGGCATTGGGACTCGGCCACCTGCCACTGGCCTCACTCGCCAAGCGCGACGAGGAGATCTACCTTCCCGGCCGAAGCGAGCCGATTCGCCTGCCGCGACGCAACGCCGCCCTCCGGTTGCTGCAGCGCGCGCGTGACGAGGCGCACCGCTTCGGCGTCACGTACAACCGGAAGCGACGGACGCAGCGCACCATCACGTCGGCGCTGTTGGACATCCCAGGCATCGGGGCCACCAAGCGACGCCTGCTGCTCACGACCTTCGGTTCACTCGCGGGCGTCAAGGCGGCCACGGTGGCGGACATCGCCGCCTTGCCCGGTTTTTCCACCACCAGCGCACAGAAACTGCTCGACGCCCTCAAGGGGAGCTGAATGGACTGGCATCTTGAATGTTCGGATTGCGGACTCACCGCATCGGCCGAGGGTCTCCCCTCGGTCTGCACGGCCTGCGGCCGCCCCTGGTTGGTCCGATACCCCGAGCGGGTGCACAGCACCATCGAGCGCGCCGAAGTGCGTCGTCGCCATGGCATGTGGCGGTATCGCTCGTTCATGCCGCTCGGAGTCAACGAGGAGCCGATCTCCCTGGGCGAGGGGGACACGCCGCTGCTGCGTCTTCCACGGCTTGAGCGGCAGCTCGGCTTCAGCAACCTGTGGGTCAAGGATGAGGCCACCAACCCGACCGGTGCCTTCAAGGCGCGCGGCTTGAGCGCGGCGCTGACGCGGGCCGTGGCGGCCGGGGCCACGCGCTTCACCATTCCGACGGCCGGCAACGCGGGGGTGGCCAGTGCGGCCTACGCAGCGCGGGCCGGCGCGCAGGTGCGCGTCTATGCCCCCCGCACCACGCCACGGACCATCCTGTCGCAGATCACGGCCTTCGGGGCCGAGTTGGTGTTGCTCGACGGGCATATCGGCGATTGCGGCAAGGCCTCGCGCGCGTATGCGGCGGAGAGCGGGGCGATGGACCTCAGCACCCTGCGCGAGCCCTATCGGATCGAGGGGAAGAAGACCCTCGGGCTCGAGCTGGCCCTGCAATTCGGCTGGGAGCTGCCGGACGCCATCCTCTACCCGACCGGCGGCGGGACGGGGCTGATCGGCATGTGGAAGGCATTCCTCGAGCTGCGTGAGGCCGGCTGGGTGACCTCCCCGATGCCTCGGTTCTACACCGTCCAGAGTACCGGCTGCGCCCCCATGGTCCGTGCCTTCGACTCCGGCGCCGACAGTGCCGAGCCGTGGGCCGACCCGTGGACCATCGCCTCCGGGCTGCGCGTTCCCGGCCCGTTGGGCGACAAGCTCATGCTCAGGATCCTGCGCGAGAGCGGTGGCGGGGCGGTGGCTGTCACCGACGACGTGATGGCCGAGCTCGCGGCGACGGGGACCCGTGCGGAGGGAGTGGATTGGTCCCCGGAGGGGGGCGCGGCACTCGCCGCGGCGGTGGTGCTGCGAGACCGAGGCGAGATTGCCGCCTCCGATCGAGTGGTGGTGTTCAATACGGGCGCCGGCTGGCTGTATCGGACGCCCGAGGATTTGCTCGGACCCATCGTTTGATGGATATTGCAGGGCTGAAACGGGGCCTGTGGGTGCGCCAAGGGGGTGAGTGGACGTCTCCTGCACTGTGGCACCGGTGACAACCCCGCCGTACAGGTAGCCGTACCCTGCGTGGTCGCCATGGTGGCGGCCCCCAATTCTCCACCGCTCCCGGACCGGGACGGCGGATCGAGCCAAGGAGTTGCGATGCGGACGTTCGGATTGGTTGGAGTGCTGGCCGTGGCAGCAGTGGCCATGCCCCTTTCGGCCCAGATGGAGGCGAACCAGCGCGTGATGCGCGCCTTCTCCGGCGGGCGCTACCAGAGCCCGCTGTGCCCCCTCAAGGGCGACTTCCGGACCTCAAGCGCCGGCACCTACCTCAAGACCTCGGTCGAAGGCTCGGAGGGTGGTGGTCGCCCGGACGATGACAAGCGCGTCGGCATCATCAAGAAGGCCCGCGAGCAGGCGCTCGCCGCCATTGCGGCCAACCCGAAGGGCGGGGCGGGGTGGTATTACCTCGGCCGCTCCGAGCTCCTCCTCGGCAACCTGACCGGTGCCGACACCGCGTTCACCAAGGCGGCCGAGCTGGCGCCCGACTGCGCCGAGGAGATCAAGGGCTACCGGCAGCGCGCCTGGCAGCCACTTCTGAGCGGTGCCGCCGAGCACCTCCGGGCCGAGCGCAACGACTCCGCGCTCACGCTCTTCCGTGAGGCCGCGACGATCTCGCGTGACTACCCGCAGGGCTTCTACAACATGGCGATTCTCTTCGCCAACACCGGGCGGCCCGACAGCGCGGCGCATTACTTCAAGCTGGCCGTGGACAAGTCGAACAATGACCCGCGCCTGGCCGAGGAGAAGCTGAGTGCCACGCTCAACCTCGGGTCGATGTACCAGCAGCTGGACAAGCACGCCGAAGCGGTGGCGGAGTTCCGGAAGTACCTCGCCGTCAAGCCGGATGACGCGCAGGTGATCCGGGCCATGGCGTCGTCGCTGCGCCTCAGCGGGCAGGCCGAAGAGGCCGCCAAGATCGAGGCGGCGATCCTCTCGGCGTCGATCGCCGACGGCAGCGCTACCGCCAACGACCTGATGCAGATGGGCGTGAACCTCTTCCAGGAGAAGAAGTTCACCGAGGCGGCGGGGTACTTCGCCAAGGTGCTCGAGAAGGAGCCGTACAATCGTGACGCGCTCTTCAACATGGCCAACGTCTATCTCGCCGAGAAGAACGGGCCGAAGCTGGTGGAGATCGGCCAGAAGCTGGTCTCGATGGAGCCCCTGAACACCACGAACCTGAAGCTCATGGCGGAGGGATATCGCGCGTCCGCCGACCAGGCCAAGCTGATCTCCTCCGTGGAGAAGCTGGTCGCCATTCCGACGGATCTCGCCATCGAGTCCTTCCAGGTGCGGACGGATGGGGCCAAGCTGACGGGCGTCGCCACCGGATTGGAGGCCACCACGCCTGGCGGCACCCCGCTCCCGGCTGCGGCGAAGACCGTGGTCTTCGAGTTCCTGAGCAACGCGGGCGCCGTGGTTGCCACGTCCGAGGTGGCCATCCCGGCGCTGAAGGCCGGCATCACCCACCCGATCGCCGTGGAAGTCCAGGGAGCCGGCATCGCAGGCTGGCGCTACACCCTCAAGTAGGCCGCCGCTGGGGAGTGGGCGCCGTTGATCGGCCCCCACTCCCGGGCTATCTTGGTGGCCTCGCGGGAGTAGCTCAGTTGGTAGAGCATCAGCTTCCCAAGCTGAGGGTCGCGGGTTCGAGCCCCGTCTCCCGCTTAGGTTCGCAGGATCGATAGAACACGGGGTGTGGCGAGACTTCGCTGCACCCCGTGTTCGTTGTCGGTATCCCGGGCGGTTCCGCCCGAAGGGAGGTTCTCCGGCTATCTTGACAGTGACCCTCCTTCGATGCTTGCCCCCCGCCGCCACGCTGAGCCGCTGACATGAAAAGGAAACAAGCGGCCGCCCCCGCGGTCGTGATCCCGCCCGACGACGAGCCCGGCGGAGCGAAATCGGCACCCGCTTCGATGGTCGAGGCGGCGGTGCCCCGTGCCCGGGCCTTTCCCATCGTGGGGATCGGGGCGTCTGCCGGCGGGCTGGGTGCGTTCGAACTCTTCTTCCGAGCGATGCCTGCCGACCCGGGGGTCGACATGGCCTTTGTCCTGGTTCAGCACCTCGCTCCCGACCATCCGAGCATCCTCACCGAACTGATCGCGCGCTTCACCAGCATGCCGGTGTTCGAGGTGCAGGATGGGATGATGGTGAAGCCGAATTGCGTCTATGTCATTCCCCCCAACCGTGACCTGGCCCTCCTGAACGGTGCCCTGCACCTGCTGGAGCCGGCGACACCCCGCCACCAACGGCTGGCGATCGACTTCTGCTTCCGCTCCCTGGCCCAGGACCAGCGCGAGAAGGCCATCGGGATCATCTTGTCGGGCACGGGCAGCGACGGTTCCCTTGGCGTGCGGGCGATCAAGGGCGAAGGTGGCATGGTGATGGCCCAGACGCCGAGTACCACCGAGTTCGATGGCATGCCGCGCGCCGCTGTCGCGACCGGGGTCGTGGATTTCGTGCTCCCGCCCGAGGACATGCCGGGCGAGTTGATTGCCTTCGTTGAACATGCCTTCGGGCGATCGAACGGCACCACTGGTCGCCCGGAAGTCAGCACCGATGACGCACTGAAGAGGGTCTTCGGCTTGCTGCTGGCTCACACCGGTCACGACTTTTCACGGTACAAGCAAAGCACCATCGCTCGGCGCGTCGAGCGGCGCATGGCGGTCCACCGCGTTGAAGCGGTCGCGGCCTATGTCCGAATCCTGCAGCGCGACCCCGGGGAGATCGACGCCCTGTTCCGGGACTTGCTGATCGGGGTGACCAGCTTCTTCCGCGACCCGGAGGCGTTCGACGTCCTGGAGGCGCAGGCCATTCCGCGCATCTTCGCGGGCAAGTCGGTCGACGACGCGGTCCGGGTCTGGGTTCCGGGTTGCTCCACCGGCGAGGAAGCCTACTCGATCGCCATGCTCCTGATCGAGTACATGGAGGCGACCAAGCAGAGCTTCAAGCTGCAGGTCTTCGCCACCGACATCGATCGGCGCGCGATCGACACCGCTCGCGCCGGCATCTATCCGGTCAGCATTGCGGCGGATGTCCCGGCCGCGCGACTGTCCCGGTTCTTTGTCCTGGAGCAGGATGGCCTGCACGTGCGCATCCAGAAGCGCGTGCGCGATGCGCTCATCTTCTCGGAGCAGAACGTCGTCCGCGACCCACCCTTTTCGCGCGTGGACCTGATCAGCTGCCGCAACTTGCTGATCTACATGGACGGCGAACTCCAGAAGCGACTGATGCCCCTCTTCGACTATGCCCTGAATCCCGGCGGCTTCCTCTTCCTCGGCACGTCCGAGACGGTCGGGGAGTTCGGCACGCTGTTCAGCACGGTCGATCGCAAGGCGAAGCTCTACCAGTCCCGCGACGACGGTCATGTTCGCGCGGCGACGGCGGCGCGGTTCCGCCCCGCGCAGGGTGAGGCCGAGCGGACACCGCGGACGACCAAGGTGGTGGTGCCGACCCACGGCGCCCAGCTGCGAGAACTGACGGAACGCTCGCTGCTCCAGCATCGCTCGCTGGCGGCGGCCCTCGTCAACCATCGCGGCGACATCCTCTACTTGCACGGACGGTCTGGGAAGTACCTTGAGCTCGCGGCCGGGGAGGCGGAAACCAACATCCTGAAGATGGCGCGCGAGGGCCTCGGTCGTCCGCTCAGCGTCGCGCTCCGCCGGGCCGTGACGCGCAACGAGCGAGTCCATCACGCAGGCCTGTCCGTCAAGACGAACGGCGATTTCACCACCGTGGATCTCACGGTCCAGCCGGTCGAGGGTGAGGAGGCGGAGGCCCAGGCCCGGGAGTCGCGCCGGTACCTGGTGACGCTGGAGGATGCCGGCACGCCATCGCTCCCCGAGGTTGTCCCCACCGTTTCTGTCGTGGACGACGGCCAGCCAGTCGATGCCCGCATCGTCGCGCTCGAGCGCGAACTGCGCAGGAAGGAAGAGAATCTCCAGATGTCCAACGAGGAGCTGGAGACATCCAACGAGGAGCTGAAGTCGTCGAACGAGGAGATGCAGTCGGTCAATGAGGAGTTGCAGTCCGCCAATGAGGAGATGGAAACCTCCAAGGAAGAACTGCAATCGGTGAACGAGGAACTGTCGACGGTGAACGTCGAATTGCAGAGCAGGGTCGCCGATCTGTCGGAGGCCAACAACGACATGAACAACCTGCTGGCCGGCACCGGGGTGGGCACGATCTTTGTCGGACACGCGCTCGAGATCAAGCGCTTCACGCCGGCCGTCACGCACCTCATCAACCTGATCCCATCCGACGTCGGACGGTCCGTGGGCCACATCGTGGCCAACCTGCGCAACTACGATCGGCTCGTGGAGGACGTCCAGTCCGTCCTGGATACCCTCGTGCCGGTCGAGCGGGAAGTGCAGAGCAAGGAGGGCCGGTGGTTTCTGATGCGGATCCGGCCGTACCGCACGCTGGAGAACGTGATCGAGGGCGCGGTGATCACCTTCGCGGACGTCACCAACGTGAAAGAGGCGCAGGCGGCGCTCGTCGAGTCGCAGGCGCTGGTGCGCCTGGCCGTGGTGCTGCGCGACGCCACCGATGCCATCACCGTCCGCGACCTTGAAGGCCGGATCACGGCCTGGAATCCGGGCGCGTCGCGGATGTACGGCTGGACGGAGGCCGAGGCGCTGGGGATGAACATTCGCGAACTGGTCCCGGAGCACCTGCGCGAGGCCTCGCTCGAGACGGTGCGGCAACTGACCCGGGCGCGGGAACTCGCACCCTTTCGCACGCAACGAGTCGCCAAGAATGGCGAGACGGTGGAGATCACCCTCACTGCGACCGCGCTCGTGAACGAGGCCGGCGAGATGTACGCGATCGCGACCACGGAACGGGCCATCACTTGAGCGGAGCATCCCATGACTGATCGCCGCGCACCGACCGAAGGACGGGATGATCCCCACCCCGCAACGACGATGAGTTCCGCGCGAGCACTCCGGGTTCGTGCCGATGAGATCGTTCGCGCGACGGATGTCGTGGTCCACGAGCCGCTCTCGCCGGCCGCCGCGCAACGGGTGATCCACGACCTGCGCGTCCATCAGGTCGAACTCGAATTGCAGAACGAGGAGTTGCGGCGGACCCAGCATGCGCTGGAACAGGCGCGCGCGAAGTATGTCGACCTGTTTGACCGGGCACCCGTCGGTTACCTGACCCTGGATGAACAAGGGCTGATCCTCGAGGCCAATGACACCGTGGCCCGGATGCTCGACGTGGATCGGGCGGCCCTGATCCATCAGCCGATGAGCCTGTTCGTGCTCCGCGAGGACCAGGATGCCTACTATCTCGCGCGCAAGTCGATCGCCCGAACCGGTGACGATCACGGGTTCGAGTTGCGATTGGCCAAAGGCGATGGGCGGCCATTCTGGGTCTGGATCGACACGACGATCTCGGACGACGACGACGGCGCCCCCGTATGGCGCATGGGATTGACCGATATCACGGTTCGCAAGGCATCGGAGCAGGCGTTGCGGACGGCGACCAAGTTGCGGGAGAGTTGGAGCTATTTCCGGCAGATCGCGGAATCGCTCCCGGGGCTGGTCTGGACCAGCGGGGCGGACGGAGCCTGGGATTATCTCGGCCCGCAGTGGGTGGAGTACACCGGCTTTCCCGATGAGGAACAGCTCGGTCTGGGCTGGATCCGCCAGGTCCATCCAGACGATCGCCCGATCGCAATAGCAGAATGGAACGAAGCGATCGCCACCGGCTCCCCCTTGGACGTCGATTTACGGGTTCGCCGTCACGATGGCATCTACCGCCGCTTCAAGTGGCGCGCCGCCCCGATGCAGAACGATGCAGGGGTCGTGATCAAGTGGTTCGGGACCGGAACCGACCTGGAGGGAGATGACGTGTCGGAGCCGCCCGGGCGACCGACGCTCGTCCGGTCGGGTCACGGAGAGCATCGAGGAAGGACGGCCCCCCGCGAACTCGCTTGAAGTGACAGCCCTTAACCCTTGTCAGGGAGCCAACATAGCCCCATATTAGCAGGGTGAATAATTCCATCGGCAGGCATTCGTGATCAAGGTGACCAGCGTCCAACCCGATTCGATCGGCGAGGAGCTCGGCTTGGTGCCTGGCACCGAGCTCTACACCGTCAACGGGCGCGAGCTCGAGGACTTTCTCGACTGGGAGTTCCTCACCTCGGACGAGGAGTTCACGCTGGTCTTTCAGGAGCCCGGCGCCTCGGAGGCCTTCGAGGTGGTGGTCGAGCGCCCGATCGAGGAGCCGATGGGTGTCGCCGTCGAGCCGCCGCGCATCCGCCGCTGCGCCAACCGGTGCGACTTCTGTTTCGTCGATGGCAATCCCGACGGCTTGCGCGACGTGCTCTCGATTCGTGACGACGATTACCGGCTGTCGTTCCGCTACGGCAATTTCGCCACGCTGACCAACCTCAAGCCGCACGACACGGCGCGAATCATCGAGTACCGGCTCTCGCCGCTGTACGTCTCCGTGCACGCGACCGACCCCGCCATCCGGCGCTGGGTGCTGCGCAACCCGCAGGCCCCCGAGATCCTGCCGCAGATGCAGGAGTTCGCCGACCACGGCATCGAGTTCCACACGCAGATCGTGATGTCGCCCGGCGTGAACGATGGTGCGGTGCTCCAGCAGACGCTCGACGACCTCTACGCCTTCGGGCCGTCGGTCCTGACGGTGTCCGTCGTGCCGGTCGGGTTGACGGAGTTCTCCAAGCATCACCTCGTGCGCGAACCCGATGATGCCGAGTGCCGCGCCGCCGTCGAGATCGTCGAGGCCGCGGCTGCGCGTGCCAAGGCCGAGCGCGGGATCATCTGGGCGTACGGGGCGGATGAGCTCTACCTCCGCGCCCACCTCCCCTTGCCGCCGGCCGAGGCCTACGGGTCGTTCGACCAGGTCGAGAACGGCGTGGGTTCGGTGCGCTGGTTGCAGGAGCAGGTGCGCGAGGGCGCCGACGCGATGCAGGGTTGGCAGGGTCGCCGCATCGCGGTGATCACCGGCACCTCCATGGGTCCGCTCATGCCGATGGTGCTCGGGCCGCTGTCCGAGGCAACCGGCGCCACCTTCGAGTTGGTCGTCGTCGAGAACGACATCTTCGGCAAGCGGGTCACGACCGCCGGCCTGCTCTCCGGCGGCGCGATGCGCGATGCCCTGCAGAAGCTGGAGGGCATCGACCTCGCCCTCCTCCCCGGTGAGTCGGTCAACGACGCCGGGTTGTTCATTGATTCCCTGAGTGTTGCCGCCCTTGCCGAGGCGGTGCCGATGCCGGTGCGGCTGTCGCGGTCGTTCGTAGACGCCTTGATGGAGCCGCTCGCCGCATGAGCAAGCCAACCGTAGCCCTTGTCGGACGCCCGAACACCGGGAAGTCCACCCTCTTCAACCGACTCGTCGGCGGCCGCGAAGCCATCGTCTCCGACAAGGCCGGCACCACGCGCGACCGTCACTTCGGTGAAGCCAACTGGATCGGCCAGGATTTCTGGGTTGTGGACACCGGCGGCCTCGTGCCGGGGTCGCAGGACACCATGGACCGCGCCATTGGCGCGCAGGTCGAACGCGCGGTGGAAGAAGCCGATGTGGTGGTCTTCCTCGTGGACGGCAAGGACGGCCTGAATCCCATCGATGCCGAGATCGGTGCCGGGCTCCGCGCCTCGGGCAAGCCGGTGGTGCTCGCCGTCAACAAGCTCGACGAGATCGCCGACCGCGACGCCCGCTTCACCTTCTACTCGCTCGGCCTTGGCGAGCCGTGGCCCGTGTCGGCCGCCACCGGGAAGGGAAGCGGCGACCTCCTCGACGAAGTGGTCCGGCTCCTTCCCGAGTCCGAGGACGACGAGGAGACCGAACGCATCGACGTGGCCGTCATCGGACGCCCGAATGCCGGCAAGTCCTCGCTCGTCAACAAGCTTCTCGGCGAGGAGCGGCTGGTGGTCACCCCGATCGCGGGAACCACGCGCGACTCGATCGACAGCGACTTCGCCTACGACGGACGGATCATCCGCTTCATCGATACCGCCGGCTTGCGACGCAAGGCCAAGGTCGAGGAAGACCTCGAGTTCTACTCGGGCATGCGGACGGAACGCTCCATCGGTCGGGCCGACATCTGCCTGCTCGTCGTGGACGCCGAGCGCGGGATGCACAACCAGGATCTTCGCATCGCCAACAAGGCGTGGGATGCCGGTTGCGCCGTGATCGTGCTGGTCAACAAGTGGGACCTGATCCCCGAGAAGGATGCCAACACGGCGAAGCGCGGACAGGAGCAGCTGATCGAGAAGGCGCCGTTCCTGGAGTTCGTGCCGTTCCTCTACGGCTCCGCGCTCACCGGGCAGCGGGTGCGCAAGGTCCTCGACATGATCATCCAGGTGGCCGAGGAGCGGAAGCGTCGCATCTCGACCTCGGAAGTGAATCAGGTGCTCGAGGCGTTGCTCGAGCGCGCCGCGCCGCCGCAGGCCGCCGGCGACGAGGTCAAGCTGATGTATGCGACGCAGATCGAATCGGCGCCGCCGACCTTCGCGATCATCTGCAACCGTCCCGATGACGTGGCCGAGTCGTACCAGCGCTACCTGATTCGCGGATTCCGGAAGGCGTGGGGCTTCACCGGCTCACCGCTGCGCCTCAAGCTCAACCGCCGGGGCAACCGCCGGTGACGGCGTCGCTCCTCATGGCGGTGGTGGCGTCCTACCTGCTGGGGGCGATTCCGACCTCGCACTGGGTGGCGCTTCGCTTCAAGGGGATCGACCTCCGTACCGTCGGCAGCGGCAATCTCGGCGCGACCAACCTCTACCGACAGCTCGGGTGGAGCTACGCGATCCCGGTCGGCATCTTCGACATGCTCAAGGGCGCGATCCCGGTTGCGGTCTTCGGGCCGTGGGCCGGCGTCGGCCTCGTCGGGGCGCTGCTCCTCGGGGTGGTCGCCGTGCTCGGCCATGTCTTCTCGGTCTTCGTCGGCTTCAAGGGTGGGAAGGGTGTGGCGACAGGTGGGGGCATTGTCCTCGGCCTCGCGCCCTACGCCTTCCTTGTCGCGCTGCTGGTCTGGATCGTGACGACCAAGCTCTCTGGCTACGTCTCGCTGGGGAGCATCCTCGGCGCCATCGCCCTGCCACCGGCCGTGTGGTTCCTGCATCCGGGACAGCGCGCCACCGTGCCGTACGTCACGGTCCTCGCCGCGCTGGTGATCTGGTTCCATCGTGCCAACATCGGGCGCCTGATGGCCGGCACCGAGAATCGCTTCGGGAAGCGCGCGGGGGCACGCTCGTGAGTCGAGTTGCCGTCCTCGGGGCGGGTGCATGGGGGACGTCGCTCGCCGACCTCCTCGCGCGCAAGGGACTCGAGGTCCGGATCTGGGCGCACGAGTCCGAGGTGGCCGACGCGATCAACCGCGAGCACTGCAATCCGGTCTACTTCGGCGCGGCGGCGCTCGACCCCCGCCTGACGGCGAGCACCGATCTCACGCACGTGCTCGATGGCGCCCCGGTCATCTGTTCGGTGGCGCCCAGCCACGTGACGCGCGCGCTCTTCCAGCGCGCCGCGCCCCTGGTGCGCGAGGGGACGCAGCTGGTGTGTGCCACCAAGGGCATCGAGCCCGAATCGCTGTCGCTGATGAGTGACGTGGCCGCGGAGGTCTTGCCGCAGGCCGCCTTCATCGCCCTGTCGGGACCGAGCTTCGCCGATGAGGTTCACCAGGGACAACCGACGGCGGTCGTCGCGGCCTCCGGCGATGCTGCGGCGCGCGAGGCGGTGCAGCAGCTCTTCAGCACGCCGTACTTCCGCGTCTACACCGGGAGCGACGTGGTCGGCGTGGAGCTCGCCGGGAGCCTCAAGAACACCATCGCCATCGCCGCGGGCATCCTGGAAGGACTCGGGATGGGGAACAACCCGCGCGCTGCGCTGCTGACGCGCGGGCTCGCCGAGATCGCGCGGCTCGGCGCCGCACTCGGTGCGCATCCGGAGACCTTTGCGGGACTGGCCGGCATGGGAGATCTGATCCTCACCTGCACCGGTGCGCTCTCGCGCAATCGCCAGCTGGGGACGCTGCTCGCGCAGGGGACGACCCTCGAGGCGTACCGCGCGTCGCACCGGAATGTGGCCGAGGGCGTGAACACCGCGCTGGGTGCCTCCCGCCTGGCCGCACGACATGGAGTGGCCATGCCGATCACCGAACAGGTGGCGGCCGTACTCTTCCAGGGGGCGTCGCCTCGCGAGGCGGTGCGCCAATTGATGGAGCGCGAGCTCAAGGCGGAGCGATGGACATGACGCTGCCGAATCCCGTCCAGCAGTTCTTCTCGATCGGCGAGGTCTGCGCCCTCACCGACCTCAAGCCGCACGTGCTTCGGTACTGGGAGAGCCAGTTCCGCTTCCTGAATCCGGCTAAGAATCGCAGCGGCAACCGCGTCTACAAGTCGCGGGAAGTCGAGATGATCATGCTGGTGAAGCACCTGCTGTACACCGAGAAGTTCACCATCGAGGGTGCCCGCCAGCGGCTCGATCAGTATCGCCGGAGCGGGGAATTGAAGCAGGCCGCCCGTGCGGCGATGCGCTGGGAAACGGTCGAGGAAGTGCGGGCCTCCCTGGATGACGTGCTGGCCGTCCTCGAGGGGCGTGAACCCGCCATTCGGGCCAATCCCGCCGAGGAGGACGTGGGCTGATCCCCCGTCCCCTTATCTTCCCGCCCATGCACATTCTCGTAGTCAACGACGACGGCATTCTCTCCCCGGGCATTCAGGTGCTGGCCGAGGCGTGTCAGGGCGTCGCCCATGTGACCGTCGTGGCTCCCGACCGTGAACAGAGCGCGCAGAGCCACGCCCTCACGCTGACCCGCCCGTTGCGCCCGGTGGCGCGCCCGGACGGCTCGTGGCAGGTGGACGGGACCCCCACCGATTGCGTGCTGATTGCGCTCGAGGCGCTGATGCCGGAGCGACCGGCCTTCGTCTTCTCGGGCATCAATCACGGGCCCAACATGGGCGAGGACGTCCTCTACAGCGGGACCGTCTCGGCCGCGATGGAAGCGGTGGTGCTGGGCATTCCGGGCGTGGCGATTTCCTTCGCGGGACGCAGGGACGACCTGATGCCGGGCTACGGGCCGATCCTCGCCAAGCTCGTGAAGCGGATCACCTCGCTCAAGGAGTACCCGCAGAACACGCTGCTCAACATCAACCTCCCGTCGATCCCGGCGGACGAGGTGAAGGGGATCACGGTGGCGCGGCTTGGGTCGCGTGTCTTCGAGGGCTCGGTGGCGCGGCAGAAGGATCCCTGGGGGCGCGAGGTCTTCTGGATCGGTGGCGGGACCATCACCTGGTCCGGCGACGAAGACACCGACCACGCCGCCGTGGCGGCCGGCTACATCGCGGTGACGCCGCTGCAGCTCGACCTGACCAACCACAAGCTCCTCGAGACGGTGCGCGGGTGGCGGCTCGAGGACTAGGGTGAGCGACGGCTACGTCGGCTATCGCTCGGCGCTGGTCGAGGCGCTGCAGCGCAAGGGCATCCGCGACATGGCGGTGCTGCGCGCCATCGCCACCGTGCCGCGCCATCTCTTCGTCCCCGAGTCGCTGCGGCATCGCGCCTACGAGGACGAGGCACTGCCGATCGGCAGCGGCCAGACCATCTCGCAGCCCTATGTCCAGGCCAGGTCGTGCGAATTGCTGGCGCTCACGGGACGCGAACGCGTGCTCGAGATCGGCACCGGATCGGGATATCAGACGGCGCTGTTGTCCATGCTCGCGGAGAGCGTGTTCTCGATCGAGCGGGTGCCCGAGCTGGCGCGACGCGCGCACGAGACGCTGCGCAGCATCGGCGAGTACGAGAACGTCTCGGTGATGCACGCCGACGGGACGCTGGGGTGGAAGCCGAACGCGCCGTATCAGGGAATCGTGGTGGCGGCCGCATCACCCACGGTGCCGAAGCCGTTGGTGGAGCAGCTCACGCCGGGCGGACGCCTGGTGATTCCGGTCGGGTCCCAGGCCGAGCAGGTGCTCACGCTGGTGACCCGCGCGGCGGAAGGCGATGGAGTGACCGAGCAGGCAATTCATGACGTCCGGTTCGTCCCGCTGCTGGGCGAGTTCGGCTTTTCCCCGCAGGACTGAATGGACCTCCTCCGCCAGTTCGTGAATTATTTCCTCCATCTCGACGTGCACCTGGGCGAACTGCTCCGCACGTACGGCACGTGGACCTACGCCATCCTCTTCCTGATCATCTTCACGGAGACGGGGCTGGTGGTGATGCCGCTGCTGCCCGGCGATTCGCTCCTCTTTGCGGCGGGGACCTTCGCCGCGCTCGGCGATCTCGATCCCTGGCTGCTCACCGGCCTGCTGATCGTCGCGGCCGTGCTGGGCGACGGCGTCAACTACCACATCGGCAAGGCGATCGGACCGCGCGCCTTCTCGGGCAACGTCCGCTTCCTGAAGCGCGAGTACCTCGAGAAGACGCAGGCGTTCTACGACAAGCATGGTGGCAAGACCATCATCCTGGCGCGCTTCATCCCGATCGTGCGGACCTTTGCGCCCTTCGTCGCCGGCATCGGCACCATGCGCTACCCGCGGTTCCTCGCCTACAACGTCGTGGGGGCGGTCATCTGGGTGACCGGCTTTGTCTGGCTCGGCTATGCCTTCGGCAACATCCCGGCGGTCAAGGAGCGCTTCTCGCTCGTGATCCTGGGCATCATCTTCGTGAGCGTGCTGCCGATCGCGCTGGAGATGTTCAAGGGGTGGAAGGCCGGGCGGCGCCGCGAGGGGTAACCCACGGTTGGCGTTCACGACGGAGCTCGGCCCGTTTCCTTCTGCAACCAAATCGCGGCTCGGTGCGTCTGAACCGGCATGACCACCTTCTTCCGCCTCCTCCTGGTGAGCGTGTTGGCCGCCTCGCACGCGCCGGCCCAATCCCCGTTCGACTACGATGCCCGGCTCCCGCTCGACCTGCGGGATTCCCTCTGGCAAACCCAGGAGGGGATCGAGATCCGCGCGATTTCCTTCGCCTCCCCCAAGGGGGGACGGGTCACCGGCCTCCTCTACCTGCCCACGACGCCCGCTCCGCACCCCGGTGTGGTGCTCGGGCATGGGGCGCCGGGCAACAGCCGAGGCTTTCGCACGGTGGAGCTGGGGCTCGCGCTGGCCAAGAGTGGGGCCATGGTGTTGGCGATTGACGCACCGTTTGCCCGTCGCAACGCGCCGCCGCTCTCCTTTACCCCGTCGGACAGCGCCGACCAGGTTCAGCTGATCGTGGACTTCCGCCGCGGGGTGGACCTGCTCTCGAGCCGCCCCGACGTTGACCGGTCTCGGCTCGGCTATCTCGGCAACAGCTACGGCGGGGCCCAGGGAGCGCTGCTGGTGGGGGTCGAGCCGCGGATCACCGCAGCCGTGCTGCGCGTCGCGGACGGGGGATTCCTCGCTCACTTCAGCGATCCCTGCGATGAGGGCGCCCGTGGTCCCGAGACCATCGCCGGCTGTCTCCGCTGGAGCATCGCGGAGGAGGACCTCCCGGCGGCGCAGCGGGAGCGGTGGGTGGCCTCGCTCCGGCCGATCGAACCGATCCAGTTCGTGGGCAACACGCGTGCGAGACTGCTGCTGCAGAGTGGCCGTCAGGACGACGCGGTCACGCCGGCTCGGGCGCGGCGGTTGCACGCGACGGTCCCCCCGGGTGCGACGGTGGAATGGTATGATTCGGGGCACCGGCTCCCCCCAGGGGCGACGCTGTCCGCCGTGGCCTTCCTCGCGCGGCATCTCGGGCTCAGCGCGCCTTCGGAGGCGCTGGCCGACTGGCTGGAGGCACGGGCAGCGGTTCCGGCGAGCCCCCTGCGTTAGATTGTCGGCTCGCCTCCGTAGCTCAGCTGGATAGAGCACCGGTTTCCTAAACTGGGGGTCGCAGGTTCAAGTCCTGCCGGGGGCATCGCTGTCCATGGACCGATCGAAGGAGATCCCTCGCATGCACCGCATCCGGTCTCGGCATTCGCTGCTTCCGCTCGTTGGCCTGCTCGTGGCAATTGCCCCCGGGCAGGCCTCCGCCCAGGGCAACGCGCCTCCCGTGACCGCACGCGCGCGCGCCGACAGCGCCCGGTACCCGTACACGGCCGCCGACATCCGCTTCATGACCGGCATGATCGGGCACCACGCGCAGGCCATCACGATGTCGGAGCTGGCACCGAGTCGCACCGACAATGGCGCCATTCGTACGCTCGCCGCGCGGATCATCAATGCCCAGCGCGATGAGATTGCCATCATGACGCGATGGCTGCGCGAACGCGGCCAGGTGGTGGCGAGCGCCGACCATGCGGGGCACGAGGGCCATGCGATGATGCCGGGGATGCTCACCCCCGCGCAGCTGCAGGAATTGACGGCCGCGCGAGGGCGCGAGTTCGATCGGCTCTACCTCCGGCTGATGATTCAGCACCACGAGGGCGCGGTCACCATGGTGACGGAGTTGTTCGGCACGGACGGTGCCGCCCAGGATCAAACCGTCTTCCGGTTCGCCTCCGACGTGCAGGTGGACCAGCGCACCGAGATTGCCCGGATGCAGCGCATGCTCGCTGCCATCCTCTTTGCCCCCACCGCGCCGTGAACGCCGCGGCCCGGTTCCTTCCCGCCACCTCGAGGTTGATCGTGACGCTGTCTTCACCACTCCATTCCGTTCGTGCGCGTGCGGGTCTCGGGCTTGCGCTCGCGCTCTTCGCCGGCTCGGCCGCGTCGGCACAGACGCCGACGCCGATGGCGAAGGCTGCCGCCCCGTCGCCGGATCCCCGTCTCGACCTGAAGGCCGGCTTGCACGACGCCGGCCAGGCGATCTGGAATCTTCGCCTGCTGTCGTCCACGCCGGCCCCGGCCCGGTTCGCCACCGCGATGAACTCCGACCTGGCGTTCAGCGGCAAGTACGCGATCCAGGGCAACTTCAACGGCTTCCAGGTGTGGGACATCGCCGACCCGAAGCACCCGGTGCTCGCCACCGAGTACTTCTGCCCGGCCTCGCAGAGTGACGTGTCGGTGTACAAGAACCTGCTCTTCGTCTCGGGCGAGGGCATGGAAGGCCGGCTCGACTGCAAGGAGGGCGGGGTGCCGACGGCGGTGAGCACCGAGCGCCTTCGCGGTATCCGGATCTTCGACATCACGGATGTGCGCAACCCGAAGTACATCGGCAACGTGCAGACCTGCCGCGGCTCGCACACGCATTCGCTGCTGGTCGATCCGAAGGATCCCGCCAACGTGTATGTCTACATCTCGGGCTCGGCGCCGGTGCGCCCGGCGGACGAGCTCCCGGGGTGCGTCAACGAATCGCCGTCCAAGAACCCGAACTCGGCGCTCTTCCGCGTCGAGGTGATCAAGGTGCCGGTGGCCAATCCCGAGAAGGCGGCCGTGGTCAACTCGGCGCGCATTTTCGAAGGGCTGCAGGAAGCGCCGGGCCATGGCGCGTCGCCGGCCGATGCGGAGGCGCTGGCCAAGGCGAAGGCCGCGGGCGCGTTCACCGCGACGATCGGCGCCGAGGAGATGATCCTGCCGAATGGCTTCGTGGCGCAGCTGCTCAACGACGTGGTGAAGGCGCGCGGCGCGACCGGCGCCCCGACGGCAGCCGACAGCGCCTCGCTGCGTGCCGCGCTGCCGGCCATGATTGCACAGATGGTGGGTGGCTCCGCGGACGACGCGCGCGGCCCGAAGCCCGGCCCGAACCAGTGCCACGACATCACGCTCTACCCGGCGATCGGCCTGGCGGGTGGCGCCTGCGAGGGCTACGGCCTCTTGCTCGACATCAGCGATCCGGCCAACCCGCGCCGCATTGACGCCGTGGCCGACTCGAACTTCGCCTACTGGCACTCGGCCTCGTTCAACAATGACGGCACCAAGATCCTCTTCACCGACGAATGGGGCGGTGGGACGGGCGCCAAGTGCCGCGCGGGCGACCCGAAGGAGTGGGGCGCCAACGCGATCTTCTCGCTCAAGAACGGCAAGATGGTGTTCGAGAGCTACTACAAGCTGCCGGTCGTCCAGTCCGCGGTCGAGAATTGCGTGGCCCACAACGGCTCGCTCATTCCGGTGCCGGGACGCGACATCAAGGTGCAGGCCTGGTATCAGGGCGGCATCTCGATCTTCGATTGGACCGATGCTGCCAAGCCGGTGGAGATCGCCTACTTCGACCGCGGCCCGCTGAGCGCCACCGACCTCGAGGCCGCCGGCCCCTGGTCGGTCTACTGGTACAACGGCGTGCTGGTCTCCTCCGAGATCGCCCGCGGGCTCGACATTCTCGAACTCGCGGCCAGCCCGTTGCTGACGCAGAACGAGATCGACGCCGCGAAGACCGTGACGTTCGAGCAGTTCAACGCGCAGATGCAGCCGAAGTTCGTCTGGGCGCCGAGCTTCCCGGTGGCCCGCGCCTACGTCGATCAGCTGCAGCGGACGGGTGGCCTGAGCGCCACGCGCCTGACTGCGGTGCGCCAGGCCTTGAGCCGTGCGGAGCAGGCCACGGGCGGGGCCCGCCGGACGGCGCTCACCACGCTCGCCAACCAGCTGACGCGCGAAGCGGCGGGCTCCAAGGACGCTGCCAAGGTCAAGATGCTGGCGGACGTGACCCGCGAGTTGGCTGGCCGCTAGGACCTCACGGGCATTGACGGGGGCGCCGGTTTCAGCATGGAACCGGCGCCCCTGTCGCGTCCGTCCCCCATCCGGGTGAGAGAATCCGTTAGATTCTCCGCTCCCCTCAACTGAACCCCGTCACCAGGTGTCTCGATGCGACCGCGTTTCCCTCGTGCGCTCCTCCTGTTGTCCGTGCTCGTCGTTCCCGCCCATGCCCAGGTGCAGAAGAAGGCCCTGACCCAGGCCGACTGGGATCGCTGGGAGTCCATCGCCACGCCGGCGCTGTCGAATGACGGGCGCTGGGTGGGCTACACCATGCGCCCACAGGTCGGCGACGGGCGCTACGTGGTGCGGTCGACGACCGGGACGACGGAATACACCATCCCGCTCGGCTACATCGCGCGCGCCAACAACAGCGTCCCGGCGCGCGGTGCCGCGGGTGGGGGAGCGCCCGCCGGCGGGGCCGGGGGTGGTGGCGGCCAGTTGACCAGCGATGGCCGATTCGCGATCGCGACGACGCAGGCCACCAAGGCGGAAGTCGAGCGGGTGGCAAAGGCCGTCGCCGCGCTTCGGGCCGCTCCGCGTCCGGCCCCGGGGGCGGCCCCCGCCGCAGCACCGGACACCACCACGCCCAAGGGCGCGCTGGTGATCCTCGACCTGCGCACGGGTCAGCAGACCTCCCTCCCGGGCGCCCGCGCACCGCGTCTCGCCCGCGACCGCAGTGACTGGATGATCTACACGCCGGACTCGGTGCCCGCTCCCCGTGCCGCTGGTGACTCCGCCGCCAACGGGCGCGGTGCTGCGCCTGCAGCGGGGGGCCGCGGTGCGGCGGGTGGTCGGGGCGCCGCCGGGGCTGCGCCGACCGGACCACGACGCAGCTACGGTTCGACCATCGTGCTCCGCAACATGACCACCGGTGCCGAAGAGAAGATGACGTACGTGTCGTCCTCCACCTTCGACGACAGCGCGAAGGTGTTGATCTACGCCGTCGCCTCGCGTGACTCGACCCAGGACGGCCTGTTCATCCGCAACCTCGCCACCGGGACGACCACGACGGTGATCAAGGGACCGGGGAACTACCGGGGCTTCACCTTCGACCGCGAGCAGGAACAGTTCACCTTCACGTCGGACGCCGGGCCGGAGTTCGGCAAGCCTGATGCGCCCGTGACGATTTACCATGGCACCCTGAAGGCCGGCACGGCCGCACCGCTCGTCACGCCGGCGATGTTGCCGACCGGCATGCGGCTTCTTCCGACGGCCAGCGCGTCGTTCACGCGCAACGCATCGGCGATCACCTTCACCGTGTCGCCGCCGGCGCCGGACTCCATCCCGGCCGATTCACTGAACGGCAAGGCGCGCTTCGACCTGTGGCATTGGAAGGACCCGCAGTTGCAGCCGGCCCAGCTGCTGAGCGCCGGTCGCGATCGCACCAAGAGCTACCAGGCGATCATGCATCTCGACGTGAAGCGTCCGGCGCCGAAGCGGACCATCAAGGGGTCGGACACCACCTTCACGCTCGCCTACAAGCCGGTCATCCGGCTTGCGGACGACACCGTCAGCGGCGTGCAGCTGTCCGACGATGCCAAGGTGGGTGTCGCGACGACCTCGGTCCGCTACGACATTGCCAAGATGTGGGGCGACGACGGGAACGACATCTATCTCGTCGATCCGGCCAGCGGCAGCCGCAAGCTGATCGCCGAGAAGGTGCAGAGCGCGGGGCAGCTGTCGACCGACGCCAAGTTCGTGACCTTCTTCAATGCCGGGCACTGGCATGCCTACCAGATCGCCACGGGGAAGCTGATCAACGTGACCGCCCAGGTCCCGGGCGTCCGCTTCGACCAGGAGACCTTCAGCACGCCGGGCGCTCCGCCGGGCTGGGGCGTGGCAGGCTGGACCAAGGGCGATCGCTCGATGCTGGTCTACGATCGCTTCGACCTCTGGGAGATCGATCCACTCGGCACGCGTGCGCCGGTCATGGTGACCGATTCCGCCGGTCGACGGGCGGAGATGACCCTGCGACTGGTGGACATGTATCGCGATCGCGAGGAGGATCGCTTCATCGACCCGACCAAGCCGCTGTACTTCCGCGCCTTCTCGGAGCGGACCAAGGCGAGCGGCTTCTACCGCGACCAGCTCGGCACCACCAAGGCCCCGGAGCAGATCGTCTTTGGTGACTATGCGTATGGCCAGCCGACCAAGGCGAAGAACGCCGAGGTCTTCATGATGACGCGCAGCACCTTCGTCGAATTCCCGAACCTCTGGGTCGGCCCGTCGCTGACGCAGGTGACGCGCATCACCGATGCCAATCCGTGGCAGCGCGAGTACAACTGGGGCACCGCAGAGTTGGTGACCTGGCTGAGCGAGGACGGGGTGCCGTTGCAGGGGATCCTCTACAAGCCGGAGAACTTCGATCCCTCGAAGAAGTACCCGCTGATCGCGTACAACTACGAGGACCTCTCCGACGGCCTCTACAGCTACGTGGCGCCCACCGGCCGCAACGTGATCAACGCCACGCACTATGCCTCGAACGGCTACCTCGTCTTCATGCCCGACATCTTCTACGAGGAAGGGCACCCGGGCGAGAGCGCGCGGAAGTCGATCGTGCCCGGGGTGCAGATGCTGCTGGCACGCGGCTACGTGGACCCGAAGGGCCTCGGCATCCAGGGCCAGTCGTGGGGCGGCTATCAGGCCTCCTACATCATCACGCAGACCAACCTCTTCTCGGCCGCGATGGCCGGCGCGCCCGTCGCCAACATGACGTCGGCGTATGGTGGCATTCGCTGGGGCTCCGGCCTGGCGCGCGCCTTCCAGTACGAGCGCGGACAGAGCCGCATCGGCAAGTCGCTCTTCGATGCGCCGGATCTGTACATCGAGAATTCGCCGCTCTTCCACCTCGAGCGCGTGAAGACGCCGTTGTTCATCATGCACAACGACCAGGACGACGCGGTGCCCTGGTGGCAGGGCATCGAGCTCTTCGTCGGCCTGCGCCGCCTCGGCAAGGAGGTGTACCTGATCAACTACAACGGCGACGTGCACAATCCGGCCTCGCGCGCCAACCAGAAGGACATGGCGATGCGGATGCAGCAGTTCTTCGACCACAAGCTCAAGGGCGCTCCCGCGCCCGAGTGGATGATCAAGGGCATTCCGGCGGTCGACAAGGGACGCGACCAGTTCCAGGTGACCGCGCCCACGCCGCCGACCCCGTAGGCGGCAGGCAGCAACGCAGCACGGGCCGGGTCGCCTGCATGGCGGCCCGGCCCGTGTCGCGTTGGAACCGCGCGATCAACCGCTTCGCTTCGCCAGCAACGCGATGCGCGAACGGTCGGAGACCACCACTCCACCCGGACGTTCGACGGTCACCACGAAGAGCGTGGCGCGATTGACGCCGACTCCGGGCTTGATCGGGATCAGGACCTCCTCCTGACCGACGGGAATGTCGAACACCCCGCCGTCCACCGGATAGCGCTCGTCGCGCGACGCATCGAAGATCCAGAGCTGATACTGCTCCTTCGTCGGGTCGTTGGGAGCCAGTTGGTGGAAGCGCATCACACCGGCCTGCGCCGAGTCGCTCCACACGACGTCGCCGTGGGCCTCTCCGCCGGTCGGATCGCCGCCAGCGCTCCAGGCCAGTTCGCCCGACGACGCCACCAAGGTGGCGCGCAACGCCGCCGGAGCCACCGGCTCCGTGAGGGGGCGCCCGGCGTCGCGGCCGGCCACCGCCCAGATGGTCACCGCCGCGGCTGCAGCCCACCCTGTCCACATCGGCCAGTTGCTCTTCCGGCGCGACGCGATGTCCACCACGGGGCGCACCTGGGCGATGCCTTGCGACATCACCTTGGCGGCCAGCGCCGCCGAGAGGGGCTGTTCGTCCTGCGCCACGAGCGCCGCGGCGAGTTCTGCTTCGACCAGCTCGTCGTCCAGTCGCATGTTGTCGTTCATCGGATCTCCTCCGCCGCGGACGCCGTGGCCACGCCCATCAATGCCCGTGCCCGCATCAATCCCCGCCGCACGTGGGACTTCACCGTGCCCAGCGGGGTGTCGGTCTCGAGCGCCACCTCCTCGTGCGTCTTCCCTTCGAGCAGCGTCATCTCCAGCATCCGCCGCTGCATGGGCGTGAGTTCCGCCAGCACTCGACGCGCCGCGTCGGCGCGCTCAAGCACCTCGCCGGCACCAACCGTTTCGGCCGCCGGTTGGAAGTCGTCGGGAAACGAGACCATCTCCGGTGCCCGACCGCGTTTGCGGGCACGGTCGATGAGCCGGCGGCGGGCGATCATCGCCACGAAGCCTCGCGGTGAGGCCTTGGCGGGATCGTAGCGCCCGGCACTCTTCCAGAGGTCGATGAAGATCTCCTGCACGGCGTCTTCGGCGTCGGCCGGCTCGGCGTGCCACCGCCGCGCGAGTCCTTGCACCAGGCCGCCGAACTCCTGCACGCATTCCGCCACCGCGCGTTGGTCGCCCGAGGCGATGCGGGAGAAGATCGTGAACACCCCCGTGTCAGTCACGTGCTCCCTCCGGACCGGCCTGGTGGGTCGGCTGGACGAGCTGACGCGCTGCGCCCAGGGCGTGTTCAGCGCCAAGCCTGCTGCCATTCCTGCTCCAGAGTCGAATGATCGTGGTACTCCTGCTCAGAGGTTCGTCTGCGCGGCCCGACTGGATGCACGCCGGTGGCATCAGGGCCAGCGGTCGTCACCAAAGGGGTCGCCCGGCGGGGCCCTGAGGGCCGGGGAGGGCGTCGGCAGCTCCCGACGCTCCCGCCAGCGCGTCAGATCCGCGGTGATGGCCGTCCAGTGCGCCCGCGTCGGGAGATCGCCGGTTGCGGCGCGCCCTCGTGCCTCGACCGTCAGCGCCGCGAGCTTGAATTCGACCACATCGCGGACCTCCTGGGCCGCGTCCCGATCGGCAGCAAGCGTCAGCAACCGATCCACCACGGCCCGCTGCGTCACCCGCCGCAGGATCGCCTCGGCCGGCGTGGCCGCAGCCCCGCGCCACGTCGCGGCGACCACTCGGTCAATCACTTCACCGAGGGTCAGCTGGCCCGGCTCGCGGACCGCGGCGATCACCAGCCGATTGGCCCGCTCACGCTGCAGCAGGGCATCCACCGTCATCTGGGCGAGCGTGCGCGCGGCGCTGAGCGCATCAAAGCCGGGGCGCGTGCGTGAGGCGAAGAGCTCGATGTTGTCGGGATAGCCACCGGGACGCGGCGACATCAACGTCTGGATGGAATCAGGAATCGCGAGCTCGACCGGTTCGAGCGTGGCGAGCAGCTGGTTCAGCGCCGCGCGTTGCTGTGCCGCCGGGAGGATGCGGCTCGCCTGCTGTCCGTCACCCTTCATGGCGTAGGAATACTCCATGCCACCGATCGTCTTGGCGAGGGCGTTGATCGCGAAGCGATGCCAGAAGTACAACGGGACGAAGCGCTCCTGCAGGACGGCGACCGGTTCGCCCTCGCGGATGTTTCGAAGACCGAAGTTCCGGATGCCCCACCGACGGACCTCCATCTGGTGACGCAGGAACTCTGCGGCCGTGGACCCGTCGTCCCAGAGATTGGTGCGCGGATCGGCGGCCGACTCCGGTCGGGCGTCGTTGTCGGAGAGGAAGAGCCACCCGCGGCGGAGTCCCTCGGCCACGATGCTCCGGAGCGAATCCGCCTCGGCGGCCGCGGGCCAGATGCCGTAGCCCCAGCGGATCGCCCAGATGTCGAATTCACCGGGACCGACGTCGTACGCCTCCGACGCGTCGGGCCTGCCGTTCTTCATCCGCAAGCGCGGAGCGGGGTAGTCCATCACCGAGCCACGGTCGTAGGTCGAGGCGATGTAATTGTGGGCCAGGCCCAGCGTGTGACCGATCTCGTGTGCGGTGACCTGTCGCACGCGGGCGAGCACGAAGGCGGTGTCTGCCGCGGCGGCCTCCGCCCCGAAGAAGGCGGCATACAGGTTGTAATCCGTGCGCGCGCGATGCGAATCCATCCGCGCCATCGCCTTCAGGATCTCGCCGGTACGCGGGTCATCCATCGCGCCACCGATGCTCCACCCGCGCTCGTTGCGATTCTCCCACTGCACCACGTTGTAGCGGGCATCCATCGGGTCGGCGCCCACCGGGAGATACTCGACGCGAAAGCCGCCACGGAGTCCGGCTTGGTCAAACGCCGTCTCCCACCACTTGGCGCCCTCGTACGTCGCGGTGCGAATCGGCTCGGGAATGCCCGGATCGATGTAATAGACCAGGGGCTGAATGATCGGCGACGTCGGATCGGCAGGATCCCGACGCTGCAGCCTGTGCCGCGAGATCCAGCGGGTGGTGAGGTCACCCTGGATCGGCTCGAAGTAGTCCTTGAACGACGTGCCGAAGAAACCGGTGCGCGGATCGAGCGCGCGCGGGCGATACGCGTCGTCGGGCAAGGCCAGCAACGACAGGTGTTGGCGCACCGTGAAGGCGCGGCCGTCGGGAACGATCATCGCCACGGTCCGGCCGGGCGCACCGGTGGTCACGAAGGTCAGCGCCACCTCGATCTCGCTATTGCGCGCAAAGGCCGCCGTGCGCGGCCGATGGATGCCGGAGCGATCACGGGCGATGGCGTAGCTCCCTTCCTGGCTGCGCTGCAGCGTGGCGGCCACGTCCATCCAGTCGCGGTGGACGAAGTCCGTCGCATCGACCAGGAGCCGGTCGCCGTCCGCGGCGATGACCGGGAGCGCAGCGGCCGTGCTGGCGGGAAACGCCTCCTCGACGGTGCGCCGGTGCAGGGAGTCGCCGGATGTCCGGTAGTTCCAGTTCTCGAACACCACGCGCACGGCGGTGCCGGTCGGTTCGAACCGGGCCACGAACGATGGTCCATTGGCGCCGCGATCGAGACCGATCGGGTTGGAGCCAAGGCCGGTGGCAAGTTCCGCGAAGAGCAACGCCCGCATGCCCTCCTTGGGCAGCTCAAGCGCGAGGGTCCCTTTGGCATCGTCCAGGTAGATCGGGACAAAGCCGGGGAGGCGCGTCCACCCGGCCGTCTTGGCGGCGATGGTCGGCGTGGCGGCGACGGACTGTTGCGCGGCAACGCCCGCGAGTGGGAGGAAACTCAGGAGCAGGGCGGCCGCCGCGGCAGGCATTCCCCAGTAGCGTCGCAGGTTGGCAATGATCACGGGCAGTCCCCGGAAGACGCAGAAGGCGAGGGCGACCCAGGCCACCGCCTGGCCGGCGCGGAGCAGCGGCGCGGCGTAGCCCCCGAGGGTGGATTCCGCAGGGTACCCGGCGAGTGCCTGGGCCAGCGTCAGGGCGGTGAAGGTCACGATCTTGGTGACGGAGTACCCGGTCCGCATGAACGGGGATCCCACCATGAAGCGGCCGAGCTTGGATTTGTGCTGGTCGAACGGGGCCACCCCCTGGCTGATGCCGATGCTCCGGAAGGCGTCAGTCAGGGTGGTTCGGGCGATCACGACCAGCGGGATGACAACCGAGATCAGGCCGAGGTCCGCAAAGACCGCCCAGAGCACGAGCTCGTACGTGCGGTCGGCCGCGATGTCCAACACCGACCCGAACATGGTGGTCTGGCCGGTGCGCCGGGCCACCATGCCATCCACGGTATCCAGCCCCAGGCCGATCAGCAGCAGCACCACCCCGGCCAGCCGGATCGGTGGCGGGGCGTAGTAGAGGATGAGGATGTTGGCGAGCAGCAGGGGGAAGCGGGAGAGCGTGATCCAGTTGGCGAGCAAACGGTCCTCCGGTGCGGGCTGGCTGGAATGGACACGCCGAGGGGGCGGGTGGCAAGGGAGAGTGACCAACTGGCGCCGGAGTGGCCATTGTGCCATCTTTGCGGGCTGTATCGGCCACTTCGGGCCACTGGCAGGGATTCTTTCACGACAGGTCGCATGGCTATCTCAGCGGATACCCCCCCGACGACCCCCGAGGCCGCTCCGACGGCCCACTTTGGCGACGAGTCTTTCCTGACCCCGCAGCGGATCCGGATCCTCGGCATCGCGGCCGTGGCCATCCTCGTGGTGGCGCTCGGGATCTGGTTCGCCATCACCGCGGGCAAGCGGAAGGAGACCTTCGCGGCGCAGGCGCTCGAGAGCGCACGCCTCGTGGCGGAGCAGGGCAACCTCCCCGAGGCCGTCTCGCAGTTCGAAAAGGTCGTGACGACCTACAAGGGCACCTCGGCCGCCTACAGCGCGGCGCTCGGCGTCGCCCAGGCGCGGTTGGTGTCCGGGCAGACCGAGCTGGCCATCGCCTCGCTCACCGAGTTCCTGAAGGGGAACCCGCCGGCCCTGTACGCCTCGCCGGCCCACGCCCTCCTCGGGACGGGTTACGAGAACACCGGCAAGCCGGCGGAGGCCGCCGCGGCGTATCGCAAGGCCGCCGAGACCGCCACGTCCGATTACCTCAAGGCAACGGCCCTGCTCGACGCCGGCCGCGCCTTCCGGAATGCCAAGAACTCGGACGAGGCCATCAAGTGCTACCGCGAGATCATCGACAAGCTCGGGGAGACGGCCGCCCGGACCGAGGCCGAGGTGCGGTTGGCGGAGTTGACGTTGGGTCAGGGCTGATCCACTCGCTCCAACCACCGATGCTCCATCAGACGCGGCGCCTCCGGCGCCGCGTTTTCGTTTGTCGCCGATGCGTAGCAGGTTGACTGCAAGCCCGGAGCAGTGAGATTCAAGCACCCCCTCGTTCCCTATCCTGAAGGCGAGTCGCTGACCAACTCGACCACAACCGACCACCTCCCCGCCCGCGTGGCGGGGGTGGCCCGCCTTCTGGCGGGGCTCGCTGCCGTGTGGGCCGCGGCCATTCTGGTGGCCTGGCGTGTCGGACACTGGGAGTGGATGGCCCTCGGCAGCCGCTACGTGCCGCCCGCCCCCGGCGCGGCCATCCTCCTCCTCCTCAGTGCTGTTGTGGTCTTGCTTCGGACAAGGGGTCCATCGGCCGACCGGCGCGGGGCTCTCCTCGCCGCGGGGGGCCTGCTTTTCGCCGTGGCGCTCGGGACGGCGGCCGCAAGCGGCAGTGCATTGCCGATCGAGGTCTGGCTGACGCCGACGCTCGACTCCCTCGACGGTATTCCTCGCGGACGGACGTCGCTGGTCACGGCGGCGCTCTTCGCGATGTTGCTGCTGGGACTGAGCACCTCCGCGTTGCCATCATCGTGGCGGCGCCTCCTCGATGTCTCCCTGCCTCTCTGTGTGGTCGTGGCAACCCTGCTCCTGCTCCAGGGTTATCTCCTCGGCGGACCGCTGCTCTATGGCAACGGGATCATCCCGGTTGCGGCGCTTACCGCGCTGGGCATCTTCACCGTCAGCACCGCGGCTGTGTTGCTGGCCGGCCCCCATCGCTGGCCGGTCCGTGTGCTGCTGATTCCCACGCCCGGCGCGCAGGGCCGCGCCCCGCGGAGGTTCTGGTGGTTAGGCCTCGCCATGATGCTGGTGGTCAGTTCATCGAGCTATTTCTGGGCACGCGGTGAGACTGGGCGCGCCATCCGGCGTGCGGAGCAATCGTTGCTTGCCGTCGTCGACCTCAAGGCACGGGAACTTGGGCAGTGGCACGCCGGTCAGCTCTCCACGGCGCGGGCCGTCGCCACCCTCCCCATTTCGCTGCCAGTACCCCGGGCTGACCGCGGACGGATGGCGGAGCCACTGGCCCTCACGAGGTGGATGGCGACCCTCGCGTTGGAGAACGGCTTCCGCACCGTGGCGCTGCTCGACGCGCGAGGCGTCCCGTTGATCGTGACGCCCTCCCACCCGGAGGATGTCATTGTGCTCCCGGCGCAGCTCTCGTCGCCGGGAGCAAACAGCCAAGGGGTGCACGAGGACGAAGCGTCCACCCCCGCCGGTGGAACGCAGCTCCGATTCTGGGTTCCGCTGGAGGGCGACAGCACCGCGTCAACCACGCCAACGTGGCTGGCCCTGGTCATCGATCTCGAACAGGCGATAACGCCGCTGTTGCGCGATCTCCCGGCCTCACCGCTCGAGATGCGTGCCGTGCTCTGGCGTCGAAGCGGCGACCGCGTCTCCCTCCTTGCCGCCGGGCAATCCGGGCCCAGCTGGGACATCCCGGCAGCGGCGCGAGACGCCTTGGCGCACTCGGTGAGCGAACGGGCGCTCGAGGGAACAGATGCGCTCGGCGTCCGCTACATCGCCGCCGTGAGTCCGGTGCCGGGGACCACGTGGGAAGTGGCCGCGCGGTTCGACCGCGAGGCGTTGCAGGGGCCGATCCGACGCATTGCGGTGCGTGCGACGATCATCTCCCTCCTGATTGTCTCCGGGTTGGTGCTCGGTCTCATCGCCCTCGGCTCGCGTCGCGACCTGGCCATCGCCTCGCGCGAACTGGAGCTGATCGCCGAGCGGGCGGCTGGCATCGAGGAACTGCGACAGAGCGAGGCCCGCTACGCACGGGCCGTCCGTGGGACCAGCGACGGCCTCTGGGATTGGGATCTCGCCACCGGCGCCCTCTACCTCTCCCCGCACTGGCGCGACATGCTCGGTGTCGCGCCCGAGGCCGCCTCGACCGTGCAGGCCGCCTTCTTTGACCGGCTGCACCCGGACGATGTCGAGCGGGTGCGCTCGCTACTTGACGCCCACCTCCGCGAGGGGGCGCCGTACTCCCTTGAGTTGCGCCTGCGGCATGACGACGGCGAGTATCGCTGGTTCTGGACGCGCGGCGAAGTGGAACGCGACGCCAGTGGCCAGCCCAGGCGGATGGCAGGTGCGATCAGCGACATCACCGCCCGGCGCACCGCAGAGGAGGCCCTCCAGCGTACCGACCGGATCCTCCGGATGCGCAGCGCCTCGAATCTCGCCTTGGTGCGTGCAGCGTCGGAGGAGGCACTGCACCAGGACGTCTGCGACGTGGCGGTACGCGAGGGTGGCTACCTCATGGCGTGGGTCGGGTACGCGGAGCACGATGCCGAGCGCTCCGTGCGTCCCATCGCCATCAGCGGCAATGAACGCGGCTACCTCGCGGCGCATCCGATGTCGTGGGGCGACAACGCGCGTGGACAGGGCCCGACCGGCCGCTGCATCCGGTCGGGGGAGATCCAGGCGGCCCAGGATCTCCTGGCCGAACAGGGCTTCGCCCCGTGGCGCGATGCCGCCGCGGAGCGCGGGTATGCGGCGTCCTGCTCCATTCCGCTCAAGGTCAACGGTGTCGTGGTTGGCGCCCTGATGCTCTATTCGAGCGAACCGCATCGCTTCGACCCGGAGGAGCTGACACTCCTCACCGAGCTCGGGAGCGACCTGTCGTTCGGCATCAGCGCGATTCGCGACCACGCCGCGGTCCTCCGCCAGCAGGATGAGCTGCTGCTCTTCCGGCAGGTCATGCAGCGCTCCAACGATGCGATCTTCGTGACCGACGCCACCACCGGGACCTTCATTGATTTCAACGAAACGTCCTCCCGCTGGCTCGGCTACACCGCCGAAGAGCTGCGACGGATGCGCCCCGCCGACATCGTCCCCGAGATCGACGGGCTGGAAGGATGGCGACAGGTCCTCGCGCACGTCCAACGTGAGGGCCACGTGGTGTGGGCACGCACCTATCGCCGGAAGGATGGCACCACCTTCCCGGTGGAGGTGGCGCTCACTGCGATCACGGCGCGTGGCCGGTCCGTCATCCTGAGCATCGCCCGTGACATCACCGAGCGTGAGCAGCTGACACAGCAGCTCTTCCGCTCCCAGAAGATGGAGTCGGTCGGTCGGCTGGCCGGTGGGATCGCCCATGACTTCAACAACCTGCTCACGGTGATCAACGCGACGGCCGACTTTGCCATCACGGAATTGCCGCCCGACGCCCCCATTCGGCAGGACCTTGCCGAGATCCGGTCGGCGGGCGATCGCGCCGCCGTGTTGACGCGGCAACTGCTCGCCTTCAGTCGCCAGCAAGTCCTCCGTCGCGAGGCCATCTCGCTGAACGACCTGGTCAACGGCTTTCTCGGCATGCTGCGACGCGTGATCGGCGAGGACGTGCGCATCGACATCGTCCTGGATCCGGTGAATCCCACCGTGCAGGCGGACCGCGGGCAGCTCGACCAGGTGCTGATGAACCTCGCCATCAACGCGCGCGACGCGATGCCGGCCGGCGGGACGCTGACCATCGCAACGAGTCACGTCGTGGTGGATGCCGAGATGGCAACGCGGAAGGAGGGTCTCTCAGCTGGCACGTATGCCGTCCTGCAGGTGAGCGACAC
Organism: Gemmatimonadales bacterium; assembly: GCA_033764505.1. Lineage (GTDB taxonomy): Bacteria > Gemmatimonadota > Gemmatimonadetes > Gemmatimonadales > GWC2-71-9 > Palsa-1233. The sequence goes on from JANRIW010000025.1 coordinate 60,910, forward strand.
CGGGATTGGCATGGACGCGGCCACGCAGGCGATGGTGTTCGAGCCCTTCTTCACCACCAAGGAGGCGGGGAAGGGAACGGGACTCGGGCTCTCGACCGTGTATGGCATCGTGCGTCAGTCTGGCGGGGCCATCGACTTCGAGAGCGCACTGGGGAGCGGGACGACATTCCGGATCTATCTCCCGCTGTCGCGGGAGGAGACGCGTCCCAATGGTGCGGTGCCCGCGAGCGCGCCCACCTCGGGTTCCGAGACCATTCTGCTGGTCGAGGACGAAGAGGCGATTCGTCAGGTGGCCAAGCGTGTGCTCGAACGGGCGGGCTACCTGGTGGTCGAGGCGACCAACGGGGTGGAAGCGCTGGAGGTGGTGCGCACGCGTACCACGCCGATCCACCTCGTGATGACCGACCTGGTCATGCCGACGATGTCCGGCACCGAACTCGCCGCACGCCTCGCCGAGTCGCATCCCGGCCTCCGCGTGTTGCTCACGTCGGGCTACTCGACCGAGGCGCTCGGGGACGACTTCGCCCTCGATGCCCATGTCAACTTCCTCGGCAAGCCGTACACCGTCAAGGAACTGCTCACCGAGGTGCGGCGCGTCCTCGACGCGTGAACCGCTCGGTGGCCGGCGGGGAAGCGCACCGGGGTGGCAATCGGGAGCGTAACACCGGGTTCCGGGTATCATCCAGCATGCTCCGTGCGCTCCGGCTTCTGGCCCTGACCACTCCGCTCCTGCTGAGCTTTGCCCGCGACCGACGTCGCTGGCTCCTCTTCGGTGCGGGTGCAGCGCGGACGCCGGCCTTCCACGAGAGGCGCGCCGAGCGCTTCGCCGCCACCATCGCCCGGCTCGGGCCGACCTTCGTCAAGCTCGCCCAGCTCTTCGCCGGCCGAGCCGACCTGATTCCGCCGCCGTATGTCGGGAGCATCAGCACCCTCACTGATCGCGTCCCGCCGGAGTCATGGGCCGCCATCCGCACCGCGATCACCGAGAGCTACGGCCGTCCCCCCGAAGCGCTCTTCGACTCCATCGATCCGGTGCCCCTCGCCGCCGCCTCGCTTGGCCAGGTCCACCGGGCCACGCTCGCAGGGCGCGACGTGGTGGTGAAGGTGCTGCGTCCCGGCATCGAGTCGACCATCGCCTCCGACCTCCGCATCGCCCGCTGGCTGCTCCGGCGCGTCGCCCCCCGACTCCACCCGCCACACGTCACCGGGCTGGGATCGGTGCTCGATGAGTTCGAGCGGCGGGTCGGCGACGAGATGGACTTCCGGCAGGAAGCGCGCTTCGCCAGGACGATCCGCGCCAACTTCGCCAAGGTGCCCACCGTGCGCGTGCCCGAGATCGTGGACGATCTCACGCGCCGGCGGACGCTGGTGATGGAATACGTCGAGGGCACGCGGATTGACCGCCTCGACGAGGCGATGACCTCTGGCCAGCTCGCGCCCGAGCGGATCTTGCGCACCGTCATGGAACTGTACGTGCAGATGATGCTCGTGGACGGCCTCTTCCATGCCGACCCGCATCCGGGCAACATCCTGGTGGATGCGGCCGGTCGCGTGGTGCTGCTGGACTTCGGGATGGTGGTCGAAGTCCCGACCGAGACGCGACGACAGCTGGTGCGGACGGTCTTCGCGGCCATCTCGAAGGACACTCCCGGGGTGGTGGATGGATTCTACGGGCTCGGCCTCATCGAACCCGGTGCCTCGCGAGAGGTCATTCATGCGCTCGCGAGCCAGTTGATTGCGCTAGCCGGCGCACGGACGACGGCACAGGAGCGGATCGCGCATGTGACCCGTCTCGCCGATGAGGTCGTCGGTACGCTCTACGATTTTCCGGTCCAGCTCCCACCCGACATGGTCTACTTCGCCAGGACGGCGGCCCTCATCGAAGGCCTCGGCGTGCGCTACGACCCGAGGTTCAATCCGGTGGCGTTCGCCACGCCGATTGCCCTGCGATTCCGTGGGCCGATTCTACGCTCCCTGGGCGAGGGCGTCCGCATCCCGCCCGACCTCCCCGGTGCCGTCGGTGCCATGGCGGGGTACGCGGTGCGCTGGGCCAGTCAGGTCATGCGCGTCGTCTTGCCGAGGGCGTAGGGCGGGGGTCGCGAAGCGCCCGGAGACGCTATCTTTCGGCCTTCCCCCAGACAGGTTGCCTCGATGCTCGGTCTCCTCGTAGTTGCCGTGCTCCAGCAAGGGCAGGTTCCCGCGGCGCGCGCGGAAGGGCTGCCCCCCTCGCCGATCGCCCGACTCACCGTGACGCCGCCCAACCCCACAATGTTCGCGCGCGACACCCTTCGGCTGACCGCGACGGCAGTCGATGCCTCCGGGAAGGAAGTCCCCGGCGTCACCGTGCGGTTCGTACTCGCCTCAGGGGCTCGCTTCGAAGGTCGCGTGGCGGCCGACGGACTGGTGACCTCCGGTGCGACGGGCCGCCTTCCGGTCAGCGTGATCGCCTCGGTGCCGGGGACCGCCCCCGTGACCGCGCGGGTCGAGGTGGCGATGGTGCCTGGGCCTCCGGGACGCCTGGTGATCGACAAGGCACCGAACCGTCTGGCGGTTGGTCAGCGGGTAACGCTGACGGCCACCGCCTACTCCAAGGACAACGATGCGCGACCTGGCGACCGGATCCACTGGACCAGCCTCAATCCGGCGGTGGCCTCGGTCAACGCCGCTGGCGTGGTGACGGCCGTGGGAACAGGTCGGACCACGATCCGCGCCGGGACGGGTATGTCGACCGGTTTCAGGGGAGGGATGGAGCACGCGAGCATCGCCACCGCAACTTTCGCCGTCGAGGTCATCCGGGCGCCGATTGCCAAGCTCTCGGTCACGCCCGGAACGACCGAGGCGCGCATCGGCGACGTGATCCGATTCGGCATCGATGCGCGCACCACACAGGGGACGGCCATCACCGGCCTGACGCCGACGTGGTCGATGTCCCCGGGCCACGGCGTGATCCGCGAAGACGGTGCCTTCGTCGGCTATGAGCCCGGCACCTACACCATCGTCGCCAACCTCGGCGAGCGGAGCGCCGTGGCCACGGTGCGCCTCGCGGCGCGCGACGTGCGCCGTGCCGCCGAGATCGTCGGGCGCTTGCCGCGGTCGCTCTTCAGCACGGAAGAGGTCTGGCTCCACCCGAATGGCAAGAACCTCTACCTTGGCACCGGCAGCGGTGGCGATCGCATGTATGCCATCGATGTCAGCGCGCCGGGAACACCGGTCGTGACCGATTCCCTGGTCGCCAACACGCGTCGCGTCAACGACATCATGACCACCCCCGACGGGCGCTTCATGGTGCATACCCGCGAAGGTGCGGCCGACCGGAAAAACGGCATCGTGATCGCCTCGCTCGAGGACCCGGCACACCCCAAGGTCATCGCCGAATTCACGGAAGGGGTCACGGCTGGAGTCCATTCGGCGTTCATCTACAAGCAGCCGGTGCACGGCACGCATGTCTATCTGACGAACAACGGCACCGGTGGCATGCACGTCATCGACCTCAACGATCCCTACCATCCGAAGCAGGTGGGTGAGTACCGGATGCCCGGGCCGATGGCGGGCAATTCGCTGCACGACATCGACGTGCAGGACGGTTTGGCCTACCTCTCCAACTGGAACAACGGGTTGGTGATCCTCGACATCGGCAAGGGGATCAAGGGTGGTTCGCCGAGCAATCCGGTGTTGGTCAGCCAGTACAAGTACGACCTCAACGCGATGTATCGCGAAGTCGAGGCCACCGGGGGTCCGGGATTCATCCGCGGTACCCACACCGCCTGGCGTCACAAGGACTACGTCTTCATCGCCGACGAGGTCTTCCCCGCGAGCCCGGTCGAGGGGGCCAAGGATGCCGCTGCCGGACGGGCCTACGGACGCCTCCAGGTGATCGACGTGTCCAATCTGGAGCAGCCCAAGGCCGTGGCCTGGTACGAGCCGGAGTTCGGTGGCGTGCACAACGTCTGGGTGGCCGGCGACACGCTCTACATGGGCGCGTACAACGCCGGCTTCCGGACCTTCGACATCTCCGGCGAACTGATGGGAGACCTCCGCGCGCAGCAGCGCGAGATGGTGCACGTCAACACGGCCGACATGAATGCCGTCGAGAGCGGACGCAACACGGCGATGACCTGGGGCGTGGTGGTGCGCGATGGTATCGCGTACGTGAACGACATCCACAGCGGGCTCTGGATCGTGCGCATGAAGCCGAAGCAGCCCCCGTCGGTACTGGTGCCATGAGTCGTTGGTCGTGGCTGGTCGGAGTGGCGTTGGTGGCAGGGTGTGCGGCGGGCACCGCGCCCGCCGTGGCGCCGGCACCGCCGGCCGCTGCACCTGCGCGGGACTACCTGGTCCTGATCGCCTCGGAGGTGACGGACGAGATCACGCTGGTGCGCTTCGGGGCGGGGGAGCCGCGCGTCGAACGTGTGCAGCGGACGGGCTTCAACCCCTCAGAGCCAGACGGCCCGCATGGCTTGGCGGTCTCGCCGTCGGGGGAACACTTCTACGTGACCACGGCGCATGGCACGCCATTTGGATCGCTGTGGAAATACGCCACGGCGACCGGTGCCCCGGTCGGTCGCGTCGAGCTCGGCCTCTTTCCCGCATCGATGCAGGTGACCCCGGACGGGCACTATGTCTACGTCGTGAATTTCAATCTTCACGGCGACATGGTGCCGTCGTCCGTGTCGATCGTGGCGGCGGCCGAGATGCTCGAGGTGGCGCGCGTGGAGACCTGCACCATGCCGCACGGCTCGCGACTCAACGGCGCCGGCACGCGCCACTACTCCACCTGCATGATGGATGAGGCCCTGGTGGAGATCGATGCGACCCGCTTCGCCGTGGCACGTCACTTTGCGCTGACGCGTGGTGCGGAGCATGGGATGGATGGGCGGCCCGGGACGCACCAGATGGGCGGCGCGCCGGCGGGGAAGTGTTCCCCAACCTGGGCGCAGCCTTCGCCAGACGGGAAGCGCGTCTTCGTCGCCTGCAACGCGTCGAGTGACATTGTCGAGGTGGACGTGGAGCGGTGGGCCCTCGTGCGCCGGATTCCGGCAGCGACCGGCGTCTACAATCTTGCCCTGACGCACGACGGGAGTCGGCTGATCGCGACCAACAAGCGCGACCAGTCGGTGTCGGTGTTTGACGTGGCGAGCGGTCGCGAAGTGAAGCGCATCCCCACGCGGCGGCGATACGTGCATGGGGTCGCGGTCAGCGACGACGACCGCTATGCCTTCGTATCCGTCGAGGGATACGGCAGCGAGCCCGGCACGCTGGAGGTGATCGACCTGCAGCGTCTCGAGCGGGTCGCCTCGCTCGATGTGGGCCAGATGGCCGGTGGGATCGATTTCTGGCGGAGCGAGGCGCGCCGCTAGCTAACGCACGCCTGCGCGGCGGATGCCGGTGATCGTGATCGGCGGGGTGAGGTTCTGTTCGGCGCGGGGCGCCTGCTGGATGGCCCGCACCACCTGCATCCCCGCCGTCACCCGCCCAAAGGCCGCGAAGCCCTGCCCGTCGAGGTTGCGGTGGCCGCCCTCATCGAGGGATGGCTGCGCACCAATGGTGACAAAGAAGCCTGACGTGGCGCTGTTCGGGCCGCTCCGCGCCATCGAGAGTACACCATCCAGATGCCTGAGCCCGGTGATGCTGGTCCGCTCCAGCGGAATCGGCGCATAGCCCGAGTCCGGCTGCGTGCGGCGCGCCCGCCCTTGGATCACTTCGATCTTCACCGAATCACGTGGCTGGTTCTCCGGCGTCACCGTCCGGTGGAACGCACCGCCGCTGAACAGCCCCGCATCCACGTAGCGCAGGAAGTTGGTCACCGTGATCGGTGCCCGCGCACTGTCGAGCACCGCACGGATGTCGCCACGCTCGGTACTGATCACGATGGCCACCTGACCTGGCCCGGCCTGCTGCGCTGCGGCGAGGGTCGGCAGGCCAAGGAGCAGCGTGCACATCAGGTCGCGGGCAGCGTGGAGTCTCATCGCCCGACGCCGGTCAGCGCGGTGATGATCAACAACGCGAATTGCGGTCCCTTGTACGAGTCGGCGGTTTCCTGATACCACTCCGCGGTGCCATGGGCACCGCCGCCGGCTCCACCACCGTTGATGGCGATGGCGGGGATGCCGAGGGCGATCGGAATGTTGGCGTCGGTGCTCGACGCGCCGGTGCGTGGTGTCCAGGCGAGGCCGTCGTCGAGCAGTGTCGCGGCGGCCATGGCCGTGCGGACGATGTAGGCATCGTCGCGCTGGCCGCCGGTCGGGCGAATGCCGATCGTGTCGACCTTGACCGTGATCGGCGCCTTCGACGTCGGCCACCGGGCAAGCTCCTCGCGGACGGCGGTGTCCACGGCGGCACGGATGCGCCGATCCATTTCCAGCAGATTCTCGGCGGACTCGGAGCGCATGTCCACCTCCATCTGGGCCAGTGGGGTGATGGTGTTCACGCTCGTCCCCCCGCGTACCACGCCGACATTGAAGGTGGTTCGTGCTCCGGCCGGAACCTGCAGGTCGGCGATCCGGGCAATCGCGCGTCCCATGGCGTGCATCGGATTGGTCATTCCGAAAGCGCCGTAGGAATGACCACCTGGCCCCTCGAAGGAGATGGTGTACCGATGGCTCCCGACCGCCCGTGAGACGATCCCCGCGCCGCCACCGCCATCGATCGAGATGAAGAAATTGATCGTGCCCTTCAGCTCCTCGTTGAACAGGTGCCGCATCCCGCGCAGGTTGCCGGGGCCCTCTTCGCCAACATTTCCCACCAGATAGACGCGACCGTTCGGCGTCAGGCCGGTCTCCTTGAACGCCTTGGCGAGCGTGAGCAGCACCGCGAGGCCGCGGCAATCGTCACCGATGCCCGGCCCCGCGATACGGTCACCAGTGCGGGTGGTCTTGACGTCGGTGCCTTCAGGGAAGACGGTGTCGAGGTGCGCAGCCACCATCACGGTCGGACCGCTGCCGCTGCCGACCTGCGTGATCACGTTGCCCACCGCATCGATGCGGGTGTCGAGGTAGCCGAGGGCGACGAGCCGACGCTTGAAGTCGTCGGCGCGGGCCGCCTCCTTGAACGGCGGCGCGGGGATCTCGCAGATGGCGATCTGCTGCGCGAGCGTCCAGGCCTGGTCCCGTTGCAGCGCCGCGAGGGCACGTTGCACCACGGGATCCTTGTCGGCGAGTCGGACGTCCTGGGCAGTGGCGGGCGGGAGGACGGCACCGGCCAGCAGGAGCGAGGCGATGAGCGATGAGCGGATGGGAAGTGGCATGGCTCCAATCTAGCGTTCGGGGCGACGAAGGTCACGGCGCTTGCGGCCTACCTGCCGGTGTAGGCACCTTTGGTCCCCAGATGCGTCCCCTCCCGCACTCCCCCGCATGACGATCTTCCCGACGGCCACCCGCGACGCACGCCGGGTGATCGTGGCGTCGTCGCTCGGCACCGTCTTCGAGTGGTACGACTTCTACCTCTACGGTTCGCTCGCCGCCATCATCAGCCGGCAGTTCTTCTCCGGCGTGAACCCCACGGCGGGCTTCATCTTTGCACTGCTCGCCTTCGCGGCGGGCTTTGCGGTGCGCCCATTCGGCGCACTCGTCTTCGGACGCCTCGGCGACCTGGTCGGACGGAAGCACACCTTCCTGGTCACCATCGTGATCATGGGTGGCTCCACGTTCGTCGTCGGCATCCTGCCGACCTACGCGAGCATCGGCCTCGCGGCACCCGTGATCCTCGTGTTGCTCCGGATGCTCCAGGGGCTCGCGCTCGGCGGTGAATACGGGGGCGCCGCCACCTACGTGGCCGAGCATGCGCCCCACGGAAAGCGCGGCGCCTACACCTCGTGGATCCAGACCACCGCCACCATGGGCCTCTTCCTGTCGCTGCTGGTCATCCTCGGCTGCCGCGTCCTGCTCGGGACCGAGGCGTTCGAGGCGTGGGGATGGCGGATCCCCTTCCTGCTCTCGATCGTGCTGCTCGGCATCTCGGTGTGGATTCGGCTCGCCCTCGATGAGTCGCCGGTGTTCAAGACGATGAAGGCCGAAGGGACGCGCTCCAAGGCGCCGCTGCGGGAGTCCTTCGCGGAGCGCGGCAACCTCAAGCTGGTCCTGCTGGCACTCTTCGGGCTCACGGCGGGACAGGCCGTGGTCTGGTATACAGGGCAGTTCTACACCCTCTTCTTCCTGACCCAGACGCTCAAGGTCGACGGTCAGACCGCCAACATCCTGGTCGCCACGTCGCTCCTGCTGGGCACGCCCTTCTTCGTGGTCTTCGGCGTGCTCTCCGACCGCATCGGCCGCAAGCCGATCATCATGCTCGGCTGCGCCCTCGCGGCCCTCACGTACTTTCCGCTCTTTCGGGCCCTGACGCACTACGCCAATCCGGCGCTCGAGGCGGCGCAGGCCAAAGACCCGGTCGTCGTGGCGGCCGACCCCGCCGACTGTTCGGTGCAGTTCAATCCGGTGGGCACCAGCAAGTTCACGTCGAGTTGCGACGTGGCGAAGGCTGCACTCGTGGCGCGCGGCGTGCCATATCGAAATGAGCCGCTGGCCGATGGCGCCCTCGCCGAGGTCCGCGTCGGGGCCACGGTGATCGCCTCGTTCGACGCGACCGGGGCAGGGGCGGTTGATGCACGCTCCCGCTTCCAGGCCGAGCTCGGTTCGGCGCTGGAGGAGGCACGGTATCCGGCCGCGGCCGACCCGGCGGCGATCAACCGGCCGATGGTGGTGCTGGTGCTCTGGGTGCTCGTGCTTTACGTGACGCTGGTGTACGGTCCCATCGCGGCGATGCTCGTCGAGATGTTTCCCTCGCGCATTCGCTACACCTCTATGTCACTGCCGTACCATATCGGGAATGGCTGGTTCGGTGGCTTCCTGCCGACCACGGCCTTCGCCATCGTCGCCGCCAAGGGCGACATCTATGCCGGCCTCTGGTATCCGGTCGCGATCGCGACCATGACGCTGGTGATCGGGCTGCTCTTCCTGAAGGAAACCAAGGACGTGGACATCGTCGCCCAGGACGGCCCACCGCCGCTCTGAGGCCGGGTCAGCCGTCCAGTCGGGCCAACCGGCTCAGCAGGAGGGTGCGATGCGGGGCGGAGGGCTGACGAGCCAGCGCCGCCCGGTAGTCGTCCCGCGCTCCCGCCAGATCACCGAGCCGGTCGCGAAGCCAGCCGCGGGTCGCGAAGAACCAGCCATACCGGCTGACGCCTGGCTCATCCGCGATCGCCTCGAGTTCGGCCTCCCCCTCGTCCACCCGACCCGCGAGCACCAAGGCCACGGCGCGGTTGGTCCGGACCACCGGCGATGGTGCGAGCACCATCAACCCGCCGTACAGGTCCACGATGCCATCCCAGTTGGTCGCCTCGAAGGAGCCCGCCCGTGCGTGCTCGGCGGCGATGGCGGCCTCGAGGTGATACCGGGTCGGCGTGTCCGACTCCGCGGCCCGGGCCAGGTGATGGAATCCCCGCTGCAGGAGCGCCTCGTCCCAGAGGGTCCGGTCCTGGTCGGCGAGGAGGACGAGGGAGCCGTCGTCTCCCTGCCGCGAGGGGAACCGCGACGCGTGCAGCAGGATGAGGGCAGCGAGCGCTTCGACGGCAGGGTCGTTGAGCTCCGGGACACTGGCGAGCAGCATCACCAACCGGGTCGCCTCCCGCGCGAGCTCACCGCGGAGGACCTCGTCGCCCTCCGAGACGTTGTGCCCCTCGTTGAAGAGCAGGTAGATGGCCCGGAGGGCGACGTCTCGTCGCTGGGCCAACTCCTCGATCGGGCGGGCGAAGAGCTCCTCGTCGGCCGGCCATTCCCGCATCCGCTTCTTGGCCCGAACGATCCGCTGGGCCACGGTCGCCTCGGGGAGGAGCATGGCCCGGGCAATTTCGCGGGAGCCGAGACCGCCGATGGCCTGGAGCAGGATGGCCACCACGGCGTCCACGGGAAGGGCGGGATCGGCACAGGCCAGCATGAGGTGCAGGGTGTCCTCGCGCCGCTCCCCGCCGCTATCGTCCACTAGTGAAGTAAAGTGATGGGCGATGCGGGACTCGGACTCTTCGCCGAGCCGAGCGCGTCGAACCAGGTCGACGGCGCGATTGCGTGCGGTCCGCATCAACCAGGCGGCCGGGACGTCGGGGATGCCATGGAACGGCCACGTCCGAAGGGCGCGGAGCATGGTCTCCTGGACCACATCGGCCGCCAGATCAATCTGGGAGGGGCCGAGGATGCGGACCACCCCGGCGGTCAGCTGTCCCGCGAGGGTGCGGAACAGCCGATCGACTAGGTGGTTGACCTCGCGTTCCCGGGCCGGAGTCAGGGGGTGGTCTCCACCCGGCGGACCTCGATCCAGCCGTAATCGAGGTGGGGGCATTCCTGGGCGAGAGCCACGGCGCCATCGTAGTCCTCGGCGAGCACCTCGAAGAAGCCTCCCACGACCTCCTTGGTCTCGGCGTAGGGACCATCGGTCACCCCGACAGCCCGGACGTGCCGGCCGCCTTCATCGGCCAGCTTGATCCCTCCGGCCATCACGCCACGCTCGGCAAGGGAGTGCCCCCAGGCCACGTAGCGTTCGACGATCGCCTGCATCTCGGCCGGGGAGATGTGCTCGAACGCGGCGGGGTTCTCACGGAGGATGAGGAGGTACTGCTGCACGGGGAGCTCCTGGTCGTGGTCTCGGTGCGGACCCGGCGATTCCGGGGCCGTCACGATGATGACGGCCGAGGTCGGGAATCTCGACAGAGAAGCGGAGGGACGAAAGTGGGATCGGTCATCGGGGCACATTACAGCGACAGATTGTGGCGGGGAATGTTTGTTGGCTAGCGCCATAAGAAGTTGGCGCACAACAAGTTACGAGCATTGTACTGGGGTGGGTTTCTGTGGGCATGAATATGACGTATAAGATGTATTATGTTAAGTAGTCATGGGGAGAAGTGGGGATAACTGCCAGATCTCCACGGCGAGTGGGATTCTCCCCTCTTCAGGGCCTGTCACCAGTAACCGGTAACCAGTAACCAGTGGCTGGGTTGCCACCGAAAATGGTAAGGGGTGAGGGGTCAGGGGTTGCTCCCCCTCACTCCTCACCCCTCAAGTTCTGACGTCTCAAGTCCACTGGTCACGGGTCACTGGTCACCAGCTTCTCAGGCCGGCAACTCCTCCGACGTCCCCGTGGCATCAGCATCCCCGGCGTCACGCTCCGCCAGGAGCCGCAGCGCCTCATCCTCCTCACCCTCTGGCACCCAGACGGAGGCGTAATGGCCGGTCATCGGCAGGGATTCCCCCTTGACGATCGCCGAGACGCCGGCGGCCACGAGCTCGGCGCAGACGAATTCCGCGTCTGGGAGGCTCGAACCTACGTAGACCTGGATCATCCGACCCCCCTTATGGATGGTTCCCTTCAGCCTCCGAGCCAGACCCCTCGGGCCACCAGGCGGCCCTCCCCGCAGAGCCAGATGTGGGTCGCCCGGCTCCCCTCGATCGTGGCATTCACCGCCAGCAGCCGCCCACTTTCGGTCCGGAACTGGAGCGGGAGGCGGTCGATCCCCTGCGCGGCGAGCGCCAGCGCCGCGGTCACGGTACCGGTGCCGCACGCGAGGGTCTCTCCCTCTACACCCCGCTCGTAGGTGCGGACCGCCCACGATGCCTCAAGTAGTTTCGAGGCGTCAGTTCCAGTGGAACCTGAGATCCGGGAGACGAAGTTGGCATTGGCCCCGCCCACACCGGCCCGCTCATGGAAGCGCAGCTCCCGTCCCCGGTTGGGGATATCGACCGACCCGACATCGTCGGTCAGGACCACGATATGGGGGACGCCCACGCGACCCAGACGCACCCACCCCTCCCCTGCCATGGTCGGTATTCCAGTCTCGACCGGCACGTCGGTATCGGGGAGGTTGAGCTCGGCCAGGTGCCCGTTCCCCACACAGCGGGTCCGGAAGCTCCCTGCCCCGGTCACCAGCGTCATCCCGGCAGGGTCGGCCATCTCGAGGTGGGCGGCCAGCCGGGTCGAACAGAGGGCGGCGTTCCCGCACATCGGGGCCGGCGACCCGTCGTTGTTGTAGAAGGTCATCTCCACGGTGTCCGGCCCGACCGGGGTCAGGATCACGAAGCCGTCGGCCCCGATCCCGTCACGCCGGTCGCAGATGGCCCGGATCCGCTCGACCGGCCACTCGGCCGGCGAGGTGGTCTGGCCATCCACCATGACGAAATCGTTCCCGGAGCCGGAGAGCTTGAAGAACACCACGCTCACTTGAGCCTCCCGAGGAGCGCCTGGAGGCGGAGCCACCAGACCATCCAGACCGCCTCGCGGACGATCCGCTTGTCCATCTTGCTGTGTCCCTCGACCCGGTCCACGAAGATGATCGGGATTTCCTTGAGCCGGAATCCCTTGCACCAGGTGCGGTAGCTCATCTCGATCTGGAAGGCGTAGCCGTTGCAACGCACCTGATCGAACGGGATCGCTGCCAGGACCTCCCGCCGGAAGCACTTGAAGCCACCGGTGGCATCGGTCAGCGGGATCCGGGTGATCCAGTGGACGTACTTGTTGGCAAACCAGGAGAGGAGCAGCCGGCTCATCGGCCAGTTGATCACGTTGACGCCCGTGGCGTACCGGGAGCCGAGGACGAGGTCGGCCTCCTGGATCGCGGTCAGGAAGGCCGGCAGCGTCTTCGGATCGTGGGAGAAGTCGGCGTCCATCTCGAAGATGTAGGCGTAGTCCCGCTCGAGCGCCCAGGCAAAGCCGGCCAGGTACGCCCGTCCGAGCCCCTGCTTGGCCGTGCGGTGGAGCACGTGGACCCGGGGCTCGACCGACGCAATCGCATCGGCCAGCGCACCGGTCCCGTCCGGGGAGCCATCATCCACCACCAGCACGTCGAGGCGAGGATCCTGCGCCAGGATCGCCGGGACGATCTGGGGGAGGTTCTCGCGCTCGTTGTAGGTGGGCACCACGACCAACGCACGTTCAGGCATCGCGAGTCCGCGGCCGGAAACGTCCGGCCGCCAGCAGCAGGAGCGCTCCGGCGAGCGACCCCAGGGTGATCAACTTGCCGGTTCCGTACCCCGGCGTCTCATAGCGGAGCGTGATTTCCTTGGCTCCGGGTGGCACCGCCACCGACAGCATGGCGTGGTTGCCCCGATGCGTCGGGCTCGGCGAGCCATCAATCGTCGCCGTCCACCCCGGGTACCAGTTCTCCGCCACGAGGAGGAAGGTGGTTCTCGGGTCACTTCCCTGCAGTACGACTTTCATCGCGCCCGGTTCCCAATTGGCCAGCGAGGCCGTCACTGGCGACGGCTCCGGCAGCTCCTGCCCGGTGACCACGCCAGCCACCGTCGTCGTGTCGTCGTACAGCACGACGCGATTGACCGGGAAACGGGGGTCCACCACCGTGGGGATGATCTGGTCGGCCGGGATCTTCACCGCGCCGGGAACGACCCGCACCCACGCAGCGGCGGAATCACGCTGATACAGGTACCCCGCGAGCGCCCGTCGCCCGGTCGTGCTCTTGAACGCAGCCGGGCCCAGCGTCTGCCGGTAGCCCGGGAAGGCCTGACCGATCTCCTGGTTGGCCACGATGTAGCTGACCGCGTAGAGGTCGAGGAGTGACGGCGAGAACTGGTTGGGCCAGTCGTTCTTGCCACCGAACAGTTCATCGAAGAAGCGGCTCTCGTTGCCGTGGTACCCGAACAGCGTGGGGATCCGGTCCGCCATCAACCACGATCCCTGATAGAGCGTCGCGGCGCCGCCCGCCGAGCCGGAGGGGTCGTAGCTCCGGAAGGGCATCGTCCCCTGGCGCATCGCGGCGATCAACTCGTCATCGGCGTAGGTCTCGGCCGCCGGAGGGAGCCATTCCGGGAACCGGCGAAGCAGCGACCAATTGTCGCCCCACACCGCGATCAACATCGCCACCGCGGCGAGTGCCCCAGAAAGCATCCGCCGCTGGATGGTCACGAGGAGTCCGCCTCCGACCAGCACCACCAGGAGCATCCGCAGCGACCCGGCGCGAAGTTCTCCCGCGTTCGCCACGACGGCCTGATTGATACGCGCCGTCATCTGCATGTCGAGGCCCGATCCGATTGCACTCGCCACCGCTTCGGCCACCCCTTGCAGCGCCCCCGCGAGGCCAAGCACGGCGAGCCCACCGAAGGATGCGAGGAGGATGGTGAGCCGCTTGGCACTGACCTCGCCCCTCAGCAGCCGCTCCGCCCCGAGGCCCGCCCAGACGCAGATCGGCAGGGCCACGAGGAAGAAGGCCATGCCGGCGGCACGCACCTTCTGCATCATCGGCATCACCTCATACCAGAGGCGATAGAACGGCGTATGCCCGCCAAAGGCCACCAGCAGGAAGAGGCCGGCGATCATCCCGAAGCCGAGCAGCAAGCCGCGACGCTTCGCCGCCCCGAGGCCGAGGATGGCGAGCATCACCACGATCACGCCGACATACTCGGTGTGGCTCTTGAAGAAGTTGCCGCCCCAGTAGTTCTCCATCATCCCGTTGAACTGCGGCAGGATGGTGGTCATCAACTCCTCGACCGGCATCGCGTACGAGGTGGCGTACTCCCATCCGCTCGACATCCCGCCTTCGACGCGCGGCGAGAAGGGGATGTACTTGAGGAACGGCAGCCCCTGGATCATCCCGATGCCGACGCCGAGGCCCACGGCGAGCGAGGCGAGCCCCATGTCGGCCACCGGGGCCTTGGGCCGCTCACGTTCCTTGTCCCAGAAGGTGAGCCAGAGCGTGAAGAGTCCCGACGCCACCAGGAGGTAGTAGGTCATCTGGTAGTGCGGCGAGAGCATGCAGAGGCCGATGATCAGCGCATACCAGCCGAAGGCACTCACCTTCCCGTGGCGGATCCCGCGCAGGAGCGCCAGGAAGGCGAACGGTGCGAGCGCCGAGACGAAGAGTTTGCCGTCGTGGCCGTTCCGCATCATCGAGACGAGGATGCCGGAGAGCTGGTAGCTCAATCCACCCACGACCGCCGCCGTCCACGAGAGCTTGAGCGCGCGCAGCAGCGAATACATCGCCACACCGGCGATGATCAGGTGCAGGAAGAAGCCGAGCGTCATCCCGATGTCGGTGGGCACCAGCCAGCGGAGCCACGCGGTCGGATAGAAGATGTCGCCGTGCATCGCCGCGATGAACGGCATCCCGCCGAAGAGGTACGGGTTCCACTGCGGGATGCTGCCGTTGGCCTTGAAGTAGCTGGCGCCGAATTCCCGGAAGGCATAGCCCGCGATGACCTGGTCATCGCCACCGAGATACTGGCCGGTCAGGAGCGGCCAGCAGAGGGAGAGTGCGGCAAGCACGAACACCAGGGCCGCCCACAGCAGTGGCGGCCGCGGCTCGAAGGCGGGGCGCGAATCAGGCGTCGTCACGCGACGGTCTCCGCATGAGAAGGAACGGCACCGCGGCGCCGATCTCGTTGATAGTGAGTGTGATCCGCGAGACGGCCGCGAGGGCCACCGCCGGACCGAGTCCGATGCTCTCCTGGAGCAGTGCAATCAGAACCGCCTCGCGCACGCCGAGGCCGCCGGGGACGATGACGGCGAGGTAACCCGCAATGTACGAGGCGGCGAAGGCACCCGTTGCCACGGCCCACGTGAGCTCGAGATCGGGAATCGTGCCTAGCAAGAGCAGCTGGAAGGCCAGCCCGTAACCACCCCACGCCAGAAAGTTGACGAAGAGCGAGGCCGCGAGCGCACCCGGCTCCACCGGCTGCACCGAGTCGGGCTTGCCGATGAGGTGCCCGAGGCGCCTCGTGAGCGAGGGCAAGGTGAGCGCCCCGCAGGCCAGCAGCGCGATCGCCGCGCCGACGAAGGCCAGCACGCTCCCCCACTGCCCAACGTAGTTGAACATCAGCTTGTCGAAGACCACCGTCCCCGTCAGCATGAGGGCCACAATGGCGCCCGTGGCAAGATTCACGAGCTGCATGATGACCGCCGAGCCGGTCGCTGCCACGCCGGAAACGCCCGCCCGCTCCGCCATGACCGCCATCCCGGCGATCGACCAGACCTTGCCGGGGATGTACTTGCCGAGCGAGGAGATGGTCCAGATGCGGGCGGCGTCGACGGCGCGGATGTACTGCCGCCAGCCGTGGAGGATGGCGCGCCATCCCCATACGAGCAGCGCGTACATCACCCAGGTCACCAGCAGCGACGCGACGATGAATTCCCAACGGATCCGCCACGCGATCGGCTGGACGGAGACCTCCGCCCACTTCTCGGCGAGGTTCAGCCCGATGAAGACGATCAGCGTCACGCCTAGGATGGCCTGCACCCACCGCCAGAACTGCTTACTCATCGAGCGCCTCCCGGTACCAGGCCAGACAGCGGTCAGCAACGTGACCAGGGGCAAGACGTTCCCGCCATTCCATGCCGGCATCGTGGGCGGACTGCCTCGCCGCGGGGTCGGCCAGCACGCTCCGCAACGCCTCCGCGATCGCGCCGGGCTCGGGCGCGGCGCGCCTCCCAGCTCCCTGCGGCGGCACCACGTCGAGCAGGCCGCCACCGTCGGTACACGCCACCACCGGCACCCCCTGCATCAGTGCCTCGGCGGCGGCGAGACCAAATCCCTCGCCAATCGCCGGCATCAGGCAGGCATCGGCACGCTCCAACAGCGCCGGGACCTCGCTCGGTGGAATCGCGCCAAGGAAGCGCACCGACTCGCTCACGCCGAGTCCACCGGCGAGCACGTGGAGTGCGGCGCGGGCCGCCCCGTCTCCCGCGATCACCAGGGGGAGCGTGAGTCCCTGGGCGCGTGCGATGGCATAGGCCTCGATGGCCAGATGCACGCGCTTCTGCTCCGTCAAACGGCCGAGGACCACGATCCCGCCACCACCACGGCTCCACGGCCGGTCCGCTGCCGTGACCGGCATCGGCACGACGGCGTCGTCCTGGACTCGGGCGCCATTGGCTCGCAACACCGACGCGAGCGACTGCGAGACCGTCGTGACCCGGCGAGCGCGGTGAAACAGCCCGCGAGCCAGCCACCGTGCGGGAGCGCTCCGTTCGAGCATCCGGACGTCGGTACCGTGACAGGTGATGACCAAGGGCACCGCCTTGGGCGCGGCCAGTCCCGCCGGGAACCACCACTGCGCATGCACCACGCTGCGGGTGGCACCAGCCAGCGCCTCATGCGCGCCGGCGCGGAGGGCACGGATCATTCCGGCCAATGCCCGCAAGCCCTGCGGCGAGCGCACCGCGGTGGCCAACTGCCCCGATTGGGCGTAGACCTCGCGGGCCGGCGAGGCGTACCGCACCCGATGCACCGGGACGCCGTCGAGTTCGCCGTGTCCGCCACGACCACCATCGCTTGGCGTCACGACGCGGAGGTCCACCCCCCGATCGCGCAGGGCCACGGCAAGCGGATGCAGGAACGCTCCGGCCACATCGCCGCGCTCGCGCGGGTAGTTGTGCGTGAGGAACACCACCCGCAGGCGGTCAGTCACGCGATCGGAACTCGACTCGACGCGCCAGTTCTCGCTGCTCCTCACGGAGCCCAGCCACCAGTTCGCCGAGGAAGCCGAACCCGAAGAGCACCACGCCGGTGATGAGCATGGTCTGCACCAGACTCACCAGCAGGGCCACATCGGCGCGGATGGAGAAGCGCAGCACCACGGCCACGATGCCAGCCACCAGGCCGATCAGGAAGAGCAGCGCGCCGGCCAGCCCGAAGAAGAGCATCGGCTTCCGGCCGAAGCGGAGCTGGAACCAGACCGAGAGCAGGTCGAGCACGCCGACCGGAATCCGCGTCCAGGTGAACTTCGAGGTCCCCGCCGTGCGCGGATAGAGCGGCACCGGCGTCGAGGTGAGCCGGAAGCCGTCGGCCGCCGCAATCACCACCATGAAGCGATGCCAGTCGGGGCGCATCGGGACGTGGGCCATCACCTCGCGGCGGTACGCCTTCACCGAATTGAGGTCGGTCACCCGGATGCCGAAGAGCCAGCGGCACAACGTGTTGTAGACCGTGGAGACGAAGGCCTTCTCGTACTTCCCCTGCTTGGTCCCGGTCACGATATCTGCGCGGCCCTCGAGAATCGGCGCCACGAGGGCGGGCACGTCCTCCGGCTTGTATTGCAGGTCGGCCGGATAGAAGACGAAGATGTCGCCGCTCGCCGCCTCGCCCGCACTGCGGAGGGCGTCGGCGATGCCGAGTTGCCGGCGATGCGTGACGACCCGAAGGAAGTCGTGCTTGGCCTGCAGCGTCCTGAGGACGTCGGGCGTGGCGTCACGCGAGCCGTCGTCGACAACGACCACCTCGAATGGCGCGCCGACGCGAGGCAGCGCCTCGGCGCACTGCCGCAGGAACTCCGGGAGGTTCTCCGCCTCGTCCTTGGCGGGCACCAGCAGCGAGACCACCACGGGCCCCCTCATACCCGCTTCCGCATGCGAGCCGGCAGGATGCCGAGTTGGTCGCGATACTTGGCGACTGTGCGCCGCGCGATCTGGATCCCCTGCTCCTCGAAGAGGTGCACGATCTGCTGGTCGGTCAGGGGCTTCGCCGGCTTCTCTTCGGCCACCATCTTCTCGAGCTTGGCCCGGATGGAACGCGCCGACGCGTCCTCGCCCGAGGCGGTCGAGAGCGCCGAGGAGAAGAAGAACTTGAGGGGCAGCACGCCGCGCGGCGTCTGCACGTACTTCTCGTTGGTCACCCGCGACACCGTGGACTCGTGCATCGAGATCACCTCGGCGACCTCGCGCAGGGTGAGCGGGCGCAAGTACTCAACGCCCTTCTCGAAGAACTCGCGCTGCCGGTCCACGATGAAGTTCATCACCTTGAGCATGGTCTGACGACGCTGCTCGATGGCCTGCACCATCCAGGTGGCGCTGTTCATCCGGGAGGCGATGAAGTCCTTGTTCTCCTGCGTCATCCCGCCCTTCTGCCGGGCGATGTCCTGGTAGGCGCGCGAGAGGCGGAGCCGCGGTACGCCGGTGTCGTTCAGGAAGACCTGGTAGCGACCCTCGATCCGATCCACGATCAGGTCGGGGGTGATGTACGCCTCCGACCGATCGGCGTACTTGAGCCCCGGCTTCGGGTCGAGCCTGCCAAGCGCATCAGCCGCGGTCTGCGCCTCACGGGGTTCGACGCCGAACTTCCGGGCAAGATCGTTCCACCGGTGGGCAATCACGTCGGCGAACGCCTGGTCCACCAGCTTGTAGGTCAGCGAAGTCGAGTCGCCCACCTCACGCAGCTGGAGCATGAGGCACTCGCGCACGTCGCGCGCGGCAATCCCCGGCGGATCGAGCGCCTGCACCACATGCAGCGCGGCCTCGAACTCCTCGGGCGTGAAGATCGTGACTCCCGGCGGGAGTGCACCGGCCTTGCCGTTGGTCAGCAGCGGCGCGTCGGCTTCGTCCTCCTCGTCGTCGAGATCGAAGGGGTCGTGCTCGTCGGCCTCGAACTTGGGGCGCAGCGCCGGATTGTTGGAGAGCAGCCAGTGGTTGGCCGAGCCGAGGATTGTCTCGGTGTCGCAGCCGAGGTAGCCGTCATCGTTGATGTTGCCGATGATCTCTTCGCACAGGAGCCGCAGTCGGGCCGGGAGGTCGAGCATCTGCAGCTGCTCGCGCAGGTGGTCCGCGAGGTCGCGGCTCTCCACGGACACGGGTTCGATGTACTCCAGCTGCTCGTACTGCTCCTTCTGGCCGCCGACATCGAAGCCGTTGAGGAGGATCTCCTCCCAGTCGACTTCGTCGTCCTTCTTGACCTCCTCCTGCTGCTCCTCGGTGGTCTTTTCCGGGACCTCCTCCTCTTCCGGCTCCTCGAGCTCGAGGAACGGATTGTTCAGCAGTTCCGCCTGGAGGTGCTGCTGGAGGTCGAGCATCGGCATGTAGAGCATGTCCATCGCCTGGTAGAGGCGTGGATTGATGCGCAACTCCTGCCGGAGCCCGGTGTGCTGCTGCATGCCGGTCTTCATGCGGGCTGCTCCGTGCGCGCGCGCAAGCGGGCCGTCAGGGTGGGACCGAGATAGACGTCGGCCACGTGGTCGTTCCAGACGAGCTCACGCACGAGGCCGGCCGCCTGCACCGTCCCGGAGTGCATGATGTAGGCGCGGTCGACGATTTCCAGCGTCTGCTCCACGTTGTGGTCGGTGATCAGCACGCCGATGCCGCGGGTCCGCAACGAGGCCACGATCTGCTGGATGTCATGGACCGCGATCGGGTCGACGCCGGCAAACGGCTCGTCGAGGAGCATGAACTTCGGATTGGTGGCCAGCGCGCGCGTGATCTCCAGCCGGCGACGCTCGCCGCCCGAGAGCGTGTAGGCGGGCGACTTCCGCAGCGAGGTCAGGTCGAGCTCGGTGAGCATCTGGTCGAGTCGGGCGAGACGGTCGGCCTTCGACATCGGCAGCGTCTCGAGGATCGCGAGGACGTTCTCCTCGACCGTCATCCGGCGGAAGATGGAGGGCTCCTGGGCCAGATAGCCGATGCCGCTCCGTGCCCGGCGATACATCGGCTCGCCGGTCATGTCGATGTCATCGAGAAAGATCCGACCGGCATCGGGGCGGATCAGTCCGGTGACCAGGTAGAAGGTCGTTGTCTTGCCCGCCCCATTCGGACCGAGCAAGGCCACGATTTCGCCCTGGGCGAGTTCGATCGAGACCCCGTCCACCACGGCGCGATTGCGATAGCTCTTCCGGAGCCCTTCCGCGCGCAGGATGCTCACGGCGTCCTCCGGGTGGCCGGGACGGCCACCTTCTTGCCGACGGAGGCGGTTTCGAGCTGCAGCCCCTGCACGTTGCCGCGCATCCGCACCTCCTCGAAGCCGTTTCCTGGATGGGCCTTCATGGTGATCGTGATGGTGTCAGCCAGCGAATAATTGACCGTGGGCGTGGTGACGCCATTCCGCTCCACCGACTGCGTCATCAACGAACGCGCCGAACCGATCGCCTCGATGAAGGTGACGCGGGTCAGCCGGGTACCGGCCGAGTCCACCTGCGCAAAGCGCGCCTCGATCCGGTTGCCCCAGAGGGTGTCGCGATCGGGCGCCGTCTCGGCGCTGTCAGTCGGCGTCGCCTTCACCGCCGTGTCGATCGGATTCTGCAGCTGCCCGCGCCCGAACACGTTGATCGACTGCAGCTCCTCCCCCGGCGCCACGATCGCCACCGAGTCGCCAACGATGTCGTATCCTTCGCGCGTCACGTGTGCGAGCGTCTCCTTCCCCCAGGCATCGGTGCGCGCCAGCTTGCCGTCGACGAACTGCAGCGCCACCGAATCACCAGTGACCCGGGTCGAGTCCTGCACCACCTTGCCGTCGCCGTAGGCACGGAGGTCGTCGAGCACTTCGTCGGTGAGGGCGAGGCGGATGTCACGCCCTGTCACCGTGAAGGAATCTGCGCCGGTGCGACGCCAGCTGGCGGGGGTCCCGGTGAGGATGGTCTGCCCAGCCGTCCCGGTGGTGTAGAGGAGCGAGTCGCCCCGCCCGACCAGGTCGTCGCGATCAATGGTCACGTTGCCGCGACCGGAGAGGCGCGACGAACCGAAGCCGCGCAACAGGTCGGCCACGATCACATAGGGGCCCTTGCTCGCCGTGTCGCCCTTGGCGCGCTTCGGGACCACCGTGAGCGTCGGGCGCAGCATGGACACCGCCTCGGCGCTGTCACGCACCCCGCGCACCGCCCGCAGATAATCGAGGTGCGGTCCCTTGAGGGTCGACGAATCGGCGAGATTGACGACGATGACGTTGCCCCGCGCCTCGAGTCGTTCGCCCTGCTGATAGTACGTGAGCGTGTCCGCCTTGAGCGAGAGGTCGTCGTCGCGGTAGTAGGCCTTGGTGATGAAGCGGACGACCTCGCCGTTGATCGATTCGACCGAGTCGGCCCCGACGCGGACATTCTGACCACGACACTTCAGGCGGACATCGCCGCCGATGTAGTAGTTCTCGTTGCCGGCAAACGGCTCGACCCGCACGCCCTCGCGCTGGGCGGGCCGCTCGAACTCGAGCACACAACGGCGCGGCTGCTGCACCCGCTTGGTCGGCCGCTTGCCCGCGGGCGTCCGCCCCTGCTGGGCGCCCGCACTCGCCGCGGTCGCGACACACATTGCCACCAGGAGGAGGAGCCGGCCCCTCATCGCGGCTTCTCCGCCGCGGCACGCTTCTCCTGGCCGGGCAACAGGATTCCCTTCCCGCCCATCCGACCGCCGGGGCGCTGGGCCCGGATCTGCTTGAAGTCCGGATCCGAGACGAAGGAGGCGCCGGAGCCGTTGCCGTCGGGCGACGTGAAGGTGTAGGCCGTGTCGGAATAGATCTGGTTCTGCACCTTGTCGTAGACCAGGTGCTCGCTCTTGAGGACACGGCCCTTGCTCGACGTGGCCACCACGTTGCCCCGCGCGTCGAGCGTCTGGTCGCGCTGGCTGAACCAGCCGCTGTCGGCGGTGACGACCGAGGTCTCCTTGCCGCTGACCCGATCAAAGAAGGTGACGCGCATCTTCTTGAGATTGTTGATCTGGCGCGCCTGATACACCCACGCCGAGTCGGCTTCGACTCGGGAGACCTTCACGCCCTCGGCGGTGATGTTGAACGCCATTCCCTGCATCACCTGATCGGCGCTGTCCCCGGGCGCCACGACCGGCGGCTCGATACCGCGATCACCGCAGGCGGCCAGCAGCGCGACGCAGAACAGCCAATGGATCCGCATCAGACCACCCCCGCCCGCATGAGGTCGTGCAGGTGGACCACGCCCACCACGCTCCCTGCTGCGTCGAGCACCGGCGCGGCCACGATGCCGTGGCGCTCCATCACGCCCACGGCCGCGGCGGCAAAGTCGTCGGCGGTCGCGGTGCGCGGCGTGCGCGTCATCACCTGTTCGGCAGGCAGCTGCAGGAACTCGGCGCTGCGCTGCGCAAGGCGCGTCAGGTCACCGGCCGAGATCACGCCCGCCAGCGTCCTGCCCTCTCCGATCAACGCGAGCCCGCGATCCTGGGCCAAGGCCACCACCACCTCTCGCATCAGTGCATCGGGCGGAAGCAGACGTGCCACCGGCACCATCACGTCGCGCACGCGCACCAGCAGGCGACGGCCAAGCCGACCACCCGGGTGCAGTGCCGCAAAGTCCTCGCGGCCGAAGCCTTTTCGCTCGAGCAATGCCACGGCGAGCGCATCGCCGAGCGCCATCGCCACGGTGGTGCTCGTGGTGGGGGCGAGGTCGTGCGGACACGCTTCCTCGGCGACCGCCCCGTCGAGCGCCACGGTGGCGGCGCGACCAAGCGTCGAGTCCACCGCGCCAACGATGGCGATCAGCGGCACCGCGCGGCGGGACAGCTCGGCGAGGAGCCCGACCAATTCCTCGGTCTCGCCACTCTTGCTGAGCACGATCGCCACGGTGTCGGCGGCCACCAGGCCGAGGTCGCCATGGAGTGATTCGATCGGGTGAAGGTAGGTGGCGGGCGTGCCGGTCGAGGTGAGCGTCGCGGCGATCTTCTGCGCCACCACCCCTGACTTGCCGATCCCACTCACGATCACGCGACCGCCCGCGGCGAGCAGGTCCACCGCGCGCTCGAAGTCGGCACCGAGGCGCGAGGCCGCGGCGAGGACGGCATCGCCCTCGAGCCGCATGGTGCGGCGCCCGGTCTCGAGCGTGACACTCATCCGGTCCACGCCTCGCGGCCGAGGTACCGCGCCACCGACGTCTCATAGCTGCCGCGGCTCTTGAGGAGCCGTTCAATCACTTCACGGACCGCGCCATGCCCGCCGCTCGCCTCGGTCACGTGATGGGCAACGCGCTTGACCTCGTCGCGCGCGTTCGCGACGGCGATGGCGAGCCCAACCTTCTCGAACACTGGCAGGTCCGCGAAGTCGTCGCCGACGAACGCCATCTCGTCCCACTCGAGGCCATGGCGCGCGAGGAGCGCCTCGATGGCCGCAACCTTCTCCGTGGAGGGAACCTGGAGGACGTCGGTCACGCCGAGTTCCTGGCCACGCATCGAGGTGGCGGCAGACTGGCGGCCGCTGATCCACGCGACCGCGATGTCGTTCCCCTTGAGGATCGTGTGGGCGAGGCCGTCCTGGATGTCGAAGCGCTTGAGTTCCACCCGGGCGCCGGCCACCGGACCCAGGTAGATGGCGTTGTCGGTCAGCACCCCGTCGACATCGAGGACGAGGAGGCGAATCCGGCGGGCCAGGGTCGGGTCGATCATGTCAGCTGGCGCGGCTGGTGTGCCAGACGGCGACCGCGCGACGAACCAGGGGCTCGAGTTGATCGAGGGGCCATTGGGTCTCGGCGTCGCTCCAGGCGGAGGCGGGATCGGGATGGGTCTCGATGAAGAAGCCGTCGGCGCCCGCGGCGGCCGCGGCCAGGAGGAGCGCCGGCACGCAGTCGCGCGCGCCGCCGCTCGCTCCGTCGACGCCCCGCCCCGGTCGCTGGACCGAGTGGGTGGCGTCGAAGAGCGCCGGTCCGCCCGTCGCGTCGCGTAGTCGCTCGAAGCTCCTCATGTCGACCACCAGATCTCCGTAGCCGAAGAACGTCCCCCGCTCGGTCACCGCCACCTCGGTTGCCCCCCCGCCCCGGACCTTGGCGACGGCCCCCGCCATCGCGTCCGGGTCCATCCACTGCCCCTTCTTGACGTTGACCGGCTTGCCGGCGCCGCCGCAGGCCACCAGCAGGTCGGTCTGGCGGCTCAGGAAGGCCGGCACCTGGAGCACGTCGACGACCGCCGCCGCCGCCGCGACCTGACCGGTTTCGTGCACGTCGGTCAGGATCGGCAACCCGGTGGTCCGCCGGACCCGGTCGAGCGCGGCGAGTCCGGCGTCGAGCCCCGGGCCCCGAAGGGCCCCCGGCCGCGACCGGTTGGCCTTGTCGAAGCTCGCCTTGAAACAGACCGGAATCCCGAGGGCGGTGCCTAACGCCGCGAGCCGGTCGGCCACCCGGAGCAGGACGTCGTCGGTTTCGACGACGCACGGCCCCGCGATCAGGACCGGCCCGCCCGCGGCCTGGAACCGCCACCCCGTCACTTGGTCGAGCCGGCCATCTGCTGGCGGACGCTCATCGGCGCCTCGCGCTCGCCGAAGGCATTCCGCCGGGCCGCGCCGATGAAGGCCGCGAACAGCGGATGCGGCCGGGTCGGGCGCGACTTGAGTTCCGGGTGAAACTGGCACCCCAGATACCAGGGGTGATCGGGCAGCTCGATGATCTCGACCAGGCCGCCGTCCGGCGACTGCCCGGAGAGCCGGAGGCCGTGCTCGGCCAGGACGTCGCGGTAGGAGTTGCTGACTTCCCACCGATGGCGGTGCCGCTCGCTGATTTCGGCCGCTCCGTAGGCCGCCAGGGCCACGCTGGCCGGGCGGAGCCGGGCCGGATAGGCGCCGAGTCGCATGGTGCCGCCCATGTCGCTGACGTTTCGCTGCGAGGCCATCAGCGAAATGACCGGGACTTCGCAGTCCGGCTCGAACTCGGTGCTGTTGGCGTTGAGGCGGCAGACGTTGCGGGCGAACTCGATGATCGCGACCTGGAGGCCGAGGCAGATGCCGAAGAAGGGGAGCCGGTTTTCGCGGGCCCAGCGAACGGCCTCGACCATGCCCTCGACGCCCCGGACGCCGAAGCCGCCGGGCACCAGGAGGCCGTGCATCCCGGCCAGGGCCTGGCCGGCCGACTTCTGGTCGACGAACCGGTCGCTCGACATCCAGTGGATGTCGACGCCCACGTCGTTCGGGATCCCGCCGTGGAGGAGGGCTTCCTGAACCGACTTGTAGGCGTCGTGGAGATCGGTGTACTTCCCGACGACCGCGATCTTTACCCGGGCCGGCGGCTCGAGGATCTTGGCCACCAGGGTGCGCCACTCGGTCAGGTCGGGCTCGCGGGTTTCGAGATGGAGCCGCTCGCACACTTCCCGGTCGAGTCCCTGCTCGTGGAACTTGAGCGGGATCTGGTAGATCGAACCGACGTCCGGGCTTTCCACCACGCAGCCGAAGTCGACGTTGCAGAAGAGGGCGATCTTCCGCTTGATGTCGGCCCCGAGCGGGTGATCGCTCCGGCAGATCAGCATGTCGGGCTGGATCCCGATCTGCATCAGATCGCGGACCGAGTGCTGGGTCGGCTTGGTCTTGAGTTCGCCGGCGGCGGCGATCCACGGGACCAGCGTCAGGTGCATGAAGAGGGCGTTCTCGCGGCCCACCTCCTGGCGGAACTGCCGGATGGCCTCGAGGAACGGCAGCGACTCGATGTCGCCGACCGTGCCGCCGATTTCGGTGATGACGACGTCGTGGCCCGGGGCGCTCCGCCGGATGGCGGCCTTGATCTCGTCGGTGATGTGCGGGATGACCTGCACCGTCGAGCCGAGGTCCTCGCCGCGGCGTTCCTTGGTGATGACGGTCTGGTAGATCCGGCCGGTGGTGATGTTGTTCTGCTGGGAAAGCGACCGGTCGATGAACCGCTCATAGTGCCCGAGATCGAGGTCGGTCTCGGCGCCGTCGTCGGTGACGTACACCTCGCCGTGCTGGAACGGCGACATGGTGCCGGGATCGACGTTGATGTAGGGATCGAATTTCTGGAGGGTGACGTTCAAGCCCCGCTGGACGAGGAGCCGGCCGAGCGAGGCGGCGGCGATGCCCTTGCCGAGCGAAGAGACCACGCCGCCCGTGACGAAGATGTACTTGGTGTTGCCTGGCGTCGTCATCGAATGCCGCCCCCCATGGTGTGTGCGTTCCAGTGTCGCTCGGCCCAAGCCAAATCATCCGGTGTATCGATACCCGGCGGCGCCGGCTCGGCGAGCCGGGTCACGCCGATCGAAAGTCCGAGGTCCAGCGCCCGCAGTTGTTCCAGTCGTTCGGCCCGTTCCAGGGCGGTCGGCGGCTCGGCCACCCACCGGGCCAGCCCGTCGCGGGAGTACGCGTAGACGCCGAGGTGTTGCCAGTACTCGGCCGGCTGGTCGGTCGGCTCGCGAAGGAACGGGATTCTGGCCCGGGAAAAGTAGAGGGCCCGCCCCCGTCGATCCGTCACCACCTTGACCCGGGCGGGGTCGAGCGCCGCGTCGGCCTCGATCGGCACGGCGGCCGTCCCGATGTCGTGGCCGGCGCGAACCCGCTCCACCGAACCGGTCACCGCCTCGAGCGGCAGGAACGGTTCGTCTCCCTGGACGTTGACGATCAAATCGAAACGACTGAAATCGGCCTGACCCACGACCTCGGCGACCCGATCGGTGCCGGACTCGTGAGCCGACGAGGTCATGACCACGCGCCCCCCAGCGCGTTCCACCACGGCCCGGACCTCGGGTGCGTCGGTGGCGATGACGACTTCGTCGAAGACGGCCATGGCCCGGACCCGCTCCCAGACCCTGACCACCAGCGGCTCTCCTCCCAGCAGCTGGAGGGGTTTCCTCGTCAGCCGCGACGAACCCAATCGGGCCGGCACGACACCGAGCACGGGCATTTCCCAAACTAAGAGCGCGGCCGACCGTTGTCAAAAGTCGTGCCGCGCCTCGTTGGGACCTGCCTTTAACCGCTAAAACGATTCAATGCAATGGGTTACAATTGCCCGTCTCAAGTGCCTCCGGAAGGGCTCGACCCTAACGCTCAACCAGGCGGGGCGGGCGGTGCCTTGGCCTTCGGCGGTTCGGCCGGCTTCGGGGTCGCCACCTTGATCTCGACGGTCCGGGTGGCCGCCTCGGCGGCGGCTTCGGCCGCGGCCGCCGCCCGCTCGGTGGCGGCTTCGACGATCGACTCCCGGAGGTCGTTCATTTCGGTCTGGAGGTCGTCCATCTGCTCCTTGAGGGCGTCCCGCGCCGAATCCGAGGTGGCGCCGGCGAAGAGGCGGGCCAGGACGGCCACGCTGTCGCCGAGTTGCCGGAACCGATCGGCCTCGAGCTGCGAGGCGTGCTGCTGGGCCTCGCGGCCCTGGATCCGCCGGGCGACGTCCTTGGGCAGGACGAGAGGAACCGAGGTTGCCTGAGTCCAGTGCCCGTCGGCCCCGCGCGTCATGACCACGACCGAGCCGAAGTTCTCCATCGTGGCGTCGAGGGCCACGCACCGGAACGAGCTGTTTTCGTTGAGCCGGGAGGGATCGTCGACGGTCAGGTTGCAGCTGCCGAGCCGGGTCAACACGCTCGGGTCGCTGACCCGGACGGTCACCTCGACGGACTCGACGTTCTCGGGGGTGCTCCGATGGAGCACGACCTTGCGGAAGGTGCCGAGCTTGGCGCCGTCGAAATTGAAGGGGAGGAACGGCAGCGGGATGGTCAGGTCCGCGTTCGACTCGACGGCCCGGACGACTTGCCGCTTGGTCGATCGGAACGCGCTCATCCCGGCGTAGCCGACGGCGAAAATGGCCCCCGCCGTCAGGGCGATCTTGCCCCAATACCATTTCATGTTCATACGGACCTCCCCCGGAATGGACCGGCGGAAACGTTACACAGTGTAACGTAACCTCGACCGGTGGGGTTTCACAGCCCTAACCCCTCGGGTGGAACTGGCGATGCACCGACCGAAGGTACTCACGATCGACGTGGGTGTAGATCTGGGTGGTCGAAAGGTCGGCGTGGCCCAGCATCTCCTGCACCGCCCGGAGGTCGGCCCCGCCCTCGAGCAGGTGGGTGGCGAAGCTGTGCCGCAGGGTGTGCGGGGTGACCCGTCGGGTCAGTCCAGCCGCGTCGGCCGCCTTCTTGACCACGCCCCACGCGCCGACCCGGCTCAGGGGCGTGCCGCGGGCGTTGACCATGACCCTGCCCTTGCTCCCGCCCCGGTCGAGCGTGGGCCGGAGGGTGTTGAGGTAGATGGCGACGGTGGCCAGGGACTTCCGGCCAATGGGGACGAGGCGCTGCTTGTTGCCCTTGCCGATGACCCGGACGAGGCCGTCGTTCAAGGCCAGGTCCTCGAGCCGGAGTCCGCAGACCTCGGAAACGCGGAGGCCGGCGCCGTAGGCCAGCTCGAGGAGGGCTCGGTCGCGCCAGGCGAGCGGGTCGTCGAGTCCGGGCGCCACGAGCAGCCGTTCGACCTCGGCGACGGACAGCACCGAGGGCAGCTTCCGGCCCTTTCGCGGGGTTTCGAGCCGGTCACTCGGATCGTCGGTGAGGACGCCCTCGCCGATCAGGAAGCCGAAATAGGTGTGCAGGGCGGACACGTGCCGGCGGATCGTGGCCGGGCTGGCCCCCGCGTCCTTGAGGGCGAACACGAACTCGCGGAGGTGGTGGCGGGACACGGCGGCCGGGCGTCCCACCTTCCGGTCCTGGAGGAACCCGAGGAGGTGACGGAGGTCGCGGAGGTAATTGTCCACGGTGTGGGGACTCGCCCCCGCTTCGAGGGCGAGGTAATCGCGAAAGCCCTCGAGCGCGAAGCTCCGCGCCAGGGCCTCGGTCAGGTCCCGGTTCGCCGGCTCCGTCGCCACCAGAGGAATCCGATCACGAGCAGGACGAGGACGATCACGGCTGCGGCGCCGAGTCCCTGGTAGAGCCGATCGAGGAAGCGGACCACCAGATCCCACTCGTCGCCCACGCGGGCCCCGACCCAGGTCAGGCTCGCGTACCAGAGGCCCGACGCGACCGACACCGGAAGGAGGAAGCGCCAGAGCGGAATCCGGTTCAGACCGGCAAACGGCGCGACCACCGACCGGAAACCCGGGAGGAGCCGGGTGAGGAAGAGACCGAACCAGCCGTACCGCCCGTACTCCTTGAGCAGGAACGCCATCGCGTCCGGCGGGAGGAGAAGCCGGCCAACCCGGGACCCGATGAACGGGTCGGCGTACCGCCGGGCGACGCCGTACACGACGAGCGCGCCTGTGATTCCGCCGGCCCACGCCGTCAGGAAGATGGTGACGGGTTGATAGTCACCATGCTGGGACAGGAAACCCGCCATGGCCACGAAGACGTCCGAGGGCGACGGCGGGAAGAAGTTCTCGATGGCGCAGGAGACCGCGATCAGGACGTAGACCAGGATCGGAGGCGCCTGGGCGAGGGAATGGAGCAGCGACTCGATCACGTCCGGTCGACGGTCGCGACCGCGAGGACCGCGATCCCCTCCCCTCGCCCGATGAAGCCCATGCCTTCGTTGGTTTTGGCTTTGACGCCGACGGCGTCAGCCTCGAGGCCGAGCGCCAGGGCCAGCGCGGCCGCCATGGCCGGCTTGGCGGGCCCGAGCTTGGGGGCTTCCAGGACGACCGTCACGTCGATCTGGCGCGGGCGCCAGCCGCCGACCGAGAGGCGCGCGCCGACCTGACGGAGGAGCTCCATCGAATCGGCGTCCTTCCACGCGGGGTCGGTGTCCGGGAAGAGCGTGCCGATGTCGCCCAGGCCGGTGGCGCCGAGCAGCGCGTCGATCACGGCATGGGCCACGGCGTCGGCATCGGAATGCCCGGCCAGACCCAGCGGGTGCGGGATCCGCTGGCCGGCCAGGATCAGCGGGCGGTCGGCGACGAATCGATGGGAGTCGTACCCGAGGCCGACGCGCATCAGGCCGCGACGGAGGCCGGTTCGTCGATGATGGAGTAGTCCTGCCGGCGCCGGCGGGGCTGGTAGCCCGCATCGGTGATGGCCCGCTCCATTTCCCGAAGGGTGGCCCGGTAGGTGGTTCCGGCCGCCGAGACGACGTTCTCCTCCATCATCAGGCTCCCGAAGTCGTTGGCGCCGAATCGAAGCGCCACCTGCCCCACCTTGAGTCCCATGGTGACCCAGGACGACTGGAGATTGGGCACCGACGACAGGATGATGCGGCTGATGGCGAGGGTTCGGAGGTACGCCACCGCGTCGGTCTTCGGCTGGCCTTCCATTTCGGTGCCATCGGGCTGGAGCGGCCAGCAGATGAAGGCGGTAAAGCCGCCGGTCCGGTTCTGGACGTCGCGAACCCGGAACAGGTGCTCGATCCGGTCTTCGTCCGACTCGCCGAGGCCGTACATCATCGTCACCGAGGTCTTCATGCCCTGCCGGTGGGCCTCTTCCTGGACGCCGAGCCACTCATCGGTCTGGGCCTTTTTCTTGGCGACCCGCTCGCGGACCGCATCGACGAGGATCTCGCCGCCGCCCCCGGGAATGCTGTCAAGGCCCGCGGCCTTGAGTTCCCGGACCACGTCGGCGACGGAGAGGCCGAACCGCTCGCTGAAGAAGACCACTTCCGAGGGGGAGAACCCGTGGATGTGGATCGGATGGTGCTTCTTGATGTAACGCATCAGTTCGAGATACCACTCGAACGGGATGTACGGGTTGTGACCGCCCTGCAGGAGGATCTGGACTCCGCCGAGCGCGCGGCATTCGTCGATTTTCTCGCCGATCTTCTCGAACGGCAGGACGTAGCCCTCGTCGTGCCGGGGCCGCCGGTAGAACGCGCAGAACTTGCAGTCGGCGACGCAGACGTTGGTGTAGTTGATGTTGCGGTCGATGATGTAGGTCACCACCTCGTCGGGGTGGTGCCGGTAGCGCTCCTGATCGGCCAGCTGGCCAAGCTCGAGGAGCGGGGCTTTCTGATAGAGTTCGAGATACTGCTTGAACTCCGAAGAGCTGCGGTCGACGATCATCGAGTCCGCCTGTCAGGCTGCGGTGATGAACGACAGCGAGCCGTCCGGGACCATCCCGTCCTCGGCGAGCCGTCGGAAGAAGTCGGTCAGGCCCGCGAGATGCCGGTAGCTCAGGGCGTAGTCGAGATCGCCGAGATACTCCCGGGTGACGCGGGGGTCGATGCCGGTGGCCGTCGAGGCGGCCCGGGCCAACTCGTCCAGGTGGTCGAGACCCCAGGCCCTCGACGCCAGGAGGCCCTGGTGGACCCGTCGCACCGCCACCTGGTCGGCATCGCGCCGGGCGGCCCAGACCGCGAACACGAACGGCAGTCCGGTCCACTCCCGCCAGGCGAGGCCCAGGTCGGTCATGTAGGGGTAGATCCCCTGCGCCGCGAGGACCAGGCAGGCGTCGCCGATGACGAGAACGGCTTCGTGGGGGAATCCGGCCAGGGCACCGAGGTCGGTGGACTCGGCCCGCACGGTGGCGAACCGCGGGCGGATCCGCCACCGGTGCCGGCAGAGCAACTCGAGGAGCAGGACCGAGGTGCGCGACGACGCGGTGCGGAGCACGGTGGCGCCGTCGAGTTCGTGCACGGGTCGGCGGCTGAACAGCGCCACGCTCCGCACCGGCCCGTCGCAGCTGATCGCGAGGTCCGGGAGGAGGTGGTACGACGCGGCGGCCCGGGCGTACTCGACGGCCGAGACGACGCTCAGCTGCAGTTCGCCCGCGGCGAGCAGGTCGTTGAGTTCGGCGGCGGTTCCCGTCACCAGTTCGGCGTCGACGTGCACCTGATCCCGATCGATGGCGCTGTAGATCGGGAAGCAGTTTATCCACGGAATCCGCCCGAGACGAAGCGGTGGCGTGGCGGGACTCATGCGGCGTGAACCACCGGAGCTCCGGCGCCCGCGGCCGAGGTCTCGAGGTCGTCGAACTGCTCGCGAACCGGCTGGTAGAAGCTGTCGCGCTCGACCGGCCGCTTCCCGACCGCCCGAATCAGGTCGACCAGACGCCGGTAGGGCATGTGCATGTCCGTCCGGGCCCCGGCCTCGTGATAGACCCGCTCGTACACGACCGTGCCTTCGAGGTCGTCGCATCCGAACTGGAGCACGACCTGCGACATGAACGGCGTCACCATCGGCCAGTGGGTCTTGATGTGGTCGATGTTGTCGAAGAAGAGCCGAGCCACGGCCACGTTCTTCAGGTCCTCGTAGCCCGTCGTGGCGGAGCCGACTCGCCCCATGTCCTCACCCAGCTCGTTGTTGTCCGGATGGTACGCGAGCGGGATGTAGGTCAGGAATCCGCCGGTGTCGTCCTGGAGGTCGCGGAGCATGGTGAGATGCTCGATCCGGTCCGCCGCGGTTTCGACATGCCCGTACAGCATGGTGCAGTTGGTCCGGATGCCGAGGCCGTGGGCGATCCGGTGGACCTTGACCCATTCGTCGCCGGTCAGCTTCCGCTCGGCGATCGTGGCGCGGACGGCGGTGCTGAACACCTCCGCCCCGCCGCCCGGCATGGTGTCGAGGCCAGCTTCCCGGAGCCGGATCAGGACATCCTCGATGGACGTTTTCTCGATCCGTGCCAGGTGGGCGATTTCCACGGCGGTGAGCGCCTTGATGTGAACGCCGGGGTGCCGCTCCTTGAGGCCGCGGAACATGTCGGCGTAGTAGCTGAGGCGAAGCTTGGGATGCAGGCCGCCGACGATGTGGAACTCCCGGGTCGGCGCGCCGCGCGCCTGCTCCGCCTCGTGGTAGACCTCGTCGAGGCTCCGGGTGTAGGCGCCCTCTTCCTTGGGCATCCGCGCAAACGAGCAGAACACGCAGGTGTTCCGAAGGACGCAGACGTTGGTCGGATTGAGGTGCTGATTGGCCGAAAAAAAGACCCGGTCGCCGTTCTTCCGGGCGTTGGCCCATTCGGCCAGCTGGCCGAGGCTCAGGATGTCGTGCGTGTCGTAGAGGGCGATCCCATCGGCCGCATCGAGCCGTTGCCCGGCCATCACCTTTTCGGCAATGGGTCGGAGCCGCGGATCGCGAAAGCGGGCGGGATCGGGGGCCGGAAGCATGCTATCTCCAAGTTGCGATAACACTTAGGCGCAACCCGGAATCTAGCGACGTCGGCCAACGAGGGGGAGTTGGCCTAGTCGGGCGCGGCGGTCCGGGGCCGGCGGGTCGGTCGGATGAAGAACCGGCTGGCCAGGATCAGGAGGAGAATCGCGCCGTACAGGACCGGTTCCCTGGTGTCCTTCTTGACCAGCCAGAAGAAGTGGAGGACCGCCAGTCCGGCCGCCGGGTAGATCAGCCGGTGGAGCCGGTTCCAGGTCCGGCCGCCCAGCCGGCGAACCACCGGGGGCGGCGAGGTGAGCGCGAGCGTGAGAAGGATCAGGAACGCGGCGAACCCCACCAGAACCCAGGGATGTTCGACGATGTCCGCGGCGATTTCGGCCGGGTCGAAGCGGTGGTCGAACACTGCGTAGATCAGCAGGTGGACCGTGGCATAGAAGAACGCGAACAGGCCGAACGGGCGGCGGAGCGCGATCAGCGCGTCGACTCCACTGAGCCGCCGCGCGGGGGTGACGGTCAGGGTCAGCAACAGCAGGATCAGCGCCGTCAGCCCGGTGGTGTGAGTCAGGGTCTTGACCGGGTCGGCGCCGAGGTCGAGCGTGGCGACGCCCCGGGCGAGCCAGGCCGCGGGAGCCAGGCAGCCGATCCACAGCGCCGGCTTGAGGACCCATCGCACGACGGTACTCTGGAGGCTGCCCCGCCGAGGCCGGCGGGGCGATGGGGACGTCATGGGCGGACGGAGCGGCCCGGGGCCGAGGTCAGTAGTTGGTCCGGAGGTCGAGGTTCGAATAGAGCGAGCCGACCTGATCGGCGTACCCGTTGAACATCAGCGTGGGGCGCTTGAAGAACTCGCCCACTCGGCGTTCGGTCTTCTGGCTCCACCGGGGGTGCGACACATTGGGATTGACGTTGGCGTAGAAGCCGTACTCGTTCGGCGCCGCCAGGTTCCAGGCGGTCTTCGGCATCGTCTCCGTGAAGCGGATCTTGACGATGCTCTTCCCTCCCTTGAAGCCGTACTTCCACGGCACCACCAGCCGGATCGGTGCGCCGTTCTGGTTGAGGATCGGCTTGCCGTAGATGCCGGTGGCCAGCATGGTCAGCGGATGGGCCGCTTCGTCGATCCGAAGCCCTTCGACGTACGGCCACGCGAGGACATCGTACCGGAGCCCCGGCATCTGCCGCGCGTCGGCGAGGGTGGTGAACTCGACGAACTTGGCGTTGGTGCCCGGTTCCAGCTTCTTGAGCAGGTCGCGGAGCAGCACGCCGTTCCACGGGATGACCATCGACCAGGCTTCGACGCAGCGCATCCGGTAGACCCGCTCGACCGTGGGCAAGCCCTTGAGGAGGTCGTCGAGGTCGTAGCGCCCGGGTTTCTTGACGTCGCCTTCGACCGATACGGTCCAGGGTTTGACCTTGAGGCCGCCGGCGTTCTGCGCGGGATCCGATTTGTCGGTCCCGAACTCGTAGTAGTTGTTGTAGGTGGTGACCACGTCGTACGGGGTCGGCTTGTCGTCCTGTCCCTGATCGAGCGCGGCAGCCGACCGGGGCACGGCCAGGCCGGCGACGGCCGCGGCCGTGGCGGCGAGCCACCGCCGCCGGTCGTGGTACAGGGCTTCGTCGGTGATCTCCGCGGTGGGGAGGTCGGGGGGGCGGCGGATGATCATCGGACGGACTCCTGAACGGGGCTTCCTAGTATAACGCGGCCCGGGGGCCGTTTGGTTCCTGGGGGCCGGATGCATCGAAGCCGGCCCAGGGGGAACCCGGTGCCGGCTTCGATGGGGAACGGACAGGGAGGGATTCGAACCCTCGATACGCTGTTGGCGTATACACGCTTTCCAGGCGTGCCTCTTCAGCCACTCGAGCACCTGTCCTCGGGGCGGACAACTTACCCGCGGCCGGGGGGAAGCGTCAACGCGCCGCGACTGGTCGGAGGTCGACCGGGGGGAGGGCTGGCGGGGCGGCCGGGGGGCGCGATCCGTCGAGCAGCTCCCGGATTCGGGCCCGGAGCATCTCAGGGGAGAACGGCTTGGCCAGAAAGGCGCCCGGGACCCAGGCGGCGCGGAGCGCGTCTTCGTGGGCTTCCTCGAAGCCGGACATGTACAGGGTCCGGACCGCGGGGTACCGCTCGCGGACGACCGCGGCGAGGCGCGGCCCCGACATGCCCGGAAGCCGGACGTCGGCGATCAGGGCCTCGACCCGGTCGGTGCGCCCGGCCAGCAGCGCCAGGGCCTCGTCTCCATCCGCCGCGGTGAGGACCCGGTAGCCATCGGCCGTGAGGACCCGGACGACGAGATCGAGGACCTGCGGCTCGTCCTCGACGACCAGGATCGACTCGCCCTTGCCCCCGGCGACCGTGGCCGGCGTCACCGTGGGCAGGGCCGCCTCCGAGTCGTCGGTCGCGATCGGGAGCTGAATGGTGAACGTGGTGCCGCGACCGACCGCCGAGTCGACGTCGATCCGCCCGCCGGCCTGGCGAACGATGCCGTCGCACACTGAAAGCCCAAGGCCGGTCCCCTTGCCGACGACCTTGGTGGTGAAGAACGGCTCGAAGATCCGGGCCATCGTGTCGGGCGGGATGCCCTGCCCCGTGTCGGTGACCGCGATCGCGACGTGATCGCCCGTGCCGGTGGCCGGGTTGAAGGGCGTCCGGGCCCGGCTTCGTCGGGTGGACGTTCGCATGGTCAGCCGGCCGCCCTCCGGCATCGCGTCGCGCGCGTTGACGGCCAGATTGAGCAACACCTGCTCCAGTTGCCCGGGATCGATCCGCACCCGGCCCAAGTCGTCGCCGAGCTGGGTCTCGAGTCGGATATCTTCGCCGAGAACCCGTTCGAGCAGTCGCTGCATGCTCGTCGTCAGCGCGTTGAGGTCGACGACCTGGGGCACGGTGACCTGACGCCGCGCGAAAGCCAGGAGCTGCCCGGTCAGGCCCGCGGCTCGTTCAGCGGCTCGGCGCATCTCGTCGACCTGCCCGATGACGTCGGCCGGGAGGCGGTCGTCCTCCTGGAGCAGACTCGAGTGGCCGAGGATGGCGGTGAGCAGGTTGTTGAAGTCGTGCGCGATGCCCCCGGCCAGCCGGCCGACGCTCTCCAGCTTCTGCGACTGCCGGAGGCTGTCCTCGAGATGCTGCCGATCGGTGATGTCGCGGACGACGGCCACGACCTTCGGAGTCTCGGGTTCGTCCGGATCGATGAAGGCCCGGGCGGTTCGCTCGACCCATCGATAGCTCCCATCCGCGCATCGGATCCGGAGGGTGGTGGCGGGCAGCTGATCGTCGGCGAAGGACCGCTCGAAGTCGCGCACGCTCCGGTCCATGTCTTCTTCGTGGATGAGGGGCCGGAGGTGGCCACCCACGAGCTGTCGCGGCGCCCAGCCAAAGACCGCCTCGGTCGAGGGCGAGGCATACTCGCAGGTGCCATCGGCCCGGATGACCACGATGACGTCGGTCGAATTGTCGGCCACCAGCCGATAGATCCGTTCGCGCTCCCGGGAGAGTTCCGCCGCGCGGCTGCGAGCCCCGGCAATGGCCGCCACGAGGAGCGACACCAGGTTGACCCCGATCAGGAAGGACTGATAGCCGGGCGCCGGATCGAGCCGCGCCAGCAGGGTGACCGCCAGCACGTAAGCGAGGTTGGTGAGGAGCGTGGTGGCGAGTACGACCCGCGGGCCGTGCCGGAGCCCGGCCAACGCGATGGGGACCATCACCAGGAAACTGGTCCGGATCTCGTCGGTTCCCGGGTGGACGTCGATCAGCGAAACCAGCAGGGCAATACCCGCGAGGAGCGCCCAATCCGCCGCCCGCGCCGGTTCGGGGGCGGGCCGGAGGGCCCGCGGGTTCGGGTCGAGCACACCGAGCCGGTGGGCGTTGGTCAGGGCCACTGGCACGATCGCCAGCGCGGCCGCGCACTCCGCCAGGACGACTCGCTCGGCGATCGGCCAGTCGATCGGTCCACCCTGAA